>NZ_JAUTAE010000001.1:2500-1202500 GCF_030818415.1 Sphingomonas sp. SORGH_AS_0950
TTGATGGTGGTGGTGTGGGCTCTCAAGCGTGAGGTAAGGGCAATTCGTGGATGCCTTGGCATGTACAGGCGATGAAGGACGTGGCACGCTGCGATAAGCGTCGGTGAGGTGTGAGCAACCTTTGACCCGACGATTTCCGAATGGGGAAACCCACCTATCCGATTAATCCTTAGCTGAGCCGCTCGGCGGCACGCTTCACGCGTGCTGACGTTCGGCTCTGTAAGGGTTAGTTGGTTCAGGTATCTTGAGACTGAATACATAGGTTTCGAGAAGCGAACCCGGTGAACTGAAACATCTCAGTAGCCGGAGGAAAAGACATCAACCGAGATTCCGTTAGTAGTGGCGAGCGAACGCGGACCAGGCCAGTGCCTGACATTCAACTAGCAGAACGATCTGGAAAGTTCGGCCATAGCGGGTGACAGCCCCGTATGCGAAAGTGATGTGTCAGGACTCGAGTAGGGCGGGACACGTGTAATCCTGTCTGAACATGGGGGGACCACCCTCCAAGCCTAAATACTCGTACATGACCGATAGCGAACTAGTACCGTGAGGGAAAGGTGAAAAGCACCCCGATGAGGGGAGTGAAACAGTACCTGAAACGGATTGCCTACAAGCAGTAGGAGCCTCCCAAGTCTTCGGACAGCGTGGGGTGACTGCGTACCTCTTGCATAATGGGTCTGTGACTTAATGTTTCAAGCAAGCTTAAGCCGATAGGTGTAGGCGCAGCGAAAGCGAGTCTGAATAGGGCGCTTTAGTTTGAAGTATTAGACCCGAAACCCGGCGATCTATGCATGACCAGGATGAAGGTGCGGTAACACGCACTGGAGGTCCGAACCGATTAACGTTGAAAAGTTACCGGATGAGTTGTGCTTAGGGGTGAAAGGCCAATCAAGCCGGGAAATAGCTGGTTCTCCGCGAAAACTATTGAGGTAGTGCCTCGAGCGGACACCATAGGGGGTAGAGCACTGGATGGTTGCGGGGGTCGCGAGATCTACCAATACTAACCAAACTCCGAATACCTATGAGTGATACTCGGGAGACAGACGGCGGGTGCTAAGGTCCGTCGTCAAAAGGGAAACAGCCCTGACCTACAGCTAAGGTCCCCAAGTCGTGTCTAAGTGGGAAAGCATGTGGAAATCCCAAAACAACCAGGAGGTTGGCTTAGAAGCAGCCATCCTTTAAAGAAAGCGTAACAGCTCACTGGTCTAAACAAGGGTTTCTGCGGCGAAGATGTAACGGGGCTCAAGACACGCACCGAAGCTTAGGGTGTACACTTTGTGTACGCGGTAGCGGAGCGTTCCGTAAGCCTGCGAAGCGATCTGGTAATGGGTCGTGGAGGTATCGGAAGTGCGAATGCAGACATGAGTAGCGATAAAGAGGGTGAGATGCCCTCTCGCCGAAAGACCAAGGGTTCCTGCGCAAGGCTAATCCGCGCAGGGTGAGCCGGCCCCTAAGACGAGCCCGAAGGGGGTAGTCGATGGGAACCACGTTAATATTCGTGGGCCTGGTGGTGTGTGACGGATCTCGTGTGTTGTACGTCCTTATCGGATTGGACGTGCCTCGAAGAGGTCCCGGGAAATAGCCCCACCGTATAGACCGTACCCGAAACCGACACAGGTGGTCAGGTAGAGTATACCAAGGCGCTTGAGAGAAGTGTCCTGAAGGAACTCGGCAAATTGCCTCCGTACCTTCGGAAGAAGGAGGCCCCATGTAAGCGCAAGCTCTCATGGGGGGCACAGGCCAGGGGGTAGCGACTGTTTAGCAAAAACACAGGGCTCTGCTAAGTCGGCTTCAAGACGACGTATAGGGCCTGACGCCTGCCCGGTGCCTGAAGGTTAAGTGGAGGAGTGCAAGCTCTGAAATGAAGCCCAGGTAAACGGCGGCCGTAACTATAACGGTCCTAAGGTAGCGAAATTCCTTGTCGGGTAAGTTCCGACCTGCACGAATGGCGTAACGACTTCCCCACTGTCTCCAGGACATGCTCAGCGAAATTGAATTCTCCGTGAAGATGCGGAGTACCCGCGGTTAGACGGAAAGACCCCGTGCACCTTTACTGCAGCTTCAGAGTGGCATTGGACAAGAACTGTGTAGCATAGGTGGGAGGCTTTGAAGCATTGGCGCCAGCCGATGTGGAGCCATAGGTGAAATACCACCCTGTTGTTGTTTAATGTCTAACCTCGTACCGTGAAACCGGTACAGGGACCCTCTGTGGCGGGTAGTTTGACTGGGGCGGTCGCCTCCTAAAGAGTAACGGAGGCGCGCGAAGGTTGGCTCAGGCCGGTTGGAAACCGGCTGTTAGAGTGCAATGGCATAAGCCAGCCTGACTGCGAGACTGACAAGTCGAGCAGAGACGAAAGTCGGTCATAGTGATCCGGTGGTCCCTCGTGGAAGGGCCATCGCTCAACGGATAAAAGGTACGCCGGGGATAACAGGCTGATAACCCCCAAGAGCTCATATCGACGGGGTTGTTTGGCACCTCGATGTCGGCTCATCACATCCTGGGGCTGGAGCAGGTCCCAAGGGTTTGGCTGTTCGCCAATTAAAGTGGTACGTGAGCTGGGTTCAGAACGTCGCGAGACAGTTTGGTCCCTATCTGCCGTGGGCGTCGAAATTTGAGAGGAGTTGACCCTAGTACGAGAGGACCGGGTTGAACGTACCTCTGGTGTACCTGTCGTCGTGCCAACGGCGCAGCAGGGTAGCTATGTACGGACGGGATAACCGCTGAAAGCATCTAAGCGGGAAGCCTCCCTCAAGATAAGATTTCTCAGGACGGTCGAAGACCACGACCTCGATAGATCGGATGTGGAAGTGCGGTAACGCATGGAGCTAACCGATACTAATTGTCCTATTCGCGCTTGAGAGCTCCACACCCCCACCATCAGCCCTGGGCTAGATGGCAGGGTGCGGTCATCAATACAGCCAGTGCACGCATCGATTTTATACCCATCACCCCGCCCACAAAGCGGGGTCAGTATTCGCGGACTCTATTGCCTGGTGGCCATAGCGTCGGTGTCCCACCCGATCCCATCCCGAACTCGGCCGTGAAACCCGACTGCGCCAATGGTACTACTGCTCAAGCAGTGGAAGAGTAGGGCGTCGCCAGGCATTATAGTCCGCGTATACACAAAACCCATTCACTTGTTTCCTCGGGCACTCAGCCCGGGGCGCTCAGCCCCACGACACCACGCATGAAGCGTGCCGCCGTGCGGCTCAGCTCAGTCGCGGGGTGGAGCAGCCCGGTAGCTCGTCAGGCTCATAACCTGAAGGCCGCAGGTTCAAATCCTGCCCCCGCAACCATACACACCCCACATCATCCCATACGAAACCGCCACGGCATAGCTGGTGGCGGATTGGCGCGTTCACGCCTCAGCGACGACGCCCGCCCCTCCTCGGCGGCAGGGCCGCTGGCGGATCCTCGCTCTCCGCCAATTCCACCACCTCGAATCTGTGCCCCACCCAGCCGCGCTTGCGTGCCGCTTCCGCCAGCGACGCGTCATGCACCATGGCTTTTTTCCGCGATTTCGCGTGACCCCAGAACACCTCCGTCCGGCCCCCGCCCAGATCCGCGACGATCCGCCAGTAATGGGTGAACGGGGCTGAAGTCGGGCCGATGGTCTTCACATAGCCGTTAGTCCGCCATGGTCCGGTCTATCTGCTCAGGCGAATAAAAATCGCCTAATAGCAATGGGATGTCTAAGCCGTAGATCACCCCGCCTCCATGCCGCATCACCCTCGCGCATTTTTCGCGGCAACCAACCCTTTCCACGCGCGTCCCACCCACGCAACGGGAAGGACAGGCGATGACGAGAACGGCGGTGGTGACGGGTGGGAGCGCGGGCATCGGCTTGGCGACGGCCGAGGCGTTGGCGAAGGCTGGATGGAATGTCGCGATCATCGCGCGGGATGCGGCGCGGCTGGAGGAGGCGCGTGCCATGCTGGTCAAGCATGGCGGCGGAGTTCTGGCGATCAGCGCGGATGTTGCCGACGCGGCGGCGGTCGATGCGGCGGCGGACCGGATCGAGCGGGAGTTGGGGCCCATCGAAGCCTGGGTCAATAACGCGATGTCGACGGTCGTCGCGCCCGCCGACCGGATCAGTGCGGAGGAATATCAGCGCGTCACCGCGACCACCTATCTCAGTCAGGTCTATGGCACGCTGGCCGCGCTGCGGCATATGAAACCGCGGCGGCGCGGGGCTATCATCCAGGTTTCGTCGGGGCTTGGCATCCGGGCGGTGCCGCTTCAGGCCGCCTATTGCGCGGCCAAGTTCGCCGTCTCGGGCTTCACCGACGCGCTGCGCGCCGAGCTGATCGCCGACAAGGTGCCGGTGACGCTGACCGTCGTCTATCTGCCCGCCGTCAACACGCCGCAGCCCGGCTGGGCGCGCAATCATACCGGGCGCGAGCAGGTGCTGCCCGATCCGCTATTCGATCCGCGTGTCTGTGCAGAGGCGATCCTGTCGGCGATCGACAGGCCGGAGCGTGAGATCTGGGTCGGCCGATCGACCATCCAGATGGCGATCGCCCAGTCGCTGGCTCCCGGTTTCGCCGATCGGCAGGCGAGCGGCTTTGCCAAGGACCAGTTGGGTGCCCCGGCCAGCAACAAGCCGGGCAATCTCGATCAGCCGGTCGCCGGTCCTGCGCGGATCGACGGCGACTCGACCGATCGAGCGATCGACCATCGACGCGAGTTCTTCACGTCGCGGCAGCGCGATCTGCTCAAGCTGGGCGTCGGCGGTGGCCTTGCGGGCATCGGCGCGCTGGCCGGGTTCGGCGTGTCCCGCCTCTTCGCCCGCCCGAACCGCTGACCGACAGGAGGACAGGATGACCGATATTGCCACCCAGACCCGCCGTCGCGAGATCGCGACCGAACATCTGCTGTTCAAGACGATGGAATATGTCGAGCGACAGCATCCCGGCCTACTCGATTTCCTGGAGGGCAGCCTCGAACACCTCGGCGATCCGGCGGACGGCGTGGACAAGGATGATGCGGCGGTCCAGGCGATCGCACGCCGCATGATCGCCGGTGCACGGCGCGAGGGCGCTTGAGCCCGAGCGATGGCGCTTCACTTCGTCGGCTTTCGCGGTGAGGAATATGTCCGCGCCGTGCGTGTCTTCGGCCCGCCCGACTTCATCCATATCGGGTGGGACCGTTGGGCGCGGCTGGAGGTGGTGCAGGACGACGTCGCGGTGTTCGCGACCGGGACGGCGGAGGACGAACCGTCGGCTTACAGCTTTCCCGATATTCGAGAGCCGTAACGCGGCGGACATTCGCTGTCGGCTATCACCCGACCCGGCATGATCGCCAGTAGGGGTTACGCACCCGGCACCCGCAGGCGGAAGGTGGCGGGTGTCAGGGCCAGAAGGTCGAGCGACCCGCCATGCGCCTGGGCGATCCGGCGCGCGAGGCTGAGGCCGATGCCGGTGCCATGGGTCTTGGTCGTGGCAAAGGGGCGGAAGATGGCGGTGGCCTGGTCGGGGGGAACGCCTCGCCCATTGTCGGTGACGTCGATGGCGACCAACCCGTCCTGTCCGCTTACCGACACGGTCACCGCCGCCCTGTCGGCATCCACCGCCTCCACGGCATTTTGCAGAAGTGCCCAGATCGCCTGGGCAAGCTGGTCGCGGTCGACCATTCCGGTCCGGGGCACAGGGATCGCGATCGTCAGGACCGCGTCGGGCCAGCGGCTGGCGAAGAGCCGCGCCAGATCCTCGATCAGGTCATTCAGGCGGACCGGTTGCTTGACCGGTGGGGGCAGGCGGGCCAGCGACCGATAGGTCTCGGCAAAGCGCTGCAACCCCTCGGCATGGCGCGCGAGGGTCGTCAGGATCTCCGGCAGGAGATGGCGCTCGTCGCCCTTCGCCTCGATCGCGGCGAGTCCGCATTCGGCGAGCGAGACGATCGGCACCAGGCCGTTGAGCAGCTCATGGCCCAGCACCTGGATCATCTCGGCCCCGGCACGCGCCTCCGCCGTCCGCTCCTCGCTCTCGACATCGACCAGCGCGACGACGGATCTCGTGCCGAGTTCGACACGGTTGGCGCGCCAGCTTCGCCCGGCATGGCGGAGATGCGTGGCCTCGCGATCGAACAGGGATGGCGGGGGCGGCAGGATACAGTCATCGGTATCGAACAGGCGGCGTGCGGCGCGATTGAGCGCGCGGGCATCCCCTCCATCGACCAGCAGCAAGGGGGTAGGGGAGGCGTCGAGCAATGCGCCGTGGACCAGGGCCTCGCGATCCGCCTCGCTCGCGGTCGGCGGTGCGGCGATGGCGGGGCGCCCGGTCGCCAGCAGGCTGCGCAGCGTCAGCCATGCGATGACGAGCAACGCGCCGGCCATGGCCAGCCACAATCCATGCGCCCATGCCAGGCCCGCCGCCGCCCCCGCCATGGCAAGGGACAGCGCCGTCGCGATCGCCGATCGCCCGGCGCTAGAGGCCATGCTGCGCCATGCGTCGGTAGAGCGTGCCCCGGCTGATCCCCAGGGCCGAGGCCGCGCGCGAGATATTGTGCCGATGCTCCTTCAACGCGGCCTCGATCATCGATCGTTCGGCATCCTCCAGGCGGAAAGCGGGCGCCGCGTCGGTCGCGACCGACGGCGAAAGGGGGCCGACGGGGCGGAGCGCGGCTGCGTCGATCACCCCGTCATCGGACAGCAGGACCGCGCGCTCGACTGCCGCCGCCAGCCCGCGCACCTCGTCGGGCCAGTCGGTCGCGGCCAAGACCGCTTCGGCGGCGGGCGTCAGCCGGACCGAGGCATGACCATAGGCCTCTGCCGCGACCTGGGCGAAATGACGCGCCAGGACGACCGCATCGTCCCGCCGCGCCTGGAGCGGCGGCACCGCAATCTCCAGGGTGCAAAGGCGCCGGTGCAGCGCAGGGGTCAGCGATCCCAGCCCGTCCGCCACGCTGATACACCGCAATCCGGGCGACAGGCGGTCGAGCAGCCGCGCCTGCGCCACCGCGTCCAGCCGCTCCGGGTGGCGTAGGAGGAGGGTGCCGTGCGCACCGTCGAGCGACGGCCATTGGTCCGGATCGCGAAGGTCGATCCGCTGCGGCGGGCGGTCCGCCTCGCGCGACGCGGTATGGACCGCCAAGGCCGCCAGGGTGCGGCCCGATCCGGATCGGCCGGTGACGCAGATATTGGCGACGGTCGGCCCGACCCGCCGGATCGTCGCGCGCATGCTTTCCATGGCGACCGAATTGCCCAGCAGCAGGAGGCCGCCACCCGATCGATCCACAGACGGACTTGCGGCGGGACCGCGCGCGCCGATCGCGGCCGTGCACTTCGCGAGCAGATCGTCCTTGCGCCACGGTTTCATCAGGAAGTCGCGCGCGCCCGCCTGCATCGCGGCGACCGCGATCCGGATGCCGCTATGCGCGGTGATGACGATGATCCGCGCGTCAGGGTCCTCGGCCATGATCCGCGCGATGCAGGACAGGCCTTCCTCGCCGTTCGTCCGACCGGCGGTGAAGTTCATGTCGAGCAGGATCGCGTCATAGCGACGCCGCGCGAGCAGCGAATAGGCCGCCTGGGGATCGGCGGCGATGTCCAGCCGGTGTCCGGCCAGCCGAAAGAGGATATCGGTCGCGCCCGCCACGACCGGATCGTCCTCGACCAGCAATATCGTCCATGGGCTTGACAGGTCGGGCGACTGTCCGTCGGCGGACATAATGTTCCGTCCTGCTTGGGCCTGGGTCGACGCCGGACAGGAGAAGTCTTTGTTCATAAGGGGTTGGCGTTTCCGGCGCTGGACAGTGACACTCCATCCATGATGACCGATCATCCGGGACGTGCAAGGGGCGGCGACAGGGCGCGCTCGGCCCGCGAAAGGATCGGCTTTCGAACGGAGAGGCGTCGATGAACAGCTTGGCCCTGACCGCGCTCTACCGGGCGACGACCCGCCATATGGGGCACGCCCTTCTCAACATCGGCGGGCTGGCGGTCGGGATCGCGGTGTTCCTGGTGTTGGGGCTCTATGTCCGTTTCGAATGCAGCTTCGAGCGATGGATTCCCGATCATCGGCATATCTATCTCGTCCGGACCGAGCTGCATCTGCCCGGCAGTCCGTTCAACGGTGCCTATCCGATGACGATGGCGGGCCTGTTCGAACAAATGCGGCAGGATTTTCCGGCGCTGGTCGGCACGCGCATCCGGGGCGGCAGACAGGGGGGCAGCATTGTGCGACAGGACGACGCGATCGTCGCCGATGTCGCGCAGGTGGATCCGGGCTTTTTCGATGTCTTCGACCTGCCGATGCTGCGCGGCGACGGGCGGCGCGCGCTGAAGGACCCGTCCGGCGCGCTGCTCAGCCGGACCGAGGCGCGCAGGCTATTCGGGGATGCCGACCCCATCGGGCAGAGCCTGACCATCGCGGTCGATACCCCCGAAAGCTATCGGGTCGCGGGAATCTTCGAGGATCTGCCCCGGAACAGCGACCTGCAAATCTCGATCCTGATCCCGATGCCGCGCAAGCCGCCGCCCGCGCGGTGGGATTGGTACAAATGGGGCACGGTCGATGCGATGACCTATCTGCGCTTTCCCGATGCCGCGGCCGCGCGCGCGTTCGAGGCGCGGATGCCCGCCTTCATCCGGCGCCATGCCGGACAGGATCTGGGCCCCGATCCCGCCAAGGTGATTTCCCTGCCGCTGCTGCCCATCGCGCGCTTCCATCTCGAGCCGCCGGGCGGTGCCGAGGTCGGCGCGCGCAAGCTGACCGTGGTGACGCTGGGGCTGGTCGGCCTGCTGACCCTGCTGATCGCAATTATCAACCATGTGAATCTGGCGACCGCGCAGGCGGGGCTTCGGGCGCGCGAAGTGGCGATGCGCAAGGTGCTGGGGGCGGATCGCGCCCGGCTGATCCGCCAGTTCCTGGGCGAAGCGGTGGCGATGGCGGCGGTCGCGACGCTGGCCGGCATGATCCTGGCCGAGCTGAGCCTGCCGCTGGTCAATGCGGCGGGCGGATTGTCGCTGGCCTTTCCCTATGCGCTGGCCCTGCCGATCCTGGCGGGCATGGCGCTGGCCGTCGGGGGGATGGCGGGCGTCTATCCGGCGATGGTCCTGTCGCGCTTCCCGGCGGCGGCGGTCCTGGCCTCCGCGCACGCGCCGGGGGGTGGGCGGGCGGGGATGCGCGGTCGTGAGGCGCTGGTGGTGATCCAGTTCGGGCTCACCATCGCCTTCCTGATCGCCACGACGGTTCTGGTCGCGCAGACGCTGCATGTGCGGCGATCCGATCTGGGCTTTCGGCGCGAGGGGCTGATGCTTATTCCCTCGCTCGCCGACAAGCGCATCTTCCCCGATCAGGCACGCCCGATCCTGGCGGCCTTTCGCCGCCTGCCCGGTGTCGTCTCGGTCGGGGCCGCTTCCTCGGCACCGGGGGGCGGATCGGAGAATGTGGACATGCTCGACTTGCCGGGACGAGCGCCGCTGACGATCGGCAATCTGATCGTCGGGCCCGATTTCTTCCGGACCTATGCCCCCATATTGCTCGCCGGGCGCGTCTTCGACGACGCTCACCGCGCCGACGACGCCAGCGACTGGACCCGGTGGAAGGACGGACGCAACGTCGTCATCAACCGGACCGCCGCGCGCGCGTTGGGTTTCCGCAGGCCGGCGGAGGCGATCGGTAAGACGGTCGGGCGCAGCAATCCCCGGACGATCATCGGGGTGATCGACCAGTTGCGCTTCGGCTCGCCCCGCGCGCCCGACATGGTCACCTTCTATCAATATCATCGCGACGGGCCGCCGAATGCGATCGCGGCCATCCGCTACACCGGGGACGCGTCGGTCATGCTGGCGCGGGTGCGGGCGACCTGGCGTCGGCTGGCGCCCCAGATACCGCTGGACGCGCGGACCGCCGACCAGCGGCTGGCGGAATTCTATACGAGCGACGATCAGGCGGCCCGCCTGTTCGCGATCGGGGCGGCCATGTCGGTTCTGATCGCTTGTGTCGGCCTATGGGGCCTTGCCTCGTTCGACACCGCGCGGCGGGTGCGGGAGATCGGTATCCGCAAGACCCTGGGGGCGTCGTCGGCGGATATCGTGCGGTTGCTGCTGCTCCGCTTCCTCCGGCCGATCCTGATCGCGAACCTGCTGGCCTGGCCGCTGGCCTATGTGGCGCTGCGCCTGTGGCTGGCGGGGTTCGGCGACCGGATCGCATTGTCGCCGCTCCATTTCGCCGCGCCCAGCCTGGGGGCGGTCGTCATCGCCGTGGCGACGGTGCTGGGGCAGGCCTTGCGCGCCAGCCGCGCGACTCCGGCCTGGGCGCTGCGTCAGGGGTGAGCGGCGGTGGCCCCCGGTTCGCGCCGGGGGGCTCGAGGATTATTCCGCCGCGACCCGCATGGGCTCGGCGCCTTCCATCGGCTTCAGGCCCAGCTTGGCGAAGAGCGCGGTGTCGGCATCGTCGCCCGCATTGCCCGCGGTCAGCAGCTTGTCGCCGGTGAAGATCGAATTCGCCCCCGCCAGGAAGCACAAAGCCTGCGTCGCCGCCGACATGCTCTCACGGCCCGCCGACAGGCGGACCATGCTCATCGGCATGGTGATGCGCGCGACCGCGACGGTGCGGACGAACTCGATGTCATCGATCCGCGCGAGCGGCGTGTCGGCGAGCATGTCGCCCAGCACCGTGCCCTTGACCGGCACCAGCGCATTGACCGGCACGCTTTCCGGGTGGCGCGGCAAGGTGGCGAGCGCATGGACGAAGCCCACCCGGTCGCCGCGCGTCTCGCCCATGCCGACGATCCCGCCGCAGCACACCGAAATGCCCGCCTCGCGCACGTTCGACAGCGTCTCCAGCCGGTCCTCGAAACAGCGCGTCGTGATGACGTTGGCGTAGTTCTCCGGCGAGGTGTCGATATTGTGGTTGTAATAGTCGAGCCCCGCTGCGGCCAGCCGCTGCGCCTGGGGGGCGTCGAGCATCCCCAGCGTCATGCAGGTCTCCAGCCCCATGGCCTTCACGCCCTCGACCATGGCGACGACCTTGTCCATGTCGCGCTCCTTCGGCGAACGCCAAGCGGCCCCCATGCAGAAACGCTGCGATCCCGCCGCCTTGGCCTCGGCGGCGGCCGCCAGTACCGCGTCGACGTCCATCAGCTTTTCCGCCTTCACGTCGCTTTCCGCCGAGGCGCTTTGCGAGCAGTAACCGCAATCCTCGGGGCAGCCGCCGGTCTTGATCGAGCACAAGGTGCACAGCTGCACCTCGTCGGCGGCATGATGCGCGCGGTGGACCTCGGCCGCGCGGAACAGCAGCTCGGTGAAGGGCAGGTCGAACAGCGCGGCGATCTCGGCGCGGGTCCAGTCGGTGCGCAAATGCGCCTCGGGGCGAAGCGCTATGGTCGTCGTCATTACGTCTGGTCCTGTCCTTCGCCCGTCTCGAGCGGCATGTTATGGCCGAGCAGCCTCGGCCCGTCCTCGGCCGCGTCGCAGGGCGCCTGATAGTCTCGCCATGGGGCAAGGTCACCCGGTATGTCCCGGTTTTCTTCGGGCAATCCGGCCTAGCAACCTTGGCACGCCGCGTGATAGGACGCGTTTTCATCTTTGTTAAGATGTCCAATTTAGTGACGGTTCGTTATCGATCGGCGGTGGGGGCCGCAAAAATTGCTGTCCATGTTCAAAGCGCTGCGGCTGGTCATGCTGGCCGTCCTGATCGGCCTTGCGCCGGGAGTCGCGTCGGCCGCCGGCGTCGATCTCCATCGCTCGGTGTGTAGCGCGGCGCTGCCGGACATGGCGGGCGATGCCGCGATCGCCGCCGCGTCCTATCGCTGCGGCGCCGATGCCCCGACCGACAGCGACCAGTGGCTGTGGCTGCGGCTGGACCCGTCGCATCTCGGGGGGCTGGCCTCGCCGTGGAGCCTGCTGGTCGACCAGGTGCGGTTCGACCGCATCGCGGTGATGACCGTGACCGACCGGGGCATGACGCGCCGGAGCTGGTCGTCCTCCGAGCTGGGGGGCAACTGGGCGCCGGGGGGACTGCTGAAATTCCCGATGACGGTGCCCGGTCGTGACATTCGCGGCCTGTATCTGGGCTTTCGGCGGATCGACGACCTGTCGCTGATGCGCAAGGTCGTGGCGATGCCGGGTTCGGCGCTGACCACGGGCGAGGTGAAGTGGCTGCTGCTGATCGGGCTCTTCACCGGGACGCTGCTCTCGGCCTTCCTCTACAATCTCGTCATCCATACCGGGCGGCGTCTGGCGTTTCAGCGCTGGTATCTGCTCTGGGTCTCCGTCTCGCTCGCTTATGGGCTGGTCTGGACCAATGCGGCGGCCTTTGTGGTGCCGCAACTGGTGGGCCCGGTGGCGTTCCGGCTGGATTATGTGCTGGTCGGCCTGATGGTGGCGGCGTGCAACATGTTCTTCTTCTCGGTGATCGAGGAGGGGATATTGCCGCGCGGCTTCGTCCGGGCGGGGCGCGTGCTGGCCGTGGCGGGGGCGGTCATGGGCTTCGTGGCGGCGGCGGACATGTGGTTTCCGGTCATCCTCACCGACCGCCTGCTCAACTATGTCATCGCGGGAACCTCGGCGATCATCGCGCTGTCCTGCGGCATCGCGGTGCGGCGCGGCAGCCGGGTCATCTGGTTCTACATGATCGGCTGGGGGCCGGTCATCTGCCTGTTCCTGCTGCGCCTCGCGCGCAACCTGGGCTTCGCGCCGCAAAATGATCTGGTCGACCTGGCGACCTTCGCCGCGCTGGCCTTCGAGGCGCTGGTCCTGTCGCTGGCGATCGCCGACCGGTTCCGCCTGATCCGCCACCAGCTCGAACTCGCGCGCCAGCGCCGCGAGGTCGACATGGCGGAGACCAAGACGCTGCGGATCGCCGCGCATACCGACTTCCTGACCGCGCTGGGCAACCGCGCCGCGTTCCAGCAGCATGCCAACGACCTCATCAAGGGCCATGTCCCGTTCAGCCTGTTCCTGATCGACGTCGATTATCTGAAGGACGTCAACGACCGGCTGGGCCATGCCAGCGGCGATGCCCTGCTGCTCAGCGTTGGTTCCGCTTTGTCCCAGGCCACCCGGCTGTTGCCCGACGTCCGGGTGGCGCGGATCGGCGGTGACGAATTCGCCATATTGTGCCCCGGATCGGTCGAGGCCGAAACCGCGCTGTCCGAGGCGATCATGACCGTCCAAGGCGACCGCTGGCACCCGACCGACAGCAACTGCACCCTGTCGCTCAGCATCGGCGCGGCGCGCTATCCCGACGATGCCGACGCGCTAGACATGCTGTATCAGAATGCCGATCTGGCGCTCTATACCGCCAAGCGGCTCGGGCGCGCGCGCTATATCCGGTTCGACCCCTTGCAGCGCAGCCTGCGCGACCTGCAGCTGGAATTCACCAGCGATGTCGAGGCCGCGCTCCAGCGGGGCGAGTTCCAGCTCTATCTCCAGCCGATCGTCTCGCTGGAGACCACGCGGGTCTGCGGCTATGAAGCCCTGCTCCGCTGGAACCACCCGCGTTACGGCCTGATGGCGCCCGATCGCTTCGCCGATGTGCTGGTGGCGGAGCGGATCGGCCTGCGCATCCAGGAACATGTCCTCGAACTCGCGCTGCTCCAGCTGCGCGAGCATGGCGAGCGGATGGGCGTGCTGAGCGTGAATTTCACCTCGGCCCAGCTCTCGGGCCCGCGCTCGGCGCGCAATGTCCTCGACCGGCTCGCGCATCACGGTATCGCGGCGTCGCGGCTGTGCGTCGAGGTGACCGAGGGGGTGATGCTCGACCGGACGGCGGACACGATATTGGCCAATCTCCGCATCCTGCACGATGCGGGCGTGACGATCGCGCTCGACGATTTCGGCACCGGCTATGCCTCGCTGGTGCATCTCCGCCAGTTGCCGGTGGACCGGATCAAGATCGACTGCTCCTTCGTGTCGAGCATCGAGCAGTCCGAGGGAGGGACGATGGCGATCGTCCGGGCGATCGTCGGCATGGGCACCGGCCTGGGCAAGGTCGTCGTCGCCGAAGGGATCGAGAGCGAGGCGCAGGCGCTGTGCCTGCGCGACCTGGGGTGTCAGCTGGGGCAGGGGTTCCTCTACGGACGCCCCGCACCCGGACTGATGGCCGATTCCCTGCGCGTGGCCGCCGGACCGGCCGCGGCCAATGACGTGGCGCAGGTGGTGGCAGCCCACCACTAAGCCCGAATGGCGGGCGGGCTGCCCCCGAGTGGGACAGACCGGCCCTTTCGGCCGCAAATGGCGATGCGGTATTCTGCGTTAACATAGTTTATGGAGGCGGCCGTCGCGCCCGGCCTCGGGCGGATCTGACCCTTTCTCCCGCTTTTCTTGGAACCAGGATCGCCTCTTGGCTGCATGCTCTATGGACGGATCGGACGTGGACGGCGGCACGGTGCTTTCCCGCTTCTGCGCGCTGGCCCGGCAGCTTTTCGCCATGCCCCATGCCTTTGTCCTGCTGGAAGAGGGGGGCGAGTACCACCTCGTCGCGGGATCGCGGGGCGAGGATCGGGATGACGATCGCATTCTGCATGACGAGGTGATGTGTTGTCACGCGGCGAGGGCGGTCGGAGTGCAGGAAGACGGCGGCACCACGACCTTTCGGGCCGCGGCACCGCTGATGCGCGCGGATGGCGGATGCGCGGGGGTGCTGGCGCTCGGCGACCGGCAGCCACGGCGTTGGGACGCGCGGTCGTCGGCGCTGCTCGAACGGCTGGCAGCGGACGCGGCGGCCCTGTGGCAGCGCGAGGCAGAGAGCGCCGCTACCACCGCCCGGCTCCGCGATCAGCTGGCCGAGACGCGGCGGGAACTGCACGAACTGGCGGATCATGGCGCGCATGCCCGCATGTTGAACCGCCAGATGCCCTGGACCGCCGATCCGAACGGCAGCATCCGCGAGGTGGACCCGCGCTGGCTGACCCTGACCGGGCGCACGGCCGAACAGATATTGGGCGAGGGCTGGACCAGTGCGGTTCATCCCGACGACCTGCCCGTCATCGCTGCGGCGTGGCAGCGGGCTTTGTCGACCGGAGCCTCGACGGGGGTCGATGCGCGCGTGCGGATGCAGGACGGGGCCTATCGCTGGTTCAACACCCGCTCCGCCCCGCGTCTGGGGGAGGATGGTTCGATCTATCGCTGGTACGGGACGATCGAGGATATCCATGATCGCGTCATGGCCGAGCAGGCGCTGAGCGAAAGCGCGGCCTTTACCCGCAACGTGCTGGAAAGCACGACCGATTGCGTGGTAGTCATCGATCGCGACTGGCGGATCACCTATCTCAATGCGCGGGCGTCCAAATTCTTTCGCCCGTTCCGCGCGGCGGCGGTCGGCGATGCGGTCTGGGATCGCTTCGCCGAGTTTCGCAAGAGCGACCTGGCCCAGCGCCTGAAGGTGGCGATCGGCACCGGCCAGCCCAAGCGGTTCGAGATGCACCTGTCCGACCCCGATATCTGGCTGCATATCCATGCCTGTCCGGTCGCCGAGGGGCTGGCGATCTTCTTTCGCAACATCACCAGGCGGATACGCGACCGCGAGCGGCTCGTCCGGCTGGCGCATTGCGACCCGCTGACCGGATTGGCAAACCGGACCTTGTTCAACCAGGTGCTGGAAAGCGCCTTTGCCGGGCGGACCGAACGGCCGGTCGATGTCCTCATGCTCGACCTCGATTTGTTCAAGGAGGTCAACGACACGCTGGGCCATCCGGTCGGCGATGCGGTATTGTGCGCGGTCGCGGAGCGGTTTCGGTCGGTGACGGGCGAGGGGGACGTGCTCGCGCGGCTGGGCGGTGACGAGTTCGCGGTCATCCACTGGCCCGATCCGGCGGGGGGCAGCGCGATCGCGCTGGCGCATCGGCTGCTCGCCTGCTTCGCCGCGCCCTTCCCGCTGGAGGATACAGCGATCCGGCTGGCGGCCAGTATCGGCGTGGCGTCCTCGGTCCAGGCGCAAGGCTCGGCGAACGAGCTGTTCAAATCGGCCGATATCGCGCTCTACGGCGCCAAGGAGGCGGGAAGGGGAACGATCCGCGTCTTCGACTGCCCGATGGCGGCGCGCGTGCGCGACCGCCAGGTCATGAAATATGATCTGGAAGCGGCGCTTTCGCGTGACGAATTACGGCTGGTCTATCAACCGCTGCTCGACCTGAAATCCGGGCGGATCACGGGGGCCGAGGCGCTGCTTCGCTGGCATCATCCGACCCGTGGCGAGGTGCTGCCCGCCGATTTCGTCCCGCTGGCCGAGGAGACCGGCCAGATCGTGGCGATCGGCGACTGGGTCGTGGCGACGGCATGCCGCGATGCCGTGAACTGGCCCGGCGCTGCGACCGTCGCGGTCAATCTGTCGGGTGTGCAGTTGCGCGACGACCTGCTGCCGTCGCGGGTGCTGTCCGCGCTGTCGCGATCGGGGCTGGCGGCGGAGCGGCTGGAGCTGGAAATCACCGAGTCGATCCTGATGAGCGACAGCGACGGCACCATGGAAAAGCTGCATCGCCTGCGCCGACATGGCGTTCGCATCGCACTCGACGATTTCGGGACGGGCTATTCCTCGCTCTCCTATTTGCGTCGTTTCCGTTTCGACAAGCTGAAGCTCGATCGCTGCTTCGTCGATGACATCGGCCGATCGCCCCAGTCGGATTCGATCGTGCGCGCGGCGTGCGAGATGGGACGCGCCTTTGCGATGACGATGACGGCGGAGGGCGTCCAGACGCCCGAGCAGCTGGAATGGCTGCGCGCGCATGGCTGGTCGCAGGCACAAGGTTACCTGATCGCCCGCCCCCTGGAGGCGGATGCGTTCCTGCGTCACATGGTGGCGTACAACCGCTAGGGCCGATCGCCGTTACAGGCGTCATGCCTGATCGTCCCGCCCCGACCCGACGCGTTACCGCCCGGCGGCGCAATGTCGGGCGATGAAGTCGGCATGGGCGGGGATATGGCCGACCGCCGCGCGGGTCACGGTCGCGATCCGATCCAGCCGGGCGCGCAGTTCCTCGATCGGGATGCCTGCCGCGATCGGGTCATAGGCGCGGGGGTGAAGTCCCTGTCCATCCATCACCGCCAGCCAGCTCGTCTTGGTGAACAGTTCGTCCGCCTCGCGGAACACGCGCCCGGTGCGGTTGTAGATCGCGATCCGCTCGGCCAGCGAGTCCGGGATCGGCATCGCCGCCAGCTGCCGCCAATAGGGGGTGTCGCGCCGTTCGGTCGCGTGGAAATGCAGGATCAGGAAGTCGCGGATGCTTTCGAACTCGGCCGCCATCAGCCGGTTGTAACGGCGGGTGTCCGCCGCCTCGAACGCGCGGGTCGGCAGCATTTCCAGCAGCCGCGCGATCCCCGCCTGGATCAGATGGATACTGGTCGACTCGAGCGGCTCCATGAACCCGCTCGCCAGCCCCAGCGCCACGCAATTGCCGATCCAGAAACGGTCGCGGCGTCCGGTGCGGAACCGCAGCAACCGCGGTTCGGCCAGCGGCTCGCCGTCCAGATGCGCGAGCAGCGTCGCGGTCGCCTCGTCGTCGGAGATATGACGGCTGGCATAGACATGGCCGTTGCCGGTCCGGTGCTGAAGCGGGATGCGCCACTGCCATCCCGCACCATGCGCGGTGGAGCGGGTGAAGGGGACAGGCGGTCCCGCCGGAGCGGTCGGCACCGCCACCGCGCGGTCGTTGGGCAGCCAATGGCCCCAATCCTCGAACCCCGCGCCTAGCGTCTCCCCGATCAGCAGGCCGTGAAAGCCGGTGCAGTCGATGAACAGGTCGGCGGCGATGCGGGTGCCGTCGGCCAGCACGACCGCCGCGATACGCTCCGGCCGGGCGTCGCGCGCCACCTCGACCACGCGCCCCTCTTGCCGGACCACGCCCTGCGCCTCGGCATGGCTGCGCAGGAACCGCGCATAGAGCGCCGCGTCGAAGTGAAAGGCATAGCCGATATGCGCAAGCGGAGTATTGCCCGGCTGCGGCCGCATGAACCGCCCCGCTCGCGCCGCCGCCGCGCAGATCGAATAGGCCTCGAGCGGCGCGGCTTCGCCCGCCAGCCGCAACCGCTGCCACATCGCCTCGAACGGCACCGCGCCCCGGTCGACGCCGTGCACGCCGAAGGGGTGGAAATAGCGATGGCCGGGACGCAGCCAGTCGACGAACTCGATGCCCAGCTTGAACGTGCCCTGCGTGGCGCGGACGAAGTTGTCCTCGTCGATGCCGAGCAGCGCGTTGAACGCCTGGATCGGGGGGATGGTCGCTTCGCCGACACCGACGGTGCCGATCTCCTCGGACTCGACCAGCGTGATGGCGGGGCCCTGCGGCCCCAGCACGCGGGCCAGCGCGGCGGCGGCCATCCATCCGGCGGTCCCGCCGCCGATGATCGCGATCCGGGCGATCGGTCCGTCCTGGTCGTCGTGTCGGCTCATGCGTCCATCCGGCATTGCAGGAAGAGATTGCCGGTCAACCGGCCATGGCGCGGGTCCGCCGCCCTATCGGGCAGCGCGGTGATCTGGCCCGAATGGAGCAGCGCCGCGCGGTAGAGGATCAGCCGGTCGGGCCGGGCGGGGATCGCCTCGATCCGCACGAAGGCCGGATCATCGCCGGTGCAATAGCCCGGCGGCGGGGCGGGGTCCGCCGCCCGCGCCGCCTGATAGGCGGGCAGGCGCTCGGCATCGATGGTCTCGAACCCCGTCGCGCGGTGGCGGAAAAAGGCGGTGCCGTCCGCATGGTCGGCCGACAGGAAATGCACGGTCGCGAATTGTAGGCGGTCGGCGGTGTCGACATGCGGCGCGCGCTGATCCTCGCTCAGATCGGCGGCGGGCGTGGTGACGAGCGAGAAATTGCCGCGGGCACGGGCCGGACGAACGGGCGCGCCGGTGAAATGCGCGGCGATCAGCGGCAGCACCGCGCGGACCATCGCGTCGATATAGGCGACCGGCGCGGGCCCCAGCAGGCCGGGATAGCCGCTGCCCACCGATGCGGCGGGGGCGAAGGCGGAGCGGCTGGCGGCGAAATCGCGCAGCGCCGCCATCTGCCCCGACGCCCGGTCGACGATCAGCACGGGTTCGCGCTCCCGCCCGATCCGC
This sequence comes from Sphingomonas sp. SORGH_AS_0950, assembly GCF_030818415.1. Taxonomy (NCBI): domain Bacteria; kingdom Pseudomonadati; phylum Pseudomonadota; class Alphaproteobacteria; order Sphingomonadales; family Sphingomonadaceae; genus Sphingomonas; species Sphingomonas sp. SORGH_AS_0950. The sequence continues at coordinate 21,494 of NZ_JAUTAE010000001.1, forward strand.
AACAGGGTGAAGGCGGCCTCGTCGCCGAAGAAGGAGAATGCCGGGGGCGGCAAGGTTGCCATGGCGATCGTCCCGCAAAAAATACCGGCATGTCCTTGCGATAAGGACATGCCGGCAGTCGGGGATCAATAGGTCGCGCGCAGCGACAGGCCGAAGCGGCGGTCGTTCAGCTGATATTGCAGCGGCTGGCCGATCGTGCCGATATAGGTGACGTTCATGCGGTTGGTCAGGTTCACCGCATCCGCCGACAGCGCGATATGGCTGTTCACATTGACGCTGACCGAGGCGTCGAGCGAGGCATAGGGCTTGGCATATTGCGGCTGGTTGGTGCCCGCGCCGAAGGTCTGGTCGAGATAGCTCGACCGCCAGTTATAGGCGAGGCGCGCGGTCAGCGGCCCCTTTTCGTACAGGCCGATCAGGTTGTAATTATGCTTGGACAGCTTCTCCAGCGGCAGCTGGGTCGACATGCCCGATCCGGCGACCGCGAACGGGTTGGTCACGTTGGAGTCGACATAGGTATAGTTGGCCTGCACGCCGAACCCGCTGAGCAGCCCCGGCAGGAAGTCGAAGAACTGCTGATAGCCGATCTCGGCGCCCTTAATCGTGCCCTTGCCCGAATTCAGCACCGTGCTGACGTCATAGGCGCGCCCCTGGAAATTCTGGACGACCACGCCGCTGGCCAGGAAGCCGTCGACCTTCTTGTAGAACAGGCCGCCGGTCAGCGAGCCGGTCGGTGCGAAATACCATTCCGCCGTCAGGTCGAAATTGTCCGAGGAGATCGGGTTCAGGCGCGGATTGCCCGAGCTGGCGCTGGGGCGGCCGGTGATCGGGTTGACCTGGTTGGGATTGTTCAGCGTCAGGTTGGTCGACAGCTGGTCGAAGTTCGGCCGCGCCAGCCCCTTGGAATAGGCGAAGCGCATCTGGAACTCGTCGGTCAGCCGGGCGCGGATATTCACGCTGGGCAGCGCGCGGGTATAGCTTTTCTGGACCGCCAGCGGCGAGGTGGTGCCGTTGGAATTGAACTGCGTCCCGAACGAGGTCAGGTCGGTCTTGACCAGCCGGACGCCCGCGCCGCCGTCGAAGCGCACGCCCCCCGCCGTGAATGCGAAGTCGCCCGCGCCCCAGACCGTATAGGTCTTTTCGGTCTGGGCATTCAGGTCGCCCGGCGTGAACGCATCCTTGGTCTTGGCGCCGAACAGCGCATAGAGCGCCTTGGTCTGCGCCCAGACCCCGTCGCCCGCCGGGAAGGCGGGATAGAGCAACCCGCCGGTGACGGTGCGTCCGTCGAAGAAATTCTTGGACGGGCCCGGCATCGCCAGCTGCGGATTGCGGCTGAGCGGAATGAGCGCGGTGCCGTCGGGGGCCGAACAGGACGGGTCGGGGCCGGTGGCGTACAGGCAGACGCCGTTCCAGGTACCGCGCAGGTTGATCGAATTGTCCGAATAGCGCGCGCCGCCGCGCAGCTTCTGCAGGAAGCCGCCCTCCAGATCATAGTCGATGTCATAGGCCAGTGCGAGCGTGTCGGCGTCGTTCCGCTGCAACGCATCGGCGATATAGGGGGTGGCGTAATTGGCCGGGTTGGTCAGCAACGCCTTGTCGCGGACATCCCATTGCGGACGGCTGCCGCGCAGATCGAAATCGATGGTCGACGGATGCGGCGATCCGGTCGTCGTATTCTGGCCGGTCGCGGTGAACAGGGTCAGGACATGGCCGTTGCGGTCGGCGTTGTAATAGCTCTTCAGATACTGGACGTCGAAATGCACCTTGGCGCGGTCGGTCGCCTGCCAGTCGGCGCCCAGCGTGAAATTCTGGCTTTGGCTCCACAGCTGCTGGTCGAAGCGACCCGACTCGAAATTCTGCCCCTGGAGCGACCCCGATGTGGCGTAGCCGTCCTTGTTGAAGGTGAAATTGGACCCGAGCAGCGGGCTCGACTGGCTGCCGCCATTGACGGTGTAGAAATAGGCGCCACGCCGGTTGAACCAGTATTTGGCGAGCTGATACTGGCCGGTGATCAGCAGATTGTCGGCGGCGCGCCACTGGATCGCGGTCGCGACGCCCAGGCGGCGGCGGTCGCCCAGATCGTCATAGACCTGCATGCCCATCGGCGCCTTGGCATTGGCGGGCGCGCCCGCGATCGATCCGGCGGGGATCGGCTGCTGCGGATTGGCGAGGATGCCGTCCTGACGATAATAGCTGGTCGAATAGACCGCGTTCACCAGGAAGCCGATCTCGCCGATGCCGGTGTCGAACCGGTTGCTGTACAGGCCCGAGGTGGAATAGCCGAACTTGTCCGCGCGGTCATAGTAATTGCCGCGAATGGTGCCGCTGATCGTCTGGCCGGGCTTGTCGAAGGGCAGGCGGGTGCGCAGGTTCACCGCGGCGCCCACGCCGCCCTCGATGATGTTGGCGGGGGCGTTCTTGTACACGTCGATGCCCGCCAGCAATTCGGGCGGAATCCCCTCCAGGTCGAAGGCGCGACCGCCCGAGGCGGAATAGATGGCGCGGCCGTCGAGGAAATTCTGCACCTGGGTCAAACCGCGCACGGTGATGGCGGGCGAGGTGCGGTGGTCGAAGTCGGTCGCGCCTTCGCCGTAACGGCGCTGGATCTGGACACCGGTGATGCGCTGCAACGCCTCGGTCGTGTTGGCGTCGGGCAGCTTGCCGATATCCTGCGCCTGCACCGAGTCGACGATCTGATTGGCGTTGCGCTTGAGCGCCTGCGCCGAACGGAGGGACTCGCGCACGCCGGTCACGACGATGTCCTGGTCGGAGACGCCCTGCGCGACCTGGGTGGCGTTCAGCGCGCCGGTGGGCTTGGTCGGGTCGCGGCCCGCCTCGACGCGCAGGCCGCCGCCCTGCATCGGTGTCGCGTCGCCGGTCTGCGCCTGTGCGCCGCCGCTGAACCCGGCAATGGCCAGAGCCGCCATGGATGCACCGATCAGCCAGCGCGATTGCAAATCTCGCATATATCCTCCCCCAATGTCCGGCCGCTCTTCGCGGCTCGACTGGGAACATGTCATATCGGTAAATGCCTGACAAATGGAAGTTGCGGCCCGTCACCTGCTCGGATCAAGAACAGGGAGGCAAATTGCTCATTTTTCAACGGAAAAAATGTCAGAACGGGTGTGTCTTGCGCATGACGGCGAGCGTTGTGGATGTCCTTGCCGAGCATCTGCGAGCGCCGCTGAAACGGGAATGAGTCGTTACAGCGTTTTCATCAGACAAAATAACACGGCGGGGCCACCGGGGCGCGACGACGCGAATCGGCGGCGCGGTCGACCCGGTCGGCCGTTCGCGTTCGGCATGGCGTCCGGTCATGAAAACACGCCGGACGGCGATCCGGGGGCAGGGCGCGGTGCTGGTGATGCCGGACCGCGCCGGACGGCTTTATCCCTGCCAGCCCGGGCGGAGTGCCACGCGCAGGATGCGGTCGTTCGCCGCCAGGAACAACGCGCGGCCGCCCTCGCCAAAGGCGCAGTTGGCGATCGGCGCATCCTGTTCGATCAGGCCGAGCGGCTCGGCCTCCGGTGTCATCAGCATCATGCCGCCTGGCACCGAACAGACCAGCGTGCCGTCGCGCGCGACCTTCATGCCGTCGGGCAGTCCGGCGCCGCCCGCCGCCAGCATCGGCCGCGCATCGAGCAGCATGCGTGGCCCGCGCGCCATGCCCTTGGCGTCCAGATCATAGACCATGATCCGGGGCGCGGCTTCGTCCGAAACCGAGACATAGAGTCGGCGCTCGTCGGGGGACAAGGCGATGCCGTTGGGGCGGGTCAACTCGCCGTCGATCAGGTCGATCCGGCCATCGGGGCGGCGGCGGTAGACGCCGTTGACCACCTGTTCCTTCAGCGGCGAGGTGTCTCCGTCCTTCAGGCCATAGGGCGGATCGGTGAACCAGATCGTCCCGTCGCGCGCGACATGCAGATCGTTGGGGCTGTTGAAGCGCTTGCCCGCATGGCGATCGGCCAGCACGGTGCGGCGGCCGGTGCTCAGGTCGACCCGGTCGATCGAGCGCCCGCCGCTATTGGCGATCAGCAGCGCACCGTCCCTGTCCAGCGCCAGCCCGTTGGCGCCGGGTTCGCGGACCAGCGCCGGATCGGTGCCCGGTGCGCCCGACGGATCGAGCACGACCGACACCGCGCGGCCGCGCTGCCACCGGCGGACGATATTGGCGGGCGGATCGGAGAAGAGGAGATAGCCGCCATGCGGCACCCATAAGGGCCCCTCGGCCCAGCGTATGCCGGTCGCGATCACCTCCGGCTCGGTCCCCGGCGCGATCATCCGGTCGAGCCGCGGCGACAGGCGGCGGAGGCGCGGGGGCGTCTCCGCACCGGCGGGCGCGGCGAGCATGGCGAGGCCGGCTGCAAGCACGGAGCGGCGGGAGAGTGTCATGATTTCGGTAGCTTGCGGGAAAAGCGGTCGTCCGGCAAGCGGGCGGACCGAAGCGTCATCGCCGGGCCTTGCCGCGCGTGACCGTCACCCGCATCGTCACGCTCCGCTGCGACGGCGCGACTTCCTCGTCACGGGTCATGTCGAGGACGGGGCGACCATCGGCGGCCCAATGGACCCGGCGCACGCGCGTGTCGCGACCATTGCCGCCCACCCCGTCGCCCCAGCTGTGATAGACGTAGAGCGGATTGCCGTCCTCGTCGGTGGTGAACGCACCGTGGCCGACGCCTTGTTCGTACCGGCGATAGTCGATGACGCCCTTGGGCATCGGCTCGCTATGCTGGAGCGGGGCGCTCCATTTGTGCCAGTTGTCGATCCGCGTCGGGTCCTCGCCGTCGCGCAGCCAGGCGCCGCCGACGACATAGGTCGGGCTGACCCCCGAGCTGGAATAGATCAGATGGGTGCGTCCGCCATGATGGAGGGCAAAGGCCCCTTCGGACAGATTTTCCTCGAAGGACCGGGTCGGCGCGACGATCGGGCGCGGGGCGGAGGTGAGGCGGGTGGGATGCGCCGGATCGACCCGTGCGATCCAGGTCAGCGGATCGCCCAGCGGGCCCTGGCCCGGCAGGTAGCGTTGCGACCAGGTGTAATAGGCCTTCCCGCCGATCGTGACATAGGACATGTCGAGGCTGATGTTGCGGGCGAATTCGGCGCGGCCCAGCGGTGATCCGTCCGCCTTCCGAATGGCGGCGGGGCGCGACCAGTCGGCGGGGTCGGCGGGATCGCCGCCGGGCCGCAACTGCATGATATGCGAGGCCACCCGGTCCCAGGCGCCATCCTTGTTCGACTGATCGTCCCTGGGGTTGAAGCAGGGCGCGAACAGGATGGACAGTCGCCCGCCAATCTCGTGCAGTTCGGGCGCCCAATAGCATCCGGCGATCACGCGTCCCTCGGCGGTACGGTCGCGCCGGGTCAGGCGGTTGAGCAGGTCCACCTCGCGCGCCCGCCCGCCATGGTCGTCGGCCAGCGCCGCGATGCTGTCCGCGACCCGGATCGGCAGATGGACCGATCCGACATTGTCGTTGTTCGTATCGTCGGTCGCGATGAACAGATAGCGGACCCGGCCGTCCCGTGCGTAGCGATAGATGACCGGATCGGCGCGATTATAGGCGAAGATGGCCGGATAGACGGGCTGGCGGACGGTCCCCCGCACGACATAATGCCCCGGACCGCCGCGTGCGATCCGCGCCAGATCGGCGGTGTCCCAGTCGACGCCCCGTGTCGCGGACGATCCGTCCGAATAGGTGAGGCGCGCCCGCGTTTCCGCCAGCTGTGGGATTTGCGCGATCGTGATGCGGCGCGGGTCGACCATGGCTCGCAGGTTGACGATCCGGCCATAGCGATCGGCCAGCGCGGCGGCGGTCCGGCTGTCGAGCGGCAGGGCGGCGTCGTCCTCCGCCATTCCGGTGACCTCGCCCGCCTGCACCGCGCCGACATTGCCCGCCGCGACGATGCGCATCCGGCGTCCGTCATGATCGGGGAAGAAGGGCGTCGCCACCCGCTCGGTCCGTGCCAGATCGGCCACGCTGGCCCAATGCGGCTTGCCCGCATCGTCACGCCAGGCGACCAGATAGCGCCGCGCGGCACTGTCCCAGATCGCGCGCGGCGCGACGACGCCGCCGGTCGTGCCAAGGTCGATCAGCCCCAATTCGGTGAAGTCGGCGGGACTGGCGGGATCGCTCTTGAACACCAGCGCGCTCGACCGCTGCGACTTATCCGGCTTTCCCGCCAGATCGACCCGGGTCGCGATGACGCCCAGGCTGCCATCGGCGAAATGGAACAGCGAAGGGGCGACGATCCCGCGATGCTCGATCCGGTCGACCCCGACATATTCGCCGATGGGAAAGAGGATGCCGTAATTCCCGTTGAGCGGGGTTGCGGCGCCAACGCCGGTGGCAAGCGCCAGATGGACCGAGCGGGCGATGATCGGCTGGTTCGCGTCATGCGCATCGGTCGGGCTGCGACCATAGGCCGACAGGCGCGGCGCGGATCCGGGCAACAGGGTGACGGTGAAGGGCTTCTCCTCGGTCCCCGCCCCGGCCATGACGCGACGCCCGGTCAGCGTGACGCGAACCGGCCGATCGCCGCGAAGGACCAGGCGATCGCCATCCAGGACCGGTCGGTCGGCGGACCAGCGTATCGCTCCCTCCGGCGAGACGGGCAGGCGGCTGCCCGATGCCATGACCGGCGGCACGATCCAGGGGGCCGCTTGCGCCGCAACCGGCTGGGCGAAGCCGGGGGCGACCATGACGATCAGCGGCCAGGCGGCGGCGCGAAGCAACCCGCTCATCGTGCCGCACCGCTGGTCGGCGCGGTGGGGCTCCAGCGGGCGACCAGCGCGTCCCGTTCCCTGGCGGTGATCGACAGGACCGAGCCGTGACGCGGCGAGGCGGGCAGGCGGAAATCCTTGGGATAGGTCCATCGGATGGTGCCCCGCAGCGACCGGGTGGCGAGCGGGATGTAACCGACGCCGCCATAATTATCGACCCAGAGGAAATATCGGAACCCGCTGGTGTCGCCCGGATTGGCGACGAAGGCGCTCGGCCCCTCGACCTCGGGCGTCCCCGCCTTGCGGCCGATGCAGCGGTCGATGGTGCGCCACGCACCCGAATGGCCGGTGGCGCGCAGCGTGCGGGAACGCTGGCCCATGATGTCCGACGAAGGACAGCCCGACACCTCCGACACCTTGGTGAAGCGGTAATAGTCCGCGCCGTCCTTCAGCACGGTGGAATCGATCATGCCCTTGTCCTTCACCAGAAAGGGCAGGTCGGCGGCCTTGAACCAGGGGCGGGGCGGGGTGAAATGGCGGAAGTCGCGGGTGGTGGAGATCAGGATCTGCGGCCCGTTGCCGTCACTGGTCCGGTGGCTGGCATCGGTGAACAGGGTCGATGTCCAATAGACGACATAGGCCTGGATCGTCGGGTCGTAGGTCGCCTCGGGCGCCCAGGTCATGCCCGCTTGGGGAAGGTTGACCTTCACATGACGCTGCTCGCTCCAGTGGACGAGGTCGGTCGATTCCCAGATTTCCAGGTAATGGCTGCCCTTGTCGGTCGCGCCGCCCCAGCCGCTGCGCCCCACCGACAGGTCGGTCGCCAGCAGGAAGAAGCGGTCGCCCTCCGCCGATCGCAGGATGAACGGATCGCGCAGGCCCATCGTGCCCTTGCTCGACTCCAGGACCGGCCGTGCGCCGTTCAACTCCCGCCATCGCAGCGCGTTGTTGCCGTCCGAAACCGCGAAGCGCAGCTTCTCACCCTCGACCGTGTCGGAATGGAAATAGACGAACATATAGGCGCTCATGTCGGCGGGACGCGGCGCGGCGGCGGCCAGGACCGTCAGGTCGAGCGGGACCATGACCGGCGCGGCCCCCGGCGCGGTCACGGTCGCGGTCAGCCGAACCCGGCGGTCGGTCCGGCCGCGATGGACCACGCCCTTGCGGACCCGATCGTCGCCCCGGCCCCGGTCGCGGTCCGACAGGATCGCCGGGTCCGACGAACGCCAGCCTATCGTGACGAGACGCGCCTGCGGGTCGTCGGACGTGGCGGCAAGATCGGCGGCGGTATCGGGCAGGGTGATGCTGCCCCGGATGGGCGCGGTCAGCGCGGGATCGCGACGGATCGCATCGGCCACCCGGTGCGCCAGCGCCGTCGCGTGATCGGCGGGCGCTGTCGTCGGAAGCGTGGGTGCGGCGGGCATCGCCCATGTCGGAGTGATGGCGACGCTGGCCAACGCCAGCAAAAGCCCTTGCCCGCGCCCCAATCCCGGTATCCTGCCCGACATTCCCGCTCCCCGATGCTGTGATTGCAGGCGAGGATCGATCATTATGTCCTACAAGTAAAGCGGCAAGGTCGCCCTATTTGCCGGGTATGGCCAGTGCGAACGTCGTCGTCGCCACCGGCAACAGCGTCAGGTCGCCGCCATGCGCGCGGGCGATACGGCGGGCCAGGGTCAGGCCGATGCCCGACCCGTCGGGCTTGGTGGTGTGGAAGGGGCGGAAGATCCGCGCGCGCTCTGGCCCCGCTACGCCGCCGCCGCTGTCGGTAATCGCGAAGCGCAGGCTAGGCCCGTCCATCGCGGCGGTCAGCGTCACCTGCGGCGCGACCGCTCCGCCCAGCGCCGCCTCGGCCGCGTTTTGCAGCAGCGCCCAGAGCGCCTGCGTCATCTGATCGCGGTCGCATCGCCCGATCAGTCCGTCCGGCACCGCCATGGAGAGCGCGACCTCGCTTGCGAAGCGTTGCTCGAACAACCGCGCCAGATCCATGGCCAACTCGGCGACCTTGAACGGGTTGCGGACCGGATCGGGCAGCCGGGCCAGCGTGCGATAGGCGCGGGTGAACCGCTCCAACCCCTCGATCCGTCGGGCAAGGGTGGCGAGGATGCCGTGCAGTCGCGCATCCTGCCGCTCCGCCGCCATCACCGCGCTGTCGGCCAGCGACACGATCGGCGACAGGCCGTTCAGCAGCTCATGCCCCAATATGTCGATCATCTCGCTATCGGCATGCGCCTCGGCGGTGCGGCGCTCCGCCTCGACATCGATCAGCATGGCCAGCGCGCGCTCGGGCCCGGCCTCGACCCGTTCGATCCGCCAGCTTCGCCCCTCATGCCGCAACCGGCTTTCCTGCGGCTCGAACAGCGCGGGCGGCGGCGATGACAGGCGGTCGTCGGTCGCGAACAGCGTCCGGCCGGCGCGGTTGAGCGCCCGTGCCGATCGCCCCTCGATCCGCAGCAGCGGCAAGGGGATCTGGTCGAACAGCGCATGGAGCGGCGGCCCGCGCGGCGCCATGTCGGCGGGCGCGGGGGCGGGGGGCAGGAGGGGCGTCCGCGCGGCGGCCCAGCCGATCGCCCCGATCAGCCAGCCGGTGCCCAGGCCCAGCCCCAGCATCGACCCCAGCATGCCGTTCTGCCACGCCACCACCATCAGCCCGCCGAACAGCGTCAGCATCAGTCCCGACAGAAGGATGGCGACGACCCGCCGGGTGGGCGCATCAAAGCCCATGGCGCGCCATGCGACGATACAGCGCGCCCCGGCTCAGCCCCAGCGCCTGTGCGGCATGGGTGACGTTGTGATGATGCTCGATCAGCGCCGCCTCGATCATCCCCCGCTCGGTTTCGTCCAGGTCGAAGCTGGAGCGTGGGGCGGCGGCGGCGACGACCGGCGCGGCAGGGGCGAGCAACGCCGCCTCGATCACGCCGCCATCCCCCAGCAGCAGCGCCCGCTCGATCGCGGCGGACAGGCCGCGCGTCTCGTCGGGCCATGGCGCCGAGATCAGCAGCGCCTCCGCCGCCGGGGTGAAGCGTGGGGCCGGGCGACCATGCCGCTCGGCCGCGATCCGGGCGAAATGGCGTGCGAGCAGGGGAATGTCCGCCTGACGCTGGACGAGCGAGGGGGCGGCGATCTCCACCGTCGCGATCCGCCGCGCCAGCGCCGGGGTGATCCCGCCCGGATCGTCGGCGATCGCGATGAAGCGCGCCGCCATCGGCAGCCGATCGAGCAGCCGCGCCTGCGCGACCTCGTCCAGCCGGTCGGGATGGCGCAACAGCCAGGTCCCGGCCTCTTCACCGGCCAGCCGGTCCCACGCCGCCGTATCGCGTAGGTCCAGCCGCGCCATCGGCCGGTCCACATCACCGGAGGCGGCGTGGACCGCCTGGGCGATCAGCGTCCGCCCCGCGCCCGACGGGCCGGTGACGACGATCCCCGCCCGGGTCGGCCCGACGCGGCGGATCAGCGCGCGCACCTGCTCGATCGCGGGGCTGTCGCCCAACAGCCGGGCGGGCTCGCCGCCGGGAACCTCGCCGCCATAGGCATGGGGACGATCGGCGCGCGGGGCGGGGCGGGCGGCGGCGACCTCGATCTTGGCGATCAGCTCGGCATTGCGCCACGGCTTCATGACGAAATCGCGCGCGCCCGCCTGCATCGCGGCGACGGCCAGGCGTATGCCGCTATGCGCGGTGATGACGATGATGCAGGCCGCCGGATCGTCGGCGAGCAGCCGCGCGAGCATGGCCAGCCCCTCCGCGCCATCGGTGCGTCCGGCGGCATAATTGAGGTCGAGCAGGATCGCGTCGTACCGCTGTGCCGCCAGACGGGAAAAGCCCTCTTCCGGCCCCGATGCGATATCCAGCCGGTGTCCGGCCAGCTCGATCGCGATGCCCAGCGATTCGGCGATGCGCGGATTGTCGTCGATGACCAGGATCGACAGCGCGCTTGACGACGCCCCGCACCGTCCATTTCCGGACAGGCTGTCCGGACGCGAACGGTCGGATTCGGCGGTCGGCGGGGAAAGTGGCGGTTTCATAGGGCTTTAGGTTTTTCGACCGTCCTGGGTGACATTCGTCCCATGATGACCGAACAGATGACAGGCGCAATCACTTCCGCCAGCGGGGATGGCGGAGGCGTTTCGGGGACCCCGCCGGGGGCTGCGATGGACCGGCGGATCGCGCGAAAGCCCGTCCCCTGGTGGCGTCGCCGCGCGGTCGTGATCGCCATGCTGGTGGTGATCGGCGCGGGGCTGGTCTGGCGCTTCCTGCCCGCCGCCGGATCGACCGACATCGCCGCCGCCAATGTCGACACGGGCGAGGTCACGCGCGCCGCGTTCGACGATTACCTGCCGGTCCGCGCCACGGTGACGCCGCGCGTCACCACGCTGGTCGGCGTGCTGGCGGGCGGACAGGTTGAGAAGCTGTTGGCGCAGGACGGCGACATGGTCCGCGAGGGACAGCCGCTCGCCACCCTCGCCAATCCGCAGCTCAAGCTCGACGTGCTGACCCGCGAGGCGCAGATCGCCAGCCAGCTGGGCGGCGTGGCGAGCGAGGGGCTGGGGATCGAGCGCAACAAGCTCGACCGCGCGGGGCAGGTGGCGCAGGCCGAATATGACCTCATCAAGGCGCGGCGCGATCTGGGTATCCGGCGTCAGCTTCACGATCAGGGCTTTCTGTCGGATGCGGGCGTCCGCAGCTTCGAGGAGGAGGCTGCCTATCAGGAAAAGCGCCTGGCCCAGCTCAGGTCCGGCCGCGCAACCGAGGCGCGGATCACCGCGACCCAATCCGCGCGGCTGTCCGACACGCAGACGCGCCTGTCGGGCAATCTGGCGGCGGTGCGCGCCGGGCTGGAGGCGCTGACCATCCGCGCGCCGATGGGCGGACGGCTGACCAATTTCACGATCCAGCCGGGCCAGACGCTCAAGCCTGGCGATCCGGCGGGCCAGGTCGACAGCGAGGGGTCGTGGAAGCTCGTCGCGCAGGTCGACGAATATTATCTGGGCCGTGTCGCGGTGGGGCAGAAGGCGACGACCTCAGACGGCGTCGGGCTGACCGTGTCGAAGGTGCTGCCCGCCGTGAAGGACGGGCGGTTCCAGGTCGAGCTGACCTTTGACCGCGCGCCCGCCGGGCTCAATCGCGGGCAGACGATCGACATCCGCATCACGCTGGGCGCCGCGAGCCGCGCGCTGGTCGCCCCGGTCGGCGGTTGGCTGGAGGCGGGCGGCAGCTCGGCCTTCGTCCTCGATCCCGACGGCGCCCATGCCCGTCGCCGCACCGTGCGCATCGGCCGCCGCAATCCCGAACAGGTGGAGATCCTGTCCGGCCTGAACCCCGGCGAGCGCATCGTCACCAGCAACACATCGTCCGTGAAGGGCGACATACTGAACATCCGATAAGGGGGGCCGACAGATGATCCGACTGGAAGGCATTCAGCGCCGCTATGTCTCCGACGAGGTGGAGACGACCGCGCTGCACGATATCGACCTGCATGTCGCGGCGGGCGAGTTCCTGGCCATCATGGGCCCCTCGGGCTGCGGCAAGTCGACCTTGCTCAACACGCTGGGCACGGTCGACCGGCCGACGGGTGGGCGATATCTGTTCGGCGACCGCGATCTGGCGGCGATGGACGAAAAGGAACTGGCGAAGTTCCGCGCCGAGACGCTGGGCTTCGTCTTCCAGAGCTTCAACCTGATCGACGAACTGACCATCGAGGAGAATGTCGCGCTCGGCCTCGCGTACCGGAGCGATGCGGGGGATCGTCGCGGCCGGGTGGCGGCGGCGATGGACAAGGTCGGCATCGCCCACCGCGCGCGCCACTTTCCCCACCAGCTGTCGGGCGGCCAGCAGCAGCGCGCCGCCATCGCCCGCGCCATCGTCGGCGATCCCAAGCTGATCCTGGCGGACGAGCCGACCGGCAATCTCGACACCGCCAATGGCGAGCAGGTGATGAACATCCTGACCGGCCTGAACGATGCGGGCGCGACCATCGTCATGGTCACCCACTCGCCCAGCCATGCCGACCTCGCCAAGCGCCGCATCGACATGCTCGACGGCCGCATCGTCGCCAGCGCCATGCGCGCGATCTGAAAGGATTTGTGATGAAGACCATGATCCCCGCCATCGCCCTGCTGTCGCTTGCCGCCGTTGGCGCCTCCGCGCAGGACACTGCCCAGACCTCGCGCAGCTTCGATGTGCGCGGGTTCGACCGGATCGACCTTGGCGGCTGCGACGTCGCAACCGTCACGTTGGGGGCTGCCTATGCGGTGACGGTACAGGGCCGGGCGGCGAATATCGACAATGTCCGTGTCGAGACGATCGGGTCGACGCTGCGGATCGGTCGCCGCAACAACAGCTGCAACGGCCATGATCGCCGTGTCGTGATCGCCATCACCATGCCGTCGCTGGCCGCCGTCAGCCTCAGCGGTGCGACCGAGCTGACCCTGCCAGCGCTCGACGTCCGCCTGTTCGAGGCGCGCGCCAGCGGAGCGAGCGTGCTGCGCATCGCCGCCTGGCGCGGTGGATCGGCCAGGTTCGACCTCTCCGGGGCCAGCGACGCGACCGTCCGCGCGGTTCATGGCGACGCACTGACCCTGGACCTGTCGGGGGCCAGCGAGTTCCAGGCCGAGGGCGATGTCGGCCGTCTGACGATCGGCGGCAGCGGGGCGAGCAGCGCCCACACCCGTACGCTTTCCGCGCCCGACATGGCGCTCTCCGCCAGCGGCACCGCGAGCATCCAGGCCGGGGACGCCGAGCAGGCCCGGATCGATGCCAGCGGCATGGCTAAGGTCACCGTCGCGGGCCATCCGCGCTGCACGGTGGGCAAGAGCGGGCTCGCCCGCGTCACCTGCGGCTGAACGCCGGGATTATCGGGGGGCAGTCATCATGAACCGCTACGCACTTCTCTCGCTCTATCGCTCGCTTGTGCGCCACAAGCTTTACGCCGCGCTCAACATCGGGGGGCTGGCGGTGGGTATCGCCGTGTTCCTGGTGCTGGGCCTCTATGTCCGGTTCGAGACGGGGTATGAGAAATGGCTGCCGGATTATGACAAGGTTTATGTCGTGCAGACGGTGTGGACCATGCAGGACAGTCCTGCAAACGGTACCTACGCATGGACTATGGGTGGGTTGATCGACCAGATGCGCGAGGACTTTCCCGGCGTGATCGGTGCGCGTATCAACGGTGGCGATCGTGGCGGCACGATCCTTGCCAAAGGCCGCGCGACGACCGTGAATTCCGCACAGGTCGACTCCAACTTCTTTCAAGTAGTTCCTTTGCCGCTTGTCGCAGGCGATCGTGCGAGCGCCTTGGCGCAGCCGGGAAATGTCGCGATCGATGAGACAACCGCACGCACATATTTCGGAGATCGTAACCCCATCGGAAAGACCTTGGTCGTGTCGATGGACAAGGTTCGTACCTATCGTGTCAGCGCGGTGTTCCGCGATTTGCCCAAGAATACGGATTTCAAGCTATCGGTGCTGATGCCTCTCACGCGTGAGATGGCCAACCAATACTGGTATCATTGGGGCAGTTCGTCGCTTCGGACCGTCCTGCGCTTCGACACGCCCGCCGCCGCGCGCGCGTTCGAAGGCAAGCTGAACGCCTTCGTCGACCGGCGTGGCAAGGAGCTGGCCGATCCCGGTGGCAAACCATCGGATGTCCAGCATCTTCAATTGCTGCCGCTCGCTGACCTGCACCTCGAGCCACAGGGGCAGGATAGTAGCAATGCGAAGATGACTATCGTGACATTAGGGCTGGTCGGGGTTCTGACCCTGCTGATCGCTGTCATTAATTATGTGAACCTTGCCACCGCCCGAGCTGGTCTCCGCGCCCGCGAAGTGGCTATGCGCAAGGTTTTGGGTGCCGATCGGGGCGTCTTGATCCGCCAATTCCTCGGCGAAGCAGTGTTGACAGTTGCTATTGCTGCGCTGTGCGGATTGATCCTGGCGGAACTGGGACTGCCGATCATTAACGCGGCAGGCGGTCTCGCGCTGACCATTCCTTATGGCACGGTGGTCCCAGGGCTCGCGCTCCTGACAGTGATCGTAGGGCTTCTGGCCGGTGTGTATCCCGCAATCCTGCTGTCGCGCTTTCCCGCTGCCGCCGTATTGGCTTCTGCCCGCTCACCCGGCGGCGGGCGCGCGGGGACGCGCACTCGCGAACTGTTGGTAATTGGACAGTTCGGCCTGGCAATCGCCTTCATGATCGGGACGGCAATATTGGTCGCACAGACCCGGCATGTCCGCCTGACCGATCTGGGGTTCGAGCGGACTTCTCTGCTGGTGTTGCCCGCTATGGCGGACTCGGCTGTGCCCGACGACCGCAAGAGTACGATCCTCACCGCCATCCGCGCCTTGCCGCAGGTCAAGGACGCGACCATCGCCAACGCTGCGATCGGCGGCAGTGGAGAAAGCAACAACACCAATGTGCCCCTGCCCGGCGTCGTCGGTCCAGGACCATCGCTGTCGTGGGTCATGGTATCTCCGCGTTTCTTCGAGACCCATGGTGCGCGTTTGCTCGCGGGACGCTGGTTCGACGATGCGCATGGTGCCGACGACATAACGGGCCGGAAAGCGGCGGATGGTGCGAACATCGTCATCAATCGCCGCGCGCTGACCCCGTTGCGCTTTCGGACGCCACAGGAGGCGATTGGTAAGACGCTCGGGGGCGACCGTCCACGCACGATCATCGGCGTGGTCGAGGATTTGCGTTTCGATAGTCCCCGTAATCCTTTAGCCGCAACTTATTATGTCTATACGCGCCGACCGGCGGAAACCATCGGCACCTCGGTCGTGACTATTCGTGTGGCTGGCGACCCACGAGTCACGCTCAAGCGGCTGCGGGACCTATGGCAGCTTATGGTGCCGCAGGTGCCATTCGATGCCAAGACCGCCGACGACCGCCTTGCCGACTTCTATGAGGCCGACGACCGGGCGACCCGTCTGTTCGGCATCGGTGCCAGTCTCGCCGTCCTGATCGGCTGCGTCGGTCTCTGGGGCCTGGCCTCGTTCAACACCCAGCGGCGGGTGAAGGAGATCGGGATCCGCAAGACGCTTGGCGCATCGTCGGCGGCGATCGTGAAGCTGCTGGTCGGGCAGTTCCTGCGGCCCGTCATCCTGGCCAATCTCCTCGCCTGGCCGCTCGCCTATGTCGCGATGCGGACATGGCTGGCTGGGTTCGAGGATCGCATCAGCCTATCGCCGCTCTATTTCCTCGCCGCCACCGCACTGGCGCTGACTATCGCGGTGCTGACCGTGCTGGGTCAGTCGCTGCGGGCCAGCCGGGCGGCACCGGCCTGGGCGCTGCGTCATGACTAAGCGGTGGCTTCTGACGGGGGCGGCGCTGGCCCTGGCGGTGCCCGCGTCGGGTGAAACCCTGCGCGATGCCATTGCTGCGGCATGGGACGGCAATCCCCAACTCGCCGCCGCGCGCGCCCGGCAGGAGGCGCTGGCCGAGACGCCCAACCAGGCGCGCGCGGCCGGGCGGCTGACCGCAGCCGCGACGGGCGGCGCGGGTTATGACCGGTTGGGCTATGACGATACGGGCAGGCGTTCGGGCGCGTCGAGCGGGACCGGCGCGGTGACGGCGACCCTGCCGATCTGGACCGGCGGACGGGTGCGCGCGGCGGTGCGTGCGGCGGACGGCGATGTCGCGGCGGGGGGCGAGGCGCTGCGCGATGTCGAGGCCGATGTGCTCGAGCGTGTCGTCGGCGCCTATGCCGACCTGCTCTATACGCAACAGGCGGTGGAGATCGCGCGGGTCGGGATCGAGCGGCTCGACCGGCAGGTGGCGGAGGCCCGCTCGCGCTATGGCCTGGGGCAGGCGACGCGCACCGACATCGCCCAGTTGGAGGCGCAGCGGGCCAGCGTCGTCTCCAACCTCGTCGATGCCGAAGGGGCGGCGGCGACGGCGGCGGCGAGCTATCGTGCGGTCGTGGGGCGCGACGCGGGGGCGCTCGATGCGACCATCGCGCCGCCCACGGCCTTGCCCCGCACCCTGGCCGATGCGCGCGGCGCGGCGGAGGCGGCCAACCCGCTGCTGCTGGCACAGCGACAGCGGGTGGAGGCGGCGTCGGCGCGGGTCGATCAGGCCCGCGCCGAACGCGCGCCCGCGCTCGATCTGACCGGAAATTACGGGCGCGGGGTGCAGGTGGCGGGCGGCCGCTGGACCGGCTTCGACAGCGCCGCGAGCGCGGGGCTGGGCCTGCGGGTGCCGCTGCTGACCGGGGGGCTGGTCGCCTCGCATGTCCGGCAGGCGGAGGCCGTGCGGCGGGCGGAGCGTTTCGATGTCGAGACGGCGGCGCGCAATGCGGTCCGGAGCGCGGATACCGCCTGGGCTTCGCTGATCGCGGCCGAGGGACGGCTGAAGGCCAGTGTCGAGGGGTTGGCCGCCGCCGACCTCGCGCTGAAGGGCGTGCGTGCAGAATATGGGTTCGGGCTCCGATCGACCATCGACATTCTGGTCGCCGACCAGAGCTATCGCTCGGCGCAGCTGGCGGTGGCGCGGGCGAAGGTCGATGTGCTGACGGCGCAGGCCGCGCTGCTGCGCGCGACCGGGCGGATGGGGCGGGGCGCGTTCGACTGAGTGCGAACCCGCCTCAACTGGCTTCGCGGTCGCCTTCGCTGGGGCCCGATACCGCCATCGACAGGGTGCGGCGGAGCAGCGAGGGCGAGCAGGGCTTGCCGCACACCGCCGAGCCCGGATAGCGATTTTGCAGCGCCTGCTCGTCGGCATGGCCCGAGTGGAAGATCAACGGCACGCCCGCCTCGCGCAGCCGCTCCGCCGCCGGAAAGACCTCTCCGTCGCGCAGCCGGACGTCCAGGATCGCGCAGGCCAGGTCGGGACGATCGCCGTCGAGATGCGCCAGAACCTCTTCCACGCTGACATAAGGGCCGTCGACCTCATAGCCGCCATCTTCGATGATATTCTGGATGTCCAGAGCTACGAAAAATTCGTCTTCGACCAGCAAAATCGTTTTAGTCATGCGCGAGGACCGTTTCGGGTAGAGCTAAGTTAAGAATGAAACGCCCATCGGCGTAATTCCGCTCCAGCCGCGCACCCAATTGTCGTGAGGAAGTCTGGACGAGAAGTGTCCCGAAACCGTGCGCCGCGTCGCTGTCGGTCGGCGAACCGCCGGTTTCGACCCATTCGATGGACAGCGTGCCCCCGGCCAGCGTCCAATGGATGGACAACTCGCCCAGCCGATGCGCCAGCGCGCCATATTTGACCGAGTTGGTCGCCCATTCGTGCAGAATCAGCGCCAGCGGCGACAGGCAACGGCGGTCGACCAGCAGGCGCGGGCCGTCGATGGCGATCTTCGACTGGCCGCTATAGGGCGCGATCGTCGCCTCCACCAAGGCGCGCAGCTCGATCGCCTGCTGCTCGCCCGCGGGCGAGGCCAGCGAATGCGCGCGGCCCAGCGTCGCGATGCGCTCGCGGACATCGTCGGCCAGCTCGGTGACATCCTCATGCGAACGCGCCGCCGCCGACACGATCCCCGAGATGATCGCGAACAGGTTCTTCACCCGGTGGTTCATCTCGCGCAGCATCAGCTCGCGCGTCTCGGCGATGGCATATTCGGCGGTCACGTCGATCGACACGCCGACCATGCGGTGCGGCGGACTGGTGGTGACGCGGCGGCCGAAGCCCTTGATCCAGCGCTGGGTGCCGTCGATGTCGAGGCGGAAGGTCATCTCGAAATCGCCGTTCCCGGCCATCGCCTCGGCCATGCCCAGTTCGACCCCGGCGCGATCCTCAGGCACGATCCGCTCCAGCCAGCGGCCCATCCGGGCCCCGTCATCCTCCGCGCCCAGGCCGAACAGCGCCCGGCCGGTGTCGTCCAGAAAGGTCTCGCCGGTGTCGCCGCGATATTCCCAGACGCCGATGCCGCCCGCCTTGATCGCCAGGTCCAGCCGCTCGCGCTCGGCGGCCAGCGCGCGTTCCATGCCGAGCGCCTCGGTGATGTCGGTCAGGACCAGCGTCGCCCCCTCGATCCCGTCCGACTGGGTGCGATAGGGCAGGATGCGCAGCGACAGCGTTCGCGCGCCGTCGCGGGTGGTAACGCGCTGCTGCGACGGGGATCCGCCCGCCGCGACCGATGCCGCGCCGTCGAGATAGTCGGTGTTGCTCAGCCGGGTCGACACATCGGCCAGCAGGCGCCCCCGGTCACTGGGTTGCAGCGGGAAGATCGAGCGCGCCGCCTCGGTATAGCTGCGCACGCGCAGGTGCCGGTCGAGCACCACCACCGCCAGGTCGGTCGATTCGAAGAAATTGCGCAGGTCGGAATTGGCGATGGTCAGCTGGTCGACCTTGGTCTTCAGCTCGTCATTGACGGTCGACAATTCCTCGTTGGTCGATTGAAGCTCCTCGTTCATCGACATCATTTCTTCGTTGGAGCTTTTCAGCTCCTCATTCGCCGTCTCCAGTTCCTCGACCGTCGAGCGCAGGCGGTGGCGGGTCAGGCGGAGTTCCTCCTCCAGCGCCTCGATATGATCGTCGCCGGGTTCCAGATCGGCCAGGTCGCTCGCCTCGATCGGGCTGAACGGCTCGGTATCACGGAACAGGAACAGCAGCGATCCGTCGGTCAGCGGATCGCAGATCACCTCGACCTTCTGGACGCCATATTCGGTCGTCACCGCGACGTCGCGCGCGGCGATCCGCTTGCGGGCGTCGCGCGCCTGGCGGAGCATCGGGCCGATCACTTCGCGCAGGCCGGTACGCGCCAGCGTCACCGCGCTCGATCCGCCCGCGCGGGTGACGGGGAAGTTGAAATAGCGGCTGAGCTTGCCGAACGCGGCCAGGATGCCGCCGTCCTGATCCACCACCATGCTGGGCGGGGCATAGCGATCGACGATGCGGCGGGCCGCCAGGCTTTCCTCGCCCATCGGCGCGCCATGGTCCCGCTCTCCGCGCTCGCCGCGCCGCCGGATGCTGCGGCTCGTCCCGCCGGGCAGGTCGATCGGATAGGAGGGGGAGCCCGGCGAGCGTTCGAACAGGCGGGCATGGCCGTCGATCGCGGGGAAGAGATGGTCGAACCGCCCGACGCTCTCGGACGGACCCAGGAACAGATAGCCGCCCGGCCGCAGCGCATAATGCAGCAGCGGCAACACCGATTGCTGCAACCGATCGTCGAAATAGATCAGCAGGTTGCGGCACGACACCAGGTCGATCCGCGAAAAGGGCGGGTCCTTGACCAGGCTGTGGTTGGAGAAGCGGATCATGTCGCGGATCTGCGCGCTGATCGTGAACCGCTCGGCATGCGGCATCGTGTAGCGTTCGCGCAGCGCCGCCGGAATGTCGGCCAGCGCGGCGGCGGGATAGCTGCCCTCGCGCGCGATCTGGAGCATCTGCTCGTCAATGTCGGTCGCGAAGATCTGCACCGCCAGCGGCTGTCCGCTTTCGCGCGCGGCCTCGGCGAAGAGTATCGCGATGCTATAGGCTTCCTCGCCGCTGGAGCAGCCGGGAATCCAGATGCGGATATCTTCGTCCGGATCGCGCGCGCGGGTCAGCGGCAGGATCGCCTTGGCCTTCAGCGTGTCGAACAGCTCGGCATCGCGGAAGAAGCGCGTGACGTTGATCAGCAGGTCGCGGAACAGCGCCTCGCACTCGTCGGCATCCTTCTTGACCCGCGCCAGATAGGCCGAGCCCGTCGCGATGCCCAGAACGTGCATCCGCCGCTCGACCCGGCGGACCAGCGTGGTGCGCTTATAGCCCGAAAAATCGTGGCCGATGGCGTTGCGCAGCACCCGGCACAGATCGTCGATATGATCGGCGACGACCTCGGCCTCTTCCTCCTTGGGGTCGCCCGAACGGCGCGCGAAAAAGGCGTGGAGACAATCCAGTATCTCGCCTGCGGGCTTCACGAAATCGACCAAGCCGGTGCCGACCGCCGAAAGCGGCATGCCGTCATAGCGGGCGCTTTCGGGTTTCTGGACGACGCTGACCCCGCCATTTTCCTTGATCGCGCGCAGCCCGGTCGTGCCGTCCGCGCCGGTGCCCGACAGGATGACGCAGGCGGCATTGGCCTGCTGGTCGCTGGCCAGCGACAGGAAGAAATCGTCGATGGGGCGGCGCAGCCCGCGCGGCTGGATGAAGTCGGTCAACTCCAGCACGCCGCCGCGTATCGCCAGCCCCCGGCCGGGCGGAATGATATAGACGTGATCGGGCTCGATCCGCTCCAACCCCTCGCACTGACGCACCGCCAGATTGGTGTGCCGGTCGAGCAGTTGCGCCAGCATGCTCTCATGATTGGGGTCGAGATGCTGGACGACGACAAAGGCCATGCCGGTCGGCGCGCGCGCCGGGGTCAGCATCTCGCGAAGCGCCTCAAGCCCGCCCGCCGAGGCGCCGATGCCGACCACCGGCACGCTCAGGCTGTCATGATCCGGCATGTCGTGATCCCCGGCGGCGGGCTGCCCCGCACTCACGGAAAGGGCGCTCGGTCGAGGTCCGAAAGCGTCAGCTTGGCCTGGGCGATGGTCGCTGCGGTGTTGGCGATCGCGGTCAGCGATCCCTCCAGGACCATGCCGCTTTCCGCCAGGATCGGGGTCAGCCGTCCCAGCGTGCGTCCCAGCTCGGCGTCATAGGCGGACAGCCGGTCGGGATGCGAACGGCTGATGTCGAATTGCGAGGCGAAGATATAGGGCATGTCGCCGCCCAATTGGCGCAGCTTCGACATGTACAGAAGGTTGACGAAGGGCGAGCCGTCCTTGCGGAAGTTGATCAGCGTCGTGCGGACATTGACCTGACGATCATTGGCCAGAAATTCGCGGATCCGGTCGCGCGCCTCGCGATTGTCGGCATGGCGTTGCAGCATCCGGCAATTCTCGCCGATCACCTCTTCGCTGGTATAGCCGGTCAGTTCGCGAAACCCGTGATTGATGAAGATCAACGGATTGTCGTCGCGCGCATCGGCCAGTGCCAGGGCAATCGGGGACTGGTCCAGATACGCGGCCAGTTGGGTCGGAATGTCGAGATTGTGCAGCAAAACTGGCTCCCTAACGCGCATTCGCATGGCGCCTGCCCCATCGCAAGGACCGTGAACGCGGCTGGCCCCGAAAAAAGACACATGGATAAACTTCCCGGATCGGAAATCCGTTCCCGATCCGAAACGACATCATCCCGTTGTCTTGGCGAGTGATGCGGGGGTCGTGCCGACCGACGTCTCGCCCAGCCAGGATCGACGGAACCGGACTTGCGCGGGCGTCAGGGTTCGGCCGAGCGTCTCGTCGGGCACGATCTGCATCGTGGGATCGGCGCCGAGCGTCAGCATGGCGCGGCGCTCGGCGCCGCGCTGGCGATAGACGATGGGCAGGCGGTCGCCCGGCGCATGGGCGGCGAGCAGGGCGGTCCATGTCCCGGCATCGGCCAGCGGCTTGCCGTCGAGGCTGACGATCCGGTCGCCCTTGTCGAGTCCAGCATCATACAGCGGCGTGCCCGGCGCGGTGGCGCTGGCCAGGGTCAGGCCGTCTTCCCCCGCGACCGGCGTCGCGCCCGCCCAGGCGGCGTCGGCATGGGCCGGGCGCAGGGTCAGTCCGGCCTGCGCCAGAAGCGGCGCGAAGTCGGGCAGCCCGCTGGCCGTCACGCTGCGCGCGAAGAAGCGGTCGGCAAATCCCTGGTCGCCGGTCACCTGCGCCAGCGCCCGGCGGAGATCGTCGGGGCGATAGGGACGCTCGTTCCGGCCGTGGTTCCGCCAGAGCTGGCGCATGTAATCGTCCAGCGTCAGCCGCGGAAAGGCCTGGCGCAGTTCCAGGTCGAGCGCGAGCGCGATGACCGCGCCGTAGGGGTAATAGGAAACGAAGATATTGGGATTGGTCGGGTCGATCGACTGCGCCGCATCGACGAAGGGCGCGCGCAGGCTCATCTCCTGCGGTCCGCCATAGCGGCGCGCGGGGGTGTTGAGCAGGCCGTTCAGCGTTCCCGACAATTGCCGGATATAATCCGCCAGCGGCATCTCGCCCGCGCGCAGCACCGCCAGCGGGCCGTAATATTGGGTGAAGCCCTCCGCCAGCCAGAGCGACGGCGTGGCGTTGGCGCGGGTGAAGTCGAACGGCTCCAGTTCGGCGGGGCGGATGCGCTCGACATTCCAGGCGTGGAAGAATTCGTGACTGAGCGTCTGGATCTGCTGGAAATTCGCGGCCGCCAGGGAGCGGGGCATGCTGATGACGGTCGAGTTGCGATGCTCCATCCCGTCGCCGCTGATCTGCGGCATATAGTCGGCCAGGAAGGTATAGCTGCCATAGTCGAAGGGCGGCGGCGCGCCGAAGATCGCGATCTGCTGCGCGACGACCTTCTTGGCCATTGCGGCGAAGCGGTCGACATCGGCGGCGCTGCCGTCGTGATGCACGGTCAGCCGGATGGTATAGCGCTTGGCTCCGTCCGCCACCGTCCAGCTGCGCACGTCATGCGCGGACAGCTCGACCGGGCTGTCCATGAAATATTGCAGGTCGCGCGCGGTGAAGACGGCCGGATCGTCGGTCGGGGCGAGCTGGGTCGCGATCTTCCAGTCGGGCCGGGGGTGGAAGCGGACTCGGATCGGGCGGTCGTCCTGTCCGGTCGCCCAGAGGAAGGTTGCGGGGATGTTCAGCCGGGCATGGGTCGGGTCGATCTGCGCATAGGTGCCGTCGCCGCGATCGCCGAACAGCGTGTAGCGGACCGTGACCGTCCCGTCATGCCCCGCCACCGTCCAGCCATAGGGATCGGTGCGCGTCACGCTCAGCGGGCGGCCCGCGCCGTCGGTGGCGGATACCGCATAGACGTTCTTGGCGAATTCGTGGAGCGCGTAGCGGCCGGGCGAGGAGCGCGCCATCTGGAAGCGGACGGGGGCGCTGTCCAGACCGCGATAAGTGACGCTGACCTGCGCCTCGTGATGCTCGGGATGGGGGAAGGCAATGTCATAGTCGACCGGCGCGCGCGTCGCGGTCGTCGCAGCCGTGTCGCGTGCCCAGGCCGTGGCGGGTGACAGTCCGCCCAGCGCCAGCGCGATCGTCGCGGCCATCGTTACGTTGCGCATATATCCCCCTGCAAAGCGTCGAGAAACCCGATCTAGGCGCTGCGGGGCGACGGGGTCCATCGCTTTTCCGAACCGGCATGGCGAGCGAGGGGCAGGGCGGGGGGGGCGGCATATCCCCGTCCGGGGCAGGCATCGTCGCCCGCCCGCATCATTCGTCCATTTCCGGGGGAAACTGGAGGCGCGACCGGGAATCGAACCCGGGTGCAAGGATTTGCAGTCCTCTGCGTCACCACTCCGCCATCGCGCCTCGATGCGGTGAGGCGCGCCCTTTGCGCAGCTTTTGGGGCGGCGTCAACCGCTCATTCATCCAAATGTCGCATTCTTGGCAAAACCCGCTAGGTCATGACCCCGCTTGATCGCGTACTCCGCTTGGCGAGGGCGGGCCCGCGCGATAGAAGCGGCAGGATTGATTTAGTGTATTGCACGGCTAAAACGGTTGTGCGACAGGGATGGGCCATGATGACGATCAGCAATGATTCCTCGAATTTCGACGCGATGCGCCACGCGATGGTGGTGAGCCAGCTGCGCACCACGGCGGTCAGCGACCAGCGCGTCGTCGCCGCGATGGCCCGCGTGCCGCGCGAAACCTTCGTGCCCGAGGCGCTTCGCGCGGTGGCTTACCGTGACGGGACGCTCGATCTGGGCCAGGGGCGCGCGATCAACCTGCCGATGGCGACCGGCCGCCTGCTGACCGAGGCCTATCTGGAGGCGGGCGACCGCGTGCTGCTGATCGGCGCGGCGACCGGCTATACCGCCACGCTGCTGGCCGAGATCGTGGCCGAGGTGGTCGCGGTCGAGGAACAGGGTGATCTGGTCGCCGCCGCGCGCACCGCGCTGGCCGGGCAGGGCAAGGTCACGCTGGTCGAGGGATCGCTCAAGGCCGGTCATGCCGCCGGTGCGCCCTATGACGTGCTGATCGTCGACGGCGCGGTCGAGGAACTGCCCGCCGCCCTGGTCGAGCAGGTCAAGGTCGATGGCCGCATCGTCACGGGCCTGGTCGAAAACGGCGTCACCCGTCTGGCCAGCGGTCGCCGGACCGAGGGCGGCCACGGCGTGCGCCCCTTCGCGGATGCCGAATGCACCATCCTGCCGGGCTTTGCCCGTCCCCGCGCCTTCCAATTCTGAGTGTCTATGCGCCCGTATCTTAACCTTGGCCTGACCTCTGGTGTCCTGATCGGGGCGGCGCTGCTCGGCAGCACCGCTTCGGCGGAGACGTTGCGCGAGGCGATGCTACGGGCGTATCAAAGCAATCCGACGATCACCGGCCAGCGCGCGGCGCAGCGGGCGACGGATGAGAATGTCCCGATCGCACGGGCCAGCGGACTGCCCTCGCTCCAGTCGACCGGGCAGATCACCGACAATATCGTGGTCGCCAACAACAACTTCCTGAACCCCGAACGGACGGCGACCGGCGCGGTGCAGCTGTCGGTGCCGCTCTATCAGGGCGGGGCGGTCAAGAATGCGGTGCGCGCGGCCGAGACGCGGGTGGATGCGGGCCGGGCGCAGCTGCGCGGGGTCGAGGCCAATCTGTTCACCAATGTGGTGGGCGCCTATATGAACGTCATCCGGGACGAGGCGATCGTCAACCTCAACACCCGGAACGTCAATGTGCTGGAAACGAACCTGCGCGCCTCGCGCGACCGGTTCCAGGTCGGCGACCTGACCCGCACCGACGTCGCCCAGTCCGAGGCGCGTCTGGCGCAGGCTCGCGCGCAGCTGCAATCGGCGCAGGCCAATCTGATCTCCAGCCGCGAGAATTACATCAACATCGTCGGGGTCGAGCCGGTCGGGCTGGAACAGCCGCCCGCGCTGCCCAGCCTGCCCGCCTCGCCCAATGCGGCGGTCGGCATCGCGCTCGACCAGAATCCGCAGCTGATCGCGGCGCGTCGCAGCGCGGATGCCACCCGCTATGACATCGACGTCGCGCGCGCCAACCGGCTGCCCCGCGTGTCGGCGGTGTCGAGCGGCAACTACTTCAACTATCTGGGCTCGCTGAACGTCGCCACCGTGCCGTCCTCGGGCGTCAACGCGACGGTCGGCCTGCAGTTGTCCATGCCTTTGTTCCAGGGCGGCCGCCCGGCGGCGCAGGTCCGTCAGGCCGAGGCGCTGCGCGGGCAGGCGCTGGAGAATGCGACCGCGACCGAGCGGCAGGTCGTCGCGCAGGTCCGCTCCGCCTATGCCGTGTGGCAATCCTCGCAGGAGGTGATCCTGTCGGCCGAATCGGCGGTGCGCGCCAACTCGCTGTCGCTGGAGGGCGTGCGCGCCGAGAACAGCGTGGGTACCCGCACCGTGCTCGACATCCTGAATGCCGAGCAGGAACTGCTGAACAGCCAGGTGACGCTCGTCACCGCGCGCCGCGATGCCTATGTCGCCGGTTTCGCGCTGATCGCCGCGATGGGCAATGCCGAGGCGCGCGACCTGGGGCTGGACGGCGGGGCGCTCTACGACCCGGTCGCCAACTACAAGCGGGTGCGCAACAAGATCAACGACTGGGGCGGCGATGGCGAGCCCGCGCCGGTGGCCTCGACCACCGCCGGAACGCCCGCGCAGACGGCGGTGATCACCCGTCCGCTCGACCCCGACGTCAACGCCCCTGTTGACAGAAGCCCCGCATTAACCACAGGTGCATCGGCACCAAGCCGGCAATAAGGTCGGCTGCGGCCTTTGGGGGCCTTGGGGGGCT
Source organism: Sphingomonas sp. SORGH_AS_0950 (assembly GCF_030818415.1). Classification (NCBI taxonomy): domain Bacteria; kingdom Pseudomonadati; phylum Pseudomonadota; class Alphaproteobacteria; order Sphingomonadales; family Sphingomonadaceae; genus Sphingomonas; species Sphingomonas sp. SORGH_AS_0950. The sequence continues at coordinate 47,891 of NZ_JAUTAE010000001.1, forward strand.
GAAATGGGGTTTGCGGTCATGGGTGATATCAGCGCCGAACCGTCGATGGAGGAGATCCTCTCCTCGATCAAACGCATCATCGCCGAAGAAGGGGAGGCCCCGACGCGCCAGCGTCGCCCTGCGCGCCCCGTGCCGTCACCGGCCGTCGAGGAGGATTCGCCCGAGGTCCTCGAACTCAGCGACCCGATGCCGCTGCGCATGAAGGTGGAGGCCGCCGCCGCGCGCGCCGCCGAATCGACGTTGCGCGCCGAACTCGCCCCCCGTCCCGCGCCCGAACCGGCGGCGGCCAAGCCCGAGCCGGTCGCCCCCGCTCCCGCACCCGCAGCCCCCGTGGCGGCACAGAACGGGATCGAGGCGGATGACGGTGAGGAAGCGATCGTCAGCCCTCGCGCGGCGGAGGCCAGCCGTGGTTCCCTGGAGGCGCTCAGCCGTATGATGGTCAAGCCCGAACCGAGCAGCGACGGCACCCTCGAGGGGCTGGTCCGCGACATGTTGCGCCCGATGCTGCGCGACTGGCTCGACGCGAACCTGCCCGAGATGGTCGAGGCGATGGTCGCGCGTGAGATTGCCCGGATCACCCGCGAAGGGCGCTGAGCCACGCAATTCCCGTCGATTTCCGCCCGTGCCGTTGTGCGGGCGGAACCCGCGTGACCTGACCGGGTTCGATGCGCATGGCCCCGAGAGACGAGACGCCCGAGATGGAAAAATCGCCGCGCTCGCTCGTGTCGTCACCACCCATCTCGGACGCGCGGCAGCCGCATACGGGCCAGTCGGACATTTTCTTCGCGGCCGTCAAGACGACGCGCATGCCGATGATCGTCACCGATCCGCGCCAGCCCGACAACCCGATCGTCTTCTGCAACGAAGCCTTCAGCTTCATGACCGGTTACTCCGAGGATGAGATCCTCGGCACCAATTGTCGTTTCCTGCAGGGGCCGGAAACCGACCGCGACGTGGTGGCGCAGGTCCGAGCGGCGGTCGAACGCCGCGATGAGATCGCGGTCGAACTGCTGAATTATCGCAAGAACGGCTCGACCTTCTGGAACGCGCTGTTCGTCTCGCCGGTCTATGACGATGCGGGCGAGCTGGTCTATTTCTTCAGCAGCCAACTCGACATCTCGCGCCGTCGTGAGGCCGAGGATGCCTTGCACGAGGCGCAGAAGATGGAAGCGGTCGGCAAGTTGACCGGCGGCATCGCGCATGACTTCAACAATTTGCTGCAAGTCATTCTGGGATATGCCGATATTCTGGAGGCCCGCGTCGATCAGGGCGACCGCAGCGGGCGGCGCGCGGTCGAGGCGATCGCGGCGGCGGCGGCACGCGGCGCGACGCTGACCCAGCAGTTGCTCGCCTTTGCCCGCAAGCAGGAGCTGCGCGACCGGCTGCTCAACTTCAACCAGCTGATCGAGGATTTCCGGCCGATCATCAACCGCACAGCGGGCGAGGGGCTGGCGGTCCGCCAGAAGCTGGAGGAAAATCTCTGGAATTGCCGGATCGATCCGGTCCAGGCGGAAATGGCGCTGATCAATATCGTGACCAATGCGCGCGAGGCGATCGCGCGCAACCAGGGTCATGGCGAGATCATGCTGTCCACCCGCAACATGATCCAGTCCGCCGATCAGCCCGAGGGGCCGGCCAATCTGGAACCCGGCGAATATGTTATGGTCCGCATCGGCGACAATGGCCCCGGCATCGATCCGGCCATCGCCGACAAGATCTTCGATCCCTTCTTCACTACCAAGGAGATGGGGAAGGGGGCCGGGTTGGGCCTGGCGATGGTCTATGGCTTCATGCGCCAGTCGGGTGGGCTGGCCTCGGTGGAGGCGGGCGAGGAGGGCGGCGCGGTGCTGTCGCTCTATTTCCCGCGCGCGGCGGGCGTGACCGAGCGGCGGCCTTCGCCGACCCAGCCCGCGCGCAGCGGCGGGATCGAACGCGTCCTGATGGTCGAGGATCAGGAGGATGTCGGCGATCTGGGCAAGTCGATGCTCGAGGATCTGGGCTATGACGTGGTCCTGACCCGCAGCGCGCGCGAGGCGCTCGACCATCTGGCCGAGGATAGCGACTTTTCGCTACTGTTCACCGATATCCTCATGCCTGGCGGGATGAACGGGGTGGCGTTGGCGCAGGCGGTGCGGCGCGATTATCCGCGCCTGTCGGTGCTCTTGACCACGGGCTTTGCCGACGAGGCGATCGACGAGGGCGCGCGCTCCTATGAGCTGATCCGCAAGCCTTATCGCCGCGCCGAACTCAACGAGCGGATCCGCGCGGTGCTCGACCGGCCTGGCGCGCGGACCTGATAGCATCTGGCGTCCCAGCCTCAGGCTGATTAAGGCAGCGTCATGACTGAGCTGCCCAAGACGTTCGACCCCGCCGCAATCGAAGCCCGCTGGTATGGCCATTGGGAGGAAAAGGGCCTGTTCCGCCCCGACCGCCCGAATGCCGAGCCATGGACGATCGTCAACCCGCCGCCCAACGTCACCGGCAACCTGCATATCGGCCATGCGCTCGACAACACGTTGCAGGACATCCTCGTCCGCCATGCCCGGCTGAAGGGCAAGGACGCGCTGTGGGTGGTCGGCACCGACCATGCGGGCATCGCGACCCAGATGGTCGTCGAGCGCCAGATGAACGCGAAGGGGCAGAAGCGCACCGACTTCACCCGCGACCAGTTCCTCGAAAAGGTCTGGACGTGGAAGGCGGAGAGCGGAGGCCAGATCACCGGCCAGCTGCGCCGCCTGGGCTGCTCGATGGACTGGGCCAATGAGCGCTTCACCATGGACGAGGGCTTCAGCAAGGCGGTGCTGAAGGTCTTTGTCGATCTGTACCGTCAGGGCCTGCTCTACCGCGACAAGCGACTGGTCAACTGGGACGCCGGGCTCGGCACCGCGATCAGCGACCTGGAGGTCGAGACGCGCGAAGTGAAGGGCAGCTTCTGGCGCCTGCGCTATCCGCTCGCCGACGGTTCGGGCTTTATCGAGGTCGCGACGACCCGGCCAGAGACGATGCTTGCCGATATGGCGGTCGCGGTGCACCCGGACGATGCGCGCTACACCGCGCTGATCGGCAAGCAGGTCCGCCTGCCGATCACCGGTCGCCTGATCCCGATCGTCGCCGACGAACATGCCGACCCCGAACTGGGATCGGGCGCGGTCAAGATCACGCCGGGCCATGACTTCAACGATTTCGAGGTCGGCCGCCGCGCCGGTATCGAAGCGCGTGACATGCTCAACATGCTCGATGCCAAGGCGTGCATCGTCCAGACGGCGGACGGCCTGATCCCCGACGCGTTCCTGGGCCTGTCGACCGCCGAGGCGCGCAAGGCCGTCGTCGCGCGGCTGAAGGACGAGGGCGTCCTGATCCCGCATATCGACAAGGACGGCGAGGAGCATGACGCCGAGCCGCGCACGATCCAGACCCCGTTCGGCGACCGCTCCGGCGTCGTGATCGAGCCGTGGCTGACCGACCAATGGTATGTCGATGCCAAGACGCTGGCCCAGCCCGCGATCCAGGCGGTGCGCGGCGGCGATATCAAGATCGTGCCGCAGGCGTGGGAGAAGACCTTCTTCAACTGGATGGAGAATATCCAGCCCTGGTGCGTCAGCCGCCAGCTCTGGTGGGGCCACCAGATCCCGGCCTGGTTCGCCGAGGACGGCCGCGTGTTCGTCGCCGAGAGCGAGGAAGAGGCGCAAGCGGAAGCGGGGGAGGGCGTCACCCTGACCCGCGACCCGGACGTGCTCGACACTTGGTTCTCTTCGGCGCTCTGGCCCTTCGCGACGCTCGGCTGGCCCGATAATGGCGACAAGACGCTGGCGGGGCGTTACCCGAACGACGTCCTGATTTCCGGCTTTGACATCCTGTTCTTCTGGGACGCGCGGATGATGATGCAGGGCCTGCACTTCATGGAAGATGTGCCCTTCAAGACCTTGTATCTTCACGGTCTTGTTCGCGCCGCCGACGGCTCGAAAATGTCGAAGTCGAAGGGCAACACGGTCGATCCGCTGGGCCTGATCGACCAGTACGGTGCCGACGCGCTGCGCTTCTTCATGGCGGCGATGGAGAGCCAGGGCCGCGACATCAAGATGGATGAACGCCGCGTCGAAGGCTATCGCAACTTCGCGACCAAGCTGTGGAATGCGGCGCGCTTCGCCCAGGCCAATGGCATCGGTGCGTCGGCGACGCTGGAGGCGCCGAACGCCACGCTGGCGGTCAACAAGTGGATCATCGCCGAGACGGTGAAGACCGTGCAGGCGGTCGACCTCGCACTGGCCGATTACCGTTTCGACGGCGCGGCGAACGCGATCTACCAGTTCGTGTGGAGCCGTTTCTGCGACTGGTATCTCGAACTCATCAAGCCGGTGCTCCAGGGCGGCGAAGCGGGTGGCGAGGAAACCCGCGCGGTCGCGGGCTGGGTGCTCGACCAGATCCTGGTCCTGCTCCACCCCTTCATGCCGTTCATTACCGAGGAATTGTGGCACGCCATGGGCGCGCGCGATCACGACCTGATCGTGGCGCATTGGCCGATGGCCGATGCCCGCGCGCTCGACCCCGAGGCGGAGCGCGAGATCGACTGGCTGATCCGTCTGGTCAGCGAGATCCGCGCCGCGCGGACCGAACTGAACGTGCCGCCGGGCGCGCGTCTGCCGATGCATGTCCGCGATGCGAATGAGGCGACGACGGCGCGGCTGGTCCGCCAGGCCTCGGCGCTGGCGCGGTTGGCGCGCGTCGACGCGGCCGATGGCGAAGTGTCGGGCGGTGCGGCGCAGGTGGTGGTGGACGAGGCGACCTTCGTCCTGCCGCTGGAAGGCGTGATCGATCTCGCCGCCGAACGCCAGCGCCTGACCAAGGCGATCGCGGCGGTCGAAAAGGAACGCGACGCGCTGGGCAGTCGGCTGAGCAATGCCAGCTTCGTCGAACGCGCCAAGCCCGAAGCGGTCGAAAAGGCCCGCGCCGACCATACCGACAAGATGGCCGAGGCCGCCCGGTTGCACGCCGCGCTAGGCCGCCTGGGCTGACCGAAAGATCCTCCCCATGCGCAGCATGGGGAGGGGGACCGCGCCCGCAGGGCGTGGTGGAGGGGCAAGGCGCCTCCGTCTCGCCCCTGCGCCGCCGCGACGGTCTCCCTCCCCAGGCATGACCTGGGGAGGATCGGCTCCTACCCCTGTTCCCCCAGCCGCCGCAGCCGCCGGATGCGCGGTTCGCGTTGCAGCTGTGCCTCGCGCCGGATGACCTGGCGCAGTTCGTCGCGCTTCTCATGGATCGATGCGATCACCGGCCCCATCGCGACGCCCAGGTCGACCAGCACCGCCTCCGACAATTGCAGCGAGCTTTCCAGCGTTTCGGGCACCGCCTCGCTGACGCCCGCGCGGTAGAGTTCGGTGGCGTGCGCCATGTCGCGCGCACGGGCGATGATCGGCAGGTCGGGCGTCGCCTTGCGGATGCGCCGTGCCAGCCGCACCGTTAGCACGGGGTCGTCCATCGTCAGGATCAGCGCGCGGGCGGCGGGCAGGTTGAGCCGGTCGACCAGCTCCGCCCGTGCGACGTCGCCGAACAGCACCGGATAGCCTGCACGCCGGGCGTCGCTGACCGAATCGATATCGGCCTCGACCGCGACATAGGATTGGCCATGCACGGTCAGCATATCGGCGATCATCTTGCCGACGCGGCCAAAGCCGATGATGACGGTCCGGCCGCCATCATGCTCCAGTTCGGGCGGGGCGGGGCCATCGGTGCTGCGGGCCTCGATCCGGCGGGAGATGACGCGACCCGCCTTGGCGAGCAGCGGCGTGATGGTCAGCCCGATCGCGGTCACGGTCTGCCAGAAGGCGGCGGTCGAGGGCAGGATCAACTGTGCCTGTGCCGCGGTGCCCAACACGATCAGCGTGGTTTCGGACGGACTGCCCATCAGCAGCCCGGTCTCCGCCGCGACCCCGCGTCGCGCATGGGCGACGCGGAGAAGCAGATAGGTGACAATCGCCTTGACCGCGACGACCCCGATCACCGCGAGCAGCAGCGTATCCCAGTTCCGCGCGATCAGCCGCAGGTCCAGGCTCATGCCGACGGTAATCAGGAACACGCCCAGCGCCAGCCCCTTGAAGGGGGCCGTCATCACCTCGACCTCCGAATGATATTCGGTCTCGGCGATCAGCAGCCCGGCAAGCAGCGCGCCGACGATCGGCGACAGTCCGGCGGCGGTCGTCGCGACGCTCGCGACGATGACGACGAGCAGCGAGGCGGCCAGGAACAGCTCAGGGCTCTTGGTCCGTGCGGCCTGGGCAAACAGGCGCGGCAGCACGAATTTCCCGCCCAGATACATCGCCACCACGGTCAGCCCGCCGCGCAGCGCCACACCTGCAATCCCGACCCATCCCTCGTCGCTTGCGGTCGGTGCCATGGCGCCCAGTGCGAAGATGATCGGCACGAGCGCCAGATCCTCGAACAACAGCATCGCGAACGCCCCGCGACCGACCGGGCTGGTCGTGCCAACCAGCGGCAACACCAAGGCGGTCGAGGAAAGAGTCAGCGCCAGCCCCAGCCCGATCGCCCCGGCCCAGCCCTGTCCCAGCAGGTTCAACGCCGTTCCGATCAGCACCGCCGATCCGAGCAACTCGGCCACGCCGGTTCCGAAGACCAGCCGTCGCATTGCCCAAAGCCTGCGAAAAGATAGTTCCAACCCAATGGAAAACAGCAATAATATGATACCGAACTCGGCAAAGGGCTCGATCGATTCCGGGTTGGAGATGGTCAGATAATAGAGCCACGGTGCTTGGGGCACGAGCGATCCCAACCCGGCGGGGCCGACCAGCAGGCCGACCAGGATGAAGCCGATGACCGGGCTGACCCGGAAACGGGCGAAGGCCGGGATGACGATCCCCGCCGACCCGAGGATGACGAGCGCGTCGGAGAAACCCTGATTGTCGAGCCGTAATGCCATGACGGCAACCTAACCCGGGTTGATCGCGCTTGTCAGGTCGTTAATCGGGCGAAACGGTGATGGGACGATCGGTCCACTGACGGCGGGCGTCTCCCGAGGCTAGGGGGCGGCGATGACCATGGCCTTTCGTTTCGCTTTCCTGCCTCTTTTGTCGATGCTTGCCCTGACGGGATGCGGGGATGGCGACCGCGAGGCGCGGCTGAAAGCGGCGGGTCCGAACCCGTCGCTCGATGCGCTGATGCGGGTGGCCAATGCCGATGCGGGGGCGAAGACGTTCGGCCAGTGCCTGGCCTGCCACACGATCGGCAAGGGCGAACTCGATCGCGGCGGGCCCAATCTCCACGGGATCATGGGCAAGCCGGTGGCGGGCGGCAGCGAACGCTTCGGCTATACTGCGGCGCTGATGCGGGTCGGCGGCCGCTGGGACCGGGCGACGATGGATCGCTGGCTCACCTCGCCGCAACGCTTCGCGCCGGGGACCAGAATGACCTTTGCGGGCCTGCCCGATCCGCTCGCGCGGGCGGATGTGATTGCCTATCTGGAGCGGGAAGGGCGGGAGTAACGGCCGATCTAGGGTCTATCGCCATTCGGCGATGCTCTTCCTTCCCTCGCCCCTCGCAGAGGGGAGAGGGTTGCGCAGACTTGGTCTTTGCGAGAGCAAAGGCCTAGTCGGAGCTGGGTGAGGGGTGGGCGCTCGCTTTGCGAGCGCGCGAGCCTCTGGGCTCGCTCAAACCCTCACCCAAGCTGCGCTAGCCAGCAGGCTGGCAAGCTCCGCTAACCCTCTCCCCTGTCCAGGGGAGAGGGAAGAAGACGCAATCGTGAATGTCGATCGGCCCTAGGCAGCGAGGGCTGGAAGTGCGCTTCGACTTCGCTCGGCGTGAACGGAGGTTCGGTCAAGGGGGTATTCGGTTATATCCCCATTGTTGAGCCTGAGCCTCTGGCTGGCCACGCGGAATAGAATTCGGGGCGAAGACCTGTGACGTTGTTCGCGCAGAGGCGCGGAGGGCGCAGAGAAGATTTTGCTCTCGCCCTCCACTCCGGCCTGCGTCCGGGTGGTAGGAGGTTCGTAGGGGGGGCTTCCTCTCTGCGTCCTCCGCGCCTCTGCGCGAGACAGGATTATCTCTTCGGCCTTCGACTTCACGCGGCTGGGGCGGAACGAAAAAGGGCCCGGAGACAATGCCTCCGAGCCCCTTCTACGCAACAGCCGGCAGGATTACTGCCAGTTGCCCATTTCGGTTTCGAGGTTGACGCGGATCGCCTCGAAGAACTGCTCGGTGGTCATCCAGGGCTGGTCCGGGCCGATCAGGATGGCGAGGTCCTTGGTCATCTGGCCGTTCTCGACGGTCTTGATGCAGACCTTTTCCAGCGTCTCGGCGAAGCGGACGACGTCGGGGGTGTTGTCGAACTTGCCGCGATACTTCAGGCCGCCGGTCCAGGCGAAGATCGACGCAATCGGGTTGGTCGAGGTCGCCTTGCCCTGCTGGTGCTGGCGATAGTGACGGGTCACGGTGCCGTGCGCCGCTTCCGCCTCGATCGTCTTGCCGTCCGGGGTCATCAGCACCGAGGTCATCAGGCCCAGCGAGCCGAAGCCCTGCGCCACCTGGTCCGACTGCACGTCGCCGTCATAGTTCTTGCAGGCCCAGACGAACTCGCCGTGCCACTTCAGCGCCGAGGCGACCATGTCGTCAATCAGGCGGTGCTGATATTCGATGCCCGCCGCCTTGAACTGGTCGGCGAACTCGGTCTCGTACACCTCCTGGAAGATGTCCTTGAAGCGGCCGTCATAGGCCTTCAGGATGGTGTTCTTAGTCGACAGATAGACCGGCCAGCCGCGACCCAGGCCATAGTTCATCGAGGCGCGCGCGAAGTCGCGGATCGATTCGTCCAGATTGTACATGCCCATGGCGACGCCCGAGCTGGGGAAGTTGAACACCTCCTCCTCGATCGTCTCGCCATTCTCGCCTTCCCACTTCATGGTCAGCTTGCCCTTGCCGGGCACCTTGAAGTCGGTCGCCTTATACTGGTCGCCGAAAGCGTGACGGCCGACGACGATCGGGTGGGTCCAGCCGGGGATCAGGCGGGGAACGTTCTTGATGACGATCGGCTCGCGGAAGACCACGCCGCCCAGGATGTTGCGGATCGTGCCGTTGGGCGACTTCCACATCTTCTTCAGGCCGAATTCCTCGACGCGCTGCTCGTCGGGGGTGATGGTCGCGCACTTGATCGCGACGCCGTACTTCTGGGTCGCATGGGCGCTGTCGATCGTCACCTGGTCGCTGGTCGCGTCGCGATTCTGCACCGACAGGTCGTAATAGGCCAGTTCGATGTCGAGATACGGCTTGATCAGGCGTTCGCGAATCCACTCCCAGATGATCCGGGTCATTTCGTCGCCGTCGATCTCCACGACGGGCGTGTTCACCTTGATCTTCGCCATATGCGCATCCTTAGATTTGGCAGGTTTGGCAACGCGTCTAGGGGAGGGGGCGCGGCGGATCAACCACCCTGCGCGATCCGCGAAGGGGCCGGGGCGAACCGAAAAGATTGTGCGATGGCCGGTGGACAGGTAGACAGGCCCGATGCCTTCGCTTGAAAAGCCTCCCATCGCCACCACCACGGTCAAGTGGCGTTTTCCCGCCGTCCATCCCGAAGGGCGCAAATATGTGCTGATCGGGGCGGGCCTGACCCTGCTCGCCACGCTGATCACCAAGGTGCTGTTCTGGCCGTTCGTCGGCCTGTGCATCTGGATCGCCGCGTTCTTCCGCGATCCCGTCCGGACCACGCCGCAGGGCGACGACCTGATCGTCGCGCCCGCCGATGGCTTGGTCACCATGATCCAGCGCGTCGCGATCCCGCGCGAGCTGGTCGGCGAACTGGGCGAGGCGCCGCTGGTCCGCGTGTCGATCTTCATGTCGGTGTTCGACGTGCACATCAACCGCACGCCGATCGCGGGCGTTATCCGCCAGGTCGTCTATATCTCGGGCAAGTTCCTCAACGCCGACCTCGACAAGGCGTCGGACGAGAATGAGCGCCAGCATTTCGTGGTCGAGGGGCGGGACGGTCGCAAGATCGGCTTCACCCAGATCGCCGGCCTCGTCGCGCGTCGCATCGTCGGCTTCGTGAAGCCCGGAGACATGGTCGCCGCCGGACAGCGGGTCGGCCTGATCCGGTTCGGCAGCCGGGTCGACGTGTATCTGCCCGACGACGTCACGCCGCAGGTTTGCCTGGGCCAGCGGTCGGTCGCGGGCGAGACGGTGCTGGGGCGTGTCGGCGGCAAGCCGATGAGCGGCATCGCGCAATAACCGATCCGATGGCCATCTCCCCCCGCTTCGCCCGTCGAGGCCCGCCGCGCGGCCTGCCGCTCCGGGCCATCGCGCCCAATGCCGTCACCGCGCTGGCGCTCTGCTCCGGCCTGACCGGCGTGAAGTTCGCCATTGCGGGATCGTGGGAAGCGGCGGTCACGATGATCATGGTGGCGGCGGCGCTCGATGGCTTGGACGGTCGAATTGCGCGGCTGCTGCGCGGGGAGAGCCGGTTCGGCGCCGAGCTGGACTCGCTCTCGGACGCGATTTCGTTCGGCGTCGCGCCTGCGCTCATCCTCTATCTCTGGTCGCTGCAAAACCTGCCTCGCATCGGCTGGATCTGCGCGCTGCTCCAGGCGGTCTTCTGCGCGCTTCGCCTGGCGCGGTTCAATTCCCAGCTCGACGTGATCGACCAGCCGCGCAAGACGGCGGGTTTCTTCACCGGCGTTCCCGCACCCGCCGGAGCGGGGCTGGCGATGCTGCCTCTCTATCTCTGGTTCTGGACCGGCGAGCCGATCTTCGCCTCGCCATTGCTCGTCGCGCCATGGGTGGCCTTTGTCGCGCTGCTGATGGTGTCCAGCATCGCCACTCTGTCATGGACCTCGTTCCGGTTGCGGCGTCATATCAGGTTCGAGGCACTGGCCATCATCGTCCTGGTCGGCGTGGCGCTGATCTCCGCGCCCTGGCATGCCCTGACGGCGATATGCCTTGCCTATCTGGCGAGCATCCCCTTCACCATGCTCGCCTATGCCCGCATCAAGCGGCCGCGCGGCGGCGCACCAGCGAAGGGGCAGGCGAGTTCGCCGCCCAGCGCCTGACCGCGATCCGCCGCTCGGCCACCACCAGCGTGGCGAGCGGCGTGAAGGCCGGCTCGGCATGTCCGGTCGCCAGATGGAGAATACGCCGCCATTGGGGGGCGACCATCATGACGATGGTGCCGAGCGAGGCGACCAGCGCGCCCATGAAAACCAGAACACTCACCACGATAATCATGATGCCTGCCTCCTGCCGTTCCCATACGGTGCGGCCATTAACCGAACCGTAACCGTTGATTTTTTCGTCCGGTTCCGTCGCCATCGCGGCAACATCAGGGCGAGCCGTGCCAAATCCCCGATGTTGCGAATCCGTGATAAGGCGATCCGTCCCGTTTCCCTGTTGTGGTCATCTTATGTTCCATCGATGTTCCAGAGTCAATCGGCGGCGGAACAAAAGTGAACGCAAAGGGTGGCTTGCCAAGCGGTCGACCATCGTCTAAGGGCGCGCACCTCAACACCGCATGGGAAGCATCATATTTCGGTGCGCATGGGCTTTGCCCGCCGCGTCATCCGCTTCCCAGAGGACCAACCGGAAGGAATATCACTATGGCGGCACCCGTCGTCACCATGCAGCAGCTGGTCGAGACCGGCGCGCACTTCGGCCACCAGACCCACCGCTGGAACCCGAAGATGAAGCCCTACATCTTTGGCGACCGCAACGGCGTCCACATCCTCGACCTGTCGCAGACCGTGCCGCTCTTCGCGCGCGCTCTGGAGTTCATCAGCTCGACCGTCGCGGGCGGTGGCAAGGTCCTGTTCGTCGGCACCAAGCGCCAGGCGCAGGAGCCGGTCGCCGAGGCCGCTCGCCGCGCGGGCCAGCACTTCGTCAACCATCGCTGGCTGGGCGGCATGCTCACCAACTGGAAGACGATCTCGAACTCGATCAAGCGCCTTAAGACCCTCGAGGAGCAGCTGTCGGGCGACACGCACGGCCTGACCAAGAAGGAAGTGCTGAACCTGACCCGCGAGCGCGACAAGCTCGAGCTGTCGCTGGGCGGCATCCGCGACATGGGCGGCATCCCGGACGTGATGTTCGTGATCGACGCCAACAAGGAAGAGCTGGCGATCAAGGAAGCCAACACGCTGGGCATCCCCGTCGTCGCGATCCTCGATTCGAACGTCTCGCCCGACGGCATCGCGTTCCCGGTTCCCGCGAATGACGACGCCAGCCGCGCGATCCGTCTGTACTGCGAAGCCGTTGCCATCGCCGCGACCCGTGGCGGTCACGAGCAGCAGCGCCGTGGCGGTGCGGACTTCGGCGCGATGGCGGAGCCGCCCGTCGAGGAAGCGCTGACCGTCGCCCCGGCGGACGTCGCCGAGCAGGCGGTCGAGGCCGAGCGCCAGATCGACGCGTAATCGCGTGAGAAAGCCCCGCGGTGCGGGCGGGGCGATCATCGACCGGATGGGGCAACCCGTCGGTCGATGACATCGGCTTGACATGCAAGCCGTGCTAAGGGCCGCCTCCGATGGGGCGGCCCTACCCGCATCCCCCTTTTCAGACAGAGGAAATCAGACAATGGCCGATATCACCGCAGCGATGGTCAAGGACCTGCGTGAAAAGAGCGGCGCGGGCATGATGGACTGCAAGAAGGCGCTGGCCGAGGCGAATGGCGACATGGACGCCGCGCTGGACTGGCTGCGCACGAAGGGCCTGGCGGCCGCGCAGAAGAAGTCGAGCCGTACCGCAGCCGAGGGGCTGGTCGGCGTCGCCACCAGCGGCACCGTCGGCGCGGCCGTCGAAGTGAACTCGGAAACCGACTTCGTCGCCAAGAACGACCAGTTCCAGTCGTTCGTGAAGGACGTCACCGCGATCGCGCTGAAGTCGACCGACGATGTCGAGGCGCTGAAGAACGAAGCGATGCCGCAGGGCGGCACCGTCGCCGAAGTGCTGACCAACAACGTCGCGACCATCGGTGAGAACCAGTCGCTGCGTCGCGCCAAGCGCCTCGAAGTGTCGAAGGGCGCGGTCGTGTCCTATGTCCACAACCAGCAGGCGCCGGGCCTGGGCAAGATCGGCGTGCTCGTCGCGCTCGAATCGGACGCGTCGGACGAGGTCCTGCAGAAGCTGGGCAAGGACCTGGCCATGCACGTCGCGGCCGCCTTCCCCAAGGCGCTGAACGAGGAAGACCTGGACGAGGCCGAGATCGAGCGTGAGCGCGCGATCGCGACCGAAAAGGCCGCCGAATCGGGCAAGCCCGCCGACATCATCGCCAAGATGGTCGAGGGCGGCATCGCCAAGTACCGCAAGGAGCACGCGCTGGTCAGCCAGCTGTTCGTGATGGACGGCAAGACCAAGATCAGCGACGTGGTGGCCAAGGCCGCCAAGGACGCCGGTGCCGAGATCAAGCTGGTGGACTATGTCCGCTTCCAGCTGGGCGAGGGCATCGAGAAGGAAGCGTCGGACTTCGCCGCCGAAGTCGCCGCGGCCTCGGGCGTTCCGCAGAAGGCGTAACGATCCGTGCCGTCCCTCGATGGGACGGTGACGGCAAAGGGGAGCGGTCGCCGCGAGGTGGTCGCTCCCTTTGCGTTTGAGGGAAGACGATCGCTCCCGAGCTTCGTTCGCCCTGGGCGAAATCGAAGGGCGCGGGGTCGGCGAAGTCCCATGGGCTTCGACGTCGCACAGCCTGAACGGGGCGGGGGGCGAATGCCGAGTCGCTTTTGTGAGACACGACAGGCCCACGAAAATCCCCGCGATCCGCCGCTCCACGGTTGCCCGCCGCCCGCCCGCCGCCTAAGGTCCGCGGCACTTTCACCATCAAGATCCGAGAAACGATGACCAGCCCGCGCTTCAAACGTATCCTATTGAAACTCTCGGGCGAGGTGCTGATGGGCGAGGGGGGGCTGTCCATCTCCCCCGAGATCACCGCGCGCGTGGCGCAGGAGATCGCCGATGTCCGGGCGCAGGGTTATGAACTGTGCATCGTGGTCGGTGGCGGCAATATCTTCCGCGGCCTGTCGGCGGCGGCCAAGGGGTTCGAACGCGCGACCGCGGACTATATGGGCATGCTGGCGACCGTCATGAATGCGCTGGCGGTGCAGAACGCGCTGGAGCAGATCGGCGTCGACACGCGCGTCCAGTCGGCGATTCCGATGGCCAGCGTCTGCGAACCCTTCATCCGTCGTCGCGCCGAGCGGCATCTGGAAAAGGGCCGGGTGGTGATCTTCGCGGCGGGCGTCGGATCGCCCTTCTTCACCACCGACAGCGGTGCCGCGCTGCGCGCCGCCGAGATGAAGTGCGACGCGCTGTTCAAGGGCACCAGCGTCGACGGTGTCTATGACGCCGATCCCAAGAAGGTGCCGACCGCCACCCGTTACGAAACCGTCAGCTATTCCAAGGTCCTGTCCGACGACCTGAAGGTCATGGACGCCTCGGCCATCGCGCTGTGCCGCGACAACAATATCCCGATCGTCGTCTTCAACATCCGCGAACATGGCAATTTCGGTGCCGTGCTCGCCGGTCAGGGTGTGTCGACGGTCGTTCAGAACGCAGGAGCTTAACCCATGCCAGCCTATGACAAGTCCGATCTCGAGCGCCGTATGCAGGGCGCGGTCGAATCGCTGAAGCACGACCTGAACGGTCTGCGCACCGGCCGTGCGTCGACCGCCTTGCTCGATCCGGTGACGGTCGAGGTCTATGGCAGCCATATGCCGCTGAACCAGGTCGCGACCGTCTCGGCACCCGAGCCGCGCATGCTGTCGGTGCAGGTGTGGGACAAGTCGAACGTGTCGTCGGTGGAAAAGGCGATCCGTTCTGCCGGTCTGGGCCTGAATCCGATCAACGACGGCCAGACGCTGCGCCTGCCGATCCCCGACCTGACCGAGGAGCGCCGCAAGGAGCTCGCCAAGCTGGCGAACAAATATGCCGAGGGCGCGCGCATCGCGGTGCGCAACGTGCGTCGCGACGGCATGGACAGCCTGAAGACCGACGAGAAGAAGGGCGTCTTCGGCGAGGACGAGCGCAAGCGTCACGAGACCGAGGTCCAGAAGCTGACCGACGCCACCGTCGCCGAGCTGGATGCGGCGGCGGCGGCCAAGGAAAAGGAAATCCTGGGCAAGTGAGTCCTCCGGCCGCCTCGGCCCAGACGGCTCTGGGGTCGCTGGTGGCCGTGCCCGATACGGGTGCGGTCCCGCGTCACGTCGCGATCATCATGGACGGCAATGGCCGCTGGGCCAAACGCCGTCTGCTGCCCCGCTTCGCCGGTCACAAGGCTGGGGTGGATGCCGTGCGTCGCATCGCGCGCGCGGCGCGGGCAATGGGGATCGAGGCGCTGACGCTCTACGCCTTTTCCTCGGAAAACTGGCGGCGGCCCGAAACCGAGATCAGCGACCTGATGGGGCTGCTCCGCATCTTCCTGCGCAAGGATCTGGCGGAGCTGGTGTCGGACAATGTCCGGCTGCGCGTGATCGGCGACTATCGCCGCTTCGCGCCCGATCTGGTCGCGATGATCGACGACGCCATTGCCCGGACCTCGGTCAATAGCGGGCCGGTCCTGGCCATCGCGCTGAACTATGGCGCGCAGGCCGAGCTGGTCGAGGCGACGAAGCGGCTGGCGATGAAGGTCGCGGCGGGCGAGATGACCGCCGACGCCATCACGCCCGAGGCGATCGAGGGCGAGTTGCAGACGAACGGCCTGCCGCCGCTCGACCTGGTCATTCGCACCTCGGGCGAACAGCGGCTGTCCAACTTCCTGTTGTGGCAGGCCGCCTATGCCGAGTTGATGTTCGTCGACACGCTCTGGCCCGATTTCGACGAGGCCGCGCTGGCCGATGCGGTGGCCGCCTTCGGACAACGGCACAGGCGTTTCGGCGGCCTGTGATCGATCGCGATTCAGAACCCGCGGCAAGGCCGGTCGAGCCCGCCGCCAAGCCCATGTCCAATCTGACCAAGCGGGTGCTGGCCAGCATCGTGATGATCGCGGTGGCCAGCCTGTGCCTGGCGCTGGGCGATCTGGCCTTCTGGCTGCTGGCGGTGGTCGTCGGGCTGTTCATGATGGCCGAATGGTCCGACCTGTTGAAGGTCGACGCCAAGCAGAAGCGACTGGCCCAGTTCGCGCTGTCGGTGCCGCTCGCGATCATGGCGCCGGGACTGGCGGCCGGGCCTGGCTTTTTCGCGCTGGGCCTGATCGCGGCAACCTTCTTCTTCCTGACCATCGTGTCGCGGCGGCCGGCATTCGGGGCCGGTGCCTTTTATGTCGGGCTGCCGGTCTTCTCGCTGCTGGCGATCCGTCTGCATGACGACGGGCTGGCGCTGTCGCTGTGGACGATGGCGCTGGTCTGGGCCTGCGACAGCGGCGCGTTCTTCGTCGGGCGGCAGTTTGGCGGACCCAAGCTCGCACCGAGCATCAGCCCGGCCAAGACCTGGTCGGGGCTGATCGGCGGCGTGGCGGCGGCGACCCTGCTGGCGGTGCTGATGCGCGCCTACCATGGCCTGCCTTTTCACCTCGTCATCGCGACCCCGGTGCTGGCGGTGCTGGCGCAGATCGGCGACCTGTTCGAAAGCGGGCTGAAGCGGCGGGCGGGGGTGAAGGACAGCGGCAATGTCCTGCCCGGCCATGGCGGCGTCATGGACCGGCTCGACGGCATCGTGCCCGTGGCCCCGATCGCGGCTCTCCTGATCTTTCTGCCGGACCTGTTCTGATGCGAAGCGTGACGATTCTCGGCGCGACCGGCTCGGTCGGCACCTCGACGCTGGACCTGATCGAGCGCGAGCCCGATCGCTACCGCGTCCGCGCGCTGACCGCCAATGGTGATGTCGCCAAGCTGGCGGCGGCGGCGAAGCGGACCCATGCCGAGCTGGCGGTGGTCGCCGACGAACGCTGCCTGCCCGATCTGCGTGCGGCGCTGGCGGGGACCGGGACGCGGGTGGCGGGCGGACGTGCCGCGGTGATCGAGGCGGCGGCGAGCGGCGCGGACTGGACGATGGGGGCGATCGTCGGGTGCGCCGGGCTGGAGCCCGCCATGGCCGCGATCGCCCAGGGCGGCACGGTGGTGCTGGCCAACAAGGAGCCGCTCGTCTCGGCGGGTGAGGTGGTGTTGGCAGCGGCCGCGAAGGCGGGGGCGACGCTGTTGCCCGCCGACAGCGAGCACAACGCCATCTACCAATGTTTCGACTTTGCGCGACCCGAGCGGGTGCGCCGGATCGTCCTGACCGCCAGCGGCGGCCCGTTCCGCACCTGGACCACCGACGCCATGCGCCAGGTCACCCCCGAACAGGCGGTGGCGCATCCCAACTGGTCGATGGGCGCGAAGATCTCGGTCGATTCGGCGACGATGATGAACAAGGGGCTGGAGCTGATCGAGGCGGCCCGGCTGTTCCCGGTCCCCTCCGACCGGATCGAGATCGTGTTGCATCCCCAATCGGTGATCCATTCGGCGGTCGATTATGTCGACGGCTCGATGCTGGCGCAGCTTGGGCCGTCCGACATGCGGGTGCCGATCGCGCATTGCCTGGCCTGGCCGGACCGGATGCCGACGCCGATGGCGCCGCTCGACCTGGTCGCGCTGGGCCGGATGGACTTTGCCGCGCCCGACCCTGTGCGCTTTCCCGCGCTGCGACTGGCGCGTGCCGCGCTGGAGGCGGGTGGGGCGGCTCCGGCTATTCTGAATGCGGCCAATGAGGTCGCGGTTGCGGCTTTTCTCGCCCGTCGCATCGGCTTCCTCGAAATTGCCGCAATCGTTGAGGATATTCTCCATCGCTACGACCCGGCCCCGCCGGAAACGCTCGACGCGGTGATCGCGATCGATGCGGAGACGCGGGAGCTGGCGGGCGAGCGCGTTGAGGATTGCGTCGTTTGATCGAAACCCCCGGCCTGTTGTTGACCATCCTGGCCTTTGTTCTCGCCATCGGTCCGCTCGTGTTCGTGCACGAGATGGGTCATTACCTCGCCGGGCGCTGGTTCGGGGTGAAGGCGGAAACCTTCGCGATCGGCTTCGGGCACGAGGTGTTCGGGCTGACCGACCGGCGCGGTACGCGGTGGAAGATCGGGTGGCTGCCGCTGGGCGGCTATGTGAAGTTCGCCGGCGACATGAACCCCGCCAGCCAGCCCGACGCGGCCTGGCTCTCGCTCCCGCCCGAGGAGCGCGCACGGACGTTCCAGGCCAAGCCGGTGTGGCAGCGCGCGATCATCGTCGCGGCGGGCCCCGCGATCAATTTCGTCGCGGCGATCCTGATCCTGGCGGGCTTTGCCTGTGCCTATGGCGAGGCGGTGATCCCGCCGGTGGTGGGTGAGGTCGTGACGGGAAGCGCCGCCGCCTCTTCGGCGCTGCGCCCCGGCGACCGGGTGACGGCGATCGACGGGCGCACCGTCACCGATTTCGCCGATATCGCGCGCTATGTGCAGATCCGCGCCGGACAGCGGGTGACGATCGAGGCGACGCGCAGCGGCGTGCCGTTCACGACCGACGTCACCGTCGGCACCGACGAGCAGCGCGATCGCTTCGGCAACCGCTATCGCATCGGCCGCCTGGGCGTGCGCGGCACCGGCACGGTCGATGTCCGCCCGGTCGGTCTTCTCCGCGCGCCGGTGGTGGCGGTAAAGCGCACCGGCGAAATCGTCCGCATGATGGTCGAGACGCTGGGGCAGGTGATTTCCGGCCGCCGCTCGGTCAAGGAACTGGGCGGGCCGGTGTCGATCGCCAAGGTCTCGGGCGAGCAGATGGCGCTGGGCCTCGACGCCTTTGTTTTCTTCGTGGCGCTGGTGTCCATCAATCTGGGGTTCATCAACCTCTTGCCAGTGCCGATGCTGGATGGCGGTCATCTTCTCTTCTATGCGATCGAAGCGGTGCGACGTCGCCCCCTGGAGCCGGTGGCCCAGGAATGGGCATTCCGTGGCGGTTTGGTGGCGATCCTGGCCCTGATGCTCTTCGTGACGTTCAACGATCTGGGCAATTTGGGGCTTTGGAAAAATATCGCTGGCTTGATCGGCTGACGCCGATGGGGCAGGGCGCGAGGACGACAGGGGTCGGTTCGACTTTTCTGGGGTGGGTTTGGTGACAGCAATGACGGGTATCAAGACTGTGCGCGCAGGCGCCTTATTGCTGGCGGGCACGATGCTGTCGGGCGTCCCCGTCATGGCGCAGGTCGCGCCCGCGACGCCCGCCGGGACGACGACACAGGCGGCGGCGCCCGCCGCCACGCCCGCGCCGCAGCGGATCATCAAGACGCTGCGGGTCGAGGGCGCGCAGCGGATCGAGCCCGAAACGGTGCTCTCCTACACCAAGCTGCGCGTGGGCATTCCCTATTCGGCCGAAACGCTCGACCAGGCGCTGAAGGATCTCCAGGCGTCCGAGCTGTTCGCCGACTATTCGATCTCGGGCGTCGAGAGCGGTGACATCGTGCTGCGGGTGCGCGAGAACCCGATCATCAACCGGGTCATTCTGGAGGGCAACAAGCGCCTGAAGGAAGACAAGATCAAGAAGGAGATCAAGCTCGCGCCGCGGCAGATCTTCACCCGCACCGCCGTCCGCCAGGACGTGGCGCGCATCGTCGAGCTGTACCGCCGCCAGGGCCGGTTCGGCGCGGTGGTGGACCCCAAGATGGTCAATCTGGACCAGAACCGCGTCGATGTGGTGTTCGAGATCAGCGAGGGGCCGAAGTCCAAGGTCCGCCAGATCAACATCATCGGCAACGAGAAATTCTCCGACGACGAGCTGCGCGGTGCGATGTACACCAAGCAGTCGCGCTGGTTTCGCTTCCTGTCCTCGGCCACCAGCTACGACCAGGATCGCCTGGCCGCCGACCAGCAGAAGCTGCGCGCCTTCTATCTGTCCAACGGCTATGCCGATTTCCGCGTGACCAGCGCGGTGGCCGAGCTGACCCCGGACAAGAAGGATTTCATCATCACCTATGTGGTGGAGGAAGGCCCGCGCTACAAGTTCGGCGACGTCAAGGTCGACAGCCAGATCCGCGACTTTGACAATGAAAAGCTCGCCCAGTCGCTGCCGATGAAGAAGGGCGACTGGTACAATGCCAAGCTGATCGAGGATTCGATCGACAGCCTCAGCCAGACGGCGGGCCTGTTCGGCTATGCCTTTACCGACGTGAACCCCGAGTTCCAGCGTGACAAGGACACGCTGACCATGTCGATCACGTTCAACATCGCCGAGGCGAAGCGGACCTATATCGAGCGGATCGACATCAACGGCAACACGCAGACCCAGGACAAGGTCGTCCGCCGCGAGTTCCGCGTGGCCGAGGGCGATGCGTTCAACAGCTTCCAGGTCCGCCGCAGCCAGGACCGCATCAATTCGCTCGGCTATTTCCAGGAAAAGCTGGAGGTCAAGCAGAACCCCGGCTCGACCCCCGACCGAATCGTGCTGGAAACCAACACCGAGGAACAGTCCACCGGCTCGCTCCAGCTGTCGGCGGGCTATTCGTCGCTGGAACGCTTCATCATCCAGGCGAACATCACCCAGCGCAATTTCCGCGGCAAGGGCCAGGAACTGCGCGCGGGCGTGAACTATTCGGCCTATTCCAAGTCGATCGAGCTGGGCTTCACCGAGCCTTATGTGTTCGACAAGAACGTCGCGCTGGGCGTCGACGTGTTCCGTCGCGACTATAACTCGTTCAACTATCTGGGCACCACCCGCCAGACGACCTATAGCCAGGTGTCGACCGGCTTCCAGGTGCGCGCGGGCGTGCCGCTGACCGAATATTGGTCGCTGTCGGGTCGCTATGGCCTGACCTATGACGAGGTCGGTTTGGCCTCGTCCTTCTTCAACGCCGATGGCAGCTGTAACTTCCAGACGGCGGGCCGTTATCTTTGCGACGCGATCGGCAATCGCTGGACCTCGTCGGTCGGCTATTCGCTGATCTATGACAGCCTGAACAGCCGTCTGCGTCCGACCGCGGGTCAGCGTTTCTCGTTCAGCCAGGACTTTGCCGGTCTGGGCGGCGACGTGAAATATATCCGCACCCGTGGCGAAGGCGCGAAGTTCTGGGGTCTGGGCAAGGGCTTCGTCTTCTCGGTGCTGGGCGAGGGCGGCTATATCCACTCGCTGGAGGACAGCCGCGGTCCCGGCATCGACCCGGTGCGTATCGTCGACCGCTTCTATCTGGGCGAGCCGCAGTTCCGTGGCTTCGACATTCGCGGCGTCGGTCCGCGCGTGCTGCGCGTGCCCTATGTCATCGGCACCGACGGATCGCAGTCGCGTCAGACCGATCGCGACCAGATCGTCGACGACGCGCTGGGCGGCCGCGCTTATTATCTGACGCGCGCCGAACTCGAGATTCCGCTGGGCTCGGGTGCGCGCGAAATGGGTCTGCGGCCCAGCATCTATGTCCAGGCGGGCAGCCTGTGGGGCATCACCCGCCCGTTGCCGTCGCTCGACTTCCCGCAGGCGCGCGACGCCAACGGCAATCTGCTGTTCAACAAGGACGGGTCGAAGACGCTCGCCCCCTCGCTGCTCAAGGACGGGCAGGGGCGGCAGCTCTACGTCGTGCCGACCGGGTCGGACAATGCGGGGCAGTTCACCACCTGCTCGGTCGGCTTCTCGGCGACGTCGGGCGGAACCTGCTCGGGCACCAGCACCAACACGATCGCGCAGAATACCAACTATGCCGAAGAGCAGTTCTACGGCGGCACCTGGCGTCCGCGCGTGTCGATCGGCATCGGTGTGAACTGGAATTCACCATTTGGACCGCTGCGCATCGACCTGGCCAAGGCATTGGTCACGCAGCCGGGCGACGACCCCAAGCTCATCACTTTCAACGTAGGGACGCAGTTCTGATGAAGACGATTTCCAAGCTCCTCCTCGCGGCGGCCCTGGTGGCCCCGGCCGCGACCGTCGCGACGACCGCGAGTGCGCAGGTGAACGGCGTCGCCGTGGCCGACCCGCAGGGTGCGATCGCCGGTTCGCGCGCCTGGGCGACCGCCCGCCAGCAGATCGAGACGACCTACAAGGCGCAGCTCGACCAGGCCGAGACCCGCCGCACCGCGCTCGCTGCCGAGCTGAACCCGCTGGTCCAGGCGTTCCAGACCGCGCGTTCGGCCCCCAACGCCAACGAAGCGGCGCTGCGCACCCAGGCGCAGGCGATCCAGACCAAGCAGCAGGCCGCCGAGCAGGAACTGGCCCGCCTGACCCAGCCCGCCGTCCGCGCGCAGACCTATGCCGTCGAGCAGCTCCAGGCCAAGCTGGGCGAAGCGGTGCAGAACGCCGTCCGCGCCAAGAATGTCAGTCTGCTGGTCAGCCCGCAGGCGGTGCTGTTCATGCAGCCGACCGCCGACATCACCTCGGCGGTGACGGCCGAGCTGGACAAGCTGGTCCCGACCGTCAGCATCACCCCGCCGGCGGGCTGGCAGCCCGGTCAGCAGGGTGGCCAGCAGGGCGCCGCCCCCGCCGCCGCTCCGGCCGCCACCCCGGCTCCGGCGCCCGCGCGTCGCCAGAACAGCGGCCGGTAATCGCTTCGTGAGCGACGTTGTGAACGACGAGGCGAAGACCGTCCTCGGCCCGCTGGACGTCACGCGGGTCATGGCGGCGATCCCGCACCGTTACCCGATGTTGCTGGTCGATCGTGTCGAGGAACTGGTCCTCGACACGTCGATCCGCGCGGTGAAGGCGGTGACGATCAACGAGGCGTTTTTCCAGGGCCATTATCCTGGCCGTCCGATCATGCCCGGCGTGCTGATCGTCGAGGCGCTGGCGCAGGCCGCCGGTGTCCTGGGCGTGGAAAGCCTGGGCCTCGCCAATTCGGGCAAGCTCGTCTATTTCATGTCGATCGACGGCGTGAAGTTCCGCAAGCCCGTGGAACCCGGCGTCCTCCTCCATCTGGAGGTGGAGTTCGTGTCGAAGCGGACCCGCGTGTGCAAGTTCGCGGGTGTCGCCAAGATCGACGGCGTCGCCGTGGCGGAGGCCAATTTCACCGCGATGATCGCCGATCCGCCCGCCGAGGCGTAAGGGCTCACGTCGCTTTTGACTATCGGGGCGCGGTCCGCTATGGGCCGCGCCTTGAGCTTTAAGGCTGGTCGGAACCAGCCATTTTCCGGAGCAATATCATGAAGACCGATACGCACCCCGACTATCACATGATCAAGGTCCAGATGACCGACGGCACCGTGTTCGAAACCCGCTCCACCTGGGGCAAGGAAGGCGACACGATGCAGCTCGACATCGATCCGCTGGCGCACCCGGCCTGGACCGGCGGTCGTGGCCAGATGCTGGACACCGGCGGTCAGGTCGCGCGCTTCAACAAGCGCTTCGGTGGCGGTCTCACGCTCCGCAAGTAATGGCCTGGCCCTGCGGGGCCGTGCCGTCGCAAAGGACCCGGCGCCTCCCATGCGGAGGGGCCGGGTTTTTTGTATCCGCCGCGCGCGGCGGGCAAATCGTTTGCGATGTATTTACCACCTCGCTTTAGCATTGCCTGCATGTTCGCCGCCGAATTCGAGCCCTTGAAAATCCCGGCCCGCCGTCGCTCGAAGCGGACGGAGGTGAAGGTGGAGGCCGATTATGAGGGCGACGGCCTGGCCCGCGCGCTGTGCCGCGTCCTCGACATTTCGACCCACGGCGCCCGGCTGGAAACCTATACCGAGTTGCGCAGCGGGATGACGATCTGGCTGCGGCTGCCCAAGGTGGGGCAGGTGATCGCCCGGATCGTCTGGGCGGACGATTTCGCGGCGGGGTGCCAGTTCCAGACTCCGCTGGCGCAGGACGCCTATGAGGTGCTGGCGCCGCTCGCCTGATCGCGGGGTGGCCAGGGGCGACCGGCTGGGCTAGTCCATGGGTCTATTCGTTACAAATGGAACGATCTTGACCCTGCCAGTCCCTCCCGTGACCGCGCTGCCGCGTGGCGAAGACAGTGTCGCCGCGGTCAGCGTGACCGAGCTGTTCACGATCGGTATCGGCCCTTCCAGTTCGCACACGGTCGGGCCCATGCGCGCCGCCAAGGCCTTTGCGGTCGAGATGCTCGACACCGGGCTGATCCCGGTGCGGGTGCAGGCCGAGCTGTTCGGATCGCTATCGCTGACCGGGCGCGGGCACCATAGCGACCGTGCCGTCCTGCTGGGCCTGGCGGGGGAGACGCCCGAGACGATCGATCCCGACGCCGTTGAGGGACTGCTCGCGCGGATCGGGCGAGACGCGGCGGATCACGCTCGACGGGCGGCATGCGATGGATTTCGATCCCGAGGCCGATCTGCTGTTCCGCCCCGGCTTCCTGCCCGCCCATCCCAACGGGATGGTCTTCACCGCCTTCCTGTCCGACGGCAGTTCGGTGGTGCGGCGCTTCTACTCGATCGGCGGCGGTGCGATCCGGATGGAGGGGGCCGAACTGGCGCGGACCAACCGGCGACTGGCCTATCCCTTCGCTTCCGGTGCGGAACTGCTCGAGCGTACCGGGGATACCGGCTTGTCGATCGCGCAGATCGTCCGCGCCAACGAGGCGGCGTGGCGCGAGGATGCGGAGACGGACGCGTTTCTCGACCGGGTTCGCGATGCGATGGTGGGCGCGATCGATCGCGGCTGTACCGCGACGGGCATCCTGCCCGGCGGGCTGAAGGTCCAGCGCCGTGCGCAGGCGATCAAGCAGAAGCTGCTCGACCGGGGGCCGCGCACCGATCCCAGCCTGGTGTTCGAATGGGTCAGCCTGTGGGCGCTGGCAGTCAATGAGGAGAATGCGGCGGGCGGACGGGTCGTGACCGCCCCGACCAACGGCGCGGCCGGGGTCATCCCGGCGGTGCTGCGCTATTACGAGGCCTTCGTCCATGGTGCGACGCGCGACGGGGTTCGTACCCTGTTGCTGACGGCGGCGGCGGTGGGGATGCTCTACAAGAAGCGGGCCTCCATATCGGCGGCGGAGATGGGCTGCCAGGGCGAGGTCGGCGTCGCCTGCTCGATGGCGGCGGCGGGGCTGGCGGCGGCGCTGGGCGGCACTCCCGCGCAGGTCGAGAATGCCGCCGAGATCGGCATGGAGCATAATCTGGGGCTGACCTGCGACCCGATCGGCGGGCTCGTCCAGATCCCGTGTATCGAGCGCAATACGATGGGCGCGATCAAGGCGATCAACGCCGCCTATCTCGCGCTGCACGGCGACGGGCGGCACATCGTCAGCCTGGATCAGGTGATCGAGACGATGCGCCAGACCGGCGAGGACATGAAGTCGCAATATAAGGAAACCAGCCTGGGCGGGCTGGCGGTCAACGTCGTCGAGTGCTGACCCGCCGGGTCAGCGCGCCGCCCAGCGGATCGCGTTGGTCAGGATGCGGCGATAGGCGGGATCGTCATAGAGCTGCGGCTCATGCCCCAGCGCGGAATAGACGACCCGCCCCCTGCTACGCGGGTTGATCCACAGCACGGGATGGTCCGCGCCCATGCGCAGCCGCTCGCCGGGGCGATAGCTGCCCTCGTCGACGCGGGCGAGCACGGTCATGCCGCGCGCCGCCGGATTGGCGTCGAAGCTGTACCACTCGTCGCGCGCGACCCAGGGCATCGTCACGCCGCGAAGCACGGGATGGTCCGGCCGGACCGCGACGACCCGCGCGGGCTGGATGTGATCCGCGCCGCCCGGATGGCCGATAAAGGTCGTGCCGATGATCGTATCGGCATACCAGGGCGCCTTGTGGCTGTCGTCGCCCGCCGCGTGCAGCGCCACGACCCCGCCACCGCGCGCGACGAAGCGCGCAAAGGCCGCCTGCTGCTCGGCGCTCAGGAAATCGCCGCTGGCGCTGTTGAGGACGATGACCGAGAAGCGCGATAGCTGGTCGTCGTTGAAGATGGCGGCATTCTCGGTGGTGAAGCTGGCGCGGCCCAGTTCGCTGGCGATCCCGGCCAGCACGGTATTGGAGTGCGGGATATGCTCGATATGCCGCCATCCATTGGTCTTGGAGACGATCAGGACGCCGCGCTGCAATCCGGCGGGCAGGGTGGGGGCGATGCTGTCGTTCACGCGGCCGGGCAGATGCGGATCGGCCGGGACTTGCGCAGTCGCCAGCGCGGCAAGGATCGCCCATGTTTTCAGCATCATCCATCTCCCTTTTCCGGGAGCCTAACGCCAAAGCGCCCGAGGTTGAAAGCCCCGGGCGCCTCGTTTCGTCAATCCGCCGCGATCGGGCCGTCATGCGGCTTGGGTCGCCGGGTGAACCAGGTCAGCGCCGCCAGCACGATGCACAGCCAGGCCGACACATAGAAGATGTCGGTCGAGGCCAGCAGATAGGCCTGGCCGACCATCTGCCGGGTGACGGCGGCGGCGGCCTGGGTATCGGTCAGGCCCAGATGGTTGAGACCCGTCCGCGCCATCTGCCACACCGGATTCTGGCCGATCGCCTCGGACAGATGCGCCTGGTGCAGCGCCTCGCGCCGGTCCCACATCGTCGTCGTCAGCGACGCGGCAAAACTCCCCGCCGTGATGCGCGCGAAATTGGAAATGCCGGTCGCCGACGGAATGCGATGCTGGGGCACGCCGTCCAGCGCGATGGTCAGCATCGCGAGGAAGAAGGTGCTCATCGCGATCCCCTGAACCATCAGCGGCAGGACGAAGTCGCTGAAGCTGGCCGAGGTGTTGAGCCCCGAGCGCATCCAGTAGGACAGGCCGAAGGCGGCAAAGGCGATGGTCGCCATGATCCGCGCATCGACCTTGCCCGACAGCCGCGCGACGATGGGGGTGAGGACCACCGCCACCGCCCCGCTGGGCGCGGCGACCAGCCCCGCCCAGGTCGCGGTATAGCCGAGCTGCGTCTGGAGCCAGAGCGGCAGCAGCAGCGTGTTGGCGAAGAACACGGCATAGCCGAGGCAGAAGGCCAGCGTCCCGATGCTGAAATTGCGCCCCTTGAACAGCGACAGGTCGACCGCCGGGTTGGCGTCGGTCATCTCCCAGATCAGCCATGCGACGAAGCCGACGATGGCGATCACCGTCATCACCACGATCCGGGTCGAATGGAACCAGTCATCATTCTTGCCCAGGTCGAGCATCATCTGGAGCGCCCCGACCCAGACGACCAGCATGATGAGCCCGACCTTGTCGATCGGCAGGTTGCGGGTCGGCGTTTCCCGGCTCGACAGGCCGCGCCAGCAGACACCGGCGCAGAACAGGCCGACCGGCACGTTGATCAGGAAGATCCAGCTCCAGTGATAATTGTCGGAGATGTAGCCGCCCAGGATCGGCCCCATGATCGGCGCGACCAGCGTCGTCATCGACCAGATGCCGAGCGCGGTCGAGCGTTTCTGCGGCGGGAAGATCGAGATCAGCAGCGCCTGGCTGCCCGGGATCATCGGCCCCGATACCGCGCCTTGAAGCACGCGGAAACCGATCAGCGAGGACAGGTCCCATGCGATGCCGCACAGGAACGAGGCGATGGTGAACAGGAAGACCGAGACGCAGAATGTCCGCACCACCCCGAACTTGCCCATCAGCCAGCCGGTCAGCGGCACCGCCACGCCGTTGGCGACGGCGAAGGCGGTGACGACCCAGGTCGAGTTGTCCGAACTGACGCCCAGATTGCCCGCGATGGTGGGCAGCGAGACGTTGGCGATGGTCGAATCGAGCACCTGCATGAAGGTGCCCAGCGCCAGCGCGAAGGCGATCAGCGCCAGCGAGGCGCCTTTCAGCGGAGCGGGGCCGTCCCCCGCGCCCGCCTGGGGAGGGGCGCCCGCCATCAGCGATTGGCCGCGATGATCTGCGCGATCCGCGCCTCGATCGCGGGATCGTTGCCGTCGGTCGCGGGGGTGCGATAGGTCTGGCTTGCAGGGGCACCGATGCGCGGGCCGCGCTGGTCGGCGGTATCGACCGTGACGGTCGCCGACAGGCCGACGCGCAGCGGGTTCTGGCGAAGCTCATTGGCGTCCAGCCCGATCCGCACCGGCACGCGCTGGACGATCTTGATCCAGTTGCCGCTGGCATTTTGCGGCGGCAGCAGCGCGAAGGCGTTGCCGCTGCCCGCGCCCAGGCCGATAACCTTGCCGTGATAGACGATCTTGCCGCCATAGATGTCGGCGACGATCGTCGCGGGCTGGCCGATCCGCAGGTCCTTCAACTGGGTCTCGCGGAAATTGGCGTCGACCCAGAGCCGGTCGAGCGGCACCACCGCCATCAGCGGGGTTCCGGCGGCGACCTGCTGGCCGACCTGCACGGTGCGCTGCGCGACGACGCCGGTGATCGGGGCGACGACGTGCATATGGCTGCGCGCGATGGCGGCGCGGCGATAGGCGGCGATCGCGGCGAGGACCGACGGGTTGGTCGATACCTCGGTCCCCTGCACGGCGGTGCGCGCCTGCGCCGCCTGGGCGCGGGCGAGGTTCAGGTTGGCGGTCGCGACCTTTACCGCGTCGGCGGCGTGCGACAGCTCCTCGCCCGACACGGCCCCCTCGGCGGCGGCACCCCGGCGGCGGGCATAATCGGCCTGCGCCTGGGTCAGCTCGGCCTGCGCCTGGACGATGGCCGCGCCGCTTTGGTTGACCTTGGTGAAGTCCGCCCGCGTCGCGCGGACCGCGCGCGCCAGCTCGGCGGCGGCCGAGGCCACGCCGACATCGGCGGTGGCGGGGTCCAGGTCGATCAGCGGCGCGCCCTGCTTCACCGTCTGGGTGTTGTCGGCATGGATGGCGAGCACCGTGCCAGGATCGCGCGCGGTGATCGCCACCACATCGCCCGCGACATAGGCGTCGTCGGTCTCTTCCTCGGGCTTGGCGAGCAGGAAGTGGAACACGGCCCAGACGATCGCGGCGATCACCACGACGACCGCCAGGATGGTCAGGCCGGTCTTGCGCGCCCTGGGCTTGCCAGCGGGCGCGGGGGAGGGGGCAGCGGTGGCGGTGTCGCTCATCGGGGCGTGCTTTCGGTGGAAGGAGAGAAACCGCCGCCCAGGGCGACGGCCAGCGCGATCCGCGCCTGGACCGCGTCGGCGGCGAGATTGGCGTCGGCCTGATCGGCCTCCAGCTGGCGGATATCGGGGTCGATCAACCCCAGTTGCGATTGCAGCCCGCTCGATACGCGAATGGCGTTCAGGCGGCGCGTCTCGGCCAGTCCGCGCGTGACCTCGCTCTGGCGGGCGCGCTCGGTGGCGAGGGTGCGGCTGCGCGTCACCGCATCGGCGGCCTCGCGCACCGCGCCGACGACCCGGTCGTTATAATCGGCGGTCGCCAGGTCGAGCGCGGCGGTCGCGCCGGCCAGGCCCGCGCGAAGCCGCCCGCTGTCGAAGATCGGCAGGTGGATGGCGGGCCCGGCGCCGACGGTCCCGGCATCGGCGGTGAACAGATTGCCCAGCCCGACCGCCTGGAACCCCGCCAGCGCCATCAGATTGACATTGGGCAGGAACGCCTTGCGCGCGACCTCCTGCCCGCCCTTCGCGGCCTCGATCCGGGCGAGCGCGGCGGCGATGTCGGGGCGACGGGACAGCAGGTCGGCGGGCACGATGCCCGGCATGGGGAGCGCGGTGTCGAGCGCGATCCGCGTCGGCGCGATCGTCGCGGGATAGTCGAGGCCCCGCCCGGCCAGCGCCGCCAGCGCGTTGCGCGCCAGCGCCGCCTGTGCCTCGGCCCTTGCCAGCGCGACCCGCGCTTGGGCGAGCAAAGTCTGCGCGCTGCTGGCGTCGAGCTGGCTGGCGAGGTGGTTGCGGATGCGCGCCTGCACCAGCCCCAGCGAGCGGGTGCGTGTATCGATGGTCCGGCGCGCGATCGCCGCTTGACGCTCGGCACGGGCGAGTTCGACATAGGTCTGCGCGACCGATCCTGCGAGCGCAAGCCGCGCCGCCGTCACGTCGAGCATCGCCGCGCGGGTGGAGGCGCGCGCCGCCTGAATCGCGGCGGCCTGTCGCCCGAACAGGTCGATCGTCCAGTTGAGACTGGCCTGTGCCTGCCCCAGCCATTGGGTCGTCCCCGCATAGGGCGGCGGAATGGTGTAGCGGCCCGAGATGCGGCTATATTGCTCCTGCGCGTCGAGCGACACGGCGGGGCCGTCCTCCGCCCGGCGGCTGGCCAGCACCGACTCGGCCTGGCGCAGCCGCGCCATCGCGATCTCCAGCGACGGATTGCCGGACAGCGCATCGCCGACGATCCGGTCGAGCTGCGGATCGCCCAGCCCATGCCACCACTCGGTCGCCACCAGCGGCGCCTGCGCGGTGCCCAGACCCAGCGTGTCGGTCGCGACCGGGGCGATGGCGGGATGCGCCTGCGGCACCGAACAGCCCGCCAGCAAAAGGGCGGTGAGGAATGCCGACCGCTTCATGCCTGTGTCTCCAGACGGTCGCGGAGCCGGAGGAGAAGGGCGACGAGCTGGTCGGCATCCTCCTGCGACCAGTCGGCCATCCAGTCGTTCCACAGGGTGACGACCTTGACCTTGCAGCGTTCCGCGACGATGCGCCCGGCCTCGGTCAGCGCGAGGCGGACGACCCGGCGATCGGATGTGCAGCGGCGGCGCGCGATCAGGCCGCGCTCCTCCAGCGTGTCGATGATCCGCGTCGTCGCGCCGGTATCGTGGCACAGGTGGCGCGACATCTCCGCCGCCGTCTCCCCGAAACCGCAGAGCAGCGTCATCAGCGCGCTCCACTGGACATGGGTGACTTCCTCATCCTGAAAGATCGGCTCCATCCCGATCCGGGCGAGCTGGAACACGCGCTTGGTCAGATAACCGACCGAGCGTTCGGGATCGAAATGGGCAGTATCTTGGTGAGCCATATGACTGCCATGGCAATAGCTGCCACGGCAGTCAATTTATGGATGCCATCATGACGTATTTGTCATGGTCGAGCGGGTGCGGTGGGGCGAGACGATCGCGTCTCGCCCCGTTCGGGTCAGTGGGTTTCGCGGGTCGCCGCGATCGCGGCATTGGCGGCGAGGATATAGGCCGAGGTGGTCGCGACCGTATATTCGTTCTCGAACCACAGGAACGGCCAGTCGGTCTTCAACTCGGGGAAGTCCGGCTTCACGATCAGCACGCCCGGCACCAGCCCGCCGGGGATGAAGCCGTAATCGGCGCGGTTGTGACCATAGCCGATCAGCTTGGACGCGGTACCCACCGTCGAGACGAGCGACAGGTTGTTCGCCGGGTGCCGCCCCAGCACATAGTCGATCGCGTTCAGCGTGTATTCGGTCCCGACGATCTCCGGGAACGCCTTGTGCATCAGGTACATGTTCGATCCGAACGCGACGACCTGATGCGATCCGGCCCAATTGGCTTCGCTGATCGGTACGCCGAAGGGGTTTTTGGCCAGATCGGCGTCGAGCGTCGCCTTGGCCTGCCGGACCAGCGGCACCAGTGCGGCCCGGTACTTGGCGTCCATGAAGGGCAGGGCGCGGATCGCCGAGGCCCCGACCCATTCGAAGCTCTTGGCCACCACCGGCATCAGCGCGCGGAGGCGATCGGCATAGACGCGGTCGCCCTTGCTGGTGATCAGCATTTCCACCGTCGCGCCGACATTGGCGCCCTCCGCCGACCAGGGCGATCCCGAATCGTCGCGCCCGTCACCCGCCTTGACCGGGCCCTTTTGCTGGCGGGACCACAGCGTCTTGGCGGCATCCCACGCCTCGGCGGCCATGGTCGGGTCGCTGTCGGCCAGCGCGCGCGAGGCGGCGGCCAGCGCGCCCGCCACCGCCAGATTGTTGGCGGGCAGATCGGTGGTGAAGGCCCAGCGATCGTCCTGCGCGCCCGACGATCCGCCGCGCCGCTCCGCCACGCCCAGCGAGGCGTCATAGGTCAGATTGTCGGTCTGGGACCCCGCATCGCCCAGATGAGCATATTGCCGCTGGACGGGGTCGATGATGCCAACGATCGCATGGCCGAACACCTTGTACTGGGCGAGCAGTTGCAGCGCGCCGTGGCGGATCTGCTGGACCGCGTCCTGCTGGCCGTCGGGCTTGCGGATTTCGACCGCACGGGCGGCCTCGTCCACGCTCGTCTCGTCCCAGTCCAGCCCGTAAAGCTCACGCCCCCAGGCCAGATCGCGGACCACGGCGGCGTTTTGCGGCGTCTGGATGTCGTAATCGCCCGCATCCTGGAAGCCGCCGACGTCCAGCCCCGGAATATGCTCACCCGGCTTGAACGGCGAATCGAGGGTCGGACCCATTTTATAGCCGTCGAAATGGACGTGATTGGGCGGCGCCTGGCGCGCATCGTCCAGATGCGAGGGGGCGGACCAGACGCGATATTGTTCGCGAATGCCGACATGGTCCATCTGCTCGGCGATGAAGGTGTCGAGCGAGGTCTGCCAGATGCGGTCATAGGCGTCGGGCGCGATGCGGAACGGGTTGGTCACCTGGCCGCCATAGGAAATGGCATAGACGCCCGGTTCGCGGACCTGCGAGAAGTCGAAGGCGGCGTAATTATAGCGCATCCAGCGTCCGCGCGGGGTGACGCGGCTGCGCAGCACCGATTGCCGGGTTCCGTCGGCGGCCAGGCGGACGAGTTCGGCCTCGGCGGGGGCGAAACCGTGCGGATCGGTCTCGATCAGCGCGATCTTGGATCGGCCCGGCGTATAGCCCGCCTGGTTGAACGAGACGACCGGCGCGCGGACCCAGTCCTTCACGACATTGGGGCGGACATGCCAGACGACGGCATTCTCCCTGGCCCCGGCCGCGATCAGCGAGCGGACGACGAACCAGCCATTCTGCGCCCGGTTGCGCGCGTCATAGAGTTCCAGCGCCCCGGCGTCCGAGGTGATGGTGACGCGGGTCAGCGGATCTTCGGGCGACAGGGTGATCGACTTGCCCCCGGCGGCCAGCGGCATCGGATCGCCCGACCCGTCCTTGCGCATCGGTCCCGTGGCATGACGCGGGAAGAGCCCCGGCGCGCTGTCCATCAGATAGGTCTTGCCGAAATAGCTGGTCGGCAGGAAATCGAGGTTGAACCCCGCCTTGCCCGCCAGCGCCGCGGGCAGCGGCTTGTCGAGGTCGACCGCGATGCGAAACCCGTCGCCCTCTGCCGTCACCTTCACCCGATAACCCAGATCGACGTCCTTATAGGTGGATCGGACCACCACCTGATTGGGCTCGGTCCCGCGCGTCCGGCTGATGAAGGCGGGGACCGGGTCCCATTGTTCGGGCGTGCGGTTCAATCGCACCGCGCCATCGGTCGCGATCCGCTCGCCATGCAGGACGATCTGGAGCCCGGCATTCTTCTCGTCGAAGAAGATCGGGCTGAACTGATTCTGGTCGACCATGACGGTCAGCCCCTGGCGCTCGAGCGTCTCCGCCGGGGTGACGGCCAGCGACTGTGCCCGGACCGCCTGGGCCCCCGCGATCACGCTGGCCGAGGCCAACAAGGCGATCCCCATCCGTTTCAGCATATCCCCTCCTAGTAGCGCTATCATTTATGAACGCGGAAGCGGCGCCCGGACGGAGAGTCCGTCCCGCATTCCGCGTCCCGCATGCCGGGGCCTTTATGACCTCGCGGCGCAGGCAATCTGTGGCAGATTGCCGGATTAAACAACGGAAAAGTGGATGGTTATCCTGCATCAGTCAAAGGGACGGCACGGGCCTTGCCCAGCCGACGCAAGGGGCCGGAGGGGACGTG
This sequence comes from Sphingomonas sp. SORGH_AS_0950, assembly GCF_030818415.1. NCBI lineage: Bacteria > Pseudomonadati > Pseudomonadota > Alphaproteobacteria > Sphingomonadales > Sphingomonadaceae > Sphingomonas > Sphingomonas sp. SORGH_AS_0950. The sequence goes on from NZ_JAUTAE010000001.1 coordinate 81,365, forward strand.
AGTATAACGCTCATATGATCGGGCATGGGACGACCCAAGGCCACGAAAAAAAGGGCATGAACGGATCGCCGCTCATGCCCTTGTGTCGAGGAGGGGGCCGGACGCCGCGATGCGGCGTACGGCTGGGGATCAGGGTTGCGACTTGTAGCGCGGCTGGGCGCGTCCGGCCTCGTCGGCGGCCTGGCGGATCAGCGCGATGTTGCGCTTGATCGAGGCGGCCAGCGCCGCGCGCACGGCTTCGTCGGCATCCGAACCGGCGGGCACGTCGCGCAACAGCGCCAGCCAGTCGCCCACCGCTTCGTCATGCTGGCCCTTCAGATCCTTTTCCATCGCGAAATAGAAACGGGCGCGCGGGTCGCGGGGATCGAGCGCCAGCGCCTTGCGAAAGGCTTCGGCGGCGGGGGCGGGGAGGTCGGCGGAGTTGGATTTGGTCGTCTGCATCACCGCTTCGCCGAGCGCCGACCAGGCGGTCGACTGGTTGGGATCGATCGCCAGCGAGGCGCGATAGGCGGCGGCAGCCTCGTCGAAGCGGCGGGCGGCGAGCATCGCATCGCCCAGGCGCTTCTGCGCGGCGGCATCGCCGGGCGCCTTGGTCGCGGCGGCCTGTGCGGCGGCGGGGGCTATGGCGGGGGCGGGGCGGTCGACGAAGACGGGGGCGGGCTCGGCCTTGTCGACCGGGCGGCGCAGCAGCGCCATGGCGATGAACGCCAGAAGGGCCAGCACGAGCACGATGCCCGCAATGACGAAGAATTTGCCCCGTTTCATCTGATGGATCCTGTTGGAATGGGTCGGCCGCGCCCCTTCTGGGTCAATCCCGTTGACAGACTGTAAACGAAACGGGGCGTGGCGATGCGGTGACAGCCTTCGCCGTCAGACGCGGGCGCTTTTCAGCGTCTCCATCTCGCCCATCACCCGCGCCCGGCGGCCATAGACCAACTCGAACAGCGGGCTGGCCATCATCGTCGTGACGATCGCCATCAGCACCAGCATCGAGAACAGCGCGGGGCCGATAATCCCCTTCTGCAACCCGATATTGATGATGATCAGCTCCATCAGCCCGCGCGAGTTCATCAGCGCGCCGATGCCCATCGCGGTCCGGTTGTCCTCGCCGCACACCCGCGCCGCGAGATAGCAGGCGCCGAACTTCGCCGCGATCGATGCGGCCAGGATGCCCAGCGCGATCAGCAGCAGCGGGAGGGAATTGACCATGTCCATCCGGGTGTTGAGCCCCGAATAGGTGAAGAACATCGGCAGCAGCAGGACGACGGCCAGCGGCTCGACCTTCTTCTTCAGCTCGGCGACGAACAGTCCGCGCGGCATGAAGACGCCCAGGATGAAGCCGCCGAATATGCCGTGGACCCCGATCGCGTCCATGATGAAGGCCGAGATGCAGAAGGCCATCAACGTGATCGCCAGCACGTTCATGCTCATCTCGCCCCGCGCCTCGACCGCGCGGCCGAGCGGGGCGAGGATGCGGCGGCCGAACAGGATCAGGAAACCGACATACAGGAACGCGCCGCCGATCGCGAGGATCGCGACCCCGCTGCCCCCGCCGAACGTCGCCAGCACCACCGCCAGCACGCACCAGGACGTCGCGTCATCGAACGCCCCCGCCGCCAGCGACAGGGTGCCCAGCGGACTGTCGGCCAGCCCGCGTTCGTTGATGATCCGCGCCAGCATCGGAAAGGCGGTCAGCGCGATGCAGGCGCCCATGAACAGCGTGGCATTGGCCTGGCTGATGCCCGGCGCGAACAGCCCCGGTACGGTCAGCAGCGCAGGCGTGATGACCGCCGCGATCAGGAACGGCGCGATGACGCCCGAGGCCGACACCGCCAACGCGCTGCGCGCCTTGGACTGGAAATGGTCGAGCCGCAGCGTCAGGCCGACCAGGAACATGTAGAGCGCCACCCCGAGCTGCGCCCCGGCATAGAGGATGTTGCGCGTCTCCTTGGGGAAGATCGCGGCCTGAAGCTCGGGAAAGGCCAGTCCCAGCAGCGAGGGGCCCAGCACCACGCCCGCGATCATCTCCCCCACGACCGGCGGTTGCGCCAGGAAGCGCTGCCCCAGCCATCCGACGATGCGGCAGGCGAACAGGATGACGGCGAGTTGCAGGAAGAAATGGATGCTGAAGTCGCCGGGGGCATAGCTGGCCGCCTGCGCTGCGGTCGCCGGGCCATGCGGCGACAATATGCCCCCCGCCGTCTGCCAGAAACTGTCGATCGCGTCGTTCATATCGCCCTGCCGAGCCCCCTCCTGTCATCCGATCCCCTTTGGGGAGCGGTATCATGATGACCTTAGCGGGGCAGACCATGCTCTGCATAGGTCCTGACGATATCAGGCGAAGGGGAAAGCCGACGGTCGATCACGCCATGGCTGGCAGCCGGTCGAGATGCTTTTCCAGCGTCAGCGGATAGTCACGAATGCGCACGCCGGTCGCGTTATAGACCGCATTCGCCACCGCCGCGCCGACCCCGCACAGGCCCAGCTCGCCCACGCCCTTGGCCTTCATCGGATTGGCCTTGTCATCGGCTTCCTCCAGGAAGACGACCTCCTGATGCGGGATGTCGGCATGGACCGGCACCTCATAGCCGGCCAGGTCGTGGTTGACGAAGAAGCCGAAGCGCGTGTCGACCGCCAGTTCCTCCATCAGCGCCGAGCCGACACCCATGGTCATCGCGCCGATCATCTGGCTGCGTGCCGATTTGGGATTGAGGATGCGCCCCGCCGCGCAGACCGCCAGCATCCGGCGCAGGCGGGTGACGCCGGTATAGGCGTCCACCCCGACCTCGACGAAATGCGCGCCGAAGGTCGACAGCTGGTACGTCTTGTCGAGCTCGCCGAACTCGATCCGGTCCTCGGCGGACAGCGGACCGGCGGCGACGGCATCGCGCAGCGCGACCGATCGGTTGCCGCCCGTGACCTTGCCCCCTGCAAAGCTGAGGTCGGCCGAGTTGAAGCCCAGCCGCTGCGCGATCGCCTCGCGCAGCTTCACGCACGCGGCATAGACCCCGGCCGTCGCATTGGCCGCGCCGAACTGCCCGCCCGAGCCCGCCGATACGGGATAGGCGGAGTCGCCCAGCCGGACATCGACCCTGTCCATCGGCACGCCCATCATCTCGGCAGCGGTCTGGGCGATGATCGTATAGCTGCCGGTGCCGATATCGGTCATGTCGGTTTCGACGACGAGGCGACCGTCCTTGCCCAGCGTGACCCGCGCGGCCGACTTCATGTTCATATGATTGCGGAAGGCGGAGGCGACGCCCATGCCGACCAGCCAGCGGCCGTCGCGGACCTGGGCGGGCTTGGCGCTGCGCCGCGACCAGCCGAAACGCTGCGCGCCTTCCTCCAGGCAGCGCACCAGCTGGCGCTGCGAAAAGCGGCGCTCGGGCTTTTCGGGGTCGACCTGGGTGTCGTTCTTCACGCGGAAGGCGACCGGGTCCAGCCCCAGCTTCTCGGCCATTTCGTCCATGGCGATTTCCAGCGCCATCATGCCAGGCGCCTCGCCGGGCGCGCGCATCGCATTGCCCTCCGGCAGGTTGAGCACCGCGAGCCGCATCGAGGTCAGGCGGTTGGGACCGGCATAGAGCAGCTTGGTCTGGTTGACCGCCGTTTCGGGGCCGCCGCCGGGCTGATCGCCCGATCCGCTTTCATGCGCGATCGCCTGGATGCTGCCGTCCTTGCTCGCGCCGATCCGGATGCGCTGCGTGGTCGCGGGGCGGTGGGTGGCGTTGTTGGCCATCAGCGGCCGCTGCATCGCGACCTTGACCGGCCGCCCGACCGCCCTGGCGCCCAGCGCCGCCATCACCGCATCGGCGCGCAGGAACAGCTTCCCGCCAAACCCGCCGCCGACATAGGGAGAGATCAGCCGCACCTTCTCCTTGGGCAGCCCCAGCGTCTTGGCAAGGTCGCCGCGCCCCCAGGCGATCATCTGGTTGGAGGTCCAGACGGTGAGCTGGTCGCCGTCCCAGGATGCGATCGACGCGAACGGCTCCATCATCGCATGGCTGTGATCGGGCGTCGTATAGGTCGCGTCGAGCTGGACCGGCGCGGCGGCGAAGGCGCTCTCGAAACTGCCGGTCCGGTCGGCCTTGCCGGGCTTGCCCTCTTCGCCGCCAGCCAGCGGCGCGGTCTTCAGCGCATCGTCCAGGTCATATTGGCCCTTGGCGCGTTCGTAATCGATGCGGACGAGGCCAGCGGCGGCGCGCGCCTGTTCGAAGGTCTCGGCGACGACGATGGCGATCGCCTGGTGATAATGGTCGATCTCGGGCCCGCCGAGCAGCTTGACGGTGTTGAAATTGCCCTTGTTCAGCTTGCCCGCATCGGCGGCGGTGGCGATGCCCAGCACGCCCGGCGCGCCGCGTGCATCGTCCAGGTTCATCGACCGGATGCGGCCCTTGGCGATGGCCGAACCGATGATCCAGCCATAGGCGGCATTCGGCGCCTCGGCATGATGCTCATAGGCGTAAGGGGCGGTCCCGGTGACCTTTTTCGGGCCGTCGATTCGGTCATGCGCCCGGCCGACCACGGCCATGCGGTCGATGGGGTTGGCGCCCGCAGGCTCGGTGAATTTCATGCGGTCCTCGCCTGGCTGATGACGGCCGCCAGCGTCCGTTCGACGAGCGGCACCTTATAGGCATTGTCCGGGGTAGGGCGGGCGTCGGCGAGCAGGGTCGCCGTCACCGCATTGGCCCCTTGCGGCAGGGCGGCCTCCGCCGCCTCGACCCGCCAGGGCTTGTGCGCGACGCCGCCCACCGCGACCCGGCCGGTGCCATCCTTCTGGACGACGGCCGCGACCGAGACGAGCGCGAAGGCATAGGAGGCGCGGTCGCGCACCTTCTCATAGATATGCGTGCCGCCGACCGGGCGGGGCAGGGTGATCGCGGTGATCAGCTCGCCCGGATGCAGCGCCGTCTCGATATGCGGGGTGTTGCCGGGCAGGCGGTGGAAGTCGGCGATGGGGATGGCGCGGGTCCGGCCGTCCGCATTCACCGTCTCGACCGTGGCGTCGAGCACCCGCATCGCGACGTTCATGTCGCTGGGGTTGGTGGCGATACAGTCGCTGCTCGCCCCCACCACCGCCAGCTGGCGCGAATAGCCGCCGATCGCACTGCACCCGGTGCCGGGCTTGCGCTTGTTGCAGGCCATGTTGGTATCGTAGAAATAGGGGCAGCGCGTCCGCTGGAGCAGATTGCCAGCGGTCGTCGCCTTGTTGCGCAGCTGGCCGCTGGCCCCCGCGACGATCGCGCGCGACAGGACGCCATAGTCTCGCCGCACCCGATCGTCGGCGGCGAGCGCGGTGTTGGTGGCGAAGGCGCCGATGCGCAGGCCACCCTCCTTCGTTTTCTCGATCCGGTCGAGCCCCAGATCCTGGACGTCGATCAGGTGGGTCGGCGTCTCCACCTCGATCTTCATCAGGTCGAGCAGATTGGTGCCGCCCGCCAGGAACTTCGCACCCGGTCGCGCCGCCGCGCGCGCCGCCGCGACCGCGTCCCTGGCGCGCTCATAGGTAAAGGCCTTCATGCCTTGGCTCCCGCAACCTCGGTCATCGCCTCGGCGATGTTGGAATAGGCGCCGCAGCGGCAGATATTGCCGCTCATCCGCTCGCGCATCTCGGCGCCGGTCGCCTGCGGACGCGCGGTGATGTCGGCCTGCACATGGCTGGGCACGCCGCGCTTGATCTCGTCGAGCACACCGACCGCCGAGCAGATTTGGCCGGGTGTGCAATAGCCGCATTGATAGCCGTCATGCTTGACGAAGGCCGCCTGCATCGGGTGCAGCCGATCGGGCGTGCCCAGCCCCTCGATGGTGGTGATCTCGTCGCCGTCATGCTGGAGCGCGAGCGAGAGGCAGCTGTTGATCCGCTGGCCGTTGACGATCACCGTACAGGCCCCGCACTGGCCATGGTCGCACCCTTTCTTGGTGCCGGTCAGGTGGAGATGCTCGCGAAGCGTGTCGAGCAGCGTGGTGCGCGGATCGAGCGACAGCGCGCGGTCCTTGCCGTTGACCTTCAGGGTGACGGGCATGGTGGTGGGTTCGGGGGGCATGGTCGCCTTTCGGGGTTGCGCCTCGGCCGGGCTGTGCGCCGCCATCGCGGTTGCCGCGCCGCCGATCATGACGCCGCGTCGCGACACGGAAAATTCGCTTTTGTCCGCCACCGTCCTGCTCCCTTGGATTCCGGTCATCCGTCATCCGCGCGAAAAGGTCTCAGGACGCAACCGGCCCGGTCGACAGGCCAGCGCGGCTGGCGGTCATCATGTCACACAACGCGCCTAAGTCATTTTGGTGGCGTCCGAAAATATCATAGGATAGTTTGCCGCCAAAGGACCAGCATCATGGTGATCGAAGAGGATAGCCGCTCGCGTCTCGCCGAGGCGCTGCTCCGCACCGCGCAGGAGGATCGCGCGGCCTTTCGGGAGGTGTATCGCCTGTCGTCGGCGCGGCTGTTCGGCATCTGCCTGCGCATCTGCGGGGAACGCCAGGCGGCCGAGGATGTGTTGCAGGACGTCTATCTGACCGTCTGGAAGCGCGCAGGCGGATATGAGCCCGGACCCGCCAGCCCGCTGGCTTGGCTGGCGACGATCGCGCGCAACCGGGCGATCGACTGGCGGCGGGCGCATGGGCGGCACCGGGCCTCGCCGATCGACGAACAGCCGGTGCTGGTCGACGACGCCCCCATCGCCAGCACGGTCGTCGAGGATGCGCAGGAATCGCATCGCCTGGGCCGCTGCCTCGACGAACTGGAAGGGCGGTCGCGGGATGCGATCCGCACCGCCTTTTTCGACGGCTGCACCTATGCCGAACTGGCCGATCGGTCGGCCGTGCCGCTCAGCACCATGAAGACCTGGATCCGCCGCGGCCTGATCCGCCTGAAGGACTGCATGGAGCGATGACACCGCCACCGACCATGACGGGCGACGAACCCGACGCGATGGCCGCCGAACTGGCGCTGGGGCTGCTGGAGGGGGAGGAGCGGGCGACGGCGCTCCGCCGGATGCTGGCCGATCCCGGTTTCGCGGCCCAGGCGGCGCGGTGGCGCGATCGTTTCGCGCTCTGGTTCGATGCCTGGCCCGAAGTCGCCGCTCCGGCGGACGGGCTCGCCCGGCTGGAAGCGACGATCTTCGGCGCGCCGCCGCAGCAGCGGTCGTCGGTCCGGCTGTGGCAGGGGCTGGCGGCGCTGTCGGGGCTGGTCGCGGCCTGCCTGTTACTGTTCGTCGCCCTGCGCGGGCCCGAGGTGGCTTCGCCGTCCCCGCTGTTGACGACGATCGTCGCGAACAACGGGGCTGGGCCGATCGCCGCACTCTATGACCCCGGGACCGGCCGCCTGTCGCTGGACGCCGCCAACCAGCACCGGGCGGGGCGAAGCGCGCAGCTCTGGATCATCGGGGCGGACGGCGTGCCGCATTCGCTGGGCCTGATGGCGGATCGGGGGGCGACCCGGCTGGCCCTGTCTCGCGCGCTTCGCGACCGGATGCGGGTCGGGGCGACCATCGCCATCTCGATCGAGCCCGTTGGCGGTGCGCCGGGGCCGCTGCCCACCGGGCCGGTGGTGGCGACCGGCGCATGGACGCCGGTGTGACGGCAGAAACAGCGCGACGGGTGGGGGCGGACATGCTAGTCGGTGGCATCGCCGGTTTGACGACCGCAAGCGCTGGCGGCTGAGAGACCTTGTGCTCCCGCTTGTCGCGTCGGAGCAACCTGGTGATCCTATTTCTCGACGGACCGGGCGGCGCATGATCGCACGCTTCGTGACCCGCTGGCTTCGGCGGCGCTATTGGCGGCGGATGGGTTGCCGATGAGCCGGCGCCCTTCGAGCATCGAAGACCATGACCGCGCCTATCGCGCGCTGATGGACGGCATCCGCGTGGTGGAGGAACGGATCGCGCCGCTATGGAGCGCCGACCGCCGGGGGCTGTCGGATCGCCACCATATCGTCCGCCACCGGGTGACCGCCAACGGCTTTCGCGAACTCGACGTGCTGCTGGCGCACTGGATCGGGCTGGTCGCCCGCCGCCCGGTCCGCATGACCGAGATCGACGGCTGGCGCGAAGCCCCGCAGGACGCGCGGGGCGCCGCCGAGATGGTCTATACGCCTGCCGAAATCCTGCGGATCGCGGGGGACTATCGGCTCGCCGCGCCGCCGCCCCGGATGGCGCATGGTTGCGGAATGGCGGCCTGATCCCCATATCATCGGGGCTTTAGTCGCATATCGACGGTTCTCGGCGCTTTGCGGCCCCCTTTTCCTTCTTTCCCTGCTGCCCGGGCATCCGGGTCCGCCGATCCTCGGCAGACCGTGATCCGAAGGAAATATCATGAGCCAGAACGGCACCGTCAAATTCTTCAACATGGACAAGGGCTATGGCTTCATCGCGCCCGATAATGGCGGCACCGATGCCTTTGTCCATATCTCGGCGGTCGAGCGTGCGGGGATGATCACGCTCCAGCAGAACCAGCGTGTCGGTTACGAGCTGGAGCAGGATCGTCGCGGCAAGATGGCGGCGGTCAACCTGCAACCGGTCGACTGACGCATATCGATGGCGGGGCCCGATATTCCGGTCCCGCCTGTTCCTGATGTTGGTGTCGGAAAGGATCCTGCCATGCGTGATTCCGAACTCTATCAGCAGCGTGCGGCCGATTGCCGCGACCAGGCGGCGGCCTCCGACCTGGCCAATGTGCGCGAACGCTGTCTACGCGCGGAGGCGGCCTGGTCCGCCATGGCGCAACGCTCGCTCCGCACCGAGGCCGCGCGCGACGCGCGAGTTCAGACGGTGACCGCCATCTGCCCGTAAAGGGTGTGTCCGCTGGTTGATCCCCACCATCAAGCCGTGCACAAGCGCGCAAACGCGATCGATCGCGGATGATGGGAAGGGAAAAGTCATGCGCCGTGAACTGGTTACAGCTCTGTTGGCGCTGGCGGCGGCGGCTCCGGCGGGTGCCCGGTCGACCGAGATCCCCCGCATCGCGACCCGCGACGGTCGCCACGCGCTGATCGTCGATGGACGGCCTTTCCTGATGCTGGGCGGGCAGGTCAACAATTCGAGCAACTATGCCGCCGCCCTGCCGCAGGTCTGGCCGGTGCTCGACCGCATCCATGCCAATACCGTCGAGATTCCCGTGGCTTGGCAACAGGTTGAGCCGGAGGAGGGGCGTTTCGACTTTTCCTTCGTCCAGACCCTGCTCGACCAGGCGCGCGCGCATGACAAGCGGGTCGTGCTGCTGTGGTTCGGGACGTGGAAGAACACCTCGCCCGGCTATACCCCCGATTGGGTCAAGCTGGACAATCGCCGCTTTCCCCGGATGAAGACGCGCGACGGCAAGGACCATTACGTTCTGTCGCCGATGTTCCGTTCGACGCTGGAGGCGGACAAGCGCGCCTTCGTCCGGCTGATGACCTATCTGAAGGACCATGATCCGCAGAACACGGTCATCATGGTCCAGCCGGAAAACGAGGTCGGCAGCTATCGCAACCCGCGCGACTATGGACCGGAGGCGCAGCGGCTGTTCGCCGGGCCGGTCCCCGCCATGCTGGTCCGCCAGTTGGGCAAGCGGCCGGGGACGTGGAGCGCCGTGTTCGGGACGCAGGCCGACCGCGCCTTCAACACCTGGTACACCGCGCGTTTCATCGACGAGATCGCGGCGGCGGGCAAGGCGGTGAAGCCGCTGCCCATGTACGTCAACGCCGCGCTGGCGGGCCCCTCCAACGTGCCTGACCCCGACGGGGTGGCGAGCGGCGGGCCGCAGCAGGACGTGCTCGACATCTGGAAGGTCGCGGCCCCCGCCATCGATGCCGAGGCGCCCGATATCTATGACCGCGCCAGCGGCAATGTCGCGCTGTATCTCAAGGCCTTTGCCCGGCCCGACAATCCGCTGCTGGTGCCCGAGATCGGCAATGCGCGCGAGTTCGGCCGCTATTTCTACGACGCGCTGGGGCGCGGGGCGATCGGCTTTGCGCCGTTCGGCATGGATGACACCGGCTTCTTCAACTATCCGCTGGGCGCGACCAAGCTCGACGCGGCGACGCTCGATGCCTTTGCCGGGCCTTATGGCGCGGTGGCGGGGGTGATGCACGACTGGGCGCGGCTGGCGTTCGAGCATCCGACCTGGGGGGCGTCCAAGCCCGACGACGGCGCCGACGTGAAGACGGTGATGGGCGACTGGTCGATCCAGGGCAGCTTCGGCCAGTGGCAGTTCGGCGAGAAGAGCTGGAGCTGGCTCAAGTCCGAGCCCGCCCCCTGGGGCAAGGAGCCGGTCGGCGGCCTGGCGGTGATCCAGCTGTCGCGTGACGAATTCCTGATGACCGCCGACCATGTCCGCGTCCGCTTCGAGCCTGCGACCCCCGATCCCAGGGCGATGGTGCTGCGGGTCGAGGAGGGGCATTTCGCGGAGGGGCGCTGGGTCATGGACCGGCTGTGGAACGGCGACCAGACCGATTACGGCATCAACATCGTCGACCGTCCCGTCGTCCTGAAGGTCGTCATGGGGCGCTATCGCTGACCCTGGCCGGGCGCGCGGACGGTTCAGGCGGCGCGGCTTATAAATATGTATCGGCATGACAATTTCGTCAGGCAAGAAAAATTTGCCTGTGCCGATTGAGGCGTCATGGAAAGTCGCTACGCTCGGCCCCTTCTTGGGGTGGGGACGATAATGTTCGGACGTGCGTTACTGGTGACTATGCTGTTGTCGTCGGCAAATGTTGTGCAGGCGAGCGACAAACCTCTTTACCAGCCGGTGCCGGACTGGGTGAAGCTGGCTCCCGCGCCCGATACCAAGAGTCTGACGGCGGACAGTCCCGCGACGCTGATCGCCGACGCGCAGGTGCGGCTGGGCGACGGGATGAGCTGGTCCTATTTCGAACAGGCCACGCGCGCCAATTCGGTCCAGGCGCTGTCGCAGGCGGGGACGATCAGCCTGTCCTGGCAACCCGCGCATGGCGATCTGATCATCCACGGCGTCGACATCATCCGCGACGGGGAGCGGATCGACGCGCTGAAAGGCAAGCAGTTCACCGTCCTGCGCCGCGAACAGGGGCTGGAGCGGATGTCGATGGACGGGATGCTCACCGCGACGCTGGCGGTCGAGGGGTTGCGGGAGGGCGACATACTCGACGTGCGCGCATCGCGTACCGTCAAGGACCCCAGCCTGATGGGCAACAGCATGGGCAATGCGCCGCTGCTGGCGCAACCGGTCAAGATCGGCTTTTCACGCGCGCGCCTGCTCTGGCCGCAGAAATCGGCGGTCCAGTGGCGCGCCTATCTGACCGGGGCCGATCCCGTGGTCGGCGATGCCAATGGCTGGCATGAACTGGTCTTCGCCCAGCCTTTCCCGCGCCAGCCCGACATCGCCCCGCAGGCGCCGGGACGCTATGCACGGCCCGGCTTTGTCGAGGCTTCGACCTTCGCCGACTGGCCGAGCGTGTCGAAGGTCGCGGTCACGCTCTACAAGACCGACGGACTGATCCCGGCGGGCAGCCCGCTCGCCGCCGAGGTTGCCCGGATCGCCGCCGCTGAAAAGGACCCCCGCCACCGTGTCGCCGCCGCCCTGGCGCTGGTGCAGGGCAAGGTCCGTTATCTGTTCAACGGCATGAACAACGGCAATTATGTCCCGCAGAAACCGACCGAAACCTGGTCGCTTCGCTATGGCGACTGCAAGGCCAAGACGCTGTTGCTGCTCGCCATGCTCCACGAATTGGGGATCGAGGCGGAACCCGCGCTCGCCAATATGGAGGGGGGCGATATGGTGTCGCGGCGGCTGCCGTCGTTCGCGGCGTTCAACCATATCTTCGTCGTCGCGACGGTCGGCGGCGAGAAGCTGTGGCTCGACGGGACGGGCGCGGGCACCCAATATGAGGATCTGGGCGACAGCCTGCCGTTCCGCTGGGTCCTGCCGTTGCGGGCCGAGGGCGCGCAGCTGGTCGAAATGCCCAGTCGCGCCCCCGCGCGGCCCGAAATGGAGGCGACGCTCAACATCGACCAGCGCGGCGGCCTGAACATCGCCGCCCCCGCCGACATCCGCATGACCTTTCGCGGCGGTGTCGCCGGGCAGATCAAGACGCTGGCCAGCGGGCTGGACAAGCAGAAGCTGCGCGAATTGTTCGGCCATGTCGCCCCGCGCGTCGGGGAGGACCACATCGTCCTGACCGACAGCAACGTCACGTTCGACGATTCGGCGGGCACGGCGACGGTGGCCCTGAGCGGGATCGCGAACCCGTCCTGGAATTATGCGCAGCGCCGCTATAGCGACCAGACCGAGAATTTCTCCAATCTCCGCCTGCCCGACCGCTCGCGCGAGGCGTGGAAGGATGTTCCCGTCGCGACGGGCAATCCCGGCCACGCGCTGCTCACCTATTCGGTCCGCCTGCCCGGCGATGGACAGGGCTTCGAGATCGAAGGGCCCGCGACGCTTGACGCGGCGCTGCCCGGTGGGCGGGTCAAGACGACCACGACCCTGGCGGGCCCCTTGCTGACGGTGCGGACCGAACGTCTGACCAGCGGCGCCGAGATCGCACCCGCCGACTTCCCGGCCGAACGGACGCGGCTGGCGGAATTGCGCAACAAGCGGATGATGGTGCGGACCCAGCCCGGCTATCCCGGCCCGTGGCGCGGGATCGAGGCGGCACGGCGCGCGCATCTGTATGACACGGTGCTCCAGCGTTATGCCTCGCTGATCGCCGAGCGGCCCGACGATCCCGAACGCTATGCCGCCCGCGCACAGTTCCAGAGCCATATCCTCGACCGTCAGCAGGCGCTGGCCGACTGGAACAAGGCGATCGCCATCCAGGCGAGCGCGCCCTATCTCTATGACCGCGCCAATGTGCATCTGGCGCTGGGCGATCGGGCGGCGGCCATCGCCGACCTGAAGGCGGCGCGCGATCTGGACCCCGGCAATATCGGTTATCTCCAGCGTCTGGGCCTGGTGATGGCGCGGGCGGGGCAGGGCGATGCCGCGCTTGCCATGATCGAGCCGCAGGTCGAGGAAGGGGGCGAGAACCTGACCGGCGTCCTGATGGCCAAGGCCGAGGTGCTGGCGGCGACGGGCAAGGGCGAGGCCGCGCTGGCCGCGATCGACCAGGCGATGGAGCGCGAGCCCGACAATGGTCGCCTGCTCAACGAACGCTGCTGGACGGCGGGGACGCTGAACTTCGGGCTGGAAACCGCGCTCGCCAATTGCAACCGCGCGATCGAGATGGGCGGACAGATCAGCGCGATGGCGCTCGACAGCCGGGCGATGGTGTATTTCCGCCAGAACGATCAGGCGCGCGCGCTGACCGACCTGAACGCCGCGCTCGACCAGCGTCCCGAGAGCGCGGAAAGCCTGTTCATGCGCGGCGTCGTCCTGACCCGGCTGGGCAAGGCGGGCGAGGCGGCCGCCGATCTGCGCGACGCCCGGCTGCTCGATCCGCAGGTCGATGCGACCTATGCCCGCTGGGGGATCAAGCCCTGAACCTGAAGTAGCGGGTCGGGCCTTTGCCATCGACTCGCCCCGCAACGCCGACAGCGTTTCTTCCAAGCCGGACGGTCCGCCGTCCGGCTTTTTTCGTGCATCCACCAATAAATAAAGAAATTTTCGATTGACTGAATATCGTATAATGTAGTTGGCAGAAACGGGAGAATAGACGCAAAATTGCTCGGAAGGGGGCATCTAACATGGTATGTGGCAGAAATTGGCGGCGATCGGCCGCTTTGGTTGCGCTGGCGACCGGATTGGTGACGGCGAACGGCGCGGCGGCGCAGCAGACGCGGTTGAGCAATCCCGATGACGCGGCGGCGGGCGAGGACGTCGTCGTCACCGGCACGCGCATCAAGCGCCCGGACCTGACCAGCAACAGCCCGCTGACCAGCGTCAGCTCGCAGGAGCTGACCCTTCAGGGCACCAACAATATCGAGAACGCGCTGAACCGCCTGCCGCAGTTCACGGCGGACGCGAACGAGAATGTCTCGAACAGCTCGAACGGCACCGCGCAGATCAACCTGCGCAACCTCGGCTCGAACCGCGTGCTGACGCTGGTCAACGGCCAGCGCCTGTTGCCGACCCAGGCGATGGACCTCAACTTCATCCCCTCCGCCATCGTGGAGCGGGTCGATATCGTTACCGGCGGCGCCTCGGCCGTCTATGGTTCGGATGCGGTGTCGGGCGTCGTCAACTTCATCCTGCGCGACAAGCTCGACGGCTTCCGCCTGGATGCGCAGACCAGCATCGCCGACCACACCAACGACAACCAGTTCCTGCGCGGGATCGTGTCGGCGCGCGGCTATCAGACCGCACCCGAACATGTGTTCGACGGTGCGAAGCAGGACATCAACGCCGCGTTCGGCAAGACGATGCTCGACGGGCGGCTCAACATCACCGTCTTCGGCGGCTATCGCCATACCGAGCCGGTGCTCCAGTCGACCCGCGATGTGTCGGCCTGCGCGCTCAACAGCGAACTGACGACCTTCAGCTGCGGCGGGTCGAGCAACACCCCCTATGGTACCTTCACGCCGCTCGCCGGTCCGCTGGCGGGGCAGAAGCTGACCAACAGCAAGGACGGCACCAAGACCTGGGTGCCCTATGACAACAGCTACACCTATAATTACGCGCCGCTGAACTATATCCAGCGCAGCGGCGAGCGGTACAATGCCGGTGCGTTCCTCCACCTCGACATTTCGAAGGCGGCGGAAATCTATGGCAGCTTCATGTACATGGACGACCGCAGCTTCTCGCAGGTCGCTCCCTCCGCGCTCTGGTTCGGTCAGACCTATGCCGTGACCTGCAACAACCCGCTGATGAGCGCCAGCCAGCAACAGGCGCTGTGCGGCGCCGCCGCCGGCACCGCGACGACGCAGAATACGCTGGTCGGCTATCGCCTCGGCGGCAGCGGCACCCTGCCGCGTCGCGACGATCTCCAGCATCATTACTACCGCTCGATGGTCGGCGTGCGCGGCGATATCGGCCACGGCTTCAACTATGACGTCAGCGTGCTGCGCTCGGTCGCGCATTATGACGAGCAGTATATGAACGACGTCAATGTCGTGAAGGCGCAGCGCGCGCTGCTCGCCGTGCCGGACGGCAAGGGTGGGGCGGTCTGCCAGTCGGTACTCAACGGCACCGATACCGCCTGTACCCCGATCAACGTCTTCCAGGCGGGCGGGCTGACCGGCCAGCAGGCGCAATATCTCTATGCGCCAACGACGACCTGGGGGCGCTACGGCCTGAACGTCATCTCGGGCGCTATCACCGGAGACCTGGGCACTTTCGGCATCACCAGCCCCTGGGCCAAGGACGGCATCAACATCGTGCTGGGCGGCGAGCATCGTCGCGAGACGCTGTACTTCACCGGCGACGAGGTGGCCAAGCAGGCGGGCACGCAGGACTCGGACGGCATCATCGCGGTCAATGAGGGTTTCGGCGAGATCGAGGTTCCGATCGCGCAGGACTCCGCGATCGGCAAGTCGCTGACGCTCAACGGCGGTTTCCGCTATTCGGCCTATAAGAACAACCAGCGTTCGACCGGCTATTCGTCGCGGTACAACGCCTTCACCTATAAGGGAGAGCTGAGCTGGCAGGTGATCGACCCGATCCGCCTGCGGGCCAGCTTCAACCGCGCCATCCGAGCGCCCAATATCAGCGAACTGTTCGACAACCTGTCGCTGGGCAACGTCAACGCGGTCGACCCCTGTGCCGGTGCGAAGCCCACCGCGTCGCTCAGCGCCTGTCAGCTGACCGGCGTCACCGCCGCCCAGTATAATAGCCGCCTGGTCATCGAATGCCCGTCCGGTCAGTGCACGGGGCAAACGGGTGGCAATCGCAACCTGAAGCCGGAAACGGCCGATACCTATACCGCCGGTATCATCCTGACACCGCAGGGTGGCCGCAACCTGTCCTTCTCGGTCGATTACTTCAACATCAAGGTGAAGGACTATATCGCCAGCATCGATACGAACACGATCATCGGCCAGTGCTTCTCGACCGGCAGCCCCTATTATTGCGGGCTGTTCCATCGCGATCCGGTGACCGGCTCGATCTTCGGTACCGGCTATGTCACCTCGACCAAGCTCAACACCGGCTATCTGAAGACCTCGGGCCTGGACATCGCCAGCAACGTGATGATCCCGCTGGGTGGTCTGGGCCGTCTCTATGGCGACTTCCTTGGCACCTATCTGTTCCAGCAGGCGAATCAGCCGCTGCCCGGCGGCGACAGCTATGACTGCAAGGGCCTGTTCGGTTATGCCTGCGGTCAGCCGACCCCGGTATGGCGTCACAATGTGCGCATGACCTGGAAGCCGGACGGGAAGACCAGCCTGTCGCTCAACTGGCGTTATATCGGCCCGACCAACAATTCGGCGACGTCGAGCAACAGCTTTCTGAACAGTAAGTCGTCAGATCCGATCGACGCACACCTGCCGGCGTACAGCTATTTCGACCTGACCGGCGCGGTCGAGGTCAATCGCAACCTGACGCTGCGTATCGGTGCGAACAACCTGCTGGACAAGAGCCCGCCCGCCCTCGCTTCGGGCGTGCTGAACCTGTTCGGCAACGGCAACACCTATCCGGGCGTCTATGACGTGCTGGGCCGCCGCATCTTCGTGGGGGCGACCGTCAAGTTCTGACGATCGTCTTTGCCGGAATAAGAACGGGCTCCTTCCACCGATGTGGAAGGAGCCCGAAGTTTGTCGGGAGAGGATGGCGGAGCCGATCGGCTCCGCCGGGCCTGCCGAAGCAGAGGGTCAGAACGTTCCGCGCAGACCGATCAGGAACTGGCGGCCGGGCTTGTACTGGGTGAAGGTGGCGTTCTCGAACTGGAAATAGGACCGCAGCGTCGCGTTGGTGAAGTTGGCGACGTTGATGGTCAGCTGCGGCGCGCCGGGCATGCCGAACAGCTTGTCCAGGTCGAAGGACGACGAGAAGTCATAGGTGGTGAAGTCGGTGCCGAACAGTGCGGCATTGGGAATGCCGTTCTGCGCCGCGCCGCTGTTCTGTGCGCCCTGACGCGAGGTGGTGGCGACGCGCAGCATCACGCCGTTCTTCTCGTAATAGCCGGTGATGTTGTAGGTGAAGGGCGCGACGCCGAACGCCACGGCGGGGCCGTCGCTGCGCTGGTCGACGATGGTGGCGTTGGCGTTGAAGCCGAAGCCGGTGATGCCGATCGCGCGGGTCAGGAAGTCGAGCGGCTGGACCCACTGGAATTCCAGGCCGTTGATGGTCAGCTTGTTGGGCACGTTGACCTGCGAGGTGACCTGCACCTGCGCCTGGTTGGGCCCGCCGCGCGCGTTGATCGCGATCTGCTGCGTCGAGTTCAGCGTGTCATAGGTGATGCCATATTGCGCCAGGTTCGAGAAGGGCACCGTCGAGATCGCGGTCGTCGTGAAGCCCTCGATCGACTTGCGGAAGGCGTTGAAGCTGATCACGCCCTCCCGCCCGGTATAATATTCGAAGCCCAGGTCCAGATTGGTCGACAGATAGGGCGCCAGCGCCGGATTGCCGATCGAGGCCTGGTCGGCCGAGGGGGCGCCGAAGTTGACGCCCGGCAGCTGCGCCGACGGGTCGGGCCGGGTCATCGTCCGCGAGCCCGCGACACGCACCACCGCATGCTCGCCAATGTCATAGGCCAGCGTCGCGGCGGGCAGCCATTCCGAATAGACGTTGCGCGTGTTGGCGATGTTCACGATGCTGGGATAGCGGCTGCCATCGGGCAGCGAGGCGCCCGAGGCGGTCGTGTTGCGCGGATCGGGCAGCGAGACGCGGCCCGAGATCGTCTGGATCGTGTTGACGTAGCGCACGCCGACATTGAAGCGCAGCGTGTTGCCGCCCAGTTCCTGCGCGCCGTTGACGGTCGCAAAGGCCGACTTGACGATCTCGCGGATATAGCCCGCGCTCGCGCCGGTGTTCGCGCCGCCATTTTCGGGGGCGTTGTCGTGATAGAATTGATAGTTGCTCGCCTTGGCGAAGGCGGGCCAGTTGACCGTCACGAACCCGGCGGGCCCTGGCATCAGATAGCTCGACGCGGCGCTGTTAGGGATCAGCGACCCGCCATAGCTGACCGGTCCGCTCATCCCCGCCGTATAGCCGGTGCCATAGCCCGGATAGGTGGGATAGCCGGCGGGCGCCGCGCCGGGCGCGTTCAGGCCCTCGCAGGGCGGCTGCGAATTGGGGGAGGGGACCGCGACGTTGGGATTGTTGCCGCACACCGCGTTCTGCCAATATTGGCTGTTGTCGAAGCCCCGGATGCGCCGCGCGGTATTGTCGAACGCGCCGCCGATCTTCACGTTGAGCGCGGTGTCGCCCCAGGTCAGGTCGCCGCGCATCCCCTTGTTGATGTACAGCCGCCGCTCGTCCTGAAGGTTGACGCGGCTGCCCGCATTCCAGCCGAAATTCTTCGGGTCGTTCAGGTCGAGCGCGCTGGTGATCGTCGGGATGCCGCCGTCGTTCGAATAGGTGACGGTGTTGCCGGCGCCCAGCGGGGTGGTCATGCCGACGGTCGGGCTTTCGCGGTGGAAGGTCGAGCGCGCGTAATTGCCCTGGATGTTCAGCTTGAGCTTGTCGTTGATCTCCCACTCGCCGCCGGGATTGACGCTGAACAGGTGCGTCGTCTCGGTATAGGGGCGGAATTCGTTGAAGAACTGGACATTGGCGAAGGTGCCGCCGGTCACGGTGCAGCCCGCGCTGCAATCCGCCTTGTCGAAGGTCAGGTTGGTCGGGATGATCGCACCGTTGCGGACGATCCAGGCCATGTTCTCGCGCGTCAGCTCGTTCTTCTTGAAGCCGTACAGGCCGTCAATGTAGAAATGCAGCTGGTCGGTGGGGCGATATTCGGCGCTGACGATCGCGTTGATGCGGTCGCGGGGTCCGCGGATGCTGGTGACGCGGCCCAGGCGCGGCAGCAGGCCGTTGTCGATCTGCTGGATGGTCGCGCCTGGATTGTTGGCGAGCAGGAAGTTGCGGTCGATCGTCGTGCCTGCCACCAGGCCGCCGCCCGCGCCTGCGGGCACGACCGATGGGATCGTCCAGTTGCCGCCGCCGGTGCTGTTGCATCCGCTGGTCGCGCCGCACTGCGCGGCGGTCAGCGCGGGGTTGGTATAACCGATCGTCTCGAAGCCGCGCGTGTCGGTGAACAGCCGCTGCGCCGAGACGCCCGCCAGGATGCCGACGGTGTCGTTGCGCCAGCTGCCGATCAGCGATCCGCGCGCCCCGATCCGGTCCTCGGGCGTCTGGTTGGATGCCTGGACGTTATAGGCGACGAACGAGGTCTGGCGATCGAAGGGCCGCGCCGAGCGCAGGTCGATATTGCCCGCCGCACCGCCTTCGAGCAGGTCGGCGGTATAGCTCTTGTTCACGGTCAGCTTGGTGAACAGGTCGGTCGGGAAGAAGCTGAGGTCGACCGAGCGGTCGGTGCCTTGCGCGTCGGTCGCGCCCGAGGAGGCGACGGCGATCGGCGCACCGTTCAGCGTGACGTTGGTGAAGTTCGACCCCAGGCCGCGAATGGCGACGTTGGTGCCTTCGCCGGTCACGTCGCGGGTGATGGTCACGCCCGGAATGCGGTTGAAGGACTCGGCGATGTTGGTGTCGGGGAACTTGCCGATATCCTCCGCGAAGATCGAATCGGTAAAGCCGGTCGAGGCGCGCTTGGCGTTGGTCGACTTGGCCAGGCTCGAGCGATAGCCGGTGACGACGATGTCCTCGCTCGTCGTGCCCTGGGTCTGGTCGGTCTGCGGCGCGGGGGGCGTCGACGGGCCATTGTCCTGGCCGTCGGCGGGAACCTGTTCCTGCGGCGGCGGCACCGCCTGGGCGAGCGCGGTCGACGCGCTCATGGCACCGGCGGCGGTCGCGCACAGCAGGGCCAGGCGGCGCAGGCGGATGGGGGGCACAGTCCTCATGTCAGGTCCTCTCGGTCGGTCCGCTGCCCTTCGCCGGGACATGCGGCTATTCGAATGTTGATGGCGGTCGGGGCGATCAGGCGTCGGGCGAGCGGTGCGGCAAGGCGGCCGATGATGCGGACCGCGTGACGCCCGATCGGGTCGGGCATGATGATGCCATGGATGTCATTCCGCTTCCCCTCACAACCGTCTGATGCGGCTTCGTTGATAGCGGTATCGTCAGGCCTATTGGTCTGTAAGTCAAATGAAATTGGCTAGACCAAAGCATCCCGGCGAAGAATTTTGCTTGTCTGCAAGCTGTTATCGATTGCGGGCCGCCATTCGCGGGCGCCATGGTCGCGGTGCGGTCGGCGCAGGGATCTGCAAGGCAGGTCGGTCATGCCGTCCGCTCGCGCCGACTCCCTACAGGCGGCCGGACCAAAGGCGTCGCGATGGTCCGGCCTCGCTCCGCCTCCGGTCAGTGCGCCTGGCCCGGCGCGTAGGGAAAGCTCCGCGCCTTGTACCAGGCCAGGTCATGCTCGGGCGCGCGGACCCCGGCGGGGAGGGGGCGATGGTTGACCGACATCCAATAGGCCAGGCTCGCGTCGCGCCACCACCGGGCTTCCTTCTCCTGGATGGCGAGATAGGTCGCGGTCTTCTGCCAGCGTTCGGCATCGATTTTGGGACGCAGCGTGTCCCATTGCCGCTGCATCTGGACGACATAGGCGACGCCGCGATCATAATGCGCGACCATCTCGTCCCACAGAGTGCGCCCGCTCGTCATGCGGCGATCCCAGGGCAGATGGTGGAACCAGAGCAGCATCGACTCGGGCGTCGTCGCCGGGTCGGCGAAGGCCCTGGCGACTGGGGCGGCATATTGGCCGACCGCATTGCTGCCCTTCGCGGTCCGGTCGAAGCCGATGCCGCCCGCATCGGCGCGGTGATAATAGGCCGGGTTCCATTCGGGGCGCGCCAGATCGGCCACCCATGGCCCCGGCCCATAATGATGGCCGGTCGCCATCAGATGCGCGAGGCCGAGCGGGCCGGTATAGTCGACCACCGCCTCGCGCGATCCCATCATCATCGCGGTGACCGTGTCGACCACCTGACGGTCGGTGCCGAAAGTCTGCTCCGTCCAGTCGCGCGCAATCGCCTGGGCCGACAGGTCGGGGTCCCAGGCGAGGCGGCCGAAGGCGTACCAATTGGCCTGGTTGAAGGTCGATCCGCTCCAGTCGCGGTCGCGCCCGATATTGGCGACGCCCGCCATGCCCGAAAGCGCGCGATGCTCCGCCGCGCCGTCGACCACATCGGCGACCGTCTCGCCGGGCTTCCACCCGGTCTTCGCGTCGAGAACCTCGGTGAACAGCGGGCCGAGATAGGCGAGATGGGTCGCGAAGCCGAGATATTCCTTGGTGATCTGGAACTCGATCATCAGGGGCGTGCGCGGCATCGCGCCGAACAGCGGGTGGAAGGGCTCGCGCGGCTGGAAGTCGATCGCGCCGTTCTTGACCTGCACCAGCACATTGTCGGCGAACTTGCCGTCCAGCGGCTTGAACTCGGTATAGGCCTGTTTGGCGCGATCCTCGGGATCGGTCTCGGCATAGACGAAGGCGCGCCACATCACGATGCCGCCATGGGGTTTGACGGCGGCGGCCAGCATGTTGGCGCCGTCCGCATGGCTGGCCCCGTAATCGCGCGGGCCCGGCTGCCCCTCGCTATTGGCCTTGACCAGGAAGCCGCCGAAATCGGGGATGGCGCGATAGATCTCGTCCGCCTTGGCCTTCCACCAGGCCGCCACCGCCGGATCGCGCGGGTCGGCGGTCTTCAGCCCGCCCAGCTCGATCGGCGCGGAGAATTTGACCGATAGATAGACGCGGATGCCCCAGGGGCGGAACACATCGGCCAGCGCCGCCGCCTTGGCGATATAGGGCGCGGTCAGGCTGTCGGCCTTGGCGTTGACGTTGTTCAGGACGGTGCCGTTGATCCCGATCGAGGCGTTGGCGCGGGCATAGTCGGTATAGCGCGGATCGCGGAAGTCGGGCAGCGTCCACCAGTCCCAGAGCGACTGGCCCGCATAGCCGCGCTCGATCGAGCCATCGAGATTGTCCCAATGGTTCAGCACGCGCAGCTTCACCTTGGGCGCGGACCGCAGCTCGACCCGATCGGCCGTTCCGCCGGTGGCAAGATGGCGGAGCAGCGCGAAGGCACCGTAGAGCGCGCCGCGATCGCTGTTGCCCGCGACCAGAAGCATGGTCCGGCCCTGCAACGTCACCGGGCGGACCATATAGCCTTCCTCGCCCAGCCCGCCGAAATTCAGCCGCAGCGTGCGCAGGGCGGGGTCCGAAACGGTCGCCACCATGACGGGCGGCATGCCCGAGGGCAGGGCGCGCTTCAGTTCCGAGCCCGCCAGTTCCAGCGTCGGGGATGTGCCCGACACCCTGACATCGGCCTGCCCGACCGTCGGTGCGGCGATGCGGAGCCACAGCGCATAGCCATCGTCCGCCATCGCCGGAAAGGGCAACGCCACCAAGGATAGGGACAGCGCGGTGGCCCATGCGCGAATCCGTTTCATGCCATGCTCTCCCGATGTGTCGGCGATTGACAAGCCGACGCTTGACCCGCACGTTACCGCTATCAGACCAATTGGCAAGTCCGGTCAGACCGGCTGCCTGACAGGAGAGGGCCGTCATGAGCCGCAGGCATCGAATGATTCGCCATGCCGTTTTGCGCACCCATCCTTCTGTCGCGCTTCTGGTCGCCTGAAGGACGCCGCCATGCCCAAGATCGTTTCCGCCCGCCTGATCGTGACCTCTCCGGGACGCAACTTCGTCACGCTGAAGATCGAGTGCGACGACGGCACCACCGGCCTAGGCGACGCCACGCTCAACGGCCGCGAACTCAGCGTCGCCAGCTATCTGCAGGATCACGTCATCCCCTGCCTGATCGGGCGCGACGCGCACCGGATCGAGGATATCTGGCAATATCTCTACAAGGGCGCCTATTGGCGGCGCGGCCCGGTGACGATGACCGCGATCGCGGCGGTCGACATGGCGCTGTGGGACATCAAGGGCAAGATCGCCGGGCTGCCCGTCTATCAGCTGCTGGGCGGCGCGGCGCGCGACGCCTGCCTCGTCTATTGCCACGCCAACGGCACCAGCATCGAAGATACGATCGCCACCGCGATCCGCCACCGCGACGAAGGCTATCGCGCGATCCGCCTGCAATGCGGGGTGCCGGGGCTGGCCTCGACCTATGGCGTCGCCAAGGCGGGGCAGCGTTACGAGCCCGCCGATGCCGACCTGCCCAGCGAGAGCGTCTGGTCGACCGAGAAATATCTGCGCATCGTCCCCGAACTGTTCGCCGCCGCGCGCGAGGCGCTGGGCTGGGACGTGCATCTGCTCCACGACGTCCACCACCGGCTGACCCCGATCGAGGCGGCGCGGCTGGGCAAGGATCTGGAGCCCTATCGCCCCTTCTGGATCGAGGATGCGACCCCGGCCGAGAACCAGGATGCGTTCCGCCTGATCCGCGAGCATACGACGACGCCGATCGCGGTGGGCGAGATCTTCAACTCGATCTGGGACGCCAAGCATCTGATCGAGAACCAGCTGATCGACTATGTCCGCGCCACCGTCGTCCATGCCGGGGGGGTGACCCATTTGCGACGGATCGCCGCGCTCGCCGATCTGTATCAGGTCCGCACCGGCTGCCACGGCGCGACTGACCTGTCGCCCGTCACCATGGCGGCGGCGCTGCACTTCGGGCTGTCGGTGCCCAATTTCGGCATCCAGGAGCATATGCCGCACACGGACGAGACCGACGCGGTCTTCCCGCATCATTACCGGTTCGAGGACGGGATGATGCATCCGGGCGAGGCTCCGGGGCTGGGCGTCGAGATCGACGAGACACTGGCGGAAACCTATCCCTATCAACGCGCCTATCTGCCGGTGAACCGGCTGGAGGACGGCACCCTGTGGAGCTGGTGAGATGAGCGACATGGCCAAAGCCGCCGCGACCGCCCCCGAAACCGCCGCGCACGCCGTGCCGCCGCCGCGCGGGCGGGTCCGCTGGGTGATTTGCGGCCTGCTCTTCGCCGCCGTGGTGCTCAGTTATATCGACCGGCTGGTGCTGGGCGTGCTCAAGCCGCAGCTGACCGCGCTCTATGGCTGGACCAATAGCGGTTACGGCGACATCACCGGCTATTTCCAGGTCGCCTATGGCATCGGCTTCCTGTTGTTCGGCTGGCTGATCGACCGCATCGGGCCGCGCGCCGGGTATCTGCTGGCGATGGGCAGCTGGACCATCGGGCATTTCGCGCAGACGCTCGTCACCTCGACCACCGGCTTCGTGATCGCCCGCATCCCGCTCGCCTTCGGGGAGGCGGGAACCTATCCCTCGGCGCTCGCCGCCGCGTCGCAATGGTTTCCCAAGAAGGAACGGGCGCTGGCCATCGGTATCTTCAACGCCGGGGCCAATGTCGGGGCGGTGGTGACGCCGCTGCTGATCGGCTTCATCGTCGCCGATCTGGTGCTCGACTGGCGCTGGGCGTTCATCATCACCGGGCTGTTCAACCTCGTCTGGCTGGCGGCCTGGTGGCGGCTCTATCACCCGCCCCATGCCCATCCGCGCATCACGCCCGAGGAGCGCGCCTGGATCGAGGCCGAGCCCGCCGAGACGAGCGGCCGCGCCGGGTTCCTCACCGTCCTGCGCCATCGCGAGGCCTGGTCCTATATGACCGGGCGCTTTCTGATCGATCCGGTCTGGTGGACCTTCCTGTTCTGGTTGCCCGATTTCTTCCACAGCCGTTATGGCTATGATCTCAAGAGCTTCGGGCCGCCTCTTGTCGCCATCTATATCATGGCGGATGTCGGCGCGATCGTCGGCGGCTGGTATTCGTCACGATTGCTGAAGGCCGGGGTGGCGACCGGGCGCGCGCGCAAGCGGGCGATGTTCTTCTGCGCGCTGTTCGCGCTGCCGGTGATGTTCGCGGCGCAGGCGAGCAGCATCTGGATCGCGGTGGCGATGATCGGCCTGGCCTGCGCGGCGCATCAGGGCTTTTCGACCAACCTCTTCGCGCTGCCCGGCGACCAGTTCCCCCGTTATGCGCAAGGTACGCTGATCGGGCTGGGCGGCTTTGCCGGGGCGGCCGGCGGCTTCATCGCGTCGAAGGCGCTGGGCATGTTGCTCGACCGGGTGGGCAGCTACCAGCCCTTCTTCATCGCCTGCGGCCTGGCCTATCTGGTCGCGCTCTTAGTCTTCCACCTGCTCAACCCGCGCTATCGGGACGTCCGGATCGGGAGGACACGCGACTGACGCGGAACGGGGCGTGACCGACCCGGCCATGGGTCGGCTTTATGCTGCACTGCATCCAAATCCGGCGGCGCTCGTTGCATCCCCAAGCGGACCATGGGTCGTCGCAGACCCGTGAGGACGCCTTTCGGGAGCCCGCCATGATCGACACCGCATCGCCTTCGACCTCTTCCGCTCGTCCTCGGCTGGCGCTGGCCCTGCAGGGCGGTGGGGCGCACGGCGCCTATGGATGGGGCGTGATCGAGCGTCTGTTGGAGGAGGACATCGACATCGTCGCGGTCAGCGGGGCGAGCGCGGGGGCGTTGAACGGCACCGCGCTGGTCGCGGGACTGGCGATCGGCGGCCGGGACGGTGCGCTGGCGGGGCTGGAGCGGCTGTGGAGGGCGGTGTCGCACGGATCGCCGCTACGCGCCTTCGATCATCCATGGGGCGGGCCGCTGTTCGAGCCGTGGTTTCGGCGCTCGCTCGAAATGTCGAAGATGATGAGCCGCTATCTGGCACATCTTTCGCCGCAACTGCGCGAGATGCGGGCGCTGCGCCAGGTGGTGTCGTCGAGCATCGATTTGAGCGCCCTGACGCGCGACGGGGCGCTGCCGCTCTATATCGCCGCCACCGCAGTTTCGAACGGTGCGGCGCGTCTGTTCCGCAACGACGAGATCACGGTCGATGCGATCATGGCGTCCGCCTGCCTGCCCGATCTGTTCGCGGCGGTGACGATCGACGGCGAGGACTATTGGGACGGCGGCTTTTCCGCCAACCCCGCGCTGGAGCCGCTGATCTTCGACCATCATGGCGCGACCGACCTGTTGATCGTGCAGATCACCCCCTTCGGGGTGGACGAGGCGCCGACCTCGCTGGGCGGGATCATCGGGCGGATGAGCGATATCGGCTTCAACGCCTGCCTGTTGCGCGACCTGAAGGCGCTGACCGAGGTGCAGGCCATCGCCCGCAGCGCAGGCTCGTCCGACCCCGCTATGCAGGCGCTGGCCGCGACCAATCTGCACATGATGGCGGCCCCGACCGCGCTGGCCGAACGTGGATCGGCGAGCAAGCTCGACACCCGCTGGTCCAAGATCCAGGAACTGCGCGATCTGGGGCGGGCGACGGCGGCGGCGTGGCTGGACGAGAATGCCGGTCAGTTCCGCCGGTCCTCGACCCTGACCGATGACGATCTGCCCGAGGCGGTGGCGGCCTGATCCCCCCATCGCTGCGCGGGACGCGGGCCGATCAATGCCAGCTGGTCGCCCGCCGGATCGCCGCGTCGACGGGCACGTCATGCAGCCGCCGATAGCGCGCCTCGACAAGGCTGAAGAGCCCGAACGCCAGCAAGCCTGCGCCGACGATCAGGTCGAACGGGTTGGTCAGCCATGACAGGACCCGCGCCATGCCGCCGGCCTCGCCCGCCTGTTCCTCGATCCCGGCCCGTGCGAGCAGATAGCCGCTGACCAGGAACACCAGCCCGCGTGCCGCATATCCCGCGCGACCGCTCCACTGCACCCAGCGTTGCCGCGCGACCGAGGCGTCCAGATAGCGCAGGAAGGATCCCTTGGTCGCCTTGACCAGCTGGACCGCGCCCAGCGCCGCCAGCACCACCGCCCCGACCAGCACGAGCGCCCAGCCGCCGGGCAGTTGGAGCGCCGTTCGCGCCCCTTCGCGCGTGCCGTCCCCGGACAGGGCCGCGCCCCGCATCACCGCAACGGCCTGCCACGCCAGGAAAAGGTGCACCGCACCGCTGACCCCCGCGCCGACCCGCTCCATCACGCCCTTGCGGTCGGTGCCGTGGCGCTCGATGTCGAGTGCGGCGTCGGCCAGGCGCCAGACGCCATAGGCCACCAGACCGACGGCGATGATCCCCAGCAGGATCTGGCCGCCGCCCCGCCCGAGATACTCGATGGCGCCGCTGGGGTCCTCGGCCCTACCGGTGCGAAGGATGAGAAAGGCGATGACGAGATAGAGCAGGCCGCGCGTTGCAAAGCCGATCCGGGTGAGGGCGGTCAGGCGCGAATTGGCGTTCATGCGATCTCCTTTGCCCACGAAAACAAGGGCAAGGCGATCTCGTTCCCGGATCGGAACGAGGTATTCGGGTCAGGGCGGCTCCAGCACTTACCCCATCCGGGCGACAGGGTGATCGAACGCTCCGGTCCGCGTCCCGCGACGAAGGCATAGGGTCGATCGACATTCAGCGATGCCTTATCCTTCCCTCGCCCCTCGCAGAGGGGAGAGGGTTGCGCAGACTTGGCCTTTGCGAGAGCAAAGGCTTAGTCGGAGCTGGGTGAGGGGTGGGCGCTCGCGAAGCGAGTGCGCGAGCCTTTGGGCTCGCTCAACCCCTCACCCAAGCTGCGCTAGCCAGCAGGCTGGCAAGCTCCGCTAACCCTCTCCCCTGTCCAGGGGAGAGGGGAAGAAGACGCCATTGTGAATGTCGATCCGCCCTCGGTCGGCCCGATCCGGTGTGGCGTCCCGGCCACAGTCCGGTCCAGTTCTGCCGATGTTGCAGCCCTGCAATCCGCGCGATACACCGGGACGGCATCCGGGCGTCATGCAGACCGTCGCCCGTCCTGAACCAATCGAGACCATGGACCTCGAAACCCGCCTTCTCATCGTCGACGACGATCCCGGCATTCGCGAGCTGACGGCGGCGTTCCTCGCCGACCATGGCTATGTCGTCGATGTCGCCGAGGATGCGGCGGCGATGCGGGCGGCGCTGGTGCACCATGCCTATGCGCTGGTCGTTCTCGACGTGATGATGCCGGGGGAGGACGGGCTGTCGGTGCTTCGCAGCCTCGACCGCACGACCGCGCCGCCGGTCATCATTCTGTCGGTGATCGGCGAAGAGGTCGACCGGATCGTCGGGCTGGAAATGGGCGCCGACGATTATATCGCCAAGCCCGCCAATCCGCGCGAACTGCTCGCCCGCATCCGCTCGGTCCTGCGTCGCAACCAGGGGCGGCCGGCCGCGATCGCTTCGGCCCAGACGGCATTGCCGGAGCGTGCATATCTGCGCTTCGCGGGCTGGCGGCTCGATCCGCTGGGACGGCAGCTGTTCGATCCCGACGAGGTCCTCATCAACCTGTCCGATGGCGAGTTCCGCCTGCTGATCGTGCTGGTCGAGCATCCCCGCCGCGTCCTGACCCGCGACTTCCTGCTCGACCAGTCGCGCGGGGCCAATGCCGAGCATTTCGACCGCGCGATCGACGTCCAGATCAGCCGGTTGCGCCGCAAGCTGCAACGATCCGACGGGCGCGGCGGCGACGATCTGGTCCGCACGGTGCGCAACGAAGGCTATCTGTTCACGGCCGATGTCGAGCGTCGCTGATCGGCGCGGGGCCTCGATCGCGGCGCCGATCTTCCTGCTGGTCATCGTCTCCGTCCTGGTGGCGACGGCGATCTCGTTCGTGGTCACCTTTTCCGGGCCGCCCCCTTTCGACTTTCCCAGCAGCCTGCGCTCGATCGCAATGACGCTGGAAGGCAAGGGGCCGCCGCCCTTCGACCGGGGCGGGCCGCCTTTCAGCGTGGCGCAAGCGGCCGATGGCCAGGATCCCGGACCGGGGCCGCCGCGGCGTCGACGGGAACGGACCGCGCCCATGGCCCGTAGCGGGGAAGTCGCCGATCCCACCGCCCGCCGCCGCCTCGCCGCCGAGTTGGGCGTATCGCCCGCCGCTGTCCTGGCCTTTACCGAAACGGCGGGCAAGACGGAGCGCGATGCCTTTGTCGGCAGCTTCACCTTCGCCTGGCATGAGGGAGCGGGCTGGTGGGTCGTGCGCAGCCATGTGCCGCCCTATCTGACGCGCTGGCACGTCCGCACTCTGCTGGCGATGCTGGTCGCGATCCTGCTGCTGTCCCTGCCGGCATGGTGCATTGCCCGCGCGTTGACCCGGCCCCTGCGCCGCCTCGCCAGCGCCGCCGATCAGGCAGGCACCGGCGCCGCGCTGCCCGCGCTGCCGGGGGGCAGTCGCGAGGTGCGCGATCTGGCGCGTGCGGTGACGACGATGCACGCCCGTCTGGCGCATCATGCCGAGGCGCGCACCGCGATGCTGGCGGGGATCGCGCATGACCTCGGCACACCGCTGTCGCGGCTCGCCTTTCGCGTCGAACAGCTGCCCGAGGACGCCCGCGCCCGTGCCGCCGCCGATATCGGCGAGATGCGCGCGATGATCGCCGCCACGCTGGCCTTCACCCGGGACGAGGCGATCCAGACCGACGCGCGCCGCCTCGACCTGGCCAGCCTGCTCGACAGTCTGGTCCAAGACATGGCCGATGCCGGTCAGCCCGTGACGCTGATGCCCGGCCCGCGTGCGGTCGTGCGCGGCGATACGGCGGCGTTGCGGCGGCTGTTTTCCAATCTGATCGAGAATGCCGTGCGCTATGGCGAGCGGGCGACGATCGGCTGGGAGATTGCGGGCGGGAATGTCGGCATATGGGTGGCCGACGACGGTCCCGGCATCGATCCGGCGCAGGCGGAACGGCTGTTCCAGCCCTTTGTGCGCGGCGACCCCTCACGCAACCGCGCCACGGGCGGCACCGGGTTGGGCCTAGCCATCGTCCGTTCGATCGCGACGCGGCACGGCGGCGCGGCGACGCTGGAAAATGGCGATCGCGGCGCGATGGCGCGTGTGGTGCTGCCGCTGGCGAGCTGACACACGCTGCAACATCATGGCGGCATCCCGACATAGCCGGGCAATCCTACACGCCGACATGCTCCTTCTGTCTGAAGGAGTATGAGTGCATGTCCGACCGCCATCCCGACCACGCCCACAGCCTGGCCGACGATCTGAAGGTCATGGAGACGCTGATGGCGCGCCGTCGCGCGCTGAAGTGGTTTGCCGGTGCGGGCACCGCCGCGCTGGTCGCGGGTTGCGGCGGCAGCGACACGGCGTCGGGCAGCGTCGCGGTGGTAAGCGGCTCCACCGCCAGCGCCACGCCGACACCGACGCCGAGCGCAACCCCCACGCCGACCGCCAGCGGCACGAGCGCCGCATGTATCGCCGACCCGGCCGAAACCGCCGGTCCCTATCCCGGCGACGGCACCAACACCGCCTCCGGGGGGACATCCAACATCCTCACCGTGAGCGGCGTCGTGCGCAGCGACATCCGCCCCAGCTTCCTCTCGACCACCACGGTCGCGACCGGCGTCCTGCTGAAGATCACGCTGACCCTGGTCGACGTCAACGCCACCTGCGCACCGCTGGCGGGTTATGCGGTCTATCTGTGGCATTGCGACCGGCAGGGTCTCTATTCGCTCTATACCGCCCCGGCGGAAAGCTATCTGCGCGGGGTCCAGGTGACCGATGCCAATGGCCAGGTCAGCTTCACCACCATCTTCCCCGGCTGCTATGACGGGCGCTGGCCGCATATGCATTTCGAGGTCTTCTCCAGCCTCTCCAACGCGCTGGGCGGTCGTTATGCAGTCCTGACCTCGCAGCTGGCGATGCCGAGCGCCGTCTGCTCGGCCGTCTATGCCGATGCCACGACCTATCCGTCGAGCGCCGCGAAGTTCGCGCGTATTTCGCTGTCGAGCGACGGCATCTTCGGCGACAACAGCGCGGCGCAGGTCGCCCAGCAGACGCCGGTGTTCAGCGGCAACGTCACGGCGGGTTACGATGCGACCGCGCTGATTGGTATCGCCAGCTGAATTCCCGCGTGCAAAAGCATTTGGCCGATGCTTTTGCACGCCATGCCGCAGCGGCTCCAGCGGGTCGAAGCCGGTGGCCGCGACAGGCATTGAGCCGAGAGGCGCGATGCCGGTAGTGATCGAGTATCATGATCTATCCATCCCGAATAATCGATTGGACAGATTGCCTGCGGGCGCGGCACTATCCGTGGTGAAGTGACATCGGTAGGAAGAGGACACCGAGATGGCCGATTACGAAAAGCCCAAGAGCGGCGGTTGCCCGATGGGTGGCAAGGGCGGCGGCGAGGTCAAGGCCCGGTCGCTGCTGGGACGGACCAACAAGGACTGGTGGCCCGACGCGCTGCCGATCGACATGCTGCACCAGCACGGCATCTCGCCCGACCCGATGGGCGAGGGCTTCGACTATGCCGAGGCGTTCAACGCGCTCGACTATGCGGCGGTCAAGGCCGACCTGCTCGCGCTGATGACCGACAGCAAGCCGTGGTGGCCCGCCGATTACGGTCATTACGGTCCTTTCATGATCCGCATGGCATGGCACGCCGCTGGCACCTATCGCGTGACCGATGGGCGCGGGGGTTCGTCCTCGGGGCAGCAGCGTTTCGAGCCGCTGAACTCATGGCCGGACAATGGCAATCTCGACAAGGCGCGGCGCCTGTTGTGGCCGATCAAGCAGAAATACGGCAAGCATATCAGCTGGGCCGATCTGTTCATCCTGGCGGGCAATGTCGCGATCGAGAGCATGGGCGGGCCGACCTTCGGCTTCGCGGGCGGCCGCAAGGACGTCTATGCGTCGGAGGGCGATACCTTCTGGGGCGCCGAGGAGCTGTGGGTCGATGAAGGCGCGCAGACCCGCATCACCGAGGAGACGCCCGAGCTCGAAGGACCGCTCGCCGCGATCCAGATGGGCCTCATCTACGTCAATCCCGAAGGACCTGGCGGCAATCCCGACCCGCTGACCTCCGCGCGCGACATGAAGGCGACGTTCCGGCGGATGGCGATGAATTCCGAGGAGACGGTGGCGCTGACGGCGGGTGGCCATGCGTTCGGCAAGGCGCATGGCGCCAAGCCCGCCCCGCACTTCAAGAACCCGGCGGCGGAAGCGGTGCACCAGCAGGGGCTGGGCTGGCTGACCGACAGCGAGGAGATCGGCCAGGGGCATATCACCACCTCCGGCATCGAGGGTGCATGGTCGAACAATCCGACCAAGTGGACCGGCGACTATCTGCGCCTGCTGTTCAAATATGACTATGAACTGACGCAGAGCCCGGCGGGCGCCAAGCAGTGGACTCCGGTCAATCCCGACCCCGAGGACATGGCCCCCGACGCGCGCGATCCCAACAAGCGCGTGCCGACCATGATGACCACCGCCGACATGGCGCTGAAGATGGACCCCGAGTTCCGCGAGATCGCGCTGCGCTTCCGCGAGGATCAGGCGGCGCTGGACGACGCCTTCGCCCGCGCCTGGTTCAAGCTGACTCATCGCGACATGGGCCCCAAGATCCGCTATCTCGGCCCCGAAGTGCCCGAAGAAACGCTGATCTGGCAGGACCCCGTGCCCGAAGGCACCGTGCCCTCGGATGCGGCCGTGGCGGCGTTCAAGGAGGCGGTGCTCTCCAGCGGGTTGACGGTCGGACAGCTGGTCAAGACCGCCTGGGCCTCGGCCTCGACCTATCGCCGGTCGGATCATCGCGGCGGCGCGAACGGCGCGCGCATCGCGCTGGCCCCGCAGAAGGACTGGGCGGTCAACGAACCCGAACAGCTCCAGCAGGTCCTGGCCAAGCTGAACGAACTGCGCGGCGACATGTCGCTGGCCGACGCGATCGTGCTGGCGGGTTCGGCGGCGGTCGAGAAGGCCGCGCGCGATGCCGGGTTCGACGTGGCGGTCCCGTTCCTGGGCGGTCGCGGCGACGCGACGCAGGAATGGACCGATGTCGAGAGCTTCATCTGGATGGAGCCGCAGGCCGATGGTTTCCGCAACTATCTGAAGACCCGCAACCCGGTGAAGACCGAGGAGCTGCTGCTCGACCGGGCCTCGCTGCTCGGGCTGTCCGCGCCGGAAATGACGGTGCTGGTCGGCGGCCTGCGCGTGCTGGGCGCGAACTTCGGCGATGCGCCGGAGGGCGTGCTGACCGACCGTCCGGGGCAGCTGACCAACGACTTCTTCGTCAACCTGCTCGACAATGATACCTTCTGGGATCTGGTCGATGCGTCGAGCGACGAGAAGTTCATCGGTTACGACCGTGGCGGGCGCCAGGAAAAGTGGCGTGCGACCCGGACCGACCTGATCTTCGGCTCGAACTCGCAGCTGCGCGCGACCGCCGAGGTCTATGCCGAGAACGGGCACGAGGAGAAATTCGTGCGCGACTTCGTGCGGGCCTGGGTGAAGGTGATGAACGCCGATCGCTTCGACGTGACCGCCAAGCCGGTGTCGGCCAACCAGGCCAGCTAACCACCCTTAGGGTGAGAAGGGGGCGCGGTGTCCGGACTCAGGTCCGGGTCGCCGCGCCCCTTTTTCATGTCGTCCGGATCGCGCGGCCGTGCCGCACCGGCGGCGCTCCGGACCGTTCAGCCTTGCAGCCAGTCCCGCAACAACTGGGTGACCTCGCCGGGGCGCTCTAGCGGGGCCAGATGCCCGCAATTGCGGATCTCGTGGAGCAGCGCGCCGGGAATTTGGTCGGACAGCTCGCGCGCTTCGGCGGGCAGGCATATGCGGTCATATTCGCCCACCGCCACCAGCGTCGGCACCCGCACCGCCGCGATGGCCGCGCTGATATCCGGCCGGGCGAGCATGGCCCGCTGCTGGCGCTCGAAGACGGCCGCGCCGACGCGCTCGGCCATCGCCTGGACGGGGCCGCTGACGATCGGGGTCAGCGTCGGGTCGGCATGGGGTGCGGTGGCGAGCAGGCCCTGCTCGGCGACGGTGCGCGGTCGCATCCGCATCGACGCGCGGGTGCCGAACAGCGCCACCCGCTGCACCCGCTCGGGCGCCTGGCGGATGACCTCCAGCGCGACATAGCCGCCCAGGCTGACCCCGGCGACCGCGAAGCGGGGCGGGGCATGGGCCAGCACCCGCGCCGCCATCGCCTCCAGCGTGTCGTCGACGGTCAGGTCGCCGAGCATCGGATGGGTGACGTCGCTCAGGTCGATCACCTGCCTGGCCCAGAGTTGGCCGTCGCAACCCATGGCGGGCAGCAGGATGAGGGGCGGCGCGTGGCGGATCATGGCAATGTCTCCCGATGGGGGCGTGAGGGTGGGATGGGTCAGGTGAACAGGGTCAGCAGCCCGCGCGCCGGGTCGGTCAGGCCTTCCCAGATCATCTTGCCCGCGACCCACAGGATGACGAGCAGCCCGACATAGGCGAGCCAGCGATAGCGCTCGATCACGCGGGCGAGGATATTGGCGGCCAGCCCCATCAAGGCGACCGACAGGATCAGGCCGATGGCTAGGATGCCGGGATGGTCGCGCGCGGCCCCCGCGACCGCCAGAACATTGTCGAGGCTCATCGATATGTCGGCGACCGCGACCGCCCAGGCGGCGGCCCAGAAGCGGCGCGGGGCCCGGTGCGCCAGCGCATCGTCGTCACCATCGCCGCCGCGCAGTTCGCGCCACATCTTCCACGCGACCCAGACCAGCAGCAGCCCGCCCGCCAACACCAGCCCGACGATCTGGAGCAGCTGCGTCACGACCAGCGCGAAACCGATGCGCAGGACCAACGCGGCGACCACGCCGACCAGGATCACCTTGCGCCGCATCGCCGGGGGCAGCCCCGCCGCCAGCGCGCCGACGACGATGGCGTTGTCGGCGGCGAGCAGGACGTCGATCAGGACGACCTGGGCAAAGGCCGCCAGAGCTGCGGGCGTGCCGATCGCGGCGAAGTCGGCGACGATATGCGGCCAGAGCGTCTCCATCGGATCAGCCCATCAGCGGGAAGGCGAGCACCGCCATCCCGACCAGCGTCATGACCACACAGACCATCGCGGCGGGGATCAGGGTGAAACGCTGGTGATCGGCCAGGTCGACGCCCGCCAGGCTGACCAGCAGATAGGTCGACGGCACCAGCGGGCTGAGCAGATGGACCGGCTGGCCCATCAGCGAGGCGCGGGCGATCGCCATCGGCGACACGCCATAATGCGTCCCCGCCTCGGCCAGGATCGGCAGCATCCCGAAATAGAAGGCGTCGTTGGAGATGAAGAAGGTGAAGGGCAGGCTGAGCGCGGCGGTGATCGGCGCCATATACGGCCCCAGCACCGGAGGAATCCAGCCGACGACCTCCTTGCTCATCGCCTCGACCATGCCGGTGCCCGACAGGATGCCGGTGAAGATGCCCGCCGCGAAGATCAGCGAGACGACCGACAGGACATTGCCCGCATGGGCGGCGATCCGCTCCTTCTGCTCGGCGACCTGCGGATAGTTGACGATCATGGCGACCGCAAAGGCCAGCATCATCAGCACCGACAGCGGCAGGATGCCCGAGACCAGTCCCGCGATCAGCGCGATGGTCAGCGCGGCGTTGAACCCGCGCAGGTGCGGGCGGCGCGCCTCAGGGAATTGCGACACGGCCATGCCGGTGAAGGCGGTCGGCTCATTGGCCTTCACATGGCCGATGCGGCGACGCTCCTTGCGGCCGAACCAGATCGCCAGCCCGATCAGGAAGGCGAGACCCGCGATCATGCCCGGGATCAGTGGCAGGAACAGCGTGGCGGGATCGAGCTTCAGCGCGCTCGCGGCGCGGGCGGTCGGGCCGCCCCAGGGGGTCAGGTTCATGATCCCGCTGGTGCTCATCAGCAGGCAGCACAGATATAGCCGATTCATGTCGTACCGCTTGTAGAGCGGCAGCAGCGCGGCGATGGTGATGATGTAGGTGGTCGACCCGTCGCCATCCAGGCTGACGATCGCGCACAGCACCACCGTGCCGATCAAGATGGCCAGCGGATCGCCGTGCACCACGCGCAGCAGCCGGTTGACCAGCGGATCGAACAGCCCGGTATCGGTCATGATCGAGAAGAACAGGATCGCGAAGAGCAGCATGACGCCGGTCGGCGCGAGATTCTTGATGCCGTCGATCATCATGTCGCCCAGGCCGGAGGCGAAACCGGCGATCAGCGCGAAGGCGGTCGGCACGACGATCAGCGCGACCAGCGGGGTCATCCGCTTCGTCATGATGAGCGTCATGAAGGTGGCGACCATCAGGAAGCCAAGCAGGGCAAGATCCATCGAAGGATGCTCCGTGAGGGAGGAGGGTGTCTTAGAAGGTGACGGCGATGCGCGTGCCGATCGTCTCGCCGCTGTCGGCGCCGGTGAAGGCGCCTGCGCGATTGTCGGTGTCCCAATGGACCCAGTTGAACTGGAGCCGGGTGAAGCTGTTGAGATACCAGTTGGCGCCGACCGTCGCGGCCCAGCCGCGCCCGCCGGTCAACAGGCTGGTATAGTCCAGATTTTCATAGCGCGCGGTCAGCTCGATCGCGCCGGCCCCGCCCTCGAAGATCGGTTTCAGCACGCGGGGCTGGCCGAAGCTGCCCAGGCGCGGGTTATAGGGAGGCAGGTCGCCGGTGACGAACCAGCCGCCCGACAGGCTCCACGCCTTGCTGAGAAAGTCGGGGCGGTCGCCGGTCAGGCGCGCGCGCCGCTCGCCCGCCTCGGCCATGACCCAGACCGGGCCGACATAGCCGCCCAGCTCCGCGCCATAGCCGGTGGTGCTGCGCCCGCCGAGCAGCGCGCCGGTCGACACCCGCAACGCGCCGTTGAAGCGGCCGCCGATCACCGTGTTGCGGGTCAGCGTGGTCGCCGCCGAGGACAGCGCCTCGTCAAAGCCCCACAGGCCGATATGGAGGACCGAACGCTCGCCCTTGACCGGGTTCCAGTGCGCGCGGGCCAGCACGGTGCGGCTGTCATTGGCGGCCTGGCTGCCGTCGATCCGGTCGCCGGTCAGCGTCAGCGAGGCGTGGCCGGTCTTCCAGAACAGGCGCGGCATGATGCCGACGCCGTAGAAGCCGCGCTGCGGGATGATCGCGGTGGCGACGACGGTGCGTTCCATGAAGGGCGTCGAGTCCGATCCGGTCGAGCCCTCGAACCCGCGATCGTTGAACAGATGCCCGGCGCGCAGGTCGTAATCCAGGCCCGGCCGGATACGGTTGCGCCAGCCGATGAAGGCGGTGACGATGTCGACGTCATTTTCGGAAAAGTCGGTTTCGAACTGGTAGAAGAAATGGGTGCCGACCCCGCCTTCCAGGCCCAGGCGCAGCGCGCGCATGCCGGTCGTGGTGATGTTGCGCCCGTCATAGCGCGAACCGAAGCTGGAGCTGACATCGGCCAGGATGCGGCCGCGCGGCTTGAAGGTGTAGATGCCGTCCGCCGAGTGGAAGACGGGCAGGCCCGCCCCCCATTCGGTCGTCACGCCCGCCGCATTGGCCTGCCGCGCCTGTGCCACGTCGCGCTCGGCGGGGCCGGGGGGGACGAGCTGCGGCGCGAAGGGGCGGGTAACGGTGTCGCGGCCGGTCGTGTCGTTCTGCGCCAGTTGCGGTGCGGGCGTCGCCGCCGCTGCCGCCGGGGTGGTGGGGGCGGGCATGGTGCGGGCGACCGTGGCGGGGGCCTGCGTCCCCTCCAGCCGGTCGAGCCGGGCGCGCAGCGTCGCGATCTCGGCGGCCTGCTGGCGGACCAGCGCGGCGAGGTCGTCGTTGCTCGGCGTCTGGGCCAGCGCGGGGGTGGCGGCCAGCAACGCGACCAGCGCGGTCGCGGTTCGGTACGGGATCATCGGGTTCGGGCCCCTTCGGCTAGAGTGGCGCGCCAGTCGGCCAGGAAGCGGCGGCGCTTGATCGTATCGAGATTGACGAGAAGCTGCGGCCCGACGCGGATCGGGCGTTGCTGTTCGGACGACAGGCGGGGCGCGCGGACATCGCCGCGCACCGGCAACAGCCATTGCCGCGCGAGGAGCGTCTGCCCGGTGCGCGACAGCAGGAAGTCGAGGAACAGCCGCGCCGCCGCCGGATGCCGCGCATCGCGGGTGATGAAGGCGACGCGGGAGGCGATGATCGTATAGTCGCGCGGAAACACCACCCGGATGCGCGGGTCGCGCAGCGCGCGGGTCAGCGCATAGGGGCCGACGACATTATAGGCGATGGCGATCCGCCCCGCCGCCACCGCGTCCAGCATCGGCTCGGTGGTGCGCGACAGCATCGGCCGGGTCGCCGCGATCGCCTGGACCAGCGAACGGGTGTCGCGGGTGATCGCATGATCCTCGGTCAGATAGAGATAGCCGACATTGGACCGGGCGGGGTCATAGGTGGCGACCTTGCCCGTCAGCGCGGCGCGACGGCCGCGCAGCAATTGCTCGAACGCCTCATGGGTGCGGGGCACCTGTGCCGCCGGGATCAGGCGGCGGTTGACGACGAAGGCGACCGGCTCGGCGGTGACGCCGTAACCCATGTTCTTCCAGACGGCCGTGGCGGGTAAGGCGGGCTTTTCGGGGCTGAGATAGCCTTGCGCATAGCCGTCGTTGATCAGCTTGGCCTGGAGATCCATCGCCGAGGACCAGACCAGATCGGCTCCCGCCGCGCCCTGCCGCGCCTCGGCGACGACGCGGTCGTAGATGGTGCTCGATTCCAGGTCGTCATAGCGGACCGCGACGCCGGGATAGGTGCGGCGAAAGGCGGCGATCAGCGGCTGCATCGCGGCGGTGTCGGCATTGCCATAGACGCGCAGGCCGCCCTCGGCGCGCGCATCGGCGACCAGCGCGTCATAGGAGCGGGGATAGCCGACCGGGCGATGCGGCGCGCTGCCTTGCGCGAACGCCGGAGCGCCCAGCAGCAGCATCGATAGAATCAGGATTCGCATCGTTCAGGTCCTCTCGCTTCCCGCCTCTGAGTTCGGGTAAGCTCATGGACATGAACTATGCCGGCAAGCTGTCATCCACCTTTCACCGGGTGGTGCGATGCGGATTCTGATCGTCGAGGACGATGCAGCGCTGGCGCGCGGGATCGTCGCGCTGCTGCGGGCCTCCGGCCATGCGGTCGATCATGTCGCCAGCGGCGAGGATGCGCTGATGGTGATCGCGGACGAGGCCTATGCGCTGGTCGTGTTAGATGTCGGGTTGCCGGGGATGGACGGTTTCTCGGTGCTGGAGACGTTGCGGCGGCGGGGCGCGCGCGTGCCGGTGCTGATGCTGACCGCGCGCGACGCGCTGGACGACCGGGTGCGCGGGCTGGACCTGGGGGCGGACGATTATCTGCGCAAGCCCTTCGCCCCCGCCGAACTGGAGGCGCGGATTCGCGCGCTGGGGCGGCGGCGCGGCGGCGATCCGACCCCGGCGCTGGTCGTCGGCGCGCTAGTGCTGGACCGTTCGCGCGGCGAGGCGCGGGTCGGCGAGCGGGCGCTGGACCTGCGCCGCCGCGAATGGGCGGTGCTCGACTCGCTCGCCACCCGCGCCGGGCAGATCGTGCCGCGCGAGACGTTGCAGTCCGAGGTGTTCGGCTATGACGAGCCGGTCGGCCCCAATGCGATCGAGGTGAACATCACCCGCCTGCGCGGCAAGCTGGCCCCCGACGGCCCGGCGATCCGCACGGTGCGCGGGGTCGGCTATATGCTCGATGCCGATTGAGCGCGCGCGCGGCGGTGCGCTGGCGCTGCGCACCCGGCTGCTCGCGGCGATGCTGGCGCCGATGCTGGCGATCGCGGTGCTGCTGGGGCTGGCGGGGGCGACGCTGATCGCCGATGTCGTCCGCCGCACCAATGACCGCGTGCTCGGCGGGGCGCTGGGCGCGGTGGCGGAGACGGTGCAGGTGGAGCGGGGCGAGGTGACGCTCGACCTGCCCGCCGCGGCATTCGGAATGCTGGAGAATAGCGAGCGCGACAATGTCTATTACCGGATCGCGGTGGGTGGGCGCCTGCTGACCGGCTATGGCGACCTGCCCGCGCCGCATATCGCGGAACTGGCGCTCGACACGCCGCGCTTCCGCTTCGCCCGCTATCGCGGCCAGGATATCCGCGTCGCCGAGGTGCGCCGCGCGCTGCCCCGCATCGACGCGCCGGTGGTGGTGCAGGTGGCCGAGACCCTTGACGGTCGGCGGGCGCTGCAACGGCGGTTGGTGATCGCGCTGGTGCTGGGCGAGATCCTGCTGGTGGGCGTTGCCATGCTGCTGATCCGCCCGGCGCTCGCCTGGAGCCTGCGCCCGCTGGCGGGCCTGCGGGGGGCGGTGTCGGCCCGCGACCGGCGCGCGACGCCGGACCTTTCGCCGCTGGATACCGGCCCCTTGCCGGTCGAGCTTCGCTCGCTGGCCGATGCGTTCAACCATCTGCTCGCCCGGCTGGACAGCGCGACGGCGGGGATGCGGCGCTTTACCGCCGACGCCTCGCACCAGATGCGCACCCCGCTGGCGGTGCTGAAGGTGCAGGTCGCGCTGGCCCGGCGGGGCAGCCCGACCGCCATGGGCGAGATCGCCGATGCGGCCGACCGTCTGGAGCATCTGGTGACGCAACTGCTGGCGCTCGCCCGTGCCGAGGAAGCGGGCGTCGCACCCCCGCGCGAGCGGGTCGACCTGCGCGAAGTCGCGGTCGCCGTCATCAACCGCCGGATCGCGCAGGCGATCGAGGCGGGGGTCGAAATCCATCTCGATGCCCCGGGCGATCTCGTGATCGCCAGCCATCGCACACTGGTTTTCGAGATCCTGTCCAACCTGCTCGACAATGCGATCCGCTATAATCGTCGCGGCGGCCAGGTGATGATGACCATCTCGGGCGAGCAAGGGGCGGGGACCAGGATCGTGGTGGCGGATGACGGCCCCGGCCTGCCGGATGACGACCTAGCCCGTCTGGGCGAACGCTTCACCCGCCTTTCGACCGCGCGCGACAGCCAGGGCAGCGGCCTCGGCCTCGCCATCGTCCGCTCTGCGGCATCGCGCCTCGATGCGTCGCTGGAGATCGTCAGCACCCGACCCGGCCTGCGGGTCACGCTGGGCTTCGGGGCGGCCGGAATGATCGGCGGCGACGGGGATCAGAAGCTGTAGGCCAGCCCCAGCGCCCCCAGCCACTGTCGGCGCGACCCCGCCTGTGCGACGATCGGGCTGTCGCCGATGCTGCCCGTCATGCCGCCAAAGGTGCCGAGCGCGACGAGGTGCAGGCCGTGCAGCAGATCGCCGTGCAACGTGTGAACCCCGACAAGGCCGATCGTCCAGTTCTTGATCCCGCCCTTGGCATCGTAGACGGGCAGGCCGCTGCGGAGGCTTTGGGCGGTTGAGACGCTATAATAGGTTCGCGCGTAGCGATCCTCGGCCATGTCGACCGACGCCGTGAATGCCACCGCCATATGAAGCGATAGCGGCGTGAAATAGGTCAGGCCGGGTTGCCACAGCCCCGCATCATGGATCCCAGCCACATCGTGCCGATAGGACAGGGTGAGGGACAGCGTGTCATAGGGGCTGGTCACGACGCCCGTTTTCTGGACCCCGACATAGCCGCCCAGTTCGATGGCGGTGCCGAGCGCGCCGAGCGCGCGGACGCGGGGATCGTGGATGCCGCTTAGCGTGCTGCGGTTGAAATTGACCTGGGCGACGGGCCCGCCCTGAAACCGCCAGCCCGGCCCCGGCCGGTCGCGGAGCAGGTCGATGCTCAACTGGTTGCCCGCAAGGACGAAGGAATGTCCCTCGACCGAGCCGATCGCGGCCGGGGCGACGACCGGGCTGTAATGATCCGAGCCCTCATAGTCGGGAATGACGGCCAGACCGGCCCCCACCGCGACCCGGTCCCGGTCGAAGGGGGAGGGCTCGGAACGGGACTGGGCGGAGACCTGCGCGGGTAACGGCGCTGCGATCAGCCCGGCCGCCGCGACCATGATACGGAATGTCGACATGCGATCGTCCTTTCGATCAGCCGCCCAGGGCGACCTGCAACTGGATACGCGCCAGCGCGCCGGCGGTGGTGTGATGGAGAAGGGCGCGCTCGGCGGCGATCTGCGCGGCCTGCGCGTCGATGAGCGGCCCGGCGGCGATGTCGCCGCGCCGATACCGCGCCTCGACCGCCATGACGGTTTGCCGCCGCGCATCGCTGTCCGCCGCCGCCAGGCCCCGTCGCCGGTCGAGCGCGCGGACCAGGGCCAGCGCATCGTCCACCTCGCGCCAGGCATTGCGCACCGTCCGCTGATAGGCGAGCGCGGCGCTGCGCTCTTCGGATCGACGCAGCGACAATTGGCGTTCCAGCCGCCCGCCCGCGAAGATCGGGATCGACAGGACCGGCCCCGCCCCGGTGGTGCGCGCGTCCCATCCAAAATCGGCCAGGTTCAGGACGTCGATCCCGAACAGCCCGGACAGGTTCAGGCTGGGGTAGAAGTCGGCCTGTGCGGCGCCGATCGCGGCGGTCGCGGCGTGGAGCGTGGCTTCCGCGTCCAGAATGTCCGGGCGACGACGGGCGAGATCGCTGGGCAGCCCCGGCGCGGGCTTGGCCAATACAGGCGCGGCGGGTCGGCCTGCGCCGTCCGGCGGCGGCGTGTCGGGATTGTCGCCGACCAGGATCGCCAGGGCGCGGGCGGCGCGGGCGATGTCGGTGTCGAGCGCGATCAGGGCGTCCTGTCGTGCCCGCTGCTCGCTTTCCACCGCGCGGGCATCGATGCCGCTGGCCAGCCCCCGTTCCCGGAGCGCGGCGGCGATGGCCAGCCTGCGCTCGCCCAGCGCGCGGTCGCGCTCGGCGAGGCCGCGCTCCGCGATCAGCCCGCGCCATTGCCAATAGGTCTGCGCCACCGCCGCCTCGACCGACAGGCGGGCGGCGCGGGCGGCGGCGTCGGCCTGCGCGATCCCGGCGGTCGCGACCTCCACCTCGCGGCGATGCTTGCCCCACAGATCGATGGCCCATGTGGCGCTGATATCGGCCTGGTAGAGATCGAAGGCATAGCCCTTCGGGATGGCGCCTTCCGTCTCGCTGGGCGGCTGACCCAGCAGCGGCGCCAGCACCCCGGCCAGGCCCGCCGTGCCGATGCGGTTGCGACTATAACCGAGCTGCCCGCCGATCTGCGGCAGGCTTTCGCCCCGTTTGGCATCGCGCGCGATCCGCGCCGCCACCAGCCGTTCCTCCGCCATGCGCAGGTCGAGATTGGCGGTCTGCGCGCGCGCCTCCAACCCGTCCAGCGCCGGATCGCCGAAACGGCGCCACCAGGGCTCGGACGGAGAGGTTTGCGATGCGGCCGCCCCCTGCCACCGCGCGGGCAGATCGGCGACGGGCGGATGGAAATCCGGGCCGACCGTACAGCCGCCCAGCAACAGGCCGAGCAACCCCGTGCCGACGATGCGACGGTCAATCATGGGCGGTCTCCCTGGACGCGTCTTCGCGCCCGAACAGCAACAGGTAGAAGGCGGGCAGCGCGACCAGCGTCAGGATGGTCGCGCCGATCAGCCCGCCGATCATCACGATCGCCATCGGACCCCAGAAGATGTTGAAGCACAGCGGGATGAAGGCCAGCACGGCGGCCAGCGCGGTCAGCACGACCGGGCGTGCCCGGCCGGTCGTCGCGTTCACCACGGCGTCGCGCACCGCCATCCCGTCGGCGCGGTATGATTGCACCTGATCGACCAAGATGATGGTGTTGCGCATGATCATCCCCGCCAGCGCGATCAGCCCCAGCAGCGCGACGAAGCCGAACGGCGCGCCGGTCAGCAGCAGCGCCGCCACCGCCCCGATGATGCCCAGCGGCGCGGTCGCCAGCACCAGCAGCGTTCGCGAGACGCTCTGCAACTGGATCATCAGCAGCACGAGCATGATCCCGATCGTCAGCGGCAGCAGGCGATAGATCGCCCGGTTGGCATCGGCGGACAATTCGCCGTCGCCGCCTTCCTCAAGCCGATAGCCGGGGGGCAGGGCGGCGCGGATCGCAGCGATCCGGGGCGCGGCGGCGTGAACGATCTCGGACGCCTGGACATCGCCGATCATGTCGGCCTGCACGGTCATGGTCGGCGCGGCATTGCGGGTCCAGACGACCGGCTGTTCGGTGGCGGGGCGCAGCGTCG
This sequence comes from Sphingomonas sp. SORGH_AS_0950, assembly GCF_030818415.1. Lineage (NCBI taxonomy): Bacteria > Pseudomonadati > Pseudomonadota > Alphaproteobacteria > Sphingomonadales > Sphingomonadaceae > Sphingomonas > Sphingomonas sp. SORGH_AS_0950. The sequence continues at coordinate 125,113 of NZ_JAUTAE010000001.1, forward strand.
CCACCTCGCCCAGCGGCACCATGCCATGGGACGTGGCGACGGGCATGTCGATCAGGCCGCCCAGATCGTGCCGATCCTCGGCCCGGCCGCGCACCATGATGCCGATCTGCTTGGTCCCGTTCAGCACCGCGCCCCCCGGCGCGCCCGACAGGATGGCGGCGAGGTCGCCCGCCACCTGCGCGCGGTCCACCCCCAGCGCCGCCGCCCGTTCCGGATCGATCGCGTAGCGCGCGACGGGCGCGGCGATGCCCCAGTTGATCTGAACGGCGGTGGTCGACGGGGTGGCGCGCAGCACGGCGGCGATCCGCTCCGAGATCGCACGCAGCCGCGCCGGATCGCTCCCCACCACCCGGTACTGGACCGGCGCACCCAAGGTCGGCCCGAGCGACAGGCGACGCACATGCAGGCTGGCTCCGGCGATGCCCGGCATGCGCTCCAGCTTGTGGATCAGCGCGTCGCGTGCGGCCAGGTCGGTCGTGACCAGCATCACGGTCGCCTTCGCCGGATTGGGCAGCGCCGGACCATAAGGCAGATAGAAGCGCGCCGCACCGCGCCCGATATAGCTGTCCATGCTGCGGATACGGGGATCGCCGCGCAGCACGTCCTCCAGCCGCTTCACGGCGGTTTCGGTCGCCTCGATCGATGCTCCCGGTCGCATCGCGACGTCGATCATCACCTCGGGACGGTCGGAATTGGGGAAGAATTGCTGCCGTACGAGCATCGCCCCGGCCAGGCTGACCGCCAGCAGCGCGACCGTGATGCCGACGATCAGCCAGCACCGGTCGAGCGCCCAGTCGATGGCGCCGCGCAGATATCGATAGGGCCCGGAAGGACTGGCGTCATGCCCATGGGCCCGCGCCGGTTGCGGCAACAGCTTCACCCCCAGGAACGGCGTGAAGACCACCGCGACGATCCAGCTGACCAGCAACGCCGACCCCGTCACCCAGAAGATGCCCCCCGCATATTCGCTGGTCGTCGACTGGGCGAGGCCGACCGGCAGGAACCCGACGATGGTGATCAGGGTGCCGGTCAGCATGGGAAAGGCGGTGTGGGTCCAGGCATAGGCCGCGGCCTCGCGCCGGTCGACGCCCTGTTCCATCTGGACGACCATCGCCTCGACGCTGATGATCGCATCGTCGACCAGCAGGCCGAGCGACAGGATCAGCGCACCGAGCGAAATCCGCTCCAGCCCGATCCCGGCCACCCCCATGTACAGGGCGACGATCGCCAGCGTCAGTGGCACCGACAGCGCGACGACGATCCCCGTCCGCCAGCCCAGCGTGACGAAGGCGACGACCAGCACCACGGTCAAGGCGCAGAAGAACTTGACGAGGAAGGTGTTCACCGCCTCGCGGATATTGGCGCTCTGATCCTCCACCTGTGTCAGCCGCGCCCCGGCGGGCAGCGTCCGGCGGACCTCTTCGGCCGCCGCGCGGATGGCGTCGCCGAAGCCCAGGCCGTCCGCGCCCGGCGTCATCGACACGGCGAGGATGACCGCCCGGCGTCCGTCATGGCGCACCAGCGCGTCGGGCGGATCGGCATAGCCGCGTGCCACCTGCGCGATATCCCCCAGTCGGACCGCACCGGCGGCGGTCGGGATCCCGGCGCCCTCCAGATCGCGGACATCGTCCACCTGCCCGTCCAGCCGCACCGGCGTCTGCATCGCGCCCTGGACCCCGCCCGCCGGGCCGACCGCCTGGCGCTGGGCCAGCGCCTGCGCCACGCGACCCGGCGACAGGCCCATGGCTGCAAGCCGCCGGGGATCGACGTCCACGAACAGACGCCGGGGCAGTTCGCCGATGATCTCGGCCTTGCCCGCCCCCGGCACGCGCAGCATCGCGTCGCGCGCCTGCTCGGCCAGGCGAACCAGGCGGGCATTGTCCGCTCCGGTCAGCGCGAAGACATAGCCATAGACATCGGCATTGTCCTCGCTCGCCGTCAGCGACGCGCCGCCGGGCAAGGCGGGCTCGACGTCCTTCAGCTTGCGCCGGACCTGACGCCAGACTTCCTTCACCTGGCCGGGCGGCGCGGAATCCTTCAGTTCGACGGTGATGAGGCAGGCGCCCTCCAGGCAATAGGTCTGGAGATAATCGAGATGGTCGATCCCGCGCAGCGTCTGTTCGACCGGATCGGCGACCTGCGCCCGCATCTGCGCCGGGCTGGCGCCGTCCCAGCGGGCGGAGACGATCATCTCCTTCAGGGTGAAGCCGGGGTCCTCGTTGCGGCCCAGCGACAGGAATTGGAGCGCCCCCGCGACGAAGAGCAACGCGATCAGGAAGCCGACCAGCGCGGGGTGACGGATGGCCCATCGGGACAGGTTGAAACCGTCCATGGATCAATGGAATCCCGGCTCGATACCGGCCGCGACCACGCCCTGTCCCTCGACCAGCGTATCGGCGGCGGTGGCGACGACCGACTGGCCGTCGCGCAGTCCGGTGACCAGCGCATCCTGCCCGATCCATTCGGTGATCCGGACCGGCTGCCGCCGGATGCGCCTGTCCGGCAGGATCGTCCAGACATAGGGTCGCCCGGCACGATCGGCGATCGCGGACAGGGGCACGCGGATCCGCTGGGCCGGAACCGACGCTCGCAGGCTGAGCGTCACCATGCTGTTATAGGGTGGCGACCCGGCTCCGTTCAGCCTGAAGCGGGCGTCGCGCAGATGCGAGGCCGGATCGCCCTCGGGCGACACGAGGCGCAACCGGGCGGTGACCGCCATGGCCTGGCCGGGGCTGTGGACATCGGCCATCATGCCGGGCGTCAGGCGGATATCGGCGGGGGCGTGGATCTCCACCTCGGACGGGCCGCTCGCCAGCTTCAGGACCGTGGTGCCCGCATCGACGACGCTGCCCGGTTCGGCCAGCCTGGCGGTGACGACCCCATCCTGCGGCGCGACGAGCATGGCGTCGGACAGCATATCCCGGCTGCGTCGCGCGGCGGCGGCGGCGACCGCCATTTTGGCGTCGGCGGCGCGGGCGGTCAGAGCCCGCTGACGGACCTCGGCGCTCGACAGCGCGCCCAGGCCGTCCAGCCCCTGCGCACGGTTCGCCGCGTCCCGCGCGCCTTGCGCATCGGCGGTGGCGGCGGTCAGCTCGGCCGAGGCTTGCGCCACCCCGGCATCGGCTTCGGCGCGGCCCAGGCGACCGAGCACCTGTCCGGCGCTGACGCGATCGCCGACCCGGACCGTCAGCGCCAGCACCCGGCCCGGCCGCTTGAACGCCAGCATCGTCTCGCCATAGGGGCGCACGACGCCGCTGAACTGGCGCAACGCGTCGCCTGCGGCATGGACCGGGATTATATCGACGATCGCCACGTTGCGATCGGGCTGGGGCGGCGGCGGCGAGGAACAGCCTCCTGCATTCAGGGCGGATATGGGAAACAGCATCGCGACGATGCGATGCGTGCGGGCAAATGGCATGGCGGCCCCCTTGGGATCGGAATGGGGGGGCATGGCGAGGAAGCGGCGCGGCGCCTCCCGGATTTCGGATTTCGACCGATCGATTCCGAAATCGATCAGTCGGACGGGGGCGTCGTGTCCAGATGGCGGCGGCGATAGGCGCTGGGCGTCTCCCCCTGGCGCGCCTTGAAGCTGCGATTGAAGACCGCCAGGCTGCCAAAGCCCGCATCCATCGCGATGGTCAGGATCGGCACCTCGGCCTGATCGGGGTCGGCCAGCGCGGCGCAGACCTCGGCCACGCGCAGGCCGTTTAGATAATCGCTGATGTTGCGATGGCCGAACCGGCCGTTGACCAGCCGCCGGACCCGATATTCCGGCACCCCCAGATGCGTGGCGATGGCGCCGATGGTCAGGTCGGGTGCGCGGTACAGCCGCTCCTGCGTCATCGCCATGTCCAGCGCACGCGCGAGCGGCTCGTCCAGATCCTGGGGCGGGGAGGGATCGGCGGCGACCGGCAGGGACGGCGTGTCCTCGGGCGATGCGGATGCGAACATGTCCGGGTGGCGCAACCCGAACAGAAGCAGCGCCAGCCCGAATATCCCCGTCAGCATGCCGATCGCGCCGACGATACCGGCCATGGCGAAACCGCCCAGCGCCCGTCCGATGACCTCCGCACCGATCGTCCAGAGGATGACCATCGTGACGATGACGATGAAGGCGACCCGCGCGCGCAGCCGCGCCTCCACCAGATCGCTCGCCCGGTTCCGCCAGGCATGACGCAGCGTATCGACGGCAAGGGCGATCCCGGCGATGTAGAGCAGGCCGTCGAGCGGATGCAGCCCCGCCTGCGCCGCATGCTCGCCACCGATCACCGCCGCGCTCAGGCCGAGATAGCCCAGCGCACATGCCAGTTCCGCGACGCCGGGCCGGAAATTGTCGTCGAACCACGAACGGGCGAAGAGCCAGAATAGCGGCAGGCTGGCCGATCCCGCGACCCGCAGCACCGTGGCGAGCATCGGCCGGTCCTGCACGAAAGGCAGTCCGGCCAATTCCGCCAGCAGCGCGGCCAAGGCCAGCGCCGCGCCATAGCGACTGGGCCGGGTGGGCGCCTCGCTGAGAAACAGCGCGACCGCCAGTCCGAGCAACGTCACGATGCCGCCGTGCAGCCAGGCTTCCATGATGCGCGAGCGGGTCTTTCCTGGAGGATAGGGGGCGAGGGGCGAAAATGCCCTATCGGCCCGTCGATAGAAAGCGGCGGCGCGATGGTGTCAATAGGAAGGACCGGCGTCGGCCAAGCTTCCGCGAACGGCATGAGGCGTCGATGTTCGCGCGAGGCCGCCAGGGCGCCGGCCCTTCATCATTTGGTGCCCGACTCTTGGCGAAGCGACGGCATCGTTTGAGCCATGCGAAGGTGCGCTCGACGACTCAGCGGCGTGGCAGAGCGACGAGTGCCGGACGTCGGAACGCCTGATGATCTCGATGGGAGGCGGTAGAGATGCGCGATGGCGGCCCTCAAACTTGGCCCGGCGTAGCCGCCATCGGCGGAGAAGCGGTCCAGCGACGGGTAGGTGCCACGGTATCGCCCGATAAGGCCGGGCGTTCCATCACGGTCTTGGATGTCGGCGGGGTTGCTGGCCGTGTCGGTCATGATGTGACGCTTGCAACCCTTGACCTTTTTTGTGGCATCATAGCCACGCAGCCCGTTGGCTTCGGTGGTTTGACGACGGACTGTCGACAATAGCCGCGGTCGGTTCAGCCTCGCGGCCATCCGCGACCCGTGTGTAGGCCTCCAACACCGTATTGATCGCATCGAGCATACCGCTGTCGCGCGTCCGGTAGGAAAAGGTACTGCACGGCGGTGAACGGCGAGAAGTCCCGGGGTAGCTGCGCCCACTGGCAAATTGTCACCGCAAGATACTGGATCGCGTTCCAAAGATCCCTTGCCCGATGTAGGCGTGGACGCCCCCCTTTGTGGTTCGTGTCAGCAGCGGGGCTATGATCGCCCATTCCTCGTCCGTGCCGTCACTTGCGTACAGCAGCCGTCTCCTGTCCAGCTCGCGACGAGCGGTTTAAGTCCAGTCCGTGTGATCTCCGTGGTCTTCGCAACCCTCGTGAATCGCAACGGCTGAGATCGCCAAGCTCAATTTTCAATCGGGCATCTCATAGGGTGCGTTGCCCGCGCCAACTTGCGTTGGTCCAGCATCGCGCCGAACAGCAGGCGCTGCACTGATCCCGTAGCGCTGATGGGAAAAACTCGTAATGAACCACATATCGGACGGGGCGTTAAGTCCTTCCTCATGTCGGGGCTAACCGGGCCCGATGCACTTTTCGTAGCTAGAAAATGGTAAATGATACAGCTAGAAATTAACTCAAGGCATTGATAATACGAGGTTTATTATGTTACAGAATAACCAAAACTGTATCAGCGTGCAATAAAAAACGGTAACAGGCTGATAATAAAGTGTAATTTTTGATCACTTGCAAGTTGTCGCGGTGCAGCGCAAGTCGTTAAGCTGGCGTGTTTTGCAAAAAAAGTTATGTAATTGTAAAAATCGGACTGGCTTAACTCTGCTGCCACATGCGCATCGCCAAATTGCGCTCCTCGACACCCGTCGCGTTGGTGTAAATCGCGGTCGTCTTGATATCGGCATGACCGAGCCAGCGCTGCACCATGTTGAGCGGGACACCCGATTGGACAGCGTTAACGCCAAACGCATGGCGCAACCCTTTCGGAGTTGCGTAGCTACCCCGAATTCCCGCAGCCTCCATCACTTCGCGAATGCGACGATAGCCAGTCATTCTCGACCATGGAAATAGTCGATCAGGAGCGAGCAACCCTCTATCCAGCCCATCCCTCAGCTTAAGTATAAAGTTGGATTTAACCGGAATTGCGCGAAATACTAACCTTTTTCGTTTTTTAAGGCATTTAATGACAATGCAGTGTTGTTGGAAGTCAATGTTGTTTTTTCCTAGTGAAAGAGCTTCTGAAATACGGCAGCCGGTATAAGCAACGACCGAGCAGAATAGCTCGACGTCTATTGAAAAAGTTGTGGATAGCATAACGAAAGAATGCATTTCTTCTTTAGTTAGATATTTACGCTGTCCGAATGTATCGTACATGGACCAAGGCATTTCAAAGACCTCTTGACGATTTGGCCGCGCTTCGGACGGTGTGATTGCTGTGCACATGCTGTCCATTGGTTTACAACCTTGGTTGATACAGTTTTGGTTATTGCGTCGCACGGCGGCGATCTGCGGAGAGGTCGCGACAGAGGAATGAAACTATGGTGCGATATCCAAGCGATACGGCATGGACAAAGCGTGAGTACGGCGAAGGCGACGGCAAGGGTTTGCCCGATTATGTTGCAGGGAAGTGCGTTGGACCGCTGGTCCCGCAGGGCTCATCGGCTTCAGTGCCGATGGCGCTAGTTTGGCAGCCTGTGCGAGATGTCCGCCCAGGAGGCACTATCCTGTATCATGAGGCGCTGGTACGTTTCCCGGAAACCGATGGCTGGGATACCGCCCCGCACGCGACCTTGGCGATGATCGAGCGTTGCGGCGGAAGCCTTTCCTTCGATCGGCTCATTGTCCGCCGCGTAATCGATATGTTGCAATCCAATCCGCTCAAGGTCCTCGGCGTCAACATATCGGCCACCAGCACCGACCCCGACGGGTGGGAGGATGTGCTGCATCTGTTGCGCAACTCTCATGAGATTGCGAGCCGCCTGATCGTCGAAATCACCGAAACCGCGCCGTTCGCTGATCTGGACAGGTCGGCACGATTCTGTTCGCATCTGCAATCCTGCGGTGTGCGCATCGCCCTCGACGACTTTGGGGTCGGTCATTCGTCGGTAGCGACCGCATTGGCTTTAAAGCCTGCGATCATCAAGATCGACGGCAGCTTCGTGCGACAGGCTTGCACAAGCGCCGCCGCGATGTCCCTGTTCTGGCATCTGGTCGGCGTAACCAAGTCCCTCGGCGCATTGACCATCGTGGAAGGGGTTGAGAGCCGGGAGCAGGCAACCATTGCCGAGGAGGCGGGAAGCATATGGCAGCAGGGCTTCTTCCACGGCAGGCCTATGACCCTGCCCTTCGCCGAGACACATCCTGACTTCTTTGAGGGGATCGGCGCAACTCACCATGCTTTCCAGGCTTTCACGACCAGGGCGGGGGCATTCATCCCGACGGTGTGGAAATGATGCACAACATGTCCCCATGGCTGATCGTGCTGGCCGCAGCGGGAGGCGCCGTGCCTGGATTGTGGATCATGACCTATTGGTTCGCGGCGCGACAACGCTATCGTCGGCTGCGACGCGTCCTCAATCGCGTGCGGCACGAACGCGACGTTTTGCGTTTCCAGATGACTATGGCGAACGAACCCGCCCGGAAGAGCGGTAACGACCAGCCCGTCCGCACCGCAAATCGTGTTTCGCCGGGTCAGGTGAATGCGTCGCTTTCAAACTACGGCAAGCGCGGCATCGGCTTTAAAGCATATGTTCAAAGAATGACGGTGGCAGCGATCACGACTTCGGAGTAGGGCTCGTCGGCCTAGGTGTTTGATTGCGGCAATCGATGGCGCGGGCCAAGCTGGCACGCAGGTCGAGCATCGCGAAGGAACTGCTGGATGTCGGCATAGATCGATCGGGTAGAGTGGGGCATCGTCGCCAGCGCGTCGCTCTGGCCCGTGGTGACCAGCGCCCCCTGCGTAAAGAGCGAACGGCTGATCGGGGCGACGATGCGGGTGAAGCCCGGATTGGCGCTCGCGCTGTTCAGGGCGAGGTGATATTGCTTGACGCTCGCCTCCGCCTCCCGCGCGGCGGCGGCCTCGGCGTTTGCCAGTTACGCGGCTCTCTGGTTGCGTGCGGCTCGGTAGGCACGGAGATCGATCTGATAGAGCGGCTGTCCGGTGCGAACAGTCGCGCCTTGATGAAGCCGTCGACCTAGAGGCGAACCTCGGCGGTCTTGGTCGCGTTCGTGCTCCCGGTCAAGTCGACGGTGGTGGTTACCGGCAGCGCCGTGAGCGTCATGACACCCTCCTCGGCCTCGCGCATCGGCGACTACCCGGATTTGCCGCCACCGCAGGCGGACAGGGCAAGCGCGATGGCGAGGAAGACGTGAGACCGCCCTTGGCGGATCGATGGGAAGGGTATGGCGCCGTTGGGGGAGGGGCAGGCGTTTCGGCACGACGGGAAGGAGAACATCGAATGCTCCGATCAGATGTTCCCGCTTATGATCCCTCCAGTCCGCCAAATATGCGAAGTGTGTCAGGCTATACATCGAATTGTCTTGGACGCGGGCTGACAGAATAATCGCATATTTGCTGCGAAGATTTTCGAAATATCTATGTTTTGACAATGACTTGAGGGGTGCGCTGTGCGTTCCACCTGCTCCGGGCAGGAGCGAAGCTTCGAACGGCGATCGCCATTCGGGCGCAATTGAGCGCTCCTGCCCCTTGCGCCCTGTCGAGTTCCAGACCCTCGCCGGGGGACAGGCTCCCTTCCGCGACCTCGTCATACTATCATCGCATCCGACCAAGGGACAGATGATCGGCTCGCGCCAATATCTGATCTTTGCGCCCCCGAACCCGGTAGAAACTCAGCCTGTATCGCCTGCGGTATGAAGGGGAGGCTACCCATCACCCGAAAGGTTCGATCTCACGGGCTAGGAGATAATCCAGCAAGTCAGATTCAGGCACGGGCCGCGCCAGATAATATCCCTGGAAGAGGTGACCGCCCAGTCCCTGTATCATCGCATAATCCTCACGCGTCTCGATGCCTTCGATGACGACTTCGAGGTCGAATTTCCGACCATAATCGATGATCGCGCTGACCAGATGCTGGTCCTCGGGCGACCGGGTGATGTTGGATACGAAGCTTCGATCGATCTTGATGCGATCGACCCGGCGATGGCGCAGAGCCTCCAGCGACGAATAGCCCACGCCGAAATCATCCAGGCTGATCGTCACGCCCGCCTTCGACAGCGTTTGTATCTTGTGCTGTATGGCCTTGGTCTCGAAGGCGGTCTCCTCCGTGATTTCGACGTCGAGCAAGAGAGGCGCAAGGCCAAGCGCCTCGAAATGCTCGAGGATGATGGTGTCGACCGACAGTTGCGCCATCTCGCGCGGCGATATGTTGATCGCAACCTTGATCTCCTTCAGTCCGGCTTGGACTAGGGCTTCCAGAAGTTGGCTGGCACGGTGCAGCACGAAACGGAGCAGGGGTTCGGCGTGTCCGTTGATCGCGGCCAGGCGGACCACATTTTCCGGGGAGATCCAGCCGTGCTGCGGATGCCGCCAGCGCAGCAGGGCTTCGATCGTGTTCGGCAAGCTTTGGCCGAGCGCGAAGATGGGCTGGAACCAGACATCCAGCGATCCGTCCTCGAGATGGCGTGGGAGGTCGCGTTCGAGGTCGCGGCGCATCTCCAATCGCTCGCGCAACTCGTTGTCGAAGACGTGATAGCGGTTCCGGCCTCCATTCTTGGCGGCGTAAAGGGCTTCGTCGGCACAGGCCAGGACATCGGCCAGGTCCGCCTGAAGGCTCATGACGATCCCGATGCTGGCCCCCAGCGCGCCCGTATCGACGCCGTCCATGTGAACCGACAGGGCGCCAATGACAGTCTGTGCGAGGTCGGTGGCCTCTTGAAATGCCGCGACGGGGAGGAAGATGGCGAACTCGTCGCCGCCCATGCGCGCGAGAAGGCTTTTGCCGTGGGTCTGGGCCTGAAGGCGCCTGGCCGCCTCTATCAGCACCTGGTCGCCCTTGCGGTGACCATAGACGTCATTGACGGCCTTGAAGCCGTCAAGGTCGATGAACATCAGGCAATAGGCATCCGACCCCGCCTTCATGTGTTCCTCGACCTCGGTGAGAAAACCCGATCGGTTGAGCAAGCCCGTCAGGTCGTCATGCGTTGCGCGATGTCGCATGATGTCGATGATGTGCAGCGAATGATCGTGCGCCGCCGAAAGGGCCGCGGCGTTCGTCGTGGCTTCGTGCTTGGCGCGGCTGAGCGCTTTGAACGTTCTTTCGGCGCGAATGGAACTGCGCGATAGGGCGGCCATGTAAACGATCGTGGTGAAGGCGATGCAGGCCCGCTCGAACCCTCCTGCCACCAACAGGCAGATGACGACGGATGCCAGAGCCGGTAGGATGAAGCACATGGGCGTGCGGGCGTCGGGCGTGCCATGGGTGACGGCCCCTGCGGTGACGCCGCATACGACGGTCAGATAGAAGAGCGACTGCGGCGAGGTGTAACCGGCGCACAGGATCGGAACCCAGGCCCATACCAGTCCCGAAAGCAGCGCTCCTGTCCACATCAGATATCTCTGCACGGCGATCGATCGCAGCGGCGATCTTCGGCCGGAAACCTTTCCCACGTCCGGGGCCGGCAGATAGCAAAGATAGAGACGCACGAGGTTCACGGTGAGCGAGGCGACGAACCAGACGATGCCGTAGAGCGCGAGGTCGCTCCTGATCGCGACCAGGAGGTTGACCATGCCGAGCATCATATTGACGGGTATGGCGACCCGGACGCAGCTCTTGATCTCGGCAATCTGGTCCAGGACGATAGGCGCAGAAAGCTCGTCTGGGATTTTCGCCACAGGGAGATCAAATTGCGTGCGGCGGGAGGAGGGCATGGGCAATCACCGTGACGAACTCGGAATAGGTTCTTCGTTTCGCATGCGTAAGGTATATGCTGTGCTAACAGTCGCCGAAACTGAGCGAAATGTTGTGAAATGGCCCCGGTTTTGACCGAGAGTTTTAAGCCTGGGATTTTGGTCGAAGATTGAGTCGAACTATTTCAACGACTTGTGGTTCGCTGAGGGTGCGGTGCGCGAGCGATTACACCGACCGGGGGCGGGCGATCATTGTCCTGCCGCCGCCACGAACGTCAGCAGCTTCTCTTTGCCGTCGAGCTGGAATTTCATGCGTCAGCATTTCGACCCGGTGCGGGCATAGGCCACCTGAATTGGCCATCCCGTATGGCTTCCCGTGTCGCTCCGCCGTGTCGATCAGAGTGATGATACCCCGCCATGCATCCCCGACACCCCCGCGTTTGCAAGGGGATTGAGACGTTACGAGCGTACCGATGCAGGATTATGGCGGAAGAGGTGGGATTCGAACCCACGGATGGCTTGCACCATCGCCGGTTTTCAAGACCGGTGCCTTAAACCGCTCGGCCACTCTTCCGTATCGGCGGAAGGGGCCTGTACGCCAAGCCGGGCGGCGAATCCACCCTTGGATTTGGGTCCGCCAGGATGGGGCAATCCCGCCATCCGCGGGTGATCCGTGCCGTGCGCGCGGTGACGCGAGGTTCCGGTTCCGCCGTCGCTATGGCAAACAGGCCGCATGTGGGGGGACATTACCCGGCGCGTGAGGCGCCTCGGCATTTCTTCGGCTCTGGCTCTGCTGGTCGGCAGCACGCCCGCGCTTGCGCAGGATGAGGCGGGTTTCCAGCGCTATCTGCAACAGGTGCGCGGCACCGCGAGCACGCAGGGGGTCAGCCGCGCGACGCTGGACGCCGTGCTGCCGACGCTGACGCTCAACACCCGTGTCATCGAACTCGACCGCCGTCAGCCGGGCGGTCCGAGCAATACCGGCTTCAGCCCCTTTGCGCCCTATAAGGCCGCGCATGTCGATGCCGCGCGGATCGGCCGGGGGCGCAGCAAATATCTGGCGCAGCGCCCGCGCCTGTCGCGGATCGAGCGCGAGACGGGCGTGCCCGAATCGATCATGGTCGCGATCTGGGGCCATGAGACCAATTACGGCGCCTATACCGGCAATTTCGACCTGCTGCGCTCGCTCGCCAGCCTGGCCTATGAGGGGCGGCGGCGTCCCTTGTTCGAGGGCGAGTTCATCGCCGCGCTCAAGATGATGGACCGGGGCGTCAGCCGCGAACAGCTGAAGGGCAGCTGGGCCGGGGCGACCGGCAATCCGCAATTCCTGCCGTCCATCTATCTGCGCCTTGCGCGCGACGGCGATGGCGATGGCCGCGCCGACATCTGGAATAGCGAGGCCGATACGCTGGCCTCGATCGGCAACTACTTCGTCAATGCCGGTTGGCGGGCGGGCCAGCCCTGGGGCTTTGCGGTGACGGTGCCGGCCGGGTTCGATCAGTCGCAGGTCCGCAACCGGCTGGTCAGCCCCCGCTGCCCGCGGGTGTTCGAGCGGCATAGCGGGTGGCGGACCATGGCCGAATGGCGCGCGCTGGGCATCGTGCCGCAGGGCACCGCCTGGCCCGGCGATCAGGTGCTGGCCACGCTGATGGAGCCCGACGGGCCGGGGCGGACCGCCTATCTGCTGACCGGCAATTACCGCGTGATCCTGGATTACAACTGCTCCAACTTCTACGCCTTGTCGGTGGGCCTGCTGGCCGATGCGATTGCGGGCTGAGATCCTGGCCCTGGCGGCGCTGGTGGTCGGCTTTGCCGCGCCGGTCCGGGCGGAGGAGGCGTCGGCGCCGCGCTACGGCGGTTACCAGGCGAGCGGCCATGCCAGCTGGTACGGCCATGAACTGGCGGGTCGGCGGACCGCGACGGGGCGGCGGTTCGATCCCGACGACGTGATGATCGCGCATCGCAGCCTCCCGCTGGATTCGATGGTCGAGGTGACCGACATCGACACCGGCCGGACGATCGTGGCGCGAGTCGGCGATCGCGGGCCGGGCCGCGCCGACCGGCTGGCCGACCTGTCGCTGGGCGCGGCGCGGCTGCTGGGGACGAACCGGCGGGCGGTGGCCCATATCCGGCTGCGCGCGCTGCGGACCGGCGCGGACAATCCCGGCCTGGTGCTGGCGGGGGCCAGCGCGGTGCCGCCGGTCGCCAAGCCCATCTCGCTCGATCCGCAGGCGCGCTACCGCGTTCAGATCGCCAGCTTCTCCAGCCAGCCTCGGGCCGAAGCGCTGGCCCGCCGCTTCGAGGCGCGGGCGCACCGGGTCGGCCGGGTCTGGCGCGTCGAACGGTCGTCATTGAATGCCGATTCCGCCAAAGCCCTGCGTGACGCGGCGGCACAGGCGGGTTATGACGACGCCCGCATCCTGCATCAGGATTGACCTCCTACCTCCCTTTGGTCACGGAACATCCATGAAGACCCTGTTCGCATCGCTCGCCGCCCCGCTCGCTCTCGTCGCGCTGGCCTATCCCTCGATCGCGGCCGCGCCGCAGTTCGATACCCCCGCGCCGGTCGCGTTCATGAAGGACCTGTCGTCGGGCGCGGTGCTGTTCCAGCGGGACGCCGATCGCCGGATGCCGCCCGCCTCGATGGCGAAGATGATGACGGTCTATGTCGCCTTCGACCTGGTGAAGAAGGGCCAGCTGAAGCTGGACGACATGGTCACGGTCCAGCCCGAGACCTGGAAGAAGTGGCATGGCCCGCAGGCGGGGTCGACCATGTTCCTGTCGCCCGGCGAGCAGGTCAGTGTCGCCAACCTTCTCTATGGCATCGTCACCCTGTCGGGCAACGACGCCTGCGTCGTGCTGGCCGAGCATATCGCGGGGACCGAGCCGAACTTCGTCGAGCGGATGAACCGGACCGCCAAGCAGATCGGGCTGACCAACAGCCATTTCGGCACCTCGAACGGCTGGCCGGACGGCGGCGTGACCTATGTCACCGCGCGCGACCTGGCCAACCTGGCCGAGCACACGATCGAAGACTTCCCCAAGCTCTACAAGCAATTCTATTCTCGCCGCGATTTCTCCTGGGGCAAGACGATGGGCGGCAACGCCATCACCCAGGCGAACCGCGATCCGCTGCTGGGTCGCGTCGCGGGGGCCGACGGCCTGAAGACCGGGCATACCGAGGAGGCGGGTTACGGCTTCACCGGTTCGGCCGAGCAGAATGGCCGCCGTCTGGTGATGGTCGTCGCGGGGCTGAACAGCTTCGGCGCGCGGGCCGAGGAATCGGTGAAGTTCATGAACTGGGGCTTCCGCGCATGGCAGGCCAAGCCCGTCGTGGCGCAGGGCAAGAAGGTCGCCGATGCCGAGGTCCAGATGGGATCGTCGAGCAGTGTCGGCCTGGTCGCGCCGCGCCAGCTGACCGTGACGCTGCCCGCCGGGCTCGACCCGCAGCTGAGCGCCAAGGTCGTCTATCAGGGCCCGATCAAGGCCCCGATCAAGGCGGGCCAGCATATCGCCGACCTGGTCGTCAGCTCGCCCGACATGCCCGCGCAGCGCCTGCCGCTGGTCGCGGACAAGGATGTCGGCGAAGCCGGGTTCTTCGGACGGGCCTGGGCCGGGCTGACCTCGTTCTTCGGGTGATCGCATGAACCTGCCGGTCGGCAATGCGGCGGCGCAGGCCGCCTTTGCCGCCGCGCTGGGGGGCGCCAAGCTGCACCATGCCTGGCTGCTGGCCGGGCCGGAGGGCTTGGGCAAGGCGGCCTTCGCGCGCGCGGCGGCCAGGCGCGTCCTGGCTCGGGCGGGCGGGCAGGGGGGCTTGCCCCCCGGCCTCGCCGTGCCCGACGATCATCCGACCGCCAGGCTGATGGAGGCGGGGTCGCATCCCGATTTCTGCGTGCTGGCGCGGCTGCCCAAGGATGCGGACAAACCCGACCAGGATCTGGCGCGGTCGATCACCATCGCGCAGGTCCGCACGCTTCAGCCGATGTTCGCGACCGCGCCCGCCATGGGCCCGGCGCGGGTCGTCCTGATCGACTCGATCGACGATCTGGAGCGGGGCGGCGCCAATGCGCTGCTCAAGAATCTGGAGGAGCCGCCTGCGGGCACCCTGTTCCTGCTGGTCAGCCATGCACCGGGACGGTTGCTGCCCACCATCCGGTCGCGATGCCGCTTGCTACGTTTCGAGCGGCTGTCGGACGGCGAGGTCGCCACGGTACTGCGCGGGCAATTGCCCGAGGCCGAGGAGGACGAGATCGCCGCGCTGGTCGCCGCCGCCGATGGCGCGCCGGGCCGTGCGCTGCGCTTTGCCGGGCTGGACATTGCCGGGCTCGACGCGACGATCGCGCGCATTGCCGAGAGCGGCGATCCGGGCAATGCCGAGCGGGTCAAGCTGGCCAAGGCGCTGGCGGGCAAGGCCGCACAGGCGCGCTACGAAGCGTTTCTCGATCGGGTGCCCGCCTTTATCGCGGGCCGGGCGCAGACGCGGTCGGGGCCTGCCCTGAAGGTCGCGCTGGATGCCTATGCCGCCGCGCAGGATCTGGCGGGCGCGGCGCGCGGCCTGTCGCTGGATGCGCAGGGCACGGTGTTCGAGATGGCGGGGATCATCGCGACCTTGCGGTGAGGGTTGCCCTTGGGCTTCGACTTCGCTCAGCCTGAACGGCTGGTGGGAAAGGCGTACCTCTACGTCCGTTCAGGCTGAGCGAAGTCGAAGCCCACGCATCACCGCCAGCCAAATAGCCTGTTACAGACCAACCCGCTCGAAATGCCCCGGCGCGAAGCCGTCGATCGCCAGCGCGGTGATCCGCTCCGCCACCATTTCGGGTGCCTTGACCGATGCCGGATCCTCGCCCGGATAGGCCTTGGCGCGCATCTGGGTGCGGGTCGCGCCCGGATCGACGATGGCGGTGCGGATCGCGCTGATCTCGGCCGTCTCGTCACCATAGGCACCGAGCAGCGTCTCGAACGCCGCCTTGGAGGCGCCATAGCCCCCCCAATAGGCACGGGGGCGGCGTCCGACCGAAGAGGTGACGCCGATCACCCGCGCGCCCTTCGACCGGCGCAGCATCGGGTCGAAGGCGGAGATCATCGCGGCCTGCGCGCTGACGTTCAGGGTCAGGACGCGGGCGAATTCCTTGGGATCGATGGCGGGCACGGCGGCCAGCGATCCCAGCATCCCGGCATTCAGCACGAGGATGTCCAGCGCCTGCCACCGCTCGCCGATCGCCCCGGCCAGCCGCCCGATCGACTCATTCTCCGTCAGGTCGAGCGGCGCGATGGTGGCCGATCCGCCCGCGTTGAAGATGGTCTCCTCGACCTCTTCCAGTCCCTTGGGGGTGCGCGCGGTCAGGACGATATGGGCCCCTTGCGCGCCGAGCGCGATGGCCGTGGCGGCACCGATCCCCCGGCTGGCGCCGGTGACCAGCGCCAGCTTGCCCGACAGCGCACCCGTCATCAGGCGACCCGCTCGGCCAGCATCTGGAACTGGTCGACCGGCGCCGTCTCGTCATGGTCGGTCAGCGTGGTGGGATAATCGCCGGTGAAGCAGGCGTCGCAATAGCTGGGCTTGCCGTCGCGCGCCGCGTTGAGCGCCTTGTACAGCCCCTCGATCGACACGAAGGACAGGCTGTCGGCGTGAATGAAGTCGGTCATGCCGCCCAGGTCGAGCTTGGCGGCCAGCAGCTTGGCCCGCTCGGGCGTGTCGACGCCGTAGAAGCAGCTGTGGCGGGTCGGGGGCGACGCGATGCGCATATGCACCTCGGCCGCGCCCGCCTCGCGCATCATCTGCACGATCTTCAGGCTGGTGGTGCCACGCACGATCGAATCGTCGATCAGCACGATCTTCTTGCCCTGGATCAGCGCGCGATTGGCATTGTGCTTCAGCTTGACGCCCAGATGACGGACCTTGTCGCCCGGCTGGATGAAGGTGCGGCCGACATAGTGCGAGCGGATGATGCCCAGTTCGAACGGAATGCCCGACTGCTGGGCATAGCCGATCGCGGCGGGGACGCCCGAATCGGGGACCGGGATGACCAGATCGGCATCGACCGGCGCCTCGATGGCGAGCTGTGCGCCGATTTCCTTGCGCACCGAATAGACCGACTGGTCGCCCGCGATCGAATCGGGGCGGCTGAAATAGACCCACTCGAAGATGCAGGGGCGCGCATCGACCGCCTGGAAGGGGCGGATCGAGCGGATTTCGGTGCCCTGCACGATGACCAGCTCGCCCGGCTCGACCGCGCGTTCGAAGGTCGCGCCGCACACGTCGAGCGCGACCGTCTCCGAGGCGAAGATCACCGCGCCGTCCAGGCGACCCATGACCAGCGGCCGGATGCCCAGCGGATCGCGGCAGGCGATCATGCCCTCGGGCGTCATGACGATCAGCGAATAGGCGCCCTCGACCTGCTTCAGCGCGTCGATGAAGCGGTCGAGCAGGGTGCGATAGTTCGAGGTCGCGACCAGATGGATGATCGTCTCGGTATCGCTGGTCGACTGGAAGATCGAACCGCGACGCACGAGCTCGCGACGCAGCTTCATCGCATTAGAGATATTGCCGTTATGCGCGATGGCGAAGCCGCCGGTCGACAGGTCGGCATAAAGCGGCTGGACGTTGCGCAGCGCGGTCTCGCCGGTGGTCGAGTAGCGGACATGGCCGCAGGCGACATCGCCCGGCAGGCCGCGGATCACGTCGTCGCGGTCGAAATTGCCCGCGACATGACCCATCGCGCGGTGGGTGTGGAACAGCGCGCCGTCGAAGCTGGTGATGCCCGCGGCTTCCTGCCCGCGATGCTGGAGCGCGTGCAGGCCGAGCGCGGTCAGCGCGGCCGCGCCGCTGGCGCCGGACACGCCGAAGATGCCGCATTCCTCGCGGAGTTTGTCGTCGTCGAAAGGATGGGTGGTCAGCATGGGAGAGGCGCTCGCAACGTTCGCAACTAAGGGGCAGACGGGGCGCATATAGGAACGTCATCCGCGTTTGTCGCCTGTTTGTCATGGTTGACGGGATCATTTTCGGGGAGGCTGCGTTTCGGCACCGAAAACAGGAGATGTCATATGGCGCGCGACCACGGACCCCAGGTCAAGGATGACGCCCTGTACGAGGAGCTGCGCAAGCAGGGCCAATCCAAGGAAAAGGCGGCAAGAATCGCCAATGCCAAGGCAAAGGGCAGCCTGGACCACCGCGCGACGCATCTGGAGGACCGGACCAAGGACGACCTGCTGAAAGAAGCCCGCAGGATCGGCATTGCGGGGCGGTCGAAGATGGACAAGGCGGCGCTGATCGCCGCGATTCGGGATCATGGCTGACGGGTTGGAAGGCGGCGCGGTTGCGGCTAGATCATGCCGTCATGGCCGACCATCGTGACACCGGGCTGACGCTCGACCCCAAATTCGACGCCAACGGATTGCTGACCGCGATCGCCACCGACCGCGTGAGCGGCGACCTGTTGATGGTCGCGCATATGAATGCCGAGGCATTGGAAGCCACCCGGACCACCGGCGAGGCGCATTTCTGGTCGCGCAGCCGGGGACGGCTTTGGAAGAAGGGCGAAAGCTCGAACCATGTCCTGCGCGTCGTGGAGATGCGGATCGACTGCGACCAGGATGCGCTCTGGCTGATCTGCGACCCCGCCGGACCGGCCTGTCACACAGGCGCGCGCAGTTGCTTCTTCCGGCGGATCGAGGGCGACGGGCTGGTGCCGGTCGCGTGAGACGGGGCTGGGCGGGCCTGATGCTCGCCGCCGCGCTGGCGGCCTGCGGTTCGGGCGCCGGCGATGCCGACAATGCGGCGGGCGAGCAGCTGGAGGCCGCCAGCATCGCCGCGGGCCTCGTCGCCGATCCGGCGGTCGTCCCGCTGGAGGGCATGTGGGCGCGCGATTCGGACCGGATGTGCATCCTGCCGCCCGGCGATGGCGGGTCGGACGCATCATGGCGGATCGGCGTGATGGTGGATTATGGCGAGGGGCAGGGGTGCACCGCGCGCGGTACGCTCAAACGCTCGGGGCGCGACCTGGCCGTGACGCTGGGCGGCTGTCGCTTCACCGCGCGGTTCGACGGCGACGACATCCAGTTTCCCGCGACGCTGCCCGCGCCCTGCGCCTCGCTGTGCACGGGACGCGCGAGCCTGTCGGCGCTGATCGTCGAACGGATCAGCCGGTCGGTGGCGGAGGCGCGGACGCTGCGCAGCGCGGACGGCGCGGCGCTTTGCGACGATTGACGTTGACGTAAACGGACCCTAGCCTCCTGCATCATGGCCAAGGTCGCTGCCCATCCCGTGTCCCCGCCCGAACCCGACCGCGACACGTACAGCATCACCGAATTGTGCGGCGAGTTCGGCGTCACCGCCCGCGCGCTGCGCTTCTATGAGGATGAGGGGCTGATCTCGCCCGAGCGGCGGGGGACGCAGCGCATCTATTCGCCGCGCGACCGGGCGCGCCTCGCCTGGATCCTACGCGGCAAGCGGGTGGGGTTCAGCCTGGCCGAGATACGCGAGATGATCGACCTGTACGATCTGGGCGACGGCCGCCGCCAGCAGCGCGAGGTGACGATCGCCCGCTGCACCGCCAAGATCGAGGCCCTGCAGGCGCAGAAGCACGACATCGATGCCGCGATCGCGGAACTGGCGGAGTTCGTGACGCTGGTGGAAATGCATCGCGATTGATGGCGCGATACGGCGGCTATCCCCCATTCCCCACCCTCCGTTCAGCCTGAGCGAAGTCGAAGGCCACGCCCGGCGCTGGCCGCAAGCGATTTTACGTGGCCCCGACAAGCGGGCCGTCATCCCATGGTGGTGTCGGAGAGGTTTTCCCTTGGCCTTCGACTTCGCTCAGGCTGAACGGGGGTGGGGGGAGCGGGGTTGGGGCTGGACGGGCCCTGGCGTCCTACGGCTTTCCCTCGGGCGATGGCGCACTGGCGCGTCTCACGCCGCCGAGTTCGCCCGGTGCTGGTGTTGCGGCGGGCTGGGGCGTCGGGGTCGCCGCAGGTACGGGTATGACGGTCAGCGTCTGCCGCTTCATGCAGCGCGACCCCCGCATCGCCGGATAGAGGGTACAGTTCCACAGCGTCCGCTCCAGTCCGGTGGTCGGATCGCGCAGATAGCTGAACGCCATCGTCTCCAACTGCGTCGGGGCCAGCGGCACGGCGCGCGGGGTGGCGGCGGCGTCGCGCCAGGCCATGACCGTGCAATGCTTGCGCTCGCCGCACAGGGTCAGCGCGAAGGCGGCGAAGCCCTCGGGCGCCAGGCCGGTGGGCAGGGTGACGAGGAACATGTCCGGGTCGCTCGCCAGCGGGGCCAGCGTTCCACCTGCCACCGCCCCCTCGGCCAGCGCGGCCCCTGCTTCGCCGGTCGCTTCGGTGCCCGCCCGATGCGGTGGGGAGAAGGGGGCGAGGGCTTCGATGACCGGCTCGCCCGCGACCTGGTGCCGGTTGAAGGCGGGCGGGGTGCCCCACCAGCCCGCCCAGCGGAAGAACAGATGCGATCCGACCCGTGCGACCTTGTCGAGGCTGGCTTGCCAATAGGGGACGACCCAGTCGGTATGGTAATGGGTGGCATGGCCCACGGGACGGAAGACCTTGCCGTTCAGCGCCATCGCGGCGATCTGGCGGGCGCGGGTCCAGGCCGCCTCGGGTGGTTGCCACTTGGTCAGCGCGCCGTCGCAGGTGAAGGTAAACTGACAGCCGGTGCTGCGCTCCTGCCCCTCGAACACCACGCCGCAGACCGTCTTGGGGAAGGCCGGGTGACGCAGCCGGTTGAGCACGACCTGCGCCACCGCCTGCTCGCCCTTGGCATCGTCGCCCGCCTCGTACAGCACGCCCGCCGCCAGACAGTCGAGCGCGCGCGCTTTGTCCTCCGCCGTGCCCCGAAAGACGAAGGGGCGGGCGGCCGGGTTGGGATCGGTCGAGAAGGGGACGCCTTCGTTATAGGCACGCGCCTCGTCGGGCGTCATGTCGATGAACGACACCGGCTCGACTGGGGGAAGCTCGGCGGGCGGCACGACGCGCGGCGTCTGTCGCAGCCGCTCGGTGGCGGTGCGGTGCGTTTTCGGAATGGCGGGAGCGTTCGCCACGAGCAAAGCCGGTACGACACTGGCCGTACCGGCGATGACGAACAGCGCCGCGCGGATGCCGCCGCGCGGCCGGGACAAATCGCTCACTGTTCGGGCAGGAAGTCCGGCACCGACAGATAACGCTCGCCCGTGTCATAGTTGAAGCCGAGCACGCGAACGCCCTCGGGCAGGTCGGGCAGCTTCTGCAGGATCGCGGCCAGCGTCGCGCCCGACGAGATGCCGACCAGCAGCCCCTCTTCGCGGGCGGAGCGACGGGCCATGTCCTTGGCGACATTGGCGTCGACCTCGATCACCCCGTCGATCGCCTGGGTGTGGAGGTTGGCGGGGATGAACCCTGCGCCGATGCCCTGGATCGGGTGCGGGCCCGGCTGGCCGCCCTGGATGACCGGCGAGGCTGCGGGTTCGACCGCATAGACCTTCAGCTGCGGCCATTCCTTCTTCAGCGTCTCGGCGACGCCGGTGATATGGCCGCCGGTGCCGACGCCGGTGATAATGACGTCGATCGGCGAATCGCGGAAGTCGTTCAGAATTTCCTGCGCGGTCGTGCGGACATGGACGTCGATGTTCGCGGGGTTCTCGAACTGCTGCGGCATCCAGGCGCCCGGCGTCTCGCGCACGATCTCCAGCGCGCGCTCGATCGCGCCCTTCATGCCCTTTTCACGCGGGGTCAGGTCGAAGGTCGCGCCGTAAGCCAGCATCAGGCGGCGACGCTCGATCGACATGGACTCCGGCATGACCAGGATCAGCTTATAGCCCTTGACCGCCGCGACCATCGCCAGGCCGACGCCGGTATTGCCGCTGGTCGGCTCGACGATGGTGCCGCCGGGCTTCAGCTCGCCGCTGGCCTCCGCCGCTTCGATCATGGCGAGCGCGATACGGTCCTTGATCGAGCCGCCGGGATTGGAGCGTTCCGACTTGATCCAGACCTCCGATCCGGGGAACAGCCGCTGGATCTTCACATGCGGCGTGTTGCCGATCGTTTCCAGGATGGTGTTGGCCTTCATGGCTTGGCTTCTCCGTGGGTTGGTTCGGTTGCAAGGATTTCAGGCGGATCAAAGGTTCGCGCACGCCGGAGTTCCGGGAACAGCCGCGACCAGAGCAGGGTGACGCCGATCGCGCCCAGCCCGCCGAACACCACCGCGCCGACGGGGCCGAGGATCGAGGCCATGACCCCGCTCTCGAATTCGCCCAGTTCGTTGGAGGCGGAGATGGTCAGCTGCGACACGGCGCTCACCCGCCCGCGCATCGCATCGGGGGTGTGGAGCTGGATCAGCGACTGGCGGACATAGACCGACACCATGTCCGCACCGCCCGCGCAGATCAGCGCGGCGAGGCTGAGCAGGAAGGCGGGATGGACGAACAGGTTCACGCCGCCCAGCGCCACCGTGCCGCTTTGGAGCCCCAGGGCGCCGGTCACATGGCTGGCGATGCCGAAGGTCAGGATCGACAGGCCGAAGACCACGACGGCGATCAGCATCTTGACGCCGACATTGCTGGTCATCGGCTTGAACGAGAACCAGATCGCGGTGGTCGCCGCGCCGATGCCCATGCCCGCCGCCAGCACGCCCAGACCCTGCGACCCGACATGCAATATGTCGCGCGCATAGACCGGCAGCAGCGAGGTCGCGCCCGCCAGCAGCACCGCGAACAGGTCGAGCGTGATCGCCGCCTGGACCAGCCGGTTGCGGCGGACATAGCTGAACCCCTCGACGATTCGGGTCAGCGGGCGGCGGTCGGTCTGCGCGGGCGGCTGCGGCACCGGGCCGATCAGGAAGATGCACAGCAGCGCGACGGCGAACAACAAGGTGGCCACGCCATAGGCGAATTCGGGATGGATCGCATAGAGCAGCCCGCCGACGCTCGGCCCGGCGATGGTGCCGACCTGCCACGCGATCGAGCTGACCGCGATGGCGGTGGGCAGGCTCTCGCGCGGGACCAGATTGGGGGCGAGCGAGGAATAGGCCGGTCCCGAAAAGGCCCGCGCGATGCCGAAGGCGACGGCGGCGGTGAACAGCGCCCCCAGCGTCAGATGCCCCGACCAGGTCAGGAACCAGAGGCTCGCGGCGGTCAACACCAGCAGCGCGGTCGTCGCCCGCACGATCCAGCGCCGGTCGACGCTGTCGGCGACCAGGCCCGTGATCGGGGTCAGCAGGAACAGCGGCACGAACTGCGCGAAGCCGATCATGCCCAGCATGAAGGCAGCCTGCCGGACGTCCATCGTCTCGCGCGCCAGATTGTAAACCTGCCATCCGATGACGATCGACATGGCGGATACCGCGATGGTCCCGCTGAACCGCGACAGCCAGTAGCTGCGGAAATTGGCGATGCGGAACGGGTGTTTGGGTCTATCCATGGTCGGCGAGCGTTGTAGGCTGCGGCGCGCCGTCAAGGCAACCGAGGCAAAGCTATTCTCCGCTAAATTCCTTCTGTCCGAATGGGAATTAAGAGGGGGAATTGAGTTTCATGACAAAGCACGCCAATAGGCGTCCATCCTTCCCTAACGGAAACAAAGGTGTTCCCGACTGTGGCAAAAGCTCCAAGCCGTACCAGCGAGCCCCCCATTCCCAATCGGGAGCGTCCCGCCGAACCGCAACCGTTCCAGGCTACCAAGGAACAGTTGCTGGATTTCTACAAGCAGATGCTCCTGATCCGCCGCTTCGAAGAAAAGGCGGGCCAGCTCTACGGCCTCGGCCTGATCGGCGGTTTCTGCCACCTGTATATCGGCCAGGAGGCCGTGGCGGTGGGTCTGCAGTCGGCGCTCGACGGCGACAAGGATTCGGTGATCACCGGTTACCGCGACCATGGCCACATGCTGGCGTACGGCATCGATCCCAAGGTCATCATGGCCGAGCTCACGGGGCGTGCCGCCGGCATCTCCAAGGGCAAGGGCGGGTCGATGCACATGTTCTCGACCGAGCATAAATTCTATGGCGGCCACGGCATCGTGGGCGCGCAGGTGTCGCTGGGCACCGGCCTGGCGTTCGGGCACAAGTACAGCAATGACGGCGGCGTCTGCCTCGCCTATTTTGGCGACGGCGCGGCCAATCAGGGCCAGGTGTACGAAAGCTTCAACATGGCCGAGCTGTGGAAGCTCCCGATCATCTTCGTGATCGAGAACAACCAGTACGCCATGGGCACGGCGGTCAACCGCGCCTCGTCCGAGGACCAGCTGTATCGCCGTGGCGAGAGCTTCCGCATCCCCGGCATCCAGGTCGACGGCATGGACGTGCTGGCGTGCCGTGGCGCGGCCGAAGAGGCGCTGGCCTGGGTCCGTGCGGGCAAGGGGCCGGTCATCCTCGAGATGAAGACCTATCGCTATCGCGGTCACTCCATGTCCGACCCCGCCAAATATCGCAGCCGCGAGGAAGTGCAGGGCGTGCGCGACAAGTCCGATCCGATCGACCACGTCAAGAAGCTGCTCGAAGCGCAGGGCGTGACCGAGGCCGATCTGAAGGTCCTGGAGCAGGACATTCGCAAGCAGGTCAACGAAGCGGCCGATTTCGCCGAACAGACCCCCGAGCCCGATGTGGCTGAACTCTACACTGAAGTGCTGGTGGAGCGTTACTAAGATGGCGATCGAGATCAAGATGCCGGCCCTTTCGCCGACCATGGAAGAGGGCACGCTCGCCAAGTGGCTCGTGAAGGAAGGCGATACGGTCAAGTCCGGCGACATCATGGCCGAGATCGAGACCGACAAGGCGACGATGGAGTTCGAGGCCGTCGATGAGGGCGTGATCGCCAAGATCATCGTCGCCGAGGGCACCGACAATGTGAAGGTCGGCACCGCCATCGCGCTGCTGGCCGAAGAGGGCGAGGACGTCGCGACCGCCGCTGCCTCGGGCAGCCGTTCGGGCGAGGCCGCCAATGCCGCGCCGAAGAACGAGGCGACCGACTCGAATTCGCCGCCGATGCCGGAAGGTGCCGCCGCCGCCGAGCAGGAAAGCGGCACGCAGAAGCTGGTCGCTGCCGCCGAGCAGGATGCGCCCGCCTCGCCGGAAATCCCGGAAGGCACCGAGATGGTGAAGCTCACCGTCCGCGAAGCGCTGCGCGATGCGATGGCCGAGGAAATGCGCGCCGACGACCGCGTCTTCGTGATGGGCGAGGAAGTCGCCCAGTATCAGGGCGCGTACAAGGTCACGCAAGGGTTGCTGGACGAGTTCGGCGACCGTCGCGTCATCGACACGCCGATCACCGAGTACGGCTTTGCCGGTGTCGGCACCGGTGCCGCGATGGGCGGTCTGCGCCCCGTAATCGAGTTCATGACGTTCAACTTCGCCATGCAGGCGATCGACCACATCATCAACTCGGCTGCCAAGACCAACTATATGTCCGGTGGCCAGATGCGCTGCCCGATCGTGTTCCGTGGTCCCAACGGCGCCGCCAGCCGCGTCGGTGCACAGCACTCGCAGAACTATGGCCCGTGGTATGCGTCGGTCCCCGGCCTGATCGTGATCGCGCCCTATGACGCGGCCGATGCCAAGGGCCTGCTGAAGGCCGCGATCCGTTCGGAAGACCCGGTCGTGTTCCTCGAGAACGAGCTGATGTACGGCCGTTCGTTCGACGTGCCCAAGCTCGACGATTTCGTCCTGCCGATCGGCAAGGCGCGGATCATGCGCGAGGGCAAGGACGTCACGCTCGTCTCCTACTCGATCGGCGTGGGCGTCGCGCTCGAAGCCGCCGAGAAGCTGGCCGCCGAAGGCATCGACGCGGAGGTCATCGACCTGCGCACGCTGCGTCCGCTCGACACCAAGACGGTGTTGAAGTCGCTCGCCAAGACCAACCGTCTGGTCGTGGTCGAGGAAGGCTGGCCGACCTGCTCGATCGCGTCGGAAATCACCGCCGTCGTGATGGAGGAAGGGTTCGACGACCTCGACGCGCCGGTGCTGCGCGTCACCAACGAGGACGTGCCGCTGCCTTACGCCGCCAACCTCGAAAAGCTGGCGCTGGTTGACGCGAACAAGGTCGTCGCGGCGGTCAAGAAGGTCACCTATCGCGGCTAAGCCGTAGGGTGTTTCGTGAATTGAAGGGGGCCTTCCGGGAGACCGGGAGGCCCTTTTTCATGGGGTTCATTCGTGCGAAGGGCAGGGGATGACCGACGCCCCCGTCACCCCGACGCCCCCGCCCGCCATCGAAGCGGTGATGCGCGAACAGGCGCTGGCGGTGGGCTATGCGCCCGCCCCCACGCGTGAGGGATTCGCGGCGCTGCTGGACCTCGACCATCAACTCGCCTCGATCCTGCAAAGCACGACCGAGCCGATGATCGGCCAGATGCGGCTGACCTGGTGGTATGAGGCGCTGGAAAAGCTGGACCGAGAGCCCGCGCCTGCGCATCCGGTCTTGCAGCGGCTGGCGGTGGCGGTCCTGCCCGCAGGCGTGCGGGGCGCGGATCTGGCGCCGATGATCGAGGGGTGGGAAGCGCTGCTCGATGATGGCGAAGCGCTGGATGACGAGCGTGTCGCCCGCCATGCGCAGGCGCGCGGGGGCGTGTTGTTCGCCTCGATCGGGCGGTTGCTGGGTGGCGAGGGGTGGGAGCCTCTCGGGACAGCTTGGGCCAAGGCCGATCTGGCCGGGCATATCAGCGACAAGCCGCTGGCGGATCGAATCGGTGCACAGGCCCTGGGCGAGCTGGACACCGCGCTGTCGCCGAAGCGAGCGCGAGGGACGCGGGGATTGAGCGGCCTGGGCGTCCTGGCCCGTGAAGGTCTGCGCCACCCGGACCGCCTGCCGGGCCATCCCCTCCGCGCGGTGCGGCTGGCGTGGCATGGTTTGACGGGGCGCTGAAGCCGTTCGCATCAGGACGGAGCCGTACCCCGGCGAAGGCCGGGGTCCAGTTGTACTGCCCTATCGACAGCGCGGGACCTTTGCCTCCCCCGCCAATCCTTGGCGCTCCACGGGCTGCACAGAAACTGGACCCCGGCCTTCGCCGGGGTACGCCTAGTGTGGGGGCGGCTCACCAAAACCCCGTTCAGCCTGACCGAAGTCGAAGGCCAAGGGAATCGCCTTGCCGCCTGCCTATAACCCCGGTTAACCATAAGCCCGTCTGACGGGGGGAGACGGGACCGATGTGGCGCTATCTGGCCGGTGGGTTGGGCACGCTGGTACTGGTGGGGGCAGGGCTGTTCCTGTGGGGTAGCCGACCCGACACGCCATCCCCGCTCCCCGCCGCGAGCGCCGCCACGGCGCCCTCCCCGCAAACCGCTGAGGACGACGCACCGCTTCCCGAAGCCACCGCCCGCACCCGCGAGCAGAAACGCTTCGACCGCTACGACAAGGACCGCGACGGTGCGATCACGCGCGAGGAATATCTCGCCGCGCGGCGCAAGGCTTACGCCAAGCTGGACCGCGACGGCGACGGCAAGCTGTCCTTCGACGAATGGGCGATCAAGGCCACGACCAAGTTCGCCACCGCCGACCGGGACAAGTCGGGCGCGATGAACGCGGCCGAGTTTGCCACCACTGCTGTCAAGCGTCGACCGGCTCGGGCGAACTGTCCTCCGGCGCGAACGGCACCGGCTGAGGCACCGGAGGCGGCCCCGGCGGAAGAGAGTTGAGCCAGCCGGGCAGCGCCTCGCGCGCGCGATCGGTGTACATCTTCTTGCGATCGGCCTTTTTGGTCCGGCCGGGGATGGGCGGGAACAGGCCGAAATTGACGTTCATCGGCTGATAGGTCTCGGCCTCGGCCAGCCCGGTGATGTGACCCAGCAGCGCGCCCAGCGCCGTCTCGACCGGCGGCGGCGCGATGGTCTTGCCGGTCAGCTCGGCCGCCGCGAAACGCCCGGCGAGCAGGCCGATCGCCGCGCTCTCGATATAGCCCTCGCACCCCGTGATCTGGCCTGCGAAGCGCAGATTGGGACGCGACTTCAGCCGCAGCGTCGCGTCGAGCAGCTCGGGCGAACGGATGAAGGTGTTGCGGTGAAGCCCGCCCAGCCGTGCGAACTCGGCCTTTTCCAACCCCGGAATGGTGCGGAAGATGCGGATCTGCTCGGCATATTTCAGCTTGGTCTGGAAACCGACGATGTTCCACAGCGTGCCCGCCGCATTGTCCTGGCGCAACTGGACGACGGCATAGGGCCAGCGTCCGGTGCGCGGATCGTCCAGCCCGACGCCCTTCATCGGCCCGAAGCGCAGCGTGTCGACCCCGCGCTCGGCCATGACCTCGACCGGCATGCAGCCGTCGAAATAGGGGGTGTTCTTCTCCCACTCGCGGAATTCGGTTTTCTCGCCGTCGAGCAGCGCCTGATGGAAAGCCAGATACTGGTCCTTGTCCATCGGGCAGTTGATGTAATCCTTGCCCGTGCCCTTGTTCCAGCGGCTCTGGAACCAGGCGACCTCCATGTCGATCGATTCGCGGTGGACGATGGGGGCGATCGCGTCGAAAAAGGCCAGCGCCTCCGCGCCGGTCGCCTCGCCGATGCCGCCCGCCAGCGACGGCGCGGTCAGCGGGCCGGTGGCGATGATCGCGGGCCCCTCCGGCAGCGCATCGATCCGCTCGCGAACGATGGTGATGTTGGGATGCGCCGCGAGCGCGGCCGTGACCCCGGCCGAAAAGCCGTCGCGGTCCACCGCCAGCGCCGAACCGGCGGGGACGGCATGGACGTCGCCCTTCGCCATGATGATCGAGCCGAGCGCGCGCATCTCCTGATGGAGCAGGCCGACCGCATTGGAGGTCGCATCGTCCGAGCGGAAGGAATTGGAACAGACCAGCTCGGCCAGATCGCCGCCATGATGGGCGGGCGTGGTGTCCGCGCCGCCGCGCATTTCGGACAGGCGCACCTTCAGCCCCGCTTCCGCAAGCTGCCACGCGGCTTCCGAGCCCGCCAGCCCGCCGCCGATCACATGAATGTCATAGGTCATCGCGTTGCCTTAGACCCGGAAGCGTCGGGGTGGAAGCACTTGCGCCGATGCGACACCGCCGCCACCTCATGGACCATGACGACCATCTTCACCATCGGCTATGAGGGCGTGACCGTCGACGGGTTCCTCGCGACGCTGAAACAGGCGGGGGTCGCGCGGCTGATCGACGTCCGCGCGCTGCCCCTGTCGCGGCGGCCCGGATTTTCCAAGTCGCCGCTGGCCGCCGCCCTGCGCGAGGTCGGGATCGACTATGTCCACCTCAAGGATCTGGGCACGCCGAAGCGCGGGCGGGATGCGGCCAAGAAGGGCGATGTGGGCACGCTGCGCGACGTCTATGACGACCAGCTGGCGCTGCCCGAGGCGCAGGCGGCGGCGGCGCGGATGCTCGATCTGGCGGGCGAGATGCCGTCCGCCTTGCTCTGCTACGAACGCGATCCCTGCCATTGTCATCGCACCCTGTTGCTGGAGGCGGTGGGGCAGGGGATGACGGTGGTCGACCTCTATGTCTGATCAGACCGCGACCAGGTCCACGAAGCTGGCCGTGCGGTCGCGCAGCGCGCCAATGGTTTTGCCCAAAGCCTGCGCCAGCCCGTGGAGCGCGCCCGCTTCCTGATCGATCCGGGTGGCATCCTGCTGGATTTGCGCGACCTGTCGCCCGATCTGGTGCGCGGCCGTCACCGACTGTTCGACATTGCCCGCGATCGCCGTGGTCGCGACGCCCTGCGCCGCCACCGCCAGGTCGATCGCCTGCGAGATGGCGCCGATCGCCCCGACCGCCTCGCAAAGCTGGCCCTGTTCGGCGACGAGCGCGTGGAGGTTGGTCTTGACCTCGGCGATGTTGCGCGCGGCGTCCTGTGCGGCTTCACGGGTCTGGCTGGCGAGTGCCTTGACCTCATGCGCGACGACCGCGAAGCCGCGTCCGGCCTCGCCCGCGCGCGCGGCCTCGATCGCGGCGTTCAGCGCGAGCAGGTTGGTGCGGGCCGATACCGCCTCGATCAGCGCGAGCAGCGCGTCGATCGCGGTGGCGCTGTCGGCCAGGGCATCGGCGCGGAGGCCGGTGGCGGCGATCCGGTCGCCGACCGTGCGGCGGATATCGCGCGCCTTGTCCATGTCGCGGGTGATCGAGGCGAAGGCATCGGCCAGGCCCCGCCCGCGCGCCGCGGTGTCGCCCAGCGCCGAACGGCTTTGCTCGACCGCCTCGGTCATGCATGTCGCGCCCGTCTGGGTTTCGCCCGCATAGCGCGCCAGATCGCCCGCCACGCGGCCCATATCCCCGGTCGCGCGGGCCAGCGTGTCCGACAGGATGGCGATATCGGCCAGGAAGTCATGCGCCGCGCCGTCGATCCGACGCGCCCGCGCCATTCGCTCCTGCGCCAGCGCGATCTGCGCATCGGCCGCCTGCCGCGCGATCGTGGCGGCATCCAGCGTGCCTTCGAAAACACCCTTCTTCGTCAGGATCAGCGCGTCGGGGGCGCCCCAATCGGCATGGAGCGCCAGCTTTTCGGCGATGCTCGCCCCGACCTCGCAACAGGGATGGGCGCGGACATAGCCATCCAGCGTCGCGCCGAAATCGGGATTTTGCAGCAGCGCATGGCCAAAGGGATTATAGAGCAGCCCCTTCACGTCCCGCTCGCGGATCGCGCCGACCGGGCGGCGCTCGGCGTCCAGCACCGGCAGCAGCCGCATGTCGGGATGCTGCCGGAACAGGCCGATCGCCGCCGTCAACGACGCATCGGCGTCGATCACCGGGGCTTGGGGCACGGCGACCCCGGAGGAGAAGACGGGCGGCTTCATGAGCGGCATGGCTACGCCACCATCGGTAAACGTGCCGTTAGGAATCGATGACGTTTCCGTGACGAAACGATAGTTCTTCCCGAGGTACTACCCGGCGATAGGCAGCCGGACCGTTCCGTCCTCGTCGCGCTTCATCGGGCCATAGGCCAGCACTGCCGTCAGCGGCAGCGGCGCATAGAGATGCGGGAAGAGCTGGCCGCCCCGGCTCTCCTCCCACTTCACCGCCCCGCCCATCGCCGCCAGATCGACCGCCGCGATGTGCAGGTCGTCCTGGCCGGCGAAGTGCTTGTCGACCGTCTCGGTCAGCTGGGCGGCGGTGGACAGATGGATATAGCCATCGGCCAGATCCACCGGGGCGCCCGCAAAGGCGCCCTCCTGTTCCAGCGCCGCCATCTGATCGGCGGTCAGCACCTTATAGGCGGTCGCCGGATGGCTCACTCGCCATCCTCCGGTCCGGCCGCCAGGTTTTCACCCACCTCGGCATCGGGCTCGGGGGCGATTTCGGGGGTGCCGTCGGCCAGGTTCATCTCGGCATCCTCCTCGGTCTCCTCGATGCGCGCGGCCGAGACGACATGCTCGCCCGCCGCCACGTTGAAGAGCCGCAGGCCCGCCGAGCCGCGCCCGATGACGCGAAGCGACGCCAGCGACATGCGGATCAGCTTGGCCTGGTCGGTCACGAGCATCAGCTGATGCCCCTTGGATGCAGGGAAGCTGGCGACGACATCGCCGTTGCGGGCGATATTGTCGATGTTCGTGATGCCCTGGCCGCCACGGCCCGTGCGGCGATATTCATAGGCCGAGGACAGCTTGCCATAGCCGTTCGCGCAGACGGTCAGGATGAACTGCTCGGAGTTGCGCAGCTCTTCGTACCGCTCCACCGACAGCTCGGGCTCGCCTTCCTTCTCGCCCTTCCAGGGGGCGAAGCGGAGATACGCCTCGCGCTCCTCCTGGGTGGTGCCGACGCGGTGCAGGACCGAGAGCGAGATGACCTCGTCCTCGCCCTTCAGCGCGATGCCGCGCACGCCGGTCGAGGTGCGGCTCTGGAACTCGCGCACATCGTCGGCGGCGAAGCGGATCGCCCGGCCGCAGCGGGTCGCGAGCAGCACGTCGTCCTGGGCACCGAGCAGCGCGACACCGATCAGCCGGTCCTCGCTCTCGTCGTCGAAGCGCATCGCGATCTTGCCGTTCGAGGGGACGTTGGTGAACGCGTCCATCGAGTTGCGGCGCACCGCGCCCTTGGCGGTGGCGAACATGACGTGGAGCTTGCCCCACTCCGCCTCGTCCTCGGGCAGCGGCAGCACGGTCGAGATGGTCTCGCCCGGTGCCAGCGGTAACAGGTTGACCATCGGCCGTCCGCGCGTGGCTGGGCCGCCTTCGGGCAGGCGCCACACCTTGTAGCGATAGACCTTGCCGTGGTTCGAGAAGAACAGGACCGGCGTGTGGGTGCTGGTCACGAACAGCTCGGTGACGACGTCCTCGTCCTTGGTCGCCATGCCCGAGCGGCCCTTGCCGCCCCGGTTCTGCGCGCGGAAGGCATCGAGCGGGGTGCGCTTGATATAGCCCTGCATGGTCACGGTGACGACCATGTCCTCGCGTTCGATCAGGTCCTCGTCGTCGATGCCATCGGCGGCGGCGGCGATTTCCGAGCGGCGCGGGGTGGCGAACTGGTCGCGGATCGCCACCAACTCGCCGCGCATGACCTCGTACAGCTTCACGCGGTTGGCGAGGATTTCGAGCAGCTCGGTGATCGAGTCCGCCAGACCCTTCAGCTCGTCGCCGATCTCGTCACGGCCGAGCGCCGTCAGGCGGTGCAGACGCAGGTCGAGGATGGCGCGGACCTGGGTCTCGGACAGGCGATAGGTGTCGCCAAAGCCTTCGCTCTCGACCGCCTCGACCAGGCGGATGTACGGCGCGATCTCGGCGATCGGCCATTCGCGGGCGAGCAGCGCCTCACGCGCGGCGACCGGCGAGGCCGATCCCCGGATGATCCGCACCACTTCGTCCAGGTTCGTCACCGCGATGACGAGGCCCAGCAAGATGTGCGCCCGCTCGCGCGCCTTGGCCAGCTCGAACTTGGAGCGGCGGGTGATGACCTGCTCGCGGAACTGGACGAAGGCCTGGATGATGTCGCGCAGGTTCAGCAGCTCGGGCCGCCCGCCGCGAATGGCGAGCATGTTGGCCGGGAAGCTGGTCTGGGCGGGGGTGTGCCGCCAAAGCTGGTTGAGCACGACCTCGGGGGTCGCATCCCGCTTCAGGTCGATGACGATGCGAACGCCTTCGCGGTTCGATTCGTCGCGAATGTCGCTGATCCCCTCGATCCGCTTTTCCTTGGCGGCCTCGGCGATCTTTTCAACGAGCGCGTTCTTGCCCTGCTGATAGGGGATTTCGGTCAGGACGATGGCCCGGCGGTCGCCGCGCATCTCCTCGATCTCGTGGCGCGAGCGCACGATGATCGACCCGCGCCCGGTCTGATAGGCCGAGCGCGCGCCCGAACGGCCCAGGATCAGCGCGCCGGTGGGGAAGTCGGGGGCGGGGACGATCTCGTTGAGTTCCTCGACCGTGATCGCGCCGTTTTCCATGTACGCGAGGCAGGCATTGACCACCTCGCCCAGATTGTGCGGCGGGATGTTGGTCGCCATGCCGACCGCGATACCGCCGGCGCCATTGACCAGCAGGTTCGGGTATTGCGCGGGCAGGACCGAGGGTTCGCGCTCCGAGCCGTCATAGTTGGGCTGGAAGTCGACCGTGTCCTTGTCGAGATCGTCGAGCAGCGAGTTGGCGACCTTGGCCAGACGCGCTTCGGTGTAACGCATCGCGGCGGGCGGATCGGGGTCCATCGAGCCGAAATTGCCCTGACCGTCGATCAGCGGCACGCGCATCGACCAGTCCTGCGCCATGCGGGCCAGCGCGTCATAGATCGCGCTGTCGCCGTGCGGGTGATATTTACCCATGACGTCGCCGACGATGCGCGCCGACTTGCGGTACGGCTTGCCCGCGACGAAGCCGCTCTCGGCGGCCGAATAGAGGATACGGCGATGGACGGGCTTCAGGCCGTCGCGCACATCGGGCAGCGCACGCGCCACGATCACACTCATCGCATAGTCGAGATAGCTCGACTTCATCTCGTCGACGATGGAGATCGTCGAAATATCGGAAGGTTCCGCGAGGGTCGTCTCGTCGGCCAAAGTCTGTTGCTTTCCGGCTTGATGGTCAGATGGGAACCAAGGGTACTAGCCGAGCGTGAGCCGCCTGACCACCCCCGCGCGACCCCATTCGCGAGGGGCCGTTCGGGAGGAACGGCGGGCGCGGAGCGGGTCGGCGGGGATGGGCCCGGCGCCTATGCTCCCCCCCCTCGGCAGCAGGATCGCGGGACTTTTCGAGGCGCTGGTCGCCGACGGGAGTAAACGGCGACCAGCCAGGGTCTTGTGCTGCCCCGGCAATTTCAGCGACATGTCGCAAATGTTACTATTCTGTCATGACGTTGTCGTAACAGACGTTGTCGTAACAAGGGGTTTGACGGGTCAGGGCTGGACCTCCTTGCCCTCCCAGTCGAACAGCTTGCCGCTGTCGGGCGCGCGCAATCCGTCGAGGACGTCGAGCAGTTGTACGGCGGCACGATCGGCGGCGAACAAGCCGCCGGGGCGGACATTGCCCTGGAACGGCCTGGACAGCGCGGTATCGACGGTGCCGGGATGAAGGGCGACGACGATCGAACGGTCGTTGCGCCGCTTGTGCTCGATCGCCAGCGTGCGGATGAACTGGTTCAGCGCCGCCTTGGACGCGCGATAGCCGTACCAGCCGCCCATCCGATTGTCCGAGATCGAGCCCACCCGCGCCGACAGCGCCGCGAAGATCGTCTTGCCGGTGCGCGGCATCAGCGGCAGCAGATGCTTGGCGACCAGCGCCGGGCCGATCGCGTTGACCGCGAAATTGCGCGCCAGCCATGCCGGCGACAACTGGTCGATCGCCTTTTCGGGCCCCTGTTCGCCGTCATGCAGGAGGCCGGTGGCGACGATCACCAGATCGGGGGCAGGGCCGCTGGCGATCCGCGCGGCGGCGGCGGCGATGCTGGCCTCGTCCTCTAGGTCGATATGCGCGTCGCCGGTCATCGAGCGGGCGAAGCGGGCGACTGCGATCCCCTCTTCCTCCAGCGCGTCGGCAAGGGCTCCGCCGATCCCGCCCGAGGCGCCGATGACGATTGCCCGTTTCCACTCGCTCATCGCACGAATCTCCATAGGGTCGGCGTGCTCGCCTCGGCGTCGAACGCATAGCCGTCGCTATCGAAACCGCGCATCGCATCGGTGTCGGTGATGGCATGCTCGACCATCCAGCGCGCCATGGCGCCGCGCGCCTTCTTGGCGTGGAAGCTGACGAAGCGGTCGCCCTCGCGGAAATCGACGCCGATCACGCGGATGGACGCGGGCAGCTTGCCGTCGACGGCATGCCAATATTCCTGGCTGGCCAGATTCAGGATGGTGCCGGTCCCCTCCGCCTCGACCTCGTCGGCCAGGCGCGTGGCGATCCGGTCGCCCCACCAGTCGGTCAGCTTGTCCCCGCGCGGCGCCCAGCGCGTGCCCATTTCCAATCGATAGGGACGCATCGCGTCCAGCGGGCGGAGCAGCCCGTAAAGCCCCGACAGCATGCGCAGATGATCTTGCGCGAACAGGATCGCGGGCTCGTCCAGCGTCTTGGCCTCCAGCCCGGTATAGACGTCGCCCGCAAAGGCGAACATCGCGGGCCGCTCGGGGGCGTCGGCGAACTCGCGGAACCGTTCGGCATTCAGCTTGGCGAGCGCGGGCGAGATGCGCATCAGCGCGGACAGCTTCTCTTCGCCGAGGCCCGCGGCGGCGGCGGCCAGCGCGTCCGCCTCGACCGCGAAATGCGGGCGGGTGGGGGCGAGATCGGGGAGGGGGCTCTTGTAATCGAGCGTCTTGGCGGGGGAAATGACGGCAATCATGATGGCGCACGCGCTAGCGGGCGGAGCGTTCGCGTTCAATCCGCGTTCAGCGGCTGACGGATAGGGTGGCACGCATCATCGCTTTGCTTGAACGGGACGAGACCTGTCCCTACAAGCGCGCCATCGACGGTTCCGGACCTGACAGGCTCTATTCTTGGAGAGAATTCGCATGAAAATCATTCCGAAACTCGCGCTGGCGGCGGTGCTTGCGACGGGCGTAGGTGGCGTTGCGCTGACCGCGCCGGCCGTCGCGCAGAAGAAGGGCAAGGAGCAGGAAGCCGGTGGCCTGAAGCTCAGCCCCGAGGCGCTGAAGGCAGCGCAGGCCGCACAGCCGGTGCTGCAGCAGAAGAATTATGCCGCCGCCGATCCGCTGGTGTCGGCGGTCGAGGCCGCTGCCAAGACCGAGGACGACAAGTATATCGCGGCCGCGATGCGCTACGAGCTCGAATCGGGCAAGCTGTTCGCCGCGCAGCAGGCGAACCCGAACGCGCCGATCGACGAGGCCCCGCTTGCCAAGCCGCTCGACGTGCTGATCGCCAGCCCCTCGACCCCGGTGACGGACAAGCCGCGCTATGTCTATCGTCGCGGCGCGCTGGCCTATAACGGCAAGCAGTATCCGATCGCGCTGAAATATTTCGAACAGGCGCAGCAGCTGGGTTACAACGACCCCAACCTGCCGCTGCTGATCGTCAAGGCGAAGATGGAGACCGGCGACGTCGCGGGCGCGAACGCCGCGCTGGCCACCACCATCGACCAGATGAACGCCTCGGGCCAGAAGGCGCCGGAGGATTATTACAAGTACGCCATCGGTCGCGCCAACAAGAGCAAGATGGTCCCCGAAACGCTGACCTGGATGCGCAAGTGGATCGTCGCCTATCCGACGCCGCAGAACTGGCGCAACGCGCTGGTCATCTATGGCCTGCAGCCGGGTTCGCTGGCGACGCTGGACAAGAACCAGAAGCTGGACCTGTTCCGCCTGATGCGCGCCTCCAAGTCGCTGGCCGACCAGAACGACTATATGGAATATGCGCAATATGCGACCGACAAGGGCCTGCCCGCCGAAGCGGAAGCGGTCCTGAAGGAAGGCATGGCGACCGGCAAGATCCCCGCCGGTAACGCCACCGCCAAGGCGATGCTGACCGCCGCCGCCGCCAAGAGCCGCCAGGAAGGCTCGCTCGCCCCGACCGAGGCGCGCGCCAAGTCGGCCGGCGACGGCAAGCTCGCCGCGCTGACCGCCGAGGCCTATTACGGCCAGGGCAATTACGCCAAGGCGGCCGAGCTGTACCGCACCGCGCTGCAAAAGGGCGGTGTCGATGCGGGCGAGGTGAACACCCGCCTCGGCATCGCGCTCGCCGCGCAGGGCGACAAGGCCGGTGCCACCGCCGCCTTCGACGCGGTGAAGGGTGCCCCCCGCGCCGATCTGGCGGGCTTCTGGAAGGCCTGGCTCTCGACCCAGGCATAAGGTCAACGTCCGCGCCGATCCGGTCGGCGCGGTCCTGTCCTGCGGAAAGGCCTCGGCGAAAGCCGGGGCCTTTTTCGGTTTGGGGGAGAGGTGCGAAACTTCCTCCCACCCGCCGTTCAGCCTGAGCGAAGTCGATGGCCACGGGAATAGGCTAGCCGGGAGGGAGGCCGCAGGGCGTGCGCTTCGACTTCGCTCAGCGCGAACGGCTGTCGGGTCAGCAGCCCCAAGCGCCGCGCGCGTCCCGCCCTCCGTTCGGCCTGAGCGAAGTCGAAGGCCACGGGATTGTGCTTGCCGGGAAGGAAGCCGCAGGGCGTGCGCTTCGACTTCGCTCAGCGCGAACGGCTGTCGGGTCAGCAGCCCCAAGCGCCGCGCGCGTCCCGCCCTCCGTTCGGCCTGAGCGAAGTCGAAGGCCACGGGATTGCGCTCGCCTAGAGGGAAGCCGCAGGGCGTGCGCTTCGACTTCGCTCAGCGCGAACGGCTGTCTGGTCAGAAGCCTCAAGCGCCGCGCGCGTCCCGCCCTCCGTTCAGCCTGAGCGAAGTCGAAGGCCACGCGAATCCCTGAAAATGGAATCACCCGTCAAATGGGGGCCTCCCAAGAAAAAACCGGCCCCCCTCGCGGAAAGCCGGTTTCCTGTCTTGCCGAAAACCCGTGGGTCAGTCCGCTTCGATCGGAATCCCCGACACCTGTTTGGCGGTGCGAATGGTCAGCGAGGTCTTGACGCTGGCGACGTTGGGCGCCGGTGTCAGGTGCCCGGTCAGGATTTCCTGGAAGCTCTTGAGGTCCGACGCGACGATCTTCAGGATGAAGTCGATCTCGCCGTTCAGCATGTGGCATTCGCGCACTTCGGGGATACCGGCGACATGCGCCTCGAACGCGGCCAGGTCATGCTCGGCCTGGCTGCGCAGCGACACCATCGCGAAGACGGTGATCGGAAAGCCCAGACGCGCGGCGTCCAGATCGGCGTGATAGCCCCGGATCGCCCCCGCTTCCTCGAGCGCGCGGACGCGACGCAGGCAGGGCGGGGCGGTCAAACCGACGCGTTCGGCGAGTTCGACATTGGTCATACGGCCATCGGCCTGCAACAGCGCCAGGATCTGCCGATCGATGCGATCGAGCGCCATTACACGATACTCCACATAAAAAGCCGATTCCCTATGTTCGTTTGCGGCTGGATATAAGAAAATTACGCACTACCGCAATTGTCTCACTTTGCAACGGCATGTCGCGTGATATTTGCAGGTTACCAGTTGGAAGGATAAAGACGTTACGTCAGGGTCCTCGGGGGCCATGGCCCAAGCGTAAAGGGAGCTCTGTGCGGTTCGACGACAGTCTGGCGACGATTCTTTCGGCCGACACTGCGACGCCATTCGGCGCGCAGACTGCCTGGCGGCAGCTTGTCGACCTGATGAGTCGTGGGCGGGTTCCCGCGGATCCGCCCATGCTGGCGCGACTGGCGGCGTTGCGCGATATCGTGCCCGAGCCCGTTCGCGCCGCCAGCGCCCGCATGCTGCGTCAGGGCCCGGCACCGGTCGCGCTGGTCGCCTTCTTCGCCCAGGACGATCTGCCCGTCGCGGGGCCGGTCCTGCGCTCGGTGACCCTGGCGGACGCGGACTGGCTGGCGATCCTGCCCCGGCTGACGCCCGGCATCCGATCGATCCTCCGTCATCGCCGCGACCTGTCGGAAACGGTGCAGCGGGGACTGGAGAGCTTCGGCGCGGTCGATTTCGTCCTGCCGCACTTCGGC
This sequence comes from Sphingomonas sp. SORGH_AS_0950, assembly GCF_030818415.1. Classification (NCBI taxonomy): domain Bacteria; kingdom Pseudomonadati; phylum Pseudomonadota; class Alphaproteobacteria; order Sphingomonadales; family Sphingomonadaceae; genus Sphingomonas; species Sphingomonas sp. SORGH_AS_0950. The sequence continues at coordinate 163,989 of NZ_JAUTAE010000001.1, forward strand.
GCGGAAACGGTGGCCGATCCCGAGCCTGAGCCCGAACCCGTCACCGTGGCGCCGACCCCATCCCAGCCGCAAAGCTGGCCGATCGCCCGCGACACGCCCCCGCCGCCGCCCGCCGCCGCGCCATTGCCTCCCCAGGAGCCGCCGGTCGCCGAACAGCCCCCGCTATCGATCCTGCTCGATCCCGTGCCGACCCAGCCCGCCACGCCGTTCGTGGCGCTGGGGCAGGTGGCCCGGACCCTGCCCTTCATGGCCGAGGCGATGCGCCATGCCGAGCCCGCTTCCGCGCCCCCGCGCTATGAGATCGCCGATCTGGTCGCCCGGATCGACGCGTTCAACCAGCGCCGCGAAGAAGTGGCGGGGGCGACCCCGAGCCATGCGGGCCCGGCGCATTTCGATTTCGAGACCGACACGCGCGGACTGATCCTGGGCGTCGATGGCGTCGCGCGCGGGCCACTGGTCGGCGTCAGCATCGCCGAAACCGTGATGCAGGGGCTGGCGCAGTTCGACGGCGTGGCGATGGGGGCGTTCCGTCGCCGCTCGCCCTTCCGCGACGCCCGGCTGGAGATTGGCGGCGCGTCGGAAGCGGCGGGATCGTGGCGGGTTTCGGCCATGCCCTATTTCGACCCGCTGACCGGCCAGTTTCTGGGCTATCGCGGCAGCGGGCGGCGGCCCCGGCGCGACGAGATCGCCAATGCGGTCGGCGCCGACACGGCGTCGGACAAGGCTTCGTCCGATTCGCTGCGCCAGCTGGTCCACGAACTCCGTACCCCCGCCAATGCGGTGGCGGGCTTTGCCGAACTGATCGAAAGCGAGCTGCTCGGCCCCGTCGCGCCGGTCTATCGCGACCGGGCATCGGCCATCCGGTCGATGGCGGCGGACCTGCTCGCCTCGGTCGAGGATCTCGATACGGCGGCGCGGATCGAGGGACGGGTGCTGGAGCTGCGGCCGACCGTCGTGCCGCTGGAGCCGCTGATCCGGCGTATCCTGACCGAACTCCACCCGCTGGCCGAGTTGCGCCGTGCGGAAATCCGGTTCGAGGCGCCCGAGCAGGCGATCACCGCCCTGGCGGACGACCGCGCGAGCGAGCGGCTGATTACCCGGCTGTTCTCGGTCCTGCTGTCCAATTGCGTGGTCGGCGAGCGGCTGGCCGCCGGGCTGGCGATCGATCAGGGCATGGCGGTGCTGCGCGTCGACCGGCCGCTGGCCCTGACCGTCGAGACCGAGGGTGCGCTGCTCAGCGAGGCGGGCGACGAGGATCAGCGTGACGGCGCGCCGCTGCTCGGCACCGGTTTTTCGCTGCGGCTGATCGACAAGCTGGGCGCGGAGATGGGCGGCGGCCTGACCATCGGGCTCCACCGGGTCGTGTTGGCGCTGCCGCTCGGCGGGGAGCAGCGCGCGGGACAGGCGTCCCGCCGCTGAAGCCGACCATGCCGACCCGGCCCTGGCGCCCCGACCCGCCGAGCGCGGAGGAACGGATCGACTGGCCCGCCGATTTCGGCAACCGCTTCCTCGTTACTGTCGATGTCGAGGAGGAATTCGACTGGTCCGCGCCGCTCGATCGGCGGCACCGCGCGACGACGGCGATGCGGGCCTTCCCGGCGGCGCATCGGCGCTTTGCCGCGGCGGGCGTCGGGCTGACCTGCATGGTCGACTATCCGGTCGCGGTCGATCCGGCGTCGGTCGCGATCCTGTCCGAGTGCCGGAACGACGGGCGGTCGGAAATCGGGGCGCAGCTTCACGCCTGGGTCACCCCGCCCTACCGGGAGGTGGTCGACTCCTTCACCAGCCATGCGGGCAACCTGCCCCTCGCGCTGGAGGCGGCCAAGCTGGATATGCTGACCGAGGCGCTGGCGCAGGGTTTCGGCACGGGGCCGCGCATCTTCCGGTCGGGGCGCTACGGACTGGGGCCGTCCTCGCTGGGCCTGTTGGCGGAGCGGGGCTATCGGATCGACAGCTCGATGCGCGCGCTGCACGATTATGGCGACGAAGGTGGCATGGATTTCGGCGGCATCGTGGCGCATGGCTTTCGCCGTGACGGGATGATCGAGTTGCCGCTGACCAGTGTGTTCGACGGGCTCTTGCGGCGATGCGGACCGCGCCTCTATCGGTGCGCGGGACAGGTCCCATATGGTCGCGGAGTGCTGGCACGGGCGGGGTTGCTCAACCGGATACCGTTGACGCCCGAAGGGGTGGGCATCGCCGATGCGCTGGCGGGGATCGATCGGTCCTTGCAGGGCGGTGTCCGCCTACTGGTCTTTTCCTTTCATTCCCCGACGCTGGAGCCGGGGCATACCCCCTATGTCCGCGATGCGCGCGACCGGGTGCAGTTCGACCGGTGGTGGGATGCGGTGTTCGACCGGCTGGCCGAGCGGGGCGTCCTGCCCACCACGGTCGCGGATATCCTCGCGGCGCTCGACCGGCGCCCCGGCTGACACCGGCGGGCGACCAAGACGGCCGCCCGTCGGTCGGGGATCAGCGCTTCATCGCCTCGATCAGCTTCTTGACGTCCTGGCTGCGCCCGCGCGGCAGGATCAGGATGTCGTCGCCGCTCGCCACGACGATCAGATTCTCGACATCGACCGCCGCGACGCGCACCCGGTCGGTGCGGATCAGGCAGTTCTTGGTATCGATCGCCAGCACTTCGCCGCGATGCGCATTGCCGAACCCGTCCAGCTCGCTGATCGCGTGCAGCGCGTCCCAGCTGCCGACATCGTTCCAGCCCATCGCGACCGGCACCACCGCGACGCGATCGGCGCGCTCCATGACCGCATAGTCGATCGAATCGGAGGGGCAGGCGGCGAAGTCGGCCTCGTTGGGGCAGATACGCTTGCCCTCATGCGTGGCGCCACGCATCGCCTTTTCGGCGGCGACGAGCATTTCGGGGGCGTGCTGGCCCAGTTCCTCCAGATAGCGGTCGGCGCGGAACAGGAAGATGCCGCCGTTCCACGCATAGTCGCCGCGCGCCAGCATCGCTTCGGCACGTTCCAGGCGGGGCTTTTCGACGAAGCGCGCGACCTGGTTGACCCCCGGCGCGATCTCGCGGCCGACCTGGATCCAGCCATAGCCGGTCTCGGGCTTGTCGGGCGAGATGCCGAAGGTCGCGAGCCAGCCCTGCGACACCATCGGCAGCGCGGCACGGATCGCGGCGTGGAACGCATCCAGATCAGCGATGACATGGTCGGACGGCATGACCAGCAGCACGTCCTCGGGCTTGGCGGCGAGCGCGGCGAGTGCGATGGCGGGCGCGGTGTTCCGCGCCACCGGCTCGAGGATCAGCGCCTGGGCCGGGGTGCCCGCAGCGACCAGCTGGTTCTCGACCAGATCGGCATGACGTTGACCCGCGACGATGATCGGTGCCGCGAAGTCTTCCGAGTTGGTGCGTTGCGCGGTCAGCTGCAACATGGTCTCGTCCGAGGTCAGCGCGAGCAGTTGCTTGGGCATTTCCGGCTTGGACATGGGCCACAGTCGCGTGCCGGAGCCGCCAGACAGGATGACCGGAACGATCGGATTGTGCATGAATGCCCCTTTAATTGATTCGCCATCGCCGATCGGATGACGGTTTCGCCTATAGCGCGGCCATAACGCATATTTTTACGCTTCGTTTGTCATTCTGTGTAAAAAAATTGGGACAGTCGTGCGTTCAAGGGGTGACGAGTAGCGTCCGGTCGATGATCCGTGTGTTCAAACACTATGTCCCCCATGCGGTTCTGCTGCTCGGGTTGGTCGATTTCACGCTGCTGCTGCTCGCCTCCGAGCTGGGGTGGCGGTTGCGTGCCTGGCAGATCGGCTATCCGGTCGGTGCGGCGATCGACCGCTGGCCGCAGATATTGAGCTTTGCCGCGCCGCTTCAGGTCGCGCTGCTGGCGGTGGGGGCCTATTCGACCGCGTCCTTCCTGTCGCTGCGCTTCGCGGCGGCGCGGTTGATGGTCGCAGTGTCGCTGGGCGTCATCTTCCTGTCGCTGATCTTCTTCTTCTTTCCGGCGGTCTCCTATTGGCGATCGAGCCTGTTGTTCGCGATGATGTTCGCGATCCTTCTGCTGGTCGTCGTGCATGGCTCGCTGGGGCGGCTGCTGGGCGGGGACCGGTTCAAGCGGCGGGTGATCGTGATGGGGGCGGGGCCCCGCGCCGCCCAGATCGTCGAGCTGGCCAAGCGGCCGGGCGCCAATTTCCTGGTCGTCGGGGTGATCGCCATGTCTGACGCCGAAAGGGTGCTGCCACAGGCCATCCACCGCGAGGATATTCCCAATCTCCAGGCGTTCGTCGTCGGTCGCGAGGTGGTGGAGGTCGTGCTGGCGCTGGAGGAACGCCGCCGCGCCTTGCCCTATCAGGACCTGTTGCGTGTCCGGACGGCGGGCGTGCAGGTGTTCGAGCTGTCGAGCTTTCTGGAGCGCGAAACCGGACGGATCGACCTGGCCTCGGTCAGCCATAGCTGGCTGATCTTCTCCGACGGCTTCTCGTCGGGGCGCGTCCGCTCGGTGATCCTCAAGCGGGCTTTCGACGTCACGGTCAGCCTGGCGCTGCTGATCGCGGCGGTGCCGATCATCGCGATCACCGCCATCGCCATCCGGCTGGAGTCGAAGGGGCCCGTCTTCTATCGCCAGCGCCGTGTTGGCCTGTTCAACCAGGCGTTCGACATCCCCAAGCTGCGCTCGATGCGGCAGGATGCCGAGCTGGCCGGGCAGGCGGTCTGGGCGGAAAAGGACGATCCGCGCATCACGCGCGTCGGCCGCTTCATCCGCAAGGTCCGGATCGACGAACTGCCGCAGATTTGGTCGGTGCTGAAGGGCGAGATGAGCTTTGTCGGCCCGCGCCCCGAACGCCCGCAATTCGTGGAACAGCTCGAACAGCAAATTCCCTTTTACGCCGAACGGCATATGGTAAAGCCGGGGATCACCGGATGGGCGCAGCTCAACTATCCCTATGGCGCCTCGATCGACGATGCGCGGCACAAGCTGGAATATGACTTGTACTACGCCAAGAATTATTCGCCCTTCCTCGACGCGCTGATCCTGCTCCAGACGCTGCGGGTCATCCTGTGGCCGTCGGGCGCGCGGTGAGCGACGCGGCCGGGCCGGGGGCCCCGGCGGCCAGCCCCTATCCGATGCTGCGGCGCAAGCGGCGGCTCTGGCGTCGGGGGCGGTTGCCGCTTCGCGTCCGGCTGATCGGCGTGTTGGCGGTGATCGCGCTGGTGGTGGGGGCGCTGCTGGTCCAGCTGTTCACCGCCAGGCCGCCGGTCGACCCCGTGCTGGCGCTGCGCAAGGCGAGCGTGGCGCTGGAGGCGGGCAATTATCACGCCGCGCACGACCAGGCGCTCCAGGCCGCCGCCGCCGCGCCGCGTTCGGCGCCGGCGCAGATGATGCTCGCCCGGACCAGCCTGTTGCTGGGGCAGGGGGTGACGGCGGAGGCGGCGCTGGACCGCGCGCTGGCCGACGGCGTGCCGGAGGTCGAGACGCTGGCCGCACGGGCGGAGGCGCGCTGGTCGCTGGGCAATCTGGCGGGCGCGCAAGAGGCGGTCGATCGCATGCCCGCGCAGCAGGACGCCGCGATGATGCGCGCCGCCGCGCAGGTTCGTGCCGCCCGCGCCGGTGGCGCGACGCTTCGCCGGATGTTGCAGGCGGTCGTGGCGCGCTTTCCGAACGATGCGCGAAGCTGGACCGATCTGGGTCGCAGCCGGTTCGGCGCGGGCGACATGCTGGGCGCGAGCGAGGCCGCGACACGCGCCGCCGCGCTGGCCCCCGCCGATCCGGCGGCGCTGACCCTGCAGGCCGAGGTGGTGCGCGCGCGCTATGGTCTGGCGGCGAGCCTGCCCTGGTTCGAGGCGGCGTTGCGGCGCGATGCCTATTATCATCCGGCGCTGATCCGTTATGCCGCGACGCTGGGCGATAGCGGCCGTTCGAGCGACGCGCTGGCGGCGACCCGCAGGGCGCTGGTGTCCGAGCCGGGCAGTCCCGAGGCGTTCTACCTCCAGGCGGTGATCGCCGCGCGGGCAGGGCGTTTCGCCTTGGCGGAGGGCGTGCTGGAGCAGACGCGCGGCGCCTTGTCCTATCGTCCCGCCGTCGTGCTGCTCAACGGTTTGCTGGCCTATGCCCAGGGGCGACCGCAGCGGGCGGTGCGGGTGTGGGGGCGGCTGGTCGCGATGCAGCCGATGAACGTTGCCGCCCGTCGCCTGCTGGCGGCGGCGCAGATCGCGACGGGGGATCGCCCGGCCGCGCTGGCGACGCTTCGCCCGATCCTGAGCCGCGCGGATGCCGATGGCTATGCGCTGCGTCTCGCGGCGTTCGCGGCCCCGGCGGGGGAGGGGGCGGGCCTGGTCGACCGGATCGCGCAGGCGCATGTCGGCGAAGCGGCGATCTTTCGCCCCGACCGCCCGCTGGGCGACCTGACCATCGCGGCGGAAACCTCGCCGACCGACCCGACCTATGCGCTGGGGGTCATTCGCGCGCTGGCCAGCCAGGGGGACCGGGCAGGCGCGCTTGCCAAAGCGCAGGCGCTGGTCCGCGCCACGCCGGGCGCCCCGGCCGCGCTGCTGGCTTATGGCGATGTGCTGGCGACCATCGGCCGCCCGGCGGAGGCGCTGGGCCCCTATGCCCGTGCGGCCGATCTGACCTTCGACGAGCCGACGATGCTGCGGCTGGTCGATGGCTATGGACGAGCCGGGCGGGCCAGGGATGCCGCCGTCGCCCTCGGCCTGTATCTCTCGCAAAACCCGCAGAGCGTGCCCGCGCGCCGTCTGCTCGGACGGTGGCAGCTGGCCGCCGGGGAATGGGATGCCGCGATCGAAACGCTCGAAGGATTGCGGATGCAGCTGGGGCCGGACGACGTCGCGCTGCTCCACGATCTGGCCCTGGCCTATGCCGGGGCCGGGGACGGGCTGGTCGCGCGGCGTTACGGCGCCGTGGCCTATGGGCTGGCGCCGATGAACGCGGCGGCGGCGGATGCCTATGGCGTGGCGCTGGCGGCGGCGGGCGAGGCGGATGGCGCGCGTCAGCTGTTCGACAAGGCGCTGGCGCTCGCCCCCGGCAATCCGGTCATTGCGGGGCATCGCGCCGCGCTCTGACGCCCGCCGGTCTTTGCAGCGGGGTGTCCGCGCCGTAGAAGCGCGGGCATGACCGACCTTCCCGTTTCCGTGCTGGAGCGCATCGCCGCCGCGCTCGAACGCCTGGCCCCCGCGCCCACCGCCTCCGCCGATCCGCTGGCGCATCCCGCCTATCTGTGGCGTGACGGCGTGCTTCGGCCGGTGCGCGGCTTCGCGCCGCTGCCGCTGGACTTGTTGCAGGGGCTGGACCGTCAGCGCGAGGCGCTGCTCACCAATCTGACCCGGCTGGCCGAGGGGCATGCGGCGCAGGACGTGCTGCTCTGGGGCGCGCGGGGCACGGGCAAGTCGGCGCTGGTGAAGGCCAGCGTCGCGGCGGTACAGGCGGCGCGGCCCGGTCGTCTGGCGCTGGTGTCGGTCGATACGCTCGACAGCCTGCCCACGCTGTTCGCGCTGCTGGAAGGGGTGGACCGGGCCTTTGCGCTGTTCATCGACGATCTGGGTTTCGACGAGGCGGGTGAGGCGCGCAAGCTGCGCTCGCTGCTCGACGGCGGGGCGGAGGCGCGGCCCGCGCATGTCCGCTTGCTGGTCACCGCCAATCGCCGCCACCTGCTGCCCCGCGACCTGAGCGAGCAGGACAGCGCGATCAATCCGCGCGACGTGGTGGACGACCAACTGGCGCTCGCCGACCGTTTCGGCCTGAGCCTGGGCTTCCACGCGCTCGATCAGGACGGCTATCTGGCGATCGTCCGCGCCTATACCGAGCGCCACGACCTGCCGTTCGACGGAGCCGAAGCGGTCCACTGGGCGACCCGGCGCGGCAGCCGTTCGGGGCGCGTCGCCTGGCAATATATCGTCGATCTGGCGGGACGGATGGAGCGGGTCCTGTAAGAGAAATTTCGTTTCGGTGAAAAAACCTCTTGCACCGATCCGAGCCGCTGGCTATTGGCGCGCCTCCAGCACGGATCGGCCTTCCCGAAAGGCTCTGAAAACCGATCCGTACTCTCTAGTCGGGGAGTAGCTCAGCCTGGTAGAGCACTGCCTTCGGGAGGCAGGGGCCGGAGGTTCGAATCCTCTCTCCCCGACCATTTCATCATCGCGAACATGACGTACCCCTTGCGGGGAAAACCCGACGCGTACGCCGTTTGCTGGTGCGATAGCGCCCTGCATCGCGATGATGGCGGGCATCCTTGTTCCGCTGCTCACCCCTCCCGGTTCCTTGCGGCGTTGGCATTCGCCATCCGCCCTCAAGAGCCGCAGGAACTGGCCCTGACGATCAGCTCATAGGGAAGCTCGATCGAGGATCGGGCGCTCTCCGGACCATCGCTGCGGTCTGCCAGCAGGCTCACGGCGGCCGCCGCCATGTCGCAATTGGGTTGTCGGATCGTTGTCAGCTGTGGCCAGGCCATGCGGGCCAGCTGGGCGTCATCGAACCCGACGATGGACAATTTCTGCGGGACGGCGATCTGCGCCCGCATCGCGGCCACCAGCACGCCCAGCGCCATCTCGTCGTTGCTCGCGAAGATCGCGTCGGGTGCGCGGGGGCCATGGAGCAGGGCCTCCGCCGCGACGATGCCGGACCGGAAGGTGAAGTCGCCTTGGACCACCAGCCGGTCGTCGGGCGGCATCCCCGCGGCGTTCATGGCATCGCGAAACCCAAGCCAGCGGCGATGGGTCGCGCTATGGGTCGGGTTGCCCTTGATGAAAGCGATGTCGCGGTGGCCCAGCGCGATCAGATGCTCCGCCATGGTGCGGGCCGCCGCGCGGTCGTCGATGCTGACATAGGGTGTCCGGTCGACATCATTGCCCGGCGCGATGCGGACCACGGGCACCGCATGCCGCTCGAAGATCGCGATCAGGTCGGCGCAGTCGCAAATGGGCGGGGTCAGGATCGCACCCCCCAGTTTCAGCCCGACCAGGCTGTCCTCCAGCCTCGCCTGCCAGTCGGAACGGTCGAGCGAGACGGTCTCGATGACCACATGGCGGCCGAGCGATCGCGCGCGTTCGAGCGCGCCGAGCAGGACGTCATTGGCATAGCTGCACGCCGGGTCGTCGAAGAACAGCCCGATGAGGAAGGAGCGGGTGCTCGACAGGCTGCGGGCGAATGTGTTGGGCCGGTAGTTCAATTCCGCCACGACGCGCGCGACGGCCTCGCGCACCGCCGGGCGGACATGCGCTTCGCCGTTGATGACGCGCGAGACGGTCTTGGGGGAAACGCCGGCCTGCCGGGCCACGTCCTTGATGGTAAGCGCCTTCATCGAAACATCCGGCCGGAAGACAAGGAGCGGCACGCCGGGGGCAAGCGTCCCATATGGCGTCATCTTATGCAATCGGATGCGGCCCGCAATCATGCCGTGCCCCAGGGGCAGTCTCGATAGGAGACGGGCGATCGATATCGTCGTCGCGAAAGCCGGAAAGCATCGGGACGCCGACGGCACGCCCCGCGAAACGCGCTGCTCCCGTCGCGAAGGGCAAGGGGGGTGTGGCGGCGGAACCACAGTCATCCGGTTGATTCACCGGGCGATCCCGGCGCCGGTCAATTTTGTTGACACCGATGTCATGCCGTATAGCGTGATATGGCAAAATAATACGCCGACGCGATCGGTGAAACGCGGTCCGTGAAGGTCGCAAAGGGAGAGGTGACATGAAGGGGAAGACGCTTGCGCGCATGCTCGTGCGCTCGACATCGGTTCTGGGGCTGACGGCGGGATTGCTGCTGGCCTCCCAGGGCCAGGCGCAGACGGCACCGGCCGATCCGCAACAAGGCACGCCCCAGGCCGATACCGGCAGCCAGACGCCTCCGCCGGGCGAGGCGAGCCCGACCAATCCCCAGCCCGAAACCAATTCGAGCGACATCGTCGTCACCGGCGTCCGCGCTTCGCTGGAGCGGTCGATCGCGATCAAGCGCGACTCCAACGGCGTCGTCGATGCGATCAGCGCGGAGGATATCGGCAAGTTCGCCAATACCAATCTGGCGGAATCGTTGCAGCGTATCACCGGCGTGTCGATCGATCGGCGCAACGGCGAAGGCTCGACCGTCACGGTGCGTGGTTTCGGCGCGCAATATAATCTCGTCACGCTCAACGGCCGCCAGCTGGCGACGTCCAATATCGTCGCGGTCGGCGGCGACCAGGGCGGCGACGGTGCGGGCGGCTTCGGGCGCTCGTTCGACTTCTCGAACCTCGCCTCGGAAGGGGTGAAGACGCTGGAGGTCTACAAGACGGGCCGCGCCGCGATCCCGTCGGGCGGCATCGGCGCAACGGTCAACGTGGTCAGCCGCCGTCCGCTCGACAATGCCGATACCGGGCTGGTCGGGTCGCTGGGCGTCAAGGGCAGCTATGACAACAGCTCGGCCGACTGCATCGACTGCGGCGCGCGCGTCACGCCCGAGGCGTCGGGCACGGTCAGCTGGTCCGACAGCGAGAAGCGCGTCGGCGTGTCGCTGTTCGGCAGCTACCAGAAGCGCAATTTCAGCTTTGCGAGCGTCGCGCCGGATAATTGGAATATCCGCTCGCTCAACGACTTCCTCAACCCGGCCAACGGCTTCGTCAACGGCGCGACCAAGATCAACAACCGCCCGACGGGCAATCCGCTGGTATCGGTGCCTAACGACTTCCGTTATCACTTCTCGGAGGCCAGCCGCGAGCGGATCAACGGCCAGGCGATCCTGCAATTCCGCCCGACCGATACGCTGACCTTCACCGCCGATGGTCTCTATGCCCAGCTGCGCCAGTCGGAACGCCGCTCGAGCCAGTCCAACTGGTTCAACCGGCCGTTCAGCGAAGTGACGTTCGATGACGCCAGCAACGGCGTCGCCACCACCCAGTTCCTGGCCGAGACGATCAACGGCGTGAAGGACGCGGCCTTCGAACAGGCATATCGCGCGCAGAAGAACCGGCTGTACGATGTCGGCGGCAACATCGAATGGAAGCCGAGCGATCGGTTCACCCTGTCGGTCGACGGCCATATCGGCGAGGCGCAGAGCCTGCCCGACAATCCCAACGGCCAGACCTCGACCACCGTCGCGATCAACGCGCCGGTCGTGACCGGCCACACGCTGCGCTGGACCGAGAACGGCTTCCCACAGCAGACGCTGGCGATCAACGACGGCACCCAGAGCACGACCCCGACCGGCCAGCCCTTCATCAAGGGCAATAACAACGGCGTGCTGGACGTCGGCGATCTGGCGAGCGCGGTGCAGCGCCAATTCGCCTCGAACCAGACGCAGCGGATTCGCGAGCTGCGTGCCGATGCCGCCTGGGACTTCACCGATCAGATCCGGCTCGACGCAGGTGTCGATTACCGCACCACGACGACCCGCCAGACCCAGTTCAACACGCGCCAGGTGCTGGGCGACTGGGGGAACTCGCTGCCGCCCGACATTGCGCGACTGGCACCGGGGCAGGTTTTCCAGTTCTGCAATACCTGCAAGTTCGAGCATAACAACCCGAACGCCGACCCGAACACCCAGATCGCCTTCCGCACCCAGGATGCGACCAAGCTCTACAACACGCTGTTCAACTATTATTCCGGCGTGACGAACGACGGCGTCGACCATCGCAACAATATCGATGCGAACAGCGACAATTCGGTGCGCGAGAATATCTGGTCGGGCTATCTCCAGGGGAGCTGGAACGGGCAGGTGTTCGGCCGCAACGCCCAGATCGTGGCCGGCCTGCGCTATGAGAATACCAAGGTGCACGCCGTGTCGTTGCAGCCGGTGCCGCTGGCGATCGTGTGGACCGCGGACAATGACTTCGTGCTCCAGAACAGCACCGATCGCCAGGCGATCACGGCGCGGGGGTCGTACAACAACTGGCTGCCCGCCGTGGACGCCAAGATCGAGGTGATGGACAATCTGTTCGCGCGCGCGTCCTACAGCAAGACGATCTCGCGGGCGCCCTACGGCAACCTCTTCGCCTCGACGGGCGTCGGCGCGCCGGGGCGGCCGACCGCGATCGGCGGCATTGCGACGGGTTCGGCCAACAATACCGGCCTGCTGCCGCTGTCGTCGGACAATATCGACGTGTCGGTCGAATGGTATCCGCGCAAGGACGTCTTCCTGTCGGCGGGCTTCTTCGACAAGCGGGTGCATAATTTCATCGGCAACACGGTGGTGAACCGCAACCTGTTCGGGCTGCGCGACGCGACCTCGGGGCAAGCGGGCACGCGCTCGGGCACGGCGCGCGAGCAGCTGACCAACACGTTCGGCGCCGACATCACCGACGTCAACCTGTTCACCTATACCGCCCTGCTGCAACAGAATGCGGGCAATGTGGCGGCGGCGAACGCGCAGTTCGCGGCCAATTACAACACGCAGAGCCGCGCGCTGAACCAGGGCTTCGTCGATTCGATCCTGAGCCAGGTCGACATCAGCCCCAATGCCAGCGACCCGTTGTTCAATTTCGCGGTCAACACGCCGATCAACAATCGCGACGCGCATATCTATGGCGTCGAGCTGGCGGGTCAGTATTTCCTGGGTGAGACCGGCTTCGGCATCGCGGCCAGCTATACGCTCGTCCGGGGCAATATCGGCATCGATATCGCGGCGGACCCCAGCGTGAACACCTTCGCGCTGGTCGGCCTGTCGGATACCGCCAATGCCACGCTGATCTACGACAAGAACGGCATATCGATGCGCCTGTCGTACAATTGGCGCGACAAGTTCCTGAGCGACATCAACCGTGGCGGCGACCGCAACCCGGTCTTCACCGCGCCCTATGGCCAGCTCGACCTGTCGATGAGCTTCGACCTGACGCCGCGCTTCGCGCTCGGCTTCGAGGCGATCAACCTGACCGAGGAAGGCGTGCAGACCTATGGTCGCGACCGCATGAACACCTGGTATCTGGCCGAAGGTTCGGCACGCTATCTGGTCGGCGCGCGGTATCGCTTCTGATTTTGGAAACCCGGAAGGCCGCTGTCCCCTCCGCGGTCTTCCGGGTACATGGGGCGATCATGGCCGCACCTGTCCTGCTCAACAATATCGACCATCGCGACCTTCGCGTCGCGATGGGGCATCATGCGCGCTTCGGCGACGCCATCAACCAGACCCGCGTCTTCCCTGCCGAGTTCGAGGAGCTTCAGCGCGAATACGCCATTTTGCTGCGCCGGGACGAGGCGGGTGCGCTATATGCGACTATCCTTTTGGGCCTGGACCCGGACGAGAACCTGTTCCTGAAGGGCGATCGCTGGGACGCCCGCTACATCCCCGCGACCCGTGCGCGCGGGCCCTTTTCGATCGGTCACGACCCCGCCGGTGAACCGATGATCTTCATCGATCCCGAGCATCCCCGACTGACCACGGACGGCATGCCCGTCTTTCGCGAACATGGCGGCAACGCGCCGCTGCTCGACCATGTCTCGGTCATGCTCCAACGCATTTACGAGGGCGTGCAGACCGAGCAGGCCATGTACGAGGCCTGGGCGGCGCTCGACCTGCTGACGCCCGCCGTGCTGCAACTCGATCTGGACGAGGGGCGGCGATACAAGGTCCCGGACTGTCTGACGATCGATAGCGCGCGGCTGGCGGCGCTGGAGGGCGGGGCGCTTGGCGAGCTTCATGCACAGGATTATCTGCGCCCGGCATTCTGGATCGTGTCCTCGCTGGGCAATCTGCGCCATCTGATCGATCGCAAGCTGGTCGGCGATGCGCATGGCTGATCGCCTGCCCGCCGCGCGTCACGCCCGCGAGATGACCGGCATGCGGCCCCCCGATCTCGCCGCGCTGGTTCAGCGGGACGAGCCGGTCATCCTGCGGGGCTATGCCGCCGACTGGCCGCTGGTCCGTGCGGGGCGGATTTCCGAGAGTGCGGCCGCCGACTATCTCCTTCGCTTCGATCGCGGACGGCCGGTGACGGGCTATGTTGGCGACGCGGCGATCCGGGGGCGTTTTCATTATGACGAGACGGCCACCGCACTGAACTTCAAGAGCCAGACGCTGCCGCTGCGCGATCTGCTGGCACGGTTGCTCGACGGGGCGGACGGGGAAGGGGATGCGCCCGCGCTCTATATGGGATCGACCGATCTCGACGCCTATCTGCCCGGCTTTCGCGACGAGAACGACCTCGTGCCGTCGGATGGCCTGTTCGCCCGCCATCCGCCGCTGGCCAGTATATGGATCGGCAATCGCACCATCGCCTCGGCGCATTACGACATGGCGAACAATGCGGCGATCTGCGCGGTCGGTCGGCGTCGCTTCACCCTGTTCCCGCCCGACCAGATCGCCAACCTCTATCCCGGGCCGCTGGCCCCGACGCCGGGGGGGCAGGTCGTCAGCATGGTCGACTTCGCCCGGCCCGACCTCGATCGCTATCCCCGCTTCGCCTCCGCTATGGCCGAGGCCGTGGTGGCGGAACTCGAACCCGGCGACCTGCTGGTCTATCCGGCGCTGTGGTGGCATCATGTCGAGGCGCTGGAGGCGTTCAACATCCTCGTCAATTACTGGTGGAACACCGCCCCCGCTTATCTGGACACGCCGATGGATACGGTGATGCACGCCATGCTGTCGCTGCGCGATCGGCCGGCGGCGGAAAAGCGGGCCTGGCGCGCGATCTTCGACCATTATGTCTTTGGCGATCCCGAAGCGGTCGTCGCGCATCTGCCCCCGGCGTCGCACGGTCCGCTCGCGCGGCTCGACGAGGCGATGGCGCGGCGGCTTCGCGCCTATCTTCTGCAAAGGTTGAACCGATGAGTGATCCCTGTCCGCCGACGCGGGTCGTCATCGCGGGGGGCGGGACCGCCGGGTGGCTGGCCGCCACCGCGCTCGTGCGGCAATTGGGGCCGCTCGTCCAAGTCGTCCTGGTCGAATCCGACGAGATCGGCACCGTCGGAGTGGGCGAGTCCACCATTCCCACCGCGCGCAGCTTCCATGGCTTTCTCGGCATCGACGAGGCGGCGTTCATGCGCGCCACCCAGGCGACCTTCAAGCTGGGCATCGGGTTCGAGAATTGGGGCCGGGTCGGCGACCGCTATTTCCACCCGTTCGGAACCGTGGGGCGATCCGTGGCGATCGCCGACTTCCAGCATTTCTGGCTGGAGGCGCGGCGTCACGGGTTCGGCGGCGCCTATACCGACTATTCGCTCGAGGCGCGGGCGGCGGCGGCGGGCCGGTTCGGCCGGGACGAGGCCGGGACCCTGGCCTATGCCTATCATCTCGATGCCACCGCCTATGCCCGCTTCCTGCGCGGTATCGCCGAACCCGCCGGGGTACGCCGGGTCGAGGGCCGCATCGCCAGCATCGAGCGCCACGGCGAGGGCGGGGACATCGCCGCGCTGCATCTGGTGTCGGGCGACCGGATCGAGGGGGACCTGTTCCTCGACTGCACCGGCTTTCGCGCGCTGCTGATCGAGGGTGCGCTGGAGACGGGTTTCGAGGACTGGAGCGAATGGCTGGCCTGCGACCGGGCGATCGCGGTCCAGACCGAGGCCGTCGCGGCTCCGGTCCCCTATACCCGCGCGATCGCGCACCGGGCGGGCTGGCGCTGGCGCATCCCGCTCCAGACGCGGGTGGGCAATGGCCTGGTCTATGCCTCGGCCCATATGAGTGAGGACGAGGCGACCGCCACCCTGATGGCGGGGATCGAGGGTATGCCGCTGTCCGAGCCGCGCGCCCTGCAATTCCGCGCCGGGATGCGTCGTCGGGCCTGGAGCCGCAACTGCGTGGCGCTGGGGCTTGCGGCGGGGTTCATCGAGCCGCTGGAGTCGACCAGCATCCATCTGGTCATGATCGCGGTCATGCGCCTGATCCAGGGTTTTCCCTTTCAGGGCCAGGACAGCGCGGCGCTGCGGACGCGGTTCAATGCCCAGTCGCGTCACGAATGGGAGCATATCCGCGACTTCATCATCCTGCATTATGCGCAGACAGAGCGGACGGACTCGCCATTCTGGCAGCGCTGCTCGACGATGCGCGTCCCCGAGACCCTCGCGGAACGGATCGCATTGTTCGCCGAAAGCGCGGGGGCGTGGCAGGGGCAGGATGATCTGTTCAGGATCGATTCCTGGGTTTCGGTGATGCTGGGGCAGGGGCTTGTCCCGAAAGCCCATCACCGCATTCCCGGAATGCTGAGCCGTCAGGCGCTGAAGGATTCGTTCGACGGACTGGACCAGCAGCTTTCACGGCAGTTGCAGTCGATCCCGGACCATCTTGCGTTTCTCAAGGGGTATTGCGAGGCGACGGCTTGATGGCATGTCGGGAATAAGGCGCGAGTTTCGCCCTGATCGTCCTCTGTCCGACCTGCCCTTTCCGAAGGGGGGCCTGTTGGAGGTCGCAGCCCCACCGACGGGATCGGCGGCGGTGCCGTTGACCCGGAATTGATCGACAGAGCCGACACAATGCTGAGTTGCGCAACGCACGTGGTGGGGCTTGCGGCCATGATCTCGCGGCGGTCGATTGTGACTATCCCAGATGCACGCAGCTGGCCTATCGGGCGATCCCAATATGGTAACCCTTCGACTTCGGGCCGATCCGCGATGAGGAATGGCAAGGACGCTTCCGGCCCGCAGGCGTCGGAGAGCGCCGGTCTTCCTGGCGAGGGACATTCGCCGCTGACGATGGTCCGGCCTGTCCCGGTGCGATGACCTGGCTTGAGTCCATCGCCTTCGTCCTCGGGGTCGCGAACGTCACGCTCGTCGTGCGGCGCAGCCTGTGGAACTATCCCGTCGCGCTGGTGATGGTATCGCTCTATGCGCTGCTGTTCTGGCGGGAGCGGCTGTACAGCGACGCCGCGCTGCAACTCTTCTTCTTCGTGCTCAACCTCTATGGCTGGATCGTCTGGCGGCGCAGCGTCGCGCAGGCGGGCGAGGTGAGGGTGGACACGCTGCCCTTGCGCGCGCGTGGCCTGTGGCTGGCGGGGATCGCGATCGCCTCGCTCGGTTGGGGGGCCGCGATGGCGCACTGGACCGATGCGGCGATGCCCTTCTGGGATGCGTCCAATGCCGTTGCCAGCGTCGCGGCGCAGATATTGCTGGCGCGGCGGCGGCTGGAGAACTGGATCCTCTGGATCGTCGTCGATCTCTCCTCCATCGCGCTCTATGCGGTGAAGGGGCTGACGCTGACCGCCATCCTCTATGTCATCTTTCTGGGGCTGAGCCTGTGGGGCTATCGCGAATGGCGGGGGCGGGCGTGACGAGCATCTGCCTGCATGGGCCCGAAAGCACCGGCAAGTCGACCGTCGGGCCGCGCCTGGCCCGGACATTGGGCGGATGCTATCTGGGCGAATATGGCCGCGACTATGCCGAGGCGCATGGCACCGACTTCACCATGGCCGATCTGGTGGCGATCGGGCAGGGGCATGATGCCCGGCTGGTCCGCGCGATGGCGGAGGGGCCATGGCCGGTGGTGACCGATACCGATCCGCTGATGACCGCCGTCTGGGCCGACATGTTGTTCGGCACGCGCGATCCCTGGTTCGCGACGTGGAACCGGCTGTCCGACGTCTATCTTCTCTTCGCCCCCGATTTGCCTTGGGTCGAGGACGGCACCCGCCTGTTCGGTACGCGCGCGGCGCGGCAACGCTTCTTCGACCTGTCGCGCGCGGAACTGGATCGGCACGGCGTGGCGTACCGGTTGATCGAGGGGCAGGGCGAAAGCCGCTATGCAAATTGCATCGCCGCGCTAGAGCACTTTGGCATCCGCCCGCATCTTTGCTAACGGCGTCATCGAATAGCTTTTCAGGAAACCATTCCCCCCGTGTCCACGCCGCTCGACAAGATCCGCAACTTTTCCATCATCGCGCATATCGACCATGGCAAGTCGACGCTCGCCGATCGCCTGATCCAGTTCACCGGCGGCCTGACCGACCGCGAGATGAGCGAACAGGTTCTCGACAATATGGAGATCGAGAAGGAACGCGGCATCACCATCAAGGCGCAGACCGTGCGCCTGGCGTACAAGGCGCAGGACGGCGAGACCTATACGCTGAACCTGATGGACACGCCGGGCCATGTCGACTTCGCCTATGAGGTCAGCCGGTCGCTGGCGGCGTGCGAAGGCGCGCTGCTGGTCGTCGACGCCGCCCAGGGTGTCGAGGCGCAGACGCTGGCCAATGTCTATCAGTCGATCGAGCATGACCATGAGATCGTGCCCGTCATCAACAAGATCGACCTGCCCGCCGCCGAACCCGAAAAGGTCCGCGCGGAGATCGAGGATGTGATCGGTATCGACGCCTCGGGTGCGGTGCTGGCCAGCGCCAAGTCGGGCATCGGCATCGGCGACATCCTGGAAGCGATCGTCAAGAACATTCCCGCGCCCAAGGGTGACGCGGCCGCACCGCTGAAGGCGATGCTGGTCGACAGCTGGTACGACCCCTATCTGGGCGTCGTCATCCTGGTCCGCGTGATGGAAGGCACGCTGAAAAAGGGTCAGCAGATCAAGTTCATGCAGGCGGGCACCACCCACCTGATCGACCGCGTCGGCTGTTTCCGCCCCAAGATCGAGCAGCTGACCGAGCTGGGCGTCGGCGAGATCGGCTTCATCACCGCGCAGATCAAGGACGTGGCGCAGGCGCGCGTCGGCGACACGCTGACCGACGCCAAGAAGCCGACCGAGCAGGCGCTGCCGGGCTTCAAGGAAGTCCAGCCGGTGGTGTTCTGCGGCCTGTTCCCGGTCGACGCCAACGATTTCGAGAAGCTGCGCGAGTCGATCAGCAAGCTGCGGCTGAACGACGCCTCGTTCAGCTTCGAGATGGAGACGTCGGCGGCGCTGGGCTTCGGCTTCCGCTGCGGCTTCCTGGGTCTGCTGCATCTGGAGATCATCCAGGAGCGGCTGACCCGCGAATACGACCTCGACCTGATCACCACCGCGCCGTCGGTGGTCTATCAGATCGAACTGACGCACGACGGCGGGCAGATCGACCTGCACAACCCGGCCGACATGCCCGATCCCAACAAGATCGAGTCGATCAGCGAGCCGTGGATCGAGGCGACCATCTATGTCCCCGACGAATATCTGGGCTCGATCCTGAAGCTGTGCCAGGACCGGCGCGGCATCCAGAAGAACCTGACCTATGTCGGCGGGCGCGCGCAGGCGACCTATGAACTGCCGCTCAACGAAGTCGTGTTCGATTTCTATGACCGGCTGAAGTCGCTGTCCAAGGGCTATGCCAGCTTCGACTATCACCAGATCGGCTATCGCGAGGGCGACCTCGTGAAGATGTCGATCTTGGTCAATGAAGAGCCGGTCGACGCGCTGTCGATGATCGTCCACCGCGGCACCGCCGAAACGCGCGGACGCGGCATGTGCGAGCGGCTGAAGGAACTGATCCCACGCCACCTGTTCAAGATCCCGATCCAAGCGGCGATCGGCGGCAAGGTGATCGCGCGCGAGACGATCAGCGCGATGCGCAAGGACGTGACCGCCAAATGCTATGGCGGCGACGCGACGCGTAAGCGCAAGTTGCTGGAAAAGCAGAAAAAGGGTAAGGCGAAGATGCGCGAATACGGCTCGGTCAGCATCCCGCAGGAAGCCTTTATCGCGGCGCTGCGCATGGGCGACGAGGCGTAAGATCCGGAAAGCCGCCCCGAATTGGATCGGGGCGGCTCAACGGTATTCAAAGGAAGAACACGCTGGCCAGTTCGTCTTCGGCCTCATGGGCCCAGCGGATGAAGCGAAAGGCAAAAAAGCCGAACACACCCAGCGCAGCACTGGCCCAGATATAGTCGGCGTCGCGGGCGACACTCACGAAAATGGCATAGCCCAGATACGCCGAGAGGGCGAAGGCGCAGACCGTCCGCACCCATGCGGATCGGAGCGATTGCGTGACGGCGAACCATAAAATGGTCAGCGTGGCGCCGATCAGCAATAGGACGAAGACCGGATGGACATCCTGTTCGCGCAGGTGGGGCCAAATCAGCGCGCAGGTCTTGAACAGCGTCAGGCAGACAAATCCGGTGATACCCAGCGTCGGCAGAAAACCAATTTCATGAAGAAAGGCCCGCCCGGTTTCCCGGACGGGCCTTTCGCTGTTCAGCGGGATCGGATCAGAACGCGATCTTGATCGTGCCGCGATAGGACTGGTTCTCGACATCCCGGCGCTCGAAGGTCGTGTCGGCGCCCAGCGACAGCTGGACCCGACCCGCGACATAGGACACGCCCATGCTCGCCTCGCCCCAGTTCTTGTCCTGGCCCGGCAGCGCGAACAGCGCGGAGGGGCCGATGCCGCCTGCGAAATTCGCCCCGAACACGCCCGGTCGATCCTGGAAGTCATGGACATAATAGGCCGAGGCATAGGGACGGAACGGCCCGTCCGAACTGAGCATCAGCCCGGCACGCCCCTGCACGCTGTTATAATCCTGGCGATCATAACGCAGGGCAGGCCCGCCGCCCGTCTCGGCCGTGGGGGTGAAGCCCAGATGGCTGACCCGCGCGGCGATGCGCGGGCCGATCTTCAGGCCGCCAAAACTATAGGTCTTGGCCAGCCCGACCTCGCTCGACAGCGCAAGGGCATTGTCGCGCGACCGCAGGTCATAGGCGACCCCCGCCAGCGAGACGTTGCGCTGCGTCCGCGCCTGGAACACGCCCGCGCTGAACTGGCTGTCCAGCGAGACGCCGCCCAGCTCGGTCTTGCCGTACAGCGTGCCCTGATACAGGTCGCCACGCGCATATTGCCCGAACGAGGTGTTGCCGGTCGTCTTGGTGTAGGAGAAGCCGAAGCCGATGATGCTCGCCTCGTCCACTTCGGTCTCGATGCCGGTCGCGACATAGAAGCCGTCGAACCGGTCGCGGATGTTCGCGCTGGTCGTCTGCGGCAAAGCGCGGGACCAGCCGTCGAGATAGCCGCCCGCCAGGAACACCGCGACATTTTCGGGCAGGACATTCTCGCGCATCGAAACGCCGCCGCTGTCGCTCGCCATCTGCGGCTGGGTGCCCGCAAGATTGCTCATCGCAAGGCTGGCGACCTGCACCGGCTGGCCGACCATGGTCAGCGTGCCGCCCAGACCCTCGCGCGGGGACAGGGTGGCGAGATGCTCGCGGTAGAAGCGCGCGGTGTTGTCGAGCGCCATCGTGCCCTGCGCGCGCTTCAGCGCCTCGGTCGAGGGGGCGAGCCCCTCCAGCGAGGTGCGGATCGACGCGGCCGAGGCCAGGTCGAGCGTGCCGTACAGGCTCGACAGATTGGCCTGGTTGCTGCGATTCTGGTCGAGCAGCCGGGCATAGGCGGTCTGGTACGGCGTGGCGTTGACGACATTGGCATAGGAGCCCGCGACGATCCGCGCGGTGATCGCATTGGCCGAATAGCTGAGCGTCGGCGTCAGGATGGCGCTCAGCGCGGCGGGGCTGTTGAACTGACCGCTGATCCCGTTGGTGGCTGTGGCGATGGTATAGACGTCGCCCGCGCGGATCACCTGCCCGCTGACCGGTGCGAAGCCGACCGATCCGCCCACGTTCAGCTGCCCGCCGCTGCCATTGTTGGCGACGACGGCGATCTTGTCAGACGTGCCGCCCGGCCCGACATCGATCAGCAACTGCGTGCCCGAGGCCAGGATGACGTTGCCGCCGAAGGTCAGCGTGCCGATCGTGCCGGTGGTGCCCGGCGCGATCATGCCCGACACGCTGGTGAAGAAGCGGCTGTTGATCCGCCCCGTGCCCTGAAGCCCGCCCGCGAGCATCAGATAGTCGCCGCCCGCATTGATCGTGCCGCTATTGGCGACCATGCCCGCCAGATGGTTGAACTCGGCCACCGTGGACAGGGTGCCGCCGCTCGCCACGGTCAGCCGCGCCTCCGATCCGTTCAGCGTGAAGCGATCGACCGTCGCCGAGGAGCTCAACGTCGTATTGCCCGCCGCCGACAGGGTGACGTCGTAATAGCGCGCGGCGACCGTGCGGCTGGGGTCGACATTGTTCGGCACGAAGTTGGTCGCGCCCGGCAGGCCGTTGGCGATGGTCGCGGCCGGAAGCGCCGCCGCCGTCGCGCTGCCCGAGGCCTGGGCTTCGTCGGTGGCGGTGCGGCTGGCCTCGGTCAGGATGGCCTTGCCCGCCGCATTGGCCTCGCCCGTGCCGGTCTGTCCGGTGCCGTCGCCATCCTGCCGCGTGACCGCGCCGGTCTTGACATTATAGCATTCGACGCCGTCACAAATGTCGCCGAACTTGTTGGTCGGGTCGTTCGCGAGGCCGAGGCCGGGCGAGGTGGGAACGCCATTCGTCAGCTGGCCGTTCTGGATGATCTGATAGGCCGGGTCGGTCGTCGTCACCCAGTGCGTGCCATCCTCCCAGGCGCCGTCGCCGGCCTTGGCGGTAGCATAGCGATAGGGGTTATTGGCGGCGATATAGTCCCAGAAGAGGTAGAGCGGTTGGTAGAAGGACGAGGTGCCGTAGCTGGACGAAGCCTGCGCGTTATAGAAGCGGCTGCCGCCCGACAGCACGCCGATCACGACCTGCCGCGCAAAGGTGCGATCGAGGATCAGCGGGCCGCCCGAATCGCCGCCCGCCGTTGTGCCCTCATTGGGCAGCGCCTTGTCGCGGAACAGGTTGAAGTCGAACCGGCTGGCCGAGGACGTGCCGCGACGGGGATCGTCGAAGTCGATCTGATAGAGATTCTGCGGCAGGTTCGCGCCCTGGCCGAACAGCCACAGGTTGCGGTCGTCGAGCGAGCCCAGCATGCCGATATAGTTTTCCGCGACGCGACGGCGGAAATCGATGCCGTTGGTGTCGCCCTGGTTGCCGACGCCGCTGCGGCCATAGCCGGTGACGGTCACGTGATAGCCAGTGCCGCTGTCATTGCTGATGGACGTGGGGGCGGGCAGGGCGGAGAACAGCAGCGCCCAGGTCGGGATGCCGGTCGCGGGCGTATCGAGCGTGGCGAGTGCCACATCGCCTTCCAGGAAGCCGGTCCGCTGCGACGCGGGATTCCAGCTGACCTGGTTGACATTGTAGAGCGCGTTGGCGGCCTTGGTCTTGAACTGGTCGGGATTGGCGCGACCGCCCAGCGTGTCGAGCAGCCATTCGCGCACGCCGGTCAGATTGTCGGTCTTGAACCCGAACGAGATCGGCGTACCGCCGCGCGCCGTGCCATAATCGGCGGCGGCGCGGGTGTTGACGCAGTGCGCGGCGAAGATAACGGTGCGCGGGTTGATCAGCGTGCCGGTGCACAGGCTGAGGCTGCCGCCACCTGCGGAGACGAACATCTGTCCGACCCCGTTGACGCCCCCGGCATTGTCGATCGCGCTGGTCGTGGTGCCCGGCTGGGAGATCACGATCTGCGGCTCGTCGGTGACGCGCAGGCCGGGTACGGCTTCGATCACGTTGGCGGCGCTGGCATAGTCCTGCGCGATCTGCGGGCGCGGTGTCTCGGTCGCGGCTTGCGCCTGTGCGGCGGCGGGCAGCGCCAGCAGCGCGCTCGAAGTCATCAGCGCGCGGCGAAGCCGGTCTGTGGCGGGCAGAGTGAGTCCCTGCATCATCATTATCATTCCCCTGTAGTCCGGCGTCGTCCTTACGCCGCTCCGATAACGGAGTTATTCGGGAAGATGGCGCGATACAATGACAAATGTCTGAAATTCAGACATTTTGTAGTCAAGGTCGACGCGTAATTGCCGCGCCAACATAACCAAGGAAAGAACATGTCGAGCCGACGAAAGAAGCTGCTTCTGGTAGCGTGCAAAGTCTTGCCGTTCATTGCGTCACTGGGCGCGGTGCCCGCTGCGGCTCAGGAACGCGCGCCGTTGATACTGGCGGCCGCCAGTCTTCAGGAGTCGATGACCGCCGCCGCCGATGCCTGGGCCAGGCGCGGGCATGTCCGTCCTGTCATCTCCTTCGCCGCCTCCTCGGCGTTGGCGCGGCAGGTTCAGGCGGGGGGCAAGGCCGACCTGTTCGCCTCCGCCGACGAGGAATGGATGGACGTGCTGGAACGCGGTGGCCTGCTCGCCGCGCGGACCCGGAGCGCCTTTCTGGGCAATCGGCTGGTGGTGATCGCCCCGGCCGGGCAGGGCGGTCATGTGACGACGCGTACGCTCGGCCGGACGCTGTCGGCCGGGCCGCTCGCCATGGCGGACACCGACAGCGTGCCTGCGGGCAAATATGGCAAGGCCGCGCTGGAGCGGCTAGGAGCCTGGTCCATGGTGGCCCCGCATGTCGTCCGTGCCGAGAATGTCCGTGCCGCGCTGGCGCTCGTGGAGCGTGGCGCGGCCCCCTATGGCATCGTCTATGCCACCGATGCCAGGGCGGCACCGCGCGTCCGGGTGGCGGGGATGTTCCCGGCGGCCAGCCATCCGCCCATCACCTATCCGCTCGCACGGCTGAAATCCTCGACCAACCGGCAGGCCGAGGGGTTCCGGCGCTTCCTGCTGTCGGCCGAGGGCAAGGCGATCTTCCGACGCTACGGCTTTTCGACGCGATGACGGCATGATGCTGTCGGCCGAGGAATGGGGGATCGTCCGGCTGTCGCTGCTGGTCGGGGGATCGGCGATGCTGGTCACGGTGCCGGTCGCCTTCGTCATCGCCTGGGCGCTGGCGCGGGGGCGGTTTCCGGGGCGGGTGCTGCTCGACGGGATCGTGCACCTGCCGCTGGTGGTGCCGCCGGTGGTGACGGGCTGGGTGCTGCTTCTGGCCTTCGGCCCCGCCGGGCCGATCGGGTCGCGGCTGGCGGCGTGGTTCGGGGTGAGCGTGCTGTTCCGCTGGACCGGCGCGGCGAT
The DNA here is from genome assembly GCF_030818415.1 of Sphingomonas sp. SORGH_AS_0950. Lineage (NCBI taxonomy): Bacteria > Pseudomonadati > Pseudomonadota > Alphaproteobacteria > Sphingomonadales > Sphingomonadaceae > Sphingomonas > Sphingomonas sp. SORGH_AS_0950. The sequence goes on from NZ_JAUTAE010000001.1 coordinate 188,641, forward strand.
CGCGGCGGGGGTGATGGCCCTGCCGCTGGTGGTGCGTGCCATCCGCCTGTCGATCGAGGCGGTCGATCCCCGGCTGGAGCAGGCCGCGCGGACGCTGGGGGCGGGGCGGTGGCGGGTCTTCGCGACCATCACCCTGCCGCTGTGCGCGCCGGGCGTGCTGGCAGGGCTGGTGCTGGGCTTTGCGCGCTCGATCGGCGAGTTCGGCGCCACCATCACCTTCGTCTCCAACGTGCCGGGCGAGACCGCGACGCTGCCGCTCGCCATCTACTCCGCGCTGCAACGGCCCGATGGCGAGGCGATGGTGTGGCGGCTGGCGGGGGTGTCGGTCGCGCTGTCGCTGGTGGCATTGATCGCGTCCGAATGGCTGGCGCGGCGGATGGGCCGGGGGCTGCATGTCCTTTGATATCGACGTCTCGGTCCGGCGCGGGGAGAGCGTCATCGCGGCGCGCTTTGCCACCGGGCCGGGCGCGACCGTGTTGTTCGGGCCATCGGGGGTCGGCAAGACCAGCATCCTGCAGATGGTGGCCGGGCTGGTGCGGCCCGAAAGCGGCCATGTCCGCGTCGATGGCGAGACATTGTTCGACGGCGCGGCGCGGATCGACGTGCCGCCCGAGCGGCGGCGGATCGGCTATGTCTTTCAGGAGCCCCGGCTGTTCCCGCACATGCGGGTGGCGGCCAATCTGCGCTATGGCATGCGGCAGGCGGGCGGCGACCGGGACGGGGTGGTCGCGATGCTGGGCATCGGCCATCTGCTCGACCGCTGGCCGCGCACCCTGTCGGGCGGCGAGGCGCGGCGCGTGGCGATCGGGCGCGCGCTGCTCAGCGGGCCGCGCGTCCTGCTGCTCGACGAACCGCTCTCCTCGCTCGACCGGGGGCGGCGGGGCGAGATACTGGATGCGCTGGTGGCGGTGCGGGACACCACCGGCATCCCGATCCTGATGGTGACGCACGACCCGGACGAGGCCGAGCGCATCGCCACCGCCATCGTCCGGCTATAGCGTCCGCGTCAGAACAGGGTGGTCAGCACCACGCCGCCGACGATCGCGATGCCCGCCAGGATCTGACGCAGTTTCAGCGTCTCCCGGAACAGGCGATGTCCGGCCATGGCGGCGATCGGCGCTTCGATGATGCCCAGCGCGCGGACCGGGGCCGCCGGGGACAAGGCCAGTGCGACGAACCATCCCGCCGAGGCGCAGGCCCCGCACAGCCCCGCGCCCAGCGAGGGCCGCCAGCGGCGCAGCACCTCCGCCAGCACCGCCGGATCGCGCCACGCCAGATAGAGGCCGAGCGCGACCGTCTGCATCGCCTGCACCACAGCGACGCACACCAGCGCGGCGAAGATCGGATGCACCGGGTCGAGCGCCAGCGCAGCATGGCGAAAGGCGTTGAGCGAGAAGCCGAAGAACAGCCCCGAGGCCAGGCCCAGCGCCGCTCCGATCAGCGACCCGCGCCGCTGGTCGGGCGCGGGCCAGGACAAGGCGACCAGCCCGGCGGTCGTGATCGCGACCCCGGCCCAGGCGACGCCGCTGATCCGGTCATGATAGACGATCAGGCCGAGCAGCGCGGCGAGCGGCAAGGAGCTTTGCTGGAGCGCGGTGCCCACCGCGAACCCGGCGCGGTCCATGGCGGCGAGCAGCGCGGCGGTCGCCAGCACCTGCGACGCGGCCCCGACCGTGGCCGACAGCCAGAAGGCGCCGCCCCAATGCAGGTCGACGCCCGGCATCACGCTGTGCGCCACCACGACGAACAGCAACGAGAAGGGCAACCCGAACAGGAAACGCACCAGCGTCGCGCCCCAGGGCCCCGAGGAGGACATGACGCCGCGTTGCAGCGCGTTGCGGCCGACCTGGAAGACCGAGGCGGCGATGGTGGCGGGGATCCAGAGCAGGTTGGCCATGAAGTGCTCCTACGCGGTCATGTTGCGACTGCGAAGGGGTTTGTCGGCCCGGCCCGCGCGGAACGCGGGCGGGGGCGGTGTCGTTGATGGGCATCATGATGGTTATCGGATGCCTGTCGCTGATCATCCTGCCGCTGCTCGGCTTCGTGATCGGCGGCTATTATGGTGGTGTCGCCATCGGCATCTGGGCGGCACTGGCGGGCCTCGGCCTGGCGATCCTGGCCTGCGTTATCCCGGTCGTGGCGCTGATCAAGGCGCGGCCGTCGCGGTGAGGATCACCTGACCGGAATGCCAAAAGGGCGGCCCGTTGCCGGACCGCCCCTTCGTGCCGTGGCAAGTCCCCGGATGGCATGGGCCATCCAGGGCAAGTCGCCATTAGCGCTTCGAGAACTGGAAGCTGCGACGCGCCTTCGCGCGGCCATACTTCTTACGCTCGACGGCGCGGCTGTCGCGGGTCAGGAAGCCAGCGGCCTTGACCGGAGCGCGCAGAACCGGCTCGTACTTGGTCAGCGCCTGGCTGATGCCGTGCTTGACCGCACCGGCCTGGCCCGACAGACCACCGCCCTTGACGGTGCAGACGACGTCATACTGACCTTCGCGCTCGGTGATGCCGAACACCTGGTTGATGACGAGACGCAGCGTCGGACGCGCGAAATAGACTTCCTGGTCACGACCGTTGATCGTGATCTTGCCCGAACCCGGCTTCAGCCAGACGCGAGCGACGGCGTCCTTACGACGGCCGGTCGCATAGGCGCGGCCGAACTTGTCCAGTTCCTGCTGACGCAGCGGGGTGGTGTTGACGCGCTCGACGGGCGCGGCGGGGGCTTCACCGGTGACGGCGGCGGGCTGCGCCGAAGCGGCGGCGGCCTGCTGGTTCAGCGTGGCGCCGAGATCGGCGAGCGACTGGCGGTTGTCGGACATTATGCGCCCACCTTGTTCTTGCGGTTCATGCTCGCGATGTCGAGCACCTCGGGGTTCTGCGCGGCGTGCGGATGCTCGGTGCCGGCGAAGATGCGCAGGTTGCGCATCTGCTGGCGGCCCAGCGGACCACGGGGGATCATGCGCTCGACGGCCTTTTCCAGGACGCGCTCGGGGAAGCGGCCTTCCAGGACCTTGGCGGCGGTGATGCCCTTGATACCACCGGCGTAACCGGTGTGCTTGTAATACACCTTCTGGCCCAGCTTGTTGCCGGTGAAGCGCACCTTGTCCGCGTTGATGACGATGACATTGTCACCGCAATCGACGTGCGGGGTGAACGACGGCTTGTGCTTGCCGCGCAGGATGTTCGCGATGATGGTGGCGGCGCGGCCGACAACCAGGCCGTCGGCGTCGACGATATGCCACTTCTTCTCCACCTCGTGCGGCTTGGCCGCCTTGGTGGTCTTCATGAGCGCCTTCATGGGCGTGAGACCTTTCGGTTTGAAATGCAACACGCCGCCCTTTGTCTCGGGCGGCGCGGACGAGTGGCCAATGCTGGAGGTGCCCCAAAAAGTCAAGCAAAGCGCGGCTTTGCTGACGGGTATTATAATACCTTGAGGGCGTCGGGGTGGCTGCCCAGCCGGTGCGCGGCGGCGGTCGCGGCGATCAGCAGCAGCGCGGCATTGGCCTGATGCGCCACCGCGATGTCGATCTGGACACCCGACAGCAGCGTGGCGATGCCCAGCCCGATCTGGACGACGACCAGCACGATCACCAGCCAGCCTGCGCGAAGGGCGCCGGCACGGATCGCGCGCGCCGCCATCAGCACGAGCATCGCCGCCGCCGCAAAGGCGAACCAGCGATGGATGAACTGGACGACGACCGGATTGTCGAAGGCGTTGGCGATGGCGGGCGTCATCATCGGCGTGCCCGCGGGGAACCAGGCATCGCCCATCAGCGGCCAGCTGGAAAAGGCATAGCCCGCATCCAGGCCGGCGGTCAGCGCGCCGAACATCAGCTGCACGAACAGCAGGACGAGCGCGCCCGCGCCCAGCGCCGTCAGTCGCGCCGGAGCCGCCAGCCGGTTGCGATGGAGGGCCGCCAGATCGAGCGCGGTCCAGACGATCCCCGCCAGGATGAACAATGCGGTCAGCAGATGGACGGTCAACCGGATATGGCTGACATCGGTCCGCTCGACCAGGCCCGACGCGACCATCCACCATCCGATCGCGCCCTGCAGCCCGCCCAGCGCCAGCAGCGCGACTAGGCGCGGCTTGTACCCGGCCGGGATCGCCTTCCTCGCCCAGAACCAGATCAGCGGCAGGGCAAAGGCCATGCCGATCACCCGACCCAGCACGCGGTGCAGATATTCCCAGAAGAAGATCGCCTTGAACCCGGCCAGCGTCATGTCGCGGTTGAAGGTCCAATATTCGGGGATGCGCTTGTAATTGGCGAACTCCGCCTGCCACTGCGCGTCGGTCAGCGGGGGGACGATGCCGGTGATCGGCTTCCATTCGGTGATCGACAGCCCGCTATTGGTCAGGCGGGTGATGCCGCCCACGATCACCATCGTCACGATCAGCCCCGCCACGGCGAACAGCCAGCGGGCAATGGCGCGGGGGCGGGCGGTGATCATGAAGGCGGGGCTCGGCTGCAGCATGATGCCATCATAGGAAGCGGCGGCGGCGGCGGATAGTGGACCGAATGCCCTGTTCGCGAAAGGATGCGCGCACCGGCATGACGGCGGACCTTGCTCCCCGTGTCGCCACCACCTAAATCAACGCCATGGCGCATGCGCATCAACATCAGGAACCCGAAGGCGCCGATCTGGCCGTCGCCGCGAAAGCCACGCTGGAACGCGCGGGCGAACAATGGACGTCGATGCGCGCCAGCGTGTTCGAGGCACTGGCCGGGTTCGAAAAGCCCGCCAGCGCCTATGACATCGCCGATGCCATGTCGAAGGCGCAGGGGCGGCGGGTCGCCGCGAACAGCGTCTATCGCATCCTCGACCTGTTCGTCGGCGCCAATCTCGCCCGCCGGGTGGAAAGCGCCAACGCCTATGTCGCCAATGCGCATCCCGACTGCCTGCACGACTGCATCTTCCTGGTGTGCGACAAATGCGGGCAGACGATGCATATCGACGACGATCACCTGACCGGCGCGGTGCGCGATGCGGCGCGCGGCGCGGGGTTCCGCCCCGAGCGTCCGGTGATCGAGGTGCGCGGTCGCTGCGCGGACTGCGCCAAGGACTGATCCGGCCCGCTGCTCAGCGCAGCATCAGCCAGCCCAGCCCGGTCAGCAGCGCCAGCGCGTAGAGCCCGCCCTGCGTGCGCATCAGATAGGCCGCCCCCAGCACCCCCGCCGCCGCCAGCGCGCAGGTGGTGGCCGGGCGCGTGCCGATCCGCTCCAGGATCAGGACCCCGCCGACCAGATTGGCACCCGCATGGACGGCGATCCACAGATAGGACGGAAGCACGCCGATCGACCCCAGCAGCGGCATCTTGATGGTGGCATAGCCGCGCATCGTCGTGGGAAACAGGTCGGCCGCCAGGTGGAATCCGATCCCGAAACCCAGCCCCGCCGCCACCGGCCATGTCCGGGGATCGAGCATCGCGATATAGAGCGGCAGCACGCTGTGCACCACCGCGCTGCGATGCTGGAGCCGCAACGGGCTGTCGAGATCGGGAAAGGTCGTGCCCGATGCCGTCGCCAGCGCGACCGTCGCGACCATGATCCAGGGCCCGCCTCCCCCGGCGAACGCCAGGATTACCGCCAGGAGAAGAAACAGGGAGGCTGCCATCCGCAGCGGCTACCCATTTGTACCCCTTTTGTCCAGCGCGTCGAATCGGCTGCGACTCGGCGGATTACAGCCATTTTTCCATGCGGATCAGCGGCACCGTGACCCCCTCGACCGGTGCGGACCGGACGGGCGCGATCACCGCATAGCCGCAGGCGCGGTAGAGCGGTTCGCCGGCCAGCGTCGCCATCATCTCCACCGAGCGGAAGCCCGCCGCCCGCGCGGCCTCCTCGCACCGCGCCAGGATCGCCCGACCCAGGCCCCGACGAACGAAATCGGGATCGGTGTACATCGCGCGGATACGCGCGGGCTGGGTCGCCGGATCGAGCAGCGCGGCGTCGCGCAGGCCCAGGCTGTGGTCGCCGCCATAAAGCGTCGCGCGGCGGCTCCATCCGCCACATCCCGCCAGCCGCCCCTCGCATTCGGCCAGCAGATAGGTGCCGTCGGCGACCAATTGCGTGTCGAGTCCCATGACCGAGCGGCTGGCGCGGATTTCGGCCGGGGAAAGAAATCCGTGCTGAAGCGTTGCGATGGCGCGGTCCATCAGGACCGCAATGGGTTCGAGGTCCTTGGGTTCGGCCCAGCGAAAGGTAAACATGTCCCGTTTCTGGCGCGATGACCGCAGACGTCAATCAAGATCCGGCCGACGGATGCAATCGACACCACCGATTTGCTGCGATAAGCCGGTGTGATGGCAGATATTCCTCAGACCCCGTTGCTTGACACGGTCCACACTCCCGACGATCTGCGTCGACTGGCTCCCGAACAGTTGCGACAACTCGCCGACGAGCTGCGAACCGAGACGATTTCGGCGGTGGGCACGACCGGCGGGCATCTCGGCTCGGGGCTGGGCGTGGTCGAGCTGACGGTCGCGCTCCATTATGTGTTCGATACGCCCGCCGACCGGCTGGTGTGGGACGTCGGGCACCAATGCTATCCGCACAAGATCCTGACCGGGCGGCGAGAGCGTATCCGCACCATCCGCCAGGGTGGTGGCCTGTCGGGTTTCACCAAGCGGACCGAGAGCGAATATGATCCGTTCGGCGCGGCGCACAGCTCGACCTCGATCTCGGCGGCGCTGGGCTTTGCGGTGGCGAACAAGCTGGCGGGAACGCCGGGCAAGGGCATCGCGGTGATCGGCGACGGCGCGATGTCGGCGGGCATGGCCTATGAGGCGATGAACAATGCCGAGCAGGCGGGCAATCGCCTGATCGTCATCCTGAACGACAACGACATGTCGATCGCGCCGCCCGTCGGCGGCCTGTCGGCTTATCTGTCGCGCATGGTGTCGAGCCGCGAGTTCCTGGGCGTGCGTGACGTGCTCAAGAAGCTCGCCAAGCGTTTCCCGCGTCCCATCCAGAAGGCGGCGCGCAAGACCGACGAATTCGCGCGCGGCATGACCATGGGCGGCACGCTGTTCGAGGAGCTGGGCTTCTACTATGTCGGCCCGATCGACGGTCATAATCTCGACCACCTGATCCCGGTGCTGGAGAATGTCCGCGACGCCGAGGAAGGCCCGATCCTGATCCATGTCGTCACCAAGAAGGGCAAGGGCTATGCCCCGGCCGAGGCGGCGGCGGACAAATATCACGGCGTCCAGAAGTTCGACGTCATCACCGGCGCCCAGGCCAAGGCGCCGCCGGGACCGCCCGCCTATCAGAACGTCTTCGGCGAGGCGCTGGCCCGCGAGGCGGCGACCGATCCGACCATCTGCGCGATCACCGCGGCCATGCCGTCAGGCACCGGGCTGGACAAGTTCGCCGTTACCTATCCCGACCGCTTCTTCGATGTCGGCATCGCCGAACAGCATGCGGTGACCTTCGCGGCGGGACTGGCGGCGCAGGGGATGCGGCCCTTCTGCGCCATCTATTCGACCTTCCTCCAGCGCGCCTATGACCAGGTGGTCCATGACGTCGCGATCCAGAACCTGCCGGTCCGCTTCGCGATCGACCGGGCCGGACTGGTCGGGGCGGACGGGGCGACCCATGCGGGGTCGTTCGACGTCACCTATCTCGCCAGCCTGCCCAACATGGTCGTGATGGCCGCCGCCGACGAGGCGGAGCTGGTCCATATGGTCCATACCTGCGTCCATCACGACAGCGGCCCGATCGCGGTCCGCTATCCGCGCGGCAATGGCGTCGGCGTGGCGCTGCCCGAGACGCCCGAACGGCTGGAAATCGGCAAGGGCCGCGTGGTGCGCGAGGGCAAGAAGGTCGCGATCCTGTCGCTCGGCACCCGTTTGGCCGAGGCGCTGCGCGCCGCCGACACGCTGGAGGCCAAGGGGCTGTCGACCTCGGTCGCCGACCTGCGCTTCGCCAAGCCGCTCGACGAGGCGCTGATCCGCCGGATGCTGACCACGCATGAGGTGGCGGTGACGATCGAGGAGAATGCGATCGGTGGCTTGGGCGCGCATGTCCTGACCATGGCATCGGACGAGGGGCTGATCGACGGCGGTCTGAAGCTGCGCACCATGCGCCTGCCCGATATCTTCCAGGATCAGGACAAGCCCGAGGTGCAATATGCGCAGGCCGGGCTCGACGCCGATGCGATCGTCGAGACGGTGCTGAAGGCGCTGCGCCACAACAGCACCCATGTCACCGAAGGCGCGCGGGCGTGATCCGGGGATGGACCGCCGTCATCGTCTTCACGACGCTGGCGGTGGTCATGATGGTGGGCGTGAATGTCCGCATGTGGCGTCGGATGAAAGCCGCCACGGCGGCGGCGAAGGCGGATGCCGAGCGGGAAGGCGATACGGTTGATCGGGGCGAACCCGCTTCGACCTGACCCGGACCTCCGTTCGGTTCGATCCAAGTCCAGGGCCGAGGACATTCCATAAATGCAGCCGTTCCCCGGCGAAGGCCGGGGCCCAGTTTCCATGGCACCGCGATGGCGCGGGAAATTAGCGTGGGAGGCTATGCGACCGATCGGCTTTGCCTCCCACTCGCCGTCTCTATTTCCTCTCGGCTTCATCGAAACTGGGCCCCGGCCTTCGCCGGGGTACGCCGAGTGGTGAGGTTCTTTCTTGGCCTTCGACTTCGCTCAGGCTGAACGGGGCGGGGGAGTAACTGAACGGGGCGGGGGAGCGGGTGGCCACAATCCCTTCAACCCGTTCACGCTGAGCGCAGTCGAAGCGTGCGCCCCGCCACCCGGCGTCAGGACCGCCCCAGATAATGCGCCTGCGCCGCGTCGGTCGCATTCACCGCCAGCACCGCGCGCGCCTCGGAGGGGGGTAGGGGGCCCGAAGGCGTCGGCCGGTCCATGCCGCTTGCCGCGATCACCCGGCCGAGCAGTTCCTGCCCTTCCTGCCACCAACCCAGGCCGCTGGCGGCATTAATATGCCCCTGATGCCCGGCATCGACGAAATGGCTGCCCCAGTCGACCGCCAGGCTGTGCGCCCGCTCGATCGAGATCCAGGGATCGTCCTGGCTGGCGACCAGGATCGAAGGGAAGGGAAGCGGGGTGCGCGGGCTTGGTGCGAAGCCCTTCAGGCTGTCGGGCGCGTCCGGCCGATCGACATCGGCGGGCGCCACCAGCAGCGCGCCGGCGACCGGCCAGCCATAGGGTTGCGGCGACAATTCCGCCCACCACGCCACCGCCAGACAGCCCAGCGAATGCGCCGCCAGGATCACTGGCGCCTGCGCCTGCCGGATCGCCTCGTCCAGCCGCGTCACCCAGGCGTTGCGGTGCGGGGTCGACCACATGCCCAGCTCGACCCGGATCGTGTCGGGCCGCGCCTCTTCCCACAAACTCTGCCAGTGCGATCGGCCCGACCCACCCAGGCCGGGGACGGTGAGGACGGTCGGCTTGCGCGCCTCATAGGATGCGAACGAACCCATATGGCATCTCCTTGGCTCAGGGCCGGGTTGCCGGTGGAGCGATGGGCATCGATCCCACGACTCCCGATCCTTGGCATCAACATATTCCTATCAATCTAATAGGCAATAGGCTTTCCGTCGGACGGATCGCGGCTTGCGACGGACGGAGGCGCGGGATAGGGGCGCTTATGGCCAAGCAGCGTGTCGACCAGATGCTCGTGGATCGCGGACTCGTGGAATCGCGTTCGCGCGCCCAAGCGATGATCATGGCCGGGCTGGTCTTTTCGGGCGAAACGAAGATCGCCAAGCCGGGCCAGCAACTGCCCGAGGATGCCGCGCTCGACGTGCGTGGCCGCGATCACCCCTGGGTCTCGCGCGGCGGCATCAAGCTGGCGCATGGCCTCGACCATTTCGGCTGGGACGTGGGCGGCGTGGTGGCGATCGACGTCGGCTCCTCGACCGGCGGCTTTACCGACGTCCTGCTGCAAAAGGGCGCGGCAAAGGTCTATGCGGTGGACAGCGGCACCAACCAGCTCGCCTGGTCGCTGCGCCAGGACCCGCGCGTCATCGTCCATGAACAGACCAGCGCGCGCATCCTGACCGAGGCGCATATTCCCGAGCCGGTCGACATGATCGTGTGCGACGCCAGCTTCATCGGCCTGGCCAAGGTGCTGGAGCGCCCGCTGAGCTTTGCCGGACCCGAGGCGCGGCTGCTCGCCCTGATCAAGCCGCAGTTCGAGGCGGGGCGCGACGAGGTCGGCAAGGGCGGGGTTGTCCGCGATCCCGCGGTGCACCAGCGGGTGTGCGAGGCGGTCGCCGCCTGGCTGACCGGCATCGGCTGGCAGGTGGTCGGCGTGACGCCCAGTCCGATCACCGGGCCGGAGGGGAATATCGAGTTTCTGGTCGCCGCATCCCGAAATTGAACGGTGCTGTGACGCATTCGCGGCAGCTTTTCGTTTACTGTTGTGTGGCACTGCGGCAGACCGACCGCCATCATGGGAAGAGAGGCACGCTTGGGCACGATCGCATCAAAGGAACAGTTGCGGATGTCGTTCCTGCGCTGGGCCATCGTGATCGTGCCGCTGATCCTGCTGCTGGGCTTCGCCTCGGGCCGCGCGGTGCCCTCGGGCAGCGAGAATCTCTGGTATCAGACGCTGACCAAGCCCGAACTCAACCCGCCCGGCTGGGTCTTTCCGGTCGTCTGGACGACGCTCTACATCATGATCGGGCTGGCGCTGGCGATGATCGTCCATGCGCGCGGCGCGCGGGGGCGGGGCGTGGCGATCGGCCTGTTCGTCGTCCAGTTCGCGCTGAACCTCGCCTGGACGCCGTTGTTCTTCGGCGCACATCTGGTCGATGTCGCATTGTTCGTGATCGTCGCGATCCTGGTCGTCTCGATCGCCACGACCTTCGCCTTTGCCCGTATCCGGCGCGGCGCGGCGTGGCTGATGCTGCCCTATCTGGTATGGCTTTCGTTCGCGGGCGTGCTCAACTGGCGGATCGGTCAGCTCAATCCGAATGCGGAAAGCCTTGTGCCGCGCGCCCAGACGTCCCAAATGCTGTGAAACGATTTTTGGGAATTTGATCATGCAGGCCGACAACAAGCTGTTCGACGATTTCGCCAAGGTGATGAACGGCCTGGCCGGCACCGTGGCGGGCATGGGGCGTGAGGCGGAAGCCAGCGCCCGTTCGCGCGCGCGCGAATGGATCGGCGGGCTCGACTTCGTCAGCCGCGAGGAGTTCGAGGTCGCCAAGGCGATGGCCGTCGCCGCGCGGGACGAGGCCGATGCGCTGAAGGCACGGCTCGACGCGCTGGAAGCCCGGCTGGCGAGCGCGCCCGTGACCGGGGCGGAATCCTGATCCCGACGGATAACATCGGTTCGCTGCCTGTCCCCAGCGGGCGGGCAGCTATCCACAGTTTTCGTGGGGTCGCTGCTTGCGGCGGGGCCGGACAGGGTGCACCCTGTCACGGTCTGGTTTTGTTCGCAGGAAGCCACGATGCTTGAATCGCACGATCACGAAACCGAGGAATCGGCGCCCATCGACATGCTGGAGGCGTATTTCGCCGCGCATGGGTGGGAGCATGAGCGCCATGACGAAGAGATCGTCGCGACGGTCAAGGGCAGCTGGGCCAGCTATGAGCTGCGCGCACTGTGGCGCGATGACGACAGCGTGCTGCAATTCCTGGCTTTTCCCGACATCAAGGTGACCGAGGATCGCCGCGCCAGCATCTATGAGGCGCTGGCGCTGGTCAACGAACAGCTGTGGATCGGCCATTTCGAGCTTTGGTCGAACAGCGGCATCCTGCTCTACCGCCACGCGGCGATGGTCGATGGCGGGGACGAGGGCACCATCTCGCTATCCGCCACCGAATTGCTGGTCGAATCGGCCATCGAGGAATGCGAGCGTTTCTATCCCGTGTTCCAGTTCGTCCTTTGGGGCGGCAAGACCCCGCGCGAGGCATTGGCCGCCGCGCTGATCGAGACGCAGGGCGAAGCCTGAGGAGCTGGGACATGAGCGGTTTTCCCGACGGGCCGATCTGGCTGATCGGTTGCGGCAACATGGCGGGCGCGATGCTTCGCCGCTGGCTCTCCGAGGGGCTGGATCCCGCTCAGGTCACGGTGATTACCCGAAGCGGAACGCGCGCGCCCGAAGGCGTCCGTTCGCTGACCGCGCTACCGACTGACGAGCGACCGGCGACCCTGATGCTGGGGTTCAAGCCGCAGCAGCTTGACGATATCGCGCCGACCCTGTCGCATCTGCGCCCCCGGCTGCTCCTCTCGATCCTGGCCGGGGTCGAGGAACGGGCGCTGGCCGAGCGCATTCCGGCGGACGCGGTCGTCCGGATGATGCCCAATCTGCCGGTGGCGATCGGGCAGGGGGTCACGGCGTTCTTCACCCGCTCGAACGATCCGGCCGTCCGCGCGGCGGCAGAGGCGCTCGCCCGGCCGCTCGGCCTGGCGCCATGGATCGAGGATGAGGGGCAGTTCGACGCGGTCACCGCGCTGGCCGGATGTGGCCCGGCCTTCGTGTTCCGCTTCATCGATTCCATCGCGCAGGCGGGCGTGGCGCTCGGGCTCGATCCCGATCTCGCCCGGCAACTGGCGCTGGCGACGGTCGATGGGGCAGGGGCCATGGCGATCGGTGCCGATGCGTCACCCGCCGTCCTCGCCGATCGGGTCGCCAGTCCCGGCGGCTCGACCCGCGAAGGGCTAAATGTCTTGGATGCCGGGGATGCGCTCCAGCGGCTGATGGCCGACACGCTCGCGGCATCGGAACGGCGCAATCGGGAAATGGCGGCGGCGGCGCGGCGCTGATCTGGGGTTCTCGCGAAGGCGCTAGGTGTTTGATCCCGCAGTGTCGTGGTACGTTTGACCATCATGCACGGTGGTCGGGCTAATCCCGTGTCGTCGCGCCAGCGCCCTTACGCTCTCTTCACTCCGCTGTATCGCTCGACGGACTGCCTCCGTCGTGCGGGCGCTCCCGTGTAGAACCTGCGCCATTGCTCCTCCCGCCATGCATGATGGTCAACGTACCACCACACTGCGGGATCAAACACCTAGGTCCTGTCTGCATTTGAGGATTCCCATTGTCGGTGAGTTCTGATTCAAGGCTGGCGAAAGAGCCAGATCATGAGCAGACGCACGCTGACGGACGAGCAATGGGAGCGGATTGCGGAACATCCTCCTGGGCGGGATGCACTGCGTGGGCGCAGCGGGGTCGATAATCGGCTGTTCGTGGATGCGATTTTGTGGATGGCGGGCAATGCAGCACGCTGGCGTGATCTGTCGGAGGCGTTCGGCAAATGGAGCGGGGTCCATGCACGGTTTTCGCCGTTGGTCGCACGCTGGCGTTTGGGAAAAGCTGTTCCATGCGATGGCCGACACGCCGGACTTCGAATACGTCTCTGATCGACAGCACGATCTCGAAGGTCCATGCCGATGCAGGCGGCGCAAAAGGGGGGGGCTGAAGCTGCCGCGATTGGCCGTTCGCGTGGCGGACTGACGACCAAGCTACACGCGGCTGCCGACGCCATCGGACTGCCGATCCGTATTCACCCGACGCCGGGGCAACGTGGCGACGCTCCCCAGGCGCTGGATCTGCTGAAAGGCCTGCGTGGCGTCGGTCATGTCATCGCCGATGCTGCCTACGATGCCGATCCGCTGCGCATCTTCATTGCCGATGATCTCGGCGCAACGGCGCAGATCAAGGCTAGAGCGGATTCTGATCAGTCTGGATCATAACCACAGGAGGTGAAGTAGTTGGCGCATTCCTGTGGTTGGAACAGATCGACCAACCTGCCGATGAGGGACCACAAGCCCGACACGGTGCGTTCGCCGGCCCTGCGCAGCATAGCCTTGAGGCGGGCGAAGGCCTTCTCGATCGGGTTGAAGTCGGGACTGTAGGGCGGGAGAAACATGAGGCGGGCGCCTGCGGCTTCGATGGCTTCACGGACGCCGGCACGCTTGTGGCTGGACAGGTTGTCCATGATGACCACGTCGCCGCGTCCGAGGTCGGGCACGAGAACCTGTCGGACGTAGGCCTCGAACCAGTCGCCGTTGATCGGGCCGTCGAGCACCATCGGCGCGATCATGCCGGTCATGCGCAGGCCAGCGACCAGCGTGGTCGTCTTGCGATGACCATGTGGGTAACCCATCCGCAGCCGCTCGCCCCGCCGGCAGCGGCCGTGGCTGCGGGTCATATTGGTCGCCGTCCAGGTCTCGTCGATGAAGACGAGCCGCGCAGGGTCGAGGTCGAGCTGGCCATCAAACCAGTCCTCACGCGCACTCAGGACGTCGGCGCGATCCTGCTCGATCGCATGCCCGGTCTTTTTTTGCGCGTGATCCCGTGACGGGCAAAGAAGCGGTGCAGCGTCGAGATCGCCACCGTCACGCCCGCCTGACCCAGCTCGCGACGCAGCTCGTCCAGCGTGATGTCGCGACGCGCTTCGTGCAGCGCCAGGATCGTGGGCGCATGCGCTTCGATCCGCCGCGACCGCGTGTCCCCGCCCTGCGGCTTGGCGGCATAGGTGCCCGTGCTGCGGCGCTGGTCGTGCCACCGGATCACCGTCGCGGCCGCCACACCGAACCGCACCGCCGCAGCCCGGCAACTCATCCCCTCGTCAACCGCGGCCAGCGCTCGCGATCGTAGATCCATCGACAACGGCTTGCCCATCAATGCCGGCCTCCATCCAGCCAGCACCGTGAATCAGATCAGCTCGGCCATGGGAATCCCCCTTCGACTCAGGTCGGCCGGAAAACGCTCTAATCCCAGCCGGACCCGAAAGCCGGCAATCGACTGGCGGCTCTATAAAGAGCGCCACCAGATCGAGTGCTTCTTCAACAAACTTAAACGCTTCCGTCGCATCGCCATGCGCTGCGAGAAGACGATCTCCGCCTTCATGGGATTCGTCCATCTCGCATGCGCCATGATCTGAATACGCTAAATGCAGACAGAACTTAGGGAGCCTTTATGCATTAATTTTTTGGCAGGTACCTTGATGTGCAGCTCGGCGCGCGGAAAATCAATTGAATAACCAGGAAATAGATTAAGGAGGTCGTCGCCCAGAATAATTGATGGTTTGGGATTATCGTCATTCGAAATCATGACTGGCACGCTCGACAGCCTGATCTTGCCGATCGACAATGTGCCGATCCGGGCGATCCGGATTTTTTGCCCACCCGCGGAGACACCCCGGATTTCGCCGCCGTCGCTCAGGCGTGGATCATTATCGGCCCAGCCGAGCAGGCGGAAGGCGGCGGCGTTGGCGATCGTCACAGCCGCGCCGGTGTCGATCAGGGCGGGGATGCGGACGCCGTCCAGCGTCAATGGGATCTGGACGAAACCTTCGCCGGTCCTGCTGCCCACGATCGTCGCGAAGCCGGGACCTGCGGGGGCAGAGGGTTCGGCGGCGATGCGGTTCGTGCTGCGGTCGATCAGCAGCTTGCGGCTGGTAAAGAACTCCATGCCGATGATGCCGCGCGCATCCGTCACGTTGCCATTGGCCAGTTCGACCATCGCGACATAACGCGCATCGACCAGTGCATTGGTCATGCGGTCGACCGGATAAAGCCGCGCCTGTTCGCTGCCCGTCGCCCCGTTCACGCCGATGCCGCCGTTCAACGGCTTGAGCGCCAGTTCCGTGGCCAGGGCGCGGCTCATCAGGCTGGTCTGTGCCGCCGTGTCGACCACCATGGGGAAGGGGCCTTTGCCGTTGATCTGTACGGTCATGACCGGTCGACCACGCGTATCGTGCAGCAGCGGTGCCTGTGCCGGGGCCATTGCGGGGGCGGGCGGCTGTGGCGATGCACGCATGGTGGGATTGGCTTGGGCCAGGGCGATGGCGGCGAGGAGAAACATGGGCGGTTCCTGAGGATCGATAAGAAGGGAAAGGGTTGATCAGCGTAGCTTGCGGCCGTGAACGTCCCAAACCTCGACCGGAGCGAGGCCCAGTGCGCGGATCTGCGGCTCGATGGTCGCCAAGTCGCCGATCACGACCCAGGTCAGTGCATCGGGCCGGAGAAGACGGCGTGCACTGTCCTGCATAGCCTGGGGTGTCACCGCGTCCAGCCGCTGTGCCAGCGTGGTCGGACGGTCATAGGCCAAGTGGTAGCTGCCCGATGTTTCCAGCGAATCCAGAAACGCCGCGTTCCGCGAATAGCGAAGCGTCGCGGCGCGGATCATCGTGTCGCGCTGGGCATTCAGTTCCGCCTCCGTCGGCGGGCGCGTCGTGACGAATTCCAGAAACTCGCGGCGGAGTTCGGCCAGGCTGGCGGCGGTGCGATCCGCCTGCACGGTGCCGCGCGCCACGAAGAGGCGACTGCCGCTCGGGGCATCCTGGATTTCGCCGCCAAAGCCATAGCTCCACCCCTTGTCCTGTCGCAGATTGGCGTTGAGCCGCCCCGATCCGATATCGGCCAGCGCGGCGACGGCGAGGTTCTCGGCCGCCGAACGATCCTTGTCGAAGGGCGGGATGAGCGTGCCGACCGTGATGCTGCTCTGCGGCGCGCCGGGCGCGTCGACCAGGATCAGGCGGGGGCCTTTGGCCTCGGACGGCGCGACCGGCATCGGCTGGTGAGGATGCGGCGCCGGGCCGCCCCAATTGCCGAAATATTTCTCGACCAAGGCCCTGGCCCGCTCGGGCGAAACGTCGCCGACGACATAGAGCGTCGCATCGCCCGGCACGATATGATCGCTTTGATAATCAAGCAGCCGCTGGCGTGAAACCGCATCGGCATCCTGTTTCGTGGGGATGTGGCCGCGCGGATCGGTGTCGCCCCAGGTCGCCCGGTTCAGCAGCGGCATTCCGGCCGCGAACGGATTGCGGGCCTTTGCCTCCACCCCGTGCATCGCATCGGCGCGCGCGTCTTCGACGGCGGTTTGGGGGTAGCTGGGATGCCGGACCAGATCGGCGACGAGCGCGAAGGAGTCGTCCAGCCGGTTGTTCGCCACGCTCCAGCGAACCGCGCTGCTCCATGGGCCAGCCTGGGCACCCATCTGGATACCAAGTTGCGACAGTCGCTGTTCGACCGGCTCGCCCGACCGGGTCCTGGCGCCTGCCCCCAGCAGTCGGAAGGCATTGGCGACGATGGTCGGTGCAACCCCCGGATCGGTCAGCGTGCCGTCGGCGAATTGCAAGCTCAGGTCTACGGTGGCGGTTCCGGTACGCTGCGCGACCACCAGCTTGAGGCCGTTGGCCAGCGTCATGGTGGTGACGGGAGGAAAGACGATCTGTGATTTGAAAGGGCCGGGCGGCGGCATATGGCTGCGGTCGACATCCGCGCTGGCGGCTTGCCGATCCGGGACCGGCATCGTGACCAGCTCATAATAAGGGCGGTCGAGCCATTTCGCGGCAACCGTCCGCACATCGTCGGGGCGCGCTTCGTTGATCCAAGTACGTTGCTTCAGGAAATAGGCGGGATCGCCATGCGCGACTTCCCCCTCGCCCAATCGGTTTCCGACCGCGCCATGATCGTCGAGAGAGCGAAGCAGGGAGGCGTCCGTGGCGGCGATGATGCTCTGTAACCGCGAAGGGGGCGGTCCCTTGGCCGCGTAATCCGCCAGTGCGGCGTCGAGCGCATGTTCCGCGACCTCGGGGGAAACGCCGGGGCGCAGCGCGATCGCGACGTTCAGGATGCTGCCCAGCGCGCTTTCGTTGACGGTCGCGGTCACGCCCGTCGCGACCTTTGCGTCGGTGACCAGCGCCCGGACGAGCGGCGCGTCCTTCGGCCCCGCCATGGCGCGCGCGGCCAGGAGCAGCAGCGTCGTGTCGCGCGGCGAGGTGTTCGGGATGGGCCAGCTGCGCGAAATGCCCGTCTGCGCGAAATCGCCATAGAGGCGGTCGCGCCGCGTCTCGGTCAGCGACGGCGTCCATTGCAGCGGTCGGCTGATCGGCGTGCCGGGGCGGATCGCGCCGAAATAGCGGGTGATCTTCTCGCGCGCGGTGGCGACGTCGATATCGCCGGACAGGACCAGCACGGCATTGCCCGCGCCGTAATGCCCCTGGAACCAGCGCTTCACGTCATCCAGCGTCGCGCCCTCGATATCCTCGGTCGAGCCGATCGTGGGGTGGGCATAGGGATGACCGGCGGGATAGAAGGCAGTCAGGAAATGCCGCCACGCCATCTCCTCGGGGCGAAGTTCTCCCTGACGCTTTTCGTTCAGCACCACGCGACGCTGTTCGTCGAGCAGACCCTGGGTGATGCCCCCGTCCAGATAGCCCATGCGGTCGGACTCCAGCCACAACACCGAATCGAGCGCGTTGGTCGGGACCGTTTCGAAATAGACGGTGTCGTCGGTGCGGGTCATGCCGTTGGCACCGACCGCACCGATCGCTTTCAGGGCGGCCATATATTCCTGGGGGCGATGCGCCGTGCTCTGGAACATCAAATGCTCGAACAGATGCGCAAAGCCGGTCTTGCCCGGCGGCTCGTCGCGCGATCCGGTCTTGTACCACAGGCCGACAAAGACCGACGGGCTGCTGTGATCAGTATGGACCAGCGCGGTCAGGCCATTGGGCAGGGTGAAGCGCTCGAAGGCCACGCTGGCCACTTGGGCCACGGGCGTGGTCGGCTTTGTCTGGGACCATGCGGGTGCGGGCAGGCAGGTCGCCGTACCGGCGAGCCAGAGAGGCCATAAAGCGCGTTTGGCAGATTTCACGTCGACGATCCCATCATGACCCATGCCCCATGTTCATGGCGACGACCCACAGGAACCATGATTTGCTTGCATCAGCCTTGCAGGAACCGGGCTCGTCGGTATCGCGCGACAAGGGGGCAAGGTTGGTGCAAGCCAGCCGCCTTAGACCCTTGGGCTTGTCCCGAATTGGGGGCGGGGACGCGGATGGACGATCGATCGGACGGGCTGCTCCATCAGCGGCTCGACAGGCTGGAGGAGAAGGGGCGCGCGACGCTGGCCGCGGCCGCGCGCGGGGCGGCCTGGCGTGACGGGGGCGATCTGGCCCTGCGGAGTTCGATCGTCGTGCCGGTCCTGGTGCTGGCCTGGGCGATGATACGGCCCGTGGCGGCTCTCCCGGCTATCGTGTTTTCTGTCGTCGTGCCGTTGGTCGTGATGCTGCTGGTGGTTGCCGTGCGGATGGCGCGGTTCCGGGTGGAGCGTCGCGCCGCGCTGGCCTCGGTCGACCGCGCGCTGGCGCTGAAGGACCGGGCGGTCATCACGGCCGAATTCCTGGCGGATGACCGGCCGGACGGCTTCCGCCAAGCGGCCCTTCAGGAGGCGATGCCATGGCTGGATCGTGCCCTGTCGGCGCAGGTCGATGGGGAAGCCCGGTCTGCGCAATATGGTCGGTATCGATGGGTCATGCCCGTATTGGCGTTGGTCGTCTTGATAGCGGCCTTGGCTCTTCGGTCGCCTTTATCCGTCCAGTCGGGCGGGGGGGGATTCTCCGCCCTGCATCAGGTCGCCATGGCCCTTGGTCTTCGCCCGGATGGGCGAGGAGCCGAAGTCGACCGAAACGTCGGGGGTGGGGAGGGTAGCGGCCGGGATGCATCGGCGGGTGCGACGGGTGGCGGCGCGGCGGGCGATTCGTCCGCGAGCGCGGTCGGGGCGTCCGCCGTGGCGAAAGCGGGTGGCGGTTCCGACGATACCGCCATGCCCCTCGGTCAGTCGCAAGGCGGCGGAAGTGGCGCATCGCCATCGTCGGGCAGCGGGCGGGGCAACGGAGTGGGGGGCACCGGGCGCATGGCGGAGGCGGACAGCACCGGGCTGTCGGGCAAGGGACCGGACGGCCAGCGCGCCGAGGATGCCAAGACGCGCGGTGATGGTCAGGCCATGGCGGCCGAAAGCCGTGCGATGCCGCCGCAAGGGGCGCAGAATGGCGCGGCGGCGGGTGTGTCCGCCCCGGCCAGTTCGCCGCCCGCGCCGCGTAATCCGGGTGGCAGTCAGGGGCAGCAGTCTTCGGGCTCGCGCAACCGGCAACAGTCGGGCCAGCAATCGCAAGGTTCGGGCAGTTCGGGCCGAGCCAACAATAACGGGCAGCAAGGCTCCAATCGCGGCGATGGTCTGGAAGGGGCCAAGCGGGCGCGCGGATCGTCGTCGCTGATGCTGGCGGTACCGATGGAGGATCGGGTTATCGGTACGGTCAATGCCGGGGCGGTCAGCAGCACGACGCGTAACGCCTCTCCGCGCGCCATGACGGCGGGCGCGGTTGCGGCCCAGCCGCGCGGGGCCGGACAGGGGCCGGACGCATCGCTGCCCGAGCGCACCCGTAGCGTGCAGGAGGATCGGCTGCTCGAACGCTATTTCGCCCGACCGGGAGTAGGGCGGTGAACCTGTCCAGCGCCCCCGGCTTCGACGAACTCTTCGATCCCGTCTTCCTCGATCGGGTCAATACGCTCACCCTGCGGATCGCGGCAGCGCAGAAGGGCGGTCGTCTGGCCGATCAGCGGACATCGGCGCGCGGGCAGGGATCGGACTTCGCCGATTTCAAACCCTATGTCGCGGGCGACGATCTGCGCGCGATCGACTGGAACATCTATCGGCGGCTGGGCAAGGCGTTCGTCCGGGTGTTCGAGGAACGGCAGGACCTGCCGGTCTATATCCTGCTCGACGTGTCGCGCAGCATGTTCGTCGAAAGCCCTCCCCGCATCGGCCCGGCGATGCGCACCGTTCTGGCGCTGGCCGCCGTCGCGCTGGGGCAGCAGGACGCGGTCAGCCTGATGACGGTCAGCGACGATATGAGCACCGCGATGAAGAGCGTGTCGGGCAAGGGCGGGATCGCCCGCGTCGCGCATACCCTGGCCGATCAGGTGGCACTGGGCCGCAGCGCACTGGCCGGAGCGGTCGCCAGGCTGGCGTCGATGCGGTTGCGTCGCGGTCTGGTGATCCTGGTGTCCGATTTCTTCGACGATGATGGGCTGGAGGGGGTTCTCGCCGGGCTGGAGGCGCTGCCCCATCGTCTGCTGCTGGTGCAGATGGTCCGCGCCTCCGACGCGGACCCGACCCTGCTGGCCGATCTGGACGGCGATGTGGTGATCGAGGACGGCGAGCGTGAGGGGGCAGGCATGACCGTGACGCCCGAGCTGATCGCGCGCTACCGCGCCGCCTACCGGGATTTCACCGATCGTCTCGACGCCTTCGCGCGGCGGCGTGGTGCGACCCTGGTTCGCATGGACGCGGATGGCGACGTGCTCGACCAGCTGGTGCCGGTGCTGACGGCGGGGAGCGTGCTGCCATGAGCTTCACCCAGTTCGGCTGGCCGCTGACCCTTGCGGGGATGATCACGCTGGCGGGGATCGTCTTCCTGCTCCAACGGCTGCGCGCGCAAAGGCGTGTGCTGCGCCTGCCCACCGCCGCTCTGTGGGCGCAGGCGTTGCGCGATACGCCGGTTCGTGTGCTGGGGGGGCGGTTCCGCTACTGGCTGGCCTATCTGTTGGTCCTGGCGATCGCGCTTCTGCTATGGTTCGCGGCGGCTCATCCGCAAGTGGCCTCGGCGACGAGCGGTGGTGGATTGCAGCGCTTCTACCTCGACAATTCGGCGCTGATGACCGGCGGCGGAGACCTCGCACGGGCGAAGCGGGCGCTGCTGGCCGATGTGCGTACGACCCCGGCCGACCGCCGCGAGGTGATCCTGGGCGATGCGGTCGGGACGCGGTTGCTGGTGCCGGGGGAGAGCGTGTCCCTGCTGTCCCGGCGACTGGACATGGTGTCGGCGGAAATCCGGCCATCGACCTTCGCCACCTGGGCGGCTACGGCCGATGCTGCCACGGTTCATTATTACGGTGCCTGGGGCGCCGCACGCGCGGCCCCACATTCGGCGCGCCTGCGCTATGGCTATCTGGCCAACCCCGTGCCTGACAATCGCGGTATCGTCGCGCTGGGCGTCACCCCGGCAGCTTCGGGGCAGGTCGGCAAGGCGGACCTGCTGGTCACGGTCGCGGCGGCGGATCGGCCTTTGCCGACCGCTGCCGGTCTGCGCTGGACCGAGAATGGGCGCCGTATCACGCCGTCACGGGTCGAGGCATTGGGCGACGGGCGCTTCCTGGCGCGAGACATGAACGCCGCCGGTGAAGCGGTCGGCGTCGCACTCGCGCAGGGCGACGGCTTTGCGGCAGATGATAAGGCCGCGATACGGGTGGCCGATCGCCGTCCGATCAAGGTGGCGCTGTTAGACGGTACGCCGCCCGCCGTTCGTGCGGCGGTGACCGCGGACCCGTCCCTGACCGTCGTGCCCGCTGCCGAGGCGCAGGTCGTTGTGGGGAACCCGGTCGCGGTTCGCGTGGCCGGGCGGCCGGGCCTCATGCTGTCGGATGCGTCGGCGCAGACCTTTACCTTTGCCGGACCCGACGAAAGTCAGCGTGGGCCGCTCGCCGCGCGGCTCGATGCTTTGGGGTTGGCGCAGCTCGATGCCGGGGCGCTGGCGGATGCGCTGCACCGGCCGGTCGGCGTGGATGTCCGCGACGCCCGCCAGCGCCGGATCACGGCATGGCGTACGATCTTCGCGCCCGCTTCGCCCTTCGTCCAAAGCCCCGCCATGCCGGTCTTCGTCAGCCGGAGCATTCACTGGCTCGGGCAGCGGCAGCCTTGGCGCTCCTTTGCGCAGGCCGGGGACAGCGGCGATCCCCTGACGGTTCCAATGGAAAAGAGCGAAGCGACGGTATCCCTGACCGACCGCGCCACCACGCTGGCAGTAGCCGACACCAGCGCGCATCCGGCGGTGGCGAACAGCGCTGGGATCTGGCCATCGGACCTGCCCTTTCTGCTGTTGCTGCTGGCGGCGGGCGTCCTGCTCGGCATCGAGTGGTGGCTGGTGCAGCGTCGCGTAATTCCTTGAGGGCCGGACTGTCGTGAGCATCACCTTCCTCTTTCCGGTCGCCGCCTGGCTATTCCTGCTCGTCCAGCCGGTGACCTGGTGGCCGATGCGCGCGCGGCCGCATTGGCGGCAGGCGGCGGTGCGGGTCGGAGTGTTCGCCTGCCTGATCCTGGCGATGATGCAGCCCAGCCTGGTGCGCCGCGATGGCGCGGGGGCACAGGTCTATATTCTCGATCAGCGGCCTGTGTTGGGTGCGGGCGGACAGGCGGCGGCGCGACGCGTCCTCGACCGGCTGATGGCGAGGGCACCCGCCGATGCCCGGCTGTCGGTGATCCAGCTGGGCGGGGCGGCCAAGGAGCGCGTGGTGGTGCAGGACGGCTCGCTGTCGCTGGCGTTGCGCAAGGCGGCGGAGGCGATCCCGCTCGGCTCGGGCGGGGCGGTGACGCTGATCGGGAGCGGGTTGTCGACCGACGACCATTGGCGGGACGGTATCGCTGCGTTCGTCGCGCGGGGCATTCCGGTCAATACGATTGCCGTTCCCATCGCCCCGCGTCCCGCCTTTGTCGCCGATCTGCGACTGGCCCCGGCGCGGGTCGGTGAGACGTTGCGCGGGGATGTCGTGGTCGAGGGGGACGGCGCCCTGCATCGACTGGCGGTATTCAGCGGCGACCGGCGGCTGGTGACCAGGCCGTCTTTTCGCGCGGATGGCGAAACCCATGTCGCGGTGGATATTCCGACGGATCGTGCCGGGTTCCTGCCGCTGCGCGTGGAGCTGGACGGGCGCGGCGGCTTCGAGACGCTGGCGGCGGTTCAGGAGCCGCGCCATTTCCTCTATCTGGGTGAGCGGCAACAGGGCGCGGCTGGGCAGCTCCAGCGGCTGCTGGGGCCGAGCTTCGTCGTCGACCAGCGTGCACCAGGCTCGCTTTCGCAAGGGTTCGATCCGGCGCGCTGGCCGCTGGTCATGATCGACGATCTGCCCGCCGCGCACCTACCGGTCGCCGCTCAGCAAAGCCTCAACCGCGCGGTGGCGCGGGATGGGACCGGGCTGTTCGTCTCGGGCGGCATGGCCGCATTCGGCGCGGGCGGCTATGCCGACACGCCGCTCGGCGCAGCGTTGCCCGTCATCGCGCGCGGACAGGAAAAACAGGTCCGCCCGAGCGTCGCACTGGCGATCGTCATCGACAGTTCGGGTTCGATGCAGGGGGATCGGCTGGAGCTGGCCAAGCAGGTCGCGCGGCAGACGGTGCGCAAGCTGAACGGCAATGACTGGGTCGGCGTCGTCGAATTCTATGGCGCGCGGCAATGGTCGGTGCCGATGCACCACGCGACGGACCTGCCCGATGTCGAGCGAGCGATCGGGCGGATGCAGGCGCAGGGCGCGAGCGTCCTGTTTCCTGCGCTGCAAGAAGCGTTTTACGGGCTGAAGGACCTGGACGCGCGCTATAAGCACATCTTGGTCCTCTCGGACGGTGGCGTGGCGGAGGACCGCTATCAGCAGCTGTTGCGCCATATCGCGGAGAACCGGATCAACGTCTCGACCGTCGCGGTCGGGGGGCAAGTCGATGACGAAAAGAGCATGGCCGACTGGGCGCGGGTGGGGCGCGGCCGCTTTTATTCAGTGCCGGACGAGTTCAACCTGGTCGAACTTGACTTCAAACAGCCGCAGACCCGGCCCGACCCCGGCTATCGCAGCGGGACGGTTGCGGTGCGGGAGGAGACGCGACCCGGCTGGTCGGACGGCGCGTCGCTAAGCGCCCCACCACCGCTGTCCGGCTATGTCCCGACCCGCGCACGGCCGGACGCCCAGGTCCTGCTTCGCACCGATGGCGGCGATCCCATCGTGTCGAGCTGGCCCGTGGGCAGTGGGCGCGTCACGGCGATGATGACCGAGCCGCTGGGGGCCGGGACCGCGAATTGGCGGAGCTGGCCCGATTATGGCCGCTGGGTGGCGCGGCTGCTGGCGATGACCGCGCGCTCTCGACCCGATCTGACGGTCGAGGCGTTGCGGCGCTTCGATCGGCTGACGATCACCGTGCGACGCAACGGGACGGGCACCATGAGCGGGACCGTGCCCGCGATCACGTTGGTCGACGCGAACGGACGTCCCCAGCGCCGGATCGACGGTCTGGAGGAGCGCGCGCCGGGCCTGTTCGTGTCGGACATCGCGTGGCCCGCCGGGGAGCCCGCCCGGATCGAGGTGCGCGATGGTGACCATCTTGCCCGGACCGCCGATCCGGCCTCGTCCGATGTCCGGCCGGTCGATGCGATGCCGGAGTTCATGGCGCTGCCGCTCGCCAGCCTGTCGTCGCGAACCGGCGGATGGCACCGCGACGATCCCGCCACCGCGCCGGGAGCCGTGCAGCGGATCGGCGGCTTGCGCGCGATCGACCTCTGGCCCTGGATCGCGTTGCTGGCGCTGGGACTCTATCTGTTCGACATTGGCTATCGGCGCTGGCCCTCGCGCCGCATCGCAGGAATTCGATGATGCGCTTCTCTCCCCGCCAATCGGCCTTCCGGTCGCTGCTGCTGGCCCTGTCGCTGTCGACCAGCCTGACCGGCCCGTCCTGGGCGATGGCTCGTCCGGTTCAGGCGGATGGCTCGAACCCGTCAGCCCCGACCGATGTCCGGCGCGTCGAACGCCTCTGGCGCGATGGCGACCGCAGCGGTGCGCTGGCCGCGGTCGATGCGGCGTTGGCGAGCGCGCCAAGTGCCGAGGGCTATCGCCTCAAGGCCGAACTGCTCGATGCGCTGGGCAGGGTGGCGGAAGCGGTGCCGCTCTATCGCCAGGCGGAGGAGCGGGAGCATGATCCGGTGGCCAAGCGCCGGATCGCGCTGCGGCTGGCGATCATTGATGCGGTCCGCCGTCCCGACACGCTGCTAGGGTATGCCAAGGGCGCGCCGCCTGCCCAGGCGCGGCGGCTTGCCGATATTCTGGCGCTGCTTGGGCGGCCCAAGGCGGCGCTGGCCCTGGCGGGACCGGGCGGCGATGTCGGGCAGCGGCTGACGGCGGCGCAATGGGCGCTGGCGGCGGGTGAGGCCGGGCCTGCCCGCGATGCGGCCAAGGCGGCGCTCGCGGCGGCGACCACCCCCGACGATCGACGCTATGCGCTGGCACTGGTGGTCGAGGCGTATCGTGATACGGGCGACCTGGCCGGGGCGCTGAGCTTCCTCGACACCTTGCCGCCCAGCGAGCCGGTCGCCAATGCGAAGGTCGACGTGCTGCTCGAACTCGGTCGAACCAAGGCCGCCATTGCGGCGATCGAGGGGGCGAAGAGCGCCGAATTGCGCCGCCGCCTGACCGGGGTGCTCGACCTGTCGGGCGACCGGGCGGCGGCGCAGGCGGAATATCGTCGCCTGATCGCGGCCGATCCGCATCAGGTCGACCTCTATGCCCGGTTGGCCGGAAGCTATCTGACGCAGGGCAACGAGGCGCAGGCCGTGGCGGTCTGGCAGCAGATGT
Source organism: Sphingomonas sp. SORGH_AS_0950 (assembly GCF_030818415.1). NCBI lineage: Bacteria > Pseudomonadati > Pseudomonadota > Alphaproteobacteria > Sphingomonadales > Sphingomonadaceae > Sphingomonas > Sphingomonas sp. SORGH_AS_0950. Next base: position 214,798 of record NZ_JAUTAE010000001.1, read on the forward strand.
TCACCGCCAATCGCGGGCAGGCCGACGTGCTGACGGCGGGCGCGCGCGCGATGATAGGCATGGGCCTTCAGGAACAGGCGGTCGCGATGCTGGCGGGCAGCGCAGGCGACCCGGCGGTGGCGACGGCGACGCATCTGTTCCTGTTCGAGACCTATCTGGATCGCGGCGAGATGGCCAAGGCGTTGGCCGAATTGCAGGCGGTCGAGCGCGGCGACACCCGTGGACTGCTGCTCGCCGATGTCGCCGACGGTTATGAGCGGCTGGGTCGCCCCGATCAGGCGCTGGCGCTGCTGAAGCGGTTGGAGGCGAAGGGCGCGCCCGCTTACGACGTCCGCGCCCGTATCGCGCAGCTCGCCGCCGAGGCCGGGCATGACGACGAGGCCCTGACCCGTTGGCGGGCGCTGTGGGCCGACACGACGTTGCCCGCCCGCCGCAACATCATCGAGCGGCAGATCGTCACGCTCGCCAAGCGGATGAACCGGCTGGAGCCGATGGCGAAGGACATTGCCGCGCGGCTGGAGGCGGGCACGATCCGGCCCGGCGAGATCGACCTGCTGGTCGCGCTTCGTCTGGCGCAGAACAAGCCCGAGGCCGCTGCCGAAGCGGTACGCCGTTTCGCCGCGCGAAGCGGCAAAAGCGAAGTGTCGCTCCTCAACCAGTTGGCGCAGCTCTATGCGCGGGTCCGCGACTATGATCGGCTGGAGACGACGCTGGCGCGGCTGATCGCGCTCGACCCCGGCAATCGCGACGCGCACGTCCGCCAGCTGATCCTGACCCGGTTGCGCCATCAAGACGCGGGCGTCTCGGCAGAGCAGCGGCAGCAGGATCTCGACCGGCTGATGGCGCAATTGGGCGATACCGGGGAAGGCGACGCCCATGCGTTCAAGGCCACCGTCTATGCGCAGGCCGACCTCGATACCCAGGCGATCCGGCAGCTGCGCGAGGGGCTGGCGGCGCGGCCCGACGACGCGGATGCACTGTCGCGGCTGGCCACCGAGCTCAAGCGTCAGCATCGGCGGGGCGAGGCGATCGGGCTGCTGCAATATGCCGCCGATCATGGCGATGCGCGTCAGTTCCTGCCCGCGATCGATGCGCTGATCGACATGGTCGCAGACGGGGGCGACGGCGATGCGGCCACGAACGGCGTGCTCGACTGGGCCGAGCGGCGCGTGCTGGAGCGGATCGCCGACGGGGGCGCCATGCCCCGGCTGCTCGGCCTGTTGTCCGACATCGCGGCGGCGGATGCCGATCTCGACCTGCAAATCCGCGCGATCGAGGCGACGGTGCCGGGGGCGGGCGAGCAGCGGGCGTTCGTGCTGCGCGAACTGGCGACGCTCAGCGGCGGTGGCGCGAACGACGGGGGCGCGGTGGCGATCATAGGCGATCCGCGTCGCAAGCTGATTTATGCCCGTCGCCTGCTGGCCCTTGGCAAGTCCTTCCCGCCCGACCTCTACGCCGATCTGGCGCGCACCTTGTTGACGCAGGGCGACGAGGCGGGGGCCGAGCGCGCCTTTGCCATGATGAACGGCTTGGGCGGGCTGGTGAATGTCGACGAAGCCAAGGGCGACGCCTATGCCGCCGCCGGACGCCCGGCGCAGGCGCTGACCAACTATGCCCGCGCGCTGCTCCAGGACCAGTCGAATTTTGATCTGCTGGTCAAGACCGCGATCCTTCAGGAGCGCGCGGGCGAGGACGCGCTGGCGCGGCGCTGGTATTGGCGGGGCCTGCGCTCGCTGCTGGCGCGGCAGCCCGCGACGCCGATGGGCGAGCGCGACGAGCGGGGGCTGGACGTCCGCCGTTATTACCCCACGATGGTCGAAGGACTGCTGCTGACTTGGCCGGGGGAAGCGGGTGCCGCCGACCCGATGCTGGCCGATCTGGCGCAGCGCTTCACCACCGAGATGGGACAGGTCGATGCCGCGAAGCCGGGGGCGCTGGCTGATCATCCGCGCCTCGCGCTGCTGGTCGATCTGGGGCATCGCATCATCGATGCCGGGCACGGCGATGCCACACTGTCGGCATGGGATGCCGCACTGGGCGGCCGGTTCGGCAGCGATCCGGCCTATCGCCGCCCGAGCCTGCTGCGCCATCATCTGACGGGGCGCGGCGGGGACCCGGTGGCGGCCGCACCCGATTGGCCGTTGACGGGGCTGCGCGTGCAGGCGGGGGATACCGGCAATGACGAAGCGGCGCTGGTGCTGGCCCTTTCGCGAGGGGACCAGGCGACGGCGCAGGGCCTGTTGGGCGCGTCGCTGGTCGAGGAGGAAAAAGCCCTCAACGCTCCGCAGGGGGGCTTCCGTCGTCCGCTCTACCTGTTGCTGCTGAGCGACGCGCTGGACCTGCTGCCGCCCGATCGGTTCCGCGACTGGGTGTGGCCGCCGCTTCAGGCGTCCCCGGCGCGGGACGGCATCCTGTTCGACCTGTTCCGGGCGTCACCCGAGCGTTATGCCCGGCTGGGTAAGGCGGTGGGCAAGACGCTGTTGTCGCCCGATGCGCTGGTCCGCCTGACCATCACGCAGAGCAATCGGCCGCTCGGCATCAGCCTGACCGTATCGCGGCGGCATGGCGGCGGGGGCATGGACTGGCTCGACCAGTTTTCGGCCGAGCAGCTGGTCACGCTTTACGACGGCCTCGTCACCCAGCTGGAACGTGGCGAAGGGGATTCGGGGCTGAGCGAGCTAACGCTGGACGGCCTGTTCCGGCATCCGCTGGACGCAGGCCAAAAGGCGCGGCTCGCGGCGGTGCTGGACCGCGACATAGCCGTGGTGCGCGACTCCAAGGCTCGGAGCGGTGCGCCGCTTGCGGCCCGGCTGCTCCAGTTCGATGCGCTGGCCGCCAATCGGGACGTGCTGCTGGACGCGGCCAAGGCTGTCGCGGCGCGCTATCCCGACAGCGCCGCGCTGCCGATCGTGCTGGAGCGCTGGTATGCCGGGGACAAGCGACAGGCGTTCGTCCAGCTGACGACGATGGGCGAGGCGATGCGCGCCAATGGGCAGCAGACGCCCTGGCTGGACCGCGCCATCGCCCGGCACTTCCCCGATGTCCGTCGCGATCAGATCGAGTCCTTCCTCGCCGATGCCCATCCCGATCCCCGGGACGCGGCGCAGGTCTATCAGCACTTCGCCGTTCAGGAAGGCCAGACCACGCCCGACCAGCGGCTGGCGCTGACCCGACGGATGATCGCGCTCGATCCGACCAACCCGGCCTATCGCGAGCATTTGCTGGCGCTGTATGTCGACAAGGCGGACTGGCGCGAGCTTGCGCCTGCGCTTCGGGATTATGTCACGGGCCATCCCGACGATCGGTCCGCCGCGACGATGCTGGTGATGGTCTATCGCCTGATCGACAAGCCGGACCAAGCGGCGGCGGTGGCGACGGCGGCGCAGGTCGATGCGGACGATCCCGATTGGCTGGTCGCCCTGCTCAACCGCGCGCGGGCGATGCGCGGGCGAGGGGGCGGTGGCGGGAGCGCCGGGCTGTTCGCCAGTGTTTATGACGCCTATCTTCGCCACGATCCGGCTCGCCCGGCGGTGGTCGCGGTGGAGGCGCGGCAAGGGCGCAGTGCCATGCCGGTGATGCGTGGCGACGACGCCACCCTCGCGCCCTTGCTCCAGCCGCGCAAGGACGATCCCACGCCACCATCGCGGGTGCTGCGGGCGCTATGGCGCCACTCCAATGCCATCGCCACCGAGGGGGATACCGGGCGAGGCCGCCGCGCGCTCGTCTATACGCTGGCGGCGGCGACCAAGGGGCAGGGGGCAGCGGCGACCCTGCTGGCGCAGCCAGCCATGTCGGTCGAGTTGCAACTTTATCCCGGCGTGATGGCCCCCGAGGACCAGGCGCGCCAGCAGACGCTGTACGATGTCATCACCTATGGCCCTGCCCGGCGTGGCGAGGGCGGGCCGCAATTGGCGACGATGCTGGCCGATCTTCGCGCCGGGAAGGCGGATGCTGATGAGGTGGCGCGCCTGCTCGCGCTAGCCGACCGCATCGCGGCCCCGTTGACGGCGGAGGACGGCGCCGCGCTTGACGCGCGGCTGCGCGCGATGCCGGTCATGGCGGCGGAGGGGAGGATCGTGGCGGCCCGCGTCTATGCGCGCAGCGGCCTGCTGCCCCAGGCGGAGGCGATGCTGGATGCCGCCTTCCTCCAGATGCTCTATCCCGCCGGGCCGCTCGATAATGTCGACGATCTGGCAGACGCCATGGCGCGGCTGGTCGCGACAGTCCGCTTGTGGCCTGACGCGGCGGATCAGCGGCGGGTCTATGCCGCTCTTGCGCAAATCCTTGAAAAGCGGAAGCTGGGGCCGAACGGGGGCGACTTGCCGCCGATGCCGCCCCTCGACGGGGGCGCGGCGCACTGAGGCGGGGAACGGCAGGGGTGGGATGGCTGCGGCGCATCTGGGACTGGCGCAAGTCGATGTTCGCGCAGATGCTGGTGCTGACGTCGATCTTTCTCGGCTGGGGGCTTTACGCCTTTGTCATCCGGCCTCTGGCCGACATGCCGGTGCAGGTCGACGTCGCGCCGCCCCTGCAGGCCACGGAGTCCGAGGTCCGCAGCGTCCTGGCCCAGTTCATGATCACCGTCCGTGACGATCCGTCGGATGCGGGCGACATCACCAAGGACAGCCTTATCCGCGAGGTCGAGGCGCGCAATCCCGACTTCCGCTTCTATGTGCGGGTCGGCAACCGGGCGTTCGGCAACGGGCCGCCCGCCTTCTTCCGGCATTTCGGTTTCGCCGCGCTGGAGCGGGTTCATCGGACATTGGCCGACCCCAGCATCTGTACCCAGGGCGAGAAGATCATGCAGGGCAAGGACGGCGATGGCTACGCGTCCTTCCGCATGTGCGACGAACTGACCTATTTCGAGTATCGCGACCTGCGCCACCCGGTCATCATCGATCGCTCCAGGCCCATGGGTGCGCGGGGCAAATGGCTATGGGCGTTCAGCGGCAACTTCCTGCTGGCGGCGGGCGGCGTCTTCCTGATCTTCGCCACTATCTTTTCGCTGCACATGTGGTCGATCCGCCGCGTCGCGCAGCTGGCCCGGTCGATCGATCCGCAGCGCCTGGATGCCCTGCTGCCCGAAAAAGGCGTGGCCAGCGAAATCCTGCCGCTCGTCCGCGCGGTCAACCATCTGATCGGGCAGGTCGATGCGGCCCAGCGGCGCGCGACCTTCTTCCTGTCGGCGGCGGCGCATGAGATGCGGACCCCGCTGACCGTGTTGCGTACCCGGCTGGAATTGATGGATGACGGCGCGCAGAAGGACAAGCTGGTCGGCGACGTCCGGCGGCTGACCCGGCTGGTCAACCAGCTGCTGACCCTGATGAGCATCGGCAATCGTCGGGAGGTGACGGGCTTTACCGATCTGGCCGCCTCCGCCGCCAAGGTCATCCGGGGGCGGGCGCTTCTTGCCGAACAGGCGGGCGTCATGCTGATGCTCGACAGCGTGAGAGACGAGGTCGAGATTCCCGGCGATGCGACGCTGATCGAGTCCGCCATCGCCAATCTGGTCGACAACGCGATCTCCTTCGCGCCGCAGGGCACGACAGTCCGCGTGGCGATCGACGCCGATGGACGGATCACGGTGCGCGACCATGGCCCCGGTTTTGGCGATATCGATCCCGTCGCCCTGTTCGAGCCCTTTGCGCGTCCCGTGTCGGCGCGGCGCGGCTATGGGTTGGGGCTGGCGATCGTGGCCGCCATCGTTCGTCTGCATGGCGGCGAAATGAGCGCGCGCAACGTCGAGGACGGCGGTGCCGAGTTTACCCTGACGTTTGCGTCATAAAGCTTTTTCCTCGTCTCCTGTCGCGGTCCGGGGACATAGTATTTCGCAAGTGCCGCAAATTGCGACATTCCAAATCCTTTGCTGCAAGGTTGGTGCAAGCCTCGTCGCGCAGCATGGCTCCGTCATAGAACAGCGTCTCGTGGACCGAATGACCGAGCGACAAGCCAAGGCATCGCATCACGAACGTTGACGATCATAGTATCTATGGGGGGTACGATCATGAAGAAGTCAGCCTTTCTGGGGGCATGTTCGCTCATCGCCTATTTTGCCACGACCGGGGCAGCCGCCGCGCAGCAGGATCGAACGACGGCACCGGGTGCCGCCGCGAACGACCAAGTTGAAAGTCAGCAAGGCGTGGTTCCTGTTCCGCAGAACAGCGACGCGGTAGAAGAGGAGAAGGCACGCCGGAATGTCGAGCGCGAGGACGCGCCCGCTGCCAGGGCCGGCGACCCGGAGGCCGAGATCAAGGAGGCCGAGCTTCGCCGCGGGCGAACCCCGGTCATCAGGAAGCACCAAGGCAATGACGACGTGCTGGTTACGGGCAGCCGTCTGCGCGACGGCGACAAGACCAGCCGTCTGATCGTCATCGACGCCAAGGAAATTCGCGATCGCGGTGTCACCTCGGTCGAAGAACTGGTGCGCACCTTGCCGCAGAACGTCTCGACCATCGGCGCGATCACCAACAGCCGTGGTAAGGGACCGCTGAATTCCAACGTCGGTCCCAGCGGTTCGAACATCGTTTCCCAGGTCGGCGGGCTGGGTCTGGCGGCGGCCAACTTGGGCGGGGTCGGGGCGGGCAACACGCTCGTCCTGGTCAACGGACGGCGGATTGCCGGAGCGGCGGGTGTCGAGCAGGGCTATGTTAACCTCAACGGTATCCCGCTGAGTGCGATCGAGCGGGTCGAGATTAGCACCGGCGGCCAAGCGGCGATCTATGGAGCCGATGCCATGGGCGGCGTCATCAACTTCATCCTGAAGAAGAATTACGTCGGTACGACCATTTCTGCTTCGCACCGCGAGACCAGCTCCGGCGCGGACGATACGCGGATCAGCCTGTATACCGGCCGTGCCTGGGGCAGCGGCAGCATCGCGGCCACACTGGAATTCGCGCGGGTCGATCCGATCGTGAACGCCAAGACCGGCTATGTGACGAACAACTACGCGCCCTTTTTCAACGGCAATGCCGCGTATGACAAGCGTACCTTCAATTCGGGGACGCAGCCTGGGACGACGGTTGTGCCGGGCGTCTATAATCCCGCCACCGGCCAGGTCTCTCCTTCCACGGGCCTCAGCGTGCCGCCGGGCTTCACGGGCGCGCCCAAGCGGTCCGATCTGATTCCCGTGACGCTGAGCAGCAGCCGCGACTATGTGCCCGAATTCGCCGGGCCGCGCAGCCGGACGGTCAGTGCGACCGTCAATTTCGAGCAGAAGATCACCGATCGCCTGAGCATCTTCGGCACCGGCCTTTACACCAAGGCGCGCAATTCGCAGGCCAATGCGATCTTCGGCGGGCTGGCAGTCGATCTGGCGCCGGGGCAATATTACAACCCGTTCCCCGCCTTCACCTTCGGGTCGTCGGCCTATTCCAGCCGGGTCAATTATTTCCCCGGCGCCGAGATCGCGGACGGCACGCTGGTGCCCGCGCAGATCCGCAATACATCGACCAGCTGGACCGCCAATGGCGGGGTCAGCTATGATTTCGGCAAGGCCGCCAAGCTGCAGTTGATCTATACCCGGTCGGGCACCGAGACTGCGGGTTCGGGAACGCAGCTGGGCAGTCTGGTCAGCTTTGCACGCACGGTCACAAACGGGGTCGTGTCCTATCCCTGCTATAATTTCCAGCTGGCGAACAATCGTATTCCGGCCAATCAGCTGGCGGGCTATAAGGCGGCGTTCCAGGCGCAGTGCGCCGCGCTGACCAGCAGCGATCCGAATATCGCGTTCAACCCATGGAAGAGTACGACGAGCGGCGGCGGCAGCAGCGTCACGGCCTTCCTCTATCCCTATGTCGTGGACGATCTAGGCAATTCGCTGAGCAATCTGGAAGGGCGCGTCACGGGCGAGGCCTTGGCGCTCCCCGCCGGTTCGGTCAGCTATGCCGTCGGCGCGGAATATGCCCGCAACACGCTGAAGAACAGCTTCATCAGCAGCATCGCCGGCCCCGACCCGGCGACGGACCGCTATGCGTTTTTCGGCGAGATCAATCTGCCGATCCTGGGCAAGGATTATACCCTGCCATTCGCCCGTCGCCTGTTGTTCAACATCGCCATGCGCCGCGACGTGACGAGCAGCGTCGGCGCGATCGGCACCGTCAACAAGGTACCGGTCGATCAGGGCGGCCAGATTATCTATGGCAAGAACCGGTTCGGCCGCACGACGCCGTCCTGGGGCATGTTGTGGTCGCCGACCAACACGATCGACTTCCGCGCGAAATTCACCACCGGCTTCAAGGCGCCGCCGCCCACCCAGCTCTATTCGGTGCAGGGCACGCAGCAGACGCTGACGTCGATCGTCGGCGATCCGCTTTATAGCTGCACGACCGATTGCGCTCGCCCGGTCAACGGCCAGAAGGCCTATAACGTCCCGATGGTCATCGCGGCGAACCCCGATCTTCGCCCCGAAACCTCGCGCCAGCAGATCTACAGCCTGTCGTGGCAGCCCACCGGTCCGTTGTCGGGCCTCAGCCTGGCCGTGACCTATAACCGCAACCGGATCCGCAATCAGTTCGCGACGACGCGCGAGCTCTTCTACTATATGCCCGCCGTCGACATCCTGAAGCTGCCGCTCTTCTATCCGCGCGACCCGGCGACCAACAAGATCATCTCGTTCAACAACGTCCGCTACAACATCATCGGTTCCAATTACGACTCGCTGACCTATGAGGCGAGCTATCTGATCCCGACCAATATCGGCACTTTCCTGCCCAAGATCATGTATGTCGACAATATCGTCGCCGAAACGACGGGGTTGAGCGATGGCCAGAAGATCGACCAGCGGGGTCGCATCCTGGGCGTCGACAAATATAAGATCGTGGGCTCGCTCCAGTGGAACTGGGACAAGCTGAGTACGAACGTCTATGTGTATCACACGCCCAGCTATCTGAACGATTATATGTCGATATACGCGGCCGGGGTGCAGCTCAATCCCGAGTTGATCACCCGCGTGAAGCCGTTGACCACCGTCGACCTGTCGGTGTCCTGGATCGCATCGAAGCGTTTCAGCCTACAGTTTGCGGGACGCAACATCTTCAAAGCACCGGCGCCCTTCACGGTCGTCGACTACCTGCCCTATGATACCTCGCGCTACAACGTGGAGGGTCGCAGCCTGATGCTGACCGGGCGACTGACCTTCTGACCGTGGCGGGGCGGCGGTCTGCCTGTTGGGCCGCCGCCCTCGCATCGCTCGATCCGGTCGTATAGGTTCGCGCCCGATGAGACTGCTGCTTGTAGAAGATGATGGGGATGTCGCCGAGACCCTGACCGCTTATCTGGAGCGGCAGGGTTTCGTCGTCGACCGGGCTGATACGCTGGCGATGGCGCAGGATGCGTTGCTGGACAATGATTTCGACCTGGTTCTGCTCGATCGCCTGCTGCCCGACGGGGACGGCGTCTCGCTGATCGGCTATGCCGAGGCGAAGAAGCGGCCGCAGCGTTTCCTGCTCCTGTCCGCGCTCGCCGGGATCGACGACAAGGTGACGGGGTTGGAACTCGGGGCGCATGACTATATCGCCAAGCCGTTCGAGCCGCGCGAGCTTGTCGCGCGGATCCGCGCGGCATTGCGCCATGACCTGCACAAAACGCGTGAGATGCGTCAGTTCGGCCCGATCCTGCACGATGTCGAGGGCGGCGGTTTCTTCGTCAACGATGCGCCCATGTCGCTGCGGCGGTCGGAGGCGCTGGTCCTGGCCGCGCTGATGATGCGCGACGGCGCGCTGGTCCGGCGCGAGACGCTGGAAACGCGCGTCTATGGCTATGACAAGTTCGTCAACGGCAACTCGCTGGAATCGATCATCTCGCGGTTGCGCAAGGCACTCGCCGCCAAGACCGGCGCGGTGAAGATCCTGTCGGTCCGCGGTGTCGGCTATCAACTGGTCGAAGGCGACTGACATGCAAGGCTGGTGCAAGCCGGGCGTGTCACCCCTTGGGCCTATCTCTCTCATTTGAGCCCCTTATCCATGCAGATGATCGATCAGGCCCAGGTCGCCCGCGAACAGGCGGAGGAGTTTCGGACGGTGTTCCGGGCCATCCGTGACCAGGTTCGTCGGATGATGGTGGGGCAGCAGGACGTGATCGACGGCGTCCTGACCGCCCTGATGGCGGGGGGGCATGTCCTGCTCGAAGGCGTGCCGGGGCTGGGCAAGACGATGCTCATCAACTCGATCAGCCGGGCGGTCGACCTGCCATTTTCGCGTATCCAGTTCACGCCCGACATGATGCCCGCCGACATCATCGGCACCACCATGTTGACCGAGGCCGAGGGAGGCGGCCATGAACTGACCTTCCAGCAGGGGCCGATCGTCGCCAATCTGGTGCTGGCCGACGAGATCAACCGCGCCACGCCCAAGACTCAGTCGGCGCTGCTCGAAGTCATGCAGGAGCGGCAGGTCACGGTCGGCCGCCGCACGCTGAAGATGCCGGAGCCGTTCTGCGTCATGGCGACCCAGAACCCGGTCGACCAGGAAGGCACCTATCCGCTGCCCGAGGCGCAGCTCGATCGCTTCCTTTTCAAGCTGCTCGTGGGCTATCCGACCGAGGCGGAGTATCACGCGATCATCGACCGAACGACCGGCGGCGAGGCGGTGGCGATCGACCCGGTGACGGACGCCGCCACGCTATGCCGGTTGCGCGACGTGGTGCGCCAAGTGCCGGTGCCCGAAGTTGCGAAAAGCTATGCCATCCGCCTCGTGATGGCGACCCAGCCGGGCAGTGCCTATGCGCCGGAATCGGTACAACGCGGCGTGGCGCTGGGCGCGTCTCCACGCGGTGTCCAGAGCCTGATCCTCGCGGCCAAGGTTCAATGCCTGCTGGACGATCGCTTCGCCGTTAGTTGCGACGACATCGCGGCCGTCGCGCGTCCTGTTCTGCGGCACCGGGTCATCGTCAATTATCAGGCCATGGCACGCGGCGATGGAACTGAGACTTTTATCGACGATATCATGAGGGTTGTGTTGCGGTCGTGAAGATATGTTAGCGGCGCCGGTCCGGTAGGTGCAAATGACCGCAAGTGCGATCACGTGGGAGGATGGTAGGACGCCATGCCATAAAATGCCTGGCGGCCGCAGGAAAGCAACGAATAATCCGTCTTTCGGCGTATGCTGATCAATAGCGGACAAGCCGCACTTGTCGGAATTTTTTTGCAGAGCGACTGGGAGGTGAATGGACATGGGGTAATCGCGGGAGCGAGCTACCTCGATCAGCGACGATGTAGATGAAGGTGCGGGCTCACGACTGGCAGCCGGGCCCATACATCGGACGGAGAACAGCCATGGGTGAGTATATCGGGCTCGACGTATCATTGAAAGAGACAGCTGTTTCGATCCGGTGCGGCGGCAAGCGTGTTTGGCGCGGCAAGTGTTTGTCAGACCCGCAGGTCATTGCAGCTCTGATCCGCAAGCACGCCCCTGGGGTGGAGCGGGTGGTGTTCGAGACAGGGTCACTGTCGGTGTGGTTCTACCACGCGCTGACGGCGGAGGGGCTGCCAGCGATCTGCATTGATGCGCGCCATGCCAAGGCGGCACTCGACATGGCGGCGAACAAAACGGACGCCAACGACGCCGACGGCCTGGCTCACCTTGCCGAGGTGGGGTTCTATCGCGAGGTGCGGGTAAAAGGATTCGACAGTATGCTCTCGCGCACGCTGATTGCGGCGCGCACGAAGTTCGTCCGCGCGACGCTGGACATAGCAGGCAGATTCGCGGGCTGATGAAGGCGTTCGGACTCCTCGTACCGCGTGGCATCGGCGGCAAGTTCGAGACGAACGTTCGTTCCCTGCTTGTCGACAATGCCGAACTCGCCCGGATCATCCTGCCCCTCCTCGAGGCGTGGCGGAGTCTGCGCGTCCAGGCGACCGAACTGGGGCGCCAACTCCTTGCCGAGGCACGCTGGAGCCAGCAATGTCAGCTGCGGATGTCGATCCCCGGGGTCGGCGCGATTACCGCTACCGCTTACCTGACCGCGGTAGAGGACCCCGCCAACTTCAGTCGATCCCGCTCGGTCGGCGCTTGGCTTGGGCTAACCACTAGGCGATACCAGTCGGGCGAGGTCGACTATGACGGTCACATCTCCCGGCGCGGTGACACGCACGTCCGCTCGCTCCTGTATGAGGCGGCCGTCGTGATCCTGACCCATAGCCACGCCGATAGCGACCTACGTAGCTGGGGCATGAAGCTTCGCGAGAAGATCGGCTTCAAGCGTGCCGCCGTCGCTGTTGCCCGCAAGCTCGCGGTCATCATGCACGCCATGCTGCGCTCCGGCGAACTATTCACCAGGACGGCCGCTACCGCCTGATCCAAGAGCTCGACAGCGCCTATGGCGTGACGAGGCGTCCCTGCCGGGACGTAGGCTGGTCCATTCCGTTTCGGCCGTTGCACCACGAGCCCCAGCTCGATGCGTGCGGAATGAACATTGGAAGGGCCATCCCGCGAAGCCCCATGATGCGGCGGCACCTGCAGACCGCGAAGACGACCGTGCCCCGGCAAACAACGTCTCTCACGCGAAAGCGCTTGCACAACCCGCTATTAGACGACGACCGAAATTGGGCCTCGCGAAAGGGTTGCCGAATGTCGCCTTCTGGGTTGACCTGAGCCCTCCGGATTGGTCCATTCTTTGTGAGAAATTCCCGGTTAGGTTTTGCAGGTGCCGGACGAGGGGATCCGCCGATGAAGAAGTCGAGGTTCAGCGAGCAGCAGATAGCGTTCATCCTCAAGCGGGCCGAGGATGGAACAACCGTGGAGGAGGTATGTCGGAAGGCCGGCATCTCGATCCAGACCCCGGCCTACGCCGGGGCAGACTCTACTATCGATGGCGCAGCAAGTACGGAGGTCTGATGTCGTCGGAGATGAAGCGCTTGAAGGTGCTGGAGGAGGAGAACGTCCGGCTGAAGCGGCTGGTGGCGAACCTCAGCCTGGACAAGGAGATGCTGCAGGACGTCATCCGCCGAAAAATGTAGGGCCTGGTCGAGCCCGGGAGATCGTCGGCTATTGGCAGGCGAGCTACCAGGTCAGCGAACGGCGAGCCTGCGGTGCCTTTCCGATCAATCGATCGACCCAGCGCTATCAGTCCCGCCGCCTCGATCAGGCCGGCCTCAAGATGCGGATCAAGGAGTTGGCTGCGGCCCGTGTTCGGCTCACGGGTATCGACGCATCCACGTGCTGCTCCGGCGGGAGGGCTGGGAGATCAACCACAAGCGCACTCATCGGCTGTATCGTGAACTCGGGCTGCAGTTGCGCAACAAGACGCCCAAGCGCAAGGTGGAGGCGAAGCTGCGCGATGACCGGACACCGGCGAGGGCCCCCAACGAGTGCTGGTCGATGGATTTCTTGTCGGACCAGCTGTTCGACGGGCGCAAGATCCGCGTGCTGTCGATCGTCGACAACTTCACGCGCGTGTCGCCAGCGCTCGACGTACGGATGAGCTACCGCGGCTCTGACGTGGTCGAGACGCTCGACCGCATTGCCGTGGCACATGGTCGTCCCAAGCGCATTCGCCTGGACAATGGCCCGGAATTCATCTCGAAGGATCTCGACCTGTGGGCCTATCAGCATGATGTAGTGCTGGACTTCAGCCGCCCCGGCAAGCCGACTGACAATGCGTTCACGGAGGCGTTCAACGGCCGGGTGCGGGCCGAATGCCCCAACGCATACTGGTTCTTGAGCCTGGACGACGCACGGGTAAAATGTGAGGCGTAGCGGCGCGATTACAACGAGCACCGTCCGCATAGCTCCCTCGGCAACCAGACCCCGATGGAGCGCGCTTTTTCGTCAGGGCAGGCATGCCTGCCCTGACGAAAAGAGAGCCGGTTTTCTCATAAAGACCGGACCAAAGACGGGGTGAGGCTCACCTTGATCCAGACTGGCATAGTCGATGGACCACTCAGAAGGGGGCAGCTCACCCACCCGGCGCGGTGATCGAAAGATTGTCAGAAGTACTCGCATTGGTTGACGACGTCTCTTCCGTGCGCTAGAGGCTGTTATGAACCTGCGGCGATCGCGGCAGCCTGCTTCATCATGATGCAGGCGAAAGCGACGACGTGAAGTCCGGCGAGTGTTTGGGCATAGCGTTCATAGTCCTTGACGAGACGCCGGAAGCGGGTTGCCCAGGCGAATGACCGCTCGACGACCCAGCGGCGCGGCAGGAGGACAAAGCCGCGCTTGGCCTGCGGCAGTTTGACGACTTCGAGCGCGATACCATGCTTGTCTGCTGCATCGGCGGCCCGCCCGCCGGTATAGCCCTGGTCCACCCAGGCCAGCTCGACCGTGTCGCCGGTGACCGCCTGTACGGTGCGGGCGAGCCGCTCCACCTCGCCGCGATCCTCGGCGCTGGCTGGCGTGACATGGAGGGCCAGCAGATGGCCCAGCGTATCGACGGCCATGGGGATCTTCGAGCCCTTCTTGCGCTTGGCCCCGTCATAGCCGGCCCGCTCGCCACTCTCGGGCGTCGATCGAAGCGTCCGGCTGTCGATGATCGCAGCGGTCGGCTCGGCCTTGTGCCCCGCTGACAGCCGCAGCACCGCGCGCAAGTCGTCCACCAGCGCCTCGAAGCAGCCCGCCGCCAGCCAGCGCTGTGTCTGCTGGTACACAGCTGCCCAGGGCGGCAGATCGTTCGGCATCCACCGCCATGGCGCGCCCGTCTTAACAATGTAGCGAAGGCCGTTGAACACCTCCCGCAGGTCATGCTCCCGCTGCCCGGCATCCTCGCGTTGCAGCAGTAGGTACGGCGCAACCAGAAACCATTCCTCGTCGCTCACGTCAGATGGATACGGCTTGCCGCAAATGCTCATCCCACCTTGGATGAACCAGCAAACCTCTCAAGTCCATAACAGCCTCTAGCTCTCGACACCCGGCCGACCCCGGACGCTTAATGATGAGATCTGCCTTGAGACTGATGATCGGCTCGTTCTTCGTCTATGCGGGCATCGTCGGCTAACGAAGCGAGCGATCTTCTGCTGCCTGCCCGAACGCGTTGGCCAATCGAACCACGTCCTCATGCTGAGTCCGCCAGGAAGAGATACTGATGCGGAAGGCCGACCGCCCCTGCCAGATTGTTGTCCCAAACCAACCGGCCTCGCTGGCCAAGACATGCTGGCGGAGGCGCATGGTGACTTCATCGTCTTCAAATCGCAAGAGAACCTGATTGAGCACGACGCGATTGAGAACGTCGAAGCCGGTAGAGCGTAGCCGATCTGCCAGCCAGGCGGCCTCGTCACAGTGGCGATCCACCAGTTCGGCGACACCCTTGCGGCCCAACGTGCGAAGCGCAGCCCAGATCGGAATGCCGCGCGCCCGCCGCGAGAACTCCAGCGTCAGGTTCTTCTGGGCATCTTTGGAGGCCATTGAATAGGCGGCATCCGCGTTCATCGCGCCCGCAAGCGCCTCGGCATCCCGGCAAATGGCGACCGCTCCGTCATAGGGTGTGTTCAGCCACTTATGCCCGTCCGTGGTCCAGCTATCGGCTTGCTCAACGCCGTCGGTCAACACCCGGCGCGAAGAAGCGCGGGCCCAGAGGCCGAACGCCCCATCGACATGGACCCATGCGCCCGCGTCATGGGCGGCCTTGATGAGAGGTATGAATGGGTCGAACTCGCCCGTGTTGACCTCGCCGGCCTGAAGGCAGAGGATAGTGCGGTCGTCCAGTGCGGGAAGGCGGGCGGGATCGATGCGTCCTTGCGGGTCGGTCGGCGCCACGACGAGGTGGGCCATGCCGAAGCCCAAAAGCCGCAGCGCCTTCTTCACGGTGATATGGACGGTGTCAGGGACGACCACCCTGATCTGCGGCGCGCCGTGAAGCCCGTCACGGTCGAAGTCCCAACCGTGGCGAGCCAGCAGCGACCGCCGTGCCGCCGAAAGGCAGGTCAGCGTGCAGGCCGTCGCACTGGTGCCGAACCCGACGCCGCTCTCGCGAGGAAGGTCGAGCACATCGAGAAGCCAGGCGCCCGCTACCTTTTCGACCGTCGCGGCCACGGGGGAATTGTCATAGGACGACGCACATTGATCCCAGGCCAGCATCAGCCGTTCGGCTGCGGCCGCTGCGGGCAATGCGGCGCCGATCACGAATCCGAAGTAGCGCGGCCCGTTCGACGCCGTCGTGGCGGGGGAGCCATGAACGTCGAGCAGACGCAGCGTGTCGGTCGCATCATGGCCCTGCTCCGGCAGGGGTTCGGCGAAGACGGTCAGGCCATCGTGGGCGGTCTGATCCGGAAAGGGCGGGCGTTGTTGCAGCGTCGCCAGATAAGCACTGGCGCGCGCGTCGGCGTCCGCGATCAGTTCGAGTTCCGGCGTCACCGCCATGTCCCCACGTCCGTCATTCTGAAACCTCCTCCACTTTTCTCACGCGCAGTCCACGCGCAGTCCTTGCCAGTCGAGCGCAGTGCCCCTGGCGGTGTTCAGTGCAAGCCGGACCACCGGCTCATCGGTTTCGCCCTCAGACCGTCAGGATCACGCTTCCCGTCGTTCGCCCAGATTCCAGATCGGCATGCGCGCGGGCCGCCTCACGAAGCGGATATTCGGCACCGATCGGGTTCACGAGGCCATTCCCCAGGGCAGCGAGCAGATCATCCACGCCGCGCCGATACAGCACGGGGTCACTGGCATAGGCGATCGAACTGGGCCGCACCAACCCGATCGACCGGGCAAAGCCGAGATCCTCGACCCTCACCGGAGGAATGGGACCTGCTGGTTGGCCAAGGCTGGCCACTATGCCGAAGGGGCGGACGGAACCCAAAGTTTTCGCCAGCATGTCACCGCCAATGCCGTCGATGGCGAGGTGGACGCCCTTGCCGTCTGCGATCTGCATCGCGCGCTTCGGCCATTGGTCATCACCATGCAGCAGCACTTCATCCGCTCCCGCGGCTATGGCCGCAGCGGTCTTTGCTGCGGACCCCACTGTTCCGATGACGTTCGCCCCCATGCGCTTGGCCCAGCGCGTCACCAACTGACCAAGCCCCCCGGCGGCCGCATGGACAAGTATCCATTCGCCGCGGCTGACGGCGTGCACCTTGTGCAACAGCATGTGTGCGGTCAGTCCTCGCAACATGGTGCTGCCCGCGATGCGTTCAGATACGGCGTCAGGCAATTTGACGAGCCGGTCGACGGGGAGCAGCCGAACCTCGGCATAAGCTCCGAGTGGCATGCCGTGATAAGCAGCGCGATCACCGGGCGAAACCGATGTGACGTCGGGGCCGATGGCGTCCACCACGCCCGCGCCCTCGAAGCCCAACACGGCGGGATATCGGGGTAGCGGGTACAATCCCGTCCGATAATAGACGTCGACGAAATTCACCCCGATCACGGATTGGCGGACGCGGACCTCTCCGGGGCCAGGCGCAGGGACATCAATGTCCACCGCGTTCAATACGTCCGGTGCCCCAGGGCCATTCATCATGACGCATATCGACATGCTCTATCTCCCTTGGCAGCGATAAAGCGCATCTCGTCCTGCGCGGAAATCCGATGTTTTCGCACCTCTCATGTGTAAAAACGCACACATGCTCGATTGGAAAGACGTCCATGCCTTCGCCATACTCGCCCGCGCCGGGAGCCTTTCAGCGGCCGCCCGTATATTGGGCGTCGATCATGTGACCGTTGGTCGTCGCATCGCGTCGCTGGAACAAAGCCTTGGCGTGACATTGGTCGAGCGTCTTCCTCGCCGTATCGGCCTGACCTCCCATGGCGAGGATATCGCTGCGCTGGCATCAAAGATGGAGGAGGTAAGTCATGCCATCGAACGGTGCGCGCGCGGTCGTTCGGAGGCGACGGTCGTTTCTGTCAGGATCACCGCACCCCCCGCCGTCGCAGCACGCCTGATCGCTCCGCGGATCGCCGGTTTCCACCAGATGCATCGGAACGTCATTCCCATCCTGGCCGGCGTATCGCATCATTCTGCCCTGGATCGAGGCGAGGCGGATGTCGCCGTACGCCTCGCACGGCCCAGAGACCCGGACCTTGTCACCAAACTGATCGGCGTCATGCGTTTTGGATTATATGCCACGCCCGAGATTGCTGTGAAGCCAGCCTCGGAATGGACCTTCATCGGCTACGATGCCGCCCTCGAACATACCACCCAGCAAGTCTGGCTGCGATCTCTGCTGGCGGGGCGCCCCATTGTCTTTCAAGCGAGCGACTTGTTTGGTCAAGTGGAAGCGGCGCGAGCGGGCTTGGGGGCGGTCGTACTGCCGCGCTTCATGGGTGATCCCGATCCAACCCTGGTTCCGCTGCGGCCGGACACACCGCCCCCGACCCTGGATATGTGGTTAGCGACCTATCCTGACCTGCGACGCTCTCATGCCGTCCGAGCAGTGATGGACTTCCTGTCCGATGCGATAGGAGCCGCGTGTTGCATTACCGCCGGGCAAGCATGAACGACATCCAGCAGAATAGCCGTCATTTGCTGCTACGCACGTCCAGCAAGGGCCAAACCGCTTAGCGTACATTTGTGCCCGTTCAATGTACCGCCCATCAGGCCGTCTCACGGCAGGGAATAGTTGTTTGCCGTCGTTGTCAAAACGAACGGCACGCGAGACGCTGTGGGCGCTCCCGGAATCGATGCTGATTTGGGAAATACCAGCTTCGTCGGGCGGGCGATCATATAGCTCGATTTGACCGTTATCGTAGCCCCTCGATGTCGAGTGCTCGGCGAACGGCGGGACGTGTTCTGACGCGCAGATACCAAGCCCTCAGATAGTTCAACGTGTCGAAATGGATGTCTGCCCGGTAGGTCGGCTCCAACCATTCCGCCTGGCCCCATTGCACCAGGGAATACAGGTAAGCATCCGCAACCGTGAAGAATGCGCCCATGAGATAGTCGTTTTCGGCAAGGACGTTGTCGAGCCATGCAAAGCGCTCTTCGAGCTTGGGTTTGGCGGTTCCGGTGCCGTATGTTCCGGCGAGACGCGCATAGAGTAGCGGAATGAAGCCTTTGTGGATTTCGGACGTCAGAAAGTTCAGCCATTCCTGCAACCGATAGCGCTCCATCGTGCCGTTCGCGGGAGCAAGGCCGAGCTCCGGCTTGAGGTCGGCGAGATATTGAAGGATCGCCGCACCCTCACGGAGATGCGTGCCGTCGTCCAATTCCAGAAGCGGCACATAGCCGAACGGGCTGAGTTCGAGGAAGTCACGGCCATCATCGGCTCGGTGCGTCTTGTGGTCGACCTGCACCAGGTCGGCGGTAATCCCGAGTTCGCCGAGAATGATATGCGGCGCGAGCGAACAGGCGGCGGGCATGTAGTACAGCTTCACGAAACAGCTCCTTGGAGTGTCGGGCCCATGGTCATCGGTTTTCCAAGATTGACGTGGCCGCGCCATTTTTTGAAGAAGGCAGCATTATGTGGCGTAGCAACAGATTTTATACCGACAGTTCGAGCCGATGAAGCAAAGTGCAACGGGATGCTCGGTGGAAGAGGCCATGCGGCTTCTGGGCGGGCGCTGGCGCTTGCTGATCGTTTCCTATCTGATCGATGGTCCAAAGCGGTTCAGTGAGCTGCGCCGCTGCATTCCTGCCATTTCGCAACGGATGTTGACCCTCGACCTGCGGGCGTTGGAGGAGGCGGGCTTCGTCGAGCGAACTGTGTTTCCGACCGTGCCAGTAACCGTCCAATATGCCTTGACCGAAGAGGGCACGCTCCTTGAACCCGTGGTCGAAGTCATGCGCACATTCGGACTTTGGCTCAAGGCACGGGGTACTCGCCATGAGGCCGCCCCCACGGCGAAATAGCGGGGCTGGCTGTTTTCAACCGAGAAGGTCGCGCTAGACCCAGCGGAGCTTTCCCGGTTGGGAACGGCCAGCGAGACGGTTGGTGCATCCCCATCGGGATCGAATATCGGGAAAGCCGGGTCTCAACCAACCGGCTCAAAGGATCGTGCCGAACTCCATGCTGACCGGCTCAATCATGGAGAGGAAGTGGTCACAGTCCGCATTACCAACCCAACCGGCGCAGATCGCTTCGGCACGATCCCGGTCACTGGCGAAGGCCAGATCGATGAACGTGCCATCCTGCAACTTCACGAGGTGTTGGCGCCGCCACCCTGGTTGGTGCCCCAGATGACGGGACACCATCGCCTCATAGGCGGCTAGCATGGAGATTTCTTCGACACCGGGCTTCAGCCGGAAGCGACCAAGCTCGATGCCGCTCCCCGCCACGACCGGCTGCGGGTCGAGGGGCGGGGCGATGTAGTGAGCCATGCTCGCGACCGTCGCTACCGAGCCACGAAAGTCGGCAAATTCAACGGCGTTCCCGACCATTTGCGCTGCCACACGTGCGCTATGGTGATCGGTCCATGCAACCAGATCGGCCCGTGCGTTCGCATCGTCCACACCTTTGAAAGGCGTCCAGGCGATGAAACCGGGTTGGCTGGCGAGCAGCGCCCTTGCGTCGTCGCGAACCGTGTCTGCCTGGTCCGCATCCTTGGTCTTGTAGGTGACGATCTCGTAGCAAATTGCGGTCATGATGTTCCCTGACGGTGACGTTCGTGAGACCGCGAGATACAAGATGCCCCTGACAGTTTCCGTCAGGATGGAACGACACTCACCCATGCGCTCACTACGGCTTTTCGCCCTCCTCGATCACCTGCGTGGACGGTCAGCCCCGATCTCGGCGGACACGCTTGCCGAAATGCTCGGCGTGTCGGTGCGGACCATCTACCGCGACATGGTGACGTTGCAGGCCATGGGCGCGCCGGTCCGCGGTGAACCGGGCGTCGGATACCAGCTCGAACGAGGCTATTTTCTGCCGCCCCTGCATCTGGATCACGATGAGATGGATGCGGTCATGCTGGGAATGCGGCTGATCGCGGCGCGGAGCGATGCGCCGCTGGCTGCCGCCGCGCGGCGTGCATCGACCAAATTTGCCGCGTCGATGGAACCAGCCCGGCAAGCGACTTACTCGAACCTTCCGCTGCGCGCGGTGTCGAAGCAGACATCGGAAAGCGAGGGCGCAAAGACCCATCTAACACTGTTGCGGGATGCCATACGCCGACATTTGGTCCTCCGCATCGCCTATGTCGACCTCTCGGATAAGGAGAGCGAGCGCACCGTACGGCCGCTCGGGCTGACCCTGTTCGACTCAGCCTGGCTCCTTACCGGTTGGTGTGAAGCCAGAAATGCTTTCCGCAATTTCCGGGTCGACCGGATCGCTTCCATCAGCGGCACTGGCACCACCTTCCGGCCTGAAAAGGGGCAGCGCTTCGAGGATTATCTGAAGACGCTATGACGTTCCGGGCCAGCCTGGAGGCCTCTATCGATTGGGAACGACCGGCGAGATGGCCAAGGCATTCCGATTGGGATGGTATTTCGAGACAGGCGGGAAATCGCCGGTGATCCTTCCGTCATGTTACTTTCGCTGACTGCACGGCCTACAATTCAATCGCCAGCGTCGCCGAAGCCGTACGCGGCGCACCGGGATAGTCCGTGGTCAGGGCTACGAGCTGCTCGATATAGAAGCGGTTCGTGATGTTCGGAACGATGACGCCTAGCCGGTAACGATCCGCGATCCTGTGGCCTGCCGTAAGATCGAAGCGGGTTTAGCCGGAAATAAAGTGGCTGTCCTGAAGGTTGCCTGCGCGACGCCCGACATACGTTACGCCGCCACCCGGTATAAGCCCTGCGACTGCCCCACGGCGAACATGATAGGTCGTCCAAAGATTGCCGCTCCATCGCGGTATGCCGCGCAGGCGATTGCCGACTGCCAGAACGGTGTCACGCGTCACTTCCGCGTCAAGGAATCCCACGCCAGCCCGGCAGGATCTCGCCGATCAGGTCTATCTCGGCGCCGCGCGAACGCTGTTGCCCGGTCACCACCACGGAGCCGTCATTGACGGGGTCGGCGGTACTGACGTTGTTCTTGACGATGTCGAACCGTCGCGAACGACGCGCGAACCGGTCACGACGATGTCGTCGCTGCCAGCCGTGGCGGCGGCGGGCGCCTCTCCCTGCAAATCGGACGACGCGAGCGGCGGGGGCGGTGCCGCTGCATCGGTTTCGATCGCAGGCGGAATGACGGTCTGCGCGATCGCCGCCTGCGCCAGACTGAGCGCCAATACACTGCAGCCGATCAGCGCCGCAATCCGCGTTCCGCGAAACTCACCGCCAGCAGCGCGCCGTCGATCGTCCGGCGCAGTTCGATCCAGTGCGACATGCTGTCGCCCTCCGACCGCGTGCCGCACAACAGCACGGTCACCGTGTCCCCCAGTTCGATGTTGCCAAGGAAGAAGGTTCGACGCGACCGGGTGGTGACGATTGGATCGGCTTGGTGGAACCAGTGCCATTCCGCCCGGTCGGCCAGGGCAGCATAGCTCGCGAAATAGAGGAAATCGGCGCCGTTGAAATCCTCATGCGGATTGGGATCGATCACGCACGACGCCAGTTCCTGACGATCCTTGCGCTGGAACGGCCCGATCCAATCCCATGTCGCCGGCCGGAATGGAACATGGGTGTGCGCGGGTGGCAGCAGGTGGCAGGGGCGCGCGACCAAGCCGCGCGCTGCCGACCGGTTGCGTCCCTTGTGGCGTCGTCCGACGAAGGCGCTGTCCAAGGTCAGTCGGCCGACGACCTCTTTCGCGGTCGATACCGTCACGATGCTGCGGAACCGGGTGCGACCGGTGCGCGACAGATGTGTGTCGAAGGTCAGTAGGTCGTGTTCGCCGACCCGGTCGAGCCTTCCCTCCGCCAGCTGCGTTTCGGTGAACGCGGCATAAAGCCGCGCACCGGTCGCGTCGCGGAAATCGGGCCGGTCGAGGCCGTGCGCGGTGGCCAGTGCGAGCCAGTGGCGATGGCCGGCCGCCTTCCACAGCCATGTTTCCGACAATCCGCCGCGACACATTTCGGGCATGCCGATGCGGATGCTGTCCGTTGCGACCGGGCGGATCGCCGGTAGGATCGCGGTCATGCGACGGCGCTCATCCGGGCAGCGGGGGCAAGGGTAGCGGCGATATGGTCGACGATGTGCCGCGCATCGCGCCCGACCGCATGGAATCGGCCCGATCCCCAGCTGTTCAGCCATGGCAGGCCGATGAAATACAAGCCGTGCTCCGACGATATGCCGCGACGATGATCGGGATAGCCGCGATCGTCGAACACCGGCACGTCGATGAACGAGAAATCCATGCGGAACCCGGTGCACCAGATGACGCTGCCAATCCCTTCGGCCGCAAAGTCGAGCGACAGCGGCTCCTCGGATGGCGACCAGCATGGGACATAGGGTTCCTCGGTCGGCGCGGGGATGCCAGCGCGTTCGATATAGGCGTCGATGGTCGCGCGAATGCGGTTGTACGTCGCATCGGCCTGGTCGAGATGCTCGGACAGGTCGGGCCGGAACCGGACCACGTCCCCGTCGACCCCGGCGAGCATGCCGTACAGTTTCATGCCCTGCGTCGCGAATTTCCGCAGGTCGATCTCGCGCCCGCCGTCGCGGCCAGTCAGATAATGGTTCTCGTTCTGGCGGACCTTCTCGCTCATCGGGTGGTCTTCGATGGGCAGGTCGTAATGACCCATCTCCTCCAGCCATTCGGTCGAATCCCGCCCGCGATAGCGGCGCGGCGCACGCGGCGCGTCGCCGACCGCCAGATGCACCTGCCGCCCGGCAAGGTGCAGGTCTTCGGCGATCTGGCATCCCGATTGTCCGGACCCGACCACCAGCACGGCACCGGCGGGCAGGGCATCCGGATTGCGGTAGTCGAGCGACTGGATCTGCGTCACGCGGGCGGGCATGGCCATGCCGACGCGCGGAATGACCGGAATATGATAGCCGCTAATCGCGATGACGACCTGATCCGCCGTATAGCTGCCGTCCGTCGTTTCGACCGCGTACCGCGCGCCGTCGCGCGCGATACGCGTCACCGCCACGCCTTCGCGGATCGGCGGCTTCACCCGCTCTGCATAGGCTTCGATAAAGGCGACGATCTCGTCCTTGACCATGAAGCCGTGGGGATCGGTGCCGCCATGCTCGACGGCATAGTCATATCCCGGCAGCCGGCAGTGGTGATTGGGCGTCACCAGGCAGAAACTGTCCCATCGTTCCGAGCGCCAGCTATGGCCGATGCGGTTCTTCTCGATGATCAGGTGATCGATCCCCTGCTGGCCGAGCAGATAGCTGAGCGACAATCCGCCTTGGCCGCCCCCGACGATCAGGACGGGGACATGGCGTTGCGCCGTAGCGGTGGCGGTCATGATGGGTTCCTCCTCAGGATTCGAAGCGTTCGATGTGGACGGTGGCACCGGGGATGCCGGCGAAGCGGCGGCCGGCCTCGCGGATCCGGTCCGCCTGATGCATGGCATGACCGCAGCCCATGCCGTAGCGCGCGCGGACCCGCTCGCTCGCCTCCTCCAGCGCCGCCGTCGCAGCGCGGACGAAATCGGCGAGCGGATAGTCCGTCTCCGCCGTCAGCCGTTCGGCGACGATGGTGGAGGGGGAGTAGCAGCGTTCCACCTGCCCATCGGGCCAGCGGACGACGAAGCGCATCTCAGGCATCGGTACGAACCTCCTGCATGGGGGCGCAGCCGATAAAGGGTTGCGCAAAGTCCCAGACGGTTGCTGTGGCACCGGCATGGCCGATGACGGCACGGGCATCGGCGGTGAAGTGGCCTGCCACGGCGGCGGCGATGTCGCGCGCGGCGAAGGCAGTAAGGACGTCGGTGGTATCGGCCGGCGCGACCGCCAGCACGAAACCGAAGCTGGGAAAGGCGGTCAGCCAGCGCTCCAGCGTCACGCCGTCGGGGCGGGGCACACAGTCGAGGTCGATCGCGAACCCGACCAGCGACGTTTCGGCCAGCATCATCGCGGTTCCGACCACGCCCGCCATGCTGATGTCCTTGCCCGCGCGCAGCAAGTTTCGCCCGGCGAGCATCGGCAGCAGCGCGAGGTCCCCGCGCAACCGGCCGGCGTCGGCGGTACCGGTGCTGGCATCCCACCATGGAAAGGGATCGCGGAACCGCCCGCGCAGATCGGTGACGACGATCAGCGCGTCGCCCGGCCGTGCGTCGAAGCTGGTCACCGGATGGTCCGCTTCGCCCAGCACGGCCACCGCCAGTTGCGGCGAATCAGCCTTCAGGTTGCTATGACCGCCGACCACGGGCACGCCGTAGCGCGTCGCGGCGTCGCGCATCCCGCCAAGGATTTCGGCGGCCTGCGCCTCGCCGGCGCTCCACAGCGCGTCCACCACCGCGATCGCCCGTCCACCCATCGCCGCGACGTCGCTCAGATTGACCATCACCCCGCAATAGCCAGCGAACCACGGGTCGCCGGCGACGAAATCGGCGACGAACCCTTCGATCGCGAACAGCAGGTTGCCGTCGGCGTGGCGGATGACGGCAGTATCGTCCCCCACAGCTGCGTCGCCGTGCGCGTCCATGCGCAGCCGTGCCACGACCGGCGCGATGTCGCATTTATGCGCGACGCCCCGACTGTCGCGGATGAGCCGGGCAAGCCGTTCCGCCTCACTCATGCCGCACGCCGCCCGGTGTGGAAGCCGGTGCCGCCGTCGCCGATCGGTGGATACCAGTCCAGGTCGGCTTGCATCAGCAAATGGTCGCGCCCGTGCAACGATACCGTATCCAGCCGTGCCCAATGCATCCGGCGGAACAGCAACTCGTTCTGTGGCTGGACATGCGCGAGGAAGCGAACGCAGCCCATCGCATGCGCGCTGGAAACCGCCAGCCGGATGAGTGCCGGGCCGATCGTCCCGATCCGTCGATGGCTGGCCGCGACCGCCAGCCGCGATCCCCACCAGATGCCGGGTTCTGGCTGGTGCAGGCGCACCGTGCCGATCACCTCGTCCGGTTCGCCCGCCAGCGTCGACAACGCGACGATCGCGATCGCCTGCGCATCGACGGCATCCCGATCGTCGCGTTCGAACACGCGCTGTTCCGCACAGAACACCTGTCGACGCAGCGCGAACGCGCCAGCCGTCTCCCACGGCTGGCGGGCAAAGCGCACGATATAATCGCTGGCGAGGAACGGGCGCGGCACCGCGATCTCCATCACGCCGCCTCCCGCGCGGGCAGCAGCTTTTCGAAGGTTGACAGCGCCGAACACGCCCCGCACCGCGCGCACCCGGCCTTGACGTCCTCGGCAGCGAGACCGCCCTCGCGCAGCATCCGCGCTAGCGGCTGCAACACCGACGCCATGAACGCTGGATCGGGGGAGGGATGGCCTTCCAGCGGCGTGCCGGAAATCGGGACGAACGGCACGATGAACGGATAGACGCCCAGCGCGATCAACCGCGCGGAAATGTCGAGCAGCGTCTCGCGCGTGTCGCCCAGCCCGGCAAGGATATAGGTCGACACCTGTCCGCGCCCGAACACCGGCACGGCGGCGGCAAAGGCGGTCATGTAGCGTTCGACCGGAACGCTGGCTTTTCCCGGCATGATCCGTTGGCGCAGTTCCGGCGTCACGACCTCCAGATGCATGCCTAGGGTATCGATGCCGGCATCGCGCATCCGGGCGAACCACGCATCGTCGTCGGGGGGCTCGCACTGGCCCTGGATCGGCAGCGCGACCGCCGCCTTCACCGCCGCGGCACTGTCGCACAGGACCGCCGCGCCGCGATCGGTCGCGTTCGGCGTGCCGGTGGTCATCACCATGTGGCGTACCCGGTCCAGCTCGACCGCCGCCCGCGCGACCTCGGCCAGCTGTGCCGGCGTCTTGTGCGCGATCGTGCGCCCGGCGGCGAGCGACTGCCCGATCGCACAGAACTGGCACGTCTTGGTGCGGCTCTGATAGCGGATGCACGTTTGCAGGATCGTCGTGGCCAGCACGTCTCGGCCGTGCAGCGTCGCGATATGCGAATAGGGAATGCCGTCCGCCGTCGCTCGGTCGTAGAAGCGCGGCCGGGGCGGGAAGTTCAACGATCCGACCCGGCGTTCGTCGCACGTTACCTCGACCCGGCCATCGGCATCCGGCGCGCTCGCCTGAAACGGGCTGTCGAAGGCGGGGGCGGTATGAACCGGCACCATCACCGTGACGCCATCGATCGTCACCGCCTTGTGATCCGACGGACCCGCGCCGCCGCGTCGGCTGGCGACGCCGGCCTTGGGATCAGCCAGCCGGATCCCGTGCGATTGCAGCTTGGCGATCATCGTGGCCGTCATGGTGCTGGGCGTCGATGGCATGCGGGGTCTCCCGTTCATGAAGGGCGGCAGGGCAGGTGCGCTGGATGGCGGGCTTGGGTCGGTCGTCGAGGTGCAGCGACAGCAGTTCGGGCCGCGCATAATGGCCGACGGAATCCATCATGCGCTTGCGCTTGGTGACCAGCGCCAGGTCGCAATCGGCGATCAGCAATCCTTCGCCCGTGGTCAGCGGCGGCACGACATGCTGCCCCTCCGGCGAAATGATCGCGGTATAACATCCGCCCGAAATCGCGCGGCGATGGGCTTCGTCGGGCGCGATGGCGGCACGTTGTTCGTCGCTCAGCCAGCCGGTGGCATTGACCACGAAACAGGCGCCTTCGGCGGCATGATGTCGGATCGCGGCCTCGATCTGGTCGCTGAAGATATCGCCGACCATCGACCCGGGAAATTGGCTGGCATGGATTTCCTCGCCATCCGCCATCAACGCATAGCGGGCGAGGGGATTGTAATGCTCCCAGCACGCCAGCGCGCCGACCCGGCCGACCGCGGTATCCACGGCCCGCAGCCCCGATCCGTCCCCCTGACCCCAGATCATCCGTTCGTGATAGGTCGGGGTGATCTTGCGGCGCTTGAGCGCGAGCGTGCCGTCGCGGTCGAAGATCAGTTGCGTGTTATATAGGGTGCCGCCGTCGCGTTCGTTGACGCCGACGACCAGCACCATCGCATGGGTCCGCGCGGCGGCGGCCAATGCCTGCGTGATCGGTCCCGGCACGACGACCGCCTCGTCGTACAGCGCCAGATGCTTGGCCCCCATGCGATAGGGCGGGTCGATGAACGAGAAATAGGGATAATAGGGCAGGAAGGTCTCTGGAAAGACCATCAGGCCCACACCCTTTTCCCCCGCCTCGCCGATCACGTTCAGAACGCGCTCCAGCGTACCGCCCGCGCGGTCGAGCACCGGCGCGATCTGCACGGCGGCGACCCGAACCATCCGGCGCTCGTCCATCGCCCCGCCCATCGTCACAGCGTCCAGGTATCGAGGATGAAGGCATTGTCCTTGCGGTGCAGCAGCACGAGGTCGAGCACGTCCTGCGGTGCGATCGGCGTGATGCCGGGGATCAGCGACGGCTCGCCATGGCCGTACAGCGCCTGCAGGGCGAAACGGCAGGCATAGACCTTGCCGCCTTCCTTCATGAATTTTTCGATCTGGTTGTTGACGGCCATGTGTCCGGGAAAGGCTTCGTCGCCCAGCGTCGGAAAGCCACGCTGGATGCCCAGCGTCACGCCGGGACCATAGAGCAGCACGCTGGTTTCGAACCCCTTGCGCTGCAACCGGGTCGCCTGCAGCATGTTCACCAGGCCGATCGATCCTTCGAACGCGACCGTGTGGAATGTCACCAGCGCCTTTTCGCCGGGATCGGCCTTTACGTCCTCGAACACCTTCTGTTCGTAATCGACGAAGAAATCGCCCTTCTGATGCGGCGCTTTGGTAACGGTCGGCATGTCTACCACCTCTTTCGTGCTGCGATGCAATGCATGAAATGACAGGATGGCATGCGAGTCAATGACCGGAAAAAATCCGCCATAGATAATGTAGTCAATTATATACTGCTGCGCGTCAGAGCGGTGGAAAATAGCGGCAATCTGATGTGAATCTAGCGAATTCGGAAGCCGTGACGGCAGTAACGCAATATGGCCTTCCAGAAAAATGCGGTCAATGTGGCAAAAAGTGGCAAATGACTGCATAGGATTAATCAAATACATTCAATAGGAACGACGGGCCGATTGACTGCATCGTCGATACTGGTAGGCATTGCGGGAAGGAGAGCGGGATGGCAGCGCAGCATTGGACCCCGGATCTGGCACGGTTCGGAAAGCCGCATTATCGCGCCATTGCCGACGCCATTGCCGACGACGTTCGTCATGGCCGGCTTCGCGTGGGGGACCGGCTGCCGCCGCAGCGCGATCTGGCAGAACGGCTGGGGCTCAATTTCACCACCGTCGCCCGCGGCTATATCGAGGCGCAGCGGCGCGGATCGGTTGCATCCCGCGTGGGGCAGGGCACGTTCGTCGCCGGCCAGTCGCAGCGCCCGCATGTCGCGGCCCGCCCTTCGGTCGTCGATCTGACGATGAACGTCCCGCCCGAACCCGAGGAACGCGCGCTGCTCGATCGGATGCAGGCTGGCTTTCAGAAAGTGACGCGCGACCTGCCCACGCTGCTGCGCTATCAGGGGTTTGGCGGCACCTATATCCAGCGCGAGGCCGCGACCCGGTTCCTGCGCCCGCGTGGCGTAGTGGTGGAGCCGGAGCGGCTGGTGATCTGTCCCGGCACCCATGTCGCGTTTCAGGCGGTGTTGCAGTCGCTGACCCAGCCGGGCGATACGATGTTGTGCGAGGCGCTGACCTATCCCGCGATCCGCACCATCGCGCAGCGCATGGGGCTCAAACTGGTCGGTGTGCCGATCGATGGCGAGGGGATCGATCCCAATGCCTTCGAGGCATTGTGCCGCGAACATGCGCCCAAGGTGCTGTACCTCAATCCTACCTTGCTGAACCCCACCACCGCGACCATGCCGGAGGAGCGTCGGCTGCGCACCATTGCGGTCGCACGGGCGCACGACGTCACGATCCTGGAGGATGACGCCTATAGTGCGTTGTTCCGCCGTCCGCCGCCGGCCTTCGTGACGCTGGCGCCCGACATCACTTTCCACGTCGCCAGCTTGTCGAAATGCGTAGGGGCGGGGTTGCGGATCGCCTATCTGGTCGCGCCCGACCAACGCCGGCTCTGGCCGGTGACCGGCTATCTGCGCACCACTTGCGTCATGGCGTCGCCGATGACGACCGCGCTGTCGACACTGTGGATCGAAGACGGGACCGCGACCGCTGTGGTGGAGGCGGTTCGCCGCGAAACGGCGGCGCGGCAGAAGATCGCGGCACAGGCGCTGGCTGGCCTCATGCACCGGACCGACCCGCATGCCTTCCACCTCTGGCTGTCGCTACCCGAACCGTGGCAGCGATCGGCCTTTGCCGCGAAGATGCGGACGTCGGACCTCAGCATTGTGGTCAGTGACGCCTTCACCGTGGCGGG
The DNA here is from genome assembly GCF_030818415.1 of Sphingomonas sp. SORGH_AS_0950. Lineage (NCBI taxonomy): Bacteria > Pseudomonadati > Pseudomonadota > Alphaproteobacteria > Sphingomonadales > Sphingomonadaceae > Sphingomonas > Sphingomonas sp. SORGH_AS_0950. The sequence continues at coordinate 244,943 of NZ_JAUTAE010000001.1, forward strand.
CGACCCCGAGCAGGCGGTACGCATATCGCTGGGCGGGGTACTGAGCCGGGCTGAGTTGCGCACGTCGCTCGACTATCTGGTGCACGTCGTAGAGCACGAATGCGACAAGGACGTACGCGGCGTCTGAACGCGATCAACGCACGACGTGTATGATATTTGATACTGTCCGGACATGGGTCGGTAACCGCGCTCGACTTCTTCGCATGGGCCGACGGCGTGCTGGGCAAGGTGTCGTCGCGCACGCCGCTGGCCGAGGCGCTCCGTTATGCGGTCCGGCTCAAACCCGCGCTGCTCACCTATACCGAGAACGGGCAACTCGAGATTGACAACAACCTGGCCGAGAACGCCCTGCGTGGCATCGCGTTAGGCAGAAAAAACTGGATGTTCGCCGGCGCCGATTGCGATGGCGAGCGCGCTGCCGCCATGTACAGCCTGCTCGAAACCGCCAAGCTCAACGGCGTCAATCCGCAGCACTGGCTCGCCGACGTACTCGACCGGGTCGGGCGGGGTCACCCGATCAACCGGCTTGACGAGCTGATGCCGTGGGACTGGTGCCGCGAGTGAGATCCGATCGACCTGCATCACGCTGACGGAGTCGTTGCGAGCTTTAGTTCTCGCTGGCAGTCTGCCTTCGATGACCAACGTTGCCAAAGAGGACAATTGGAAACGGCGAACCCGTGGGTGCGCTGCCCTGCTCGTGGTGTTTATCCTGCTTCCGCTGCTCATCCTCAAAGGATGCCAGTGGCCAGATGCTCATCCATCTGACTGATCTGGCCCCCGTTTCACCGGACGGATTCAGGCGGTTGCAGAAACCAGTGCGCGATGTTCGCGCGGTGAACGCATTTTGAGCCCTGAATGGGGGTGGTTGTCGTTGTAGTCCTCGATCCATCCGGCAAGCGATGTCAACGCGGTGGGAGCATCAGGCAGCGGCGAGACGCGGACGTAATCGCGCTTGAGGGTATGAACGAAGGCCTCCGAGATGCCGTTGGACTGCGGGCTGCGAACGGGCGTGAAGCAGGGTTTGAGGCCCAGCTGCCGGGCAAAGGTGCGTGTTTCGCGGGCAGTATAGGCCGAGCCGTTATCGGACAGCATCTCGACCGGCACGGGCGCGCGCATACCGCCGAAGCGGGTTTCCACGGCTTCCAGCATGATGTCGCGCACGTCCGAGCCGCTGATGCCCGCATTGGCGATCGCGCGCCAGGCGATGATCTCGCGGTCATGGGCGTCGATGATGAAGGCGCCGCGCACGACCTCGCCGTTCCAGCAGGTGAACTCGAAGCCGTCCGAGCACCAGCGCAGGTTCGAGCGGATCGCCACCACGACGCCGTCATGGCCATAGTCGGCCCGCTCGGTGTAGCGCCGCGCCAGCAGCAGGCGGTCCGCGGCCATGATGCGATAGACGCGCTTGTGATTGACCGGCGCCAGTCCTTCGGCGCGTTGCTGTCGATTGAGGACTGCCGCGATGCGGCGGTAGCCGTAGGTGGGCCGCTGCGCGGCGATCTGGCGTATGCGGGGCAGCAGGTCCGCGTCGTCGGCCTTGGCGTACGGCCCGCGCGTCCGGGTGCGGCCGGTCAGGCGGTCGTACACCGTCGAGCGCCCGACCCCGAGCGTCTTGGCGACCAGGCTCACCGGATAGTCTCCGGCAACGGCGAGTGCATGAGCAAGCTCGCTTTTTTTGGGCGTGAGCGCTCCAGCGCCTCCTTCAGGATCTCGACCTCCAGCGTCTTGCGGCCGAGCTGGCGCTCCAGTTCGCGGATGCGGGTCTCCATCTCGCGGACCTGGCGATTGCTGGTCACGTCGTCGTCGCCGGCGACCGCGACGCTCCCGCCCTCCAGCATCAGCCGCCGCCAGCGGTACAGCAGGTTCGGCGCCACGCCGTTGCGGCGTGCCACCACCGATATGCTCTCGCGACCATCGAGCGTCTCCTCGACGATCCTCAGCTTCTCAGGCGTGCTCCAGTGACGGCGACGACCGCCGTCGGTGATGATTTCGGACACGGACATAAGCCTATGCTTAGGGGATAGCCCCAAGCCTCCTTCTTAGGCTTGAATCCGTCCGGTCGAAATGGGGGCCAGCTCAGCAGCGCTGCCGCGCAAGTGTAGTCGCTGACCTGGCCTGCTGTCATAAAGAAGCTCAACGGGCGTCCGTTCGTGTCGGCGACCGCATGGAGCTTGGTGTTCATGCCGCCCTTGGTGCGCCCGAGATCCCCTTTTTAACCCGCAGGCTCAATGCCGTGCGGTGCACCTTCAGGTAAAGCCTGCCCCGGCGAAGGCCGGGGTCGCGTCGATCATGACCGTCTTCGGCTCGGCGTCCGCCGGAGCCAAGCCCTCCATCATCCGCGTGAACACGCCTGCCTCACCCCAGCGCTTCCAACGGTTATATAACGTCTTGTGCGGGCCGTAGTCCTTGGGTGCCTCTCGCCAGCGCAGCCCGTTGCGATTGACGAATACGATACCACTCAGCACCCGACGATCGTCCACCCGAGGCTTACCATGGCTCTTCGAAAAGAACGGCCGCAGCCGCTCGATCTGCTCGTCCGTTAGCCAAAACAGGTCGCTCATCCCCGTCTCCTCGCGAAGCCTGAATCAGATCACGACGCTCACATTAATGGGTCCTGAACCTAGTCAGCCTTCGCTTTCCAAAATGATTGCCAGGGTGGTTTGCAACGCATCCAGCCCTAGCCGGTTTTCATGATCAGGAAGGACATGATGTTCATGGGCGTGACGGCCCGCGGCGTCGGTGAAATACACCGGATCCCAGGTCACGACCATCCCGGAATAGGGGAGGGCGATGAAGAGCAGCGAGCCCTGTCCCCGCGACTTGGAATGGTTGCCCGCCGATTGTTCTCCGACAATCTGCGCGATGCCAACCTGACGTGCCAGGATCGCCAATACTTCCGACGCGGAGCCCGTCACCTCATCGATCAGGATCCAGATCTTTCCGGCAAAGGGGCTTCGGCGGATGGTCGGCGAGAATGTCATCCAATGATTGTACGCGCCCGCGTCGAGCATGGCTTCGTCATCGGCGTCCAGCGCCGGGAGCATTCCCCGCCCGACCATCGTGGACAGGTCTATCCGAGGATAGCGGTCCATCGGATAAAAGGTCTCGGTGCACAGATGGACATGATCGCCCGCATCATACCGGGGAAATAGAACGAACCCGCTCAATTCGACCGGGGCGCTCAAATGCGGGCCGACCAGCATCCGTTCGACGAACGGGGTAAAGCCACCCGGATTACCCCGCACGTCGAAGATGAGATGCCCGAACGTCGCGATCGTCTGATAGAAATCGAACAGACGTTCTTCCAGCGCCGAATAGAAATCGGGATACTGGGCCATGTTCGGACCCATGTTGTCGATGGCGACGCGGGCGACCTTTCCCGCGATCGGAATATCGGTCGTCACCGTCGGGAGGCGACCATGCGATGGCCTTTCATACAGGCGCTGCCGGCTTTGGAGCGCAAGACAGCCGATCTCCTCGATGCGATCCGGTCCATCCTGTATCCCGGTGTAGAATTCAATCACCTCCGGTCGCTTCAGAAGATCGCCGACATAGGCATCATAGCCTCCTACCGCAGACCGGGTCCGCAGGAAGAATTCGAAGTAGAATTCCCGTGGCAGGACGCCGACGTTGCTCGGCATCGCGTGCCAGGACCGGCTGCCGGCTCGCTGGACACCCGGCGTGAAGATGAACCGGTCGAGAAGGGCGTGAAATTCGTGCGCGTCATAGGCTCGGTCCGCCGCGGCGATCGTCGCGGCGAGGGATTCCGCCTGCCGCACGATATCGACGCCGAACTTGCGACGCGCATGGTAGATCTGCGTGAAGCTCCGCCCCATTTCACGCAAGAGATGATCCAGATCGTATAGATGTCGTTCGTTCGCGGCGACCCGAGCCTTCATTCCAACCTGCCCCCCCCTGTGTCGATCAGCACCGTTCCGCCCCGCGTTCGTGGGGTCGGGGCGGAACAACCACTGCTCTTTAGAGCGACTTGCTCACCTCCAGCATGAAGCTGCGGCCATAGACGTTGAACAGCGATGCATTGTAACCGGGAAAGCCCTGCCAATTGTTGGACGGCGGCATCCGGTTGGCAACATTGTTCACGACACCGCTGACGTTCAGGCCTGCACCCAGGTCATATCGCGCGCTCAGGTTCACCAGCGTCCATCCGCTGTCCCATCCGGGTGTTCCATAGCTGGTCGAGGTCGGGCCTCCGACCAGCAGCGCATAGTTGGGCGAGGCGCCATAGCGGTTCACGAACACGGTCCCGCTGAACGGCCCACGGTCCAGTGTCACGCTGGCATTCAATATATCCTTGAAGATGCCGCCGTTATTGGGGTTCTTCAGCTGGTCGACGATCGGCGACACCGAGTCCGCCTGCGACTTGAACAGCAGCGTCCGATTGTAATTGGCGTCCAGACGGAATGTACCGATCGACGCCGCAGGCAGCGTATATTGCGCGGCGATCATCAGTGCCTGGGTCTGCTTGGTGGAGACGTTGAAGAAGCCGCGGGTGATGTCGGTCACGCGGCCCGTCGCGGGATCGCGCTTGACCAGCGACCGGGCATAGTCGCAGCTGGACAGGTACGAAACGTCGCGTCCTTCACGACAGGCGGCTTCGTCGAACAGGATGTTCGCGACCGTCAGCGCCCGCACCTCGTTGCGGATGGTGATGTTCATGAAATCCGCGCTCAGGCGAAGCGCCTTGGTCGGCGACCATATCGCGCCAACGGTCCAGGACCGAGCGGTCACGGGCTTCAGGTCAAGATTTCCCGACGAGGTGTTGCGCATGATGTAGCGACAACTGTTGGACGTTCTTGATACGCCCATCTGGTCGCACAGGTACAGGTCGTAATTGTTGCTGTTCCCGGTGCTTTGGCCGAGGAACAGATAGGACATGTCAGGCGCGCGGAACGCGGTGCCCATGCCGCCTCGGAACACCAGGCTGTCGACCGGATGCAGTTCCACTCCGCCCTTCCAGGTTGCCCGGCCGAGCGATTTCCCGACATAGGCATAACCGTCATAGCGCGCCGCGAAGCTGCCGCTCAGCCAGGGCAGTACAGGCAGCGCCAGTTCGCCAGCGATCCCGGCATGACGCCGAGACCCCAGCGAGGCCAGTTGCGCTCCCCCGAAATAGAGGCCCGCCTGATACCCAGCATCGGGGGTGTCGATCCATTTCTCGTCCCCGATCTCGCCCTGGATCGCGAGCCCCGCGCTGCCACCGGGTAGATCGAGCAGCGTGCTGTTGAAGACCTTGCCGAGAATCTGCTGTATCCGGTCGGAGGCGAGGCGCGTCTGAATGCCGGAAAAGCCGCGATACTCCTCGGGAGTCAACGGGACGAACACCTGCGCGATATTGCCGTATCGCTGCGTCAGATAGCTGGTCATCGTGGCCTGAACAGGCAGCAGCGTTTTCTGCTTCAGCCGCGAGTCCGATCGCGAGCCGTAAAAATCATATCGCCACCCGCCACGGGCCATCGACCCGCGCGCTCCGATGGCGACGTCATATTGGCGACCAAACTGGCGGGCGGCCGAAGTGGTCCAGTCGCCCATCTCCTCGGGTGCGATTTCGCGCGAGACAAGATAGGTCCGCCCCGACCCGGTATCGAGGAAGTTCTGCCAGACATAGACGGGACCGAAATTGGACACGGTGCGCGACAGCGTACCCGTCAGGTCGACATAGAGGACATGGTCGCCCGACAGCGGCTGGCTCAGGCTGAGATAGCCGCTCCCATTGCGCCGCGCGCTGTCGTAGGTGGCCAGCATGCTGCGCGTATAGTCGCTGCCACAATAGCGCGCCGCGCCTTCGGCGCGATACGTCATGGTGCCGCCGAACAACCCGGCCATCGCGGCGCATCCTGCGGTGCCCGGATCATAATAGCTGCTGGACGACAGACGGGCGAAGGCCTCGTCCTTGAAGGGGGAATAGGCGGTCCTGGCCCGATCGATGCCTAGAATGGCCTGGCGATCGTTAAATTCCCACCCAAAGGTCAGCGTGCCGCCGGTCGGCAGGGTAGCGCCGCCGGTCAGTTGCGCCCGGATGCCCCGGCCGCCGCCCTCGCTATAGCCCGAACCGCGCAACGATACCGTGGTCTTGTCGAGGCTGGTCTTCAGGATGATGTTGACGACCCCGGCGACCGCATCCGCGCCATAGATCGCGGACTGGGTTCCCGGCAGGATCTCGATCCGGTCCACCATGGCCATTGGAACATTCGCCAGATTGGCGAAATTTCCGGCGTCGCCCGAATTGTTGTTGAGCGGATAATTGGCGGTCGGCCGGCCGTTGACGAGCACCTTGGTATAGCTGGCCCCCAAGCCGAACAGATTGATCTGCTTGACCCCCTGCATGTTGCCGGTTCCCGGCGTGGAGTCCCGCATGGCCCCGGTCATGAAAGACTGGCTACGCAGCGCGTCGGAGACCTCGCCGAAACCCTTTTCCTGCATATCCTCGGCGGTGATGACCACCATTGGTCCAGCCGTTTCCTTGTCCGTGCCGGGCAGCAGCGAGCCGGTCACGACGATGTCCGAGCCACCTTCGCGCGTGTCGGCGCCGTCCCGCTTTTCCGGCACGGCTTGCGCCAGGGCGGCAACCGGGAACGATACGGCAAGCCCCGCGACGAGCAGACCCATGCGACCGAATTCATTGCAATATTTCATTGTCCTACACCCCCTGTTTTGGTGTTGAGTTTTCCTCAACGGGATGTTGCCGGCGCCTTTTTGAGCGTCTCGGACAACGTTTCCTGCGCTGCTGATGCCGGTACGACCGGCGCATCCCCGACGGGGGAAATGGTGAAAATCTGGTCGTGGAGCGCGATCACCGATCCCCGGTGCGCGACGCTGACGATGGTCAGGTCGGGCTGGGCGTCGCGCAGCCGCCGGTAGAGAAGCTCCTCGGTATCCTGGTCGAGCGCCGACGTGGTTTCATCGAGGAAGGCCAGCGACGGTCGGTGAAGGAAGAGCCGCGCGAAGGCCAGCCGCTGCTGCTCGCCCGGCGACAGACACTTCTGCCATGGTGCCATGTCGCGCAGCCGTTCGACGAGGCGAGGCAGCCGGGCCGAGACGAGGGCGGCGCGACAATCCCGGTCAGTAAAATCGTCCAGCGCCGCCGGATAGACGAGCGCGGCTTTCAGCGTGCCGCCTGGAACATATGGGCGCTGCGGGATGAACATCGCGGGTCCGGTGGGCAGTTCGATCTTGCCCCGTGCGTGCGGCCACAGCCCGGCAAGCGCGAGCAGAAAGGTCGATTTGCCGCATCCGGACGGCCCGCACACCACGCTTGACGAGCCGGGGCGGATGGTCAGCGAAACCGGATCGGTCAATGCGAGTCCCTCCGGCGTCACCAGTGTCAGGTCGCGAGTGCGGAGCATCTCGTCGCCACTGGCCTCGATGGTCAGGGCGCCGCCCCCCTCGGATCCCTTCGCCGCCCCGGCGCGGCCAGCGAGCAGTCCGTCGAATTCGCAGATGCGACGGCTTGTCGCGCGCAACTCGGCCAGTTCGCGATAGTTGAGGACGAACCAGGACAGCGCGATGCGGATTTGAAGACAGGCCTGCACCATCTGGGTCAGGTCTCCCAGCGTCATGTGCCCGCTGAAATAGCCGCCAGTGGCGATCAGATAGGGCAGTACCTGTCCGAACTGGTTGACGCTGTCGACGCCCAGCATGACCCGCTTGGTATCGCCGACCAACTTTTTCCAGTTTCCGCGAACCCGCGCGAATGCGGTGCCCAGCCGTGCGCTCTCGGCCTGCTCGCCCGCATAGAGCGCGATCGGTTCGGCATATTCGCGCACCCGGACCAGATCGAACCGATAATCCGCCTCATAGGCTTGCTGGCGATAGCGCGTCCGGTTCAGCGGTCGGCCGATCCATTCGACGATCGCGCTGCCGCCCAGCACGAACAGGATCATCACCCACAAGGCGAGGCCCGGTATCGCCACCGAATGCCCGCCCATGTCGAAGTGAAGCGCGCGCGATGCGGCCCACAGGACTACGCCAAGCGTAACGATGACCCCGAGCTGGCGATAAATCTCAAACCCGTATTCCAGCGCCTTTTCGGAGTAGAGGGCCAGATCCTGCGCGATGCGCTGGTCGGGGTTGTCGATCTGTCCGGCGCGCTCGATCCGGTAATAGCTCTTGTTTTCCAGCCAGCCGGCCAGGAACCGGTCGTTCAGCCACACCCGCCAGCGCATCTGCAGGATCATCCTGATCCAGATGGTGAAGGTATCGACCAGGACCGCGATCAGGCTGAGCCCGGCCACGAACAGAAGCTCGGACCAGAAGGCGTCGAGATTGCGGACGCCGATCGCGTCGTAGAGCCGCTTGTTCCACAACGAGAACTGCAACGTGCACCATACCGACCCGGAGCGGAGCGCGATGCTGGTTCCCAGCAGCAGCCATGCCCAGTATCGGTCGCGCGAAATCCAGTAGCCACCCAGCAACCGTAGCGCGGCGCGCATCGTCGGCTTCTGGATCGGCGCTGTCCCCAGTCGGTCGCTCATGGTCCCGCCCCCCGGCATGGCTGTTGAGTGTGATGGCTGTTGGTTTGGGATGCGAAGGCGCCGTCATCCCCGACACGCGCCGCCTTCGCATCGGTTGGGAGCCAATCAGGCGGGAACGACGGTGAAGCCCGCATCCTTCACGATCGTTTCGAGCCCCTGCCGATCGATCAGCGCCGGGTCGAAGGCCACGACCACCTGCTTGGTCGCCAGTTCGATCTCGGCCGACGCGACTCCCTCCGCGGCCTCCATCACTCGCTTGAGACGGCCCGAGCAGCCCCCGCAGGTCATGCCGTCAACCGTCATCTGCACTGAACTCATGATTTCCTCCTCATATGAAGCGTGACCGATGTCAGCGCGGCCTCCAGCGGTTCAGCAGCAAAGAATTGCTGACCACCGAAATCGAACTCATCGCCATCGCCGCTCCGGCGATGACCGGGTTAAGCAGCCCGAAGGCGGCGAGCGGAATGCCCAACACGTTGTAGATGAAGGCGAAGAACAGGTTCTGGCGGATCTTGGCCAGTGTCGCGCGCGACAGTTCGACCGCCGTCGGTACACCACGCAGATCGTTACGGACGAGCACGACATCGGCCGCCTCGATCGCCACGTCGGAGCCCGCACCGATCGCGAACGAGACATCGGCCTGGGCCAGGGCAGGGGCATCGTTGATACCATCGCCCGCCATTCCGACCGTGCCGCCGATCCCCTGGAGCCGCCGGACCTCCTCGGCCTTGTTCTGCGGCAGGACCTCCGCCGCGAAGCGGTCGATCCCGGCCTGAGCCGCGATCGCTTCGGCCGTATGGCGATTGTCGCCGGTCAGCATGACCACATCGATGCCCATCGACCGCAGGCTGCGTACCGCCTCAACCGAAGTCGTTCGCATCTGGTCCGCGATCCCGATGAAGCCGGCAGCGACACCGTCGACGGCCAGTCCGACCACGGTCTTGCCCTGCGCCTGAACCGTGTTGACCCGTGTCGCGAGGTCCGGTCCGATCGCCATGCCCAGTTCGGTCATCCAGCCGGGCGAACCCAGGCTGAGCCGTTGGTTGCCGACCATGCCGGATACGCCCTTGCCAGGAACGGTATCGAACTGGTCGACGGCCTCGGGTACGATCCCCTCGTCTGCCGCTTTCTTCAGAATGGCGCGGGCCAGCGGATGCTCCGATCCCTGCTCGAGCGCGGCGGCCAGGCGAAGCACGTCCTTCGCGGCCCAGTCGGAAGCGGCCAGCATGTCGGTGACTTCGGGCTTTCCCTGGGTCAGCGTGCCCGTCTTGTCGACGACCAGCGTCGACAGGCCGCGTGCGCGCTCCAGCACCTGGGCGTTGCGGATGAGGACTCCGTGCCTCGCCCCCAAACCGGTTCCGACCATGATCGCGGTGGGTGTCGCCAGCCCCAGTGAGCAGGGGCAGGCGATGACCAGCACCGCCACGGCGTTGACGAGCGCGGTCTGGAACTCGCCTGTCACTATCCACGCCACCACCAGGGTGGCGAGCGCGATCAGGACGACGACCGGGACGAAGATACCTGCGATCTTGTCCACGAACTGCTGGATCGGCGGCTTCGATCCTTGTGCCTCGTCCACCATGCGGATGATCTGCGACAGCATCGTGTCCGCGCCGACCCCGGTCGCGCGCACCCGCAGCATCCCATTCTGGTTCACCGTCGCCGCAAAGACCTTCGAACCCGCCTCCTTCGCGACGGGAAGGCTCTCGCCGGACAGCATCGCCTCATCGACGCTCGACCGCCCGGACAGAACCTCGCCATCGACCGGCACGCTCTCGCCAGCCGCGACGACGAAGATGTCGTCGACCAGCAGGGTTCCGGCATCGACCTCGACGATCACGCCGTCGCGTTCAACCTTCGCCGTCTTGGGCTTGAGGTTGAGGAGGGCGCGTATGGCGGACGATGTTTTGCGCTTGGCATTCGCCTCGAGCAGCCGCCCGAGCAGGATGAGGGTGATGATCGAGGCCGAAGCCTCGAAATAGACGTGCAGTTCGATGATATCGAACAGCGTCACCACCGCGCTGTAGAGATAGGCGAAGCTGGTGCCGAGCACGACCAGCACGTCCATGTTCGCCGTGCCCGAGCGAAGCGACTTGAAGGCCGCCTTGCAGAAGCGTGCGCCGATCCAGAACTGCACTGGTGTGGCCAGCGCGAACTGGGTCCAGCGCGAAAGGATTTCCACATGATGGCCCTTCACCAGATGTGCCATCTGGCTGGGATCGAACATCACCGCCATCTGCGCGAACAGCGGCAGCGTCAGGACGAGGGACGCCAGGAACATTCCCAATTCGCGGCGCCAGGCTGCCTGATCGCGCTTTTCCTTGGCAGCCAATTCATCGGCGGACAGGTCACGCGCCTCGGTAGCCCCGAAACCGGCCTTGGCGATCCGGCTCGCGATCCCGGCAACGTCGATCACGCCCGGGATATAATCGACTCGCGCCTTGGCGGACGCGAAGTTCACCCCGCCGCCAACCACGCCATCGGTCTTCTTCAGGATGCCATCGATCCCAGCCGCACAGGCCGCACAGCTCATGCCCGTGATGTCGAAGACCGCCGTTTCGGGCGGCACCTCGAAGCCCGCGCGGTTGATCGCGGCCACCATGTCAGCGGGCGAAACCTGCCGGGCATCATAGCGGACATGCGCGCGCTCGGTGGCGAAATTCACCTGCGCCTGGACACCGGAAAGCCGGTTCAGAATTTTTTCGATCGTGATCGCACATGCCGCACAGGACATACCCCGCAAAGGCAGGTTGAGGGCGACCGCCCTTTCTTCCGACATTGAACCGACCTCGTTAGCTAATTCGTTGCGTTCCACCATGGCAGCAGGATGGTGGCTCATCCGCTTCGCCGGGCGTGTCGTCCCGGTCCGCATCTCCGTGCAGCGCAGACAGGATCGGGCAGCATTCGGGTTCGCCGGTTCCGGGGCAGGCTTCGGCCAACTCCTTCAGCGCATCGCGCATTCGGATCATCTCCGCGATGCGCATGTCCAGTTCGTGAATTCGTTCGTGCGCCCGGATTTTGACGCCCAGAACACCGTTCTCCCGGTCGGTTTCGAGCAGCAGCAGATTCTTGATCTCGCCAAGCGTAAAGCCCAGCTTCTTGGCGCGGCGGATGAAACGAACCCGTTCGACCGCCGCCTCGTCATATTGACGATACCCCGATGCCTTGCGCTCCGGCGGTTTCAACAGGCCCTCACGCTCGTAATAGCGGATGGTGTCGACCGCCACGCCTGCCAGCTTGGCAAGCACCCCGATCGTCAGGAGCGGCGCTGTCCGGGATGGGTTCCGAATCGACATGGGCAGAGCCTAACGCTTGGACCATACTCCAGAGTCAACGGTAATTTCGCGGTTGCGGAACGATCATGCCGCGATGCCGTGCGCAAAAACCGTGAACTGTATCGAACGTGTCGCGATCTTGCATGGCGGCGACGGAAGAATATTATCCCTTTTCAGTGTTATGACTAAATGTCGGGACTATGGTCCAGAGTTGGTCTCCTGCAAATATTCTCTTGAAATCTTGGTTGGTGCGTTGCGAAAAACCGGCGCAACCTGATATGTCGGCCGTGCTCTGGACGAAAAAGAACCGTTTTCGTCACCACAATCGCAGCTTCGGGATGTGTCTTGGCCGGTTTCCCCATCATTGTGAGGATGCTGATTTTGCTGGGCCTGACCATGGGGTCGGTCGGCAATGCCGCCGCGCACGTCCCGATGCGGACGCTCGCGATACCGATGACGATGACGGCCACCGCCAACTGCCATGATGCGGCAGCGGCAGGGCGGGATATTGCCATGACGGATCATGCGAGAATCACGTCCAGCCATGATCCGTCCCCAAAGGACGGCAAGGCGGATAAGGCCAAGTTCGGCTGCTGTACGGTGCAAGTCCCGCAGGTTTTCCTGCTCGGTAGCGATAGCTTCGAACGGCGGGGAGTGTTCGCCCTTGCCATCTTCGAAGGGTATCACGGTTTCGCGGTGGCACGCGCGCCCCGTCCGCTTCTGCTGCGCCCTCCCATCCTAGGTTGATCCGACCGAAGAAACGGACGTGATCCGCCATTCCCCGCCTTTCGTGGGGATCGGCCGTAATCAGGATGCTTTCCATGACTTTATTCTCTTCCGCAGGGTGCGGAGGGGCGGCATTGCCCGACGTATCGCGCAGGCGCTTCGTCCAGGGTCTAGCCCAGGGACTGGGGCTGTCGGTGGGCCTTTCCGTCGCCGGCCGCGCCAGCGCCGCTACCGCGACTTCCCCCCGCGCCAGCCATGCTCCCCAGATGCTGACCGGCCCCGACCTTGCGCTCGACATCGGTGCGACGCGCGTCAACTTCACCGGCCGGGATCGCCCCGCGATCACGGTGAACGGCGGCCTGCCGGGCCCGACCCTGCGCTGGCGACAGGGCGATACTGTCACGGTGCGCGTGACCAATCGCCTGCCGGGCCATGTCCAGACCTCGCTGCACTGGCATGGCATCCAATTGCCCGCCAACATGGACGGCGTGCCGGGAATGAGCTTCGACGGCATCTATCCCGGCCAGGCCTATCTCTATCGCTTTCACCTGCGGCAGGCAGGCACCTATTGGTATCACAGCCACTCGCTCCACCAGGAGCAGGCCGGACTCTATGGCGCGATCATCGTCGATCCGGTTGCGCCTGCGCCCTATCGTTATGACCGCGAGCATGTCGTCGTGCTGTCCGACTGGACCGATCTGGACCCAGCCGCGCTCTACAGCCGGCTCAAGAAGATGCCGTCCTACGACAATATGTTCCGGCGCACCGTCGGCGACTTCCTGTCCGACATCCGCAATTATGGCTGGGATGCGACCGTGGCGGATCGCAAGATGTGGGGGGGGATGCGGATGACGCCGACCGACCTGTCGGATGTCAACGGCCTGACCTACACCTATCTTATGAACGGCCATACCCCCGCCGCCAACTGGGAGGCCGGGTTTCGCCAGGGCGAGCGTGTTCTCCTAAGGCTCATCAACGCCGCGAACATGAGCTATTTCGACTTCCGCATTCCCGGCCTGAAGCTGACCGTGGTCGCGGCCGATGGGCAATATGTGCATCCGGTCACGGTCGACGAACTGCGTATCGGGGTTGCCGAAACCTATGACGTCATTGTTGAGCCCGTCGGACAGGATGCCTTTACGCTGTTCGCCCAGGATATAGGGCGTACCGGCTTCGCCTGTGGTACGTTGACGAGCCGACCCGGCCTGCGAGCCGAAGTCCCGCCGCTCGACCCGCGCCCAATCCTGGCGATGAAGGACATGGGCATGGATCACGCGGCGCACGGCAAGCGGGATCGCTATGCCGGTTTCGTCGCCGAACGTCGCGATGCCCCAGTTCTGAAGGGGCCGGTAAGTCATCCGCGAACCGAGCGGAACAGCACCTATGTCGATATGCAGGCAATGGTGGCGCAACCCCGGTTGTCCGATCCCGGCGTCGGCCTGCGTGATCGCGAGACCAAGGTCCTGAGCTATGCCGACCTGCACAGTCTGGATGGCGATCCCGACGGCCGCGATCCGGGGCGTACGATCGAACTCCACCTGACGGGCAACATGGAGCGCTTCGCATGGGCGTTTGACGGGGTGCCCTTCATGGATGCCAGACCGCTGCGGTTCAATTATGGCGAAAGACTGAGGGTGGTCCTCGTCAACGACACGATGATGCACCATCCCGTTCACCTTCACGGGATGTGGAGCGACCTGGAAGACGACCATGGTGCGTTCCAGGTCCGCAAGCATACGGTGGATATAGCGCCCGGATCACGGCGGTCCTGTCGCGTGACCGCCGACGCGCTGGGCCGGTGGGCCTATCACTGTCACCTTCTATACCACATGGACGGCGGCATGATGCGCGAAGTCGTGGTGGAAGAGGCGGGACGATGAGGGCGCCCGTCATATTTGCCGCGACCCTTGCCGGGCTTGTCGCATCCGCCGCCACGGCGCAGCACCATCATGGGGGGGAGGGGGCTATGACGACGGCCACGGCGTCGGATGCATTGGCGGCAACCCCGACGCCCGCGACACAATCGCCCTTACCGACCATGCCAGGCATCCCCAAAAGCTCCATACCCGTCCCCACCCAGGCGGATCGGGCGGCCGCCTTCCCGGTTGTGATGAGCAAACACGCGCATGATGCGCCACGTGTGACGCTCGTCAATCTCGATCGGCTGGAAAGCTGGAACGACGATAGCCGGGTGGGCCTCGCCTGGGAATTGACATCCTGGACGGGCGGCGATGTGCAGCGCCTCTGGGTGCGATCGTCGGGAGAACGCGAGGGCGGCAAGACGCGCGGGGACGTCGAGTTGCTCTACGGCCATGCAAAAGGGGCCTGGTGGGATGTGGTGGGCGGAATCCGACAGGATTTCGGGATCGACAAGACCGATCAGACCTGGGCGGCGATCGGCATCCAGGGGCTGGCTCCCTATATGTTCGACATATCGGCGACGGCATATCTGAGTACGGATGGGCAGACGATGCTCCGTGCCGAGGCGGAATATGACCTTCTGCTGACCAACCGCCTGATCCTGCAACCCGTGGCGGGCTTTCGCGCCTTTGGCAGGAACGATCGAAGCCGAATGCAGGGCGCGGGGCTGTCTTCGATCGAAACGGGAATACGCCTGCGGTATCGCGCGACGCGTTCCGTCGCCCCCTATCTGGGTTATTCCTACAAAAGATCTGCGGGTCATACCGCCGATTACCGGCGGCTCGCGGGCCATGACGTTTTCGAAGGACGCCTCGTCCTCGGCCTCAACAGCTGGTTCTGAACAGTTTTTCCAAGGAGATTAGCGATGAAGACATTCCTCCGACTGACCGGCATCATACTCATGCTTGCCCCCACTACCGCCATGGCCGATGCGAAGGCGAACGTCGTCGATCAGGCTTTCAGAAAATATGACAGAAACAAGGATGGATATATTGCCAAAGCTGAAATTCCCGCTGGCCATGAATTGCTGGAGCATTTCGATATGGCCGATCGTGACCATGACGGAAAACTGGACAAACGCGAGTTCGGGATCGCCCTCAAGATGATCTAGAGGCCGTTATGGACTTGGAAGAGCTGTTGATTTCATCCGGCGTTGGATGAGTGTTTGCCGCAAGCCGTATCCATCTGACGTCAGCGACGAGGCATGGTCGCTGATCGTGCCGTACCTGCTGTTGCAGCGAGAGGACGCGGGTCAGCGGGAGCATGACCTGCGCGAGGTGTTCAACGGCCTGCGCTACATCGTGAAAACGGGCGTGCCGTGGCGATGGATGCCGAACGCCCTGCCGCCTTGGGCGGCTGTATACCAGCAAACGCAACGCTGGTTGGCGGCTGGGTGCTTCGAGGCGATGGTAGACGATCTGCGGGCTGTGTTAAGAGGGGCCGTAGGGCATAAGGCCGAGCGCAGCGCCGCGATCATCGACAGCCGCATCCTGCGCTCCACGCCGGAAAGCGGCGAGCGTGCTGGCTATGACCGGGCAAAGCGCAAGAAGGGCTCCAAAATCCACCCGACCGGTTCAGTTCGAACTGCTGCCCGGCGCTCGCGCCAGCTTACTGGCCTGGCTCGAACGGCGGGGCGGCTCAGTGGATGACTGTGTCTTCCCAGCCGGGTCGATCAAAACGGCCATCTCAGTGCCCGCCAGTACGCCCAGCTTGTCGATGAATGAGTGACAGGGGGCGGTTTGATGCGGAGTGAATTTGGTACCCGACCTCGGTGGCGTTACTGACCGCCGCGCCGTTTCCGCAAGATCGGACGAGCAGGCATCGACGTCCGCTAGGGGAGCCCGGCGTTCGGCGGACGGTACATGGCGATGCTCCTAACGGACGGGAATGGCGGCGGCGTCGGGGCGGCGGGTGTCGGCGGCGCCGAGGAAGCGATCGCCATCGACCATGATCGACTGGATCGAGCCCATCGTGTTCGACCGGCGCACCTTATGCCCTTTCGCTTCGAGCATCGGCACGATGTCGGGCGAAAAGCCTTCCTCCAGCTCCAATGCGGCATCGCCGCCGCCCTGGTTGATCCGCGGCCGTTCCGCGGCCTCGCTGACGTTGAGGCCGTGATCGATGACGTTGGAAAGCAATTGCACCATCGTCGCGATGATATAGCCGCCACCGGGCGTGCCGGTGACGAGCCAGGGGCGATCGCCATCGAAGACGATGATCGGCGTGATCGTCGATCCCACGCGCTTGTTGGCGACGGGCAGGGCTGCGCGCCGCTCGGTCGGGCTGCCGCGCCGGCCCCAGGCGAGGTTGCCGAGCGAGTTGTTGAGAAGGATCCCTGTACCTGGCGCGACGACGTGCGCCCCATAGGAGGCCGAGAGCGTATAGGTGTTGCTGACCGCGTTTCCCGCAGCGTCCGCGACCGAGAAATGCGTCGTGTCGCGGCTCTCGTAAGGGTACGGATTTCCGTCGGGTACGTCATCCTTGCCGAGCGATCGGTCGGGCTGGATCAACTTCGCCCGTTCGGCCGCGAAGCCCTTGCTGGCCAGGCCCACCGCGGGTGTTCGCCAGTCAGGGCCGCCGCCGACCAGCCGGCGATCGGCTGAGACGATCTTCATCGTTTCCGACAGCAAATGGAGGTTGGCGGACGCTGCCCCATTTTGTTTCCGCGACCGGAAAGGTCTCCAGGATGTTCATGCCCTCGGCGACGCTGACGCCCGATGCGGTCGGCGGCATATAGGCGATGCGCCTGCCGCGGTAGCTCGACCAGATCGGCGTTGATACGATCGCCCGATAGCCAGCGAGGTCGGCCGCATCGATGATGCCTCCGCCAGCGCGGATGCCCGCCGCGATCCTTTCGGCGAGCGGTCCGGTGTAGAAGCCGTCGCGCCCTTTGGCAGCGATCGTCGCCAGCGTCGTGGCGAGGTCCGGCTGGCGAAACGTCTCCCCGGCGGCATAGGCCTTGCCATCGGGCTTGAAGAAGGTCGCCATCGCAGCGGGATCGTCGGCCATCAGCTTGCGCTGCGCGGCCTGTGCCTGCGCCTCGTCATCGGACAGTACGACACCTTTTTCCGCCATCGCGATCGCCGGCGCGATCAGCGTGCCCCAGGGCAGCGAACCGAAGCGGCGGTGTGCTTCCCACAGTCCGGCGACCGTGCCGGGTATGGCGATGCCCTTCATCGACATGACCTTCTTCGCGTCGACCTTGCCGTCAGGGCCCAGCAGCAGGTCGTTGGTCGTGTGACGGGAGGCCTGGCCGTAATAGTCGATGGCGATGTCCTGCGCGGGTTTGCCGCCCTTCGCCGCCATGTGAACGAGCATGTAGCCGCCGCCGCCGATGTTGCCGGCGCGGGGCAGCGTCACCGCCAGCGCGAAGCCGACTGCGACAGCCGCGTCGACGGCATTGCCGCCCTTGCGCAGGATGTCGGCACCGACCGCCGCCGCGATCCGGTTCTGGCTGACGACCATGCCGCCGCGTCCAACGATCGGCTTGTGAATCTGGTCATAGGCGACGATGTCGCCGCCCGAGGGCGAGCGGGCCTGTGGCTCTTCTTCCTGCGCCGCCACGAGGGATGGCACGAGCAGCGCGACAAGGGCAAAAGGGCGCATGCGCATCAGAACGACGCCCGGATGTTGGCGTACCAGTAGCGGCCGTACGGGTTATAGAGCGAGCCGAGGAACCCGTTCGAGGACAGCGGTGGCTTTGCGTTGGTGAGGTTTCTGACGCCGATCCGCATGCGATACCGTCCTTCCTGTTTGTTGCCGACGCTGACCTGTCCGTAGAGGTTGTAGGTCATCTGATCCTCGATCAGCCAGGCCGCGCCCGCCGAATCGATCAGGCCGGTGTCGTCCACGTCGCTGGTATATTGCGTGAAGCCGCCAATCTGGAACTGGCGGTAGCTCCATGTCGCGGTTCCGGTCACGCGCCAGCGCGGCTTGCCGTTCTGGCGGACGAGGTCGCCAGCATCGGCGATCGACGTACCGGCGTTGATCGTGCCGGCGGCGCGCGCGTCGATGAGCTGCTGGATCGGCTGCGAGGGTTCGAGGAAGAAGCGGCGGAGATAGGCGGCATTGGCCGACAGCGTCAGCCGCCCCGCACCAAAGTCGGGCAGCCGCCAGTTGAAGCCGAGGTCGACGCCGGACGCCTGCTGCGGCAGCAAATTGACGTAGCGATCTTTGACGTAGAGTACCCGGCCCGCTGGCTGGAGTCCCGATCCGGCGAAGAGTGCGATATCGTCTGCGGTCGGCGCCGCGCGAACGACATTGGCGTTGGTGCCGCCGCCGACGCGGGCGAGGTAGTCGGCGATCAGCGCATTGCCTTCGCCGAAGATGCCGACGATCCCCTTCTGCTTCACGTTCCAATAGTCGGCGGTCAGCGTGATCCGGCCGACCGTCGTGTCGAGGAAGTGCGGCTCCAGCACGACGCCTGCGCTCCAGGTGTTGGAGGTTTCGGGCTTCAGGTCCGGATTGCCCGCGCGCTGGGCGCTGATCGCGAACGACTGGCTGCAATTGGCGAAGGAGCTGATCGCGCCGGTCCGGAGCTGCGCTTCGCAGCGGACATAGTCGACGCGGGTGTTCGAGCGGGTGACGACGCGGGCATTGATCTGTTCGAGATTGGGCGCCTTGAACCCTTCGGCGTAGGAGCCCCGTAGGCGGATGCCGCGGATCACGTCCCAGGCACCGGCGATCTTGGGCTTCGCGACCGAGCCGACGTCACTGTAATGTTCGAAGCGGCCGGCCAGCTGGAATTCGAGGTTGCGGACCAGTGGCACATGCATCGACGGGCCGACGATGGGGACCGCCAGTTCGGCGTAGGCCGCGGCGACGATGCGGCGGCCGCTGGTGTCGGGCGACGGGCTGGTGCCGACGAGGTCGGAGCCATAGGTGATCCCGCTGACGCTGTCCGTGAAGGTTGTCGTACCGTCGACGCGCGGATCGCGGTCGTCGAGCTGCGTCTCGCGGCGGATTTCCGCGCCGAGGGCGAGGCCGAGGTTGCCGCCGGGCAGTGTCAGCAGGGCTGCGTTCGACAGCTTCACATCGGCCAGCGCCAGCGTCGCCTTGCTGAAGCGCGTCGTCTTGATGCGGATCGCCTGTAGTGCGGCGGCGTTGATCTGCACGGTGTCGCGCCCCGAGGGGTTCGACAGGTCGCTGCCGTTGAAGGGATTGTAGGCGTCGGGCGTCGACAGCGCGAGCTGGCGCTGCAGCAGCGTCGAGCTGATCCCGTCCGACGTGTCGCGGACCTGCGCCTCCGAATAGAGCGCGGCGCTTTCCCACTGAAAACCGAGCCAGTCCCAGCGCAGGCCAGCGAGCACGCGGTACTGGTCGTTCTCGACATGGACGAGGTTGGGACCGGCATCCGCGACGTTGTAGCTCGACAGCGTGACCGCGAGGCCGCTGGCGGGTGCGTTGATGCCGGGCAGGCGGTTGGGATTGGCGGCGCCGTTGAGCACGGTCGGGCCGAACGGATTATAGTAGTTGCTGGCCGGCACGATGATCGGCAGCGAACTGAGCGTGCCGGACGGCGACTGGATGCTGTCGGTGGTCGCCTTGTAATAGCCCGCCTCACCGAACAGCTCGAGACCCGGCGTCAGTTCGTAATGGCCGTTGGCGAACAGGTTGAGCCGCTCGACCGAGGGCATGATGTAGGTGTCGTAGGCCGCACGCGGGTCGAAGCGCAGATTGCGGTCCGCAGCTGCGGTGTTGGTGCCGTCATCGATGCACAGGCCGTTCTTCAGGCCCGTAGTCGCATTGGTCTGACAGCCGCTGTTCGTGAGCGGCTGGATGTGAAACTGGCCCGATGCGTTGGTCAGCGCGATGGTGCCCTGACGAACCTGGACGTTGCCGACCGTCTGGAACGAGCCCCAGGGGGTGATCGACGACCGGCCGTCGAGCGCGGTCGCGCCTGCGAACCGGGTGCCGACGAACAGCGGCCTCTTGTCGTCAGAGGCGGTGTAATCCTGTTCCGAACTGCGCAGCGGGGTGCGATCGGTATAGCTGGCGAACAGGGTGATGTTGCCGCGCCCGTGGCCGATGTCGGTCCCTGCCAGCAGCGAGAGGGTGTTCTCGGTCTGGCTGGTGTGTTCGGGATAGCCGGTCTGGCCTTCGATCTGCACGCCGTTGAAATCGGTGCGCAGTACAGTGTTGACGACCCCGGCCACCGCGTCCGAGCCATAGATGGCGGCGGCGCCATCGCGCAGCACCTCCAGCCGCTCCAGCCCGAACACGGGGATCGCGTTGGTATTGTAGGTGAGTACAGGGACCAGGTTGTCGTCGGCGCGGCTGGTCGGGTGGTTGACCACGCGGCGGCCGTTGAGCAGCACCAATGTGTTGCCGACACCAAGATTGCGCAAATTGACCGAGCCGACGTCGCCGCGCGCCGCGTTCGAGCTGTTGGGCAGGTACGAGCTGTTGAAGGTGACATCGCCCAGTTGCGGGATCGAACGGAACAGTTCGTCGCCGCTGACCGCGGCGGTGGCGGCGATCTGTTGTTCGTCGACGATTGTTACCGGCAGCGCGGCGACGTTGTTCGCGCCTTTGATCTGCGAACCGACGACGACGATGTCGGATGCCGGTGCGGCCCCATCGGCGTTCACCGCGGCTTCGATCGCGGTATTGGATGGCGCGAGGCGTTCGCCGACGACCTGATGCAGAGGTGCCGGGGCCGTCGCCTGGACGAAGTTGACCGGCGCTAGCGAGGCGGTGTCGAGCGGCACGACACGCACCGTTCGTGGCCCGGTATAGCGCCAGCCGAAACCGCTGCGCGCGAGCAGGAGGTCGAGCGCAGCACCGGGCGTATAGCGGCCGTTGATCTTCGGTGCGCGCCGGTCGGCGACGGCAGGATCGGTGAAGACGAGTTGCAATCCCGCCTGACGTGCGACCCGCAGCAGTGCCTCGTCGAGGCGGCCGGCCGGCACGTCGATCGTGACGGTGCGCTGCTCCTTGGCCACGACTGAGGTCGGTACGATCATCGCCGTAGCGCACGCGGACAGCAGCAGCCGATAGGTTCTAATCATTGGTCGTCCCCCC
Organism: Sphingomonas sp. SORGH_AS_0950; assembly: GCF_030818415.1. Taxonomy (NCBI): domain Bacteria; kingdom Pseudomonadati; phylum Pseudomonadota; class Alphaproteobacteria; order Sphingomonadales; family Sphingomonadaceae; genus Sphingomonas; species Sphingomonas sp. SORGH_AS_0950. The sequence continues at coordinate 266,379 of NZ_JAUTAE010000001.1, forward strand.
GGATCGGTATCGCAGCTTTCCGCTGCCCCCGCTTCTTTCGACGCAACAACCACACAGATGCGAACCGCGAACGCGACATTTTTCTGCAATGTTTAATTTTTCGGTTCGCCAATGATGTGGACGCACGTCATAGAGGCGAGGGGGACGCACGAGGATGCAGCAGGATGCGAACAAGGCCGTCGTTGTTGACGGGCGAGGGCAGGCTGACGGTAGCGACGCGCCTTTCGCGGCCTATCGCGCCGCGTTGCGCGCCTTCGTGTCGCGGCGCATACTCGATCCGCACGAGGCCGAGGATCTGGTGCAGGAAGCGTGCACGCGCCTGATCGCCACCGCGCGCCTGCGTTCGCTGGATGAGCCTCAGGCCTATCTGTTCCGGATCGCCGCGAACCTGATCGCCGATCGGGGGCGGCGGCATACGGCCCTTGTGCCGCTGACCGATGACCTGCACCCGTCGATCGCGCCACGTCAGGAAGAGCGCCGCCGTGTTGTCGACCTGCAGCGGGCGCTCGAGGTGGCGCTGGCTGAACTTAGTCCGCGGGCGCGGGCGATTTTTCTGATGCGGCGGTTCGACGAGATGGGTACCGGCGATATCGCGCGCGCGCTGGGGATCAGTCCGCGGATGGTCCAGAAACACCTGACCCATGCCGTGAGCCACCTGTACGATCGGCTGGCGCATCTGCGCGAGGTGGCGCCATGAGCGAACGCCACGACTCGGACCGCCACGGTTTGGGCCGCCATGATCTGGGGAAGCGCCGTGAGGCGGTGTTCGACGCGCTGCTCGGCGACCGCGCGGACACGCTCCATCCCGACGACCGCGCCGAGGGGCAGGCGTTCTGGGACTGGTTGGGCGAGCAGCCGCGTCCCGCTGCGAACCACACGCCGTCTCGCCGCCCCATGTGGTTCGGCTGGACGATCGCTGCTGCGTTGGTGTTGACGGTGGGAGGCAATCCGCAGCCAAGGATGCCGGACGGCGCCGCCGATGCGACCGTCGTCCGCTATGTCTCGGGGCGAGGGGAGCGGCGGGTGATCCGCCTGGCTGATGGGTCTACCGTCACACTCGGTGCGCAGACCGCGCTGAGCGTCCGCTTCGCCCGTGCCCGCCGCGGCCTGCTGTTGGAGGAGGGCGAGGCCCTGTTCGAGGTGGCGCACGACCGCAGTCGTCCGTTCGTCGTGCAGACGCGGTTTGGTGCGGTTACTGCGGTCGGCACCGCCTTCGGCGTCACCATCGGTCGCCGCGAGGCGGACGTCTCGATCACCGACGGGACGGTACGTGTCACCGTCTCGGCCGATCCACAGGACAGGTCCACGTCGGTCGCCAAGCTCGCGCGTAAGGGCGAACGCGTGGCGTTCGGAACGACGGTGCAGGGGGGCGCCCGCGTGGGCTTCATCCGCCAGACGGAGATGGTCGACGTTGACGACGCGATTGCCTGGACGCGAGGCCAGCTCGTCTTCCACGGCGAACCATTGGAAGAGGTGATCGACGAGGTGAATCGCTATGCGATCAGCCCGGCCGACGAACTGTCGCTGACCGACCGCCGCGCTGCGCGAACGCCGGTCTACGGCATCATCGACCAGGGCAATCCGGCTGCGATTCGTGATCTTATCGATCGCCCGGAGGAGGTGGTTTCAATATCGAGGCGGTTGAGGGAAGGGCATAAATACCCGTTTCCCTGACAACAAGATCAGCAAGAAGGTGAAAGCCAGGGGATCCAGTATGATCACTTTCGGGAAGGCGGATCGAGGCTATATCGACCGAAGTCTTCAGCGTTGTCACGGTCCGCATTCCCCCATCCCACTACGATCTTGCGACCAAGCGTAGCCGGACCTCCGTATCGCTTGAATTGAACGAATGACGGAAGCTGGGCGCTGCGTTGGCTGCCTCGAATGACCGCAAGTGGGCCTTGTCCCTAACGCTTTGGCTGATCTTGCAACTCCGGCAGGGCCTTGATTTCAAACGACGGGGCGGAAGAAGTGGTAAAGCGGCTGATCGCAGCCCGGACCTGCTCGGGCGTCACGGCCTGTCGGCGGGTCATATCGTTCCGGATTGCGTGGATCTCCATCGGATTGTCCAAGTTCGCCATGATGAGGCCGGCCCAAAAGTCGTTGCCGTTTCTCGCACGCTCGATACTGCCCATCCCGCCCACGTTCAGGGGTTCAAAAAGCTTGGCCATTACCATTCGCCTACGTTGGGCATCGAAGCCCATGGTTCGGCAGGCGCCTTATGTTCGCCCTGCTGGAGTAGTTCGATCGAGATGCCGTCGGGCGAGCGGACGAACGCCATATATCCGTCACGCGGCGGGCGATTGATTGTTACCCTGCCAGCCTGCAGCCGGGCGCAGGTCTCGTAAATGTCCTCGACGCGGTAGGCGAGGTGGCCGAAGTTGCGGCCATCGGTGTAGGTCTCGGCCGGGCTGCCATCCTCGGGCGGCCAGTTATAGGTCAATTCGACCTCCGCCTGGCCGGGCTTGCCCTCACCGCGATGATCCTCGTCGGCCGCCAGGAAGATCAGGGTGAATCGCCCCTGCTCGTTTTCGATCCGCCGGGTCTCTCTGAGGCCCAGCAGTTCGAAGAAACGAACTGTCGCCTGCGGATCGGCGACCCGCAACATGGTGTGGAGATAGCGCATGATCAGGCGGCCTTTGCCGTGAGGGCTTCCATGACCAACTCCGCCGTGCGTGTGGCCGAAGCGGGGTTCTGTCCGGTCACCAGATTGCCGTCGCGCAGAGCGAAGGGCTGGAAATCGGGCCCGCCCTCATCGAGGCCCACGGCGCGTTCCTCGCTGTCGGTAAAGGCGGCAACCCGGCGCCCCGCCACGAACGGCGTGCCATCGGGCTTCCTGGCGGAAACAAGTCCGGCGGGACCGTGGCAGACGGCGGCCACGATCTTGCCTTCGCGGTCGAACCGCTCGACCAATCGCGCGAGGTCTTCGCTGCCCGGATAGTCGAACATCGTGCCGTGCCCGCCAGGCAGGAACACTGCGTCGTAACCGGCCGTGTCGATGCTGACGAAAGCGGGCGTGTCGGCCATTTCGGCCTTCAGCGCTTCATCCTTCAGATAGCGCTCGACCGACGCATCATTCTCGCCATCGGCGTTGACGCTGCGCTGATCGACCGGGATCGCGCCGCCCTTGATCGAGGCCAGGGTCACGTCGGCACCTCCATCGCGGAAGGCGTAGTAGGGCGTGGTCAGTTCTTCGAGCCAGACGCCGGTCGGCTCGGTGCCGGGGGTCATGCGATCGGCTGACGTGGCGATCATGAGAATTCGTGTCATCGGCTTAGATCCCTTGTTTGGATCGGGGGCGAGTAACGATGCCTTTGCGGCGATGGCTCGCACCTACGCCTGACAGAATGCAGCCTGGGTTATCCGTCTGTCCCCGTCGATGTTCAATCGAATAGACCTCATTGCTCATCATGAAACCCAACGGAAATGGCCACCATCCATAAATCGATTTATGGAACCGCGATGTCCCTTCGCCAGATGCGCACTTTCATCGAAGTCTATCGCCGTCGGTCGCTTAGCGACGCGGCGCGCGCGCTCGGCATCACACAGCCGGCGGCGTCCCAGCACATCGCCTCGCTTGAGGCGCAACTCGGCCATCTGCTTTTCGACCGCCATTCGCGCGGCGTCCGTCCCACGGCGATCGCGGACGATTTCGCCGCTTCGATTGGCGGCAGCCTCGATAAGGCCGAAGCCGCATTGGCATCGGCACGCGCGCGGTCGGTTCGCATTTCGGGCACGGTCCACATCGCCGCGCCATCCGACCTTCTCGGTGAAATGATCACGCCAAGGCTCGGGCCGTTGCTCGGCGCCGGGCTTGATCTGCGCCTGCATATCGGTGGGCGCGATGCGCTTTATGCCATGCTGCTTGACGATAAGGTGCACCTTGGCATCACCGCATCCCAGCCCGAAGACGCGCGACTCGCCTATCAGGAGATCGGCAAGGAAGACCTGCGCGCCGTGGCCGCACCCGCCATAGCCGAGCGGATTACGCGCATGCCGCTGCGTGAAGCGCTTAATACGGTGCCCTATCTTGCCTATGACCTCGACCGGCCATTGGTGCGCAACTGGCTGGAGGCGAACCAGATTGAAGTAGCAACGCTTCCGGCCCTGACCGCACCTGATCTGCGCGTCCTGCGCTCTGGGCTATGCTCAGGACTGGGTTGGACGGTGCTGCCGGGCTATCTCACCAGCTCCGAGTGCACGGCCTGCACCCTGGTCGAAATTGCCGCGCCTGTCCGCGTGCCGGCCAACGCACTCTATCTCGTCTGGGCCAAATCCTCCTTGCGCCATCCACGCGTGGCATTAGCCCGCGATGCGCTGATCGGAGCATTGCAGGCATGACCGCTCTGGCCGACTTCGGGTCCAAGCGCCCGATGCGGTCACGATAAGCGGTCAAGCACGCCAAGGCCACGACACTATACGATCTCCTCGACCTCACGCATCTCGACCACGCGGTGTTCGCGGGCGCTGATTTCCGCTGCGACGCCCATCGCCACCGCGCGAAGACCGTCCTCGGCGGACACCTGGACGGGGCCCTCGCCGCGCACCGCATCGGCAAAGGCAAGGTGCTGGTAATAGGTCGCGCCCTCATGGCTGCCTGCGGCATGGGCCGTCGGGTCGATCGCGATGCGGGTGCGCTCGACGCGTTTGTCTCCGCCGAAGCCGACGCGCGGGCTGTAGACCAGTTCGCCAGGCGGGATCAGGACGTCGAGTCGGGCGGTGTCGCCGGTCGCGCTCATTTCCTCCTGATGCTCGGCACCGTCCGCGAACATCGACAGGTCGAGCATCGCGCGCACGCCGTTGGCGAAGTCGATGGTGGTGAAGCTGTTGTCGATGATGTCGGGTGTGCGGCCGTCATACCGTTCGTCGAGATGGTTCACGTCCATCGCGCCCGAGCAATAGACGCGCACCGGCTCCGCCTGGACGATCAACCGCATCAGGTCAAAGAAGTGGCAGCATTTCTCGACCATCGTGCCACCGGTATTGGCCGCGAAGCGGTTCCAGTCGCCGACCTTGGGCAGGAAGGGGAAGCGGTGCTCGCGGATCGACAGCATCTGCAACCGGCCGACGCGCCCGCCATGGATGGCATCGATAAAGGCGGCGGCGGGGGGCATGAAGCGATATTCCATGCCGGTCCAGAACGGCCGGGCATGACCGGCGGCGCGCTCGACGATCCAGCGGGCATCGGCGAGGGTGGTGGCAAGCGGCTTTTCGCACAGGATCGCCGCATCCATGCCGAACAGCGGTTCCAGCACCGTGCGGTGCGTGTGATTGGGGGACGCGACGACGACCGCGTCGACACGAGCGTCGCGGGCAAAGGCCTCGACGCTGTCATAGGCGGTGACGTTCGCCGCTGTGGACCCCAACGCGCCGCGGGCCCAGTCGAGCGATTGCGGCACCGGGTCGGCGATCGCCACGATCTGCGCCCCCGGCACCAGCGCGATGTTGCGCAGATGCTCGACGCCCATCATGCCCGTTCCGACGATCCCGTATCGAATTGCGGCTACCATTGCCCGTGTCCCTATGCCATTCCGACGCCCGATGACGACCATCCGCCTTTCCCGCGAAGCACGGCCGCTCGGCAAGAGTGCAATCCTTGTGTCCCCGATAGCTTGGGGCATGTGGCGTTTTACCGGCGAGGATGTCTCCTCGGCGCGTGCCCGTGTCGAGGCCGCGCTTGATGCCGGAATCACCCTCTTCGACACCGCTGATATCTACGGCGTCGACGATGGCGGGTTCGGATCGTCCGAGGCGCTGTTGGGGCGGGTGCTCGCCGAGGCGCCCGAATTGCGTGAGCGGATGGTGATCGCGACCAAGGGCGGCATCTGGCCGGGCTTTCCCTATGACTCCAGCGCGACGTATCTGGCCGGGGCGCTGGACGCGTCGCTCACGCGCCTGGGCGTCGAGCGGGTCGAGCTGTACCAGATCCATCGTCGCGATTTCCTGAGCCATCCGCAGGAGGTCGCCACCGCGCTGACCCGGATGGTGGAGGCGGGCAAGGTCGCCGGGATCGGGGTGTCGAACCACAGCCCGGCCGAGGTCGATGCGCTCTCCGCATTTCTGGGCCTGCCGATCCTGACCACCCAGCCCGAATTTTCGCCGCTGCATTCGGCGCCGCTGTTCGACGGCACGCTGGATCAGGCGATGGCGCGAGACATGGCGGTGCTCGCCTGGTCGCCGCTGGCGGGCGGACGGCTGGTCGCGGGGGATCATCCGGCGGGGGCGCTGCTGGCAGAGCATGGCCGGCGTTGGGGCGTCGATGCCGCGACGGCGGCGCTGGCCTGGACCATGGCGCATCCGGCGCGGATCATCCCGATCATCGGATCGCAAAATCCCGACCGTATCCGCGCGGCGGCGGACGTGTACCGCGTGGAGTGGACCCGCGCCGAATGGTATGCCGTGCTTCAGGCCGGAATGGGGGAGCGCCTGCCATGACCGATACGCTTGGCCCTTGCGAGATCAGCTGGTTCTCGGCGTTGTGCGACGACGATTACGAGTTTCTGGGCGTCCCCGATCTGGCGTTGCGCTCCAGCTGGGAGCATTGCCGCGACATCGTGTTGCAGGCGGAGACGGCGGGCTATGACAATTGCCTGCTGCCGTCGGGCTATGCGTTGGGCATCGATACCACCGCCTTTGCCGCCGGGATCGCGCCGCTGCTCCAGCGGATGCGGTTGTTGATGGCGGTGCGGATCGGCGAGAGCTGGCCACCGCAACTGGCGCGGCAGATCGCGACGATCGACCGGATGCTGGGCGGGCGGCTGACCGTCAACATCATCTCCAGCGACCTGCCCGGCGAGACGCTGGACAGCGCGCCCCGCTACGCCCGCACGGTCGAGGCGATGCACATCCTGCGAACCCTGCTGGACGGCAAGCCGCTCGATCATGACGGCGAGTTCTGGAAGCTGAAGCTCGACCCGCCGCGCGTGACGACCGTATCTGGGCGGTGCCCGCCCTTCTATTTTGGCGGCCTGTCGGAGGCCGCGCGTGAGGCGGCGGCCGAGGGCGCGGACGTCTATCTGATGTGGCCCGACACGATGGAGGGGGTGCGCGCTATCGTCGCCGACCTGCGTGCGCGGGCCGCGCGGCGCGGCCGGAGCTTGCGCTTCGGCTACCGCGTCCATGTCGTGGTTCGCGAAACCGAGGCGGAGGCGCGCGTCGCCGCCGACCGGCTGCTGTCCAAGCTGGATGATCCCACCGGCGCGGCGATCCGGTCGCGTTCGCTGGATTCGCAATCGGCGGGCGTCCGCCGCCAGGCGGAACTGCGCGAGGGCAGCGACGACGGCTATGTCGAGGCCAATCTGTGGACCGGCATCGGTCGGGCGCGTTCGGGATGTGGCGCGGCGATCGTCGGCGATCCCGATCAGGTTCTCGCCAAGCTGCAGGCTTATCGCGAAGCGGGCATCGATGCGTTCATCCTGTCGGGCTATCCGCATGCGGCGGAGGCGGACCTGTTCGCCCGCCATGTCCTGCCGCGGATCGATCATGCCCCGCTGACATTGTGAGCGGCTTGGCGGCGCGATAGAGAAACTGTCTCGCCGCCGTGCCCGGCGCCTCGCCATGATGCGGGCATGAGACATGTCGGGGAATTGAGCGCGCGCCATCGCGGGCTGTTATTTGCTTTGGTCATCACGGCCGGTGTTCTGAACCTCGTCGACCGGCAGGTCATCGCGGTGCTGAAGCCGGTGATCGCCGCCGATCTTGGCTGGAGCGATGACGATTACGGCACGCTGGCCGCCTGGTTTCAGGGCGGCGCGGCGGTCGGTTTCCTGTTCAGTGGCTGGATCGTGGATCGGCTGGGCGTGCGCTGGGCCAATCCGATCGGGGTGGCGGCGTGGAGCGTCGCGGCCTTGCTCCATGGCTGGGCGCGGTCGATGGGCGCGTTCATCGCGGTGCGCGTGGCCCTGGGCGCGACCGAGTCGATGGGGACGCCCACGGGCATCAAGACGGTCGCCGCCGTCCTGCCGCCGCGCTGGCGGTCCGCCGGGTTCGGTGCGGGCAATGCCGCCAACAGCCTGGGTGCGATCCTGGCGCCGCTGGCCATTCCGGTCCTCGGCCTGACATTCGGCTGGCGGGGTACGTTCATCGCGGTCGGGCTGGTCGGGCTGGGCTGGGCCCTGACTTGGTTGATAGCGGCGCGGGGGATCGTCTTTGCCGCGCCCAAGCTGGCCGATGCCGCACCGCCGTTGCCCGACGTGCCGCTGCTGCGCGACCGGCGGACCTGGGCGGTGGCGGGGGCCAAGCTGTTGTCCGATGCGACTTGGTGGCTGTTGCTCTTCTGGTTGCCCGACTTCTTTCATCGGCAATTCGGGCTGTCGGGCGTCGCGCTCGGCGTGCCACTGGCGCTGGCCTATGGTGGCGCGGCGATCGGCTCGCTGATCGGCGGAGCGGTGCCGACCCGGCTGCTCGGGCGTGGCTGGTCGGTGAATGCGGCGCGCAAGGCCGTGCTGCTTGGCGGTGCACTGGCCGTCGTCCCGATCCCGCTGGCGCTTCTGACGCACAGCTATCCGGTCGCGGTGTCGCTGATGGCGTTGGCGCTGGCCGGGCATCAGGCCTTTTCCACCAACATCTTCGCGATGATCGCCGATATCGTGCCGCAGCACCGGGTCGGCCGGGTGACGGCGTTCGGTTCCTTTTGCGGCAATATGGGGGGCGTCGCCATCGCCAAGATCGCCGGGCTGATCCTGGCAGCGGGGCTGGGCTATCTGCCGCTGCTGCTGTTCGCGGCGGTGGCCTATCTCGCGGCGCTCGGCTGGGTGCAATTGCTGTTGCCCCGGCTCAGGCCGATCGAGGCCGGGAGCTAAAGCCGCGCTGCTAACGGGTGAGGTGCTTCTTTATTTCCCATGCAATAAGTGGACATTAGCCTCCGCGTCGATCTGAAAGGGGACCAGATGATCGATCGACGCCTGTCCGTGCTGCTTGTCGGCACCGCTTTTACGCTAATTGCCACGTCCGCCACCGCACAGGATGCGCCCATCGCTAAAACCGATACCAAGCCCGCTGACGGCGAGGTGGTCGTGACTGCGCGCTATCGCAACGAGACTCTGCAACAGGTGCCGATCGCGATCACCGCGCTGGAGGGCGGTACGCTGGCGGAGCGGCAGCTCAACAATCTTGAACGGATCGCAGCCTCGATCCCGTCGGTCGGCTTTCGTAGCGGCGCGTCTAACAAGGATCGCACCGTCTTCATCCGCGGGATCGGCACGATCACGACCTCGCCCGGCGTCGAGCCGTCGGTATCGACCGTGCTCGACGGCGTGGTGCTGACCCGTCCGGGCCAGTCGACGCTCGACCTGGGCGAGGTCGAGCGGATCGAGGTGCTGCGCGGGCCGCAGGGCACCCTGTTCGGCAAGAATGCGTCGGCGGGGGTGGTCAATATCGTCACGCGCAACCCGACTGACGAATTCCACGCCTTTGGCGAGGCCGGGGCGACGACCGATCAGGAATATCGCATCAAGGCGGGCGTCTCGGGCGCGATCGTGCCGGACAAGGTCCAGGTGCTGATCGGCGGCCTCTACAGCAATTTTGACGGCAATCTGCGCAATGTCGCGACCGGCCATGATGCCAATGGCTCGCGCCGTTACGGCGCGCGCGGCAAATTGGTGGTGACGCCTTTCGACGCGCTGAAGATCACCGCGATCGGCGACTATCTGAACACGCGCGAGACGGTGGCGGGGGTCTACAGCTCGACCCGGCAGATCGCCTATCCGACGAACGCGATCACGGACTCCATCGCCCTGGCTACCGCGCTGGCCGGGCAGGGGATCGTCGCGTCGCCGTCCAACCGGCGGCTGGCGACCGATATCGACACCAACGTCCGCGACGAGAATTATGGCGGATCGCTGACCGGCGAACTGGCGCTGGGCGACTATCACGTCACCTCGATCACCGCCTGGCGGCGATGGTTGAACCAGCAGCGGCAGGATTATGATGGTCTCGCCCAGCTGACGGCCGCTTTTCCGTCGGGAGTAGATGACGGCACGGTCAACAGCCGCCAATTCTCGCAGGAGCTTCGGCTGACCTCGCCCAAGGGCGGGCTGATCGATTATGTCCTGGGGGCCTATTATCTGCGCGCGCGGACCGACGAGCGATACCAGCGGGCACTGACCACGCTGTCGGGCACGACACGGACCAGCACCACCGGCATCGCTAATTACGGCATCACCAACCACAATTACGCGCTGTTCGGCGAGGCGAACATCAACTTCACCCCGCATTTCCGGGGAATCGCGGGCTATCGTTCGACCTGGGACACGCTGGACTTCTATCATGTCCGCACGTCGACCAACGACCCGACGAACAGCGGCGCGGCGTCGCTCGACCGGCCCGGCATTCGCGCCTATCACAATGCGACGGGCCGCACCGATGCGCGTGGCGACAGCTACCGCCTCGGGCTTCAACTCGATCTGGGCGACCATGCCCAGACCTATTTCACCTATTCGCGCGGCTATAAGGGCCCGGCCTACAACGTCTATTTCAACATGCGTTCGCTCAGTGCGACGACCCTGCTGGACGAAGTCCCGCTGAACCCCGAAACGTCGAACTCCTATGAGGCCGGGATCAAGGGCAGCACCGCCGACCGCGCACTCAGCTATGCGCTGGCGGTCTATACGACCGATTTCGACGGCTATCAGGCGAACTTTACGGACGCGGTCGGCGGCGCTCCGGTCACGCGGCTGATCAACGCCGGATCGGTCCGGTCGCGCGGAGTCGAGGCGGACGTGACGCTGCGCCCGGCCCAGGGCTTCACCGTCGACCTGTCGGGGGCATTCACCGACGCCACCGTCCGCAATTTCAACTGCCCGGTCGGCGCACCGGTCAGCTGCAACATCAATGGCCAGCCGCTGCCCTTCGCACCGCGCGTTCGCCTGTTCGAGAATGCCGCCTATCGCTTCGCCCTGTCGGATGCGCTGTCGCTTGAGTTCCAGAGCGACGTGTCGTTCAGCAGCAAGGTGCAATATTCGCTGGCCGAGACGCCCAACACGGTCCAGCCCGCCTTTGCCATCTGGAACGCCAGTGTGGCGCTGATCCGGCCCGGCGATGGATGGCAGCTTCGCGCCTATGTGAAGAACATCGCCAACACCTCCTATGCCAGCTTCCTGAGCAACGGCACATTTGGCGGGACCGTCCGCTTCGTGCCGCGCGACGACCGGCGTTACGCGGGCCTTCTGCTGCGGAAGGACTTCTGATGAACGGCGACACGACCCGGCACGGGGTGCTGCTGGCCGGAACCGGCGGTGCGTTCGCATCTATTCGATGGCGGCGGGCGCCGCACTGGAGCCGCGCCGCCTACCGCGTATGTCGGGCGTCAGGCCGCGCGACATCCTGGTCGTGCTGACCGATGACCATCGATACGACGCCATGGGCTTCATGCAGGCGCAGCATTTCGGTGACACGCCCATGCTCGACCGGCCAGCGCGCGAGGGGACGCGTTTCCGTACGCGTTCGTCACCACCGCGCTGTGTTCGCCCAGCCGGGCGGTCGCCCCAACCGGGCTATTGCGACCTCTTCGGCCAGGGGCGGGGGTGGGGGCGAGGCAGAGACATCGCTCGGGACGGTCGCCGCTTCGCCGCGATCCTCGTCATCGTCCTGATGAAGTGCCCAGGCGGCCAGTTCCTGTTCGAAACAAAGGACCGAGCCCTGTTTCCCACCCGGCATCCGCCGCACCGGCAAGTCGCGTTCCCGCGCCCAGCGCATGACCGTGGTCCGATCGCGATTGAAATAGGCCGCGATCGATTTCCACCCGTCCAGACGCTTGCCGCCTTGGCCCCCGTCCTGCCCCACCTTGACGCCTACCCCCGAAGCGACCCCCGGCCCCATCGTGCCCGGAGAGCCGATCGGGCGTCAAGCATCCGCCAGGACCACGCCGATCGGTCCTGATACCCCATGTTTTGGAATGTTCAGACTGCGAAGGGGACGAGCATCGGCCGGTCCTAAGGATTGCGCGGGCAAGGCGTTCAGAAGCGGAACCACAGGCCGCCGGTGCCCCCGCGCTCGCGCAGGGCATTTTTTCCGCCGACCGTCGCCAGTCCGCCGAGCTGAAGCGACCAGCGATCGTTCAGATCATAGGCGGCGTTCAGGAAGGCATTGTGATAGCGATACGCCTTGAAGACGCCCTTGCCGGCCCCGTCGGACCAGCTGTTCGACACGGATGTATAGAGCAGGACGCGCTTGACCGGGCGGATGCCCAGGGTCGCGTCGGCCCGGAACTCGTTGGGGGGATCTCCCGCCCGCACGCGATAGCCGCCCGCCAGGTCGATGAAGCCGGACATGCGCCCGATCGTGAAACTCGCGCCGCCCAGCGCTCGCACGTCGAATTCGGCGTCGGTGCTGCCCACCTGGGCCAGGGAATCGCGACGCCGCGTTCCAGGAATCCGTGCCGTCGCCTGGAGCGAGCCGACCCAGCGCGATCCGCTGGCCACACGGTAACGGCCCCCAAACTCGGTATAACCCAGCCCGCTGGTGTCGTCGGTCGCCCCCTGGATGCCGACATGCCGGAAACTCGGCGCGGCGATCAGCGTCAGATCGTCGGTGACGCCATATTCACCCAGCACATAGACTTCCTGCTTGTCGTAATCGGGGATGTCGATGGTCCGGCCGTTCGCGTCGAAGCCCCGGTCGCTGTGCGAATAGACGCCGGTGACCAGGACCTGTCCCTTGCCCTTGGGCAACGTCCAGGCCGACGCCTCGGCCGCCGTGGCATGGACGAGCGCGACGGACGCGATGGCGACGGCCAGGATGGAGCGGGTGGCATATTTCATCAAAGGACGTCCATATCGGGGAGGGGAAGAAAGGGTCTGCGCCGCTGCTGTTGTTCGAGCAGCGTGATCATCTCGCCGGGCAGCAGCAGCAGCCGGTCGCCGCTGGCCATGTCGACCACGGCATCCAGCGCGACGTGCAGGTCGCGGGCCGACGCGCCATGGGGGAGCTTCATCGCGTCGATCCGTGACAGCGCGGCCTCGCCAAATGCCACCATGCCCGCAGGATCGACATTGGGGGCGATCGACAGGAACAGCCCGTCGTCGAACAGGCCGAGCACCGCGCCCATCGGTGCGGCCACGTCGCACAATGCCATCGACAATTGGCGCATCAGCCGTGTCGCCGCAGCCGCCCCATGTTCCAGGCGATAGGGATCAAGCGCGCGAACCTGCAGCGCACACAGCGTCGTATCCACGCCATTGTCGGCGGCAAGACGGAGTTCGGCATCGAGAAGCGATCGGTTGGCGATCAACATGTCGGGGAGAAAGCCGCGCAATTCCTCCTGTACCATCGTCTTGTCGCGCAGGGCCTTTTCCCGTGCGCGTCGGCGATCGATCTCCCGCTTGAAACGCAGCGCGGCGCGGGTCCGGGCGAGAAGGTCGATCGGCCTGAACGGCTTGGTGACATAGTCGTTTGCCCCGGCGACAAAAGACTGGTTGAGCGACGATACGTCGTTCTGGCCGCTGACCATGATGATCGGCACGTCTCGATACCGGCCCGAGGACCGGATGGCGGCGCAGGCCTCTATGCCGTCGACGCCCGGCATCAGGATGTCGAGCAGGATGCAGTCGAAGGCAGGGGCGGCGGGACCATCGTCGATGCCAAGGAGGTCATAGGCGTGATTGGCGTCGCTGGCGCCCTCCACCCGTGCAAATCCCCCCGTGGCCAGTGCGAGCATACCCGCGTCACGGGCCTCCGCACTGTCGTCGACCAACAGAATGCGAGCGCTGTTCATGGAATTTCGACCTTTCTGGGCGTGCCCATACCCGCCAGCCGCCTTGATCGAAGGCGAGCCGGTAGCCGGGCGGGCCCTGCTCGAACAGGTTGGGCATGCTGCGGCTGATGGCGTCGTCGCTCTCGCCGGGGCGATGCGCGCGAACTGCCACGGCGGACGTCAAAACGCGGTGTGCGAGTACCGATACGCCGAATGCGGGAGATCTATCGGTCAACAGGCCTTCGGCGCTGCCGCGTGCGGCCACCACCGCCGGGTGGGCCAAGGCGTCGATCATGACGTCGCGATGCCCCACCAGATAGCGGCCCAGCGCACGATCGGCCGACATTGCGCCGGTTCGCTCCGTCACTGCCTGCGCGACAAGCCCGTTCGCCTTGACATCGGCGCCAAGGATCACCGGGGCCGAGACCAGCGCCCCGGCCAGGATCAGCAGGCCCGCCTGCGACAGCTTCTCCACTGGCCACCGCGTCGAAACCCCGGCGGCAAGGCCCAGGGCAGGGACCAGGACTTCCCCAGGATGACGGGCAATCCCGGTCGCCACGACGAGGATCGACGCAAGCATCAGGCTGGCCAGCCCTGCTGCAACGCTTTCACGCAGGGCGCGCGGCGCGGTCCGCATCGTCGACAGCAGGACGGCGATGGTCGCCACAGCGGCCGTGGCGATCGGTGCCAGCGCCGCGATCGCCCAGCCAGGGGGCGTGCCGCCGCGCACCGCGTGATAGATATCCCCGACGATGACCGCCAGCGGGGCGTGGAGGATGATCACGAACAGCGCGAACAGCGACAGGACGGATAGGACCAGCGGGAACAGCAGCACCAGATAGGTGCCGACATAATGCCGCTCCGCCAGGTCGCGGGGCACTGCGAAGATCAGGAAGGGGATGGCCCCGATCGTGATCGCCGCACCCTGCGCGCTGGTCATCGCCAGCATCGGCAGCGCCAGCGACAGCGCGATCGTCTCGTTGATGCCGGTGATCGTGCGGGTATCCATCATGCTGCGCCCCAGCACCCAGCCGCCCCATAGGAGCAACAAGGCCTGCGGCCCTTGTGTGAGGGCCGAGATCGACAGGGGGTGCACCGCCAGCAGCAGGACGAGGAGCATGATGGTGCCGGTCGACGCCCCCCTTTCCGCCAGCGATCCCCCATATCGTGCCGCCAGGCCGCCCAGCAGCACCGCGTCGACCAGCGCGACCGGATCGAGTCCGAGCGGCCGCCCCAGCATCTCGCCCAATATCAGCAGGAAATAGGGCAGGGGCGGATAGCTGGTCAGGAGCGCGGTGGGATCGGACTGGCCCGCGGCCGACAGGACCGCCCGGCCCGCCAGTTCCGCGGTGCCGTCGTGCCACAATCCCAGTTCGCTGATCCGCGCGGCCAGGCGGTAGCCCGCCAGGGCGACCAGAATGGCGAGAAGCGCCGACGGCGCGATCCCGCTGCCGGCTGGCACCGACCATCGCCAGCGCCCGCCCCCCGCCGAGGTTCCGGCCAACGAAACGACGCTCATGCCGCCTGTTCCTCCAGCGCGCTGGAGACTTCGGCCGCGGTGAATTTCGACAGACCGTGCTGGGTCTTCTCCCAGTAGAAGGGCCGGGTGACGAGCTGCCACGCCCCTTTCCAGGCGGCGACGGACAGCAGCACCCAATACCACATGACGGTCAGCGCATAGGGCGCCAGCTGGACCCAGCGTCGCCGGAACGGCGCGAGCATCATCAGATAGATGAACATGCCGTTCCCGATCAGCAGGTTCAGCATGCTGGTGTAGAGCAGCATCGGCGGGAAGACGATGTCGAAGCCCCCCGTCTGGGTCACCGCCCAGAAGAGGAAGACCGCCCAGAAAATGGGATTGAGCAGGCCGGAAAGGACCGTCCCGCCCAGGAAGCTGACAAAGCCGAGCGTCCCCAGCGGACCGACGGTCTTCATCAGGTGCAGCGGGCGCCGGGTGTGAACCAGGCACGTCTGCATATAGCCCTTCATCCAGCGCGAGCGCTGCCGCACCCAATTGGCGTGCGAGACATTGGCTTCTTCATAGGTCGTCGAATCGACCAGGCCGACCCGATACCCTTTCTGGGTCATGCGGATTCCCAGATCGGCGTCTTCGGTGACGTTGAAGGGATCCCATGCATGAAGCTCGCGCAGGACCTCGATCTTGAAATGGTTCGACGTGCCCCCCAGCGGGATCGGGATCCCCAGCCGCTCGAGCCCGGGCAGCATCAGGTCGAACCACAGGGAATAGTCGAGCGTGAACATCCGCGTCAGCCAGTTTTCCGACGCGTTGAAATAGTTCAGGCGGCACTGGATGCAGGCGACGTCGGGCGACGACCGGCGAAACGCCGCGACGACCTTGCGCAACTGGTCGGGTTCCGGCTTGTCCTCGGCATCGAAGATAACCAGATATTCGCCGCGTGCGAAGCGCAGGGCATAGTTGCACGCCTTGGGCTTGGTCTGCGGCTGTGACGGCGGCACCCGCACGATCTCGAAAATGCCCTCCAGGCCCAGTCGCTTGGCCGCGTCGATCGTCTCGTCGTCGCCTTCTTCCAGGACGATCTTGATATCCAGCTTGCCCAGCGGATAGTCGAGCTTGCGCAATGCGCCGGCCAGGATCGGCAGCACCTCCGGCTCGCGGAACATGGGGACGAGCACGGTGTAGACCGGCAAATCCTCGTCGCGCAGCAGTCGCGCTTCCATCGCCAAGGCGCGATGGCGATCGTGGCTGCGCCGTCCGCCCGCCCAGACGAGGACGCCGCGAAACACGAAATTGCCGAGATAGAAGACGCTGGTGATCGTGTTGACGACGATCAGGGTCGGGGTGGGCGCAAAACCCAGGCCCAGGCACAGCAGGGTCAACCCGGCCCAGACGACCAGCAACTGCGCCCGGGTGAACACGGTACGGGCCGACATCTCCGGGTCGGCATCCGCCAGTTCGTGGACTGCCCGGTGCGAATGGCGGGCGCTGAAGACCTTTTGCAGGGACCACAGGACATCGAACTTGGCCGTGACGACCATGTCGATATTGGAACCCCAACGGCGCCGCGCGTACAGGACCGATTCCGGTCCCAGATGAGCGGTCACGACGACCATGCGCCCATCCTGCACGCGCCACGGCATCGTCAGTTCGCGCATGTAATCCTCGACTTCCGCCTCGATCAGCAGCGTCTCGTCGGGAGGATCGGTCTGAAGGTTGACGAAGGTCATGCCGAAGCGCCGCGCCGCCGCGCGATGAAAGTCCTGCGGCGTCATCCAGCGACGCGACATGACCACGTCGGACAGCGACCGGTCCCATTGCTCCATCAGGTCGAGCGCTTCGTCGAATTGCTCGAGCGAGAGGAAGCCGTTTTCGACCAGGAAGTCGGCGGTCCAGGAATCGCCGATCGTCAGGCAGCCCATGCCGGGGCCTCCGTCGCCGTCACGCGCCGGGGCAGGCGGCGATAGACCAGGCCCAGGCCGACGCTGGCCGCTGCCCAGCCGATCAGGAGGAGCCAGCGCCAGATCCGCTTCGTCCGCTGCGATCCGTCGGCATCGACGCCGGGGCCATAAGCGGGATGGAGGGTCCGCGCGTCGCTGGCATAGGAAAAGGCCATCAGCCTTCCCGATGGCCCGAAAATACCGATGTCGCCGCTGTCCAGATCCAGCTCGCGCGGCACGTCCGGGCCTGGGCGCACCCAGATGACGGGATGGTCGCCGGTCCGCAGCACCTGCACTACGGTCAGCCTGTCCAGCATGTCCGGCGGGATGACCGTGACACCATCCTGACGGACGAGGCTCACCGGGCCGAGATCGAAGCGTATCGGGGCGATGAAATCGGGCGGCTGCTGTCGCGAGACATAGACCAGCCCCCCGCCTTCCGCGAGCGGACGGGCCCTGGGCGCCAGGGCATTGCGGACCAACTTACCGAATGCCGGATCGACGTCCGGTCCCTGCAAAAGGGTCAGGCCGGCCCGATAGCGGCTGGCAAGATGCGCGAAGGTGGCGTCGGCGCGGGCGGCATCATAGTCCTGGTGCACGGGGCCGACGACGCGCACCGATGCGGCCAGAGCGCGGCAATAGGGCGTCTCGCATTGCGGCACATAGGCGGCCACTTCGACCAGGCTGCGCATCGACAGCAGGCGTTCGTCCACATCGGCGCGCAGCGTGACGCTGTCCTGACGCCCCAGCCATGTCCGCGCGATCACAACGCCGTTGACGGCCATGGACACCCAGGGCTGTCGGGCGTCGCTGCCTGCTCGACCATGGACGTCGACGGTCAGAGCCGACAATCGGGAGCGTGCGGGCAAGTCCCGCAGATCGATCACGTCGCGCCGGATCACTGTGCGCGCGGATTCCGTCGCCCCGGACGGCGTGGCGGCACCCGCCAGCAGCGCGAGATGGAGAGCGGTCCACATGGGTTTCGATCAAGGCAGCGGGCGAACGGGCGCGTGGACGTTGCCCGATCCGGAGCGGGCCGAAGCGATGTTCGCGCTGCGAAGTGGCGATGCGGAAACCATATGCGCGTCAATGTCATATGTTAGTTAAATTCTGCTTATTGGGTTATCCTTTCTGTAAACGCGCGCAGTTGTATGCACCGTAATTGCCAAGTGACTGGCTAAAGACGATTTTTATTGATTGCTATATATGATCTCATGAAATCGCGGTCTGATAGCTTCCTTGAAATGGAAGAACGCCCGATGGGACGGGTTTGTCACGGGAATGACACATTAATTCATCCCACCCGAGAAGCGGTGCGGCAGGTCAAGATCAGACCGCGATGCCGAGTCGGTGGCTTGGGGGCAACCCTTTGACGTATCTCCTGTTTTTTAGCTTGGTCTGAGCGAGAGTTTGTCGGACCTTTAAACTCTGCGGGCAAGGATCTGAGACCTGAAGAAGTTGTGGTACTCGGAAGAGCAGATCACTTTTGCGCTGAACCGGGCGGAGACCGGCACGCCGGTGACCGATGTCACCCGCCCTACGGGGATTTCCGAGCAGACATTCTGTCGCTGGAAGAAGGGGTACGGCGGGCTCGAGGCTGGTGGGTTGCGACGCGTGAGGTAACGCGAGGAGGAGAACCGGACGCTGAAACAGCCGTCGCGGACCCGAGTTTCGACAGGCATATCCCGCAGGATGTTCTGACAACAAAGCTCTGATGGCCGGACGGGCGCGGGACCGTCCCGCACGTCCGGACGTCCCACGGCGGCAGCCGCGCATCCTGCTGAGCAGGGAAGGATGGGGCGTGAACCACGAACGTGCTTACCGGCTGTATCGGGAAGGCGGCCAAAATTTTCGCCGAATGAACGCAGGATGTTCCCCCCTCAGACTGGATAGACACTGAGAGAACCTCATGCCTCGGGGGCCTCCCTGTGAAAGGCATATCGGCCGGGGAGGTTCGCGACGCCGTCCGCTTCCGATGATCTCAGCAAATGCGATCGCACATTTTGTACATCATGCGATGAGCGATCGTCCGGGATCAACCAACGTGGCGCTGGGGGGCCAGTCCATCGATCGCCGCCAGGATAGCGGTGTGGATCGCGATGCGCGCTTCGCCGATGCGCTTGTTGTCGCGGGTGGGGTTCACGCGATTGGTCAACAGAATGATGAAGGCATCGCGCTTGCGGTCGATATAGATGGACGTGCCGGTAAAGCCGGTATGGATCAGCGCGTCGGGTGAGGCGCGCGGCCCGGCAAAGCTACCGGAGGCATCGGGCATGTCCCATCCCAAAGCGCGCGAAGTGCCCGGCGGTTCGGCCTGGCGAGTGGTGAAGGCGGCGATGGTGGACGGCTTCAACAGGCCCTTGCCGTCGCGAAGATAGAGTTCCGCCAGCTTTGCGAGGTCCCGCGCGGTGGAGAACAGCCCAGCATGCCCGGAAACCCCATCCAGCACATAGGCATTTTCGTCATGCACCTCGCCCCGGATCAATCGGTGCCGAAATATCTTGTCCTGCTCGGTGGGCACGATCCTGGCCAAGTTGCGGGCGGACGGGTTGAAGCCGGTATCCTTCATCCCCAACGGTCCAAACACAGCGTCGTGCAGGAAGCGGTCGAGCGGCTTGCCCGATAGGCGCGCGACGATCTCGCCCATCAGGATCATGTTCTCGTCGCGATACTGATAGTGCGAACCGGGTGTCCATGCGACCGGCATATGATCGATCAGGGCGAGCAGCTCCTGCCGGTTGCGGCTATGCTGCCAGAGAAGATCGGTGATGAACAAGCCCGAGCTGTGACCCAGCAGGTGACGCACGGAAATCCGCTCATGCCCGGGCGTACCGGCGAAGGTCGGCAGATAGTCGATCACCGGCCGGTCGAGGTCCAGCAGCCCCCGGTCATAGAGCAACTCGGCCGCGGTTGTCGTACCGACGACCTTGGTCAGCGAGGCGAGATCGAAGATCGCGTTGCGGGGCATGGGCAGCGCATCGGGCGCGGACGACATCCGCCCGAAGTTGCGCAGCGCCACCAGCCGACCATGGAGACCGATCGCGACGACCGCGCCTGGAAAGGCCTTGCCGACCCAGGATTGGATTTCATCAAAGGCTTCGGCGAAGCGTGGCGGCCGTGCCTGGGCAACGACAGCCTGGGCGAATATTGCCCCCACGGTCATCCCCTGCACGAAGCGCCGCCGGTCGATCGTCATGGGTGAAGCTCCGTCACCTGGCGAATATGTGCGTCGACCGCCTTCCTGCCAAATGGAAAGGGGCGTGCCCGACCGGCTAGCCACGTCGCATAGCCGTCGCGGTAATGCGGGGAGCGCGGATCGATCGACTGGCCGGGCAGGGTCAGGATACAGCTCCGATCCCAATCGCCGACATCGCAGACCATCAGGACGCTCGCGCCGTGGCTGACGTGATAGTCGCGGGCGGCGACATAGCCGCGCGCCATCACGGTGAAGGTGTCGCCCCCGGACCGGCCGCCCTCGATGACGGGTAGCGCGGCGTCGATCGCGGGCAAGCCGGACAGGGGATGGCGAAGGACGACGCGGTGAATGTCACCCCAACGCCAGGCGGCCGGATCGGCGCCCAACGCCTCCGACGCCGTCTCCCAGGCCCGGCCGAGCGCCTTCGCCAGCAGAGCGTCGCGCGCCGCCTCAGGGTCGGGGCCGAGGCGCGTATCGGGATGAGTCAGCAGCGCGAGCATCGGTCGCGGATCGATCGATGTCACCAACTCGCGCGCGCTGTCGGGCACGATCGCGGCGAGGCAGGCTTTGCCGAGTTCGATCCACAGCATTTCAAACAAAGCGGCGGCGGCGCTGTCCGCACCCAGCCGAGCATCCCAGTCGCAGAGCATGACTGCCGCCCGCGCCGCCATGCCGTCGAGCGCCTTCGGCAGCAACGGCAGAAGGGCCTGCGCGGGCAGCGAGAGATCGTCATGCTGTAACGCCACGCTATCGGCGACGGAATGACAGTCGGCGTCACCGAGCACCTGCGCGATCCGGTCGTAGCGATAAGGCGCGTTCCAGGTGAAGCTCGTCATTCCCTTGGTCGACGACCATTCCGGTGGAAGATTGAACTGGTTGGCCGAGGCGAACCAGCCCTGCGCCGGATTGAGAAGCGTCGGCATCTGCTCGGCGGGAAGAATACCCTGCCAGTCATGGCGTCCGTCGCCCGGCACCGGCAACAGGCCGTCAGCCTGGTTACGGATTGGAACATGGCCCAGCAATCGCCAGCCCGTGTTGCCGTCGATATCGGCATAATGGAAGTTGGTCGGCGCCACGTGCAGCCGGGCGGCCTCGGCGATTTCGTCCCAGTTCCCTGCCAGATTGAGCGCGATGATGGCAAAGGTCATGTTAGCGCCGGGAAGCAGCGAGGCCGACGCCATGGCCGTGGCACGCAGGCGGGATGGATCGTGGCGCAACACCGGCCCGTGTTCGGCATGGCGGAGCGTCACCACCACGTCATCGGCGTCCTTCACGCGGATCGTTTCGGTCGTCTTTGCGAACCGCTTCCATTGGTCCTGATGGCGATAGCATTCGGGATCGTCCGGGCTCAGCTCCAGGACGTACAGATCCTCCTGATCGATATGCGAATTGGTCCGCCCGAACGCATAATGGTCGGTATGGCCCTGCATGATGCCGGGCATGCCGGGGCTCCCCGCGCCGATCACGTCGAAACCCGGGGCGGTGAGATGGGCAAGATGACGTGGGGAAAAGCCTCCGATACCGAGATGCGGATCATTGGCCAGGATCGGGCGACCGGTGGCCGACCGCGCAGACGAGATTGTCCAAGCATTGCTGCCATGCGCGTTGCGGTCGAGGCGGTCCTCGACCGGGTCGTAACCGGCAGGCGAGGTGCCGCTCCAGGGCAGCGGCCCTTCGGTCTCGCCCAAGATACCCAGATCGGCCTGAGAGACGGCTGCCAGATCGAGCCCCTCGGGTAGCTGGGGCGTGCGGTCCCCGGTCAGCGGTGCGACCAGCGTGTCGAGGTCTAGCAGGCCAAGCGTTGCGAGCCGGGCCCGCCGGATTTCGTCGGTAACGCTGCCCATGTCGCCACGGCGGACGCGGACCAGGTCGGCAATGTCCCACCGCAGTGGTTGCAGCTTCAGCACGTCATATTCCGGCGGCAATAGAGAGGGATCGCCCTCCAGCTCGGCGATGCGGGCGTTGATCCCGTCGACATAGGCGCGGGCGCAAACGACAACGTCCACGGGAAGCTCCGCCAGTTCGCTCTCGACGTTGCCGCGATAGAGGAGCAGGCGCGCGGCATGGTCATGGGGCACGAACCGCGCGCCGAACGCCTCCGCCAGCCGTCCCAGATCGCGCCGCACCTGGAGATCGATTTGGAACAGCCGGTCGCGGGCGACGACATAGCCCTGACCGAAATAAGCATCGGGGATCGAGGAGGCGCGAATATGCGGCACGCCCCATTCGTCGTCGGCGATGGTTACGGATGCCCGCAGCGGCACGGCTTTCCTCCTTTCCTGGATCGGGCAGGGTCGCTTCGTGCCGTCGTCGCGCCGCCCACCCTGCCGGCCTGATGGCGGCGCCGGACGGGAGGGGGGCGGCGGGGACGGATCACGGCGGTCGCGCCGCCGTGAACGCCCCGCTGCGCCGGCTCAGCGGGTCTGGAACCGGATGCCGAACCGGAAGGCGCGGCCGAGCAGGTCTGAATAGGTGCTGTTCGCCGCAAGCCCTGTTTCCGGCAACAGGATGGGATCGCGATCCAGCAGGTTCGTGATGTTCAGGAACAGCTCGGCGCGACCGCCGCTATGCGTCTTGATCTTGGCGGTCAGGTTCAGGTCGAGATACATCGCGCCCGAGATGGA
The DNA here is from genome assembly GCF_030818415.1 of Sphingomonas sp. SORGH_AS_0950. NCBI lineage: Bacteria > Pseudomonadati > Pseudomonadota > Alphaproteobacteria > Sphingomonadales > Sphingomonadaceae > Sphingomonas > Sphingomonas sp. SORGH_AS_0950. Next base: position 289,306 of record NZ_JAUTAE010000001.1, read on the forward strand.
GTTGTCGTCGATCGTCGGGAATTGCGAAACGGTCGCGGCGGGGCGCCCGGTCGGGCAGTTGCCATTGCAGACTATGTAGTTGTTGCCATAGGTCCCGCTGCTCACCCCGCGCGCCGTGCCGGTGACCGAGAAGCCGTCATCGTCATAGGCCAGGTTGAACCGATAGATCCATTTGGGCGGGCTGGTGCCGTTCAGCTGGCCGACGATGTCGACCGGCACCACGTTCGGCACGCCGCTGTCGGTGATGTTGTGGATATACCGCGTCGCCAGCCCGTGAAGCGTCACCGCGCCGGGGGCTTGACGGACGAGGTCGCTCAGCGGCACGCGGTAGTTGGCGTCGAAGTCGATGCCGCGTACCCATTGCCGCGCGAAGTTGAACGGGCTGGCCCGGAAGAACAACTCCCGGTCGCCCGAGGGATCGGGGCCATAGGCGGCACAGAAGTCCTTGCGCCCTTCATAGCAGCGATTGATGATGTCCTGTGCGAAGAATTGCCCGATCGCGTCTCTCAGCTTGATGTCGAAGCCGTCGACCGAGGCCGAGAAGCCGGGAAGGAAGCGGGGTTGGAGCACGACGCCGATCGAGATCGAATCGGCCTTTTCGGGGTGCAGATTGGGGTTGCCCGTCGTGATTTCGCGGAAGGTGACGGTGGTTCGCCCGGTCGCGGGATCGGTCAGCGTATTGGTCCGCGACGTGCCCGATGCGTACAGCTCGCTGAGATTGGGGGCCCGGATGTCGCGTGAACGGGTGGCGCGGAAGCGGATGTCCGGGATGGGTTGCCACGTCGCGCCGAGCTTCCAGGTGGTGACATAGCCCGAGGTGGAATAGTCGGTCCCGCGAACCGCGCCGTTGAACTCCAGGCCGAGGCCCAGCGGGACCACCGTTTCGAGATAGGCTTCCTTGACGTGATAGCTGCCGAAGGTGGGCAGGAAATTGCCCACGGACCAGCCGGTCTGATATTGGCTGGGCACGAAGCCGGATACCGACTCCCGGCGATATTCGCCGCCTACCGCGACGCTGACGTCGCCCGCCCAGGTCGCGAACGGGGTCATCGACAGATTGGCACCGGCGACGGTCTGTTTCAGTTTCTGGTCGCGATAGGGATCGCCCAGGACATAGTCGATCGCGGCCGGATTCGCGACGCCGATGCCCAGCCGGTTGAGCGGCACGCAGCCATTGGTCGGCGCGGTCAGCGAGGATCGGCATACGATCGTGCCCGCTGCCACACCCAGCGCATTGCCCGCCGGTGCGGCGACCGCGTCGGTCGCTGCGGCCATGTTGGCGGTGTTCATGATGTCGCGCAGCTGTTCATGCGCATTCGTTTCGCCATATTGGCCGTAGATGTTCCAGAAGGCCGTGTGGCCGAATGCCTGAAACTCACCCTCGCCGCCGATCGCGTAACGCTGAACGTCACGGCTGCTGTTGTTCTTTCGGTAGGGCAGGTCGACGGCGGTGCTGCCGACCGTCACCGAGGTGACGGCGGACCGCTCCGCCGGGGTGATGAGCCCGGCGGACACCGCATTGGCCAGGGCGGCCTGCAGATAGGGATTGGCCGCCGTGAGGGTGATGCCGGTCGTCGATTGCGGCCCGGCGTTGAACAGCGTCTTTTGCCAGTTGTACGATGCCTCGGCGAACAGCGTCACGCCATTGGCGACTTCGTAGCTCAACCGGCCGAATGCGCCCCGGCGGTCGTCGTCCGCATCCAGGCCGATATTGCGGCCCTGATCGTTGACGCGCCAGTCCCCGCCCTGGGTCAGCGAAGGGGCGGTGGCGCCGCCCGGCGCCGGGAAGCTGAGCGCGCCATATTGATACTGGCTCGCTGCGCCGCCTTGCCCGAAATAGAGACCGCGTAGCCGGTTCGCCACGCCGCCGCTGGAATTCAGGATGATGCCACCGGGGGTCGTGTTGGAGACGCCGACCGGCTGGCGGATCAGATATTGCGGCTGGCCATTGGTGTTGGTGTAATTGGGATTGGTGATCCGGACCACGCCGCGCGCGTTCCATGCGCGGTCGACCCGGAAGATGCCGTCGCGATGCGCCCATTCGCCGCTCAGCAGCAGATGACCGCGATCATCGCGGCCAAAGGCCGTCCCGACGGCGGCGCTGAATGAGTAATTTGCACCATCGCCCCGTTCGGTGATCCCGCTGTCGGCCAGGACCTTGATGCCCTGATACTTCTTGTCCAGCACGAAGTTGACGACCCCGGCGACCGCGTCCGATCCATAGGCCGCCGATGCGCCACCCGTGACGATCTCGACGCTCTTTACCAAGGCCTGGGGGAAGGTGTTGACGTCGACCAGACCGGTGACGCTGGACGACACCGTCCGCCGCCCGTCGAGCAGCACCAGCGTGCGGATCTCGCCCAGACCGCGCAGGTTGAGCGCATTGATGCCCGCCAGGCCCGAACTGATCGCCAGCCGCGAATTGGAGGGGCGGGTGGAACCTGCCAGCGCGGGCAGCTGGTTGACGAAATCGGCAATGTTGTTCGTCGGTGAGGTGTTGAGGATATCCTCTTGCGTCGCCACGGTCAGCGGCGTCGGCGACTGGAACCCGTTGCGGATGATCCGCGTGCCGGTGACGGTGATGTCGTCCGGGTCGATTTGCGTTCCGTTGATGTCCGGCGGGGACGGGGGCGCGCCGGGTGACGGCGTCGTCTGGGCAAAGGCGGGGGAGGCAAGCGCCATCGACAAGGCTGTCAGGCCCGTGCCGGCGCTCATCAGACGGCGCCGAGATCCGTCGGTCATATGCAATCCCCCTATTCACGATCTTTGGAGCGTGATCTCCCTGCGGCCGGTCATGATCTTTTCGCTGATCCGTGCTTCCGGAATGGTGCAGGCGAGACGCAACCCAGGTCAAGGGTCGTCCGACTACCGATCGTTGGGTGGGCCATAGCCTTGGATTATGGCGGCATTGCACGCGCGTCGGGCCGCCCTATGGTCTGGCACCGGCCGTCCTGTCGACAGGGGGCATCACCGACTTTGCGGGGGTGCGCCACGGGATGATCCGACACACCGCATGGTTCGAGAAGGGGGAAGCCATGGTCTCTCGCCGTACATTCCTGCTCGGCGCCACCGCGTTGGGTGCGCTTGCGCCCTGGCGAGGGATCGCCCGACCGGTCGGCTCGACCGCCTATGCGACGGTGCCCGGCCTGTCGCGACCGATCGAGATCGTGGACGATGGCTGGGGCATCCCGCATATCCGCGCGCAGACCAAGGCGGACGCCTTTTTCGGTCAGGGCTATGTCGTTGCGCGTGACCGGCTGTTCCAGATCGACTTCGCCCATCGCCGGGAAATGGGGCGGATGGCCGAGGCGTTCGGCGCGGCGTTCGCGACATATGACGCCAAGGCGCAGCTGTTCCATTATCGCGGCGATCTCGATGCGGAGCTGGCCCGCATCCCGTCGCCGGTCCTGGACTGCGTGCGGGGCTATGTCGCTGGGATCAATGCCCGGATCGCCGAAGTGGAGCGCGATCCGACATTGCTGCCGCTGGAATATCGCATTCTGGGCGTGATGCCGATGCGTTGGGAATTGCGCGATCTGGTGGTGGCGCGGGGCGGCTCGGTCGGCAATGTCGACGACGAGATTCGCCGCGCCATGCTGGCGGCAATGGGGCGGCTCGACCTCGACCGGCTGGTGGCCCCGCTGCGCCCCGCGATCGCGATGACCGTGCCGGAGGGACTGGACCCGGCACAGGTCAGCGAGGCGGACATGGGGGTGTTGCAGCTTGGGCCGCTGCCGTTCGGACGAGAGACGCCGACCCGGGAGCGGGACGAGATGTTGAGCGCCACCAATGCCGGGTCGAACGCCTGGACGGTGGCGGGAAGCCGCACCGCGACGGGGCGTCCGATCCTGGCCAATGACCCGCATCTGGGCATTGGCGGGTTCGGGCCGCGCCACGTCGCCCATCTCAGCGCGCCCGGCCTGGACGTAATCGGCGGCGGGGCGCCGGGGCTGGCGGGCATCATGCAGGGCCATACCGACCGCTTCGCCTTCGGTCGCACCAATTTCCATATCGACCAGGAAGACCTGTTCGTGCTGGAGCTCCATCCGGACGACCCGGAGCGTTACCGCCATGACGGCGGCTGGAAGCGGTTCGAGCGGGAGGTGATCGACATTCCCGTGAAGGACGCGCCGCCGCACCGGGCGGTGCTCCGTTACGCGGTGCAGGGGCCGGTGGTGTCGCACGATTCGGCCCGTTCGCGCGCGACTGCGATCGCCTCGGTGGGAATGCAGCCGGGCGGATCGGGTGCGTTTTCGATGGTGGCCATCAACCTGGCGGAGGACTGGGCGGGGTTGCGCGAGGCGTTCAAGTTCCACCCGTCGCCCACCAATTTCCATTATGCCGATGTGCGCGGGCATCATGCGTGGCAGGCCATCGGCTTCTGGCCGGAGCGCAAGCGCGGCCATGGCCTGCTGCCGGTACCGGGCGATGGACGTTACGACTGGGTGGGGATGCGCGATTTCCGCGCCTTGCCCGGTGTGTTCGATCCCGCTGCGGGCTGGTTCGCCTCCGCGAACCAGAACAACCTGCCGCCAGGCTGGCCGATCGAAAGGAGCCCGGCCTTCTCGTTCCGCGATCCCGCACGCTATGATCGCATTGCCGACGTGCTGTCGAAGCAGACCCGGCACAGCCTGGCCGACAGCGTGGCGCTGCAGCACGACACATCGTCGTCGCTCGCCCGGCGCTTCCAGGCGATGTTACCGCGCCAGCCTTCGCCCGGAGCGGCGGCGGCGGTCGCGATGCTGGCGCGCTGGGATACGCGGATCGACGGTGCGAGCGGGGCGGCGGCACTGTACGAGGTCGTGCTGCGCGCGCTGAATGTACGGATGCTCGGCGCACAGGTCCCGGAAAACGCACGCAGCCTGATTTCCTCGATCGAGCCGCCCGAACTGCTCCGTGTAGCCGCTGGTCGGCCCGACCTGGTCGACGAGTCGCTCGCCGTCGGCTGGACGGAAGCGGGCAAGCTGCTGGGGCCCGATCCCACGGCCTGGCGGTGGGATATGCTGCACCGGGTCCGGATCACGCATCCGCTTGCGCGGCTTCCGGCGATCGCGGCGGCTTTCCCCGCGATCGAGGTGGGCGGCTCAGGCGGCGATGGCTTTACGGTGATGGCCCGCTGGCTGGGCAACGGACCGGACTGGCGGGTCGGCGGCGGCGCGAGCTATCTCGAGGTGATCGATGTCGGTGACTGGGATCGTTCGCTGATGCTCAACCTGCCGGGCCAGTCGAACGATCCGCGCTCCCCGCACCGGCAGGACCAGGGTGGCCCGTGGAGTGCGGGCCAGATGCTACCCATGCCGTTCAGCCGCGCCGCGGTCGACGCGGTCGCCACGACCGTCACCCACCTGCAACCCGAGAGGAGCCCGAGATGAAGCGTCTTGTCCTGACCGCACTGGTTTGGTGCGTCGCCACGGCGTCGAGTACGCCGCGCGTCGATGTCGTGATCCGGGGCGGCACCATCTATACGGGTGCCGAGACGCCGCCCTTTGTCGGCGATGTCGAGTTGGCGGGCGATCGCATCGTCTATGTCGGCCGCGCCCGCGGCACGGCGGCGGTTGACGAGATCGATGCGCGGGGGCTGATCGTCGCGCCCGGCCTGATCGATGCGCATACCCATCCGGACAGCTATATCCGCTCGGCCGATGCCGAGGCGCGGCTCAATCTTCCCTGGCTGGCGCAAGGCGTCTCGACCGTGGTGATCGGCGTCGACGGCTATGGTACGTTCGAGGTGGCGAAGGATGCGCGCGCGCTGGAGGCCAGCGGGATCGGCACCAATGTCGTGCCTTTCGTCGGCTTCGGGGCGATCCGCGAGCGCGTGCTGGGACAGGATGCCCGCGCGCCCACGGCCGCGGAACTGGCGGAAGAGAAGCGCCTTGCAGCCCGTGCGATGTGCGAGGGCGCCTATGGCCTGTCCACCGGCCTGTTCTATCCGCCGCAAAGCTTTGCCAAGACGGCCGAGGTGGCGGCGGTCGCCCGTGAAGCGGGCAAGCGCGGTGGTATGTACGACACGCACCAGCGCGACGAGGCGCATTATTCGATCGGCCTTCTTGCCTCGACCCGAGAGGCGATCGAGATCGGGCGCATCGCTGGCACGCCGGTCCATTTCGCTCACCTGAAGGCCTTGGGCGTCGATGTGCAGGGCCAGGCGCCCGCGCTGATCGCCACGATCAAGGCGGCGCGCAGCAAGGGGCAGGCCGTCACCGCGGACCAATATCCCTGGCTGGCCTCGGGGTCGAGCGTCGATGCCGCGCTGGTGCCGGGCTGGGCGATGGACGGCGGCTATCCCAAGCTGCTCGCCCGGTTCGACGATCTGGCGACGCTCGCGCGGTTGAAGATCGAGATGGCGGAGAATCTGCGTCGGCGGGGTGGGGCGGATTCGCTGTTGCTGACCGCGCAGGGCCAGCCCTGGAGCGGCAAGACGCTCGAAACGATGGCGACGCAATGGGGGCTCTCACCGATCGACGCGGCGATCCGCATCCTGCGCACGCCCAATGCCACGGGCACCGGCCCGGCGGGCAGCAGCGTGGCGAGCTTCAACATGGCTGATCGTGACGTCGACCTGATCATGAAGCAGCCCTGGGTGGTGACGTCATCGGACGGATCGGACGGCCATCCCCGTCAATATGCGACCTTTCCCCAGCTCTATCGCACCTATGTCGTCGCGCGGAAGGTGATCACCCTGCCACAGTTCATCCGCCGGTCGACCGGCGCGACGGCCGACATGTACCGCATCGCGCAGCGCGGTTATCTGCGGCGAGGTTATTTTGCCGATGTCGTGGTGCTCGATCCCAGAACTTATGCCCCCCGCGCCGATTATATGCATCCGCGCGTGCCTGGCGTCGGCGTTACCGCGCTGTTCATCAACGGGCGACGGGCGGTGTCGGATGGGGCGGCGACCGGCGTGGCGGCGGGACGTGCGCTGCTGCGGGCCCGGCCCGGCGGCTGCGGCCAATAGCCGCACGTTATAGGCGGCGATGCGAGCGCGATTGGCGGCACCTAGGACGTTGCTCCTATCATGTTCGCATCATGACCATTCCCGCCCCCTACCTCCTCTATCTCGGCCATTCCGATGACGAGATCGGCCTCAAGACATCGCGCGGTCTCGCCGCCTTCCGCAGCGAAGACTGTGTGGGCGAATGGCGGCACGACGATTGCCCGTTCACGCTCGGCCTGCCCCGGATGGATGCCGCTGCGGCACGCGCCGCAGGGGCAAGGACGCTGGTGCTGGGCATCGCCAATCCGGGGGGGCGTTTCCCCGATTGGATGATAGGCGACGCACTGTCAGCGATCCGCGCCGGGCTCAACATCGCCTGCGGGCTTCATCAGCGGCTGCGCGACGTGCCCGTGCTGGTCGCGGCGGCAGCGGAGGCGGGCGTTACCCTGTTCGACGTACGCGACGCGCCCGAGACGCTGCCGGTCGGCAGCGGGCGGAGGCGCACGGGCCACCGGCTGCTGACCGTCGGCACGGATTGTTCGGTCGGCAAGATGTACGCCACGCTCTGCCTGCGCGATGCGCTGCGTGCACGGGGTGTCGTGGCTGATTTCCGCGCGACCGGCCAGACGGGCATCCTGATCGCAGGGAAGGGCGTGCCGCTCGACGCGGTGGTCGCCGATTTCATCGCGGGCGCGATCGAGACGCTGGCCCCGGCCCGCACGGATCAGGGCTGGGATCTGATCGAGGGGCAGGGGTCGCTGTTCCACCCCGCCTTTGCAGGGGTTTCGACCGGCCTTCTCCATGGCGCACAGCCGACCGCGCTGGTGATGTGCCACGATCCACTGCGCCCGCATATGCGCGGCCTGCCGCATTTCCCGATGCCGGGGCTAGCCGAGTGCCTGGATGCCAATCTGCGCGTTGCCCGGCTGACCAGCCCGGACGTTCGCGCGGTCGGCGTGGCGCTGAACACCGTCAAGCTCGACGAAGCGGCCGCTCAGCGTCTGTGTTCCGAGACCGAGGATGCGCTGGGCCTGCCCTGCACCGATACCTATCGCTTTGGGGCCGAGGCGATCATCGACCTCCTGCTGGAAACGTCATGCGCCGCATCCTCACCGTTCGTCACGACCCTTTCCCGCTAAGGGCGCCGTTCCGCATCGCGCGCGGGGTGAAGACGGCCGCCGATGTGGTGACGGTGACGATCCGCGAAGGCGACGCCCAAGGATGGGGTGAGGGCGTGCCCTATCCCCGTTATGGCGAGACGATCGAGGCGGCGATCGCGGCCATCGAAGCGGTCCGCGACCTGATCGAGGGCGGCGCGACGCGAGCGGACATCGCCCGGGCGATGCCAGCGGGGGCCGCCCGCAACGCGGTGGATTGCGCGCTCTGGGACTTGGAGGCGCGACTGACCGGAACCAGCGTCGCGGCGCTCGCGGGTCTCCCGCCGGTGGCGGCGCTCGCCTCGGCGATCACCATCGGTATCGACACGCCGCAGGCCATGGCGGAGTTCGCCCGAACGGTGGCGCGGGTGCCGCTGCTCAAGATCAAGGTGGATCGCGAGGGCGCGGCCGAACAGATCGCGGCGGTCCGTGCCGTCGCGCTCACGCCCCGGCTGATCGTCGACCCGAATGAAAGTTGGCGGGTGGCCGACATCGCCGATCGGTTGCCGATGCTGCTCGCCCAGCGCGTCGACCTGCTGGAACAGCCGGTGCCTGCCGGAGAGGATGAGGGGCTGGCCGAGCTGGCAGGGACGATTCCGATTTGCGCAGACGAGGCATTGCACACCCGCGCCGATCTCGATCGGCTGGCCGGGCGCTATAGCCATGTCAACGTCAAGCTCGACAAGACCGGCGGGTTGACCGAAGCATTGGCGCTGGCGGCAGAGGCAAGGGAGCGGGGGTTCGGCGTGATGGTGGGGTGCATGGTGTGTTCGTCGCTGGGGATCGCGCCCGCGATGCTGGTGGCGGGCGACGCGGACTTCGTCGATCTGGACGGCCCGCTGTGGCTGGCGGCGGACCGTCCCGGCGGCGCGCGGGATGAGGGCGGCATTCTGACGGCGCCCGCGCCCGGCTTCTGGGGAGCGCCGGCTTGCGCCTGATCCGGGGGTGGTTCGGCATCCCGCTGTGGCAGCGGGTGATGGGCGGGTTGCTGCTGGGCGTCGCGCTCGGTCTGTTCTGGCCCGAAGGGGCCGGGGCGATCCGGTTGGTCGGTGAGCTATTCGTCCGCCTCATCAAGATGCTGGTGGTGCCGGTGGTGCTGGTCACCATCGCAGGCGGGATCGCGACGCTGGGCGATCCCCGGCGGCTGGGGTCGATCGGGCTGCGTACGGTAGGACTATTCGCGGCGACCACTCTGGTGGCGGTATCGATCGGCATGGCGATGGGTCTCATCCTACGACCCGGCGCGGCTATGCAGCTGGCGGACGTGGTTCCCCATCCGCTCGGGGCGCCGGTGACGCCGGCTGACCAACTGCTGTCGATCGTGCCGATCAACATCGTCGAGGCTTTGGGGCGCGGCGACATGCTGGCGATCATCTTTGTCGCCGTGCTGCTCGGCACCGGCAGCGTGATGGCGGGCGAGGCGGGGCGGCCGGTCGTTGCGCTGCTCCAGGGGCTGTCGGCGGTACTGCTGCATATCGTCCGCGTGGTCATGGAGGTGACGCCATTCGGCGTGCTTGCGCTGATCGCCCAGGCGGTGGCGGTGAACGGCGCGGCGCTGTTCGTCCATGTCGGCTGGCTCGCGCTGGCGGTCATAATCGCGTCGCTGGTGCAGATGCTGGTCGTTCATGCCGCACTGGTCGGGCTCGTCGCACAGTTGCCGGTGGTGCGATTCTTCCGGGGGATCGTCGATGCACTGATCGTCGCCTTTTCGACCGCCTCGTCCTCGGCGACGCTGCCCGTCGCGCTGCGGGTGGCGCAGGACAATCTGGGCGTGTCGCGCGGCGTCGCCTCGACGGTGCTGCCGCTGGGCGCATCGATCGGCAAGGACGGCACGGCCATGTATGTCGGGCTGCTCGGCCAGTTCGCGTTGCAGGCGCTGGGGATCGTCCCGGACGCGACCATGCTCGTCGTCATGCTGGTGACCGGCGCGCTGGCGGCCTTCGGTACGGCACCCGTCCCTTCGGCTTCGCTCTTCATGCTGGCGGCGATGTTGTCTGCGGTGGGCGTGGGGGCGGAGCAGACCGCCCTCGTCGTAGGGTTGGTCCTGCCGTTCGACCGACTGCTCGACATGACGCGTACCGTGCCATCCGCGTCGGCCAATCTGGCGGTGGCCACGCTGGTCGCGCGCGGCGAGGGGGAGCTGGACGCGGCGCGTTTTCGCGGGTCGATGGTGGAACAGGCACAGGACAGGGCCTAGGCTGCACCCATGAACCTTCGCCATATCGAGATTTTCCACGCCGTTTATGTCAACGGCTCGGTATCCGCCGCAGCCCGGGCGCTCAACGTGTCGCAGCCGTCGGTGTCCAAGACGCTCCGCCATGCCGAGACCCTGTTGGGGTTCGAGTTGTTCCAGCGCTCGAACGGGCGGTTGCTGCCGACCGAGGATGCGCATGCGCTGTTCGCCGACGTGGCCGATATTCAGGAGCGGGTGCGTGCGCTGCGTGAGGCGGGGCGCAACCTGCGCATGGGCGCGGGCACGACGTTGCGCATTTCCGCGTTGCCCAGCCTGGGGCTGGGGGTACTGCCCGATGCGGTCTCGCGGTTCCTCGCGCGGCGTCCTGATGTCCGCTTCGACTTGCAGACGGTGCATCACGACGACCTGCTGCGCAAACTCTACGAACGCGAAAGCGACATCGCCATCGCCAGCGAGCCGCCGCGCGGTGTGGCCCTGACCCATGACTGGCTGGGCGAGGGCGAGATGGTCGTCCTCTACCGCGAACGTGACATGCCCGACGCCCCGCCAAGGCTGGAACTGTCGCAGCTGGTCGGGCGTCCGCTGATCTCGCTCAAGGGCAGCGGCCCGATCGGCAAGCTGCTGTCCGAAGAGATCGACCGGCACGATCTGGTCCTCGACGAGATCGTGGTGGCGCGGACCTTCTATATCGCCGCAGCCCTGGTCCGTGCAGGGGTGGGGCTGGCGATCGTCGACAATTTCACGGCGGCGGCGTCGATGGCGCCGGGGCTCGCGATGCGGCCGCTTCGCCCCTCGATCACCTTCGACGTCCACGCCATCCACCTGCTCGATCGGCCACCTTCGATGCTGGCCGCCGAGTTCCTGACCCTGCTGAGCGAAGAGATCGAACGCCGATGATGGGTAGCCTGTTGCTGCCGCTGTTGCTGGCGGGCGCGCCGGTCGGGGCGCCGCTGCCGCCCGCCGCCATCGAAGCGCTGGCCAAGGCGCCGCCGGGCACGCGGATCGGGCTGGTGGTGGTCGATGCCGAGGGGCGCGAGATCGTCGCGCTGCGCCCCGACGAGCGCTTCATCCCGGCGTCCAACACCAAGCTGTTCACCACCGCCGCCGCCTTCGCGACGCTGGACGTGGCGAGCCCGGATATACGGAGCGGGGCGACGGTGCGGCTGGAGGGGCAGGGGACGCCGACGGTGATCCTGGCCGGGCATGGCGACGCCCGCCTGTCCTCCGCCCCCGGTTGTCGTGTCGACTGCCTGGGCGAATTGGCGGCTGCGGTCGCCCGACGGACGCGTGTCGTGGGCGATGTGGTCGGCGACGACACGGCATTCCCAGACGAGCGCTGGCCGCAGGGGATGAGCTGGAACAACATGGACAGCGTCTATGGCACCGGCATCTCGGCGCTGACCCTGGACGACAATGTCACGATATTGACCGTGTCCCCCACGGCACCGGGCGAACCGCTCCAGGTCGTCGGGGACGGCTATTACCGGATCGAAAATGCCGCGACGACCGGTGAGGCCGGTAGTGGGAACGCGCTGTCGGTCGAACGCATGCCGGGCAGCAATCTGCTGCGCGTGACCGGCAGTCTCGCGGCCGGGGCGACGCCGGTGGTTCTGAAGCTGGGCGTTGACGATCCGGCTCACCGGGCGGCCTGGCGGTTCGCGCAACTCTTGCGCGCGGCGGGTGTGATGGTGAAGGGGCGTATCACCGTGCGTCACCGGTCGTTGACGGACGCGGATGATCCCGCGCACCGTGGCCGCGCTCCTGGTGCGGTGGCCGCACCCGTTCCGGTACTGGCGGCCCTGACGCCGCCACCGCTGGCCGAGGATCTATACCAGACCAACAAGACGAGCCAGAATCTCCATGCCGAACTGCTGCTACGCCGACTTGGGGCTAGCGGCTCGGTCGCCGATGGTCTTGCCGTCGTCGATGCGGTTCTGGCACGTGCTGGCATTGCCCGCGTGACCTACGACTTTGCCGATGGCGCGGGCATGTCCAATTATGACCGGGTCACCCCCCGCACGACGGTGGCGCTGCTGCGCTGGGCAGAGGCCCAGCCCTGGGGCGCGCACTGGCGCGCGACCTTTCCGGTCGCGGCCACCGACGGGACGCTCGCGCGACGGTTCGTCGGCACGCCGCTGGCGGGTCGGCTGAGGGCGAAGACCGGCACGCTCAACGCCGCCAATGCGCTGGCTGGCACGATGATCGCGGCGAGCGGTCGGATGCTGACCTTCGCGGCCTATGCCAACGACATGCCGGGCGACATGAGCGCGACCCTGGCGATCGACGCGGCGCTGGTGGCGATCGCCGGAGCGAATTGAGCGCCCGTTGATCAGCCCCGCATGAGCGCGAGGACGTTGGAGGCGAGCAGCGTCGGGGCGGGCGGCTGGGCCGCCAACGCCTTGGGCAACGGCGCGGTGACCCGGCCTAGTGCGGCGAGCCCCGTGGCGGCGAGGAAGCGGCGACGCTCGATCATATCAAAGTCTCCGTTGCGCGGGCGGGCAGACCCGCAAGATAGAGCGCGCCGCTCAATGCATCGCCCATCGGTTCGCTGAGCCGGGCGACGGTCCGGGCGCGCAACCAGGGGCGCATCTTCGCCGACAGGCCGCCGAGCAGCGCGCATCGAGGTGCGCCGCGTTCGTAGATCGTCTCGATGAACCGCTCGATATGGCCTGCCGCGTCCTCGACGATCGAGCGAGCGATCGTATCGTCCGCTTCGGCATAGTCCATCACCAGCGGGGCGAAGCTGCCATAGTCGCGCGGGGTCGCCTGATCCATCCAGGCGATGGCGCGCGCCGTGTCATGGCCAAACCGCTCCGTGACTGCCGTACTGAGCGGCGTCGCGCGCGTCCGTCCGTCCAGCGCGCGCAGTGCGTGGCGCATCGCGCTGAGGCCCAGGGCCGCGCCGCTGCCCTCGTCGGAAATGGGAAAGCCATAGCCGCCGATCCGGAAGCTCCGCCCGTCTACCCGCACTTGCGCGATGCTGCCGGTGCCGATGATCAGCACGGCCCCGTCGCCGCCGCCATGCGCTCCCAGATTGGCGATGACGGCATCGGTGTCGAACACCGTCGAGGCGAAGGGAAAGACGAAGCCCTCCAGCGCCGCCCGAACGCCGGGGCGCGAGATGCCTGCGATACCCATCGCCGCCCGGACGCTCGCGACCTGCTCCGCGTCGAGTCCGGCTGCGCGCACCGTATTCTCGGTCACTTGGCGCAGCGTCGTATAGAGCGCGTCCAGCCCCAGTCCGGCATTGGCGGGACCGGCCTGTTCGGTGGCCAGCATCCGACCCGCGCCGTCGACCAGGCGGCAGCGACAGGTGCTGCCGCCCGCATCCACGCCGAGAAAGAACTGCGTCATGTCCTGTTCTGCCCTTTCGTTATTGCGTCTGCACCTCGTCCAGCGTGGTGCGGAAGCGTCCGTCCAGCCAGTCGGTGATTTCACGGGCGGCGGGATGATCGATCGCCCCATAGCGTTCGCGCAGTTCAGCGAAACGCGGACCGAGATTGTCGAGCCCGGTATCCTGGAGCGGCAGGATGTCGCGGTGCAATAGGGTGGCGAAGTCGGCGCCCAGCAGCTGCTTCGCTGCCGCCAGAAATGCCTGGCCATAAGCGTAGCGCTCTCCCTCCCGATAGCTGGCCGCGAGCGTCAGCGCGGGAATGCAGGAGAGGAGCGGTTGCGATGCGGGGTTGATCGCATGACCCGCGACATGATGGCGGATCGCGGCCGGGCGACCGGTGAACGCGCGCAGATGCAGATATTGCGACATGCGGACACCGTCATTGACGGGATAATTGTCCCAAAGGCACACTTTGCGGCCGAGTTCGTGCTGTACCCGTTCCAGATGGGCCACACCGATCTCGCGGGACACCACCTCCTCGCCGGTCCAATAGACGCGCACGTTGCGATCCAGATAGCGCCCGAGCTGGGGCAGATAGGCGGGTGGCCGCTTCCCCCAGGCGCGCTCGAGAATGGGATCGTCGGAATAGAAGCTGGGGCAGAAGAAGACCTGGGTCGCGCGGCTGTTGCTGGCGCAGAAATCGACGAGTTCGGCCTGGCCGCGCGCCAAATCGGGCAGTTCGGCGGGCAGGTCGTCGAACAGGATGGCGAGGTCCTGGATGCCCAGCGCGTCGAGCTGCCCCAGCTTCCGCTTCAGAGCGGCGCGCGATTCCGCGCTGAAGGGATGGGTGCTGCCGACCGGGGTCAGCGCGACACCAAAGCGCACGCCCAGCCTTTTGCACTCGGCGGCGAAGGCCGCGAGGGCGGCGAAGTGTTCGGGCGGATGCGGTTCGCGCCAGCGGCGGCGCAGGAACGGGTCGGCCTTGGGCCCGTAATGATAGAAGCGATAGCCTGCCCCTGCCAGCGTCCGTAGCACGGTCGTTCGATCGGCCCAGCTCCATGGCTTGCCGAAAAAGCCTTCGATCACGCCCAGGTTCAGCGCCATGTCTTCTCCTTTTTCCGGTTTTCGAGCACTGTCGTCACCGCTTGCCGCAGCACAGTCTCCCGCAGGGCGTCGAGCGTGGGATAGGGTTCGCCGTCCGGCCGGTGGACCCGGTTGGTGAGGAGGACGACGGTCATGTCCAGCTGGGGCGAGAAGGCGAACCAGGTGCCGGTGAAACCCGAATGCCCGTAGAAGGGGGCCGCGATCCCGGCGAGCTGCGTCTTGTGGAAACCCAGTGCCTGATCGGCATCGAAGGGCGTGTCCTCGAACGCTGCGATCGTCCGGGCGGGCGCGAGCCGCCAGCCGCCGTAGCAGCCGCCGTTGAGGAGCAGCTGGGCATAGCGGGCTAGATCGGTCGCGGTCGAGAACAGCCCGGCATGGCCAGCCACCCCCCGCCAGCCGAGCGCGGCATTAGCATCATTCGCCTCGCCGACTAGCATCCGGTTCCGATATCCGTCGAAGGGCTGGGCCGATGGGAAAGGCGCGGCGGGGTAGGGCTTGCCGGTCTCCGTCATGCGCCGCTGATAGGCGTCGCCCTGCGATGTCGCGGCCGCGCGCCGACGCAAGGACGGTGACGGCAGGAAGCCGGTGTCGGTCATGCCGAGCGGGCGATAGACTCGGCTGCGGACATAACGGTCCAGCGGTGTGCCCGTGACCCGCTCCACGACGGCACCCAGCAGCATGAAACCGATGTCAGAATAGGCAAATCGTGAGCCCCTCGGATAACGGAGCGGCAGCGCCGCCAGATAGGGCAGCACCTGGCCCGAGGCGTCGCGGTGCAGCCAGGTCGGCTGCCATTCCCAAAGCCCTGCCCGGTGGGTCAGCAACTGACGGACGGTGATGTCCGCCTTGTCGGTGCCCCGAAACGCGGGCAGCAACGTACCCAGCCGGTCGTCGAGCGACAGGCGGCCGGTACCGACGAGATGGAGGATCGCCGCGGTGGTCGCCTCGATCTTGGTGATCGAGGCCATATCGAAAAGCGTGTCGACCGCCATTGCGCGCGGCGTGGCGAGCGTCCGCAGCGTGCCGTCGGGCGCGCTGGTCAGCGTCTGGGCATCGCCGAAGGCCGCCTGATGAACGATCCGCCCCCGATCGGTGACGATCAGTACCGCGCCGGGATAGAGTGTGCCGACGCCATCGCGAACCGCCGCATCTATCGGTGCGAAACGCATGTCGTCGGCGCGAGCGGATGTGGTGTTCAGGATCGGACAGACGGGGGAAGCCGCGAGGCCCGGTGCGGCGCATAGGCCGAGGCACATGAAAAGCGGGGCGATGCGGGCGCGGCGGGTTCGCGCGGCTCGAATCGTCATGCGCTTCATCGTTCCGTCATAGCATGGCGGCCAATGGTCACCCATTCCACCATGGCGGACCGCCATAACGGCCGGCCATGCCCTTGGGGACGGTGACCGGTTCTCAAACCCGATTCTCCGATAGTGACTGGGGCCGTTCGGCGCTTTCCGGGTTCTCGCAGGTCCAGTGGCGTGCACGCGGCGTGTGGCCGATCCCCGGATTGAGCTGATTGCGCGGATCGATGTGGCGATAGAATTGGGCCAGTGCGGGCGGCGCGACATAGAGGTGGCCGACATTGTGCTCGGCCGGATATTGCGCGCCCCGCGCGTCGAGCAAGGCCCATAGCGCATGTTCGAACGCCACGGGATCGGTGCCTTTGCGCACGATATAGTCCTGATGGAAGACGTGGCAGAAGAAATGGCCGTAATAGAGCGCGTGGATGACCTGGGTATCCAGCGCCGACGGCAATGTCTCGGTCCATATCCCGGCGTTGCGGGGCAGCGCGACGTCGAGCGCGACGATGTCGGCGACGTCGTCGGCATTGATAGCCCGATAACGGACCGCCGCTCCCGCCGCGACGAACCGGTGAAGAAACGCCTTGGCGCTGTCCGCGGCGCTGCATTCGACATAGTCGCCCGCGTCGTCGCCGGGGAGAAGCCGGGTGAGCAGGGCACGGGTTTCGTCGATCTGATCGATCGACACTTTCAGCATCAGGTGATGGGCGAAGCGATCACGGTAGCCCCGCATCCAGCCGGGCAGCGGATCCGGGATGAAACGTCCCGCCGCCTGGAGCAGACGATCACTCAGGCCCCTGGACAGGCGATCGGCGAGCGCGTCGAACCGTGCCTTGGCAGCGAAAAGGGCGGGCAGCCGTTCGGTGCCGAGCCGCTCAATCGCGAAGAAGGTGTCACGCCCATAACGATCCGCCACGTCGAAGGCGGTCCGGTGCATATACTCGGCCGCAATCGGCAGCCTGTCGTAATCGCGCAGCATCGTGCGCCGTAGATCGGTGAGACGATCGGCCTCGTTCGCGCCGATATAGAAGGTGGCGGTGCCCTCTTCGCGCGGGAAGGTGTCGAGGCGCACCGCGAAGACGATCAGCTTGCCCGCACTTCCCGCCGCCTCGAACAGGCAGCGCGGGTCGGCGTTGAAACGGGCGGGGACAGGGCTATCGATCCCCCGGACATGTTCGGCATAGCGATGGTCGTGCGCCCATCGATCATCCACGTCTTCGATGTCGGCATCACTGAAGTCGCCGCGATCGAGGCGCGACAGGATCGTCTCCGGCTCCTCGCCCAACGCCATGCCCAGGTGATTGACCAGGTGCAGTCGGCCATCGGGCTGGACGGCCGCGAACAGGGCCAGCTGGGTATAGGCGGGCCCGCGCCGGATCAGTGATCCACCCGAATTGTTGCAGATGCCGCCGACCACCGACGCGCCGAAACAGGATGATCCGATGACCGAATGCGGCTCACGCCCATAAGGCCGCAGGGCCTGTTCGAGCGCGTATAGGGTCGTGCCCGGCAGGCAGAGCACCTGCTTGCCGCCCCGGATCACGCTCAGCCGCGACAAGCGCGTGGTGCTGATGATGACGAGGCCGCCGGGATAATCGTCGCCATCGGGGGTGGAGCCGCCGGTGAGCCCGGTATTCGACGCCTGAAGCAGGATCGAGACATCGGCGGCGACGCAGGCCTGGGCTACGCGCCACATCTCGACCAGGCTTCCCGGCCGCACCACGGCGATCGCCGCTCCCTCGCCGGTGCGATAGCCCTTGCGAAACCGTGCCGTGGCGCGTGGCGCGGTCAGGACATGACGACGGCCGACCGCGTTGCGCAGGCAGGCGAGCAGCGTAGCAGCGTCTTTCGGAGCCGTGGGGCGTGTCATAACCTGAGTAAATACCACTATGCACAGCGGTGCAAGTGGCATGCTATTGGTTTGCATGCCGGGGAGGATCGGGATAGCATTTCGCATCGCATGAGGATCGGCTCGAGGAGCATGGGATGCTGAGGATCGACGTCGCGCTCTCCGATGCCGGGAGCATGGTGAACGAGGATGCGATCGGCCATTTCGGCGATGCGGCCTGGGTGATCGACGGAGCCACGGGGATCGGTCCATCCCTGCTGGACGCACCCAGCGACGCGGCATGGCTGGCTCAGACCGCCAACCGGCTGATCGCCGACGCCCTTGCCGAAGATCCGGACTGTTCCACGATCGAGATATTGCGCGATGTCATGACGCGCTGCGCGGTAGCGCTTGCGGATGCGCAGGTTCGCGCTTTCGACGGCACCCACGAACTGCCCTCGGCGGCTTTTGCCATGATCCGGTTGCGTGGTGATGCTGCCGAGATCACCGCGCTGGCCGACTGCCGCGTAGCGGCAGTGGACGAAGCCGGGGTTGCGCGATTGTTCGGCACCTATGCGCTTGATGTCGTCGAGGCGCGGACGCTGGCTGCGGTCAAGGCGATTCGCGAGGAAAACCCCTCGATCGACTCCGAGGCTTTGAAGAATCTGCTGTTGCCGGGACTGAGCGCCAATCGCCATCTCAAGAACCGCGACGGCGGCTATTGGGTGCTCGGGACGGAGCCTGCCGCTGCCGACCATCTCTGGCAGGCGACGGTTCCGCTCCATCCCGGCCAGCGCTTCGCGATCGCCAGCGACGGCTTCCTGCGACTCGTGGAACTGTTCGATGTGGCGACGCCCGACGATCTGCTGGCGATCGCCACGCCGGAGGACGGTGCCGCCTGGCTGGCGCGGTTGCGCGATATCGAAAGCGAGCCGGATTCGCTGCGGCGTCATATCCGGGTGAAGCGGCACGACGATGCCAGTCTGATCGTCTGCACTTGGGACCCGTCCTGCTGATGCTGGTGATGGGCTATATGAGCGGGACGTCGCTGGACGGCGTCGACGTCGCACTGATCGAGACGGATGGCGAGCGGATCGAGGCGTTCGGTTCCACGACGATGATCCCCTTTACCGACGCCCAACGCGTGAGCATCGAACAGGCGACGCGCGATGCGCTGGCGTGGAACGGCTATGGTGCGATGCCGTCATCGTTCGATACGGCGTCAACGGTCATAGAGCGGCTGCATATCGAGGCTGGCGAGCGGCTGATGGCGGAGGCCGGGCGGCGCCCGGATCTGATCGGCTTTCATGGCCAGACGTTGCTCCATCGGCCCGAGCGCGGCCTGTCGGTCCAGATCGGCGATCCCCAGATGCTGGCGGATGTCCTGCGCGTGCCGGTAGTCGCGCAAATGCGGCAGGATGATCTGCAGGCTGGCGGGCAGGGTGCCCCGCTGGTGCCTGTCTATCACGCCGCGCTTGCCGAGTATCTTGGCTTCGCGCGGCCGGTCGCGTTCCTCAATATCGGGGGCGTTGCGAACCTGACCTGGATCGGGGCGGACAGGAGCTTGATCGCGTTCGATACGGGACCGGGCAACGGCTTGATCGACCAGCTCGTCCAGTCGCGCGGGGCGGGCCGTTATGACGATGGGGGCCGTTTTGCCGCTGCGGGCTGTGTCGACACGGACATTCTGGCCCGTCTGCTGACGCACGACTATTTTCAGGGAGAGGGAGCGAGATCGCTCGATCGCTATGACTTTCCGCTCGACTGGGTGGCGGCCTGTTCGATCGAGGATGCCGCCGCCACACTGACTGCGTTCACGGCGGAGGCGGTGGCCCTGGCGGCGCGGACACTGCCCGCCCTGCCCGAATTGTGGATCGTGTGCGGGGGCGGGGGACATAATCCGGTATTGATGGCGGCGTTGCGCGATCGCCTCGGAGTCTGCCGGACGGCGGACGAAATCGGCCTGCGCAGCGATTTCATCGAGGCCGAGGCGATGGCCTTCCTCGCTGCACGTAGCCTGCATGGTCTGCCTTTGACCTTTCCGGGCACGACCGGTGTCGTCGAACCCTTGACCGGCGGTCGCCTTTGGCGGCCACGCAATAATACCAAAATATAATACCACATGTTTACATATTGAGGAGAGGTATACATGATCGCGGTGGGGTCCAGGCCTGCCATAGGTCATGATCCATGATCGGCGGACTGGGTTCGGGCATATCAGGGAGGGACTGCAATGATGACGTCGTACCGACATAGCGTAGCCGCAGCCGCACTGGCGGTAGCCCTTGTGCAGGCACCCGCAGCTGTGCACGCCCAGACCGCCTCTGCGACGCCCGCGACCCAGGACGGTTCGACGTCCGGCGACGAGGTCGTGGTCACGGGGACGCGCATTCCCGCCACCGGCCTGACCTCCAGCAGCCCGGTCGCCTCGACGAACGAGGCGCAGATCAGATTGCGGTCCGCGCTGACGATCGAGGATTTCTCCACCACCATCCCGCAGCTTTCGGGCGGTGTGCGCCAGGGCTCGCAGGGCAGCGATGCGTTCGGCGCGCAGGTTCTCGAGCTACGCAATTTCGGTCAAAGCCGCTCGCTGGTGCTTATCGACGGCACCCGTGCGGCACCCTTCAGTTTCCGGAACTCGGTCGACGTCAACGCCATTCCCGCATCGCTCATCAAGCGCGTCGATGTGCTGACCGGTGGTGCGGCGGCGGTCTATGGCGCGGATGCCGTCGCTGGCGTCGTGAACTTCATCCTCAACGACGAATATGAGGGCATCCGCGGCACCGCGACCAGCCGGTTGTCGGTCCATGGCGGTGCGCAATATGGCGGCTCGCTGATGCTGGGCACCGGCATTGGTGATCGTGGCAATCTGGTGATCGCGGCGGACTATACCCAGCGCGACGGTGTGCGGGCGGGACAGCGCAGCTGGGCCGCGACGCCCAACCAGACCATTCCGAGCATCGGCGGCGTCTTCACCGACGTCGCGAGCGGTCGACGCTTCGGCTTTACGGACGATGGCACGTTCACGACCACTCCTTCCGCCACCTCCAACATCTCCGCCACCTATCCCCTGATCTCGCCGCTCAAGCGGATCAACGTGGCCGCGCTGTACAAATATGAGATCACGCCGCAGATCGAGGTCTATGGCCGGGCCATGTATACCAATGCCCGTACCGAGGAGACGGGCACCCCCGGGGCGGCGCCCGCATCGGTCAACCGCACCGTTGGGATCAGCGCGACCAATCCGTTTTTGACGGACGCGATCCGCAACCAGCTGACGTTCGTGAACGGCACCGCCCAGGTAAACGTGTCCCGGTCGCTCAGCGAACTGGGGCTGATCCGCTATGCCACCGAGCGTAATACATTGCAGGTCCAGTCGGGCCTGCGCGGACCATTGACCGATGCGGTGCGATGGAACGTCTATGCGCAATATGGCCGTTCGACGGAATCGTCGCTGATCTCGGGCGATGGCCTTGTCACCAGCCCGGCGGGCGCGAACAATTTCGCGTCGATCGTCAATACGGTCAACATCTTCGGGCCCAACCGGCCCGGGCTGGCCGCCGCGCTGGGCAGTACGATCGACGGCTTCAACCGCAAGCGTGACCAGTTCGTCACGGCAGGGACGGTGAGCGGCACGCTGGCCGACCTGTTCTCCCTGCCTGCCGGGCCGATCGGCTTTGCCGGCGGCGTCGAATATCGGCGGGAAACGGCGAGCATCAATCAGGATAGTGCGCTGCTGACCGGCAACACCTATCGCCAGGGCGTGCAGGCCGCCTATCGCGGCGCGTTCGATGTCATCGAACTCTATGGCGAAGTCCTTGTCCCGCTGATCCACGACACTCCGCTGATCCGAAAGCTCGACGTCGGCGGCGCCTATCGCCTGTCGGATTATAATCGGTTCGGCACGCACGGTACGTGGAAGGTCGAGGGTAACTGGGAAGTCGACCGCAACCTGCGGCTGCGGGGCACCTATCAGCGCGTGTTGCGGACGCCCAATTTCGGGGAATTCGCCGCCAGTACCTCGTCGCTGCCGCTCAACAGCCTGGTCACCGTCGATCGCCTGAAGCCGCGCTATGGCGGCGATCCTTGCGTGATCGGCACCGGCAATGCGGCGCAATGCGCGCGGTTCGGCGCTCCGTCGGTGGGATCGGCCAATTCCACCGCCCCCGGCTACCTGACCGGCAACTATTATTATGGCGGCAATCCCGACATCAAACCGGAAACCGGCTATACGACGACGGCGGGCGCGGTGTTCACGCCGACCTTCCTGCCGGGCCTGAACGTGACGGTCGACTATTACAATCTCGACCTGCGTGGGGCGGTCGGCGTGATCCAGCCGATCGCGGCGATCACGAGCTGTTACATCACCAATCCGACCGCGAACAATCCGCTATGCGCGCTGGTCACGCGCAACTCGAACGGCACCTTCGCCGATGCCTTCGTCAACAATCAGAATCTGGGTCGCCTGCTGCAGCGCGGCTTCGACATCTCGGCGGCCTATACCCTGCGACCGGACTGGCTGCCGGGCAAGGGCCTTCGCGCGAGCTATCAGGGCAATATCGTCACATCCTATCTGATCCAGGCGAACCCGACCGTGTCCGCGGTTCAGTGCAAGGGGACGTTCGGTGCCACCTGCTCCAGCGATGGTACGACGCTCGTCCAGCCGGATTATCGCCACACGGCCGGGCTCGGCTGGCTGTTGGACAGGGGCGTGATCCAGTTCGACTGGCAGCGCATCGGTAAGGTCCGGTCGAGCACGGTCGGATCGACCGAGACGCTGAAGGCGCAGGATGTCTTCGACCTGTCGGCCTCCTACGACTTCACCGATGTCGTCACGATGAGCGCGGGCGTCTACAACCTGTTCGACAAGGCGCCGCCCCGTGTGTCGACGGGCGGTGTGTTCAACACCTTCCCCGACACCTACGACATTCTGGGGCGGACGATCGGCTTCTCGCTGACCGCGCATCTCTGACCGGATAGCCTTGCCACGGCGTCCGGCCCGATCCGTGGGCCGGACGCCATCGCCTCATGCCTGCGGGCCTTTGGTCCGGGGCGATCGGAGTATGCTTCGATGATGCTGCCCTTCTCCATGGCCGACTGGCTCGTGATCGCTGGCTATCTGCTGCTGCTGGTCGCGGGCGGGTGGCTATTGACGCCGCGCCAGACGGCGTCGGCTCGCGAATATTTCCTGGCGGGCGGCACCGTTCCCGCCTGGCTCGCGGCGCTTTCGGTCCTGTCCGCCACCCAGTCGGCGGCGACCTTCCTCGGTGGGCCGGACTATGGCTATCACGGCGACCTGACCTATCTTAGCGCCAATATCGGCGGCGGCCTGATCGGGGCGATCTTCGTGGCCCATGTCCTGATCCCACGCTTCTACGCGATCCGCGCGAATACCGCCTATGAGTTGCTGACCCTGCGGTTCAGCGAGCGAGCGACCCGCTGGGCGGGTGGCATGTTCCTGGTCGGGAGGGTCTTTGCCGGTGGCGCGCGCGTATATCTCGCCGCCATCGCGTTGGCGATGGTCGTCACGGGCGGCGTCGGCGTGCAGGGCATCGTGATCGCCGCCGCCGCGCTGGTCGTAGCGAGTGTCGCGTTCACCTTCGTCGGCGGTCTGAAGTCGGTTCTGTGGAACGACCTGATCCAATTCGTCGTCTATGTCGGCTCGGCGGTCGCGGTGCTGGTGTTCCTGCGCCTGTCGATCCCGGCCTCCAATGCCCAGATCCTGCAGGCGCTGGCCCATACCCCGCAGGGCGTCGACAAGCTGCGGCTGTTCGATTTCTCGCTGGACCTCTCGCGGCCCTTCTCGATGCTGGCGATCGTTACCGGGCTTGCACTGCTCTATATCGCCAATGCAGGCATGGACCAGGACACCACGCAGCGCCTGCTTTCGTGCAGGGATGCAAAGACGGGCGCGCGTAGCCTCTATCTGTCGGTGTTGGCGACGGTGCCGACCGTCGGCATGTTCATTGTCATCGGCCTGTTGCTGTACGTGTTCTATGACCGCCCCGACCTGATGGTTGGTTCCGGCGCCGCCGCCGCCAGCGAGTTTGAGGGGCAGAAGATCAGCATTTTCATGCACTATATCCTGACGCAATTGCCCGGCGGCCTGCGCGGCCTGGTGACGATCGGCATCTGCGCGGCGGCGGTGGCGACCACCAATTCCGCGCTGAATGCGATGTCGTCGGTGCTGGTGCAGGACTTCTATCGCCCCTGGCGAGAACGGCGCGGGCCGGTCGAGGAGCATCACTTCGTCCAGGCCGGGCGTGCCGGCATGGGCATCATCGGCTTCGCGATGTTCCTGATGGCCGTCCTCTCCTTCTATTGGCAGCGCCACAGCTCGATGGGCCTGCTGGAGTTCGCGCTGCAGGTGATGGTGTTCAGCTATGCGGGACTGCTGGGTGTCTATTTCACCGCCTTGTTCACCACGCGCGGGACGACCGGTTCGGCCATCGCCGCGATGTTGATTGGTTTCCTGACGATCATCCTCCTGCAACCTGCCATCGCACGCGCCATCGGCCTGCCTCTCCAACTGAGCGGGCTCTCCTTTCCTTTTCAGCTTTGCATAGGAACCGCCCTGGCGTTCCTGGTCTGCGCTGCGCCATCGGGCGCAGGCCGCTCCGCATCGAAGCTCCCATCGGGATCGACGCTATGATGAAAACCGAAACGCTCGACGCACGCTATCTCGAACTCGATAAGTGGCCGACGGAATCGGCTGTCCAGGCGATGCTGGAAGGCCAGATGGCGGCCATCGCCGCCATCCAGTCGCAGACCGCTGCGATCGCGCGGGCCGCCGAAGCGGCGGCGGCACGGCTCGGCCAAGAGGGGCGCCTGATCTATGTCGGGGCAGGTACGTCCGGCCGGCTCGCCGTGCAGGACGGGACGGAGCTGAACCCCACGTTCAACTGGCCTATGAAACGCCTGATCTTCCTGATGGCGGGCGGTTACGGGGCGCTGACACAGGCATATGAAGGGGCGGAGGACAATACCGAGGCGGCACGCGCCGATATCGATGGCTGCGCAATCACCCCGTCCGATGTCGTCATCGGCGTGGCGGCCAGCGGCTCAACGCCCTACACCGTCGCGGCAATCGAGCATGCCAGAACGCTCGGTGCGCTGACGATCGGGATTTCGAACAACGCGGGGACTCCGCTGATCGCACATGCCGAGCATCATGTGCTGGCCGATACGGGCAGCGAAGTTCTGGCGGGGTCGACCCGGATGAAGGCGGGCACCGCGCAAAAGGCGGTGTTGAACCTGTTGTCCACCGCACTGATGCTGCGCCTGGGGTTTGTCTATCGCGGGCGAATGGTGGCCATGCGCGTTTCCAACGCGAAACTCTTGCAACGCGGTCGCCGCATGATCCAGGAACTGGCCGGTGTGGAGGCAGAGGTGGCGATCCGTGCGCTCGACGTGGCAGACAACGATATAAGGCGCGGCGTCCTCGTCGCTATGGGGGTCTCCCTGGGCGAAGCCGACGCGCTGCTCGATGCGCATCTTGGCAGCCTGCGCGAGGCGCTGCAGGCGCTGGATGCGCGGGAGGCGTGACGATGCGCGACATCGCCTGGACGCGAAGCGACGAAGCGACGCCCCTGTATCTCCAACTCGCCCAGAGCCTGCGCGCGCATATCGACGGCGGGGGGATCGATCCGGGCAGCGCGCTGCCCTCGGAACGGGAACTCAGCGAAATGGTGGGCCTGTCGCGCGTCACCGTTCGCAAGGGCATTAGGCAGCTCATCGACGAAGGCGTGCTGGTCAGCCGCCAGGGATCGGGCACGTTCGTCGCGCGGCGGATCGAAGCATCGGGCGCGAAGCTGAACAGCTTCACCGATGACACCCGGTCGCGAGGGCAGGATCCCGGCGTTGTATGGATCTACAAATCCTACGCGCTGCCCACCGAGGAGGAAGCTGCGGCGGTGGGGGTGGCCCCCAATGTCCGCGTCGCCCGGCTGGGTCGCGTCCGTCTGGTCGGCGACGAGCCGCTGGCGATCGAGCATGCGGTGATCCCTGCGATCTTCATGCCCGATCTCGATGCGCTGGGCGACTCCCTCTATCAGGCGTTGGAGGCCCATGGCTTTCGCCCGACATCCGGCACGCAGCGCGTCCGCGCCTCGCTCGCCACGCAAACTGAAGCTGGAATCCTGAATGTACGACACAATTCCGAGGTTTTGCGGATCGAGCGCTGCACCCGCATTCCTGATGGCCGCATCGTGGAATTCACACGTTCGGTCTATCGTGGGGATCGATACGAATTCGTAACGGATTTGAATGTCGTCTGATCAGCCGGTGCCTTGCGAAACCTTGATGTGCCGTTCGGCCCCGGCAAATGTCATGCTGGGAACGACCATGATGTCTCACAGGTCGGCACCTTTGCGGCTATTCCGGATGATCCTGTTTGCGACAACTGGCGAGCAGACAGGAGAAATCTTGCCAAATGCGCTGGGAGGCGGTCATCTGGTAGCATCGGAGAGCAGGCGATAGGGGCATTAGTTGCAGGATTCGGGCGATCCAACACCGCTGGCTGAAGGGCGAACCCGGTTGCGTCGCCTGAACATAAACCTGCTCTACGCGCTCGACGCGTTGCTCCATTCACCATCCTTGACCGCCGCGGCGCAGTCCATCGCGATCAGCCAGCCCGCGATGAGCGTCAAGCTGCGCCAGTTGCGCGATCAATTCAAAGACGAGTTGGTCGTGTTCGGCGAGCGTCGTCAGTTGACGGCCTTGGGCGAGGCGCTGCGCCAACGGGTCGGTCGCCTGCTGCGCGAGGTCGATGATACGTTCCACTTGACGTTGGATTTCGATCCGGCAACGGCGCGGCGGACGATCACCATGACGGCACCCGAGGTCGTGGAACTGATGTTCTTCAGTCGCGTCGTGCCGCGACTGCGTGCGGTGGCACCCGGCATCGAACTGAAAATGACGCCTTTCGTTCATGGCTCCGTCCGGCGTCTGTTCGATGCGGGCGTGGATGTTGCCGTCGTTCCGCAGGCAATGGTCGACAAGGATCTGTGTGCCGCGCGCCTGATCGATCACGCGCCGAGTGCGCTGGTACGTGCGTCGCATCCCCTGGCGGGCCGTCGCGTCGGCGAAAAGACCTATCTCGAAGCGTCTCATGCGGGCGTGCACGCGGACATGGAACGTGCCATATTCGGCGACTTCGCGAATGACAGTCCGCTTGCACGGCGTAACGTCGCGATACGGACGGGCCTCCATTCGATGTTGCCGGTGCTGGCGATCGGGTCCGATCTGATCGTCACGACAAGCAACTGGTTCGCGCAGCATCAGGCCGCATTCCTGCCCGTCACCATTCTCGAACTGGATTTCCCCGTCACATCGACCGATCTCGTCGTCCAGTGGCAACCCTATCGCGACAAGGAGCCTGTCATTCGCTGGCTGGTCGCCGAGCTGGAACGCGCGGCGGCGGGGCTCGGCAAGCCGCTCGATCTGGAATTATAGGGGCATAACCAAATACGATTTGATGACGCCTGTGGTTGCGCGCAGTTTCTTCCCGACGAAGGACAGGATCGCACCGGGCAAGCTCCGTGACAATCGGCGGCCGACTTCGCGACTGCAGAGTGAACCGTCGATGGTCTTGGACGACGTCGACGATCGACCGTCCCGCCCTAGGGTGGGGCTCGCTGTCATCGCTGTAAAGCGTGGCGTGGCCAACGCTTCAAATGGGTGTCCGACAGGGCATGGAGACGTGTGGCCGCGACGCGGGGAAGGGGGCTTTCATGCTGAGTCGTCGTGCGAGATTGCAAATTCGGGTTGCGGCCATCGCGATGGTGCCGATGACCGCCTGGGGGATGCCGGGACCCGCCTCGGCGCAAGGCCAGCGCATCACGGTGCCGGCGATGCCGCTGGAGGACACCCTGGCGCGTATTCATCAGCAGACGGGGGTGACGATCAACGCCGATCCCGATGCGGTGCGTGGGCTGAGCGCCCGGTCGGTGAAGGGCGCGCGCGACGCGATGGCGGCGGTCAGGCAGGCGACGCGGGGCCTGCGCCTGGCCGTCAGCCATGAGCGTGACGGCAGCATTCTGGTCGTCAATGACATCATCGTCATCGCGCATCGCGATGAAGCGGAAACCAATGTGACGGTGCGGGGGGCGACCAGTTCGACGCGAACCGGGGAAACCTTGCGCGATCAGCCGCGCAACGTTCAGGTCCTTTCCGCCAAACTCCTGGCCGAGCAGCAGGCGCAGAACCTGCCCGACGCGCTGCGCAACGCGGGGGGTGTGACCGTCAACGCCGCGACCGTGCAGGGCGGCGTCGGCTATACCGTGCGCGGTCTTTCGTCGGGCGGGGCGGTCAACGGTCTGCCGACGCCGTCCAACAGCAGCTTCGCGGCGGGTAGCACCCAGCCGATCGCGAATGTCGAGCGACTGGAAGTCCTGAAGGGGCCCGATGCCATCCTGCTCGGCGGGGACAGCCTGGGCGGGACGGTGAACATCGTCACCAAGAAACCGAGCGCCGACGAGCGGCTGTACGTATCGAGCGAGGTCGGCTCCTTCGGCTCGGTGCGCGGAACGGTCGATGCGAACCGGTCCATCTCCGGCGACGACAGCGTCAGCGCCCGTATCATCGCGACGGCGGCCACCGCGGACCATAATTTCGGCGGCTATCGCGGCAACGAGGATTATCTGTTCGCCCCTTCGATCCGCTACAAGAAGGGCGGGACCGACATCATCGCCAGCATCACGACCGGGAACCAGATTTTCGGCATGGTGCCCTATACGCTATACGATACGACGACGAAGCGGCCCGTGCCGATCCGGGCCGGGGTGCCCCTGATCGGTGGGCAGAACCAGTATTCGCAGATCAAGAGTACCATCTACGATGCGCAGGTCACTCAGGCGGTCGGAAGCTGGCTGACGATCGTGGGCCACTGGCAGCATCAGAATACCGACCTGTTCATCAGCCAATATTCGCCCTTCGTCGTGCTCGCCCCGAACCTGGTGCTCGTCAGCACGAGCGGCGTGAAGCAGCACGCCACCAACAACGCGGTCGACGGCTATGCCCGCATTGCGGTCAAGACCGGGCCGGTCGAGCACAAGCTGATCGCCGGCGCCATGGCAACGAATTTCAAGACGTCCGCGGACGATACCGGTTCGGGCGACATGTTCCCCTATGATTACGTCGCGGGCGATCCACCCCTGCCGCCCCTGCCGAGGGATTACTTCACGACGAGCAGCGGCACCGGCAAGCAGACCTCCTATTATGCCCAGTATCTGGTGAAATACTGGAAGCTCGCCTTGCTCGCCAGCGTGCGCAAGACATCGTCCGACGCCATATCGAGTTTCCGCGATGGCCCCACGGCTCGCTATACGTCCAATGGCGCCGTCACTCCCAGCTATGGCGCGGTGGTTGCGGTGACGGACAATGTGTCGGTCTATGGCCAGCTCGCCTTTGGTTTCATCGCCAGCTTTCAGTACGATCGACGCCGGAACCTGTTGCCCGACACGCGGACGCGCAATGCCGAGACGGGGATCAAGCTCGATCTGCTCGACAAGCGCGTGTTGCTCAATGCGTCCTGGTTCCGATTGAGCCAGAGCAACTACAAGGTCCCCGATCCGCTCGACCGGCTCTATTACATCAATCTGCCCGCGCAACTGGCGGAGGGTGTCGATGTCAGCGTCTCGGGCGAACCCCTCAAAGGACTGATGGTCAGCGGCGCGTTCACCCGCACCCAATATTCCATGCTGACGCCCAGCAATGCGGACGTCGGGAGCACGGTGGTGCTTCAGCCGCGCGACCAGTATAGCGCCTATGCCTCCTATCGCCATCGCGTGGCCGATGACGTGACGGCGGGTCTCGGCGCCGGCGTCTATGGGCGATCGAGTGCCGCCATCGACAGGGCCGGGCAATATTGGGTCGGCCCGTCGGTGCAGACCGATCTCAACGGCTTCCTTACGATCGGCAAGCTGGACCTTAACCTGGGCGTCCGCAATCTGTTCGACCGTCGGAATTACGGTCCGACGATCACCACAAGCTATGTCCCACTCGGCGAACCGCGCACATGGCGGCTGACCGTCGGTTATCGTTTCCGTTGATGAAGGCTGGCTGATCGATGTTGCCACAACCCGTTCCATCCGGTGAATCCCGTCGTGAAACGGGGCTCGCCCGGCCGCAACCGGCGGGCGAGCGGTGGCGGCATGCCTTTGGCCTGTTGCGCGATTACTGGACGTCGAAGGACTGGAAATTCGCGTGGAGCGCCTTGATCGTCCTGCTGGCATTCCAGTTCGCGGGCGCATGGCTCTTCGTGCTGATGAACCGTTGGCAACAGCGTTTCTTCGACGGCGTCGAAAATCGTGACGTTGCGGGCTTTGCCTCGCTGCTCACCGCGTTCATCGGCATCCTGGCGTTGCAGGTCGCCTTCGAGACCATCGAACCCTATGTCCGCCGCATATTGTGCCTGCGCTGGCGCGTCCATCTGACCCGGACCTATCTGGACCGCTGGCTGGCGCGCAACCGCTATGCCGAAATCGAACGGCTGCGGATGATCGACAATCCTGACCAGCGCATCGCCGACGACGTGAAATTCGTCTCCGATCCCGAGGTCGGCACCTTGTCGATCCTGCTGAGCCTGGTCAGCGCGGTCGTGTCGGCTGCCTCATCGATCATGATCCTGCTCGAAACCGCCGCACCGATCCGTTTCGCGCTGTTCGGTCGGCATGTGGCGATACCGGGAAGCACGGTGGTCTATGCGGTTCTGTACGTGCTGGCGAGCAGCGTGGTGATGGTGCTGCTGGGCAGGCCGTATATCCGGGCGATGATGAGGTGGCAGCACCGCGAGGCGGATTTCCGGTCGAACCTGATCCATGTCCGCCGTAACGCTCCTCAGATCGGGCTTGCCAATGCCATCGGAGCCGAGCGGCTCTCGCTTCGTACCGCCCTGCAGAACATCTATCTGACCTCGCGGTCCGTCATCCGGTCGCTGATCGGCCTCAACGCCGCCAACAGCCTGTATGATCGGATCGGATCCATCATCCCGCTGTTCATCCTCGTCCCGCGCTATTTCGCCGGTGCGATCAGTTTCGGTCAGGTCATGGGCGGCCGGGACGCCTTTCAGGCACTGGTGCCGCAACTGGGGTTCTTCGTCCACCTCTACCCCCGGATGGCGACGCAGATCTCGTACATTAACCGCTTGAAGGCCCTGGACGATGCGATCGACTACGAACGTCCGGCGGGCATCACGGCGACCGTCGGCACCGCGGCGGCGGTCGCGGTGGAAACCGCTGGCCTCGTCATCCGCCGCCCGCATGGCGAGCCGCTGGTCGATGTCGGTGACTGGCAGGTGCGCGCGGGCGAACGCTGGGTGATCCGTGGGCCGTCGGGCGCGGGCAAGAGCACGTTGTTGCGCGCGCTCGCCGGGCTGTGGCCTGATGGCGTGGGGCGGGTCGCATTGGCAGATCGCAGCACGGCCATGTTCGTGCCGCAGCGCCTCTATCTGCCGCTCGGCACGCTGAAGGCAGCGATCTGCTTTCCCGATGCGCCGGAAGATCATGCCGATGCCGAGATTGCCGCGATGCTCGACACGGTCCATCTGTCGCATCTCGCCGATGATCTGCACGCCCTGCGCATGTGGTCCGAGGAACTGTCCCCTGGCGAGCAGCAGCGGATCGCGCTGATGCGGATCCTGCTCCAGAAGCCCGACCTGCTGATCCTGGACGAGGCGACGAGCGCGCTCGATCCGGCGAACACGCAGCATTTCCACGATCTGCTCGGCCAGCGCCTGACCGACGTCACGATCATCAGCGTCGTCCATGACGAGCGGCTCCACCGCTATCACGACCATGCGCTGATCATTGCCGACGGTCGCGCGGTGGCAGGACCTCTGGAGTCACGATCATGACCAGACTGCTTGCTGCGGATGTCGCGGACATGGAGGACATTGCCGGACAGGCGGTCGCCATCGCGCGGCGGATCGGGGCGGATCATGCCGTCGCCTCGGCGAGCGCCGGGGCGGGCGTGCGGGTGACGGCCCGCGCGGGGGCCACGGACACGGCACTGCGCGATGCGGGGCAGGGGCTCACCGTCACCGTCTATCGGGGGACGCGGGGCGGAACGGCAAGTACGGCGGCGCTGGACCGGCACGCGATCGCCGAGGCGGTGGACGAGGCCTATGCGATGGCGGCTTTGGTCGGCGAGGACCCCGACGCGCTGCCGCCTTTCCTGGCCGACATGGCCGTCGATACGCCGCTGCCGCCGCTCGATGCGCCGTCGGGGGTCGATATCGCCCGGCTGCGAACGATGGCGCTGGAGGGCGATGCGCTGATCCGCGCCGCGTCGGGGCCGGGCATGACGCTGGAAACCGTGTCGTCAGGTGTCTCGTCCAGCGAGGGCGTCCATGCGCTGGCGACGAGCGCGGGTTTCTGTCGCGGGCAGACATATTCCAACCATGGCCGGTGGCTGGTGGCGCTGGCCCGCGATGCGGACGGTGCGGTCAACGACAGTGCCGACAGCTCCGATCGACGCTTCGACCGGCTGATCCCGACCCAGCTATTGGCCGACCGCGCGGTAGCACGGGCGGCGGGCCAATTGGGAGCGCGCGCGGTGCCGGGGCAGAGGGCACCCGTGCTGTTCGAGCCGCGCGCCGCGATCGCGGTGATCGGCAGCCTGGTCAACGCTCTGTCCGGCAATCCGCAGCTACGCGGCGCGACCTTCTTGCCCGATGCGCTGGGCAAGGCCGCCGCAGCGCCCCATCTCGACATGTACGAGAACCCCTATGAGCCCTTCGGTCCGGCAAGCGGCGGCTTCGATCGCGAAGGGATTGCGGGTCGGTGCCGCACCATCATCCGGGCCGGAACGGTCGAGGGGCTGTTTCTCGGCACGCGGTCGGCGCGGCGGCTGGGCATGGCATCGACCGGCAATGCCGATGGCCCGTGGAACCTCGCACTGACCAGTCGGGCCGAGCGTGGATCGTTTGCGGACCTGTGCCGACGGATGGGGCGGGGGCTGATCGTGCGCCGACTGAACGGGGGCGCGGCCGATCCCGTGACCGGCAACTGGACCTATGCCGTCGCGGGCGCGTGGGTGGAGGGCGGCTCGCCGGTCCACGCCGTCACCGACGTCACGGTCGGCGGCAATCTGCGCGATATGCTGACCGGCATCGTCGCGGTCGGTGACGATGTGGAGCGGCACGGTGCCTTTTCCACCGGATCCATCCTGATCGATGTCATGCAGATTGGAGGAGCGCCATGACCCCCGGCCCCGCGATAGATAGCGCCATGGCGCGCATTCTGGCGCCCGCCGGGTTGGACATGGGTGACCTGTCCCGAGCGTTGGGCCGGTTTGCGAGTGCGGGCACCGACCTTGCCGACCTGTTCTTCGAGACGAAACGCACGCGGACCTTCTGGCTGGAGGACGGTCGCGTCGCGGGCGGATCGTACCAGATCGGACAGGGTGTTGGGGCGCGCGCGGCGCGGGGCGGCCAGGTTGCCTTTGCCCATTCGGCGGACATGGGGGCGGAGGCGCTCGCGACGCTGGCGGCGGCGGTGCGGGCGCTGGACGGGGGGGAGGGCGGTGAGGTCGCGGTGCCGATGATCGGCACGCCGCAGGTTCATAATCTCTATCCGCCGATCACGCTGAACGCGCCGGGCAGTGCTGGCCCGTGGATCGCCTTGCTGGAGCGGATCGACATGGTCGCCCGCGCGGCGGACCCGCGAGTCTCCAGGGTGGATGCCTTTCTGCGGATCGTCGACCAGAGCATATTCGTCGCCGATCTCGACGGGCGCGTCGCGGGTGACGTTCGGCCGACGATGCAAGTGTTCGTCACCATCGTCGCGGAAAAAGAAGGTCGCCGCGCGCAGGGACAGGCAGGGCTGGGCGGACGTCACGGGGTCGAGGGTGTGGGCGACGCCCGGATCGACGGGCTCGTCGCACAGGCGGTGGAGATGGCGTGTATCAATCTCGATGCCCGGCCCGCGCCATCGGGCATGATGCCGGTCGTGCTCGGGCCCGGCTACCCCGGTGTCCTGTTCCACGAGGCGATCGGCCATGGTCTGGAGGGCGATCACCATCGCAAGAATCAGTCGGCCTTTACCGGGCGGATCGGCGAGCGGATCGCGGCGCCGGGCGTGACGGTAGTCGACGATGGCGGCCTGCCCGGCCTGATCGGCTCGCTTGGCGTCGATGACGAAGGCTCGGTGGCGATGCGCACGACGTTGATCGAGGATGGCGTGTTGACGGGGTTGATGCAGGATCGGCTCAACGCCGGGCTGATGAACGCTCGGCCGAGCGGAAACGGGCGTCGGCAGTCTTATGCCCATCTGCCGATGCCGCGCATGACCAACACCTTCCTGCTCGCCGGGCGCCACGCGCCCGACGACGTGATCGCCTCTGTCAAGAACGGCATTTACGCCACCGCCTTTGGGGGAGGGCAGGTCGATATCGTCAGCGGCCGGTTCAACTTCACCACGACGCAGGCCTGGCTCATCGAGAATGGCCGGATCACCGCCCCGGTCGAGGGCGCGACGCTGATCGGGGTGGGGCATGAGGCCTTGAAGCAGATTTCGATGGTCGGCCACGACCTTGCGCTCGACGATGGGGTCGCCAGTTGCAGCAAGGACGGCCAGCATCTCGACGTTGGTGTCGGCCAGCCGACGATCCGGATCGATGCGATGATGGTCGGCGGCGCGTCGTGATCATCGCGCCCTGCACCCAACCAGAAATTCCCAGGAAAGCGAGATGCCTAACGTGACCACGATTCTTCCCGGCCATGAAAATCGTCCGGAAACGGCCGACCCCGTCTCGAGTGATGCGCTGCAACTTTTGGTCTTCAGCGCGACCTGGTGCGGGCCGTGCAGGGCCATGGCGCCGGCAATCGACGATATCGCCCAGGATTATGCCGGGGAGCTCATCGTGGTAAAGATCGATATCGAAACATCGCCGGACCTTGCGAAAGAATTCGACGTGCGCGGGGTGCCCACGGTGATCACGTGCCGCGGGCGCACGATCATCGACCGCCATGTCGGTGGCATGACACGGACACGGCTTGCGCTCATGATCGAGGACGCCTTGAAGCGCGGGGACGCTGCGGAATGAACGGCACGACGACCGTGCCCGCGATGGAGACGCTCCGCCAGGCATTGGGGATGGAAGAGCCCGATCCCGTGACAGCCGGGGCCGATGATGCGACGCGGCTGGCCTGCTGGATGCTGAACGCCATCCGGCCATGGCCCGAGGCGGCACGGAACGTCATGCAGGCTTTGCTCATGGCGCATCGCGAAGGTCGGACCGGTTCCGCCGAATGGCGAAATCTGCGCGCCGCCGCCGTTGCGCTGAGCGATGACCGCGATGCCGAGGTTCGGGCGTTCGGGCATGTCGCGGAAGCCGCAGCCTGGCCCCTCGCGACCGCGCGGGCGGGGCTGGTCGAAATGATGCAAGCGATCTGCCAGCTCCGCGCCCAGCAGATGGCGAGGGCGACCGGGTGGACGGAGGAGGACGAGCAGGCCGCCCATGTCATCCTGATGGAGATCGAAGCGGGCGACGGGAGGATGCAACCCCGGCGTGAGGACATCCCCGCTCTTTTCATGGCCGCAAACCCCGGTCTGGAGAAAAGATTCTGCGTGAACCTGACGGCCGCGAACGCCGCCTTTAGCGCTTTTAAAGCGGAGGTCGCGGCTTGGATCGCGGGCGCAACCCGGTAACGGATTGGCAGCGCAGTTAGGACAGCAAGCGCCCGGTGTGGTAGACCGGGTGTGCCCAAAAGATAGCATCGAGCCTTCGTCTCAAGGCGGATTCCGTTCGGCCAAAACGGGCTCCATGCCGCTTCTGACGTTTGCCATAGTACCACATGAACGCAAAAGGGCTTTTACCCAGCTAAAACGGGCTCATAGCCGATCGGCAGGTCATAGCGGCGTCAAAAAAGGCGCATAGGGAATGGCCCTTTCGCTCGGCGGAGCGACGAACGGGGAAGCAAGGAATGAAATTCATCATTGCGGCTGGGCTGGTCATGATCGCGACGCCCGCATTCGGGCGCGATGCTCCTGCCGATCTGGTCGATCCGTTCGTTGGGACGCTGGCCGATTTCGGGCAGTTGACGCCCGCTGCGGTGGCGCCATTCGGTATGGTGCAGCTGGGGCCTGATACCGATCCCGCCAACCATGCGGGCTATGATTTTGCGGCGGATCGGCTGCACGGCTTTTCGTTGACACGCGGCGTCGGGGTGGGTTGTGGTGGCGGGGGTGGAGACCTGCTGGTATCGTTACGGCCCGCAGGGACAAGCGGCCCGGCGGTCATCGACAAGCGCAGCGAGCGCGCGAGTGCCGGCTTCTATCAGGTCGCGTCCGACGATGGTGTCACGGTACAGGCCACCGCGACCCGGGGGGCGGGGCTGCTGCGCTTTCGGGTGAACCGGCCGGGACGGGTCGTGCTGCGGATCGATGCGGGGCACAGCTATGCCAAGCGGGCCTCGGCCGCATGGCGAACGGCGGACAGCGACGATCTGCGCGCCGAGATGGTCGCGGGGACGGTGTGCGACAAAGGGCTCTATCGTCTCTTTTCGTCCAGCCAGGTGACATTGAACGGTCGCCCGCTTCACCGCACGCTGACCGTGAAGGAGGGCCTTGCGACCCTGGACCTCGATGTGCGGCGCGGCGACGTCGTGGAACTGGCGACGGGCCTGTCGAGCGTCGACGTCGATGGCGCCGCGCTAGTCCGCAAGCGGGAGCTGGGAAATCGCCGGTTCGACGCGGTCGCCGCCGAAACGCGAGCGGCCTGGAACAATGTGCTCGGCCGGGTAAGGCCGGAAGGGTCTCGTGCCGAACGCGCGCTGTTCTACACCTCGCTGTTCCGGGTCTTCCAGACCCCGGTCGCGATCGACGATCCCGATCGTCGCCATCGCGAGAATGACGGCACGATTGCCCGGTCGGCCGCAGGCCAGACCCGCTATGCGAGCTGGTCTCTATGGGACAATTACCGGACCCAGCTACCCCTGCTTGCGCTGCTGCAACCCGAACGCAGCCAGGATATCGCCCGCTCGCTCGCCGATCTCTATAGGCGCGGCAAGGCGCAATGGGCGACGATGAACGAGCCGTTCCTGACGGTTCGCACCGAACATGCCGGGATCGCGCTGCTCGACATGCGGCGCAAAGGCATCGCCGGGTTCGACGCCAGGGCGGCCCTTGCGGGCATGGTGGCGGACAGCGCCACGCTCCAGCGCGAAACCCCCGACCAGCAGATCGAGGCCGCCTATGACGACTGGGCGACCGCGCAGCTGGCGCAGGATCTGGGGGACGGGGCGACGGCGCGCCGTTTCTCCGCGCAGGCCTATGGCTATCGCCCGATGTGGCGTTCGGTCTTTCAGACGCCGGGCGCGGACGGCGATATCGTCAAGGCGAGGGGGCTGTATCAGGGGACGTTGTGGCAATATCGCTGGGCGCCGGTCTTCGATCTCGACTGGATGGTGGCGACGGTCGGCCCGTCCGAGTGGCTGGCGCAGTTGCACCGCTTTTTCGACGCGGGCCTGTTCAACATGACCAATGAGCCGGACATCCAGGTCCCCTGGCTGTTCGCGGCGGCGGGGCAGCCCCAGGCGACCGCCGATCTCGTCCGCAAGATCCTGACGCAGCCGATGGCGCATCCCTATACCAATGCGGGCAAGCTGCCGCAGCCCTTTGTCGGCCACAGCTTTGCGCTGGCACCGCAGGGATTTGCCGACGGGATGGACGACGATGCCGGGGCGATGACCGCCTGGTATGTCTTCGCCTCGCTGGGGCTGTATCCGCTGGTGCCGGGTGAGCCCTGGTATGTGGTTACGGTGCCGGCATTTGCGCGCACGAGCATCGATCTGGGGCAGGGGCGACGGATGACAGTGCGGCGGATCGGCCCCCGCGATGGCGTGGTCGTCCGCGCGGACTGGAACGGACGGACGCTGGCAGACTGGCGGGTCGGGCATCATGCGTTGCTGGAAGGGGGCATTTTGACCGTCACGACGCGGCCGCGTTGATCCAGGTTGATGCATTTCCCTCAAAAGCTTCACAAATCTGTCGCGAACAACGGGCATCGGAGCCGCCAATTCATCCGAAACGGGGGAAATCATGACCTTTGCCAAAGCCGCGCTGCTGCGCGCGACCGCCCTGAGCGCGGCCCTTCTCCTCACCCCGCAACTGGCGAGTGCGCAGACGGCCAATGAGACGGCGACGACCGATGCCGCGCAGGCGGACATGGCGGCGCAGTCGGCGACCGGCGAAGAGGTGATCGTCACGGGTTCGGCCCGGCGGCAGCGGCGCTTCGACGTGTCCTATGCGGTCAACTCGCTGGGGCAGGACGATGTGAAGCGGCTTGCCCCGCTGAACTTCGCCGATCTGCTCGGCAAGCTGCCCGGTATTCAGGTCGAGGCGACGGGCGGCGAGGTGCAGAACGTCACGCGCATTCGCGGCATTCCGACCGATGACGGCTATGCCGTGTTCCAGCAGGACGGCCTGCCGCTATTCCACGACATCAACGGCAATTTCTTCCGCGGCGACAGCCTCAACCGCTATGACTTGATGACCGAGCGGGTCGAGGTGGTTCGCGGCGGCCCGGCGCCGATCTTCGCCAGCCAGGCGGCGGCGATCGTCAACTCGATCACGGCGACCGGCACCGACACGACGCGCGGCAAGGTCCAGGTGACGGTGGGCACCACCGACCTGTATCGCCTGGACGCGATGCAGGCCGGGCCGCTGGGCGAACGGACCTATTATGCGATCGGCGGCTATCTGCGGCAGGATGGGGGGCAGCGCGACAATGGCTTCCCCAATGATCGCGGCGGCCAGATCCGCGCCAATATCAAGCGCGACCTCGACAACGGCACGCTCAAGATCAGCGTCAACTATCTGAACGACCATAACAGCTTCTATCTGCCGATCCCGATCGCCGATCCGCGCAATCCGTCGGTGTCGCTCAATCCCTATATCGATTTCTTCCACGGCACGCTGAACTCGCCCGCCTTTCGCGGGGTGACGCTGAAGTACCGCGACTCTGCCGGGGTCGTGCGTAGCGAGACGCGGGATCTGGCCGATGGCCGTCATATGGAATATGGCAATATCGGCCTGCAATATGACGCCGAATTCGGCGGCTGGCAGTTCTCGGCCAAGACCGGCTACACCCAGGGCAAGCTGCGCTTCGACGCGCTCTATTCGACCTCCAACCCGGTCGACGCCAACAGCTTTGCCAATGGTTTCCAAAGTGCGGCGACCGCCGCGTTCGGGTCCGTCGCGCGGCTGGGCTATGCGCTGTCGGGGACCAATGGCGCGACGGCCTATGACCCTTATGCCGCGTCGGGCCTGGTCGTGCAGGGCCAGTATCGCGGCGTCGACTCGAGCTTCTATTCGGGGCAGGGCGATGTCAGCGTCACGCGCAAGTTCGAGACGGGTTTCGGCACGCATGACGTGCGGCTGGGCGGCTATGCCTCGGCCTATGGGCTGACCAACAAGGCGGTCTATCAGGATTATCTGATGGAGGTGCGCGGCCAGCCCCGGACGCTGGACCTCGTCGCCTATTCGGCGAGCGGGGCCGTGCTGGGCTCGGCGACCGACAAGGGCGTACTGCGCTACGGCACGACGCTGAACCAGGGCGATGTCGATTCCACTGTCTATGCGCTCTATGCCAACGACACCTGGGAAGTGACGCCGGGCCTGCGCATCGATGGCGGCATTCGCCATGAATGGTACAATATCAGTGGCTATGGCCTGACATCGACCTCGGTCAATCTGGGCGATCCCGCCACGCTCGCCGACAACAGCGTCCGCAGCTTCGATGGCGGGCGCCAGACACGCAAGGACAGCCCGGTCGCGACCAACTGGACGATCGGCATCAATTACGACGTCAGCACCCATTTCGGCGGCTATGTGCGTGCCTCGCATCTGGAGGTGCCGCCGCAGTCCGCCAGCTATTACAATATCAACCCCGTGCTGGTGAAGACGCAGGCCGACCAATATGAGGCTGGGCTGAAGGCATCCTTCGGACGCAACTACCTCTATATGACGGGCTTCTATACGAAGTTCGATCCGTTCAACGCCTCGTTCGTGGCGTTCAATCCCACGACCGGCCGCAACGACCAGTCGGTACCCTTTATCGGCCAGGCCGAGGTCAAGGGCGTCGAGGTCGACGGCACGCTGGCCCCGGCGCCTTGGTTCTTCGTCTCCGGATCGTTCACCTATCAGGAGCCCAAGTACAAGAATCTGCAGAACAGCTCGGGCGCCGACCCTTCGGCCGTCAACGGCAAGCAGATCATCCGCGAGCCCAAGGTGTTCGGCAATATCCGTCCGACCTTCGCCTTTGACGCAGGCGGCGATCAGGTGGAGGTCTATGGCCGTTACGAGTTCGTCGGACGTCGTTATGTCGACCTGTTCAACAATACCGGCCTGCCCGCCTATAACACCTTCGGGCTCGGCGCGACGCTGACCCATGGCGGGTTCCAGTTCCAGGTCGTCGGGGACAATATCTTCAACAACAAGGGGCTGACCGAGGGCAATCCCCGCACCGACCAGCTCGACGGACAGACTTCGCGCGATGCGATCTATGGCCGCCCGATCTTCGGGCGTAGCGTCCGCTTCGTCGTCAGCAAGGCCTGGTGAGGCCCATGGGGCGGCTGATGGCGGCGGCGGCGCTGGCGATCTCCATCGCCCAGCCGCTGCCCGCCGCCGTGCCAGCGGTCCGGGATACCCAGCTGGCGGCGATGGCGGCGCGGCTGTTTCCGGCGCTGCACGGGCCGCTGGCGGGGGACGCACGGGATCGGCGCGTCGCCGCCTGCGCGGGAGTGCCTGATTGCGTCGTCGCGGCGGCGATCCTGCGTGACGAGGAGCGGGAGGCCCTGGCGGCGCGCTCCCCGGATCATGGGGATGACGTGCGGCGGCAGGTCGATGGGCTGAACGACATATTGCGCGTGTATGGCATCGGCAAACTGCCACGCTATCCGCTGATCGACGGGTCCGACGCGCCGTTCGGGAGCGAGGCCTTTGCGGCCAAGGTGGCCGATGCGGTCGTCATGGCCGGGGCGCAGCGCGGCGATCCGGCGGTCGGCGGCGACATAAGCCTGTCGCTGGCGCTCGCCCTGCTCGATGCCAATGACAAGAATGCGGCCGTCGCCTTCGAGCCTCTGGATCAGCGGTATAATGCCGCCGCCGTCCGGCGGGCCCGGACTATGGCCTGGGGTCGCTATCGCTATACCGCGATCCTAGTCCTCGGGGTCGGGCCGGATGACCTGGAAACGCCGCTCAGCGCCAAGGGCAAGGTCAATGTGCGCGTCGCCGCCGAGCAATTCGCCAAGGGCGTGGCGCCGTTTCTGATCGTCAGCGGCAGTGCCGTGCATCCACGCGATACGCCGCATGTCGAGGCGCTGGAGATGCGGCGCGCCCTGATCGAACGCTATGGCATCCCTGCGGAGGCGATCGTGGTCGAACCCTATGCGCGGCATACCACGACCAATGTCCGCAACGCCACGCGCCGCTTGATCGCGATGGGCGCGCCGCTCGGCCGGGACATGCTCGTGGTCAGCAACGCCTCCCATATCGATGCGGTCGCCAGCCCGGCCTTTGTCGAGCGCAACCGCCGCGAACTCGGCTATCAGCCCGCCATCGCCGATGGGCGTCTCGCCCCCACCGCCATCGCCATGAGGCCATCCCATGAGGCGCTGCGCGTCGATCCCGCGGACCCGCTCGATCCCTGAACCGGCTGGGGCGCCTATCCGGCCAGGACCTCGAGCGGACCGCACCGTTCTTTCTCCGTCATCGCTGTGCGGGCATGCCCAACAATGCGGCTCCGTCGATCCTCAATGTTGCGGTCGCAGCTGGGGTTTCGAAATCGACGGTCTCGCGCATCCGTGTTGTCATCGGGCAACGATACCGCGCAAGGTGCGCCAGATCGCCGAACAGTTTGGCTATGCACCGCGAAGTGCCGACAGCCAGCCTGCGCCGGGGGCAGACGATGACGATCGGGGGCATCGTCCCAGGCTGACCGGCACGGTTATGGCGATGCTGTACGAAGGCATCGCCCAGGCATGCGGGCGAACCGGTCGTATCGCGCTGGTCGCGACGGCTGACGAGCGGGTCGAGGGCGAGCGAAGGGCATCTATTCGACCTTGGCCATCGGCGGATCGGCATTATCCTGGGGCCGGGCTATGCCTCCAGTGCCAGGGGGGAGGCAGGAGGGATATCTTCGGGCGCTTGGCGAACAGGGCATCGGCCCCGACCCCGATCTCATCGTGGACTCGACCTTCAGCATCGATGCCGGCACCGATGCGGCACTGACCTTGATGCGCCTGTCGTCGCCACCCACGGCGATCTTTGCGGTCAACGACAAGACGGCGATCGGGGCCATGTCGGCGCTGCTCAATCTGGGGCTCAGGGTGCCCGAGGACGTATCGCTGGTCGGATATAATGACATTCCCATCCTGGGCTGCCTTCCCACGCCGCTCACGACGCTCCGCGTGTCCTTCGATCAGATCGCCATGACCGCGCTGGACCTGCTCATCTCGGGCCGCAGTCGGCCATGCGAGCCGATCCAGATGGCAGCGCCAACCCTTATTCCGCGACGCTCGACGATGGCCAATGCGGGGAAGGAGCGTCCGGCGTCGTAGCGATATGCGTGCCGCCACCCATCACGCTCTGACTTCGCCCGTACCATGAATGCGCGCGTGACGCGGTACTTTCTGCCGAATCCCGTGTATCACAGGGTGATAACGATGGTTCGATAGGAGCGGATGCCCATATGCATGGGGTGCGAAAGGGCACGAACGCGAGCGGAATGCGGCGGTATAACGAGCGGCTGATCCTGTCGGCGATCCGGCGATTAAACGGTGCATCCAAGGCCGAACTGGCGCGGGTGACGGGACTGTCACCCCAGGCCGTGGTCCGCATCATCGACGAACTCGACAGCGACGGATTGCTGTTCCAGGCCGAGAAGCGCACGGGCGGCATGGGGCAGCCCGCCACGGTCTATCGTATCAACGGGGCGCGCGGATACACGGTCGGCGTGGAAATCGGCCGGAACGCCATGACGCTGGTCTTGCTCGACTTCGACGGGCAGCAAAAGGCGGTGCATTGCGATGCCAGCGCCTTTCCGACCATCGACCTGGTCGTGGAACGGATCGACCGGTTCCTGCACGAGCAACTGCCGGCGTCGCTGCGCGATCCCAGCACCTTTCTGGGCATTGGCATAGCGATGCCGTGGTTCCTGGGCGAATGGCGCGACGAACTCGGCATTTCCGAGGATCAGGCCGAGGAGTGGCGGCGCGGCGATGTCGCCAGCCGCCTGCGCGCCGGACTGCACTGGCCGACCTTTTTCGACAATGACGGCAATGCGGCGGCGCTGGCGCATCTGTTGTGCGGGGCGGGGGCCGACCTCCAGAGTTATCTCCTGATCAACCTCGGCACCTTTGTCGGCGGGGGCCTGGTCCTTGGCGGGCAGGTGGTGCAGGGGCGGCATGGCAATGCCGGGGCGCTGGCGTCGATGCCCGTCATGGCCGATGGTCGGCGCGATTCGCTGATCCATCATGCCTCGCTATACGATCGGGATCTCGCGGCCACTCCTGCCGAACTGGAAGGCTGGCGACGGCGCTGTACCGAAGCATTGGCCTTCGCGATCTCGGGTGCGAACAGCCTGCTCGATCTCGAGGCGGTCATCCTCGACGGATCGCTGGCCGCGGAGGAATTGGCCGACATCGCGGCGGCGGTGGAACGGCAGCTGGCCGAACATGCCCCGCCCGATTTCTTCGCGCCCGAACTGCGCATCGGCACGCTGGGGCGGCAGGCCGCAGCGATCGGCGCAGGACTGTTGCCGCTGCACGCACAGTATTCGCCTGATCTCAGCAGCTTGTTCAAGCGCAGCTAGTCGGCTTTCGCGAAATCCCGCCCGCCTGAGGCATGTCTGGTATCGCTAACTGCAAACGATTGCTCGGCAAGCCCCTGAAAAGCCGCAAAATTTGCCCTTGACCAACTAAATCACACTAGTAGATTTAATGGTATCGACCGCAAGAGCGGCAGGTGATGGGAGGATGACGATGGCGACCGTATCTCGGCGTACAAGGCGGGCGGGCTGCTCGTGGTGACCGAACCGCTGCTGCTGGGCGGGATCGAGGCCGGGGGCACGAAGTTCCTGTGTGCCGTCGCCGATCGTGATGGGACGATCCTCGCCGAAACCCGGATCGCGACCACGACCCCGGCCGAGACCCTGGGCGCGACCAGCGCCTTTTTCCGCGAGGCACAGCGCGTCCATGGCGATCTGTCGGCCTTTTCGGTCGGCAGCTTCGGTCCGCTTTCGCTCAATCCGCTGTCGGCCGATTACGGCAGCATCACCTCGACCCCGAAACCCGGCTGGGAAAATGTCGACCTGCTCGGCCATCTGCGCCGGATGACGGACGCGCCGATGACGCTCGACACCGACGTGAACTGCGCGGCGGTGGGCGAGCAGCTGTTCGGCAGCGGACAGGGGCTGGACAGCTTCTGCTATGTTACGATCGGTACGGGGATCGGCGTCGGCTTGCTGATCGGTGGCGCGCCGCATGGCGGGGCGAACCACCCGGAGGCCGGGCACATCATGGTGCCGCGCGCCCCCGGCGATGAAGCGTTCGAG
Organism: Sphingomonas sp. SORGH_AS_0950; assembly: GCF_030818415.1. Classification (NCBI taxonomy): domain Bacteria; kingdom Pseudomonadati; phylum Pseudomonadota; class Alphaproteobacteria; order Sphingomonadales; family Sphingomonadaceae; genus Sphingomonas; species Sphingomonas sp. SORGH_AS_0950. The sequence goes on from NZ_JAUTAE010000001.1 coordinate 333,711, forward strand.
GGCATTTGTCCGTTTCATGGCGATTGCCTGGAGGGACTGGCCTCTGGTCCGGCGATGCGCGCGCGCTGGGGCATGCCAGCCGAACGCCTGCCCGCCGACCATCCGGCATGGGATATGGAGGCGGACTATATCGCCGCGCTGTGCGCCACGCTCACCTATGTCGTTCGCCCGGACCGGATCATCGTCGGCGGCGGGGTGATGCAGCCGCAAATGTACCCGAGGGTGCGATCCGCGCTGGTCGCGAAGCTCGCTGGCTATGATGCCAGCATGCGGGCGATCGATATGGACCAATATGTCGCCGCGCCGACCGCCGGGGCCTCCGCCGGGCTGACCGGTGCGCTGGCGCTCGCCTATCGCACCGCGACACGTCAATGGCCGATGCACTGGCGCATGGCCGAACCCTTTCACGCGAACAAGGAGACGGTCGATGCATAGCATCACCACGCCGGACGGTCGGCAGAATGTGGACGATGCACGGGCGACGATCGCGATCGTGCTGAGCGCGGCCGGGGCGGCGCTGGGCGGGTTGCTGTTCGGCTTCGATACCGCCGTCATTTCCGGGGCCACGCAGGCGTTGCAGGAACGCTTCGCCCTTACCGATGCGTCGCTGGGGTTCACCGTCGCCTCCGCGCTGATCGGGACCGTCATCGGATCGCTGGTCACCGGCGCGCCCGCGGACCGATATGGGCGAAAGGCGATCATGCTGTCGGTCGCCATCGCCTATGTCGTTTCCTCGCTCGGTGCCGGGCTTGCGCAGAGCTGGCCGATGCTGATCGCGTTCCGGTTTCTGGGCGGCCTTGCGATCGGCGCGGCATCGGTCGTGACGCCGATCTATATCGCCGAAGTGTCGCCCGCGAAGTTCCGTGGGCGCCTCGTGGCTATGAACCAGCTCAACATCGTCCTGGGCATCCTGATCGCGTTCCTGAGCAACTATCTGATCGCGCAGGCGCTGCCGCCCGAAGCGGCGTGGCGGTGGATGTTCGGCATCGTCGCGGTGCCCTCGGCGCTGTTCCTGGCCGTGACCTTCCTGCTTCCCGAAAGCCCGCGCTGGCTGGCGGTGCATGGACAACAGGCGAAGTCGGTGCAGGTCATGGCGCGCCTCGGCTTCCTGGACCCTGCGGCCGAGCTGACGCGGATCGAGGCCGCAGAACGCCGCGATGCGGGGCAGGGCGATGCCCGGCTGTTCCAGAGCGCGCACAGCTTCCCGGTCGCCTGCGCCATCGCCATCGCGCTGTTCAACCAGCTGTCGGGCATCAACGCGCTGCTCTATTACGCGCCGCGCATCTTCGAACTGGCGGGGGCGGGGGCCGACAGCGCGCTGCTCCAGTCGATCGCGGTCGGGGGCACCAACCTGCTCTTCACCGTCGCCGCCCTGTTTTTCATCGATCGGTTCGGGCGCAAGCCGCTGCTGATCGTCGGGTCGGTCGTATGCGCCGCCGCGCTGCTGCTGGTCGGTTGGCAGCTCGAACGCAGCGTTCCGAACGGTACGCTGATCCTGGGCGGCCTGCTCGCCTTCATCGCCGCCTTCGCGATTAGCCAGGGGGCGGTGATCTGGGTGTTCATCTCGGAAGTCTTCCCCAGCGCGGTGCGCGGCAAGGGACAGGCGCTGGGGTCCACCACCCACTGGGTCGCGGCGGCGGCGATCACCTGGCTTTTCCCGATCGTGGCGAGCGCGGTCGGCGGCTGGGTCTTCGCATTCTTCGGCGCGATGATGCTGCTGCAACTGCTCTGGACGCTGCGCGTGATGCCGGAGACCAACGGCGTCGCACTCGAAGACATGAACCTGAAGGGGCAGGCGGCATGAAGACCATCGCCCTCCTTGCGATGACCGGGATCGCGCTGGCCTCCACCGCGTCGGCGCAGCGTCCCGATCCGCGCCCGACCTATCATTTCGCGCCGCAGCGCAACTGGATGAACGACCCCAACGGCCTCGTCTATTATGACGGCGAGTATCACCTGTTCTTCCAGTATAACCCGTATGGCGATCGCTGGGGCCATATGAGTTGGGGCCATGCGGTCAGCCGCGATCTGGTCCATTGGCAGGAACTGCCGATCGCCATCCCCGAGACCGCCGATGTCATGGCCTTTTCGGGCAGCGCGGTGGTCGACTGGAACAACACGACCGGCTTCGGCCGGAACGGCAAGCCGCCGCTGGTCGCCATCTATACGGGGCATAATCCCAAGGCGAAGCTGCAATCGCAATATGTCGCCTATAGCAACGATCACGGCCGGACCTGGACCGTGCATGGCGAAGTGCTGAGCGTCGGATCGCCCGAGTTCCGCGATCCCAAGGTGTTCTGGCATGCCCCCACGAAGCGTTGGGTGATGGTGGCGGTGATGGCTTTGGAGAACCGCGCGGTGCTGTTCACCTCCCCCGACCTGAAGCAATGGACCTTTGCCAGCAGCTTCGGGCCGGCCGGCGGGCGGGGCAAGAACTGGGAATGCCCCGATCTGTTCGAACTGCCGGTCGAAGGCGGCGCACCGGGCGAGAAGCGCTGGGTGCTGGGCATCAATCTCGGCGACAATGCGGTCGGCGGCGGTTCGGGCGGGCAGTATTTCGTCGGCGATTTCGACGGCAAGCGCTTCATCCCGGTGCCGGGCTGGCCCGGCGAGGCGCAGTGGATGGACTATGGCGCGGACTTTTACGCCGCCGTGTCGTGGAACGACCTGCCCAAGGATGACCCGCGCCGCATCTGGATCGGCTGGGCGAATGACTGGCGCTATGCCGAGGCCATACCGACCTGGCCCGCCCGCGGCCTGATGACCGTCCCGCGCGAGGTGACGCTGAAGAAGACGCCCGCCGGTTATCGCATCGCCCAGGCGCCGGTGCGCGAGGTGGCGAGCCTGCGCGGCGAGCGACAGGATTTCGCCGCGACGCTCGGCGAAACGCCGGTCGCACTGCCGATCGCAGGCGGCTCGGCCGACCTGACGCTCGATCTCGACACCGGTGCGGCCGAGCAGGTGACGATCGCCCTGACCGACGAACAGGGTTACCAGACGCTGATCGGCGTCAACCCGACCGTGGACGAGGTGTTCGTCGACCGCACCCGCTCGGGCCCGCATTTCCATGACGGGTTCGCCACCCGCCATATCGCGCCGGTCGACCTGAAGGGAAAGCGGGTGCGGCTGCGCGTGCTGGCCGATCAGTCGATCCTGGAGGTGTTCGTCGGCGACGGCACGCGCACCATTACCGACCGCTTCTTTCGCGGCAGCGGCCCGCTTCGCTGGAGCGCGAGCGCTAGGGGCGGATCGGCGCGACTGACGATGCAGGCATGGCCGATGACCGGGGGCTCGCGCTGACATGAACGGCTTCGTCATGACGGTGGAAGCGATCGCGCCGGGCTGACGCCCACCCCGTCGATCTTTTGAAAATCAAAAAAACATAACGGAAATCTGGGAGGATTTATGCCGAAGACCTTGCTCGCCCTGCTGACATCCAGTGCGCTGGTGCCGCTTGCCGCCAGTCCCGCCGCCGCACAGGACAGGAGCGCCCAGGCGCAGGCCGATGCCGCGCCCGAAAACGATGCCAGCGCCGATATCGTCGTCACCGGCTATCGCGCCGCACTGGGATCGGCGCAGGAGATCAAGCGCAACTCCGCATCGATCGTCGATGCGATCGTATCGAACGACATCGGCAAGCTGCCCGACAACAATGCCGCCGAAGCGATTGCGCGCGTCACGGGCGTCACCGTCCAGCGCTATAACGACGAAGCCGGGGTGATCCTGGTACGCGGCCTGCCCGATGTCGCGACCACCTTCAACGGCCGCGAATTCTTCTCGGCCGAGGACCGGGTGCTGCACCTTCAGGATTTTCCGGCGGGCGTCGCGGCGGGGATCGAGGTCTATAAATCGGGCACGTCCGACCTCATTGAACCGGGGCTTGCCGGGCTGGTCAATCTGCGATCCCGCCGCCCGTTCGACGTCAAGGATACCGAGATCGCGGGCGAATTGCGCGCTTCCTATAACGATCAGGCACGGGCGTTCGACCCGGCGGGCAATCTGCTGCTGACCAAGCGCTGGGACACGCCGATCGGGGAGGTCGGCGCGCTGATCAACGTCAGCTATGTCCGCACCACCTATCGCAACGCCGATCGCTATGCCGACTCCGCGATCATCTCGCCGCGCGGCTTCGGGGCGAACGATGCCGCCGACGACCTGACCGTGACCACGCCGGGCGTGGGCATGGATTTCCGCTTTCCGGCCAATGCGGGCAATTTCTATGAAAAGGGCGTGCGCCATCGCCCGGCAGTCAACGGCACGATCCAGTGGCGTCCGACCTCCGATCTCGAAGTCTTCGCCGAGGGGCTGTGGCAGGCCTATCGCGGCCAGGTGCTGCGCGATGCGTTCAACGTCAATTTCGAACGCCGCGATGCGAACGGCGTCGCGCCGACGTTGAGCAATGTCGTGCTGGTGCCGGGCGAGCCGGACAAGGCGGCCAGCTTCACCAAGACCGGCGGCTATGTCCCCGAATTCTATCGTTCGACCCAGAATGACCGCACCGATACGTGGCAGGCGGCGGCGGGTTTCAAATGGACCACCGGCCGCGCGACGCTGTCGGGCGACTTCGCCTATACCAACAGCAAATATCAGGCGTCGGAATATAGCCTCGACGCCCAGCTCGCCAGCGCGCCCACCATCAATGTCGATTGGGACGTGCGCGGATCGGCGGTGTTCGATCTGGGCGGCTATGCCATCGACAATCCGGCCAATAGCCGTTGGCGCGGCTATTATCAGCGCGACTTGGTGACCAAGGGCGATGGCGTCCAGGGTCGCATCGACCTGGATCTCGAAACCGACTGGGGCTGGCTGCCGCGGCTGCAATTCGGTTTCCGCGCCAGCGATCGCAACGCCTATTCGCAGAACAACAATCGCTATGCCTATACCGCCGGGCTGAACATCCCGCTCGACAGCCTGCCGACGGGGGCGCTCGGGCTTATCACCGACGGGTTTCGCGACGATCCGCAACGCTTCAAGAACTGGCTCGCCCCCAGTCGCGATGCGATCCGCGACAATGCCGAGGCCCTGCGCCTGCTGGCGCTGCAATCGGTGCAGCGCGCGACCCTATTATTCCCCTCGGACAATGGCATTCGCGAGGCGGTGACCAAGTTCGCCACCGCCGAGATCCCGTTCGATCCGCTGGGCGGCTTCACCGCCAGCGAAGCAAGCTATGCGGCCTATGGCCAGGGGAAGTTCGACTACGACCTGGGCGGGGTACGGATCGACGGCACGGTCGGCGCGCGCATCGTCAACACCGACGGCACCTATCGCGGGTTCAGCCGGGTGCAGGCCGCCGACGGCACGGTCGGCATCGTCCCCAGCGTCACGCGCCAAAATTATGTCGATGTGCTGCCCTCCGCGATCGCGCGGATCCGCTTCTCGAACGAATGGCAGATACGGCTGGGCTATACCCAGACGCGGACCCGGCCGGGCTTCGGCCAGCTCAATCCGTCGATTAATATCACCCGCAACAGCCCCGGTCCCGACGGCACGCCGCCGGTGTTCGACGCCAGCGGTTCGGGCGGCAATCCCGATCTGCGGCCGCTGACGTCGAAGAATTACGATGCGTCGCTCGAATGGTATTTCTCGAAGAACGGATCGGCGTCGGTCGCCGCCTTCTATCGCGACCTGAACGGCTTCATCGGCTATTATACCCAGGTCGTGACCGATCCCATCTATGGCCGCGTTCAGCTCAACCGGCCGGAAAATGCCGGTGACGGGCGGATCAAGGGGATCGAGGCGTCGCTCCAGACCTTTTTCGACTTCCTGCCCGGTGCGCTGTCGGGCTTCGGCGTCCAGGGCAACGTGACCTATCTCGATGGCACCAATCAGTTGCCCCGCGTGCTGGGCGAGGGCGACCGACAGGTGGAGATTACCGGCCTGTCGAAATGGGCGTACAACCTGACGGCCTTTTACGAGAAGAGCGGCATCTCCGCGCGGCTGTCCTATAACTGGCGATCGCGCTACGTCACCAGCTACAACCGCAATATCAACGAAGACCAATATGCCGGTGAGCTGGTGCGGCCGGTCTCCCGACTCGATTTTTCGGCCAGCTACGACGCGTTTCGCAATATCTCCTTGGTCGCGAACGTCAGCAATATTCTGGCACAGCCGTTCAAGAACTATCGCTTCTACAACGAAACGCAGTTCTTTGGCCGCGATCTGCGGGTGGAGGGGCGCTATTTCAGCCTGGGTGTCCGCTTCAAGATGTAATCCGGGCGGCGGACGTGCCTTGCCGCGTCCGCCGGACCGTCCCGATGCGAATATCGCGCGATCGCTCGAAGAAGCGATGCGCGGAGGATGACGTGCGGCGGCTCGTCGCACGCGGAGAGGAAGCAGATGGCATCGATATTTTCGCGTCGTCAGACGCTCGGCTTCATCACGACCCTGCCCATGCTGTCCGCCTGTGGCGGATCGGGCGACGGGGGAGGGGGCAGCGCCTCGGCCACCGGACTCGCTCCGGCCCCGACGCCGACCCCCAGCCCGACCCAAAGCCCGACCCCGGCGGCGGTCGGCGGCCGTCCGCATTATCATATCGCCGCGCCCGATGGCGGCTGGATCAACGATCCGCAGCGTCCGGTGCGGATCGGCGACAGCTGGACGATGTGGGCGCTCTACAATCCCACATGGCCGAATGGCGGCACCGAATGGCGCCGCTGGACCTCGACCGATCTCGTCAACTGGACCGATCGCGGCGTGTCGATTCCACGTCGGACGACGGCGTTCGGCGATGTGTGGAGCGGCAGCGCGGTGATCGACACCGACGACACCGCCGGTTTCGGGGCGGGTACGCTGATCGCGCTGGCGACCATGCCCGCCGACAATGCCGCCGGACAGAACCAGTCGACCGCGCTGTGGTATTCGCGCGACGGCGGGGCGAGCTTCGCCTTCCACGCGATCGTCCATCCCAATTTTCCGGGCAACAAGCCGTTCCGCGACCCGACCGTGTTCTGGCACGCACCCACGTCGCGTTGGGTGATGACCTTGTCTGAAGAGGGCAAGATCGGGTTCTACACCTCTCCGGACCTGAAACAGTGGAGCTATGCCAGCGGCTTTGTCTCCACCTTGGTCGGCGGGGTGATGGAATGTTCGCACCTTTTCCCGCTGCACCTCTACGACGCGAACGGGGCCACGGGCGTCGACAAATGGGTGTTGCTGGTCGGCGGCGACGGGACGGGCAGCGGCTTTACCGGCGGCAGCTACTATTGGGTGGGCAGCTTCGACGGGACCGGCTTCACCGCCGACAGCGCGACCGGCCGCTGGCTCGATGGCGGGGCCGATTATTATGCCGCTATGGTGTGGCAGGACCCGCGAGCGGCCGATCCGCGTGCCGCGGCGTGGACGATGGGCTGGATGAACAATTGGGCCTATGCCAATCAACTGCCCGCCACCGCTGGCTATCGCGGACAGTTGAGTATCGTCCGCCAGATCCGCCTGCAGCGAAACTCCGACGGCACGCCCAGCCTGCGCATGACGCCGATCGCAGCCCAGAATAATGCGTTCCAGAGCGTGATGCTTGGAACGGATCAGACCATCGCCGAGGGACGCGACTATGTCTGGCCCACCGATGCCGGAATGATCGCCGGGCGGATCGACCTGACGCTCACCCGCGTCGGTGCCGACTGGCCGGGCGGGGCATGGCTGTCGGTGCGCGGCGGCCAAGGTTACTTCACCCAGATCGGCTTCGAACTGAACAAAAGCCATGTATTTGTGAAACGGGACACCAGTGGTCCTTACCCGCCCGACCATGGTGCATGGCGCGAGACTCGCAGCGTACGGTGCGAAGCCGCTGACGGAAAGGTGAGGGTCAGCATCTTCCTCGATGCCGGTTCGATCGAGGTGTTCATCAACGATGGTGACAGCGTCCTTTCCGAACTCATCAATGCGCCATGGGATGCGACCGGCTTGAACCTCAACGCAAGCGGTGGTTCGGTTCGAGTATCGGAGGTTCGGGTTCTCGCGGGGGGCTAGGGCGGATCGACATTCAGGATTGCTACTTTTTCCCTCTCCCCTGGACAGGGGAGAGGGTTAGCGAAGCTTGCCAGCCTGCTGGCTAGCGCAGCTTGGGTGAGGGGTTGAGCGAGCCCAAAGGCTCGCGCGCTCGCCAAGCGAGCGCCTACCCCTCACCCAGCTCCGACTAGGCCTTTGCTTTCGCAAAGACCAAGTCTGCGCAACCCTCTCCCCTCCGCGAGGGGCGAGGGACGGAAAGGCGTCGCTGAATGCCGATCGGCACTAGAATTCCGCGACCTTGCCCCAGGCGGAGTCGCGAAAGCGGTTTGGATGATAGGGTTTGGGGTCGACGATGGGTGCGCCGCCGCTGACGATATCGGCGATCAGATGGCCAGCCCCAGGCCCGATGCCGAAGCCATGCCCGCTAAAGCCGGCCGCCAGGATCAGGCCGGGCAGTTCGTCCACTTCGCCGATGCCGGGCACACCGTCTGGGGTGCTGTCGACATAGCCCGCCCAGGCCCCGGTCACGACGCGTTCCGACAGGCGCGGCATCAGCGCGAGCGCGCGGGCATGGGTGCGCGCGACGGCCGCGCGGTCGGGCTTGGGATCGAGGATCCGCATCGCCTCCATCGGTGTCGGCCGGTCGAGCCGCCAGCGCACGACCCGCTCATGGCCCGACCGCACCCCCTCCAGCCCGCCGGGCGACAGTTTGCGCCAGCGACGCAGGAACATCGGCAGGAACTGGGTCGAAAAGCGCAGGAATTGCGGGGTGGGATCGACCTTGCCGCTGCCACTGATCGACAGCGTATAGCCGCCATCGCCGCGCCGGGTCATGGAGATATACTCGCTGTGCATCGCGGCCGGGAAGATGTCTTCGCCCGGCCCGACCGCCATGACCGTCTGGCGGATCGTGGCCTGCGGAAAGCGGATGCCATATTGATTGCAGAAGGACGAAGCCCAGGCGCCCGCCGACAGCACCGCGATGCGGGTGCGGATCGTACCCCGTTCGGTGACCACGGCGGAAAGGCGCCCGCCTTCGGTTTCCAGCCCACGCACGGCGCAATTCTGATGCACCGTTCCACCCAGCGCCATCAGCGCGCGGGCGGCGGCGGGCGCGGCCCGCGACGGATCGGCGGTGCCGTCGGTCGGGGAGAAGACGCCACCCTTCCACGGCTTGTTGCTGAACCGCCCGCGCTCGCTGGCCTCGGCCGACGAGAGCATGTGGGTGGTGACTCCCGCCGTCCGGGCGAAATCGCGCCAGCGTGCCCAGCCCTCGATCTCGGCTTCATTGTCGCTGAGATAGAGCAGCCCACAACGGCTGAACCCGGTTGCCTCGCCGGTGTCGGCAGCAAATTGTTCCCACAGGTCGAGCGACTTGGTTGCCATAGGCAGTTCGCGCGCATCGCGGTTCTGCTGGCGGCACCAGCCCCAGTTGCGGCTGGACTGCTCGCCACCGACGCGGCCCTTTTCGACCAGCGCGACCTTCCATCCGCGCTTTGCCAGATAATAGGCGGTGAAGCAGCCGACGATACCGCCGCCGATCACGACGACATCGGCCATGTCGGGCAGGGCGGGGCTTGAATCTACAAGGGTCAACGGTGCGGGCATTCCGGGGCTCCAACGGGTCCGGGGAAGGGGGACTGGCTCAGAAATATTTCAGCCAGCCAAGGTCCTTGCGGCGCTTCTTCAGGTTCGAGAACCAGCGCGTCGGGAAGTAGAGCGGCACGATCAGCGCGATCCACATCAGCCAGATCCACGGGATAGACGGAAAGCCGAAGACCGTTTCGTGATTGGTGCCCCAGATCGCGACCGCGCCCAGGTACATCATGCGCAGGACATACAGGTGGAGGAGATAGAAGAACATGGGCGCACCGCCGAACACCGCCAGCCAGCCGATCACCCGTGTGTCGTCCACCCGGTCGAACAGCGCCAGCAGAAGCGACCCGACGCCCAGCGTCGCCATCACGTACAGCAGCGAGGGCGGATATTTGGTGAGCGCCAGGAAGCTCATGACGGTGCGGATCGGCGAGCCGGGCACCACGAACCAGGGGGCGTCGCCATAGATGTTGAGCGCCCGCAACGCGACGAACCCGACCAGCATCAGCGCGCCGGTCTGCGCCAGCCGCCGCTGCCGTGCCAGGGCGTCGGCACCGACGAACCACGGCCCGATCCCCCAGCCCAGGCAGATCACGCCGATCCACGGCAGCAGCGGATAGCTGAACCGAACCGGGAGGCCGCCGAAGCTTACCGTCCCGCGATCGTGCAGAAACGCCCAGACGGTGTGGAACATGCTCTCCTCGGGCACGGTGATCGGGCTCAGCAGATTATGCCCGGCGACGATGGCCACTCCGGTCGCGACGATGGCGGCGTGCGGCAGGCGGATCAGCAGCGAGAGCACGATCATGCTCAACCCGATCGCCCAAATGACCTGAAGATAGAGGATCGTCGGTGGAAATTCGGCACGCCAAACGAAATTGACGACGGTCAGTTCGAGCAGGACGAGCAACGCGCCGCGCTTGAACAGGAATGCGCTCGTCTCTGCACGGCTGTGCTTCCGGCCATAGAGATAGGCACCCAGTCCGGTCAGCGCGACGAAGATCGGCGCGCACAGGGTGCTGGTCATCCGGCTGAAGAAGGATGCAGGCGCGACGGTCAGCGCGTCGACCGGGTCGCCGATCGGCACCCATAGCAGGAACGCCTCGCGGACATGGTCGAGCAGCATCAGCACCATGACGAAGCCGCGCAGCGCGTCGATGCCGACCAACCGCGCGCCCGTCCGCGCTACGCTGTTGAAAGACTGGGGCCGGGACACGGTCCCATCGGGTGCAAGGCCCGCTGTCGTGATGCTTGCCATGGTGATGCTCTCCACAGGAGAAGGGAAAACTCAGTCGCGCGTCAGCAGCGCGACGGCGTCGATTTCGACCAGATGGCCGTGGTGCAGTTCGGAAACGGGTACGGCGTCTGCACAGTGGCCAGCGTCTCGGTGATCGGTGGCGGAACCGGTCTGGACGCGTCGGCTAGGATGATCTTGGTTTCCATGGCGCGCTCAGGCCAGGATCGCCTTGGTTTCGAGATATTCCTCGAAGCCATGCACCCCATATTCGCGGCCGTTGCCCGACTGTTTGTAGCCGCCAAAGGGCGCATGCGCGGTCCAGGCGGGGTAGTTGATATGAACCTGTCCGGATCGGATGCGCCGAGCGATGGCCTTGGCGCGGACCGGGTCGGTCGACTGGACATGCGCTCCCAAGCCGTAGACCGTGTCGTTGGCGATCGCCACCGCCTCATCCTCGCTTTCATAAGGCATGATGCACAGCACTGGTCCGAAAATCTCCTCGCGGGCGATGCGCATGTCGCGGGTGACGCCCGAGAAGATCGTCGGCTGCACGTAGAAACCCCGGTCGAGCCCGGCGGGACGGCCGGGGCCACCCGCGATCAACCGCGCGCCGTCCGCCTGGCCGGCCGCGATCATGTCCAGCACGCGGGCGTATTGCGCGGCATTGGCGATAGGGCCCATGGTCGTCGCTATGTCATCGGGCGGGCCTACGCGCCATTCGGCGGCCGCGCTTACCGCCAGAAGCTCGACCTCGGCCAGCCGCGCGGCGGGGACCAACATCCTGGTCGGCGCGCTGCACGACTGGCCGACATTGCGCATTCCGGCCATCACGCCACGCGGAACGGCCTGCGCGAAGTCGGCGTCGGGCAGCAGGATATTGGGTGACTTTCCACCCAATTCCTGCACGACGCGCTTCACGCTTACCGCCGCCGCCTGTGCGACCAGCACCCCTGCGCGGGTCGAGCCGGTGATCGAGATCATCGCGACGTCGGGATGCGCCGCCAGTGCCGCGCCGACGGCCTCGCCGGTTCCACCGATCAGATTGAAAACGCCCGCGGGCGTACCCGCATCGTGCATCACGTCTGCAAACAACAGCGCGCTATAGGGTGATAATTCGCTGGGCTTCAGGACGACCGTACATCCCGCGGCGATAGCGGGCGCGACCTTGGCCGTGATCTGGTAGAGCGGCCAGTTCCACGGCGTGATGAGCGCGCAGACGCCGATCGCTTCCTTGCACAAGGTGAAGCCCGCCGCCGGCCGCTCGAAGCGATAGTCCGCCAGTACCTCCATCTGAGCGCGGACATGCGCGATGGCGAAGGGCACATGCGACGCGCGGGCAAATCCGATGGCGGCCCCCATTTCGGTCGCAATCGCCTGGGCAAAGGCCTCGGCGCGTTCTTCCAGCAGAGCGGCGATCCGGCCGAGCAGGGCGATGCGTTCCGCGACCGGACTGACCGCAAAAGCAGGAAAGGCGCGGGCGGCGGCGGCGACCGCCCGGTCGACATCGGCGGCAGACCCTGCTGCGATGGTGCCGATCAGGCTCTCGGTCGCCGGGTTGGTGACGGGAATTGCGGGTGCGGGCGTCGCCGGCTCACACCACGCGCCATCGACATAGAATTGTCCCGCTCTGTCGTTCGTCATGTCCCACCCGTCCCGGCCCCACCGCGTTCCCCTGAGCGCAGGCGCTCCCGACGCGATAAGGTCTGACCGGAGTGTAGCGGCGACCGGTCGGCAGACGCTTCCGAAAATCGGGGGGCAAACGGCATTCCCGCAGTGTCCGGCCGCCACGAGCAGCGATTTACCCCGTGGCATGCACGCCAGCAGGCTATCCGCCACCGGAAATGCGCAGCATATTATGCTGTGACGTTATCAAGGTTGCTTGTCGTGCCGCATCGGCGCGGCTGCAACGAGCGATTCTGCCGCACGCCGGCCGCTATCACCGTGTTCGGCAATTCACATCAGCAAAGGGGGCCGACCATGCTTCGTCCAAAATATATCACCTTCGATTGTTATGGCACGCTGATCTATTTCGAGATGGCGCCGATCGCGCGGCGTCTCTACGCTGATCGGATCGCGGCGGTCGATATGGGCCGGTTCTGCGACGACTTTTCCGCCTATCGCCTCGACGAGGTGCTGGGTGCGTGGAAGCCCTATCGCGACGTCGTGGAAGGATCGCTGCGCCGCACCTGCGCGAAGTGGGGCATCGAATATCGCGATAGCGACACGGCCGACGTCTATGCCGCCGTCCCGACCTGGGGGCCGCACCCGGACGTGGTAGAGCCGCTGAAGCGCGTCGCGGCGGAATATCCGCTGGTCATCCTGTCCAACTCGATGGTCGATCTCATCCCGCAGAACGTCCGCAACCTCGAGGCGCCGTTCCACGCGGTCTACACCGCCGAGGAGGCCCAGGCCTACAAACCCCGGATGCAGGCGTTCGAGTATATGTTCGATCAGCTGGGCTGCGGGCCGGAGGATGTGCTGCACGTCTCGTCCAGCTTCCGGTACGACCTGATGACCGCCTATGACATGGGTATTACGAACAAGGCCTTCGTCAATCGCGGGCACGAACCGCTGAACAGCTATTATCAGGTGCACGAGATTCCGAGCATCGCGGGCCTGCCGGGACTGGTGGGGCTGTGAGCGTGGCGACCGATGTCCGGTCGTTCATAGATCTGCGCGCCTTTGCCGCATCGGCCGAAGCGCCCGCCACGGGGGACTATCGCACCGCCCGCACCGCGTTGCCGCTGGTCGAGGGGCCGTGCCAGCTCGACCTGCTCGCGCTCGATGGCGGGGCGGGGTCGGAGGCGGGCCTCCCCGGCGACGAGTTCGTCATCGTGCTGGCGGGTTCGATCCGGTTGGGGCAAGTGGTGCTGGAGGCGGATGGCTGTGCGGTCATCCCCAGCGGCGTGGCCTTTGACTGGGCGGCGTCGCCCGGCACGCGCGTACTCGCTATGCGCTATGCGACCGACACGCCCGCCGCCGACCGCATCGTGCCGATCGACGAAAGCGCCGAGCTGACGCCTTCCGATCCACCGCTCGCCGAGCTGCTGGTCGGGCCGACGCCGTCGTGCCGCAACCATACCGATTATCGGTCGAGCGATGGCGTATTCATCTGCGGCACCTGGGACTCGACGCCCTATCACCGCACCGCGATGCGCTATCGCCATCACGAGCTGATGCACCTGCTCGAGGGGAGCGTGACGTTCGAGGACGAGACGGGGGCCAGCCGCACCTTCGCCAAGGGCGACATCTTCCTGCTGGAACATGCTGCGCAATGTCTGTGGGACAGCCGGGAGCATGTGAAAAAGGTCTATGCAATCTGGCGGCCGATGGTCGCCTGATCACTTTCCGGGGCGATGCCGAAGTCGGTATCGCCCCGCTTGCCCGCTCAGGGCGTCGCGAGAAAGTCGAGCGACTGATGGCAGAATATCTGCCGATCCCCCTCCAGCAGGCGCGGCGGCATCGTATCGACGCAGGAGGTGTTCGCGCGGATGCAGCGCGGGTGGAAGCTGCATCCGGTTGCCGACATCCGCGCGCCCGCCGCCCCGGCTTGTCGGGCCGGTGTCTCCTCCAGCCAGCCCGGCCGCAATTCGGGGACCGAAGCGGTCAGCAACCGCGTATAGGGATGGTGGGCCCCGTGACCCAGGCCATCGCGCGTCACCTGCTCGGCGACACGACCGGCATAGAGGACCAGCACGTCATCGGCGATCGCCCGCACGATTTCGAGGTCGTGGGTGATGAACATATAGGCGAGCCCGAGTTCGCAGCGCAGCTCGACAAGCAGGTCGAGCACGGCCTCCGCGATGACCGGATCGAGCGCCGAGGTGACTTCGTCGCACAGCAGCAGGTCGGGGCGTGCCGCCAGCGCGCGGGCGAGATTGGCCCGCTGCTTCTGCCCACCCGACAGTTCGCCGGGCAACCGGTCGGCGAGCGATGCGGGCAGGCGGACAAGGTCGAGCAGTCGCGCCACCTCCGCCTTGGCCGATCGTCGGTCCAGCCCGTGATAGAAGGCGAGCGGCCGGGCAATGGCAGCACCGATGCTGACCGACGGGTTGAACGCGGTGTCGGCGCTCTGGAAAACCATCTGCACCCGGCGAAGCTCGTCGCGCGACCGGTGCCGGACGAGCGGTGCGAGAGGATGGCCGTTCAGCAGGATGCGGCCCGCCGAGGGCGCGTGCAGCCCTGCCGCCACCCGCGCGAGCGTGCTCTTGCCACAGCCAGATTCGCCGATGACGCCCAGCACCTGGCCACGCCGGATCGAGACATCGATCCCGTCGAGGATTTTGGTCCGAGGCGCGCCGTCCGGCCCCGTCCCCCCATAACCCGCCACGATCCCCCACATATCGAGCAGCGGCGCCTCGTCAGTCGGTGGCGGGACGATGCGGGCTCGGGGCGCGGCGGCCGCGACCAGGGCCTGGGCATAGCT
This sequence comes from Sphingomonas sp. SORGH_AS_0950, assembly GCF_030818415.1. NCBI lineage: Bacteria > Pseudomonadati > Pseudomonadota > Alphaproteobacteria > Sphingomonadales > Sphingomonadaceae > Sphingomonas > Sphingomonas sp. SORGH_AS_0950. The sequence continues at coordinate 348,917 of NZ_JAUTAE010000001.1, forward strand.
GTGGCGCGGGGCGAACAGGATCTGCGGGGTCGTTCCCAGTTCCTGCACCTCGCCGCCGCGCAGTACCGCGATGCGGTCGGCGATCTGGGCGACGACCGAAAGGTCGTGGGTGACATAGACGGCGGTGGTTCCCAGATCTCGCACCGCGTCCTTGAACGCCTTCAGCACCTCGATCTGGGTCGTGACGTCGAGCGCGGTGGTCGGTTCGTCGAAGATGACGAGGGCAGGGTCGGTGATCAGCGCCATCGCCGCCATCAGCCGCTGGAGCTGCCCGCCCGATACCTGATGCGGATAGCGTGCACCGACGCCATCGGGGTCGGGGAGCGCGAGGCGGCGAAACAGAGCCTTGGCCTTTTCCTCGGCGGCGGCGCGGTCGAGCGTACCGTGGATCAGCGCGGGCTCGATCACCTGCGCCATGATGGTCAGCGACGGGTTGAATGCGGCGGCGGCGCTCTGTGCCACATAGGCGACGGTGCGGCCACGCACCTGACGCAGCTGTTCGGGCGTTGCGCCATCGAGCCGGTGGCCTGCCACCTCGATCACGCCGCCTGCGATCCGGCAGCCGGGACGCGCATAGCCAAGTAGCGACAGGGCGATGGTCGTCTTGCCCGACCCCGACTCCCCGATCAGGGCCAGCACCTCGCCCTTCGTGATCGACAGGCTGACATCGGGTACGATCACGATCTCGCGTCCGTCTTCGCCGACGGCGGTGATGCGCAGATGGTCGATGCGGGCAAGCGGCACGTCGGTCATCGCCGCCGCCGCCCGGGAAGGGAGTCGATCACCAGGTTCATTCCTATCGTAAGGGAAGCGATCGCCACCGCCGGGAACAGCACGGCGGGCGCGCCGAAGCCCAGCCCGGCAATATTCTCGCGAACCAGCGCGCCCAGGTCCGCCTGGGGCGGCTGGACACCCAGGCCCAGAAAGGACAGGCCACTGAGCAGCAGGACGATGAACACGAAGCGCAGACCAAAATCGGTGGCGAGGGGGCCGGTGACGTTGGGCAGCACCTCCCGCACGACGATATAGGGCAGACGCTCGCCGCGGGCGCGGGCGGCGGCGACGAAATCCAGCGCCATGACGCCCACCGCCAGCGCGCGGGCGGTGCGGAAGGCACCGGGGGTATAGATGATAGCCAGCGTGCCGATCAGCACGGGTATCGAAGCGCCGGTCGCCGCGATCACCACCAGCGCCAGCATCAGGCTGGGGATGGCGATAATGATGTCGAAGGCTCGCGACAGGGCCATGTCGATCCACCCGCCGGCCGCGGCGGCCAGGCCAAGCAGGATGCCCGACATCGCTGCTATACTGGTCGCGACAAAGGCGATGAGGACGGTATAGCGCGCGCCGTACAGCACCCGGCTGAGCATATCGCGACCTAGATAGTCGGTGCCCAGCGGGAAGCGGCGGCTGACCCCGTCGAACACGTCGAGATGCACGACCTCGCCCACGCCATGGGGCGCGATGCCGGGGCCGAGCAGCGCGACGAGGATCCATGCCGATACGAGGGCCAGGCCGATCCGGCCGCTGTTCGTGAACCTCCTCATCGGTGACGCAGCCGGGGATTGGCCAGGATCGTGACCACATCGGCGGTCGTCACCAGGATGAGATAGGCGGTGCAGAAGATGATCGCGACCGCCTGGACCAGCGGCAGGTCGCGGGTGGCGACCGCATCGACCATCAGTCGCGCGATGCCGGGATAGTTGAAGATGATCTCGACCACGATGACGCCCCCCAGCAAGGTCGACAGGCTGAGCGCGATCGCATTGGCGATCGGCCCGATGGCATTGGGCAAGGCATGGCGCATTACCACACGGGCCGGTGAGCAGCCCTTCAGCCGGGCCGCCTCGCAATAGGACGTGTCGAGCGCGTCGATCACCGCCGCGCGGGTCATGCGGACCATCTGCGCCATGACGAAACAGGCAAGGCTGAATACCGGCAGCGCGAAGACCCGGACCAGGTCCCAGATCGAATGAACGTCGCGGGTGGAGGTCAGGGCGGGGAGCCAGCGCAGCGTCACCGCGAAAAGCATGACCGCCAGCGTCGCGATCAGGAATTCCGGTACGGACACGATGCCGATCGTCGCGATGCTGATAGCCCGGTCGAATGCGGTACCGCGTCTGACCGCAGCCATGATGCCCAGCGCCAGGGCCAGCGGCACCGACACCAGTGCGGTCAGCCCGGCCAGCGTCAGCGAATTGACCAATCGCGTCCCGATCATCTCGCGCATCGGCAGGCCGGTGATCAGGGAATGGCCCAGGTCGCCGGTCAATACGCCGCCCGCCCATTCCAGATATCGTCGCCAGGCGGGCTGGTCGAGATGCATGGCCTGGCGCAGGCCCGCCAGTGCCTCGGGCGTAGCGCTCTGGCCCAGTATCGCCTCGGCCACATCGCCCTCCATCAGCTGTGCGATGGCGAACACCGCCAGCGACACGAATATCAGCGTCGCCAGCGCCGCAGCCACCCGGCGGCCGATCAGCACCATGAGGGGAGAGTGGATCATGCGCCCTCCATCCATGCGTCGGCGGCAAAGTCGAAGCCCATCAATCCCCCCTGCGGCATGGGTCGCAGGCCCTTCACCCTCGGGTTGTGCGCATCGAGCGAGCTGAGGAACAGCGGAATGCCGATGCCCGCCTGGTCATGGACCAGATGCTGCATCTCGCCATAGAGCGACTTGCGGCGTGCCTCGTCCGTCTCGCCGCGCGCGGCCCGAAGCAGGCTGTCAAAACGCGCATTCTTCCACCCGCTCTCGTTCCACGGTGCGTCGGAGGCAAAGAACTGGGTGAAGATGATATCCGCCGTCGGGCGGGCGTTGACGTTGCCGAAGCCCAGCGGGACCTTCATCCAGCTGTTGGTCCAGTAACCATCGGATGGCACGCGCCGGATATCGAACCGGACCCCTGCGCGTCGCCCGGCATTCTGGATCAGCACGGCCATGTCGTCCGACTTGTCCGCCGCCGCCGAGGTGACGATGGGGAGGCGCGCGCCGATCATCCCGGCTCGCGCGAAATGATGGCGGGCGCGGTCCGGGTCGAAGGCGCGCTGCGGCACGCTGGGGTCGAAATAGGGGTTGGTCGGCGCGATCGGCTGGTCGTTGCCGATCGTCGCATAGCCGCGGAAAATGGCATTGCGCATCGTCTCGCGGTCCAGCAGCAGCTTCAGGCCTGCCACAAAATCCGGATGGCTGGTCGGCCCCCGGTCCAGCCGGGCGATCAGGTTGGTATAGCCGCCGGACCTGGTCACCAGCAGGTCGAAACCCGCATGCTCCAGATGATGGGCAATACGCGGATTGATCGCGTGGATCAGGTCGACATCGCCCGACAACAGCGCATTGATCCGCGCGCTGTCGTCCGAAATGGAGAAGAGTTCGATCTCGCCCAGCCGCACCTTGCGCCGCCAATAGTCGGGCCATCGCACCGCGAGCGAGCGCACGCCGGGTGCGAACTCGACCATGCGCATCGGCCCGGTGCCGACCGGATGGCGGAAGTCGCGGGTACCGTCGCGGACAATCTGGAATTGCGATATGCCCAGGATCGTCGGCAGGTCGGAATTGGCGCTTTCCAGGACAAGGCGCACATGATCCGGCCCATCGGCACGGACCGATGCGAATTGCTGGGCGAAGATTCGCGCTTTCGACCCCACTGCCGGGTCGAGATGGCGGTTCAGCGAGTAGACGACATCCGCGGCGGTGAGTGGCGATCCGTCGTGGAAGCGCACGCCACGTCGCAACCGGATCGACCAGTCGCGCGAATCCTGGCTCTCTATCGCCTCGGCCAGCGCAAATTGGGGACGGGACCGTGCGTCCAGCCGGGTCAGCCCGTCATAGACCATCGCGCAGCGGCAGAAGTCGGACACCACCGTCTGGCGCGCCGGGTCCATCGTGTCGGCGGTCGAACTGACCGCGACCGCCACCCGCAATCGCCCGCCCGCTGGTTCGGGACGCGCGGGCGTAAAGCCGCATGCGCCCAGGCCCAGCGACAGGCCGCCGCCGCCGATCAGGCGAATTGCGTCGCGCCGCCCGATCAATGCCGCCAGTCCTGATAGCGGTAATAGGCCCCGACCAGCGGAAGGAACCAGGGGGGGCCGAAATGCCCCGGGACGGCCGGCCAGTCGATGCCGTGGAAGGGATTGGCCTCGGCGGGGCTGGCCCCGGTCATGATCCGCGCCATCACCTCGCCCATCAGCACCGAAATCTGCGTGCCATGGCCGCTATAGCCCATCGCATAATGCACCCCGTCGCGAACTCCGGCGCGCGGCAGGCGGTCGGCGGTCAGGTCGACGATCCCGCCCCAATTATGTGAGATGCGGACCCCCGCCAGTCCGGGAAAGATCTCGCGCATCCGCGCCGCGAGGATCGCTCCGCTGCGCACGTCGTTGCGCGGGGTCGAGAGCGCGAAGCGGGCGCGGCCGCCGAAGATCAGCCGGTTGTCGGCGGTCAGGCGGAAATAATTGCCGATGTTGCGTGTCGTCGTCCCGTTGCGCCGTCCCGGCATGATCGTGTCGGCCAGATCCCCGAGCGGATCGGTTGCGACGATGAAGCTGCCGATCGGCACGATCCGCCGCCGCAGCCAGCGGAACGGACCGGATATCGATGCGCCCGTCGCCAGCAGGACGTCATCCGCAATGATCGTACCGCGCGGCGTGACCAGCTTGTGCCGTCCGCCCGGCACCCGCGACAGCCCGGTCAGCGGCGTATTCTCATATAGCCTGGCACCGTGGCGGGTCGCGGCGCGCGCCAGCCCCGCGGCGAAGCGACCCATATGGAGGGAGGCGCTGCGCGGGAAGACCAGCCCGCCATGAAAGGCATCGGAGCGGATTTCCCCGGCCAGCTGGTTGCGGTCGAGCAGGCGGATGTCCGGCTCTACCGTCTGCGCCAGCAGCTCGGCGGAGCGGGCGAGCTTGACGGCATGGTCGGGCTTGTCGGCCAGTTTCAGCTTGCCGTTGCGGGTGAAGTCGCAGGCAATGGCTTCCTCCTTCACGATCGCCTCCACCCGGTCGACCCCGGCGTCGAAGGCGCGATAGAGGTCGGTGGCGCGCTGACGCCCGAAGCGGGCGCTGAGGGCAGCGAAGTCGCCCGCAATGCCGTTGTTGCACTGGCCGCCATTGCGACCCGATGCTTCGCACGCGATACGCCCCGCCTCGATCAGGATCACCTGCGTCCCTGCCATCGCCAGCTGACGGGCGGCGGAAAGGCCGGTGAACCCGCCTCCGACGACCACGACCGTCGCCCGGGCGGGGAGTGGTGGCACCCCATCCTGCGCAAAGCGTTCGCCGCTATCCAACCAATAGGATTCCAGCATCATCGTGCGGTTTCGCGTCCCCCCGGCGCCGGGCCGCCCGACGCGGCTCCGACACGGCATAGTCTGCTACGCTGCGTCGGCATGGTATCACTTTAGTTGCATCGTCGGCCGGCCTTATGTGCCGATCCGACCCATCGGGACCGCACAGCATACCGCACCCTTCTCAACGGGAAATCGCCGCGAGAGGCGACGGGACCAGCTACATGGGGGTGTGATACCCGATGCGGCAGGATATTCCGTGCAGGCATCCAAATCACACGTGAAATGCTTCGGAAGGCGGTGAGCGACGCACCTCCTGCATCATGGCTGCGATAAAAGAATGGGAGAGGATTTCGATGGAACGCAAAACCATGCCAACAAGCGCCGAATTGCCCCCTGCCGAGGTCGAGCATCGCACGATGCGGCTTCGCGCCATGACCCCGCAGGATGTCGCCGCGCTGCACCTGCTGGCCAAGGCCGAACAATGGCCGCACCGAGCGGAGGACCTTGCCGACATGCTGGCCGTGGGCTCCGGCACGGTGGCGGAGCTGAACGGTGAGATCATCGGCACGACGATGTGGTGGCGGGCCGGCCCGGCCACCGCGACGCTGGGCATGGTGATCGTCTCGCGCCGTCATCGCGGGGCCGGCCTCGGCCGGATCGTGATGGACGCGGTGCTCGACCAGATTGCGGCCGCGCTGGGCCCCGACGCTGCGATCATGCTGAACGCGACCGAGGATGGGCTGCCGCTCTATCGCAAGCTCGGCTTTCGCGGCGTCGGTGAAATCCTCCAGCATCAGGGGGCGGCGTTTCAGGCCCCGCTGGTTCCACTGGAGCCGGGCGAGCGTATCCGGCCGATGGGGGAGCGCGACGGCGCGGTCGTCGACTCGCTGGTCCACGCGGCGACCGGCCTCGATCGTCCGTCGGTCATGACGCTGTTGCGCGAAAAGGCGCACGGCGTCGTGCTGACGCATGGCGATACGGTGACCGGGGCGGCGCTCTTCCGCCGGTTCGGACGCGGCTATGTCGTCGGGCCGGTGATCGCGCCCGACGCGACCCGCGCCAAGGCATTGATCGCCCAGTGGATCGGATCGCGCAGCGGTGAATTCATCCGGCTGGACATTCCGGGCGATAGCGGGCTTGGGGCGTGGCTGGAGGAACTGGGGCTGGTCCGCGTTGGCCGGGTGGTGACGATGGTACGGGGCGGGGAGCCGCAAGGCACCGCACCCGGCACCGCCTTTGCGATCGTGAGCCAGGCGCTATGCTGACCGCTCAGGACCTGCGCACGACCGGCCTGCTGGTCGAGACGATGCTGATCGATGGAGCTTGGACGGGCGCGAACGACGGCGCGACGCTCGAGGTGACCGATCCGGCGACCGGCGAGACGATCGGGACGATCCCGGCGGCGGGGACGGCCGAGACCGAGGCGGCGATCTCCGCCGCCGCCGCCGCGTTGCCCGGATGGCGGCGCCGCACGGCGGACGATCGCGCGACCCTGCTCGAGGCATGGCACCGGCTGATCCTCGACCATGTCGATGCACTGGCCGCGATCATGACCGCTGAGCAGGGCAAGCCGCTGGCCGAGGCAAAGGGGGAAATCGGCTATGCCGCCAGTTTCGTCAAATGGTTTGCGGGCGAGGGGCGGCGGATCGCGGGGCACATGATCCCCGCCCCGACCACCGACCGCCGCATCCTGGCGACCCGCGAGCCCGTGGGTGTGTGCGCAGCGATCACTCCGTGGAACTTTCCCGCCGCGATGATCACCCGCAAGGTCGCGCCCGCGCTCGCGGCGGGGTGCACCGTCGTCATCAAGCCGTCCGAGCTCACGCCCTTCACGGCGCTGGCGCTGGTCAGGCTGGCCGAACGCGCAGGGATACCGGCGGGTGTCGTCAACATCGTCACCGGCATGCCCCAGGCGATCGGCGCGGCGCTGACCGCCTCGCCGGTGGTGCGCAAGCTGTCCTTTACGGGATCGACGCGGGTCGGGGCGCTGCTGATGCGGCAGTCCGCGGACACGCTGAAGCGGTTGAGCCTGGAACTGGGCGGCAACGCGCCCTTCATCGTGTTCGATGATGCCGATGTCGATGCGGCGGTGGCCGGGGCGATGGCCTCCAAGTTCCGCAACGCCGGACAGACCTGCGTCTGCGCCAACCGCTTGTTCGTGCAGGACGGCATTCACGATCGTTTCGTGGAAAAGCTGGGTGAGGCGGTGCGCGCCCTGTGCGTCGGGGATGGGCGGCGGGCGGGGGTGACCATTGGTCCGCTGATCAACGTCGCCGCCACGACCAAGGTGGCCGAGCATGTTGCCGACGCGCTGGCCAAGGGCGCGCATATCGCCGCTGCCCCCGACGGTGTGAACGGGGATGCGCGGTTTGCGCGGCCGGTGGTACTGACCGAAGCGACGCCCGGCATGCGGCTGGCCTCCGAAGAGACGTTCGGGCCGGTCGCCCCGATCTTCCGCTTCCGTGACGAGGAAGAGGCGGTCGCGCTCGCCAATGCGACGCCGTTCGGCTTGGCCAGCTATTTCTATACCGACGACCTGCACCGAGCCTGGCGCGTGGGCGAGGCGCTGGAGTTCGGCATGGTCGGTCTCAACACGGGAGCGCTGGCGATGGAAATGGCGCCTTTCGGCGGGATCAAGGCTTCCGGGCTCGGCCGGGAAGGGGGGCGCGAGGGGATCGAGGAATATCTGGAAACCAAGGCATTCCATTGGGGGGGATTGAAGGGCCTGTGAGACATTACCGGATTGCGGTGATCCCCGGCGACGGGATCGGCAAGGAAGTCGTCCCCGAGGGCGTGCGCGCACTGGAGGCGGCGGCGGCGGCCTATGGCTTCACCGTCGAGCAGCAATGGCATGATTTCGCCTGTTGCGACTATTATGTCCGCCACGGTCGGATGATGCCCGAGGATTGGAAGGCGCGGATCGGCGGTGTCGATGCGATCTTCTTCGGCGCGGTGGGCTGGCCCGACACCGTGCCCGATCATATCTCACTGTGGGATTCGCTGATCCAGTTCCGGCGCGAGTATGACCAATATGTCAATCTGCGCCCGGCGCGGCTGATGCCGGGCGTGCCCTGTCCCTTGGCGGGGCGGAAGCCCGGCGACATCGACATGATGATCGTGCGGGAGAATACCGAAGGCGAATATTCCGCGATCGGCGGCACCGCTTTTCCCGGTACCGACCGTGAGGTGGTGCTTCAGGAAACGGTAATGACCCGTACCGGCACCGACCGCATATTGCGATATGCGTTCGAACTGGCGCAGAAGCGGCCTGCCAGGCATTTGACCTCCGCCACCAAATCCAACGGTATCGCGATCACCATGCCCTGGTGGGACAGTCGCGTCGCGGAGATGGCCGAGAAATATCGGGAGGTGCGGACCGACAAATATCATATCGACATCCTCGCCGCGCAGTTCGTGATGAATCCCGACCGGTTCGACGTGGTCGTCGCCTCCAATCTGTTCGGTGACATCCTGTCCGATCTGGGCCCGGCCTGCACCGGCACGATCGGCATCGCGCCATGCGGCAACATCAATCCGGATCGCGCGGTTCCGTCGCTGTTCGAGCCGGTCCATGGCTCGGCGCCCGATATCGCCGGGCAGGGGATCGCCAATCCGGTCGGCCAGATCTGGTGCGCGGCGATGATGCTCGATCACCTCGGCGAGACGGCGGCGGCGGCGTCCATCGTCACCGCGATCGAGACGGTGCTGGCCAGCGAGGGCGGCCGCACGCGCGACCTGAAGGGATCCGCCGACACCGTGCAATGCGGCAAGGCGATCGCGGCGGCGATCGGTTGAGGACGGGGGCGGCATAATCTGCCGCCGGGTCGGAAAACTCGGCAGCTTCCCATGCCGGAAAAGGGGCGAGCGGCCCCTTCCGCCGTACCGGACGCCTAAGCTGGCATCATTCAAGACAATAAGGCCAGTCATGTTCTCCAATTCGCTGATCGAGGCGGATCGCCGCCACCTCATCCATCCCGTCACGTCATGGCGCGGGCATGAGGCGCGGGGCGCGACCGTGTTGACCGAGGGACAGGGCATGTACCTGACCGACAGCGACGGGCATCGCCTGCTCGATGCCTTTGCCGGGCTATGGTGCGTCAATATCGGCTATGGTCACGACAGCGTGGTCGAGGCGGCCGCCGAACAGATGCGGCGCCTGCCCTATGCGACCGGCTATTTCTCCTACGCCAGCGAACCGGCGATCCGGCTGGCCGAGCGGCTGGCGGGCCTGGCACCCAAGGGACTGGATCGCGTTTATTTCACGCAAGGGGGATCGGACTCGGTCGACTCCGCGCTGCGCTTCATCGTTCACTATTGGAACGCCAGGGGCCGTCCGACGAAGAAGCATATCATCGCGCTCGACAAGGGCTATCACGGTTCTTCGTCGAATGGCGCGGGCATCACCGGCCTGCCAGCCTTCCACCGCCTGTTCGACCTGCCGCACAGCTGGCAGCATCACATTCCGACGCCCTATCCCTATCGCCATGCGGCCGGGGACGATCCGGCGGCGGTGATCGCCGCCAACGTCGCTGCGCTGAAGGACAAGGTTGCCGAGCTTGGGGCCGAGAATGTCGCGGCCTTCTTCGCCGAGCCGGTGCAGGGTTCGGCGGGCGTGATCGTACCGCCCAAGGGGTGGCTGGCCGCCATTCGCGCGGCCTGCACCGAACTCGGCATCCTGTTGGTCGTCGACGAGGTCATTACCGGTTTCGGGCGGACGGGGCCGATGTTCGCTTGCGAGCATGAGGGTGTGTCGCCCGACCTGATGACGCTGGCGAAGGGGCTGACCGCCGGTTACGTGCCGATGGGCGCGGTGTTGATGTCGGCGGAGGTCTATGACGGAATCGCCGACGGTCCCGACAATCACCTGCCGATCGGGCACGGCGCCACCTATTCGGGACATCCGGTCGCGGCGGCGGTGGCGATGGCGGTGCTCGACCTTTACGAAGGCGGTATCATCGCCAACGGTCTCGCCCGCGCGCCGCAACTGGCCGCCGGGCTGGCGGCGGTCGCCGATCATCCGCTGGTCGGCGACGTGCGACAGGCGGGGATGCTGGCGGGGATCGAGCTTGTCGCCGACAAGGCCGCCAAGACGCGCTTCGACCCGGCGCTGGGCCTGCCCGACCGGTTGGCGAAGGCAGGCTATGCCCGCGGCATCATCTTCCGCGCCTTTGCCGACGGGACGATCGGGCTTGCCCCCGCGATCAGTTGCGACGAGGCGGATATGGCGACCTTGCTTGCGCGGTTGACGCGCACGTTGGATGATGTCGCCGAGCAACAGGAGGTGCGGGCCGCGCTGCGATGATCGCGGTTCGTACGGGGAATGAAGGGGTATATCCGCCACCATGACGTCAGCGCCCAAACTTGATCGACTGGACTTTCGTATTCTGGCGCAGCTGCAGCGCAACGGGCGGATCACCAATGTCGACCTGGCCGATGCGGTGGGCTTGTCGCCCAGCCCCTGCCTGTCGCGGGTCAAGCGGCTGGAGAAGGCGGGCTATATCACCGGCTATGGCGCGCATGTCGCGCTCGCCAAGCTGGGCGAGACGCTGACCGTCTTTACCGAGGTGACGTTGAAGGATCATCGCACCGGCGACTTTTCCCGTTTCGAGCAACGCGCACGCAATGTGCCCGAGATCGTGGAATGTCATCTGGTCAGCGGTGGATATGATTATCTGATCAAGTTCATCACGCGCAACGTCTCGCAATATCAGGAACTGATCGAGTCCATTCTCGAAAGCGATTTCGGGATCGAGAAATATTTCAGCTACATCGTCCTCAAGTCGCCGATCGTGAAGCGTTACGACCCTATCGAAACCTTGTTCGAGGATCGCGGCTGACGTTGCCGGAAGGTCTGCTTATGCCCATCGACGCCCAGGAATTGGACCATCTCATCGCGCTTCGGCGTGATCTTCATGCGCATCCGGAACTGGGCTTTCATGAGCATCGCACCGCAGGGATCGTCGCCGATGCGCTCCGGTCCGCGGGGCTGGAGGTGACAACCGGGATCGGCGGCACGGGGGTCGTCGGCACGCTGCGCCACGGCCCCGGCAACGGTGCGATCGGTTTCCGCGCGGACATGGATGCGCTGCCCTTCGCGGAAGCGACGGGGCTGCCCTATGCCAGCACGACGCCGGGCGTCTTTCATGGCTGCGGCCATGACGGGCACAGCGCGACGCTGATCGGGGCGGCGCGGTTTCTGGCGCGGACCCGCGATTTCTCCGGCACGATCCATTTCATCTTCCAGCCCGCCGAGGAAGGGCTGGGTGGTGCGGATGCGATGGTGCGGGACGGGCTATTCGACCGGTTCCCCTGCGACCGGGTGTTCGCGCTCCACAACTGGCCCGACCTGCCGCTGGGCAGCGCCCGGACGCGGCGCGGACCGATCATGGCGGCGGCGGACCGCTTCGACATCACCATTTCGGGGCGCGGCGGCCATGCCGCCATGCCGCACCAGACGCCGGATGCCATACTGGCCGCTGCCACCCTGATCGGCGAGTTGAACACGATCGTCGCGCGCCGCGTCGCCCCTACCGAAAGCGCGGTGCTGTCGGTCACGAAGGTCACTGGCGGGGATTCGCACAATGTCATCCCGGCGGAGGTGAGGCTGACCGGCACCGTGCGCACATTCTCCGCGGCGGTGCAGGACCGCATCGAGGCGTCGCTGCGGGCGATCTGCGAGGGCGTCGCGCGGGTGAGCGAGACGCAGGTGTCGGTCGATTATATCCGCTACTACCCCGCGACGATCAATGACGCCGACAGCGCGGACATCGCGCTGGCGGCGGCTCGCGCGGTGTGCCCGGATGCGCAGCTTGCTGCCGATCCCGCCTTCACCTCGGAGGATTTCGCCTTCATGCTGCGGGCGCGGCCGGGCGCCTATCTGTGGCTCGGGCAGCGCGACGATGGCCATGCCGCGCCGTTGCATCACCCCGGCTATGACTTCAACGATGCGGTCATTCCCTCTGGCATCGCGTGGTTCGCCCAACTGGCCCGGATGCTACTGCCCGCCTGAAGACGGCGCCCCGGCAGACCCGCCTCCTCCGGCGGCAAGATCGTGTCGGTGAGGTGCGCGCAAATCCGCATTTCGTTCCGATCCGGTCACGGCTTCGCAATAAAATGCTTGTCGCTGCTGCCCATGATGCCGGCATCGCAGAGAGGGCGACACAATGGCCCGCCGGTCCACGAAGACCGCGACGAAGGCCAGGGCGCCGTCACGATGAGGACGATGCGACTGCCACTATCATTTCGGGGGAAAATATATGCGCTATCGACATCTGCTATCGTTCAGCGTCGCCGCTCTGGCGATCACGACATCCACGGTGGTCTCGGCGCAGACGGTGCCGGTGGCGTTTCGTCCGGCGGCGGGGGCGGCCGAGGGCGATCCCAAGACTGCGGCGATCGCCGAGGAACCCCAGCAGGCCGACATCGTCGTGCAGGGCCAGCGCCAGCAATATGTCGCCGCCGTCCCCACGATCGAGGTGCCCCAGAGCATCCAGGTCCTGTCGGCCGAGACTTTGCGCGATGCGGGTGTAACCCGGCTGGACAACGCACTGGACTTTGCGACCGGCATTGCCCGCCAGAATAATTTCGGCGGCCTGTTCGACGTGTTCGCCTGTCGTGGCTTTTCGGGGGACGAAGGCTCGGCGAGCAACTATCTGGTCAACGGGTTCAACGCCGCGCGCGGCTATGGCGGATCGCGCGACACCTCGAATGTCGAGCAGATCCAGGTGCTGAAAGGCCCCAATTCCTCGCTGTTCGGGCGCGGCGAGCCGGGCTGTACGGTCAACATCATCACCAAGAAGCCGGGCTTCGACCTGCACGGCGGCGCGATCCTGTCGGCGGGCAGCTTCAACACCTTTCGCAGCGAGGGCGACTTCAACGTGCCGCTGTCGTCACGCATCGCGATGCGCGTGACGGGCGCGGCGGAATCGGCTGACAGCTTCCGTGATTTCAATTCCAGCCGGAAGATCACGGTCACGCCCTCCTTCCTCGTCAAACTGGGCGAGGACAGCTCGGCCAGCTATGAGTTCGAGTTCATCGACCAGAAAGTGACCTTCGATCGCGGCATCGTCGTGCCGACCGGCGATCTGTCTCTCATTCCGCGCAACCGCTTTTTCGGCGAGCCGGGCGATGGACCCGTCCATGTCCGCGCCATGGGCCACCAGGCCCAGTTGCAGCATGATTTCGACAGGAACTGGTCGATCATCCTGGGCGTCGGCTATCGCGACACCTTCTTCCGGGGCGTGTCGACCGAAGCGGAGCTGGCCGCAGGGCGCCAGCGGCTCTACGCCGACGGCATCACTCTTTCGCGCCAGCGACGCGACCGGGATTACAAGACCACCGACCTGACCTTCCGCGGGGAATTGAGCGGCACGTTCGATACCGGGCCGCTGACCCATCATATGATCGTCGGCGCCGACTGGGACGATTATGAGTTGGACATTGTCCAGAACCGCTACCGCCCGCCAGCCGTCGCATCGCAGGCGGCCGGAAATCTGGCGGCGGGCAACCGCATCAACATCTTCGACCCCGCCTATGGCAAGCTGCCCAGCACCGGCGCGTTCCAGAGCTATCTGGAGCGTCAATATAGCTGGGGTGCCTATCTGCAGGATCAGATCGACGTCACGGACGGACTGAAGTTGCGCGCCGGCGGTCGCTACGACCAGTTCGAGCAGATCATTGACGACCGTGTCTCGCGCCGCCGCGCACAGCAGTTCCGCACCGCGTTCAGCCCCTCGGTGGGGGCGACATACCTGTTCGGACCGCAATTCTCGCTCTACGCCAATTACGGACGTGGTTTCCGCCCGAACAACGGCACGGACGCGAACGGCAACGCCTTTGTGCCCGAGCGTACCACCTCCTATGAGGCGGGGGCCAAGGTTTCGCTGCTCCACCAGCGGCTGACCGGCACGGTCGCATTGTTCAAGACCAACAAGAACAACGTCCTGACCGCAGATCCCATCAACGCCAATTTCTCGCTGGCGGTCGGCAAGGCTCGGAGCAAGGGCGTCGAAGCCGAGCTGTCGGGCCAGCTGCCCGCCGGGTTCCGGGTCCAGCTGAACTATGCCTATATCAACGCCGAAGTGGCGCAGGATGCGCTCGACCCCAATTTCGGCTTCGGCCTGCGCGAAGGCGATCCGCTGATCAACATCGCAAAGAACAGCGGCAGCGCGCTGGTCTTCAAGGATTTCGATATTGGTGAAAAGCGCCTGACCGTGGGTGCGGGTGTCAATTATGTCGGCAAGCGCCTGGGCGAGACCGGCTACCGCTTTGCCAATGGCAGTTTCTACTATCTGCCCGCCTATACGCTGACCCGCATGACGGCGGCGTTCGAGGCAACCGACCGGCTGCGTATCTCGGGCGAGGTCACCAACCTGTTCAACGTCCACTATTTCCCCAGTTCCTATTCGCGGCTGTGGACGCTGCCGGGTGCACCGCGCCAGTTCGTGGTCCGGATCGGTTATTCCTATTGATCGGTGCGCGGCCGTCTTCCCCCCGGCCTGGTCCGAAAAAACCATGTCGGGTGAGGGGCGGCCGCTCCGCCCGCGTATTGAAGGGCAACGGTTCTTCACCCCCCCAATCGGAGTTTGATCCCATGCGTCGCATCCTGCTCGGCCTGGCCCTGGCCGCGTCCCTGTCCGCCCCCGTCCTGGCGCATCCCAAGCTGCTCGGCGCCAGTCCCGCCGCCGATACCACGGTCACGACGGCACCGCGCACTCTGGTCCTCAATTTCTCCGAAAAGCTGATCGCCCCGATGTCGGGGGCCGAGCTGACCATGATCATGCCTGGCATGGCCGGGCACGCCATCCCCGTGAAGACCTCGGTCGGGGCGGACGGGCGTTCGCTGGTCCTGGTTCCTGCGTCACCCTTGCCGCGCGGCCAGTATCAAGTGGACTGGCATGTCGTGTCGGCCGACACGCATCGCATCACCGGCAGCTACAAGATTCAGGTCGGCTGACCCATGGCGGAGGCCGCGCTGATCCTTGCGCGGGGATTGTCGCTGACCATCCTCCCCGGACTGTTCGGACTGGCCCTGTTCGCAAAAGGAGGGCGGTGGCCGCTGGTAGCGGTCACCGCCCTTGCCATTCTTGCGTCGGCCATCGGCTTCGTCCTGCTGGCCGTTGCGATGACCGGCGGCGACTATGCCGCCCTGAGTGGCGACCTGCTGACCATGCTCCTCCGGGACACCGCGCCGGGGCTGGCCTTTGTGATGCGCCTGATGCTGCTCGGGGCCCTGCTTCTGACATTGCTGGTGCGGTCGGTCGTGCCGCGGTCCGTCGTCGCACTGTTCGCGGCGGGCGCTACGGCGACCCTGGCCTGGAACGGGCATGGTGCCATGGACTCCGGCGCGGTCGGCTGGATCCATCTGGGTGCCGATATCGTCCATATGCTGGCGGTCGGAGCGTGGATCGGTGCGCTGATCGTCTTTCTTGGTCTTGTCGTCCGCCGCGGGTCCGATCACGAGGCGGCGGCACGAGCGCTGGCGGGCTTTGCGGGCGTGGGCAGCGTGATCGTTGCCGCTATCCTGGCCACGGGACTGGTCAATGCCGCGATGCTGATCGGGGTCGATGGGATCACACGGTTGCCCGAGAGCCTTTACGGTCGGCTGATGATCGCCAAGCTGGCGCTGTTCGGGGCCATGCTGATGCTCGCCTCCGCGAACCGATACTGGCTGACCCCCGGCCTGATCGCATCCGGACGGAAGGGGCTGCGGGCTTTGCGGATCAGCCTGTCGCTGGAACTGGCCGCCGCCGTGGCGATCGTTGGGCTGGTGGCCTGGGCGGGAATTTGCGAGCCGCCGATCTCCGCCATGTGATCGGCCACGCCCCGCCCGAAGCGGTTAATCGCGTATGAATGCGCTGTCGTAGAAGCCGTCGAGCCGGACGACGAGAGTCACCGGCACCGCCCCCCGGTTCTTCCAGTACCAGCCATGCGTGCCGGCAAAGGGCGCGGTGAAGCTGCCCTGACCGGAGCGGACATTCTTCTGCTTCCAATAGTCGGTGAAGTCGGTCTCGCCGCCGCCGATAGGCTCGCCGTGCATGTCGGCTCGGACGAGGCCGGAGGCGTTCCAGCGGAAGTTGAAGCTGTCACCCGCCTTCATCCGTGCTTTCACCTCGACGCCCTTGCCGGGGGCAAGGGTCACGGTCTTCTCGTCGGTGCGGAAGGGCGTGACGCGGGCGATGTTGGCCTGGGTTTGGGTTGGTATCGCGATGGTGGCGGGCGTGCCGATCACGGGGGCAGGGGCGTCCTTCGTCTCCTCGCCGCCATTCGCCATGCGTGTCAGGCCCAGGAGGCGGCCGACCCCGGTCGGGTCGATCCCATATTCGGCGGGTAGGACGAACAGGGTCAGGATCGCGGCGCCCGCGCCCAGCGCGGCGAGCAAGGCGCGTCCGACGGTGCGGGGGGATGCGACAGCGGAATCGGTGGCAAGCGTGGCGGTCATGCGGCCTTCTCCATCAGGAAACCGGCGAACTGATAGCCGGTCAGGACGATACCCGCGCTCATCAGCACGGTATTGGCGACGACGACGCGGCGCGCAAAGTTCGGCGAGCGCCGCCATAGCGTCATGAGGAACAGGATCGCACACAGGGCCAGGAACTGCCCCATCTCGACCCCGACATTGAAACTGACGAGATTGGGGACCAGTCCGTCGCGCGACGCGATCAGGCTCTGGAGCTTGGTCGCAAGACCGAAGCCGTGGAAGAGACCGAAGATCAGGACCGCCGCCTTCTGATTGGGCTGAAACCCGATCAGCATCGGGAACGCTCCCAGATTGTCGAGCGCCTTGTAGACGACCGACAGGCCGATGATCGCGTCGATCAGATAGGGATTGGCGTGGATGTTGAAGAACACGCCCGCGAGCAGGGTCGTGCTGTGCCCGATGGCGAACAGCGTGACATAGGTGCCGACATCCTTCAGCCGATAGAGAAAGAAGATGACGCCGAACAGGAACAGCAGATGGTCGTATCCGGTGACCATGTGCTTGGCGCCCAGATACAGATAGGGGATGATATTGATCCCCGGATTGTTCTGGATGAACGCCTTGTCCCCTTCGGCGACGCCGTGTGCGGCGGCCATGCCGTGACAACCGACCGCCAGGGCGATGCCGACCAGCGGCAGCACCCTGCGTCGCATCCCGCCGGTCATCGGATCACGAAGGTCGCCGTCTGGCGCGCCTGGGTCTGACGGTCGATCAGGAGGACGCCGACCTTCGATCCGGAAGCGACGACCGCGCCCTTGGCGACGAACTGGTTGCGCGCGGCCGGGGTCAGCGCGATCTCGGTCTTCTTGGCGCCCGTGGTCACGACCAGCTTGCCCGACATTCCGGACGCGGGCACCTCGTCGCCATCCTCCATCACATAGAGCGATACGCCGCCCCTGGCGCGGACCAGTTCGAACACGGTGTCCCCGATCTCGACCACCTGCCCGCCATGACGGGGCTTGTCGTCGCCATGGGCGAGGGCGGGTGACGCGGCGAGCATCAGGGAAAGGCAAGCGATGGCGTATTTCATGATCGGTCTCCGCTGGCGGTCAGGGGTCATTTCTCGGGCGCGTGCGGCAAGGTGAAGGACAGCGTCGCGGTGTGTTCGTAACGGTCGATCTTGCCCGGCTGATCGGACGGGGAGACATAGACGGCGCGCAGGACGTTCAACCCCTGGTTGCGCACCGGCAGGGTGACGGCGCCATCGGGTCCGGTCGCGATCTCGGCCGCGTCGGGGTCGTTGACCATGTCGTTGATGATCGTCGCGCCCGCGACAGGCTTGCCCTTGAAGAACACGCGGTAGGTCATCGGCGTGCCCAGCTTGTCGGGCAGGGTGCCGACCGGCACGATCTGCAGCGTCTGCGCGGGGATCAACGGCACCGGTTTTGCCAGCGGCCCCTTAATCATCGTGGCATATTTGATCGTCGTCTCGCTCTTGACGGAATTGGGCACCTCGTCCTTGGGTTTCTTGACGAATTCGCCATCGGGCAGTTTGGACCAAGTGCCGTTCTGAAGGACCGCGCTGACGATCGTCGGCGGGGCGTCGGTGTCCACCAGTACGACCGGCCCTGCCGTGCGGAGCTGCGCCCGGATCGGGTTCAACTCGGCATCCCAGGCCTGCACGCTTTCCATATTCGGCTGGCGCTTGACCGCCTCCAGGTCGTCGCCGCCGATGCCGTAGATGATGGCGATCTGCTTGGCGCGCTGCGCGAACCAGATGCCGTGGGCGTCGGCCATGGTGGGGATCGAGAGCCCTGCGGACAGGACGGTGGACCAGATCAGCGTCGTTCGCTTCGCCACGTCATCACTCCTTTGCCAATGTCACCAGAGGCTAGTCGTGGATCGACCGCAGCTTTGACCGTCTTTCGTCGTCCATGCGAACAAGATGCCGCCGTGGCGGCGATGCAAAGCACGTCCTTTGCCTGCCCCCGGCGGCGACCGGAGGCAGGCCCCGGATCAGGTCCGGGCCAGGCGTTCCGCGCCGGAGCGTTCCGGTGCCCTGGTGCGGCGCGAGACCCAGGCCGCGATCGCGGGCAGCACGACCAGCGTCAGCGCGGTCGAGGTGATGAGGCCGCCGATCACCACGGTCGCCAGCGGCCGCTGCACCTCCGCGCCCGTGCCGGTCGCCAGAGCCATCGGCACGAAGCCCAGCGAGGCGACGAGCGCCGTCATCAGGACGGGACGCACCCGCTCCATCGCGCCTTCGGCAATGGCCTGGTCGTCCGCCTCGCCCATCTCGCGGTGGCGGGCGATGGCGCTCATCATGACCAGTCCGTTCAGCACTGCCACCCCCGACAGCGCGATGAAGCCGACCGCCGCCGTGATCGAGAAAGGGATGCCCCGTATCAGCAGCGCGAAAACGCCCCCCGCCAGCGCCATCGGCACCGCCGAGAACACGATCAGGGCGGGCACGAAACCGCCAAGCGCCATGAACAGCAGCGCATAGATGGCGAGGAAGCAGATCGGCACCACCAGCATCAGGCGAAGCTGCGCCGATTGCAGGCTCTGAAAGGTCCCGCCCCATTCGGTGTACATGCCCGGCGGCAGGGTCATCTTCGCGATCCGCGCCTCCGCTTCCGCAACGAAGCCGCCCAGGTCGCGGCCTCGGACATTGACCTGCACGGTGATCATCCGCTTGCCATTCTCGCGGCTGATCTGGTTGAGCCCCTGGGTATAGTGGAAGCTCGCCACTTCGCGCAGGGGAACCGAGCGGGCGGTCTGCCCCTCGGCGGCGGGGAGCATCACCGGGATGGCGCCCAGCGTGTCGATATCGTCGCGCTGCACGTCGGGCAGGCGCACGACGACCGCGAAGCGGCGATCCCCCTCGAATAGCAAACCGGCCTCGCGTCCGCCGAGCGCCGCCGCGACGGTCGCCGCGACCGCATCGACCGACAGGCCCAGACGCCCCGCCGCCTGACGGTCGATCCGCACGTCGAAGGTCGGCGCGCCGTCGGTCTGTTCGACGCTGACATCCGCCGCGCCTGGGATCGTGCGCACGGCATCGGCGATCTTCTGCCCTTCGTCCCCCATGGCATCGAGGTCGTCGCCATACAGCTTGATCGCGACATCGGCGCGAACGCCCGCGATCAGCTCGTTGAACCGCATCTGGATCGGCTGCTGGATCTCGGTGCGGTTGCCGATGACCTGCTTCATCCGTTCCTCGATCCGGCGAATGATGTCGGCCTTGGTCCGCACCTCGGCGGGCCACTCGCTCTCGGGCTTGGGGATGACATAGGTGTCCGACGCGTTGGGTGGCATCGGATCGGTGCCCAGATCGGCATTGCCGTTCTTGGAAAAGACCAGCGCCACCTCGGGCAGCGTCTTCAGCGCATTCTCGATCCGCATCTGCATCTGCGTCGACTGGTCGATCGAGGCGGAGGGCACGCGGAAGTTCGTGACGGTGATATCCTTTTCGTCAAGCTGCGGCATGAACTCCTCACCCAGCCACCCGAAGCCCAGGATCGCGGCCACGAACACCGCCGCCCCGCCCAGCACGAAGGGACGCGGCCGGGCGATCGCGCGGGCGAGCACGGGGGCATAGCGCGCCTTGAACCAGCGGATCGGCCGCACTTCGGTTTCCTCGACGCGCCCCTTTATAAAGATCGCGATCATCGCGGGTACGAAGGTCAGTGAAAGAATGAAGGCGCAGCCAAGCGCGATCATCAGCGTGATCGCCATGGGTGCGAAGGTCTTGCCCTCCACCCCCTGGAAGGTGAGGAGCGGCGCGAAGGCCAGGAAGATGATCGCCTGGCCATAGACGGTCGGCCGGATCATCTCGCGCGCCGAGGCGGCGGTGGTCTCCAACCGTTCCGCGCGGGTCAGCAGCCGTCCTTCGACATGCTGCCGCTCGGCCAGATGGCGCAGCGCATTCTCGACGATGATGACCGCCCCGTCGACGATCAGTCCGAAGTCAAGCGCGCCAAGGCTCATCAGATTGCCCGAGACGCCCAGCATGTTCATGCCGGTCGCGGTCATCACCATGGTGATCGGGATGACGGCCGCGGTGATCAGCGCGGCGCGGACATTGCCGAGCAGCAGGAACAATATGACGATGACGAGCAGTGCGCCCTCGAACAGGTTCTTGCGTACGGTGGCAATGGTGGCATTGACCAGTTTCGAACGGTTGTAGACCGGCTCCGCAAAGACGTCCGGGGGCAGGGTTCGGTTGATCCGGACGAGCTTGTCGGCGACGGCGGTCGACACGATGCGGCTATTCTCGCCGACCAGCATCAGCACGGTCGAGATGACCGCCTCGGACCCCATGCGGCTGCCTGAGCCGGTGCGGACCGCGCCGCCGATCGTCACCTGGCCGACATCGCGCACCCGGACGGGCACGGCATTGCGTGTGGCAATCACCGCGTCCTGAATGTCTTCGACCGATTTCAGCCGCGCGTCGGCGCGTACCAGAAAGCTCTCGCCCGCGCGGCGGACGTAATTCGCCCCCGCCGAGACATTGGCGCGCTCCACCGCATCGGCCAGCTCGGTCATGGAAACGCCATAGGCGGCCAGCGCGGACAGGTTCGGCTCGATCAGATATTGTTTGACATAGCCGCCGTTGGAATCGACCCCTGCCACCCCCTTCACGGTGCGCATCTGCGGCCGGATGATCCAGTCCTGCACGGTGCGAAGATAGGCAGCCTTGGCGAGTTCGGTGGTGAGCCTTTCGCCCTCGGGCGTCAGATAGCTGCCGTCGCTCTGCCAGCCCGGCCTGCCGTCTATCCGGGGCGCACCACGCCCATCGGGATGGCGAAAGGCGATCGAATAGAAGAAGATTTCGCCCAGGCCGGTACTTAGCGGAGCGAGATTGGGCTGGACCCCGGCGGGCAGGCTGTCCCTTGCCTGGGCCAGTCGCTCGGCGATCTGCTGGCGCGCGAAATAGATGCTGGTGGCATCGGTGAACACCGCCGTTATCTGGCTGAAGCCGTTGCGCGACAGCGAGCGGGTCATTTCCAGACCCGGAATGCCGGCCAGCGCCGTTTCGATGGGAAAGGTCACCTGCTTTTCCACATCGACCGGGCCCAGCGCAGGAACGAAGGTACTGACCTGCACCTGGCGATTGGTGACGTCGGGCACGGCATCGATCGGAAGCTGCGTGATCTGCCACGCGCCGACCGCGATAACGGCCAGCGTCAGGACCGCGACCAGCCAGCGCAGCCGGACCGAGCCGGACAGGATGGCGGCGATCATTCCTCGCCCCCCATATCCTTTTCGAGTTCCGCCTTGATCAGAAAGGCGTTGGTCGTGGCGATTTTCGTGCCCGCCGTGATCCCGTCGGCGATGGCGACCATGCCGCCCGCCCGGCCCGCGATCCTGACCGGCCGCGCGCGGAAGCCCTGCGCCGTGCGGACGAAGACCACCTCCTGCTCGCCCAGCGTCTGCACCGCGTCTTGCGGGATCATGATGCTATTCCGCGCGGCACCGCCGCTGGCGAATATATGGGCCTGGACGAGCTGACCCGGCGCGAGCGCGGCCGTGGAGGCAAGCGGAGTGACGATGACGGTGGCGGTGCGCGACTGGGGATCGACAACCCCGGTCGCGGCGCGGACCCGGCCCGCAACGGTCTGCCCTTCGCGGGTGACGAGTTCCACCCGGTCGCCGTCCCGGATTCGCGCGGCCTCCGCCGGGGGTACGGCGGCCGCGATCTCCAGGCGGCGGGGATCGGCGACGCGGAACAGATTGGCCTCGGCGGCGACATATTGCCCCAGCTTCGCCTCGGTCAGGGTAACGCGCCCGGATATGGGGCTGGTGACGGCGACGGAGCGTCCGTCCCTCGTCACCCGCGCCGCGCTCGCCGCCGCACTCGCGCGACGGGCATCGGCCTGCGCTACGGCGAGATTGGCTTCCGCCGCCTCATAGTCTGCGCGCGGCGATACGCCCTGCGCCAGCAGCCCGCGCTCGCGGGCGAATTGTCGCCGGGCCAGCCCGACGCGGGCCATGGCGGTGGCGCGATCCGCGGTGATCTGCGAGGCGTCGCGGCTTTCGATCAACGCCAGCGTCTGTCCGGCGCGTACCGTGTCCCCCATGCGGACGAGAATGCGCGTGACGGTTCCCGGCACGCGGGCGGTCAATATGGCATCCCCGTCCGGCATGGCCTGCACGGTGGCGGTGGCGATCACGGCCTGGTCCAGTTCCCCCGTGCCTGCGGCCGAGACGGCGATCTGCGAGGCCGTTATGGCCTGCGGCGAGATGGCCAGCGTGTCGCGGGGCCCGGTCTTGGTCGAAGACGGAGAGGCGGGGGGAGGGGTGGGGGGAGCGCTGGGCTGGGTCAGCTTCGCGGCGGCGAAGCCGAGCGTGGCCGCCGCCGCCAGGCCGAGCGTGGTCCCTGCGTAAAGACGATATCGGGCGGTCATTGGACCGGTTCTCCGGTAATGCTGAGGCCTGCGAGGCGAGCGAGTGAGGCGCGCGCGTCGAAGCGTGCGATGTCGGCGTCCAGAATGACGCCGCGCGCGGCGCCGAGATTGTGGCGAGCGCTCAGAAGCTCGCTCAGCGGGGCCTTGCCCGCCTCATAGGCAAGGCGGGCCAGCCGATAGGCTTCCTCCGCCGTCGCGAGCGTCCGGCGTGCCGCGACACCCCGCGCGTCAGTCGCCGCGATCAGGGCCCGTGCGGAATGGGCGCCTGCTTCGGCTTCCAGTCGGGCGGCGGCGGCACGCGCCTCGCGGCCCTGCAACTCAGCCTGGGCGGCGGCGATATTGCCGCGATTGCGATCGAACACCGGCAGGGGAATCGTCACGCCTGCGACGATGGCGGGCCCTCTGGCGACCCGCAGCTGACGTACCCCTAATTGGGCGGTGATATCGGGCGTCGCGTGCCGCCGCTGCACGGTGACGGCCTGGGCGGCGGCCTCGCGTTCGGCCATGGCGAGCCGCACGGTCGCGCTTTGGAGCGGGTCGACCGGACCGCTCGGCGGCTGCGCAATCACACGATCGATGAGGGACTCCGCCAGACCCGTATAGGGCGTGGGCGATCCCGCCAGTGCCGCCAGCCGCGCAAGCGCACCGACCCGCTGCGCATGGGCGATTTCCAGGTCCGACTCCATCGTATGCAGCTCGGTCTCGGCCTGGACCTGGCGCAATCGGGCTTCCTTGCCCGCCGCAACCAGCGCGCGGGCGACCTTCAGCACGTCGGTCGCTTCCTCGACCTCATCCTCGGCCAGAGCGATGCGACGGTCCGCGATTTCGGCGGCCGCATAGGCACGCGCCAGTTCGGTCGCGAAGGCGCTGCGCCCTTCGACCCCGCGCGCCGACGCGGCTGCCACTGCGGCATCCCCGGCGGCGATCCGCACGGCGCGCTTGCCGCCGAGTTCGATCGGCTGGTCGATTTGAAACGTCGTCTGCTGCTGGTCGCGGGCATTGGTGCGCAGGTCGCCCGCGAAATTCTCGCCATAGAGATTGATCGACGGATTGGGGCGCGCCCGCGCCTGTTCGGCATGGCCACGCGCCTGCGCCACATCGGCGTCGAGCACGGCAACGCGCGGCGCATCGCGTGCCCGACGCAGCAATTCCGGGAAAGGAGGCGCGGTCTGCGCCCAGCTCGCACCGGCAGGGCATAGCGCCGCCAGCGTACCGGCAAGCGCCATCATGCGCGCCCGGCCAATATAACCGTTCATATCTTCGCTGTTCCTGCCACATGGGAAGCCTGTTGGCGCCGAAGCGCCCAACCGGGCTCAGCGGCGCGGGGGCCTCAGCAATGTCGCGGGGGCGATACCTCCGAGCCGGTCTTCCGTGGCGATCGTCCAGCGGATGGCGGGGGCGTCGATCATGCGCGTGAGGGGCGTGACGCCGGCATGGACGACCCATTGGCCGACCGTATGCGCAAGCGCATGAATGGGCGCATCGGGATCGCTGTGCGACCCGGCATGGTCGTGCAGTATGACGACGGCATGGACGGCATCTTCATCATGCACCATGGCGCTATGCCAACCCGACAAGCCGATCAGCCCGGACACCGCCAGCAAAGCCAGCGCAGCGCTCAGAAAGACGGATCGGACGTGACGGGTCGCCATAGACACGAGCATGTCCTGCCGGACTGGTTGAGGCAAGCCCGCCGCGATCTTCGATCGCGCAGGATCGCCCGTGACGAGGCCGTCATTTGGCAGATCATTCCGCCATTGCCATGAGGCATGGACGCAAGTCGACGCGCGCTGCCGTCACGGGAAGGGCAGCGCGCGTCGTGTTTTCAGGGCCTTATCCAGCGATCGGTCGGACGGGCTGGCGAGTATCGGGGCAGAGTTTACGGATCATACCCGCCCAATTGTCGGCTGCCCCTCCGACCGAGGGGCGATCACCGGTCTTATGCCGTCGCGCCGCCATCGATGTTGAGCGTCGTGCCGGTGATATAGCTCGCATCCGGTCCGGCGAGGAATGCGACCGCACCTGCGATCTCCTCGACCTTGCCATAGCGGCCGAGCGGGATCGCTTGCAGCACCTGCCCCGCGAATTCGCTGTCGGCGGGGTTCATGTCGGTGTCGATCGGTCCCGGCTGGACGGTGTTGACCAGGATGTTGCGGGACGCGAGGTCCTTGGCCCAGCCGCGTGCCAGTGCCGCCACCGCTGCCTTGGTCGCGCTGTAGACCGTGGTCGCGGGGAAGGCCATTTCGCCCGAGATGCTGCCGATCAGGATGATCCGGCCGCCGTCGCGGAGATGCGGCAGGGCCGCGCGGGTGCCGACATGGAGGCCCTTCACATTGACGCCGAACTGGCGATCATAGGTCTCGTCGGTATCCTCGGCGAGCGTCGAGAATTCGGCGACACCGGCATTGTGGACCAGGATGTCGATCCCGCCCAGGGCCGCGGCGGCCTGTTCGACGCCCGCGCGCTGCGAGGCCGGATCGGCGGCATCGGCCTGGAAGGCGAAGGCGGTGCCGCCCGCGCGTTCGATCGCCGCCACGGTTTCGTCGGCAGCGGCTTTGTTGCCAGCATAGGTGATCGCCACGGTCGCGCCATCCGCTGCCAGCCGCTTGGCGATGGCCGAGCCGATGCCGCGCGATCCGCCGGTGACGAGCGCTGTCTTGCCTGTAAGGGGCATGTGCATTCTCCAAAACTGGGCCCGCGATCACG
Source organism: Sphingomonas sp. SORGH_AS_0950 (assembly GCF_030818415.1). Lineage (NCBI taxonomy): Bacteria > Pseudomonadati > Pseudomonadota > Alphaproteobacteria > Sphingomonadales > Sphingomonadaceae > Sphingomonas > Sphingomonas sp. SORGH_AS_0950. The sequence continues at coordinate 374,734 of NZ_JAUTAE010000001.1, forward strand.
ATGTCGTGCGCTGTCGGCAGGTGGGAGATGGGGGCACACTTCAAAGGTTCAATAATCCCGAACTATTAAATCTACCTTGGGGCCCTATATCTGCCGCATGCCCCGCTTCACCCATCCCCGGCTGGAGGACGTCCCGCTCGATCTGGCGCTGCATGCGCTGGCCGATCCCAATCGGCTGGCCATGGTGGCGCGGCTCGCCGCGACCGAGCGGCTGAGCTGCACCGACGCCGCCCCGTGCGAGTCCATTCCGAAGAGCACGCTGTCCAACCATTTGAAGCTGCTCCGCGCAGCCGGGCTGATCGAGACGACGCAGGCGGGACGCGAGATGATCAACACGCTGCGCCGCGCCGAATTCGACCAGCGCTTTCCCGGCCTGCTCGACGCGGTGCTCGCCAATCGACCGGCCTGATTACCCGCCGATGGCGTTCAGCTGCGCCACCGCATCCTCGGGCAGCGTCAGAGAGGCTGCGGCGAGGTTTTCGTGAAGATGCGCGACCGACGAGGTGCCGGGGATCAGCAGGATGTTGGGCGAACGCTGGAACAGCCAGGCGAGCGCCACCTGCATCGGCGTCGCCTTGAGCCGCGCCGCCACGTCGGACAGCGCCGCCGACTGGAGCGGGCTGAACCCGCCGAGCGGGAAGAAGGGCACATAGGCGATGCCCTCCGCCGCCAGCGCGTCGATAAAGCCATCGTCGTCGCGGTGGGCGAGGTTGTACTGGTTCTGGACGCCGACGATCGCGGCGATGTCGCGGGCTTCCTTGAACTGCGTCGGCGTCACGTTGCTGAGCCCGATATGACGTACCAGCCCCTGGCGTTGCAGGTCCGCGACCGCCCTTAGCGGCGCGGCGAGCGACCCTTCCGCCGGACCGTGGACGTCGAACATCAGCCGCAGGTTGACGACGTCGAGCGTCTCCAGCCCCAGGTTCGTCAGATTGTCCTCGACCGCGCGGGTCAGTTCGTCCGGTTCGAACGCGGGCAGCCAGGATGCATCGTCACCGCGCCGCGCGCCGATCTTGGTCACGATCAGCAGGTCGTCGGAATAGGGGGACAGCGCTTCGCGGATCAGCCGGTTGGTGACATGCGGGCCGTAAAAGTCGCTGGTGTCGATATGGTTGACCCCAGCCTCGACGGCGGCGCGCAGGACGGCGAGCGCGGCATCGGGGTCGCGCGGCGGACCGAACACGCCCGGTCCGGCGAGTTGCATCGCGCCGTAACCCAGCCGCTTCACTTGGCGCCCTGCGAAGGAATAGGTGCCTGCCTGGTCGATCGTCATCGTCATGTCTCCTGTGCTGGCCCCGAAATACGGCTTGCGGATCATCGCGATAAGCCGGAGTGATCCGTACGGGCTGTACGGAAAACCGAACGATGAAGGCGGACCTTGCCGATCTCAACGCATTCCTGGCGGTCGCCCAGGCGCGTGGCTTTCGCGATGCGGCACGCACCGTCGGGTCGAGCGCCTCGACGCTAAGCGAAGCCGTGCGGCGGCTGGAGGCGCGGCTGGGCGTCCGGCTGCTCCATCGCACTACGCGCAGCGTCGTGCCGACCGAGGCGGGGGCGCGGTTGATCGAGCGACTGGCCCCGGCGCTGGGCGAGGTGGAGGCGGCGCTCAACGTCGTGAACCTGTTCCGCGACCGCCCGGCGGGGACGCTCAAGCTCAACGTGCCGGTCAGCGCGGCGCGGCTGGTGCTGCCCGCGATCCTGCCCGGCTTCCTGGCCGCCTATCCCGACATCCAGGTCGAGATCGTCGCCGAGGACGGCTTTGTCGACATGGTGGCATCGGGCTGCGACGCGGGCATCCGCTATGACGAGCGGCTGGAGCAGGACATGATCGCGGTGCCGATCGGCCCGCGTAGCCAGCGTTTCGCGACGGCGGCGGCACCCGCCTATCTGGACGCGCGGGGGAGACCAAGCCATCCGCGCGACCTGCTCGACCATGCCTGTCTGCGAGGCCGCTTCACCAGTGGCGCGCTGACCAGTCCATGGGAGTTCGAGCGGTCCGGCGAGATCGTGCGCATCGAGCCGCAGGGACCGCTGATCGCCAGCGTCTCCGGCGCGGCGGATCTGCTGGTCGATATCGCCATCGCGGGCGGCGGGATCATCCACCTGTTCGAAGACTGGTTGCGGCCGGTGCTCGCCAGCGGCGCGCTGGAACCGGTGCTGCCCGACTGGTGGCAGTCCTTCTCCGGCCCGTTCCTCTATTATTCGGGACGCCGTCTGGTGCCGCCACCGTTGCGGGCGCTCCTCGATTACATTCGCACCTAGAGCATCGCGAGTGGTTCGGGACCACGTGGGGGCGGAAAGAGCCAGTCGAGGCGGTGCAATTCGGCGTCGGACAGGGTGAGGTCCAGTGCGGCGCGGTTGTCCCGCACATGCGCGACCGATCCGGCCTTGGGGATGGGCAGGACGCCGTCCCGCCCCAGCAGCCAGGCCAGGGCGAGCAGCGCGGGCGTGACGCCGCGCTCCCTGGCCATGGCGGCAAGCTCGGGATGCGCCAGAAGGCGGCCTTGCTCGACCGGGCTATAGGCCATGACCGGCATGCGATGCTGCCCGAGCCAGGGGATCAGGTCATATTCCGGACCGCGCCGGGTCAGGTTGTACAGGATCTGGTTCGTTTGGCAGCGTTCGCCGCCGCTCGCGACGAGTTCCGCCATATCGTCCATGTCGAGGTTGCTGACGCCCCAACGCAGGATCTTGCCCGCCGCGACCAGCCGCTCCATCGCCTCGACCGTCTCGGACAGCGGCACATTGCCCCGCCAGTGCAGCAGGTACAGGTCGAGCCGGTCGGTGCCGAGCCGGTCGAGGCTCGCCTCGCAAGCCCGCTGGAGCCGATCGCGCGAGGCATTTTGCGGATAGGCCTTGCTGACCAGGAACACTTCGTCGCGCAGGCCCGCAATCGCCTCGCCGACGAGGCGCTCGGACTCGCCGTCGGCATACATCTCGGCGGTGTCGATCAGGGTCAGGCCGAGCGACAGCCCTTCGCGTAGCGCAGCGATCTCGTCGGATCGGCGGGCGGCGTCTTCGGCCATCATCCAGGTGCCTTGGCCCAGCGCGGGGACGGTCGTACCGTCGGGAAATCGGATCGTCTTCATGCGGCGGTCAACGTCCGCCCGGTGAGATGGTGCCGCTGGAGGAAAGCAAGGAGCAGGGACTGCGCTCTGCCCTCAATCGTTCAGCCAGTCCGCCGTGATCACGCCGCTATGTCCTTCCGGCGCCAGCGCGGCGCGCAGCGCTTCCAGCAGCGGCGGCAGCGCCTGGGTGAAGGCATAGGGCGGATTGACTATGAAGAGGCCCGCGCCGTTATAGATGCCGGGCTGATCGGCATCGTACAGCCAATGTTCCACCGACAGGAATTTCGGGATGCCGAGCCTTCGCAGCTGGTCCTTCCACCTCTGATGCGTCGCGCGGTCTTTCAGCGGATACCAGATGACCGTCACGCCATGGGCCCATTTGCGGTGCGCCGCGGCGAGGGTCGCGGTGATGCGGGCGCGTTCGTCGGTCTGCTCATAGGGCGGATCGACCACCACGACGCCGCGACCGGTGCGGGTCGGCAGCATCGCCAGCCAAAGCTCATAGGCATCGCGCTCATGCACGGCCGCGGGCGTACCGCGCATCGCGCCGCGTAGCGCACGGGCATCCTCGGGATGCTTTTCGTTGAGGATCAGCAAGTCCTGCGGGCGCAGCAGCTGCGCCAGGAATTGCGGCGAGCCGGGGTAGAGGCGCGGTTCCGCTCCGTCATTCACCGCCTGCACGGCGGCGCGATAGTCGTCCAGCAACGGGTTCGGATCGGCAAAGGCCCGCACCACGCCCTGCACGGCTTCGCCGGTGCGTTGCGCCTGCTCGCCGCCAAGGTCGTAAAGCCCGCAACCGGCATGGGTGTCGATCAGGGTCAGTGCACCCTGTTTCTGCTGCAAGGCCCGGACAAGGGCGATCAGCAGGCTGTGCTTCACGACATCGGCGCTGTTGCCGGCATGGAAGGAATGGCGATAATTCATGGAAATCCAAAACTCTGCCGATTGGCCTAATGCGATCTGCCGTATGGGAAAGCCGATCGCGAGACGATGGCGGCAACCCATCCGCAGCTCGTATGAGCCGGGCGGAAGCCGTCAAGTCGCCTCCGGGCGAAGCCTCAAATCAGGTTTCGCGGTCGGCGGCAACCGGCAACGGGCAGGGGCGCGGCCTGCAATGCCTCCGGTCGTCCGCCAGACAGCGTCATCGCTCCGATTTGCCCGGCGGAGAAACCTCCTCGAACGCGCCCGGCGCGATCCCGGCGACGGACCAGTCGCCGATCGACCAGCGGACCAGCCTCAGCGTGGGCAATCCGACCGCCGCCGTCATGCGCCGCACTTGCCGGTTGCGGCCTTCGCGGATCGTGATCTTCAGCCAGCTGTCGGGGATCGACTTGCGCTGGCGGATCGGCGGATCGCGCAGCCACAGGTCCGGCGCGTCGATACGCGCGACTTCGGCAGGCAGGGTCATGCCATCCTTGAGCCGGACGCCCCGCCGCAGGCCCTCCAGTTCCTGGTCCTGCGGATCGCCTTCGACCTGTACGAGATAGGTCTTGGGCATCTTGAAGCGGGGATCGGCAATGCGCGCCTGCAGCCGCCCGTCATCGCATAGCAGCAACAGGCCCTCGCTATCCCGATCGAGCCTTCCGGCGGGATAGACGCCCTTCACCGCGATGAAGTCGGACAGGGTCGCGCGGACCGTCGGCGATCCGCGGTCCGTGAATTGCGATAGGACCCCGAAGGGTTTGTTGAACAACAGCAGGCGGCTCATCCCGCGCTCATATCGCCGGGCTGTGGCTTTGTCTTCTGGCGCAGGGCGCCGCCGGTCCACCCGCGTGCGCCGTGTCGCAAATCTTCGGGGCGTGCGGCGCACGCATCCCGGCGGCGGGGCGGGCGAGGCATCATCCTGCCCAAAGCGTCGGGGGGAGCTTGGACATGATGACCTTGGACAATTGCGGGGAGGACGCTGGCGCTCCGTTCGTTGGCGGAGCGCTGCGGGACGCCGACCCCGCCGTCGCGGCGGCGATCGAGGCGGAATGGGTGCGCCAATCCGACAAGCTGGAACTGATCGCGTCGGAGAATATCGTCTCCACGGCGGTGCTCCAGGCGCAGGGTTCGGTCCTGACCAACAAATATGCCGAGGGTTATCCGGGGCGCCGCTATTATGGCGGCTGCGAGCATGTCGACGTGACCGAGCAGCTCGCCATCGACCGGGCGTGCGCGCTGTTCGGCGCGCGGTTCGCCAACGTCCAGCCGCATTCCGGCGCCCAGGCCAATATGGCGGTGCAGTTCGCGCTGATGAAGCCCGGCGATACGCTGATGGGGATGAGCCTGGCGCATGGCGGGCATCTGACCCATGGCGCGGCGCCGACCTTTTCGGGCAAGTGGCTGAACGCGATTCCCTACGGCGTGCGCGAGGAGGATCAGCGGATCGACTATGACGCGGTCGCCGAGCTGGCGCGGGACTATCACCCCCGGCTGATCATCGCGGGCGGCTCTGCCTATCCGCGCCAGATCGATTTCGCGCGGTTCCGGGCGATCGCGGACTCGGTCGATGCGGTGCTGATGGTCGACATGGCGCATTTCGCGGGACTGGTGGCGGGCGGTGTCCATCCCAATCCGCTGGACCATGCGCATGTCGTCACGACCACGACCCACAAGACGCTGCGGGGACCGCGCGGCGGCCTGATCCTGACCAATGACGAGGCGCTGGCGAAGAAGGTCAACTCGGCCATCTTCCCCGGCATCCAGGGCGGGCCGCTCGAGCATGTCATCGCGGCCAAGGCGGTCGCGTTCGGCGAGGCGCTGCGCCCGTCCTTCCGGGACTATGCCCGGCGCGTCGTGGACAATGCCCAGGCCCTGGCCGCCGCGCTGGCCGCGAACGGCTATACCATCGTGTCCGGCGGCACCGACACCCATGTCGTGCTGGTCGACCTGAGGCCCAAGGGCCTGACCGGCAAGCGTGCCGAACAGATCTTGGATGCCGCCGGCATCACCTGCAACAAGAACGGCATCCCGTTCGATCTGGAGAAACCCGCCGTGACATCTGGTATCCGTCTCGGGAGCGGCGCGCTGACCAGCCGCGGCTTCGATGTCGCCGCCTTTCAGGAGGTCGCGCGGCTGATCAACCGCATCCTCGACGCCGCCTCCGCCGGGGACGTGCCCGATGCGCTGATCGAGCAGACGCGGGGCGAAGTGGTCGCGCTGTGCGCCCGCTATCCGATCTACGCGACGGCGCGCGGCTGACGGCCGGGAAGGGGAGGGACGATGCAGCGCTTTTCCGCATTCTCGCTGTTCCGGGAGGGACTGGGCGGTCACAAGGGGTGGAAGCCACAGTGGCGCAACGCCAGCCCCAAGCCTTCCTATGACGCGATCATCGTCGGCGGCGGCGGGCATGGACTGGGTGCGGCCTATTATCTGGCCAGCCGGTTCGGCATCCGGAATGTCGCGGTGGTCGAAAAGGGGTGGATCGGCGGCGGCAATACCGGGCGCAACACCACCATCATCCGTTCCAACTATCTTTTCGACGAGAGCGCCGCGCTCTACGACCATGCGCTGAAGATGTGGGAGGGGTTGAGCCAGGAACTCAACTACAACGTCATGTTCTCGCAGCGCGGCGTGATGATGCTGGCGCACAACATCCACGACGTGCAGGTCTTCAAGCGGCACGTCCATGCCAACCGGATCAACGGCGTCGACAATGAGTGGCTAACGCCGGAGGAGGCCAAGGCCTTTTGTCCGCCGCTGAACATCTCGCCCGACATGCGCTATCCCGTGCTGGGCGCCGCGTTGCAGCGGCGGGGCGGCACCGCGCGGCACGATGCGGTGGCCTGGGGCTATGCCCGCGCCGCCGACGCGCTGGGCGTCGACATCATCGAGAATTGCGAAGTCACCGGCATCCGCCGCGACGCGAGCGGCGCGGTGACGGGGGTGGAGACGACGCGCGGTTTCATCGGATCGAAGCGCATCGGCGTCTCGGCGGCGGGGCATACCAGTGTGGTGCTGGGCATGGCGGACGTCCGGCTGCCGCTGGAAAGCTATCCGTTGCAAGCCCTGGTGTCGGAACCGGTAAAGCCGATCTTCCCCTGTGTCGTCATGTCCAACACCATCCACGCCTATATGAGCCAGTCCGACAAGGGCGAGCTGGTGATCGGGGCCGGGACCGACGCCTATACCAGCTATACGCAGCGAGGCGGCCTGCACATTGCCACGCACACGCTGGAGGCGATTTGCGAGCTGTTCCCGCAGTTCCGGCGGATGCGGATGCTGCGCAGCTGGGGCGGGATCGTCGACGTGACGCCCGACCGCTCGCCGATCATCGCCAGGACGCCGGTGCCGGGCCTGTACGTCAATTGCGGCTGGGGCACGGGCGGGTTCAAGGCAACGCCCGGCGCCGCGCATCTGCTGGCCTACACCATCGCACGCGACGAGCCGCATCCGATCAACGCCCCCTTCACGATCGAGCGATTCCGCGACGGCCAAATGATCGACGAGGCGGCGGCCGCCGCCGTCGCCCACTGAGAGGCGCGACCATGCTTATCATCCCCTGTCCCTATTGCGGCGAGCGGCCCGAGCTGGAGTTCAGCTATGCCGGAGAGGCGCATATCGAGCGTCCGGCCCGGCCGGCCGAGCTGACCGATGCGGAGTGGAGCACCTATCTCTACACCCGGTCCAATCCCAAGGGGCGACATGCCGAGCGCTGGCGTCACCTCCATGGCTGCGCCCGTTTCTTCAACGCCATCCGCGACACGCGGACCGACGCGTTCGTCGCGACCTACAAGGTGGGCGAACAGCCGCCCGAGGGAGAGCGGGCATGACGACCGGCCATCATCGCATCGCGCCGGGCCGCGTCACCACCGGACGCACGCTGCGCTTCACCTTCGACGGGAAGGGGTATACGGGGCAGGAGGGCGACACGCTCGCTTCGGCATTGCTGGCGAACGGCGTGCACCTGGTCGGGCGGTCGTTCAAATATCACCGGCCGCGCGGCATCATGGGCGCAGGCGCGGATGAGCCCAATGCGCTGGTGGGCATTCGTCGCGACCGGGCACGCTATACCCCCAATCTGCTCGCCACCCAGGTCGAACTCTATGAGGGGCTGGATGCGGTCAGCCAGAACCGGCACCCGAGCCTCGAATGTGACCGCATGGCGATCAATGATCGGCTGTTGAGCCGCTTCATTCCGGCGGGCTTCTACTACAAGACGTTCATGTGGCCCAAAAAGGCGTGGGACCGGCTGTACGAACCGCGCATCCGCGAGGCGGCGGGGCTGGGCGTTGCGCCGTCCGATCCCGATCCCGATCACTATACGCAGCGTTACGCGCATTGCGACGTGCTGGTGGTCGGCGGCGGACCGGCGGGGATCGCGGCGGCGCGGCAGGCGGCGGAAGCGGGCGCGCGGGTGATGCTGTGCGACGATCGCCCCCGGATCGGCGGATCGCTGCTGGCGGCGGCCGACACCATGATCGACGGGCTGTCGGCGACGGAGTGGCTGACGCGGGAGCTGGCGGCACTGGCCGCGTTGCCGGGCGTTACGCTTTTGCCGCGCACGATCGCCTTTGGCTATTATCCGCACAACTGGATCGGGCTGACCGAGAAGCTGACCGATCATCTCGCGAACCCGGCCGAGGGCATGCCGCGCGAGCGGCTGTGGCAGGTGCGCGCCCGGCAGGTCGTGCTCGCCACAGGTGCGATCGAGCGGCCGCTGGTCTTCCCCGACAATGACCGGCCCGGCATCATGCTGGCGGACGCCGCGCGCACCTATCTCCAGCAATATGGCGTCGCGGTCGGGCAACGCGTCGTCATCGTCGGCGCACACGACAATGCCTATCGCGTCGCGCACGAGATGGCGGCGGCGGGCGTGACGGTCGCGATGGTCGCGGACATTCGCCCGCCGTCCGCCGCATCGGGGGCGGCACAGGCGGCGGGACTGCCGGTCGCGACCGATGCCAGGATCGAGGGGACGACCGGCGGCCTGCGGGTCGCGTCCATCACCATCACCGCGCAGGGCAAGACCGTGCGTCACGACTGCGATGCGGTGCTGATGGCGGGCGGCTTTACGCCCAGCGTCCACCTCTTCTCCCAATCGCGCGGAAAGCTGGCCTGGGACGAGGGGCTCCAGGCCTATCTGCCCGACGTCTCGGCCGAGGCGGAGCGATCGGCGGGCGCGTGCCGAGGCCGGTTCGCGCTGGCCGATGCGCTGGCCGACGGTATTGCGGCGGGGCGGGACGCGGCGTCGGCGGCGGGCTTTACGGCGTCAGGCCCGGCCGTGCTTCCCTCCGTCGCGCTGCGCCATGTGCAAGGCCATGGCGGCCATATGGGCGCGGCCCCGACGTCGCGCGATCTGGGCAAGGCCAAGGCGTTCGTCGACTGGCAGAACGACGTCACCGCCCGCGACATCCTGCTGGCGACCCGCGAGGGGTTCCTGTCGATCGAGCATGTCAAGCGCTACACGACCACGGGCATGGCGACCGACCAGGGCAAGCTGTCCAATATCAACGCGCTGGGCATCGTGTCGGAGGCCACGGGGCGGTCGATCCCGGAGATCGGGCTGACCACCTTCCGCTCGCCCTATACGCCGGTCACGTTCGGGGCGCTGGCGGGCCATGCGCGCGGCGACCTGTTCGATCCGGCGCGGATCACCGCGATCCACGACTGGGCCAGGGAGCAAGGCGCGGCGTTCGAGGATGTCGGCAACTGGCGCCGCGCGCATTACTTCCGGCGTCCCGGCGAGGACCTGCACGCCGCCGTCGCGCGCGAATGCGTGGGCGTAAGGCGGAGCGTCGGCATCTTCGACGCCTCCACCCTCGGAAAGATCGAGATCGTCGGGCCGGATGCGGCGGAGTTCATGAACCGCTTCTTCGTCAATGCCTGGACCAAATTGGGCGTCGGCAAGTGCCGCTATGGCGTGCTGCTGCGCGAGGACGGCTTCGTGATGGACGACGGCGTGGTCGGGCGGCTGGCGACGGATCGTTTCCATGTGACGACGACCACCGGCGGCGCGGCGCGGGTCCTGGGCATGATGGAGGATTATCTCCAGACCGAATGGCCGGACCTGAACGTCTGGCTGACTTCGACGACCGAGCAATGGTCGGTGATCGCGGTGCAGGGCCCGAAGGCGCGCGAGGTGATCGCGCCGCTGATCGAGGGGCTGGACATATCGGCCGCCGCCTTCCCGCACATGAGCATCGCGGATGCCCGCATCTGCGGCGTGCCGATGCGGCTGATGCGGGTCAGTTTCACCGGCGAGCTGGGCTTCGAGGTGAACGTGCCGAGCGGTCATGGTCGCATGGTGTGGGAAGCCATATGGGAACGCGGCAAGGCGTTCGACATGGTGCCCTATGGCACCGAGACGATGCACGTCCTGCGCGCCGAAAAGGGCTATATCATCGTCGGGCAGGAAACAGACGGGACGGTCACGCCCGACGATGTCGGCCTGTCCTGGGCGATCGGCAAGGCGAAGCCCGATTTCGTCGGCAAACGCTCGCTCGCCCGTCCCGCGATGACGGTGCCCGATCGCAAGCAGCTGGTCGGCCTGAAGAGCCTGGACGGTCGAACGGTGCTGGAGGAGGGCGCGCAGATCGTGGCGCCGTCGGCGGCCACGACGCCGATCGGGCATGTCACCTCCGCCTATCGCAGCGCCGTACTGGACGCACCGATCGCGCTGGCGCTGGTGCGCGGCGGCCGCCAGCGTCTGGGCGAGACGCTACACGTGCCCATGCCGGGCGGGCCGATCGCGGTCGAGATCGTCTCCCCCGTTTTCTACGATCCGGAAGGCACCCGCATCGATGTCTGATCTCTCCCCCGCTTCGCCTTTCGCGGCCGGTAGCGCGTCGGTCCGTCCGCTGGACCATTTCGGCCGCGCCGTGCTGCGCTGTCCGGCGGCGAGCCTCGACCTGGTCGCCGAGCGGCTCGGCATCGTCCTGCCGCGCGAGGCTTGCCGCTCGGCGATCGAGGCGGATGTCGCGGCCCTTTGGCTGGGGCCGGACGAATGGCTGCTCCTGGCGGCGGATGCGCGCGATGACTGGGTGGCGACGCTCCAGGCGCGGCTGGGCGATGCCGTGTGTTCGCTGGTCGATGTCAGCCATCGGCAGGTCGCGCTGGAGATTGCGGGCGGGCGCGTGACCGCCGAGACGCTGTTGGCAAGCGGCTGCGCGCTCGACCTGTCGCTTCGCGCCTTCCCGGTCGGGATGTGTACGCGGACCATGTACGACAAGGCGGAAATCATCCTCTGGCGCCGCGCGCCGGACCGTTTCCATCTCGAGACGTGGCGGTCCTTCGCGCGCTATGTCGAGGGGCTGCTCCACGTCGCGGAGACCGAGGCGTAGGCCGATGCTGGGCGTGCGGGACCTGTTTCGCGTCGGCATCGGGCCTTCCTCGTCGCACACGGTCGGGCCGATGAAGGCGGCGCACGGCTTTGCGGCAAGGCTGCGGGGCCTGGCGTTCGAGCGAGTGCGGGTCGACCTTCTGGGCTCGCTGGCCTGGACGGGCATGGGCCATGCGACGGACAAGGCGGTCATGCTGGGCCTTGCGGGCTTTCTCCCCGACACGATCGAGCCGGAGCAGATCGACCTGGTCGTCGAGCAGGCCCGTGCCGCGCGGAGCCTGGTGGTGGCCGGACGGGCGATCGCCTTCGATCCCGACGCCGACATCGTCTTCGACCGCGACGGCGAGACGCCGGTCCATCCCAACACGCTGCGTCTCGTCGCGCTGGGCCGGGACGGGGAGACCCTGGTCAGCGAGCGTTGGTGCTCGATCGGCGGCGGGTTCATCGTGCCGGAGGAACGGTTCGGGGAAGATGCGGCCGAGGACGATCCGGGCGAGCCGCCCTTTCCGTTTCGCACCGCCGCGCAGTTGCTGGCCATCTGCCGTCGGCACGGCCTGTCGATCGCCGAGGTGATGCGCGCCAACGAGCGCGCGCGCGCCTCGGAGGAGGAACTGGATGCCTATCTGGACCGGGTCATCGCGGTGATGATGAGCTGCATCGACCGGGGGATGCAGACCGAGGGGGTCTTGCCGGGGCGGCTGAAGGTACCGCGCCGCGCGCCCGCCCTGCGCCAGAAGCTGGCCGGCGACCGTTTCCGCAACCGGCAGGCGCCGCACAATATCATGGACCATATCAGCCTGTTCGCCATCGCGGTGAACGAGGAGAATGCGGCGGGCGGGCGCGTCGTCACCGCACCGACCAACGGCGCCGCCGGGGTCGTGCCCGCCGTGCTGCGCTATTACCGTGATTTCTGGCCCGATGCCGACCGCGCGGGCATGCACGACTTCCTGCTGACCGCCGGTGCGATCGGGGTGCTGACCAAGCTCAACGCCTCGATCTCTGGCGCGGAGGTCGGCTGTCAGGGGGAGGTCGGGACCGCCAGCGCGATGGCCGCCGCCGGTCTGGCTGCGGTGATGGGAGCCAGCGACGCGCAGACCGAGAATGCGGCCGAGATCGCGATGGAGCATCATCTGGGCATGACCTGCGATCCGGTCGCGGGGCTGGTGCAGGTGCCCTGCATCGAGCGCAATGCCTTTGGTGCGATCAAGGCGATCAATGCGGCATCCCTGTCGCTGCGCGGCGACGGGACGCATATCGTCTCGCTCGACCAGGTGATCGAGACGATGATGCGCACCGGCACCGACATGCACGCCAAGTACAAGGAGACGTCGCAAGGCGGCCTGGCGGTGAGTTTCCCCGAATGTTGACGAGTGGATCATGACCGAAGACGAAATCTACGCCCAGTTCGAGGCCGCCGGGATCGCGATGGAGAAGATCGAGCATCCGCCCGTCTTCACCGTCGAGGAGAGCGCGGGCATCCATGCCGCCTTGCCCGCCGCGCACACCAAGAACCTGTTCCTGAAGGACAAGCAGAAGCGTTTCTGGCTGATCGTGCTGCCGCATGACCGGCGCGCCGACCTGAAGGCTTTTGCCGAGACGCTGGGTGCGGGCAAATTCTCGTTCGGCAAGCCCGACGAGATGGAGCAGCTGCTGGGCGTGACGCCGGGCGCGGTGACGCCGCTGGCGGTCACGCACGAGCCGCCCGGCCCGGTGTCGCTGGTCTTTGACGAGAGCTTCCGCCACGCCGAGCGGATCGCCGTCCATCCGCTGCGCAACAGCGCGACCATCGCGGTGCCGTTCGCGCCGATGGTCGCGTGGCTTGAGGGGCTTGGCCATGACGTGCGGGTCGTCGCGCTGCCGGGCGGGGCATCCGCGGCGCCGTGAGGTCGCGATCCTGATGATCCGACCGGACGGTGTCGCCGACATCCTCCACCACATGGGACGGTAATGCCAATGTCCGCCAGATTGACGCCCGGCTTCGACCTCAACGCCGTGGAGGTCTTCATCCTGACCTCCGAGCTTGGCGGCATGACCCAGAGCGCGCGGCATCTGGGCATGACGCAATCGGCCGTGTCGCAGATCATCTCGAAGCTCGAAATGGCGCTCAATACGCGTCTGTTCGATCGCACCATGCGCCCGCTGGCGCTGACCCCGGCGGGCAAGCTGTTGCGGCGCGAAGGCGCGGAACTGGTCGCGGCGGCCAGGATGCTGGCACGCGAGGTGTGCGAGCAATCCTCGCAGACCGCCGAATGCGTCGTCGTCGCCATGGCCGAGAGCATCGCCAACCACCTGACCGCGCCATTGCTGCGCGCGCTGGGGTCGCGGGCGCAGCAATGGCAGATGCGATCGGGCATCTCGCTGGTCCAGCACCGCGAATTCCTGGCGCGCAGCATCGACATGCTGATCACGGGGTCCAGCCAGCTGGAGGATGTCGAGGAGATCGAGCATCACCCGATCATGGAGGAACCCTTCGTGATCGTCGCGCCCGCCGCCTATGCGGACATGCCGGTTTCGATCGAGGCGATGACCCAGCTGCCATTTGTCCGCTATTCGCTCCTGTCGGCGATGGGGCAACGGATCGAACGCCAGCTCGCCCGGATGAAGCTGCGCATTCCCAATGTGATCGAAGTGGATTCCACCCATCAGCAATTGTCCACCGTCGTCGCGCTGGAAGGGTGGAGCATCGCCACCCCGCTGTGCCTGGCCAGTCAGATCGAGCTTCTGCCCGCGCTGACGGTGTTGCCGATGCCGCGGGGGAGCTTTCGCCGTCGCATCCAGCTGGTGGCGCGCAAGGGCGAATTCGGCGACCTGCCGCGCGACATGGCGCTTCAGGCCGCCGCGATCCTGCGGGGCGGGAAAGTGGAATCGCTGATCCGCATGTTTCCCTGGATCGAGGACGCCATGGCCTGGGAGGGGGCGCCCTCATAGGGTGAAGTCTCGTCTGCCCGCGCCTCAATCACATGCGGCGCTGGCGACGGCGCGGCCGTTGGCCAGCGCGTGGCGGGATTCCAGCGGCGAACATCCGAAGCGCCGCCGGAACATGCGGCTCATATGCGAGGAGTCGCAGAAGCCGCACTCCACCGCGATCATGGTGATCGATTTGGCGCTGCTTTCCAGCATGTGCCGCGCGAGCGACAGCCGAATGTCCATGAACGCCGCCTGCGGCGATACCCCCAATGCCGTCTTGAAGCGGCGTTCCAGCTGCCTCTTGCTCTTCCCCATGCGCTGGGCGATGTCGGCGACCGACAGCGGCGTCTCGATATTCTGCTGGGTGATCAGCAGCGCGCGCAGGACGATGGGATCGTCGGTACGATAATCGAGCATCGCGCCGGGCTGGGCCTTTTCGCCGGTCAGCGCCTCGTCGATGATCATGATGTGCAGGCTCTTGCTGGCCTGCGCCCGCCCGACATGCTTGTCGACCAGATAGGCGGCGAGATGCGCCGAACTCGCGCCCCCGGAACAGGTCAGCCGGTCGCGGTCGACGATGAAGATCTGGTCGGACACCGGGTCCAGCCCGTCAAACTGGTCCAGGAAGTCGCGGTGGTGGAACCAGCTGACGCAGCATTTATACCCGGCCAGCACGCCCGCGCTGTGGAGCAGGAACGCGCCCGTGCACACCCCCACCAGCGGCACGCCCAGCGCGGCGGCCTTGCGCAAATAGGCGACATATTCGCTGTCGAAGCCGTCTATTTCATCGACCAGTCCGCCCACCACGACGATATAGTCGAAGCGGGTGGGGTCGCCCAGCTGTTCGTCGGGCTGGATGGCGATGCCGGAACTGGAGGGGATGGCGGCGGAGTTGCCCGACAGGATTTTCCAGTCGCACAAGATATGTCGGCTGCGATCGCCCTCGTCGGCGGCGAGCCGCAAGACGTCCACGAAGTTGGCGAAGGCGCACAGCGTGAACCGCCGCGCGAGAATGAAACCGACCGACAATCGCAGCCCCTTTGCACGGCGTTGCAGCGACGCGCTCAGCACCGACGGTGGGGGGCGATCCATTCCGTTCTCCGGTCGGCCGATAAACTTCGGACGGCATGTCGTAGAGTTTGTGTCCATTTGACGCAAATATTCTTTCCGCCTCAGCGCACCCCGTCGCAAACCTACTGTTGTCGAAAGGGATTTCACCCGGTTCGGCACGATTATTCTGGCGAGGGGGCGGCGGAATGAAGGTGATGGTGCCCGTCAAGCGCGTGGTCGATCACAATGTGAAGATTCGCGTCAAAAGCGACGGATCGGGGGTCGATCTCGCCCATGTGAAGATGGCGATGAACCCCTTTGACGAGATCGCGGTCGAGGAAGCGGTGCGGCTGAAGGAAGCCGGGATCGCCACCGAGATCGTCGTGGTCTCGATCGGCCCGGCCCAGGCGCAGGACGTGCTGCGCAGCGCGCTGGCGATCGGTGCGGACCGGGCGATCCTCGTAAAGACCGACACGATGCCCGAGCCGCTGGCGGTCGCCAAATTGTTGCGGGAGATCGCCGCGCGCGAGGGGCCGGGACTGATCCTGCTCGGCAAGCAGGCTATCGACGATGACGCCAACCAGACCGGGCAGATGCTGTCGGCGCTGCTGGGCTGGTCGCAGGCGACCTTCGCATCGCATATCGCCGTCGCCGACGGCGTGGCCGATGTGAAGCGCGAGGTCGATGGCGGCCTTCAGCTGATCCGGGTCGCTCTGCCCGCGGTCATATCGGTCGACCTTCGCCTCAACGAGCCGCGCTATGCCTCGCTGCCGAACATCATGAAGGCCAAGAAAAAGCCGCTCGAAGAGGTCGACGCCGACAGCCTGGGCGTCGACGTCGCGCCGCGCCTGACGGTGCTGACCACCGAGGAGCCGAAGGTCCGCGAGCCGGGCGTGCGCCTGGGTTCGGCGGCCGAACTGGTCGGCAGGCTGAAGGAAGCGGCCGGCATCCTTTGATCGCGAAGGGGGGAGCGAGAGCAATGTCCATTCTTCTATTGGCCGAACACGACAATTCGACCCTTTCGGAACTGACCGCGCGCGCGCTGACCGCCGCGTCGGCGATCGGGGGCGAGGTCGACCTGTTGGTGGCGGGCCTGGGTGCGCGGGATGTGGCGCTGGCCGCGTCCCGACTGGCCGGGGTGCGGCGCGTGCTGCTGGCCGAGGGGGCGGCACTGGAACACCGGCTGGCCGAACCTACCGCCGCGCTGATCGTGTCGCTGGCCGGTGGCTATGACGCGATCGTCGCACCGGCGAGCAGCAACGGCAAGAGCATCCTGCCGCGCGTGGCCGCGCTGCTGGACGTCATGCAATTGTCGGAGATCGTGGCGGTCGTCGCGCCCGACACGTTCAAACGGCCGGTCTATGCGGGCAATGCGGTGCAGACGGTGCGGTCGGCGGACCCGGTCAAGGTGGTGACGGTCCGCACGGCGGCCTTCGCGGCGGCGGCTTTCCGGGATGACCTAGCCGAGATCGTGACGGTCGACGTACCGGATGCGCCGGGCTTGTCGACCTTCGTCGAAAATCGCTTCGCCGCCAGCGAGCGTCCCGATCTGGCCGCCGCGCGGATCGTCGTGTCGGGCGGTCGCGCGCTGGGATCGGCGGAGAAGTTCCGCGAGACGATCCTGCCGCTCGCCGACCGGCTGGGGGCGGCGGTCGGCGCGTCGCGCGCGGCGGTCGATGCGGGCTATGCGCCCAATGACTGGCAGGTCGGACAGACCGGCAAGATCGTCGCGCCCGACCTCTATGTCGCCTGCGGCATCTCCGGCGCGATCCAGCATCTGGCGGGGATGAAGGATGCCAAGGTGATCGTCGCCATCAACAAGGACGAAGACGCGCCGATCTTCCAGGTCGCCGATTACGGCCTGGTCGGCGACCTTTTCGAGGTGCTGCCTGAACTCGAACGTCAGCTCTGAGCCCTAGCGAAAGCCTTTCCATGACCGAGAAATCCTATGTCATACGGCTGGGTTGCAAGGACCAGCCGGGCATCGTGGCCGCCGTCACCACCGCGCTGGCGGGGCTGGGGGCCAATATCCTGGAATCGAACCAGTTCTGGGATCGGCAGGCGGATCATTTCTTCCTGCGGATCGCGGTGACGGTGAGCGAGGCGGTGACGCGCGACGCGATCGAGGGGGTGCTGCACCCCGCCATCGCGCGCTTCGGCCTCGATCTGACGATCGTCGATGTCGCCGAGCGTCCGAAGATCATCGTGATGGTCTCGAAGTTCGACCATGCGATGCATCACCTGCTGTACCAGATCAAGGTTCGCTGGCTGAACGCCGAGGTCGTCGCGATCGTCTCCAACCACGACGTGGCGCGCAGGGCGGCGGAGATCGAGGGCGTGCCCTTTCATCACTGGCCGGTCACGAAGGACAACAAGGCCGAGCAGGAAGCCAAGCTGCTCGCCCTGGTCGAGGAGACGGGGGCGGAACTGGTGGTGCTCGCCCGCTATATGCAGGTGTTGTCGAACGAGCTGTCCGAACGGCTCTATGGCCGGGTCATCAACATCCACCACTCGTTCCTGCCGAGCTTCAAGGGGGCCAAGCCCTATCATCAGGCGCATGAGCGCGGGGTCAAGCTGATCGGCGCGACCGCCCATTACGTCACCCCCGACCTGGACGAGGGGCCGATCATCGAACAGGAAACCGAGCGGGTCAGCCATATGATGACCAGCGAGGATTTCGTCGCGGCGGGTCGCGACATCGAATCGCGCGTGCTGGCCCGCGCCGTCAAATATCATCTCGAAGGGCGGGTGATGCTCAACAGCCACCGCACCGTGGTGTTCGCGCCGTGAAGGCCGGGCGGATGCACGACATGATCCCCGCGACGACCCCGTACCGATAGGAGTAGAGAATGGCAGCGCTTCCCGAAAAGGCCCGTGTCGTGATCGTCGGCGTCGGCGGTATCGTCGGCGCATCGGTCGTCCATCATCTGGTCGAACGCGGCTGGGACGATATTGTCGGCATCGACAAGTCGGGCGTGCCGACCGATATCGGCTCGACCGCCCATGCCTCCGACTTCTGCTACGCGACCAGTCACGACTATCTGTCGACCTGGACGACGCTCTACTCGATCGATTTCTTCGAGAAGATGGGCCATTATTCCCGCATTGGCGGGCTGGAGGTCGCGCGGGTCGGCGACGACCAGCGGATGGACGAGATCCGTCGCAAGGTCGCCTCGGGCAAGGCGTTCGGGACGCGCGCGGAGCTGGTCGATCCCGCGACGATCAAGGCGAAGTTTCCGCTGATCGAGGAAAGCCTGGTACAAGGCGGACTGTGGGACCCGGATGCCGGTCTGGTCGTCCCCCGGTCGCAGACCGTGGCGGGCAAGCTGGTCGACCAGGCGGTCGCGGCGGGCAAGCTGACCGTCTTCGCCAACAACCAGGCGGAGTCGCTGATCATCGAGGATGGGCGGATCAAGGGCGTGGTGACGACGCGCGGGACGATCATGGCCGATTATGTCGTCGTCTGCACCGGCCTGTGGGGCCGCCTGATCGCCGAGATGGCGGGAGAGGATCTGCCGGTCTTCCCGGTCGACCACCCGCTGACCTTCTTCGGTCCGTACAAGGCGTTCGAGGGCACGGGGAAGGACATCGGCTATCCGCTGCTGCGCGATCAGGGCAATTCGGCCTATATGCGCGATACCGGCGATCCCCGCACGACCGAGGGCGGGCAGATCGAATGGGGTTATTATGAGGAGCACGCGCCCCGCCTCGTCCATCCGCGCGACCTGCTGGAGAAGGAGGAGGCGCGCCTCTCGCCGTCGCAGCGCGACCTGAAGATGGAACAGGTGCTCGAACCGCTGGAACGCGCGATCGAACTGACCCCGATCCTGGGCGAGCTGGGCTATAACGAGGGGCATTCGTTCAACGGCCTGCTCCAGACCACTACCGATGGCGGTCCGTCGATCGGGGAGAGCCAGAAGGTGCGCGGGCTGTGGTATGCGGTCGGTATCTGGGTGAAGGACGGCCCGGGCATGGGCAAGCTGGTCGCCGACTGGATGACCGACGGGCGCACCGCGATCGACCATGCCAGCATCGATTATGCGCGGTTCAACCCGTTCCAGCTGGAGGCGAAGTTCATCGAGGAACGCTGCCTCGAGACCGCCGCCAAGATCTACAATCCGCCGGTCCACCCGCGCGAGCCCTTTTCGGGCGGTCGCGGCATCCGCCGTTCGCCCTTCTGGGAGCGTGAGAAGGAACTGGGCGGCTATTTCATGGAACTGGGCGGCTGGGAACGCGCGCATGGCTATGCCGCGAACGAGCATCTGCTGGAAAAATATGCCGATCAGGTGCCAGTGCGCGAGAATGAGTGGGACAATCGCCATTTCTGGCGCGTGTCCAACGCCGAGCAGCTGGAACTCAGCGCCGATTGCGGCCTGATCAACCTGTCCCACTTCCACATCACCGACATCGAGGGGCCGGATCACGTCGCGCTGATGGAGTGGCTGTGCGCGGCGAAGGTCGGCGGCGATGCGACGATCGGGAAGGGGGTCTATACCCATTTCCTGGATGACGAGGGCAATGTCCGCGCCGACTTCACCGTCTTCCGCCTCGCCGACCGCTGCCGCCTGGTGAACGGCGCCGATGCGGGGCCGCGCGACGTTCATTATATGCGCCGCGTCGCGCAGGATCGTGGGCTGGACGTGACCGTCACCGACGTGACCGAGAAGTACGTCACCATCGGCATCTGGGGCCCGAACGCCCGCGTCAATCTTCAGAAGGTGGTGGAGGACCCCGACGCGCTGTCGCTGGAGAATTTCCCCTTCGCCGCGATCCGCACCGTTCGCATCGCGGGCAGGGACGTGATGGCGTTCCGCATCTCCTATGTCGGTGAACAGGGGTGGGAGCTGCACATGGCCTATGAGGACGGACTGGCGGTGTGGGATGCGCTGCGCTCGACCGGGGTGATCGCGGTCGGCATCGAGACCTATGCCAATTCGCGGCGCATGGAGAAAAGCCTGCGCCTGCAGAATGCCGACCTGCTGACCCATTATAATCTGCTCGAAGCCGATCTGGCGCGCCCCAAGGCCAAGGAAGCCGATTTCCGCGGCAAGGCGAAGCATCTGGAACACCGCGCGCGCGCGCATCAGCCCGCCAAGCTGTGCACGCTGGTGATGACCGACAATGTCGATGCGAAGGGGGTGAAGCGCTATCCCGTCGGCATCCTGCCGGTGATCGATCCCGAGACGGGCGAAGTGCCGGTCGACGAACTGGGGCGGCGGTCCTACACCAGCTCGATCGCCTATGGCCCCTCGATCGGCAAGAATATCGCGCTGGCCTATCTGCCCTGGGCACTGTGCCAGGAGGGGCGCAAGCTGGAGGTCGAGTATTTCGGGGAGCGTTACCCGGTGGAGGTCGCCTCGGTCGGCTATCGCCCGCTCTACGACCCCGAAAACCGCAAGCCGAAGAGCTGACGCCAGCGACTATTAGCAAATGCCGGGTTGCTCATAAAATCAGCGTTGCGACAATGATCCCCGAAGCTCGCCCGTGTGATTCACGTCGGTCGGGACCACCATGAGAAGAAGGATGGCAAGGTGAACGCCCGTAGCGAGATGCTGAACCTGATCCGGTCCCGCAAGGCGGGATATTCGCTGCCGCAGCCCTTCTATGTCGACCAGGATTTCTTCGACCTGGATCTGGAGCTGATCTGGTATCGCGACTGGCTGTTCGCCGGGCATGACTGCGAGCTTGCCAAGCCGGGCAGCTATTTCACGATGCAGGTCGGGGCCTATCCGATCGTCGTCCTGCGCGATCGCGATGGGGCGATCCGGGCCTTCCACAATAGCTGCCGCCACCGGGGCAGCCGGGTGTGCAGCGCGGAACGGGGCGTCGCTGCCAAGCTGGTCTGCCCCTATCACCAATGGACCTATAATCTGGACGGTTCGCTGGCCTTCGCGCGCCAGATGGGCGAGGATTTCGACCGCAGCCTGCATTCGCTGAAGCCCGTCGCGTGCGAGAGTGTCGCAGGCTATATCTTCGTCTGCCTCGCGGCCGAGCCGCCCGCCTTTGCGCCCTTCAGCGACCTGATGCGCCCCTATTTCGCGCCGCATAACCTGGCCGATGCGAAGATCGCCTTTCAGTCGACCATCGTCGAGAAGGGCAATTGGAAGCTGGTGTGGGAAAACAACCGCGAATGCTATCATTGCGCGGGCAGTCATCCCGAACTGTGCAAGACCTATTCGGAATCGCCGAACGTCACCGGCGTCGCGGGCGGTGGCGAGGACCCCGAGATGGCCAACCACTGGGCGCGATGCGAGGCGGCGGGACTGCCCGCGCAATTCCGCATGCACGACAGCGGCCAGTTCCGCGCGATCCGTGCGCCGCTGCTGCGCGATGCCGAAAGCTATACGATGAACGGAGCGCGGGCGGTGGCGCGCGGGCTGTCGGACGGGGTGGCGGCCGAGCGCATCGGCGCGTTGATGCTCTTCAACTATCCGACGACGTGGAACCACGTCCTGATCGACCATGCGGTCACCTTCCGCGTGATGCCGATCGGGCCGAACGAGACGGCGGTGACGACCAAATGGCTGGTCCACAAGGATGCGGTGGAGGGTGTCGACTATGACCTCGACCGGCTGACCCATGTCTGGACGCAGACCAACAACCAGGATCGTCGCATCGTTGAGGAGAATGCGCTGGGCATCCGCTCTCCCGCCTATGAACCGGGGCCCTATTCGCCCTTGCAGGAAGGCGGCGTGATCCAGTTCGTCGACTGGTATGCGCGCTCCGTCGAGGAACGGCTGGGCGGGGCCGGGCGGGGCCATGTCCGGCGCGTGGCATGACCGGGGGGCCGCATCTGCATCTCGATGACATGGGCGTGTGGAACGACCGGCTCCACCAACTGGAGGTGATCGGCGTCCATGCCGAAACCCCGACGGTCCGGACCTTCGTCTTCCGCGCCGATCCCGGCCTCTGGTTCCGCTATCGTCCGGGCCAGTTCGTGACGCTGGAACTCCCGATTGAGGGTGGGCCGCTGCTGCGCACCTATACCCTGTCGTCCTCGCCATCGCGTCCCCTGTCGGTGGCGGTGACGGTCAAGGCGCAGGCGGAGAGCATCGGCACGCGATGGATGTTCGATCATCTGCGCGTCGGCATGCGGCTGCGCGCTTATGGTCCGACGGGGCATTTCACCCATGTCGCCCATCCGGCGTCGCGCTATCTGTTCGTGTCGGCGGGATCGGGCATCACCCCGATGATGGCGATGCTCCGCTGGATCGCCGATGTCGCGCCGGACAGCGACGTGGCCTTCGTCACCGCTGCGCGCAGTCCCGACGAACTGATCTTCCGGCACGAACTCGAACTGCTCGACCGGCAGATGCCGAAGCTGGCGCTGAGCATGATCGTGCGCGACACGCCGCCGGGCGGGGCCTGGACCGGGCATCGCGGCCGTCTGGACGCCACGCGGCTGCCCATCCTCGTGCCCGATATGCTGACGCGCGAGGTGTTCTGCTGCGGCCCCGATGGCTTCATGAGCGCCGTGCGCGGCATCCTCGCCGATGCGGGACACGACATGGCGCGCTATCATCAGGAGAGTTTCGGGGATTTGCCGGTGGCGACCCGCGAGGCACCCGCCGAGCAGGCCGCGCCGGATGCCGATGCGGCGACGATCCGGTTCCTGGAATCCGACGTCGCAGCGGTCGCGCCCGCAGGCCAGACCGTCCTCGAAATCGCCCGCTCGGTCGGCGTGCGCATCCCGGCCGCCTGTGAGTCCGGGCTTTGCGGCACCTGCAGGATCAGCCTGGCCGCCGGAGCGGTCGACATGAACCACAATGGCGGCATCCTCGATGAGGATATCGCGGACGGATATATCCTCGCCTGCTGCTCCGTTCCGCGCGGCGATGTGCAGGTCGGGGCCTAGCCGCCCGCTGATCCTGCCCTCCATCACGACGCGTTCGCCCGCAGGCCTTTCGGGCGCTGCGGGCAAAGCGTTGTTCAATCGCCGCGGGCGAGATCGGTCTGGAAGGGGGAGATCCAGTGCTGGTCGAATGCCCCCGTGCCGCTTTCGCGCCCATGCGACCCGTCGGCCATGAAATGGCGCCGCGCGAGCAGGGCGGTGTTGGGCGTCGCACGACGTTCCACCCAGATCCGCAATCCGTCGGCATAGAATAGCATCGGCCAGTCGCTGGCGCTGTCCCCGGCGGCGAGCAGCGGATGGCGCACCGGGTCGATATAGGTCCGGATGGCCGCGACCTTGCCCTCATGCCAGGTGAGCGGCGCCCAAAGTGTCGGGGTCAGGACCATGTCGGCGTGATGCTCGGCGGAATAGACGCCGTCGAGGAAATGCCCCTTGGCGATCTGTTGCCGGGCGGTCGTCACCGCCCCGGTTTCCGGATCGCGCAGCAGCATGGTGACGCCGATCACCCGGTCCGGCGGCACGTCTAGCCCATAGCGCGGATCGGAGACGACCATCCGCACCAGCTCCTCGAGCGAGGCGGTGACGACATAGATCCGCACGCCCCGCGCGCGCAGGGCGGCGAGCAACTGGCGCTGCCCCGGCATGATGCGGGGCGGCATGACCGTGCCCGCAACCTCGCGATCGCCCACCCGGTAGCGGACCGGGATCGGTCGCCCGTCGGCGATCATCGCGTCGACCTGCTGCTTCAACAGCTTCAGCGACAGGCCCGAGAAAGCCTGGGCGATCCAAGGATAGCATAGATTGTCATCGACCTCGCATAGCCGATGATAATAGCCATACAGGCTTTCCCCCGGCAGCATCGGCACCGGCTTCAGCATGGGATCGAGACGGTCCGCCTGCAGGAACCCATGGTTTTCCAGCCATGGCAGCAGCGATTCCTCGAGGTCGCTGACCCACAGCGTATTGTCGGCGTCGAAGGTCGCATAGTCGCCGGGCTGGGCGTGCGACAGCGTCGTATCGATCGCGGCCCGCTCGGCCGGTGTCCAGTTGGCGAGCGGATCGGGGGCGGCACCGACCAGGGCGACGGATGCCAGTGCCATGACGAGCCGCTTCATGCCGACGCTCCCGTCCGGATCGCGGGATCGCTGCGGCTGGGACGCCCCGTCTCGACATGACCGGCGAAGCGGCGGGTCCATGCCGTGCCCGCTATCGCGACCGTCAGGTCGTACCAATGGTCGTTCCCCGCCACGTCATAGCCGATGGTGCGGGTCGCGCCGGGCGCCATCCGCCATGTCTGTTCGGGATGGCCGGTACCGGCAGGGGGTGTCACCGCGACCCGGATGGGCGCGGTGCCGTGATGCGTGATCGTCAGCATGATCCTGTCACCTCTCTCAGCCAGGGACGCGTGCAGTCCCGGCGGTCCGTCCATCGTCCCGGAAAGCCCGCGCAGGAAACCATTTGGCCCATGGATTTCCAGTCGATAGCCGCCGTGCGCGGGAAGGCCGTGCGGCGTATCCGACATGCTGGTGCCGGGCAGGACAGTGTAGTGCCATGGCCCCGCCATTCCCATCACGTCGTACACTGCGAAGACGGCGGCGGCTGTCCCGGTATTGGCGAAGCGCAACGCCAGGCCCGGCGCTGCCGCTTCGTCGACCGCCAGCCGATAGGGCAATGGCCGCGCCGGACGGCCTCCCGGCTCCTGCACGGGCGGATCGCCGACGGTGCCAGGCACGGGATCGGGCAGGCGGGCCTGACGGGAGAGTCGGACCACGGCATCGCGCGTCGATGGCAAGGCGTGCAGCGCCGACGCATCGGGGTCCTCGAAGTCGAACATGCTCGTCAGGTCGCCCGTGACCGCACGCCGCCACGGGCTGATATTGGGTTCCATGACGCCGAACCGCCGTTCCAGGAAACGCAGGACGGACGTGTGGTCGAAGACCTGGCTGTTCACCCATCCGCCCCGCGTCCATGGCGATACCACGATCAGGGGGACGCGGACGCCCAGTCCGACCGGCTGCCCGCGATAGCTCTCTCCCGCCACATCGATCCCCGACCGCCCGGCCGCCGGGGTCAGCGCCGGGAGCGGCCCCGGCATATGATCGAAAAAGCCGTCATTCTCGTCATAGGTGATGATCAGGGCGGTCCTCGCCCAGACCGCCGGGTTCGCGGTCAGCGCGTCGATCACCCGCGACACCAGCGATTCACCAAGTGCCGGTGGGGCCTCGGGATGCTCCGAATAACGCTGGGGAGCGACGATCCAGGACACCTGCGGCAGGGTCCCGGCGGCTACATCGGCGGCAAAGGCGTCGACCAGATGCTGGGCCGTGGTCTCCGCCGCGTTCGCCGCCGTTGAGCCCGGCACGATCGCCCGGCCGCGCCGATACAGTTCATCCTGCGGAGAAAGGCCCCGAAACGCCGCAAAATAGGCGAGGCTGTTGTCGCCGTAATTGTCATGTTCCTGGTACAGCTTCCAGCGGATGCCCGCCCGCTGCAACCGCTCGGCATAGGTGGTCCAGCGCGCGCCGGGAAAGTCGGGGCGGTCGCGGGCGGCGTCGCCGGTCCAGTTGCCGTCATCGGCATTGTCGACCGCCTGCGGACCGGAATCGCCGACGGTCAGGCCGCTGGTTCCCGTGAACAGATACATGCGGTTTGGGTTCGTCGGACCGTGAAGCGAGGCGTAATAGGCATCGCCGATCGTGAACGCATCGGCCAGCGCATAGTAAAAGGGTATGTCGGCGCGACGGAAATAGCCCATCGTCATGGGCGTCTTGTGCCGCACCCAGCAGTCATAGGCGGCCCATTCGGCGCTGTCCGACTTCCAGCTGTGATCCAGGCTCTTCAGCAGCTGGCCCCGCGTACGCGACGTGTCGAGGTGAAAGGGCGGGACGATCCCATGACCGTCGGCGCCCGGCTGGTGAAAGACGCTGCGCCCCGACCGCAGCGTCAGCGGCCTCGGATCGCCGAACCCTCGCACGCCCGACAGGGCGCCGAAATAATGATCGAAGGACCGGTTCTCCTGCATCAGGATCACGACATGGTCGATATCGGCGATCGTCCCGCTTCGGCGATCGGCGGGCAGCGCGAGGGCCCGCGCGATGGACGGTGGCATCGCGCAAGCTGTGGCAGCGCCCGCCATCGAGGACAGGAAATGACGGCGACTGTGCTGATCCATGTCGGCCTCCAAGCGCAGCCGGGCCTGTCGGTCCAACTCGCGATCGCTGCATTGAATAAACAATCAAGGAATGCTGGACAAGATCATTCTGGCCCTGTGCAATGTCCTGCTCCCCGGCATCGCACCTTGCCCGGCCCTAAGGGCATAGCGGCCATAACGTTCGCTAATATGCCCCATGGAAGATGCTGATCGGTCGTTCAACGTTTGTGAAACCATCTTGCAAAAATTTGTGCGGATGCGAACAATTGAATGCCGAATCGGGCCGTCGCGGAACATTTTGGGGGGTGTGGGATGACTAAGATCGTTGCCTATCTGCTTGCGGGAACGGGCATGCTCACAATGGCCGTTGCGGCCCAGGCACAGGATGTCGCCAAGGCGCCGAAGCCGGTCACCGGTGCGCAGGGTAATTCGGGCGATGCCGAGGCCGCCCATGGCGACATCGTCGTGCTGGGCTTTGGCCAGGCGCGCCAGGTGCAGACGGTCGCGGCCATCGATATGGAGCGCCTCACCCCCGGCACGTCGCCGCTCAAGGCGATCGCCAAGCTGCCGGGCGTCAATTTCCAATCGGCCGATGCGTTCGGTGCCTATGAATGGTCGACGCGGATCAGCTTGCGCGGGTTCAACCAGAACCAGCTCGGCTTCACGCTCGACGGGGTGCCGCTCGGCGACATGAGCTATGGCAATGTCAACGGCCTGCACATCAGCCGTGCGATCATTTCCGACAACCTCGCCAGCACGACCGTCGCGCAAGGGGCGGGTGCGCTCGGGACGGCGTCGACCAGCAACCTGGGCGGCACGCTGCAATTCGTCAGCCGCAAGCCGTCCGACGCATTCGACATCGTCGGGTCGGGCACCTATGGCAGCAACAATACGTGGCGCGGCTTCGCGCGGCTCGACACCGGCGATCTGGGCGGCGGGGTCAAGGGCTATCTCAGCTACGCCTATCTCACCACCGACAAGTGGAAGGGGTTCGGCCGCCAGCGCCAGCAGCAGGTCAATGCCAAGCTGATGAAGGACATGGGCGCGCGCGGCAGCATCACGGCCTTTGTCGATTATTCCGACCGGCGCGAGAATGATTATCAGGACCTGAGCTATGACATCATCCGGCGCCGGGGCCTGAACAACGACAATATTACCGACAATTATTCGCTCGCGCTGCAGATTGCGCGCGTCTACCAGAACCAGACCGCGCTCGCGAGCTATCAGAAGGCGAATAACGGCTCGTCGGCAGGCTTCGTCGCGCCCTGGACGGGTGCGGGCCTCACCTATCCCAGCGGGTTCGGGACACCCGACGACGCCTATTATAACGCGGCCGGTCTGCGCCGCGACGTGCTGGGGGGTGTGACCTTCGACGGCAAGCTGACCGATGAACTGTCGATCGTCTCGACCAGCTATTATCATTACAACAAGGGGCAGGGATCGTGGATCACCCCCTATTCGGCGACGCCCGCCGGTGCACTGGGGCCGGATGGAACGCCCTTGGCCGCGTCCTCGACATCGACCACGGGGCTCGCCTCGCCGCTGGGCTTTCGGGTCACCGAATATAGCATCAGCCGCGGGGGCAATCTGAGCAACCTGTTCTACGAGACCGGGGCGAACCGCTTCGAGGTCGGCGCCTGGTATGAGAGCAACAGCTTCACACAGGCGCGCCGCTTCTACGGCATGAACGACGGGACCAGCCCGAACCGCAACGCGCTCGAATTCCAGTCGAACCCGTATCGGACGCAGTGGTACGGCAAATACGACACCGAGACCCTGCAATATCATGTCGCCGACACGCTGACCCTCGGCAATCTGACGCTGAACGGCGGATGGAAGGGGATGCGCGTCAAGAACCAGGCGAACCTGCTGGTCGGCAGCCTGGTGAACGGCCGGATCAAGGCCGAGGACTGGTTCCTGCCGCAGGTCGGTGCGGTCTATCATGTGAGCGAGGCAGCCGAACTCTTCGCGAGCTACACCGAGAATATGCGCGCCTTCGTCTCCTCGGCGACGACCGGCCCGTTCGCGACGACCCAGGCGGGCTTCAACGGCATCCGTTCGACCCTGAAGCCCGAGACGTCGAAGACGATCGAGGGCGGCGGGCGACTGCGCAGCGGCGGGCTGCAATTGTCGGCGGTGGGCTATTTCATCGACTTCTCGAACCGGCTGCTCAGCTTCGCCAACGGGTCGGGCATCCAGGGCAATCCGCCCACGCTGAACAATGCGGGCAGTGTGCACAGCTATGGCGCGGAAGTGTCCGCCTTCTATCGCATCGTCCGGCCGCTCAGCCTGTTCGCCAGCTATTCCTATAACCACGCCACCTATCAGGACGATGTGAAGAACGCCGCCGGTGCCGTGCTGACCGCGACCGCCGGGAAGACGGTGGTCGATACGCCGGAGCATATGGTCAAGGGCGAGGTCGTCTATGACGACGGCCATGTCTTTGCCCGTGCCGGTGCGGACTATCTGTCGAAACGCTATTTCACCTATCTGAACGACCAGTCGGTGCCGGGTCGCGTGCTGGTCGATGCCAGCATCGGCTATCGCTTCGGCGAGGATGCGGGAGCGCTCCACGGCGTCGCGATCGAGGGCAGCGTGACCAACCTGACCGACAAGCGCTACATCTCGACCGTCGGGACCAATGGCTTCACCGCCAGCGGCGACAACCAGACCCTGCTCGCTGGCGCACCCCGCCAGTGGTTCGTCACGCTTCGGCGCGGCTTCTGATGCAGATCGCGGCGATATCCGGTCGCCGCGACCCATTCCCGCCTGCGCTCGATGGACCCTGTGCCGCCGCCACATGGCGGGCGACGGCGCGTGCGTGGGGCCTGTCGGGGGCTGCGGGGCGATGGCGGGGCGGCGGCTGATCCGCCCCGGCGAGACGACGATCGACCCGTTGACGAACGAGGGGGGGCGAAATGGCGGACGATGTGGTGATGGCGACACGCTGGGACGGCGAGGCGAACGTCGGCGTCCGGCCCAGGGTGGCGGGCGGGCGCCTCCCGACGCTGCAACGGGCGCTCGATTGGCGCGGCGCATTCTGGGCGATCAGCGGGGTGCCCGCCGGGGTGCTGCTGACCATGGGGGGCGTCGCGACGGTGGTCGGCCAGGCCTCCTGGGCGGTGTGGATCCTGTCGGTGCTGATCGGCTTCCTGCAATGTTTCGTCTATGCCGAGATTGCGGGCCTGTATCCCGACAAGTCCGGCGGGGCATCGGTCTATGGCGCGGCGGCCTGGATCGGATACAGCAAGTTCGTCGCGCCGATTTCCGTATGGTGCAACTGGCTGGCCTGGTCGCCGGTGCTGGCGCTGGGCACGGGGCTGGCCGCGGCCTATGTCCTGACCAGCCTGTTTCCGGCGGGGGCGGCGATCAACACATGGCATCTGACGCTGCTGGACCTGGGCGCGATCCGGCCCGGACTGACGCTGCGGATCAACGCCGTGGCGATCATCGGCGCCGCTTTCCTGTTGATGACCTTCCTATTGCAGCATCAGGGTGCGGCGCGGGCGGCGCGAACGCAGAAGGTGCTCGCGCTCGCCTGCCTCTGCCCGCTCGCGCTCATCGGCTTGGTGCCGATCGTCACGGGCGATCTGCCCTCCGCGAACCTGTTTCCGCTCGTCCCCATCGTCCGCGATGCGGCGGGGCATATCGGCTTTGGCAGCTGGAATGCCGCAGGACTGACGGTGCTGGCGGCGGGGCTGTTCGGGGCGGGCTGGTCGACCTACGGCTTCGAGGGCGCGGTCTGCTATGTCCGGGAGTTCCGGGACCCGGCGCGCGACACGTACAAGGCGATCTTCTCGGCGGGATTGATGTGCCTGGCGATCTTCACCTTGGTGCCGCTGGCGTTCCAGGCGTCGCTGGGCCTGCGCGGACTGATGAATCCCGCCATCTATGACGGGACGGGCGTGGCGCTGGCGCTGGCGAGCATCGTGAAGGGCGGCGTGATCGTCACGAACCTGTTCGTCGCGATGTTCATCCTGGCGCTGCTGCTGATCGTCATGTCGTCGATGATGGGGTCCTCGCGCACCCTGTACCAGGCATCGGTCGACGGCTGGCTGCCACGCTATCTGTCGCGGGTGAACCGCCACGGCGCGCCGACGGCGGCGATGTGGACGGACCTGGGCTTCAACCTGATCCTGCTGATGATGTCGGACTATTTCATGGTCCTGATGGTGTCCAACGTCTGCTACATGATCTTCATCTTCCTCAATCTTCAGGCGGGGTGGATCCACCGCATCGACCGTCCGCACTGGCCGCGTCCGTTCCGCGCGCCGAACTGGCTGATCGCGGTCGGCGCGATGCTGGGGTTCGTCAATCTGGCGCTGCTGGGCGCCGGGGCGGAAGTGTGGGGCCCCGGCACGCTGCGCAACGGTCTGGTCGCCGCCGCGATGATCCTGCCGGTGTTCGTCTTTCGCCATTATGTCCAGGACGGGGGCCGGTTCCCGGCGGCGGCGCGCGGCGATGGCGCGCGGCCGGCCGATCCGCCGCGTGCGGGGATACGCCCCTATGCGGCGCTGGCCCTGGCCGCAGCGATCATCGCGGCCGCCCATCATTTCTCGGTGCTTCCGGGGTGAGGGGGAAGCCATGGCGGCCCTGGCCCCTGCGAATCGGTCGCAGGTGTTGACAGCGATTGACCAAGCGTTCAACGAACAGGCTGGTCACCTTGGCTGGAAACGCCATATAACCCTAGGTATCGTGATTTCCGTGCCTTGCTCAATTGAACGAGTCTTCAGAACATGGTCATTGCCCGTTCTTCGCCGATCGCCGACGATGGTCGCGCCCGCCAGCTGGTCGAGATGACGATCGACAGCCTGGCCGAGCTGGGGTTCGTCGGAACCACCCTCGTCCAGATCGCCGGGCGCGCGGGCGTGTCGCCGGGGCTCGTCGCCCATTATTTCGGCGACAAGGAAGGCCTGCTCGAAGCGGTGTTCCGGGCGCTGACCACGCGCCTCGGGGCCCGGCTCCGGCTACGGCTGGCGCAGGCGGAGGGCCCGCGCGAGCGGCTTCAGGCGGTGATCGACACGAACCTGGCGCCCGAGGAGCTCGACGGCGCGACCAGCAAGGTCTGGTTGGCCTTTTGGGGGCATGTGCGCCACCAACCTCGCCTGTTCCGTATCCAGCGCGTGTATCAGCGGCGGATGCTGTCCAACCTGCGCCATCCGCTCCGCGCGCTGGTGTCGGCCGAGGAGGCGCCCGCGCTGGCCGCGACCATCGCGGCGATGATCGACGGGGTGTGGCTTCGCGGAGCCCTGTCGGAGTGGAGCGAGATCGACGGCGATAGCGCGTGCGCGCTGATCGGGTCGTTCGTCGACAGCCGCCTGGCCGCGATACCGGCCGCTCCGCCGCCGCGTCGCGAGATCGTGCCGTGCAATCCCGCGACCGGCGAGGTGCTGGCCCGGATCGCGGTGACGGACAAGGGGGCCCTCGACGCCGCCGTCGCGCGCGCCCGTGCCGCGCAACCCGCCTGGGCGGCGCTCGCCCCGCGCGATCGTGGCCGCATCCTGCACCGGGCCGCCGATCTCCTGCGCGAACGCAATCTGGAACTGGCGCGGATCGAGACGCTCAACACCGGCAAGCCGGTCCAGGAGACCGAGGCGGTCGACGTGCTGTCCGGCGCGGATTGCCTGGAATATTATGCGGGCGTCGCCGCGACCGTGGCGGGACAGCATCTCGACCTGGGAGCCGAGGCTTTCGGCTATACCCGGCGCGAGCCGCTGGGCGTGGTGGCCGGGATCGGCGCGTGGAACTATCCGTTGCAGATCGCGTGCTGGAAAGCGGCGCCCGCGCTGGCCTGCGGCAATGCGATGATCTTCAAGCCCGCCGAACAGACGCCGCTGACCGCCTCCGCGCTGGAGGAGGTTTTCCGGGATGCCGGGCTGCCCGACGGCATTTTCCAGGTCGTGCAGGGCTATGGTCCGCTCGGCCGCGCGCTGGTGACGCATAAGGACATCGCCAAGGTATCGCTGACCGGATCGGTGCCCACGGGCCGCGCGGTGATGGCCGCCGCCGCGCCGGGGCTGAAGGCGGTGACGCTGGAGCTGGGCGGCAAGTCGCCACTGATCGTGTTCGAGGATGCCGCGCTCGACAATGCGGTGTCGGGCGCGATGCTCGCCAATTTCTATTCGACGGGACAGGTTTGCTCCAACGGCACGCGCGTCTTCGTGCATCGGTCGGTGCTGAACGTCTTTCTGGAACGTCTCGCGGCGCGCACCACCCGCCTGGTCGTCGGCGACCCGCTCGATCCCGCGACGCAGATCGGTCCGCTGGTGACGGAAACCCAGATGAACATCGTGCTCGGCCATATCGAGCGCGCCAGGCGCGAGGGCGTGCGGCTGCTGACCGGCGGCAAGCGCCTGATCGAAGGCGATCTCGCGCGCGGGTGGTTCGTCGCCCCGACGATCTTCGTCGCCGAGGACGACCGGGCCTCCATCGTGCGGGACGAGGTGTTCGGCCCGGTCATGACGGTGCTGCCGTTCGATGACGAGGAAGAGGTGATCGCGCGCGCCAATGCCACCGAGTTCGGGCTGGCGGCGGGCGTCTTCACCGCCGACATCACGCGGGCGCACCGCGTGATCGCACGGCTGGAGGCCGGGACGTGCTGGAT
The DNA here is from genome assembly GCF_030818415.1 of Sphingomonas sp. SORGH_AS_0950. Lineage (NCBI taxonomy): Bacteria > Pseudomonadati > Pseudomonadota > Alphaproteobacteria > Sphingomonadales > Sphingomonadaceae > Sphingomonas > Sphingomonas sp. SORGH_AS_0950. The sequence continues at coordinate 407,629 of NZ_JAUTAE010000001.1, forward strand.
CAACCAGTATAACGTCACGCCGATCGAACTGCCCTTCGGCGGCTACAAGGCGTCGGGCCTGGGCCGCGAGAACGGTCTGGCCGCGATCGAACATTATACCCGTCTGAAGAGCGTCTATGTCGCGATGACCGACATCGACTGCCCCTATTGAGCGGATCTGCGATGACCGACAGCTTCGATTACATCATCGTCGGCGCGGGCTCGGCCGGGTGCGTGCTGGCCGCGCGGCTGACCGAGGGCGGGCGCCATTCGGTGCTGGTGCTGGAGCAGGGCGGGTCCGACCGCTCGGTCTTCATCCAGATGCCCAGCGCGCTGTCGATTCCGATGAACATGGCGCGGTACAATTGGCGCTACGAGACGGAGCCCGAGCCGCATCTGGACGGACGACGGCTGCACACCCCGCGTGGCAAGGTGCTTGGTGGGTCGTCCTCGATCAACGGCATGGTCTATGTGCGCGGCAATCCGGCGGATTTCGACCGATGGGAGGCGGAGGGCGCGACGGGTTGGGGCTATCGCGATGTCCTGCCCTATTTCCGGCGCGCGGAGACTCGGGAGGAGGGCGGCGATGCGTGGCGCGGCGATTCCGGGCCGCTCCATACCAGCTATGGCCGCCTGGCCAATCCGCTCTACCGGGCCTTTATCGATGCGGCGCGCGAGGCGGGCTATCCCGAGACCGCCGACATCAACGGCCGTCAGCAGGAAGGGTTCGGGCGGATGGACATGACCGTCCATCGCGGACGCCGCTGGAGCGCGGCCAATGCCTATCTGAAGCCCGCCATGCGCCGCCCGAACCTGACGGTCGTGACCCATGCGCTGGCGACCCGCATCGTGCTGGAGGGGCGTCGGGCGACCGGGATCGTCTATCGTCGGGGCGGGGTGGAGACGACGATCCATGCCCGGCGTGAGGTGATCCTGGCGGGCGGGCCGATCAATTCGCCGCAACTGCTGAAGCTGTCGGGCATCGGTCCGGCGGCGGAACTGGCCGCGCACGGCATCTCCCCGGTCCACGACCTGCCCGGCGTGGGCGAGAATTTGCAGGACCATCTGGAATTCTATTTCCAGATCGAATCCAAGAAGCCGATCACCTTGTACCCTGCGATGAATCCGCTGCGAAAGGCGCTGATCGGCGCGCAATGGCTGCTCGGCAAGAAGGGCCTCGGCGCGACCAATCATTTCGAGAGCTGCGGCTTCATCCGCAGCCGCGCGGGCATCGCCTATCCCGACATCCAATATCATTTCCTGCCGCTGGCGGTCAGCTATGACGGATCGTCGCTGGCGACGGGCCATGGGTTCCAGGCGCATGTCGGACCGATGCGGTCGAAAAGCCGCGGCCATGTCCGCCTGCGCAGCGCCGATCCGGCGGAGAAGCCGTCGATCCGCTTCAACTATATGAGCCATCCGGACGACTGGGTGGAGATGCGGGCCTGTGTCCGATTGACGCGCGAGATCTTCGCGCAACCGGCAATGGCACCGTTCGCCGGGCGCGAGATCCAGCCCGGCGCGGCGGTCATGGACGACGAGGCGATCGACGCATTCGTCCGCACCCATGTCGAAAGCGCCTATCATCCCTCGTGCAGCTGCGCGATGGGCGCGGCGTCCGATCCCATGGCGGTGGTCGACCCGGCGCTGCGGGTGCATGGGGTCGAGGGGCTGCGGGTGGTCGATTCCTCGGTGATGCCGTCGATCACGACCGGCAATCTCAACGCGCCGACGATCATGATTGGCGAAAAGGCGGCCGACCATATCCTGGGCCGACCGATGCTGGCCTCCTCGAACGCGGACTATTACCGCGCCGAGGGGTGGGAGACGCGGCAGCGATAGGCCGCGGCGAGGCAGCCGGTGCCGCACCCATGTCGCGACACCGGGAGGTCCGTCACGCGTCGCTGGCGGCGACCATGTCCGTCGGGTTGTCATGGTCGCGTGACGCGGTCGCGCGCAGCCGGACCGACAGCAGCACGGCGATCAGCATGACCGTGACGAACAGCATCGCGATCGCCGTATTGTAATAGACCATCGCCACGGCCGCGACCGCCGCCATGCCCAGGGCAAAGCCGGGCACGACCGGGAAGCCGGGTGCGCGATAGGGCCGGACGAGGTCGGGCTCGCGCCGCCGCAGCCGGAACAGCGACAGCATCGACATGATGTACATGGTCAGGGCGCCGAAGACCGACAGCGTCACGACGCTCGCGGTCAGCGGCTGCCCGCCGAAGCGGATCCAGCCGTCGCTATAAATCGTCAGGACGCCGACCGCCGCGCCGGCGATCGTGGCGATGTGCGGCGTCCGGAACCGGGGATGCAGGCGCCCCAGCGCAGCCGGGAGATAACCCGCGCGCGCCAGGGCGAACATCTGGCGGGCATAGCCCATGATGATGCCGTGGAACGAGGCGACGAGGCCGAACAGACCCAGCCAGACCAGCATGTGCAGCCAGCCGCTGGAATCGCCCACCGCCCGCCGCATCGCCTGGGGCAGCGGGTCGTTCAGGTTGGACAGGGCTTTCCAATCGCCCGACCCGCCCGCCAGGATCATGACGCCGAAGGCCAGCGCGGTCAGCGTCACTATGCCGGTGACATAGGCGATCGGTATCGTCCGGCGCGGCTCCTTGGCTTCTTCGGCGGCCATCGCCACGCCCTCGATCGCCAGGAAGAACCAGATCGCGAAGGGGATGGCGGCGAACATGCCGCCGAGCGATCGCAGCGTGGGCGTATCGCTGCCCGCCCAGCCCCCGGCGACGAAATGGTCGAGCGAAAAGATCGGCGCGACCACCTTCATGAAGACCAGCAATTCGCCCACCGCCAGGATCGTCACGAACAGCTCGAAGGTCGCCGCGATCCCGACCCCGACGATGTTCAGCGCGACGAAGATCGCATAGGCCCCCAGTGCTGCCGTCCTGGGATCAAGCGACGGAAACTGGACGGCGAGATAGGCACCGATCGCAAGCGAGATAGCGGGCGGGGCGAACACGAACTCGATCAGCGTGGCGAAACCGGCAATCGCGCCGCCCCAGGGGCCGAAGGCGCGATAGGCATAGGCGAAGGGGCCGCCCGCCTGCGGAATGGCGGTCGTCAATTCGGTGAACGAAAAGATGAAGGCGATGTACATCGCCGCGACGATCGCGGTGACGGCAAGGAAGCCCAGCGTCCCGGCCGTCGCCCAACCATAGCTCCAGCCGAAATATTCCCCCGATATGACCAGGCCGACGGCGATGCCCCAGAGGTGGAAGGCGTTCAGCGATTTCTTGAGATGCGTGTCTGACCCGTGCGTCATAAGCCCCCTTACGATTATTCGCTTGCGATGCGCGGCATGGTCCCCGGGGATTCCAGGGTATCCGCATTCTGTCCCTCTTTCAGCGCGACCCCCGACAGCGACCGGCGCAGCGCCTCGCGCGCCAGCCATGCCAGCGTCCGGGCCGCCTGCTCATAGCTCTGGCCGCCATGCCGGTGGATGTTGGAGATGCAGTTGCGTTCCGAATCCCGCCGCCCCGGACGCGGGTCGTGCGTGAGGTACAGGCCCAGGCTGTCCGACACGGTCAGGCCCGGTCGCTCGCCGATCAGGATGACGCTGAGCCGTGAGCCGATCGCGGCCCCGATCGGGTCGGCGATGGCCACGCGGGCCTGTCGCGCGATGACGACCGGCGCGATCGACAGCTCGGGCAGGGCCTGACGGCAGGCATGGATCATCGGCGCGGCGTGCCGCTGTACCGCCGTGGAGGACAGGCCGTCCCCAACCACGAACACGATGTCGAAGGGGCCGCGCAGGGTCGTCAGCCGCTCCGCATCGTCCGGCGCCAGCAGGCGTCCCATGTCGGGCCGTCGCAAATAGGTCGCGCGGTCCGGGGCCATGCTGGCAACGGCGATAGCGGCCAGCGGCGCCAGGTCCCGCTCCAGCGCGGCGACGTCGAGCATGGCATGGACCGCGTCGCGCGCCATGGCATGGGCCGCCTGGAACCGGAGGACCTCGTCCATCGGTATGGCGTTGCCCGAGCGGCCCAGGCCGATACGGGCCTTGGTCGCCCGGCGAAGGATCGTCCATGGATCGCGCGGCGCGGCGTCTTCGGTCAGGGACCGGTCGCGATCGTCGCTCATGGCCGGGCTGCCCCCATATCCGCCCCCATGTCCGCCAATGCCCGCAGCCGGGACTGGTCCGGGCCGATGGAGCGGATCGTGCCGTCGGGGGCGAGCATGTCCATGCGGTCGAGCCACGCCTCGAACTCCGGCGCGGCGCGAACGCCCAGGACGGAGCGGAGGTACAGCATGTCGTGATAGGCCAGGCTCTGATAGTTGAGCATGATGTCGTCGGCGCCGGGCATCATGATCAGGAAGGTGCAGCCCGCCTGGGTCAGCACCGTCATCAGGACGTCCATATCGTCCTGATCCGCCTCGGCATGGTTGGTGTAGCAGACGTCGCACCCCATCGGCAGGCCGAGCAGCTTTCCGCAGAAATGATCCTCCAGCCCGGCCCGGATGATCTGCTTGCCGTCGTAAAGATATTCGGGGCCGATGAAGCCGACGACGGTGTTGACCAGCAACGGATCGAACGCGCGGGCGACCGCATAGGCGCGTGTCTCCATCGTCTGCTGGTCGACGCCGTGATGCGCGTCGGCGGACAGCGCCGCACCCTGTCCCGTCTCGAAATACATCGCATTGTCGCCGACCGTCCCGCGACGCAGCGACCGCGCGGCGTCGTGCGCCTCGCGCAGGATGGCCAGGTCGATGCCGAAACCGCGATTGGCTGCCTCGCTGCCCGCCACGGATTGAAAGACGAGATCGACCGGGGCGCCGCGCGCCATGATGTCGATCGTGTTGGTGACATGGGTCAGCACGCAGGTCTGCGTCGGGATGTCGTAACGCTGGCGCAGATCGTCCAGCATCTTCATCAGGTCGATCGCGTTGGGCACATTGTCGGTCGCCGGGTTGATGCCGATCGTCGCGTCGCCGACCCCGAACAACAGCCCGTCGAACACGCTCGCGGCGATGCCATGGCGATCGTCCGTCGGATGATTGGGTTGCAACCGCGTCGACAATCGTCCCGGCAGCCCGATCGTCGAGCGAAAGGCGGTGACGACGCGGACCTTGCGCGCCACCGCGATCAGATCCTGGTTGCGCATCAGCTTGGATACGGCGGCGACCATTTCCGGGGTCAGGCCGCCCGCGACCGCCGCCAGCATGGCCGTGTCCGCCTGTTCGGACAGCAGCCAGTCCCGAAAGCCCCCGACGGTCAGATGCGCGAGCGGCGCGAAGGCCGAGGGATCGTGCCCGTCGATGATGAGGCGGGTGACCTCGTCCTCCTCATAGGGGACCAGCGCTTCGTGCAGAAACCGGTCGAGCGGGAGATCGGCCAGGACGAACCGGGCCGCCATGCGCTGCGCCGCGCTTTCCGCGGCGATACCGGCCAGTTCGTCGCCGGAGCGCAGCGGCGATGCGCAGGCCAGGAGGTGTTTGAGATCGCGAAAGACGAAGTGCTGGCCGCCGACATTCGAGGAATACGCCAATCCGACCTCCTGACCGCCATGCCGGATGCCACGCCGGAACGATGCGAGCTCTGTCAAATCCGCCCCTGGCGCCGCTGGCGAGGTCGCGCGCCCCGCTCTACACCCCCGCGCTTTCCGGATCATGCAACGTGATCCGGATCAAGTCCATCGGGTCCATGCCCCGTATGTGCGATCGCGCTACTCGTCGGCTTCGATGGCGCAAATGGGCCCGGAAGGTCAGGGCAGGACATTCTCCAGCGAATGCAGGAGTTGTCTGGCAACGAACGGCTTGGCGCAGTTGACGACGTCGGGGTAGCGGCTCTTCACGACGTCGTCCTCGTACCCGCTGGCGAATATGAACGGGATGTGCCGCGCGGTCAGGGCATCGGCCACGGGGAACGCGAATTGCCCGCCCAGATTGACGTCCAGGATCACGGCGTCGATCCGGTCTTCCTGTTCGATGCGGGACAGGGCGGAGGGGACCGAGGCTTCGGGGCCTATGACGATGGCGCCGGCCTCTTCCAGTTCCAGCTGGAGATCCTGGGCCAGCATATATTCGTCCTCAACGATCAGGATCCGGCGATTGGTGAGAGGCATCACGCGACTCCAATGGGCTCCGGTTGGATACCGGCAGAGCAATGGAGCAGTGAATTCCATCTGCCGCCATAACGTAGGTCGTCTCTGCTTGTAATTGATAAGGCAGCGCTTTTTCGATCAGGGTGCGGCCCTGGCCGGTGCCGCCCGGCGCCTGGCCATCAGGGGGCATGTTCACGCCGCTCTCCCGCCAGTCGACATGCAGCCACGGTTCCCCGTTCGCGCCGTCCTCGACCCGCCAGCGAACGGCAAGATGCGCGCCCGGTTGGCTGAGCGCGCCATATTTGACCGCGTTCGTCGTCAGCTCGTGCAGCGCCATTGCGAAGGTCTGCACCGTGCCGGACCGCAGGGGGACGTCGTGCGGGCCGTCCAGCGTGACGCGCGGGCGCGCGGCATCGAGCGCGCCGGTCGCATCCAGCTCCGCCTGGATGAGGTCGCCGAAGGTCACCCGGTCGTCGTCGCGCAATTGCGACAACAGGCGTTGGGCCCTGGCCAGCGCCTCGATCCTGTCACGGAATTTGGCGCGGAAGTCCTTCAGGTCGACGCTCGACCGGATGGTCGCATCGGCCATCGAGCGCACCATGCCCATCAGGTTGAAGGTGCGGTGCTGCAATTCCTTGACCAAGATCTGCTGACGCTCCTTCCATTCGCGGCGATCGGTGGTCTCCACCACCGCACCCACCATGCGGACGGGGCGACCGGCGGCATCATGATCGAATTTGCCCCGACCGGAAAGCCAATGGACCGAGTGGTCCGGATGGACGACCCGAAACTCATGGACGAATTCCTCCTGCCGTTCCATGGCCTGGTGAAGCGCCGCCTCGGTCCGCGCGCGATCCTCGGGATGGATGCGCGACGACCAGGCTTCATAGCTGGGCGTCACCTCTCCGACATCATAGCCCTCCATGCGGAAATGCTCGTCGGACCAGTGGACCTCTCCGGTGATGACGTTCCAGTCCCATAACCCCAGCTGACCGACTTCGACCGCGCTGCGAAGCCGCTCCTCGCTTTCGCGCAGGGCCGTCTCGGCACGCTTGCGCTGGGTCACATCCTGGCCGACCTTGACGAAGCCGCGAGCCGTGCCGCCCTCGTCGAGAAGCGCCCACACGGCCCCCTCGATGAAGATCCGTCGTTCGTCCTTGCGCAGGTGCCAGCGGATATTGGCGGCATAGCCGTCCCGGCGCGCGGTTTCGATCTCCCGCTTGTCCTCTCCCGCCGCCCGATCCTCGGGGGTGAAGGCGATGCTGCCGAGCTGCCCCACCGCCTCGTCGGCGGTCCAGCCGAAGACGGCCTCAGCACCCGGAAACCAGTTGTCGATGCGATCCTTGGCATCGGTCGTGAAGATGGCATAGTCCTGGACGGTTTCGACGATGCGGCGGAAACGTTCTTCGCTGGCATGGAGGCGATCCACCTTGCGGAGCCGGTCGATCACCGGGCCCAATATGGCCGCATAGGTCCGCAGGAACTGGATTTCGTCGTCGCCGAATGTGCGCGGGCCGGTCGCATCGACCTGAAGGACGCCATAGGGGCGTCTGCCCGGCACCAATATGGGTACGTTGACCAGCGCGACGACGCCGGCCTCTTTCATGAATGCGGGGATGATGAACCTGTCTTCCTTGGTAATATCCTGGGAAACCACGGGTTCGCCAGCATTGATGGAATAGGTTTCGGACGACGCCTCCGTCATCGACAGGTGGACATGTCCGACGACATCCTTCGCCCAGCCGACACCGGCCTGGACGAAGAGTTGCTGTCGTTCCTCCTGAATTTCGAGGACCTTGGCGCGGTCCGTACCCAGTGCCTTCGCCACCAGGCGGCAGGCCTCGGTCAGGACCGCGTCGAGGTCCTCCGAGCGGATGGCGAAATCGCCGAAATCGGCAAGCACCTGTTGCCGCTTCATCATCTCTTTGATCTTCGGCATGAAAATCTCCGGCGATGGGGTGATGATCGGGGAATTGGGAAATACCGGAGGAGGGATGCCGTTCGCTCAAATTTGAGCGGCGTCGCCAAAAGCTCCCATAGCGGCGGTCTGTCGTGCGGTTTCGGGGGGCTCCGATGCCGGGGATCGGATGGGAGCGTGCAGGCCGCCCTGGCCGTCGATCAGCAGGTCCAGCGCAATATTCATTCGCGCAGGGTCTGCGATCGAGGCTCTCCCTTCCCAGGGGATGAGCAAGGCGCTGGCGGGGAACGACGGTGGGATTTCGTCTTCTGCGGCTCGTAAGGCGTCATGCGGGGCGTGACCGTCAGGCGCGGGGACGAGGTGGAGGCTCGCTATCCCTCTGCTCTCACAGGCCCGCGCCAGTCCGATCGCATCGGCTGTGCTCGGGGCGTCGGCATGCACCAGGCCCCATGGCCGGATATGATCCAGCATCGCAGCGATGTCTGCTCCCTGCGCTTCGCATTTGGCCCATTGATGGGCGATGCCGCGCTTCTCGCATATCCGCGACCAGCCTTGGACCAGCGTCTCGTCGCTGCTCCAGATCAATAGAACCGGATCGGCGTGCGCTGCGTGCGAGGGTGGCGTCCTGATGGGATGGCGGATCGGCGGATAGACGAGCCGATCCTGTCGCCGCCACCACCCCGGCGCGCGGGCGACCGGATGGCGTTCGGCGGCGGCGGGCAGTCCTTTCCACAGCGACGCCAGGGCGGTCGGGCGCGGCGTGCCACCCGATATGTCGAATATACCCGCTTCATAGGTGCCGGGCGCGGTCAACAGGCGATCCCAATCCTGCGAGCCCAGCAGCGACCACGCCGTGACGGCGCGGACATCGACGCCTTCGCGCCGGAGCATGGCGCAGCCGTCCCACGCCTCCGCCGCCCATCGCAACTGCTCCTCGCGCGTGCAGCCATTATGCACCTCCGTCACCGCCAGGGGAACGCCATAACGGTCCCAGGCTTCGCGAAGCGCCCCGGCCAGTCCGGGGGGCGGGGGATCGAGGACGCGTATGGCCTCGACATCGGCATAGGCGCGGCGGGCATTGCCGCCATGGCTGCGCGGCGGATAGCGTTGCAATCGGTGGTCGAGAAACCGGTCGCTGGTCAGATAATGGTTCACCCCGACGATGTCGGGCGGGCAGGGGGCGTCGGCGATGCGCCGCAACCGGTCACCGAACCCGAAGCCGTTGATCCTTTCCCATAAAGGGTGATGCGGGGTGACATGCCCGAACAGCAGGTCCCATCCGGCCCAGCGGCGCAGATTGTCGAACGCCGCCTGTTCGCGCAGGACCAGCGTGGCATAGGTGCGGCCGAGATCGTCGGTCTGGATCAACCGGGCCGCCGGGTTCACCCGGCGAATGGCCCGCATCGCGGCCCGCGTGCCATCGATCTGGTTGAGCAGCGCCAGCCAGAATGCCCCTTCGTCGCGCGCATGGGGATACCAATGGCCGTACAGGGCGGAGAAGCGCGCCGTGGTGAGCGGTTCGTTGACCGGGGTCCAGTCCTCGATCCAGGAATAGCGTTCCGCCACCTGCCGCGCATAGTCACCAAGGCCGGTGGCGAACCCGTTGTCGAGCAAATGGGTATGGGGCGGGCCGCTGCCATGATGGACCAGCCCGGCAATGGGCCGGATGCCCAGCGAACGCAGCCGCGCGAGCCGCTCGTCGGTCCACGCCCAGTCGGGCGTTCGTCCGTCCGCCATCACGCGTTCCCACAAGACGGGGTAGCGTATCGCCGACAGGCCCAGGCCCGCAAACAGGTCGAGGTCGGTGATCCGGTCGTGATGCCCGCTCAGGCGGATCTGATCGCGATAGCCCGTGGCGGTGCGATTGACGGTGCATTCCACGCCACCCCAAAGTTCCAGGCCATCCATCGCTGTCTCCCCTGGGCCCAACGGACCGGCGTTGCGGGCGTTCCGGGAAACTGACTGATTTGCATTTATATACAGTAGGTTAGGCGGAACGCGGCGAAGCGGCGGGATGTTTCTGTTTTGTAACAGCGACCTAGAAGGAGCTTCCGTGACCGCCCAGCTGTCGAGCGCCGCCCATGGCTCCAATAGCCTTTACCACCGCCGTCCGCGATCGACGCTGATCTGCTTTAGCCATCTTCGCTGGGCCTTCGTCTTCCAACGGCCGCAGCATCTGATGACGCGCTTCGCCGCGACGCAGGATGTGTTGTTCTGGGAGGAACCCGAATATCGGCCCGGCCCATCCGAACTGCACCGCCGGACATGCCCGGAAAGCGGCGTGGTGGTGCTGACCCCGCAACTCGACGCGGCCTTGCAAGGCCGGGAGGACGAGGCGCTGGCGGCCCTGCTCGACATCGAGCTGGAGGGTGTGACCGGCCCGGTCGTTCGCTGGTATTACACGCCGATGATGCTGCCCTTTTCGGACCATGTCCGGGCGGCATGCATCGTCTATGACTGCATGGACGAACTCTCGGCCTTCAAGGGCGCGCCGCCACAGCTTCTCGAGCGGGAGCAGCGGCTGATCGAGCGGGCCGATCTGGTCTTTACCGGCGGGACCAGCCTGTACGAGGCGAAGCGTAGCCGCCATTCCAATGTCCACGCCTTTCCCTCCAGCATCGACGCGGCGCATTTCGGACGCGCGCGGTCGGGGGGCGGGGAACCGGCGGATCAGGCGTCGCTGCCGCGTCCACGGCTCGGCTTTGCCGGGGTCGTAGACGAGCGGATGGACCTTGCCCTGCTCGCCGCCCTGGCGGATGCCCATCCCGAATGGTCGCTGGTGGTCATCGGCCCCGTCGTGAAGATCGACGAAGCCGATTTGCCGCGTCGCGCAAACATCCATTATCTGGGCGGGCGGCCCTATGGCGCGCTGCCGGATTATATGGCGGGGTGGGACGTCGCCCTGATGCCCTTCGCGATCAACGAGGCGACGCGGTTCATCAGCCCGACCAAGACGCCGGAATATCTGGCGGCGGGGTGCCCGGTCGTCTCGACGCCGATCACCGATGTCGTGCGCCATTATGGCGCCTTGGCGGGCGTGACCATCGCCGACACGCCCGCCGCCTTTGCGGCCGCCTGCGAAGCGGCGATGGCTTTGCGGGCCGAAGGCGACAGCTGGCGCGACGAGGCGGACCGGCAGCTGTCACGCGGTTCGTGGAGCAGCACGGCGCTGGAGATGACCGCGCTGATCGAGGCGGAGATGGCGGGGCGCAACCGGCATGAGCCGATCGCGTCCCCCGTCACCTGGCCGCCGCGGCACGATCGCTATGACGTGATGGTCGTCGGCGCGGGGTTCGCCGGGGCGGTGATGGCGGAGCGGCTGGCGGCCGATGGGGGCAAGCGCGTGCTGGTGGTTGACCGGCGCTCGCATATCGCGGGCAATGCCTATGACCATCACGATGCGGCGGGCATCCTGGTCCATCGCTATGGCCCGCACATCTTCCACACCAATTCGGGCGAGATATTCGACTATCTGTCGCGCTTCACCGATTGGCGGCCCTATGAGCATCGCGTGCTGGCCGATGTCGGCGGCAAACAGGTGCCGATGCCGATCAACCGTACGACGCTGAACGCGCTCTACGGGCTGGACCTGTCGAGCGATGCGGAGGTCGAGGCGTTCCTGGCGTCCCGCGCCGAGCCGGTCGATCCGATCCGCACATCCGCCGATGTCGTCGTGTCGAAGGTCGGCCGCGAACTCTACGAGACCTTCTTCCAGGGCTATACCCGCAAGCAATGGGGCATGGACCCGTCCGAACTCGACAAGTCGGTCACCGCGCGGGTGCCGACGCGCACCTGTACCGACGACCGCTATTTCGGCGATCGCCATCAGGCGATGCCGGCGCAGGGCTTTACCCGAATGTTCGAGGCGATGCTCGACCATCCCAATATCGACCTGTTGCTGGGGGTCGACTATGCCGATGTCCGCGACGCCTATCCGCATGACCATCTGGTCTTCACCGGGCCGATCGACGAGTATTTCGGCTATCGATACGGTCGGCTGCCCTATCGCTCGCTTCGCTTCGAGCATCGGACGCTGAACGAGGAACGGCATCAACCCGTCGCCGTCGTCAACTATCCCGACGAGGCCGTCCCCTATACGCGCATCACCGAATACAAGCATCTGACCGGGCAGGTCGCGCCGCAGACCAGCCTGACCTATGAATATCCCAGCGCGACGGGCGACCCCTATTACCCGATCCCCCGCGACGAGAACCAGGCGCTCTACAGACGCTATGAGGCGCTGGCCCTGGCCGAGCCGCATGTCAGTTTCGTCGGGCGGCTGGCGACCTATCGCTATTACAATATGGACCAGGTCGTCGGGCAGGCGCTGGCGACCTATCGGCGGCTGAAGCCGATGCTGGACGAGGCCGCGATGCCGGGTGTCGCCGCATTGGCGGGAGGACGCAGCGCGGCATGAACCACCAGCGAGCGGACGAAGCCGTCAGGCCGGTCGTCCTGCTGGCGGCCGAGACGAACTTCGTCACCGATTACGTGGCGAGCGTCCTCTGCGAGCGTGGCATTTCGATGATCGGTCCGTTGGTGAACCCATCGCAGGCGTGCAGGTCCTGGCGACGCAGCCCGTGCGTGCCGCCATCCTGTTCGACACCGCGGCCTCGCAGGATCGCGCCCGACTGATCGCGATGCTGAACCACCGGACGCTGCCCTATCTGACGGTGATGGGGCCTCGCAACGTCGAAGGGCAAGAGGATGGCGCCGTGCTGTTTTCCCCCTTCGCCGCCTGTCAGGTGGCCGACTGGGTCGCGGAGCAGACGTGATCGGCCGGATGTCCGGGGCCGGGCCGATCGATGCGGGACCTATTGCAACGAGTTTGACAGACGATGAAGCGTAAAGCCGCCATTGCGAATGCCATTATCGAAAGCGCGATGGACTATGCGATCATATCGCTCGATTCCGAAGGCGTCATCACGAGCTGGAACGACGGGGCCGAACATGTGCTCGGCTGGTCTGCGGGAGAAGCGTTGGGCCAGCCGGGCGAGATCATCTTCACGGCGGAGGATCGTGCGGCCGACGTGCCGCGCCGGGAAATGCAGCAGGCCGACCAAGCGGGACGCGCCGCCGGCGAACGCTGGCACGTACGGCGCGACGGCAGCAAGTTCTTCGCGCTGGGCGAGCTGATGCCGCTCCGGCTGGAGGAAGGCGGCTATGTCAAGATCCTGCGCGACCGCACCGATCAGCGTCGCGCGGTCCAAGACCTGGAGGACAGCCGCAAGGCGACCAGCGGCGCCCATGCGATGCTGGCCGAACTGACCGAGTCGCTCGAGGACCCGTTTTACGCGGTCGATGCGGAAGGGCGCTTCACCTATATCAACCGTAAGGCGGGCGAACTCTGGGGGCGGGCGCCCGGCGACCTGATCGGTAAGATCTGTTGGGACGAGTTTCCCCAGGCGGTCGGCAGCGAACCCTATCATGCCCATCGACGCGCGATGGTCGAGCGTACTGCCATCCGCCTCGAAGCGAAGTCGCCGATCCTGGGCAAATGGATCGACATCGACATCCATCCGATCACGACCGGCGGACTGGCCGTCTATTTCAAGGACGCCAGCCAGCGCAAGGCGGCGGAGATCGCGTTGCGGGCGCGGAACGACACGCTGTCTGAGGAGATCGCCGAGCGCACCCGCGAACGCGACCGGATATGGCAGTTGTCGGGCGACTTGATGGACGTGTGCAGCGCCGATGGTCGCCTCCACACCGTCAATGCCGCCTGGACGGCGATGCTGGGCTGGACCGAGGAGGAACTGCTCGGCGGCAATTTCTTCGACCTGATCCATCCGGAGGATCGCGAGGCGACGGCCGCCGAGTTTGCGCGGCTCGCCAAGGGAGAGGAAGCGGCGCATTTCGAGAACCGGTTTCGCGGACGCGACGGCCGCTATCGCGTCATCTCCTGGACCACCGCGCCCGAGGCGGAACTGTTCTACTCGATCGGCCGCGACATGACCGATCATCGCCGCGTGGAGGAGCAATTGCGCCAGAGCCAGAAGATGGAAGCCGTCGGGCAGCTCACCGGCGGGCTGGCGCACGACTTCAACAATCTGCTGACCGGCATCACGGGCAGCCTGGAGATGATGGCGATCCGTATCGCACAGGGGCGGATCGGCGATGTCGAGAAATATAACGCGGCGGCGCACGGCGCGGCCAAGCGTGCCGCCGCCCTGACCCACCGCCTGCTCGCCTTTTCCCGCCGCCAGACGCTGGACCCCAGGCTGATCGACCCCAATCGGTTGATCGAGGACATGCTGGAGCTGATCGTTCGCTCGGCGGGGCCCGATATCGATACCCGCTATGTGACGCAGGTGGATCTCTGGACCACGTTGGTGGACCCCAATCAGCTGGAAAACGCGCTGCTCAATCTCTGTATCAACGCCAGGGATGCGATGCCCGATGGTGGAAGGCTGACCATCGAAACGTCCAACCGCTCGCTCGACGATCGCACCGCGCGGTTCCACGAGATGGAGCCGGGGCGCTACGTCGCGGTCTGCGTGTCCGATACGGGGATCGGGATGACCCCCGATGTCGTCGCCAAGGCGTTCGACCCGTTCTTCACCACCAAGCCGATCGGCGTCGGCACCGGCCTTGGCCTGTCGATGATCTATGGTTTCGCGCGCCAGTCGGGCGGCAGCGTGCGTATCCACTCCCAGCCCGGCGAAGGGACGACCGTCTGCGTCTATCTGCCCGCGCATATCGGCCGCGCCGAGGCGGACGACGATGACGCCGATCTGGCCGATGCCCCCCGCGCCATATCGGGCGAGACCGTGCTGGTCGTCGACGACGAACCATCGGTGCGCATGCTGGTGACCGACGTGCTGGAGGAACTGGGCTATACCGCGATCGAGGCGGCGGACGGCGCCGCCGGGCTGAAGGTTCTGCAATCCGATGCACGGATCGACCTTCTGGTATCCGATGTCGGTCTGCCCGGGGGCATGAACGGTCGGCAGATGGCCGATGCCGCCCGTGTGACCCGACCCGATCTGAAGGTCCTGTTCATCACCGGCTTCGCCCAGAACGCAGCGGTGGGCAACGGGCAGCTTGAACCGGGCATGCATGTCATGACCAAGCCCTTTGCCATGGAAGCCATGGCCACGCGGATCAAGGCGCTGATCGAAGGGGGCTAGGCCGCCTGCTTCGCCCTGCGCAGCGCGTCCATCAGGATGCGGCTGTAGATGCGGTGCGTCTCGGCCTCCCGGTGGACACCGGCGCTGGACGGCGCGATGCCCAGCGATGCGGCGGGGGTGAAGGTGAGCTCGCCGAAATAGATGCCGTCGCGACCGTCATACAGGTCGACGCGTACAAAGGCGAACGGCGCCGACAGCGCTCGGGCAGCGGCGATCATCCGTTTCAGTCGGTCCTTCGCCGCCCTGGCGAAGCCGTCCGGCGCGCTCAGGCCGTCGCCTTCATCCATCGGATCGAAGTGCGGCACGCGGAACAGGCGACTCCAGGGCTGCCCGAAGCGGCCATGGTCGATCTGGCACAATAGCGGCTCGCCATGGATGCAGTGGAATTTGTAATCGTCGGGCGGCCCGGCCATGTGCGTTGGGATCATTGTCTCGACGATGATCTTTCGTGGCAGGCGCCAATATTGCATCTCCCGCAGGATCGACGCGTAATCCATCGAGGCCAGATCATACAGGTCGCGCAGCGCCGCAGGGTCCGCGAGATCCCGCAAAAAGGTGACGCCACCGCTGGCATGGGTCGGCTTGGCCAGGGCATCGGTCCCGATAAAGGGGCGGAGCCGGTCGAATAGGTCTTCGGGCGAGGCCAGCGTCTCGACCGGGATGACGGCCAGCGTCTCCGGGATATGAAGATCGAGGCAACGTTGATGTGCCTCGACCTTGGCGGTTTGCTTATCGACAAAGGCCTGCTCCGATGCGGACCAGTGCGGATCGATCATCCGGTCATAGATGACGTCGTTGATCCGCGCGTCGGGATGGTGGGGCGGAAGCGGCGGGCGGCCGAATTTTCGCTCGAATGGCACGGAGGCCAGCCGATGATTAGCGGCCCGCGTCATGGGGCCATGCCCATCGTCGCCCGCGTCTCTGTTCGGCTTTTCGCTCATGGATGACGGTGAAATGGCCGCGCGAGGTCAGTCATGGTCGGCGGTCGCGCGCTCGACGCACAATCCGATCGCCGCGATGCGGTCGACCTCGGCATAGGGTGCGTTGTCCAGTTCGTCGCCAAAGATGTCGGGATCGAGCACGCGGTAATCCTGGCGGTAGCCGGTCGCGGGAATTGCGTGCTGTATCGCGTCCCGAACCACGTCACGGCCACCCACGATCGACACGCCCGTATGCATCAGGAAGCGGCCGCCCGGCGCCAGTTTGCGGATCGCCATCAGCGTCCAGTCGACCGACAGCCTGCCGCCATAGAGATCGCCGCCGTCGCGATAGGCACGGCGGACGGGATCTATCATGAACGGCGGATGGGTGACGATCAGGTCGAACGGCCCGTCGACCTCCTCGGGTGTCTGCGCCATCACGCCATGGTTGGCGATCCCCGAGAAGGTCGCATTGATCGACGCGAGTTGCAGAGCCTTGGGATTCAAGTCGGCCAGCGTCAGCTCCGCCTTGCCGTGCAGCGATGCGGCGACGATGCCACCGACCCCGGCTCCGGCGCCATAGTCGAGGATGCGGGCCTCAGTCGGCAACCCGGCCAGGTGGCGTGAGATATAGTCGGCGAAGCGGTAGCTGTCAGGGCCCAGGAATACGGCATCGCGTGCCGTGGTCGGATAGCGCGAATGAAGGAACAGCTGCCCCAGCACGTTCGAGACGCGGATGGCGGCGGTTACCAGTCCGTCCGGACGCTCCTCCAGCAACCCTTGCGCGGCAAGGATCGCGAGGAGAGCAGGGGGCAGGGCGTCGCGGCGGCAGGGCAGGGACCATCCCAGCAGGTCGGCCACGGTCGCGCCGACCTGCCGATCGGGTCGCGCTATCACCCGCGCCTGCGACGCCGGGGTGGGCGCGATGAAGTCGTAATCCATCGAACGCAGCATGCCGAGCAGGTCGAGCATCGCGTTGCGCGAAATGCCGGACACGGCATCGGACCCATCCGCCTTGAAAGAAGTCTCGTCGGGCTCTGTTACGTTCATATGATCACCATAATTCACGATGCTGGCCGCCAATCGCGGCGCTGGCCGTCGAGGGACATGATCCGCGTCAGGCCGTCTTCTGGATCAGCGGTTCGATCCGCAGATTGACGATGTCGCAATTGGCCGATCGGCTGAGCACGAACAGGATTGCGTCGGCGACATCCTCGGCAGGCAGCATCCGTCCGTCCGCGACGGCGGCCTGTTTTTCCTCCTCGCTGCATTCCTGCATCTCGGTGTCGACCGATCCGGGCTGGATCACGCTGACCCGGATACGCTTGTCCGCCACCTCCTTGCGCAGCGTCTCCGCAAAGGCCTGGATGCCAGCCTTGGTCGCGGCATAGACGCTTTCGCCCGCG
Source organism: Sphingomonas sp. SORGH_AS_0950 (assembly GCF_030818415.1). NCBI lineage: Bacteria > Pseudomonadati > Pseudomonadota > Alphaproteobacteria > Sphingomonadales > Sphingomonadaceae > Sphingomonas > Sphingomonas sp. SORGH_AS_0950. Next base: position 425,047 of record NZ_JAUTAE010000001.1, read on the forward strand.
GCCTTGATCTCGGTACTGATCGATCCGACGAACAGCAGATGGCCGCCGCCCTGGTCCTGCATCCGCAGGATGGCCGCGCGGGCACAGGCGAGATAGCCGGTCAGATTGGCATCGATCACATAACGCCAATCGTCGTCGGCCATCTCATGGATCGGCTGCGCGCCCAGTGCGGCGCACGCGACCAGCATGTCGATGCCGCCCAGCCGGTCGTCGACGGCGGCGAAGACGCGGTCGATACCCTCCTGCGTCGCGGCATCCTCGGCGATCCCGGTGACATCGCCATCGATCCCGGCCAGCGCCGCGTCGAGCGCGTCCTGATGCCGCCCGAAGGTCAGGACGCGCGCACCCTCGGCCGCCAGAGCCTTCAGCGCGGCCCGGCCGATGCCGGTGGTGCCGCCGGTCAGCAGGATGCGGCGGCCGGACAACATGGTGGGGTTCTTGGTCATTGGCTATTCCCAGGTCAGGATCAGGCGCCCATGGGCGGGCACGCAGTAATCGATGCGATCGGCGTCGACGGCATCGGGCGCGATGGCCTCGCCGCTGGCGGTGGTGACGCGGCTGTCGGTCAGCGTGCGCCGCTTCAGCCGGACGAGGCGCAGCCAGGCGGTGCGCGTCTCGCCCCCGTCGAGCAGGATCGACAGAGCATGGTCCCCGACCCGCTCGACCGCGCGGAGCAGCATGTCGCAATAGAGGCGGAAGGGTGCGCCCTCGACGGTGTGGAAGGCGCTGGAGGCGAAGATGAACGCCGCCCCCGCGCCGTACACCTCCTGTCCCACCTGCCCGGCGGGCTGGCCATCGGGATACAGGTCCTCCAGCGGGAAGGAGAGCCCCTGGTCGATATGGCCGTTGGGCTCGCGCTGCTCCTCGGAGATCGCCTCGGGCGGCAGCGCGTCGGGATAGTAATACCAGGCGCGCGACAGGGCATAGCGGCAATATTCGCTGATCAGCATCCGCGCCTCCGGGTCGAGGTCGGGGCCGCCATCGTCCAGATAGCGCTCGAACGCGACATAGCTGTCGAAACATTCGTACATCGCCATGTACGGCGCATCCTGAAGACAGGTGACCGCCAGGAACGTCTCGTAATGGGCGGCATGCCCGATCCGGCTGTCCCAGATCACCGCATTGTGCAGGAAGCTGGCCAGATAGACATAGCTTTGTTCGCGATAGACGTCGCGATTGGTGATCCGCCACAGCCGCATGCAGGCGGCGGCCCCCCAGGCGGTCAGATTGGCCTGATAGTTGATCGCGAAGCCCAGTCCGATGGCCGCATCGATCGCCGCGCGCGCCTCGTCCAGATAGGTCTTGTCGTCGGTCAGCTCGAACGCCTGGAGCATGACCCAGGCATAGATGCCGCCGACATCGGTTTGCCCGCGCCCGTCGACCGGGGCCTCTTTGGTGATGACCGAGAAGTCGGTGACGTCATATTCGATCGGCCAACGATAGTCGAAATGCCGCGCGACGCGCACGCCATAGCCGATCGCCTTCAGGAACAGCGCCCGCGCCTCGTCATCGCCGTCGAGCGCCAGCGTGCCGAGGTTCAGCAACGGGTGATAGAGATACCAGCTGTCGACCGCATCGGCATTCTTGTCCTTGCCGACATTGGGCAGATAGCGGCGAAACGTGCCGAGCCCCTCGTCGAAGAAGCGCGGCAGCCCCGCCTTGAACGTCGCCTCCAGCGGATGCGGTTCGCCGCGCCATTTGCCCCAACGGTGGAGCGCGGCGATCACCGACATCTGCACCATGATGTCGGGATATTCCGCCCCCGTATAGGGATGGACATAGCGATGGCCGTAATGGCGGATCGTGGCGTCGGGCGCTTCGTCCAGATCACGCGCGGCGCGCTCGGCGCGGTCGATCCAGTCGCGATAGGCGACCGGCGGCGGGTCGAGCAGGTCATAGGCGCTGCCCAGCATCTGCACGAACTGGCGCGCGGACTCGCGTTCGTGCGGCGGGGCATGGTGGCGAAAGACCAGGATCGTGTCGGACAGCGTCACGCTCTCCCCCGCCGGAAGCGCGACCTCGGCGGGGTCGGCCTCGGCATCGGGGACGGGCAGCGCATAGCCCAGTTCGGGCCAGCTGCCCCCCACCGTCTCGCGCGGGACGGTTCCGGTGGCGCGGAAATAGGCGTTCGAGGCGGTGAGATTCTGGATGTAGAGTATGTTGCCAAAGGCTGGCGTATCGATGCGGAAATAGACAAGGCCGGTATTCAGCCCGCGCTGCGGCGCCTCCACCACCCCTTGCGCGCGCAAGGGATCGTCGCCCGTGCCAAAGGGATAAAGGTCGCGCGGGGCGGGGGGCATGACCATCGGCCGGGCGGGCGTGAAGCGCGTCGCGATGCGCAGCCGCTCCACCGCCAGCCGGCCGGCGATGCAGGATATGATATGTTCGCCCATCGCGCTGGTCACGCGGAGCCGGGCGACCTCCCCCTCTTCCGGCGGCAGGACCGCGCAGTCGAAGCCGGTCGACAGAAAGGCGGCCCGCACCGCCAGCCCGCCGCTACTGCCCCTGCGCCGCACGATCGCGAAGACCGATGCGTCGGTTCGGTGCAGCCCGACCGTCAGGTCGCCGATCGTGAAATCGGCCAGCGGGGCGGGTTCGTCGCGCAGCAGTTCGCGCAGGTCCAGCAGATGGGGGCTGATGGCGGGCGGCGCTTCGGCCGTCGCGGTTCGGGGCATGACACAATTCCGAAAGTGTGACGGGTGTGATCCCCAACCCACTGGAAAAGAGCGGAGTTCCTGGCAAATGCCGTTCCGCTAAACTGGGTCAACGCATTCGTGCCGCCCGCGCCGCCTGCGCCCGTTTCAGGCGGATGCGCGTGCGTGCATCGCGCAGCAGCGTACCGGGCAGATCGGTCGCGGCACGCAGGCCCGCGACCGAGGAGATGTTGCGGATGCTACGCCGCGTCTCGTTCAGCACCTGCCCTACCATCGCCCGCCGCTCGATCTCCCCCGTCTCGCGCACCAGCGACAGCCGGTGGATCGCATAGATTCCGATCAGCCCGGCCAGCAGGAAATAAAAGTCCCATGCGGTCAGCGTGATCGGCAGGGTGAAGATGCCGTTCGGGCTGCGCCACCGCGCGAGCAGCTCGAACTGGCGCGCGGCGAAGAATTGGGCGAGCAGGCCGCCCAGGATCGGCGCGATCCCGGCGGCGATGGCGGTCGTCATCGCATTGGCCGCGACATAGGCGGTGGCGGACCCCTTGGGCGACAGTTTCAGCGCGATGTTGGTGCTGGCCAGCGTCACTCCGGCGATAGTCGCGCCCATGATGAGGTGAAGCCCGATCAGCCACCATTTCACCGCACCCCGGTCGCCCAGTTGCGAGGCGCCGATCATCGCGACGATCGCCAGGATATAGGCGGGGGCACACACCGCCAGGACCGACTTGTTGGCGAACCGGTCGCTCAGCCGCCCCCAGAGCCGGAGCGCGAGGATATTGGCGAGCTGGCTGGCGACGCTGAGAAGGAGCACGAAGCTGACCGCGAAATGCAACTGGCGGACGATGAAGACGGTGAAGAAGGGCGTCGCTAGATTGATCGCGAACTGCCAGCTGGCCACGAAGACCAGCAACCGGCGGAAATTGGGGTCGCCCAGCGGCTGGGACAGCAGCGCGCGCAGCGCGATGGGGCCGGGGGCGGGCGGCATCCGCGGCTCGGGCATCATCGCGACGATCCGCGCGCTGATCAGCCCGGTGAGGCAGCCGGTCGCGAACATCGCGGCGAACACCATGTCTCGTGCGAATGAACCCGCCCGTGTCCAGTCCAGCGCCAGCGCGGCCGCCAGGCCCAGGATCAGGCTGATCGCGGTCAGCCAGACCGTCCGCCGTGCAAAGACATCGCCCAGCCGGTCGTCGGGCGCGAGATCGCGCATCCAGGCATTCCACGCGCATCCGCCGACTGCGCCCAGCCCGCACAACAGCATCTGCGCCGCCAGGAAGATCAGCAGCGCGGCCGTCCCGCTGAAAAAGGCGAGTGCCGCCATCACCGCCAACATGGTCCGCCCGATCAGGCTGGACAGGACGGCGATCCGCTTGCGCCGCCGCCATCGCTCGACCAGCTGGATGGCGGGCAGTTGCAGCAGCTGCGCCAGGAACGGCATCGCGGCGAGGATGCCGACCATCACGTTCGACGCGCCCAGATGCAGCGCGAAGGCGGTCAGGATCACCCCGCTGGTGAGTGCCGCCGCGCCGCCGGAAAACCCCGCCTCGATGACGAGCAGCCGCAAGCCGCGCTCTCGGTCGGCATCAGTCAGTTCGGCTTGCGGGTCCAGGGTCATCGGTGCCGGGGCAACGTCCCGCCTGCGACGCGGGTTGCCGTCGGCTATCAGTAATGCTGATCTATATCATTGAGAATTCGCGATATTGACGTTTCCTCGCGCGACCATCCGGGCGTTCGCGGGTTTGTCGATGGATGACGCTTTCCATGCCGCCCGATCTGCGTATCGCCCTGGTCTTGGCCGGGGGCAATGCGCTGGGCGCCTATCAGGCGGGTGTCTATGAGGCATTGCACGATGCCGGTATCGCGCCGGACTGGATCGTCGGCACCTCGGCGGGGGCGATCAACGGCGCGATCATCGCGGGTAACGCGCCGGAAGACCGGCTGTCGCGGCTGTCCGACCTGTGGCGTCCCGAAGCCAGCGACCCTGTGGGCGTGCTAGCATGGGACGCGATGATCGACAGCTGGCGGCGCAGCGGCGAGGTGATCGCGACGCTGCTCGGCGGGCGGCGGGGGCTGTTCGCGCCGCTCGGCACCGCCTTGGCCACACGCGATACGCCCGCGCTGTATGACACGACGCCCTTGGCCTGCACGCTGGCCCGGCTGGTCGATTTCGACCGTCTGAATGACGGCGCGGTTCGCTATATGGTGCAGGCGGTGGCGCTGGATACGGGCGAGGAGGTCGTGTTCGACAGCGGGCGCGGCCGGATCGCGCCCGACCATATCCGCGCGAGCTGCGCCATGCCGCCCGCCTTTCCTCCGGTTGCGGTCGAGGGCGCGCTCTACGTCGATGGCGGGCTGTCCGCCAACCTGCCGCTCGATCCCGTGCTGGCCCGGCCCGGCGACGCGCCGCTGCTGTGCATCGCGGTCGACCTCTTGCCGCTGGCCGGGCCGCGCGCGCCGAGCATCGGCGGGATGATCAGCCGAACACAGGATCTGGCCTTCGCCGCACAGTCCCGCCGGACCCTGACGCGCTGGCGAGACCATTATGCCACCGCCTCCGATGGACAGGAGACCTCGGTCACGCTGGTCCAGCTCCATTATGCCGACCAGCAGGACGAGGTCGCGGGCAAGGCGCTGGACTTCTCGCCCCGCTCGGTGCGGCAGCGATGGAATGCGGGGCTGCGCGACGGCCGGGTGCTGACCGCCGCCCTGGCGGGGGGCGCCATTCGCATGGGGGACAGGGGCCTGACATCGACCACCATCGCGGCGGGCCGGAACCCGGTCGCCGCCCATTCGGAAGACATGCCATGAAAGCCGCCCGGAAGACCGCCAATGGCCGTTTCGAGATCGCCGAAGTCGAGGAGCCGCGCCTGCCCGCCGACGATTGGGTCAAGGCGCGGGTGCGGATGGCGGGCATATGCGGAACCGACCTGCGCCATTGGGAAAAGGCGGAGGAAGAGCTGCACTGCTGTATCATGGGCCATGAACTGGCGGGGGAGGTCGTCGAGATCGGTTCGGCGGTCACCCGCGTCGCGGTCGGCGACCGGGTGCTGGTCGAATCCGTCCTTGGCTGCGGCCATTGCGACTGGTGCCGGGTGCAGCAATATAATCGCTGCCCGGACCTCTATCCGACCCGCCGTGCCAGCGTTTCGCGCGCCTATGCCGAATATGTCGTCGGCCCGCAGCACAAGTTCCACCGCCTGCCCGACAGCGTGGGGTTCGACGATGCGGCGCTGCTGGATACTTATGCCGTGGCGCTGCATGCCCAGCATCTGTCGGGCCTGACCATCGGATCGCGGGTGGCGATCATCGGGGCGGGGCCGATCGGGCTGGGCCAGCTGATGCTCGCCAAGGCCAGCGGCGCGACCGTCACGATCATCGACAGGATGCCGCACGCGCTCGCGCTGGCCGCGCGGCTGGGCGCGGACCGCATTGTCCATTCGGACGACGACGACCCGCAGGGCGCGATCGGCGCCATGACCGACGATCGCGGTGCCGACATCGTGTTCGAATGCGCGGGTGGCGAGTCCATGCCCGATACGCTGCCGCTCGCCACGCGGTTGGTGCGGCGCGGCGGCAAGGTCGTCATCGTCGGCGGTTTCGACGATGGCGCCATCGCCATCCCGCTGGAGTGGCAGCGTATCCAGATGTCCGAGATCACCCTGATCCCAGCGCCAGCTTCGCCTTTTACGACATCCATGCCGAACAGGTCGAGGTGATCGATCTGGTGGCGCGCGGGGTGCTGAAGACGCAGGAACTGATTACCCACCGCTTCCCGCTCGACCGGATCAACGACGCTTTCGAAGCGGCGCAGGATCGTGGCCGGACCGGCGCGATCTTCGTCGGCCTGACGATCTGACACCTCGCTCGCGAATATCGCATGCCCTGCGCGGCACGGGCGGCGCTCGTGCCCGGATTCTTTCCGTTCCGATTGCGACAACACAATCTTAAACACGTCCGGTTACCCTTCGGCAAATATCCCGACCAAGCCAGAAGGTATTGCCGCCATGATCCCCAAGCGCCTCCACGTCATCTGGGTCGGCGACGAAGCCAAGCGGCCGGACAATTGCATCGATACCTGGCGGGCGATGCATCCCGACTGGGAGTTCCGCTTGTGGGGCAATCAGGACTTTTCCGCCTGCCAATGGGCCAACCGCGCGCATATGGATGCGATGTGGTCGCGCGAACTCAACGGCGTCGCCGATATGATGCGCTGGGAAATCCTCTACCACCATGGCGGCGTTCTGGTCGATGCCGACAGCATCTGCGTCCGCCCGCTCGACGAGCACCTCCTCGACTGCGAAGCGTTTGCCTGTTGGGAGAGCGAAGTCGCGCGTCCGGGCCTGATCGCGGCGGGTTATTTCGGGTGCGAGAGCGAAAACCCGTTCGTCGGCCAGATCATCAAGGATATCGCCGCCGAGACCAGCGTCACCGACCGGATGGCGTGGCAGAGCGTCGGCCCGCAACGTGTGACCGACGCCTATCGTGCCTATGGCTATAATCGGCTGCGCATCTATCCCAGCCATTATTTCATCCCGGAGCATTTCACCGGCATCGCCTATGACGGCAGTGATCCGGTCTATGCGCACCAGCTCTGGGGATCGACGCGCGGCGCCTATGACGTGATCCACCAACACGCGCTCGTCTCCGCCGTTCCGGAGGCGCAGCCCGAGGCCCCGGTGGCGGTGCATGACCCGGATCTGGAGCAGGGGCTGTTCCACCGCGTCTGGTTCGGAGACAAGCCGATCCCGCCGCATTACGAAGCCTATTGGGCGGCATGGCAGCGGCAGTTTCCGGATGCGCGCTTCATCACCTGGACCGACGCCGACGTCGCGAAACTGACCATGTCGTGCGAGAAGATCGAGTCCGTCTCGGTCCTTCCGATGCGCGCCGACATCGCACGCTACGAAATCCTCTATCGCTTCGGCGGTATTTGCCTCGATTGCAACGTCATGCCGCATCGACATTTCGACCCCGCCGAAATGTCGCGGACGCTGACCGTCTGCAACGAGGATGCCTCGACCGACTATTGCTCGATCGGTTTCATCGGCGCGCCGAAGGGGCACGCGATCTTCCGCGAATTGCTCGATCATATCATGACCCATGATCTCGATGAGACACGGGTCAATATCTCGACCGGGCCCTGGCTGTTCGGAGCTTTCTTGAAGCGGCACGCCCATCGCCGGCTCGGGACCGAGGCATTCTACCCGTATCTTTACGACCAGCCGCTGGCATCGGGGCGCCGACGGACGCTGGAAAACACCTATGGCATCCACGTCTGGGGCGGCTCCTGGCTGCCCGAGCAGGTGCGCAAGGACAAGGCGATGGATCTGCTCCGCAAGGGCGATCTGGAAGAACCCGCCGCGATCCTAGCAGGTTACGACGATGAGTGGTCACAGGATGTCAGCATTCTGATCCAGGGAATGCGGGAGATCCGCACCGGCAGCGTCGGCATGGCGGCGATTTTGCAACCCGATATGTCGATCGATGCGGACGACCGGCTCGCATTCGAATTCGGCAAGGTCGCGGCCTGGCTGCTCGACCGCGATGGCGGCCATATGGTGTGGCGGATCGGCGCGAGCGAGGGCATGCCGGTCGACCCGCTGCGGCCGGTGATGGTCAACTATGATCCGCCCGCAGTTCTGCTGGAGCCCGATGCGCACAGGTTCTCCGCCCTGGAGCGTGGCTATCGCAACAACCGCAACGCGATGTTCCTGCCCTTCGGATACGGGACGGGTGAGGGAAGGGTCTATGCAGTCGACCCGATAACAGTCGCGGCAACGGGTTTGGCCCAGGCGGTCGGCGCTTCCCCGGCTCGCAATGGCAAGAAGGCGATCAACGGCAAGACGAGCATGATCCCAGGCTCGTCCTGCATCGAGCAGGCGGCAGTGCCGGTCGTCACCTATCAGGACATGCTGGCCAAGACCGGCGGACGCGCGGCGGACATGCTCGTCGTCGACGCTGGGAGCATGGATAGGGCCATCATCCTCGACATTCTCGCCCATGGAGCGTCGCCGATGGTCCTGCATTTCGAGACACGCCGTCTCGACGCCGATGAGCAGCGCGCGCTGCTGGCGGCGCTTGAGGGTGATTATGTCGTGCTTCGCTTCGGCGACGCCATGACCGCCTACCGCATCGACGTCATCAAGGATTATGCACGGGCCCTCTATATCGAGCATGGCATGCCGACGATCTACAGCGCGGGCCTGAAGATGCTGAACGGGCTGTAATCGGCGGGGCGCGGCATGGAAAAATCGTCCCGTCGCTGAGGGGCGGTGAGCCAAAGGTCGGCCGTCTGCGTATAAGCTGCCGAAGACGATGCCGTCCCTCTGCCGTGCGCCCGCGTTCCATCCGGGCGACGCGGTGGAAGGGATCGGCGTCGACAAGGGTGGCACAGGCAGAAAAAGGAAACGCAGGACCCGATGATCTCGAAGGCCCGCATCGGATGGCTCCTCCATCGTATCGCACGCAAGATCTGGTTCCGCGCCGCGCTCATCAGTGCCGCCAGCGTGGTCGTCGCCGCCTTTGCGGGGATCGTTGCCCGAACGGTCCCCTATCACTTCACCGGCGATATCGGCCAGAATGCGGTCGGTACGGTCCTGGAGATCATCGCCTCCTCAATGCTCGCCGTCACCACCTTCTCGTTGACGGCGATGGTCAGCGCCTATTCGTCCGCGACCCAGCTGGCGACGCCGCGGGCGACCCAGTTGCTGATCTCGGATCGCATGTCGCAAAATGCGCTCTCGACCTTCCTCGGGGCGTTCATCTTTGCCGTGGTCGGCATTATCGGCCTGCAAACCCGCCTCTATGGCGGGCAGGGGCGCGTGTTGCTGCTCATCGCCACGGTCCTGCTCGTCGCGCTGGTTGTCGTGACCCTGCTGCGCTGGATCGCCCATCTCGCCGCGTTCGGGCGCATGTCGGACGTGATCGACCGGGTCGAGGATGCGGCAGGGTCCGCCATGCAGGCGTTCGCGAGCGACCCATATCTGGGCGGACGACCGGCCATCCCGGTTCCCGCCCATGCGCGGCTGGTGCGGTCGCAGACGATCGGTTATGTGACGCATGTCGATATCGGTCGACTGGCCGCACTGGCCCGGGAACACGACCTCGTCGTCCATGTGGAGGCGATCCCCGGTACGCTGGTGCACAAGGGGCGTCCGCTGCTCCATGTGGTCGGGGGAACGGGGGAGTGCGACGACGACCTGTCGGACGCCTTCGTGATTGAGCGGCACCGCGATTTCGATCACGATCCCCGGCTCGGACAGATCGCCCTTGGTGAGATTGCGGGGCGGGCTCTGGCGCCCGCCACCAATGATCCCGGCACCGCCGTCGAGGTGCTGAATGCGTTGTTGCGCACCCTGAGCGAGCTGCCCGCCCAGGCGCCGTCAGCGGACGCCGATCTGCCGCCCGTCCATGTCCCGCGTCCGTCCGTGGACGAGATGATCCGCGCCGGCTTCACGCCGATCGTGCGGGAGGGGGCAGGCGAGGAAGAGGTCGCTATCCGCGCCTTCAAGATCCTCCACGCGTTGGGTGAGGCCCTGCCTCACGCGGTCGCGACGACCCGCGCGCTGGCGCATGAGCTGCGGCAGAATGTCGAGCGCGTGATGCTCGACCAGGCTGCCCTGGCGCGGACGCTGGCGGTGTATGAGGAGCATGCGCGTTGACAGGTTCGACGGGACACACCCATTCGCACGGCATGCGGCTCCTTGCCGATCACCCCTGATCGGCGCTGTTCGGCAGCGAGAGGCGCAACATCGCGCCTGATGACCTGTTGTTCCGGATGCTGATCTCCGCCTCCATCTGCTTCGCCAGACTGCGCACCAGCTTCAGGCCGAGGCTGTCCGATCGATGGAGGTCGAAATCCGGCGGCAAGCCCGCCCCATCGTCGATCACGCGAAGCTCTATGATATCGTCCTCCAGGGTCAGGGTGACGACGAGCTGGCCGAATTCCCGGTCGGCAAAGCCATGCTCCATCGCATTGGCGATGCCTTCGGCCATGATGAGGGCCAGCGGAATGGCCGCATCGGGCGACAGGCGGATGCCGGGCACGGCCTCGATCCGGTGCAGGATGCCCGGTTTGCTGTCGGCGGCGAAAAGGTCCGTCATCAGGTCGCGGAGGAAGATGTCCAGCGGTACCTGCTCCCCGGTGGTCGAGTAGAGCTGCCGCTGGATCCGTCCGATCAGCTGCAATTTGGTGGACGCGTCGGTCAGGACCATACGCGCGATCGGGTCGACGATCTGCCGCTGTTGGAGGGACAGCATGGCACCGACCATCTGGATGTTGTTGGACACCCGGTGCTGTAATTCGTGGAAGAGCAGCTCGGTCCGTTCGGCCAGCTGCCGCTGCTCGGCCGCCAGTCGGGACGAGCGTTCATTGGCACGCTGCATGGCATCGACCAGCCCGATATCGACCGCAACGACCCCGGCGTAAAAGCCCAGGGCCACCAGCGTACGCGATTCGAAATCGAACGTATGGACCGGCGGAATGAAGAAATACCAGGCGAGCAGGCCGCAGACGATGGCCGAAACGGTGCCCGGACCGCGCCCGAACAGGAACGCGGAAATGATGACCGCCGGAAAGAAGGTCAGATAGGGAAAGCCCGGCGGAAAGGCCGGATCGAGCGCCCAGCGCACCCACCAGGCGATGGCCGACAGCAGCAGCACCGCCGCATAGGCCAGCGCCCTGCGCTCGCGAAGCAGCGGCAATTGCCCAAAGGCCCGGCGCCTTACCCCCATATTCTGTCCCAAGCCCTTTTATGTGGCGTCCCTCCTGCGCGATCCCGCGACGGGTTGCAACTCGGGTAAGCATCGGCCCGAACGTCCCTTTTGCCCGGCACGGGACGTGGTGCGGCATTCATCGGCGGGATTGCCGTGCCTCATACCGGGCGTGGGGGGCGGCCGGTCACGACCGCCCCGAAATCATCCTTGCGCCACCGGACGCTTCAGCACGCCGATGAGCAGCGCGCTCGCCACCACGCCGGCCAGGATCGCCACGAGATAGGCGGCCAGATGCGTGACGGCGCCGGGAATGGGCAGCACGAACACACCGCCATGCGGCACGCGCAGTTCGACACCGGCGACCATCGAGATCGCCCCGGTGACGGCCGACCCCGCCATCAGCGACGGGATCATCCGGAGTGGATCGCGCGCGGCGAAGGGGATCGCGCCCTCGCTGATGAAGGCCAGCCCCAGGACGGCGGCGGCGGCCCCCGCCTCGCGCTCGTCGGCGGTGAAGCGGGTGCGGAACAGCCGTGTCGCGAGCGCGATGGCGAGCGGCGGCGTCATGCCCGCCGCCATGGTCGCCGCCATCGGCGTATAGACCTGCGACGCGACCAGCCCGACCGAAAAGGCATAGGCCGCCTTGTTGACCGGGCCGCCCATGTCGAACGCCATCATCGCGCCCAGGATGAGCCCGAGCAGGACCGCGTTGGACCCCTGCATCCCGCGCAGCCATTCGGTCAGAAAGGCCAGCGCCGCCGCGACCGGCGTGCCCACCGCATAGATCATCAGCAACCCGGTCAGCAGCGTGCCGAGCAGCGGCAGGATTAGCACGGGCTTCAGGCCCTGAAGATTTTTGGGCAGGCGGATCGCCCGGTTCAGCGCGTCGACGCCGTAACCCGCGATGAAGCCCGCCACGATACCGCCGAGAAAGCCAGCCCCCAGCGTGCTGGCGAGCATCCCGCCGATCATCCCCGGCGCGATGCCGGGCCGGTCGGCGATCGAATAGGCGATATATCCGGCCAGCGCCGGGACCATCAGCGCAAAGCCCGCCTTCGCCCCGATGGTGAACAGGGCATGGGCGAGCGTGCCCGCGGCGGCATCGTCATTGGCGTGGATGCCGCCCAGCGCGAAGGCGAGGGCGATCAGCAGCCCGCCCGCCACCACGAAGGGCAGCATGAACGACACGCCGGTCATCAGATGCTTATAGGGCCCGGCACGCTCGCTCGCTGGGGAGGCGGTGGGCGCATCGCCGCTGGCGGCCTCGCCCTGGACTCTCGCCTCGGCCAGCGCCTTCTCGATCAATGCCGCGCCGCCGGTGATGGCGGGTTTCGTGTTGCTGACCAGCACGCGCTTGCCCGCGAACCGCGCACGATCGACCTCGCGATCGGCGGCGATCAGGACCACATCGGCCTCGGCGATCTGTCCGGGGGTCAGCGGGTTGCCCGCGCCGACCGACCCTTGCGTCTCGACATGGATGTCATAACCGAGTTGCCGCGCGCCCTCCTGCAACCCCTCCGCCGCCATGAAGGTGTGCGCGATGCCGGTGGGGCAGGAGGTGATGGCGACGATTTTCCGGGCCCGACCGGCGACCGGGCGGTCGGACTGCATGTCGAGCGCGGCGGCCGGATCGGCGAGCACCGCCTCCAGCGTCACCAGATGGTCGGCACGGGCGCGGGTCGCCGCATCGGCGGTGTCGGCGGCGCCGACGAACAGCAGGCGGTCGCCGCTCTCCGCCGGTCCGGGTGAGACCGGGTTGACGATACCCTGCGCGGTGCGCAGCTCGATCTCGATCGGCGAGCCGATATCGCGCGCGGCCCGGCGCAGCGCTTCGCCCGCCAGTACGCCGGTGACGCCGGACTCGCGCGCATCGACGATCGCAAAAATCCGCTTCATGCGTCCTCTCCCGTCATCGCCGGGCCGGTCTTGGCGACCTGGCGGATCATGACCTGCCCGGCCAGGGAATCGATCGTCGCCCCGCTCGGCAGGTGCGGGCCGGTGCGGCCCAGCTTGGCGACCGCGAAGGCCGTCGACAGTCTGGCGATGCGTTCCAGCGATGCGCCTTCGGCAAGCCCGGCAGCGAGGCCCGCGACCATGGCGTCCCCGGCGCCGACGGTGCTGGCCAGCGGCCCCGCCGCCAGCTTCGCCAGGATCGCGCCTTCGTCAGACAGGAACAGCGCGCCATCCTCGCCCATCGACACGACGACCAGCGCGACCCCGCGCCGGAGCAGCGTCTCGGCGCAGCGTACGACATCGTCCAGGCCGTCGAGCGGCTCGCCCGACCAGGCGGCCAGTTCGCGCCGGTTCGGTTTGACGATCGCGGGCAGGGTGGCCGCGCGAAGCGCCTGGGTCAAAGCAGGGCCGCTGGTGTCGAGAAGCACCTTGGCGCCGCGCTCGCTCAGGGTTCGGATCATGTCGGCATACACGCCGGGATGGCATCCCGGCGGCAGGCTGCCGGACAGGACGATCAGCGTGTCGGGCCCCGCAAAGTCCGCCACCGCCTGCTCGACGGCGGCGACCTGCGCCTCTTCGACCGCCGCGCCGCTCATGTTGATGTCGGTGGTGTCGGCATCGTCGACGAGCTTCATGTTGACGCGGGTATCGCCGGATACGCGCAGGAAGCGATCCTGGATCGCCTTTTGCGCGAACAGCGTTTCGAACAGCGCCGCATTGGCCTGCCCCAACAGTCCGAACACGCTGACCGGCACGCCCCAGTCGGCAAGGCAGCTGGCGACGTTGATACCCTTGCCCCCCGCATCCTGTCGCACGGAACGGGCGCGATGGACCTCGCCGGGGATCAGCCGATCCAGCGTGATCGTCTGGTCGATCGCGGGATTGAAGGTGACGGTGGCGATGCGCATCACGCGGCATTCCTTTCGAGTCGGTCGCCGGTCGGGGCGGCATCCAGCGCCCGCACATCCGCCGCGCTCTCCATTTCCAGCGCCCGCGCCGCCAGCGCCTGCAACGCCGGAAGCTCGCTGGTGCGAAGCCGGGCCTTTACCGCGGGCAGGTCGCGCGGGGTCATCGACAATTCGGTCACGCCCAGTCCGGTGAGCAGCGCCGCGCCGAACGGATCGCCCGCCAGCCCGCCGCACACCCCGACCCAGCGATCATGCCGCCGCGCGCCCGCCACGGTCATGGCGATCAGGCGCAGCACCGCCGGATGAAGCGAGTCGGCCTCGCTGGCGAGCTCGGGGTTCTGCCGGTCTATCGCCAGCGTATATTGGGTCAGGTCGTTGGTGCCGATCGAGAAGAAATCGGCATGGGCCGCCAGCGCATCGGCCTGCACGGCGGCGGCGGGCACCTCGATCATGATGCCGATCGGCACGACCGGTGCGTCCAGCGCGACCCGCACCGCCTCGCACCGTTCGCGCAACGCCACCAGCTCGGCGGCCGAGGTGATCATCGGGAACATGATCGACAGATCGCCCGACTCCTTGGCCGCGCGGTACAGCGCCCGCAGCTGCGGCTCCAGCAGATCGGGGCGGCGCAGCAACAGCCGCGCGCCGCGCACGCCGAGGAAGGGGTTCTCCTCCTTGGGCAGATGCAAATGCGGCACCTGCTTGTCGCCGCCGATATCGAGCGTGCGGACGATCAGCGGGCGGCCGTCGAGCGCATCGATCATCGCGCGATAGACCGCGAACTGTTCGTCCTCGCTCGGGCTGTCGCCGCGCTCGAGGAACAGGAATTCGGTACGCATCAGGCCGACACCCTCGCCACCCTGGGCCAGCGCTTCGGCCACCTGATCGGGCCGGTTCACATTGGCGGCGATCGCGACCTGATGGCCGTCGCGCGTCACCGCGGGGCGGCTGCGTTCGGCCTCCTCCGCCGCGCGCCGCGCCGCGATCTCGGCGATCCAGCCCCGCGCGGAGGCGAGATCGGCCTCCGAGGGATCGAGCCAGACGCGACCCGTATCGCCATCGACGATCGCGATCGATCCCGCCGCCTGCGACAACAGCTCCGCGCCGCCCGCGACCACCGACGGCAGGCCGAGCGTCCGGGCGAGGATGGCGCTGTGCGAGGTGGGGCCGCCCAGCGCGGTGGCGATGCCCGCGACGCGGCGGGTGTCGAGCGCGGCGGTGTCCGACGGCGCGAGGTCGGCCGCGACCAGGATGCACGGCTCCTGCGGCAGGTCGTCCAGCGTGCCCAGGCCCAGGCCGGGATCGATCTGGGCCAGCACGCGCCGACCGATATCGCGCAGATCGGCCGAGCGCGCGGCCAGCACCGGATTGCCCAGCGCGGACAACTGGCCCGCCATCCGCTCGATCGCCTGATGCCAGGACCAGGCGACGCCATGCCCCTCGACCATCAACTGGCAGGTGAGGGTGATGAGATCGGTATCGTCAAGCAGCGTCGCCTGCGCCTTAAAGATCGCCGCATCCCCCGCGCCCAGACGCCGCGTGGTCTCTTCGATCAGCGTCGTCATCTGCGCGCGGGTGCGCACCAGCGCCTCGTCGAGCAGCGCGCCGCCGCGCGCCAGATCGACCGGCTGGTCGGGGACGTCCAGTTCGGCCGCCGCCAGGACATGGACCTTGCCGATCGCGAGACCGGGGCTGGCGGCCACCCCCGCGATCATCGCCGGGGTGCCGACGGGCTTCCACCCGCGTACGGGTATGGCGGCGGCGGCCTTTTCCGCCGCGCGGGCGGCATCCGCCTTTTCGCGGCCGGTCAGGCGGCTGATCGCGGCGCGGAAGGTCTCGATCGCGCCGGCGGCGGCGGGACCGGATGCGGAGATGCTGACGGTGTCACCCGCTTTCAGCCCCAGCTGCAACAGCGCCACCAGGCTGCGCGGATCGGCGGTCTCGGCACCATGCCGGACCCGCAACGCGACCGGCAGCGCCTTGGCCGCTTCGGCCCAGGCGGCGGCGGGGCGTGCGTGCAGCCCGGCGGGATAGTCGATGGTCCAGCTCACCCGCTCGTCCAGATCCTCGGCCGGAGGGCGCGCCTGGCCCTGATCGCGCGCATCGTCGCTCAGTGCGGCGGCGATCAGCGCCGGGTCGCTGGTCTTCGCCAGTTGCTGCAACCGCGCCTCGTCCTGGATGAGCCGCGTCAGGCGGCGCAGGATCGCGATATGGCTGTCCGAACTGGCGGCGATGCCGATGACCAGATGCGCGATCTGGCCGGGATTCCATTCGATGCCGTCGACGAACTGGAGAACCGCGATCCCGTCGCGCCGCACCAGCCCCTTGTCCTCGCCCAGGCCATGGGGAATGGCGACGCCCGCGCCCAGAAAGGTGTTCGCGACGCCTTCGCGCGCGATCATGCTTTCCTCATAGCCCGGCGCGACGCAACCGGCGGCGACCAGCAGCTGGCCCGCCTGGCGGATCGCATCGCTCTTGTCGGTCGCCGTCACGGCGAGGCGGATCAGCTCCGGGCCGATCACGGGTGATGGGGACTGGGTGTGCATGTCTCTGTTGGCCTCTCCGCCGCGAGTCTCAGTTCTTCGCTTGCCCGACTGGAAAACGTTTTCCCGCAACTTTGTCAATGGGCCTTGCAACGAATCGCCTTACGCGACATGAAGGATGGAAATGAGCCGTAGAGAACGGCGCGGAGAGGAGAATACGTTTTCCATGAGCGTGGGTATCAAAGACGTCGCCCGCGTCGCCAACGTGTCCGCGGCCACGGTATCGCGCGTGTTGGCGGGTCGCAACGTCGATCTGGCGATGCGCGAGCGTGTTCTCGCGGCGGTGCGCTCGACGGGCTATCGCCCCAATCTTGCGGCGCGGCGGCTGCGGTCGCGTCATACCAATACGATCGGGCTGATCGTCGCCGATATCCGCAATCCCTTCTTCACCGCCGTATCCCGCGCGATCGAGAATCTGGCCTATAGTCGCGGACAGCGGGTCATCCTGTGCAACACCGACGAGGACCCCGCGCGCGAGGCCATGTATCTGCAACTGATGCAGGAGGAGCGGGTGGCCGGGGTCATTCTGGCGCCGACCCGCGACGGGCTGGCCAATATCACCCGGACGAAGCCCGATTATCCCATGGTGCTGATCGATCGCGCGGCGCCTGGCATCGCGCATGACTGCGTGGTCCTGGACAATGGTGCGATGTCGGAGATGCTGGTCGAGCATCTCCACGATCGGGGCTTTCGCCGGATCGCGGGCCTGTTCGGCGCGACCAGCCGTACCGGCATGGAGCGTCGCGCCGGGTTCGAGGCCGCGGCGCAGCGGCTGGGTCTGGTGGCCGAGGCGATCGCGGTGCCGCATGGCGATGGCGAGGTGGCGGAGGTCATGGCCGACCTGCTCGCGCGCGCCGACCGACCCCAGGCGCTGGTCGCCAGCAATGGCGTGACCTTGCTGGCGGTGCTGCGCACGCTGCGCGAGCACGGACTGTCGGTGCCCGACGACATCGCGCTTGTCGGGTTCGACAATGAAGGGTGGATGGACATTGTCGGCGGCGGCCTGTCGGTGATCGAGCAGCCCGTCGAGGAAATCGGCCGCACCGCGATGGCAATGCTGATCGATCGATTCGACCATCCCGATGCCGCCACCCGGAAAGTCGTGCTGGCCGGGCGACTAATCTCTCGCGGTTCCAGCGTCTCGCCCATGTCCGCCCCGTCTCCCTCGGTGACGGCATGATCCATATCACGGGCGGGCGAACAGCGCCGCCGACATTATTCGGAGCCTGACCACGATGCAACGCATGTCGCTCACCCGGTTCCTCATCGAGCAGCAACGCGCTGATGCCGCGCTGCCCGCCGAACTGCGCCTGTTGATCGAGACGGTCGCGCGCGCCTGCAAGACGATCGGCCACGCCGTGTCCAAGGGCGCTCTGGGCGAAGTGCTGGGCAGTCTCGGCGAGGAGAATGTCCAGGGCGAGGTCCAAAAGAAGCTGGACGTGATCGCCAACGAACTGCTGCTCGACGCCAATGAATGGGGCGGGCATCTGGCGGCGATGGCGTCGGAGGAGATGGAGACGATCCATCACATTCCCAATCGCTACCCGAAGGGCGAATATCTGCTGTTGTTCGATCCCATCGACGGGTCGAGCAATGTCGATGTCGACTTGTCGGTCGGCACGATCTTCTCGGTACTGCGCGCGCCGGAGGATTGCGCCGGGCGTACGCCGACCGAGGCCGATTTCCTCCAGCCGGGCCGCGATCAGGTGGCGGCGGGCTATGCCATCTATGGTCCGCAGACGCTGCTGGTGCTGACCATCGGCACCGGCGTCTATGAATTCACGCTCGACCGGGAGGTCGGTTCGTGGCGGCTGACCGACGGTCCGATGCGGCTGCCCGCCGGGACGTGCGAGTTCGCGATCAACCTGGCGCGGCGGCGGCAATGGTCGCCGCGCATCGCCGACTATGTCGAAGAGCGGGTTCAGGGCAGCGAGGGGCCGTTGGGCCGCGATTACAATATGCGGTGGACCGCCTCGATGGTGGCGGACATCCATCGCATCCTGAAACGGGGCGGGGTGTTCCTCTATCCGGCCGATCACCGCCATCCGGGCAAGGCACGGCTTCGGCTGTTGTATGAGGCCAATCCCATGGCGATGCTGATCGAGCAGGCGGGCGGTGCGGCGATCGATGGCGAGATGCGCATTCTCGACATCCAGCCGACGGGCCTGCACCAGCGGGTTGGCGTGGTGCTGGGCGATGCTGCCGAGGTCGCCACGCTGTGCGATGTGGAAGAGAGGGACGCCGTCCTGCCGCTTGCTGCCTTGGGATAAGGGCGGGGCGGAAGAAGGCCGCTCCCAGGGGGCGACAAACTGGTCTTGGCGGGAAATCGTTCTACAGGACGATAGCCTGAATGCTTGGGCTATTTAACGCGAACATTCGAGAAAACGTTTTCTATAACATGATGGTGAGGATGCGGATGGACAAGGTCCGATTCAAGCTGGGTGTCATTGTCGGGGCGGCCGTTTTGCCGGTGTCCCCGCTCTGGTCGCGTACGGTCGATCCGGCCGCCACGGTGGTCGCCGAGGATAGGTCGCCGATCACGTCCGATCCCACGACGCCGCAGGTCTCTCAACATGCGACCAAGGCCGTGCCGCTGGTCCTGGGCCAGCGGAGGAAGGGCGACGAGACCTGGCAGCCGCTGGCCGATGACGGCATCACCCTGGCGCTGAACTATACGGGCGAAGCCGCCGCCAACGTCACCGGCGGGCTGGAGCGCAAGGCCGCCTATACCGGGCAAATCTATGTCGGGGCCGATTTCGACTTCGACAAGATCGCGGGCATCGGCGGCGGTGGCCTTCACCTCGCGATCACCAACCGCCATGGCCAGAGCCTGTCGCAGATCGCGATCGGCAACAATACCTCGGTGCAGGAGGTATGGGGCACGCAGAACACCCATCTGGCTATCCTGACCTGGGAACAGAGGCTGTTCGACAACCGGCTCGATATCGAGGCGGGCAAGAGCCAGGCGAACATCCATTTCCTGAACTCGCCGCTCTACTGCAATTTCCAGACGAATTCCGCCTGCGGCAATCCCACCTTCGTCTTCAAGAACAGCAACTTCACCTATTTCCCGGCATCGAGCTGGATGGCCCGCGCCAAGCTGACCATCGCCGACAACTGGTTCGCCCATGCCGGCATCTATGAGGTCAACCCGAACCGCAAGCGGGCCGACGACAATGGCTTCAGCCTCAGCTTCAAGGGCGGCACGGGCTTCATCGTGCCCTATGAGGTCGGCTATGCCTCGGACTTCAAGACCGACCGCCTGCCGCGCCATTACATCCTGGGCGGCTGGGTCGATCGCGGCGATTATGCCGATCCGCTGCTCGACGACCGGGGCGGCATCGCGATCCTGAGCGGTCGCCCGTCCGCCACGCGCAAGGGGCGCAGCGGCCTCTATGCCCGTTTCGACCAGATGCTGACGCGCCCCGACATGAATTCGCACCGGGGGCTGGCGGTGTTCGGCGTCGCGATGACTAATTTGTCGGGCCGGGTCGAGGAGCGGCATTTCCTCGAACTGGGCCTGCTCCAGACGGGGACCTTTGCCTGGCGCGATCGCGATACGATCGGCTTCGTCATCAACCAGCAGAGCTTTTCCGACCTCGCGATGGCCCGGATGCGCGCCGCACGCCTGTCCGCCGGGGGCAATGGCGACATTCGCCGCAACCAATATATGATGGAGCTGGCCTATGGCGCCCAGATCGGCCCCGCCATCCGCCTGTCGCCCAACATCCAGTATATCCTGAACCCGGACCAGAGCGGCGCCCCGTTCCGCAAGACCCATATTGGCAATGCGCTCGTCTTCGGGTTCAAGTTCACGGTCGATGCGCCGACCCTGATCGCGATGGCGCGGCGCGACTAGGCCGCGCCGCGCTCGCCACGGGTTTGACGACGTTCAGGCGGGTCGCTGATAGCGAAGTCGGTTCTCGAAGCCTTCATTCGCCTTGGTCATCTTAGCGATCCTGCGAAGCGTGGCGCGGACGTTCCGGTCGAACCGCCGGTCATCATAAATGCCGGTCGTCCGGTACTCTTCCCGCGCGAGCAAGCTTTTCACATGCAGCGCGAAGGCTGCCTGGTCATCGGCCTTGCCGCCAGCCTGCAATGCCCGACACACCCATTCCTCGGCCGCCGCCTTGTCATAGTCGTCCTGCGCCTCATAGCCCCGCCGGTCCGCCGCCGCCTGGTCGAGCCTGGCGGCCTGGATCCGGTGGTCGAGCCATTGGCCGACCGCCGCGCCGTCCCATGGCCTGGATGTGACCGTCATCTCCGTCTCCAATCCGTGAAGGAAAGGACCCGTAGCATCACCAAGGGCCGGGGCAATGCGCGATCCGGCGCGGGCCTCGGCCATGGGCGGACAGGCCGCCGGTCGAGGCCCGGCTTTCGGGGGTCAGGAGATCGGGACGCCGCCAGTGACGGCGACGACGTTGCCGGACATGTAGCTGCCCTCGGCCGACGCGAGCAGCACATAGGCGGGGGCCAGTTCGCCCGGCTGTCCGGCGCGCCTGATCGGCGTGTCATGGCCGAGCGTCTCCAACTCCTGCGGCGATTTGGCGATCGGCTGGATGGGTGTCCAGATCGGGCCGGGCGCCACCGCGTTCACGCGAATGCCGTCGCCCGCCAGAAGGTTGGAAAGCCCTACCGTCAGGCTTGATATCGCGCCCTTGGTCGCGGCATAGACGATCATCGTCTTGTTCGCGATCTTGGCCTGCTCGCTGGTCGTGTTGATGATCGCCGAGCCTGGCTTCATGTGCGGCGCGGCCGCCTTGGCGAGACGGATCATCGCAAAGACATTGGCGGCGAAGGCGTCCTGCATCTCGTCATCGTCGATGCTGTCCAGCCCCTCGTTCATGGTCTGGGCGGCGGCGTTGTTGACGAGGATATCCAGCCCGCCCAGCTCGGTGACGGTGCGTTCGACCAGGCTGGCGCAATGATCCCGGTCGCGGATGTCGCCGGGCAGCAACAGGCAACGCCGTCCCGCCTTTTCGACCCAGCGGCGCGTTTCCTCCGCATCGGCCTGTTCGTCGGCCAGGTAGGAAATGGCGATGTCGGCCCCCTCGCGGGCATAGGCGATGGCGACGGCCCGGCCGATGCCTGAGTCTCCGCCAGTGATGAGCGCGATCCGGTCCGTGAGCAGCCCCTTGCCGACATAGCTCCCCTCGCCATGATCGGGCTTGGTGCGCATCGCGGTGGTCAGGCCGGGGCTGGGCTGGTGCGGCTCGTCGGGAAAATGCGTCGGCTGGCTGGTGCGGGGATCGTCGGTCATGTCGGTTCCTGCTGAAAGGGATCAGCAGCAAACGGCTCACCCGGAATAACGTGCCGGAGCATCGCCATTCCCGGCTTAAGTCGAGTTTTGCCAGACCGACCAACGGGATGCATAGGAAACGATATATTGTCTTATCGGCGAGGATGCGCCAGCAGGCGGCCTTCCACGCCATCGGTGATGGCGGACGACAGGACCATGATCGTGAACCACTCTCGCCTTGATATCCTTCATGCCCTGCGCGCGGGCACCATGTTTGGCCTGATCGCCATGACGCCGCTTCCCGCTCTGGCGGAGCAGGTCGGGTCGGACGATCTGTCCGCCAGGATCCTGCCGCCGACGATGCCGTGGAAGGGCGCGAGCGAGCGGCTGATCGTCGCGGCGGACGACCCCTGGATCACCCCGGCCGAGGCCGCCGCCTTCCGCACCACGCCGCGCTATGCCGAGGTCCGCGCATGGCTGGAACGGCTCGACGCGGCATCGCCGCTGATTTCCGTGCAGAGCTTCGGCCGCACGACCGAGGGGCGCGAGATGATCTATGTCCGCGCCAGCAAGGGCGGGCCCGGCAAGCCGGTCGTGCTGATCCAGGGCGGCATCCATTCGGGCGAGATCGACGGCAAGGATGCCGGGCTGATGCTGCTGCGCGACATCGCGTTGCGCGGCAAGGACAGCCTGCTCGACACGGTCGATCTGGTGTTCGTGCCGATCTACAATATCGACGGCCACGAACAGCGCAGCGCGTACAACTATCCGCATATTCGCGGCCCGGCCGAAAAGGGCCGCGATGCGAATGCGCGCGATATCGACCTCAACCGTGATTATGCCAAGCTCGACGCGCCGGAGTCGCGCGCGATGATCGGCCTGATCCGCGCGTTCGACCCGATCCTCTATATCGACTGCCATGTCAGCGAAGGCTTCGACATGCAGTATGACGTGACCTTCACCTATGCAGGCTGGGGTAAATATGCGCGGCATCGTGCGACGGCCGGGTGGTTGGAGAAGCGCTTCGGCCCGGCCGTGTCGCAGGCGCTGACGGCCGCAGGGCATGTTCCGACCATCTATCCCAGCCCCATCGACACGCGCCAGCCCGACAAGGGCATACGCTACAGCCCCGAAGGGCCGCGCTATTCGACGGGCTATGGCGACTTCATCGGCATGCCGACGGTGCTGGTCGAGAACCACATGCTGAAGCCCTATCGTCGGCGGGTGCTGGGCACCTATGTGCTGATGGAGGCCGCTCTGAGGATCGCCGGGACCGATGCCGCCCGCATCGCCGCCGCCAAGGCCGAGGACCGGGCCAGCCGCCCGGCCGAACTCCTGACCCGCTGGCAGCCTGCGCCCAAGCCGATCGGATGGGTGGAGGATTTCAAGGGCGTGGCGTTCGACACCTATCTGTCACCCGCCTCGGGCCGCCGGGAGCAGCGCTGGCTGGGCAAGCCCATCTCCTTTCGCATGCCGATCATCGGCCAGCAGCCGGTCGAGACGGTCCGCCTGCCCAAAGCCTGGTGGGTGCCGCCCGCGCAGACCGAGGTGATCGACCGCCTGCGCCTGCACGGCATCGCGTTCGAGACGATCGCCACGCCCCGCACGCTGACGGTCGATAGGGTCCGGCTGATCGATCCCAAGGTGACGCAGCCCAAGGAGGGCCGCTATCCGATCACCGCGCGCTTCGAGCATCTACGGGCCGAACAGGCCATGCCCGCGGGCAGCGTGCGAGTGCCCGCCGACCAGCCACTCGGCCTGCTGGCCGCCGCGCTGCTGGAGCCGGAGAGCCAGGATTCCTTCCTGGCCTGGGGCTTCTTTCCCGAGATGCTGGCACCGGCGCCGGATACCGACGCCTTCGTCCTCGCCAGGCTGGGCGAACATGTCCTGGCGACCCAGCCCGAGGTGAAGGCCGCGTTCGAGACCAGGCTGCGCGACGAACCGGGCTTTGCCGCCGACCCCGATGCGCGGCTGGCCTGGCTCTATGCGCAGGCCGGGCCGGGGCACCCCCATGTCCTGCAATATCCGGTGGCGCGGGAAGTGGACTGAGGCTCAGCCTCCCGCCCGGTCGTCGAACCGGGGCGCGCGCCGGAACTCGTCCCGGCCGAACGGCCGGTCGTAGAAGACATAGCCGTAATAGAAGGATCGCAGACGGGCATGAAAGGCGCGGATGCGATCCTGATAGGCCAGCTGCGCGGTCAGGTCGGTCCGTGCCAGCCGGGTGAGCAGCGCCTGCACCCCGACCGAGGGCAACACCCAGCCAAAGGCGCGGCCCGCCCGGTCGCGCCGTTCCAGCGCGGCGCGATAGGCCCGCACCTTGGGCGCGACGCTCTCGTCGCCATTCTGGTGGAAGGCGAGATACCATTTATAGTGGAAGTCGCTCCCCAGCGGCGGGGAGTCCGCCAATTCGGGATGCGTGGCATAGAAGCGGCGCATCGTCGCCTCGCGCGGAATGTCCCAGGCATGGTTGACGACCTCGCGTTGCGCGAGCGCGATCTCGGCACCCTGTCCGACCGGAATGGCGCGATCGATGACGACATTGCCGAGCGTCGGCACGATCAGCACCAGCACCAGCCAGGCAGCCGCCAGCGTCGCGGCATTGGCGACCGAACTCCACCGCAACCGCCCGACCAGCGCGGCCAGGCCGATCCAGAACAGCAGATAGGCGACGATCACGCCCAGCACGAGCAGGACGACGTCGATCGCGACCCCCTCGACCGCCGCCGCCACCGCGAACGGCAGGCCGAGCGCGGCCCATAGCAGGATCAGGCGCAACCCGGTCCTCCGCCGCCATAGCGCTGCACCACCGCGCGGCAACGCGTCGAGCATGCGCTGCCGCCCGGCCTCCCGCTCGCCCGACACCAGATCGTGGAACAGCGCGATCACGAACAGCGGGGCAAGGAACACCAGCACGAAGGCAAAGTCGAACCGGCCGGGCAGGGCGACCTCGGGATTGAAGGTGTCGCCGTCATAGATCTGCGCTTCCAGCCCCAGCGCGCGGACGCGCAGGATGTAGGGCGCGACGTCGCGCATGCCCAGCGCCGAGAAAGCCAGCGGCGCGGGCGCGTCCCAGGTGGCGTGAAAGCTGTAATAGGCCGCGCTTCCGGCGTCCCTGGTCCGGACGACATAGTCGGCGACCGCGCCGATATCCTCGGCCTGGGCGGGCGGAATGGCGGCGATGGCGGCCCGCTGGCGAGCGACCTCGGCCATGCCCGTCCCCAGCGCGGCGATGGTCAACAGCGCGAGCAGCGCCAGCGCGAGGACGCTCAGCCGCTGGCGCTGCAACAAGCGAAGTTCGTGCCGCCACAAGGTCATCGGCGCGCTCCCAGTCGGCGGGTGGCCAGCCCCAGCAAGGCCAGGGCGGCGATCAGCCACAGGCTCAATATGGCGAGGCCGGGCAGCGCGGCGCGTGCCAGCGTCGCATCGGTGGGGGCGATGAAATGGAAATCGGGGATCGCCCGCCAATGCGCGCCACCGATCCGCTTGCGCCGGTCGGCCCCCGCATCGGTGGCGGTATCGTCGGCATAGCTGACATCCTGCGCCTGCATCCGGTTCAGCCGCTGGACCAGCGCATAGCGATAGACCTCGGCCTGTTCGAGGAACCGGCGATGCGCGGCGAAGTCGGTGCCGGCCGCCGCCATCGACAGTCCGCGCAGCGCGATGGCGGGGCTGAGCAGTCCGGCGGCGTTCACCAGTCCATTCTGCCGGGCCTGCGCGGCGAAGCTCTGCGCGGCATAGCGGTCGAACAGTTCGGAGGTCAGCCGCTCCCCCTCCAGCGCGAGCAGCCCCTTATAGTTGACCGGCAGATCCTCGACCCGCTTGACATGGTAGCGATCGAGCAGCGCCTGCTTGAACTGCGCGAAATGGGGATCGTCGGGATTGTGGCTGTCCCCCATGCGCCGCAGGTCGCGCCCGATGGCGACATCGGTCTGCAGGCGGTTCTGCAAGGGCACGGCCCCGCTCGCCAGGTCGGGCACGGCACGGGGCAGCAGCACCGTGGTCACCGCCCACAAGGCGACCAGCACCAGCAACGCATCGCGGCTGCGGCGGACCCAGGCCGAGACGAGCAGGATCAGCACGACCCACAGGCCCAGATAGAGCAGATAGCCCAGCGCGATCACCAGCATCGGCAGGCCCAGCGCGCCCGGCTGTCCGGCGATGACCAGCAGGCCGAGCATCGCCGGTGCGGCGGCGGCAAGCGCCACGCCGCCCAGCGCGAGCAGCTTGCCCGCCACCACCTGTCGCCGCGACGCCCCCTGCAACATCAGCAGGCGCAGCGTGCCGCGCTCCGTCTCGCGCGCCAGACTGCCGAACCCGAGGAAGATCAGCAGCAGCGGGGCGACGATCTGAAGCACGAAGGCCGGGGTCAGCTGGCCGAAGCGGATCAGCAGCGAGCTTTGCCGGACATCGCCGAAATTCGGGCTATTCTGTCGATGGCCCTCCAGGAACATGCTGTTGCCGGTAAAGGCGTCGACACCCGGATCGAACGCCGCGAGCGGGCTGAGCGGACGAAAGATGAAATGGCCATAATGGACCATCCGGTGCGGATGCCGGTCGGGCTGCGCGTCGAAGGCGTGTTCGGCCTCATGCTGATGCCGCTCGCGCAGTTCGGCGACGCCGCGCTGGTGCGACCAGCTGCTCGCGACCGCCACCAGGGTCAGCAGCACGATCAGCGCAAAGGCGATCAGGGCGACACGGTTGCGCAGCATCAGCCGCAATTCGTCGCGTGCGATCAGGCGGACGATCCTCATGCCGCGATCCGTTCCCCGCTCACCTGGAACCGGGCATGGAGCGCGCGCACGTCGAACCGGTCCGGCCCGTTCGCCGTCACCCGGTGGGTGACCCGACCGGCCTCCAGAAAAGCGATGTCGTCGGCGACATCGGCGGCGCTCAGCAGATCGTGCGTCACCATCAGCACGGCGGTGCCGCGTTCGCGCACGGCCGACACCAGCGCGTTGAAATCCGCCGTGGCGCGCGGATCGAGCCCGGAGGTCGGCTCGTCGAGCAGCAGGACGGGGACGGCGCGGAGCAGCGCCACGGCGATCGCCACCTTCTGCCGCATGCCCTTGGAGAAACCGACCAGCCGCTGGTCCCAGGCGCGCTCCTGCAACCCGGCGGCCCGCAACGCCTCGACGATCGCGTCGCGACCCTGCCGCTCGCCGCTCAGCGCCAACAGGTAATCGGCATTCTCGATGGCCGAGAGATGCTCGTAGAGCGCGACATTCTCGGGCAGATAGGCGATGTGGCGACGCGCCGCGTCGGGGGCCGTGCCGGGATCGACGCCGCACACCGCGATCCGCCCCGATTGCGCGCGCGTAAAGCCGAGCAGGGTGGACAGGGTGGTCGACTTGCCCGCGCCATTGCCGCCCAGCAACGCGGTGATGCTGCCCGATCCCACGGCCAGGGACAGCCCGTCGAGAACGCGATGATCGCCATAGGCGACCGACAGGTCCTCGATCAGGATCGGGGCGGATGGTGGGAGCGACATGGATACCTCGATGCTCGGATGTCCGGCACCTGTGCACCATGCGCGTGGCAGAGACAATATATCATGAAAAATCGGTCATGCAGCGCGTCCTGGCGCGCGCGGCCATGCCGTCGGTAACGTTGGGCAAGGAGCCGCCGGCATCCCGTGTCGCGGGGATGCCGGCGGAAGGGATCACTCGGCGGCTTCGAGCAGTCGCTCGGGCTTCAGCGCGCGGCTAGAGCCGCCGTCGACCGCGACCGGCACCGATCCGGCGATCGTCGCGCGGCGCAGGTGGCGCTTCTGTCTGCCGAAATCCGCGATCGCACGGTGCTGGGTCGCACGATTGTCCCAGATCGCCACATCGCCCGGTTGCCAGCGCCATCGGACGGTGTTTTCCGGTTTGGTGATCTGATCCTGTAGGATCTGGAACACCCGGTTGGAATCGTCACGGCTCAGTCCGACGAAGCTCTTGACGAAATTGCCCAGCAGAAGCGCCTTTTCGCCCGTCACCGGATGGACGTGCACCACCGGATGTTCGGTCTCATAGACGGTGGAGGCGAATATCTCGCGGTGGCGGCGGATCGCCTCCGACGATGCCTCGGGGCTGGCGGTGGCATAGTCATAGGCATTGGTGTGGACCGCGCGCAGGTCGTGGACCAGGGCCTTGAGCGGGGCGGACAGACCTTCATAGGCGGCGACGGCATTCGCCCAGAGCGTGTCGCCGCCCGCCGGCGGGATCACCAGCGCGCGCAGGATCGACGCGGCGGGGAAGGCGGGCAGGAAGGTGATGTCGGTATGCCATTGCGACGCCGCCTCGCCCTCGCGCGAGTTGAGTTCGAGCAGGAAGCGCGATCCTTCCGCCACCGGGACGGTCGGATGCGCCAGCGGTTCGCCGAGCCGGGCGGCAAAGGCCTCGTGCGCTTCGTCGTCCAGCTGGGTCTGGCCGCGGAAGAAGATCACCTTGTGGCGGCCGAGCGCCCGTTTGATCGCATCGACGGTCAGGTCGTCCAGGTCGCCGGACAGGGCGACGCCCCGGATCTCCGCGCCGATCCGCCCGGCGACGGGGACGATGTCGAGCGGGCTCTGCGCGTCGGCGGCGTTATCGAATTGGTGTTGGATCACGGTCATGTCACACACTCCTTCAGGCTTCGACGGGAACGGAGGCCGCGCGGGTGTCGAGCGCGCGGCGGATCGCGGCGTGGCGGGTCTGGTCGAGCGGGAAGTGCCAGATCAGCGCAGCCGAGATGATGTGCGCGGCGGCGGGGCCGAGCGCGAAGACGTATTTCAGGGCCTCCAGCGCGGCGGGCGCGCTATGCCCTCCGGGCCGGAAACCCACCCAGGCGAGGAGCGGGAGCGCGAGGCCGATGCCGATCGCGGGGCCCGCCTTGGACGCCAGGCTGAAGACGGAGAAGAACAGGCCGGTGCGATTGTGCCCCGTCGCCAGTTCATGGGCATCGGCGACGTCCGCGACCATCGCGCGCAGCATCAGGTTGCCCGAGCCCTGGGTCAGCCCCTGCGCCACCGCCAGAGCGACCAGCAGCCACAGCGTGTCGGGAAAGACCGCGAGCAGGCCGATATTGATCGCCGCCTGCACCAGCTCGCCCGTGATCGCCGTCTCGCGCTTGCCCAGCCGCCGCCCGATCGCCAGCCAGAGCGGCCCGGCGACGACGCCGAAGACGAATTGCAGCAGGTACAGGCCGCTCGCCCATTGCGCCAGACCCATATAGCTGATGCAGAAGAAGGCGATCAGCCCGGCGCGGATCGACTGGCCCGCGGTCACCGCCAGGTCGGAGGCGAGCACGCGCAGGAGCAGCCTGTCTCGAAAGACGATCGTGGCCGTCCGCCAGAATCCGATGCGGTGATGCGACTGGCTCGGCAGCGCGGGCTCAGGCAGCGCGGACAGGGTCAGGAGGAGCGTGGGCAACAGCGTCGCCAGGACGAAGGCGCCCGATACATGGAGCTTCGCGTTCGGCGCAGCCGCGCTTCCTCGATCCATCAGCGTCGGCAGGACCAGGATCAGCAACAGGCCGATCGACCGCAGCACCTGTTGATAGGTCATGATGCGGGTGCGCTCGTGATAGTCGCCGGACACCTCGCCTGCCCAGGCCCAGGACGGCACTTCGATCATCGTCCATCCGATGGTGTACACGAACAGCGTCGTCGCCAGATAGAGTGGCCCGGGAGCCGTTGGCGGGAAGAAGAGGGCGATGGACGCCAGCCCGAACAGGAGCCCGCCGCCCGCGATCCAGGGTTTGCGGCGACCGAAACGGGTGCGGCTGCGGTCGCTCAGGGCACCGACGATCGGATCGGTGACGACGCTCCAAAGGCGGACCAGGAACAGGATGATCCCGAGCGCGGCCAAGGGAATGCCGTAGTGACTCGCATAGATTTGCGGGACGAAGAGGGCGATCGCCAACTCCGCACCCCAGGCGGGAACCTCCAATGATCCGAAGGCGCTCAGCCGTGCCGCGCCGTAACGCTGGCGTGGTGCGGCAAGGGGTGCCGCCGGTCGGGACACGGGGTGATCGCGTTCGATTGCGGGCAGGGGAATGCTGGCCATCGCCGTCTCCGTCAGAAACGGACCTTGAGCGTCGCGCCATAGGTGCCCGGATCGCCCAGAATGGCGGAGACGAGCCCGTAATTGACGACGTTCAAGGTCTGGAAATAGTCTTTGTCGAACAGGTTGCGCGCCCAGACCGACAGGTCGTAGCGGCCGTCTTCGCCCAGCCGGACCCCGGCGCGTGCATTGACCAGGCCATAGCCGGGGACCAACCCGTATCGGCTGTTGCTGGCGACGGTGTAATAGGAGGAGCGGTACGACCAGTCGCCGTGCAGATAGGCCTCCGCACCCCCGCCGATCGGGCGGGTGACGTCGCCGCCGACCGAGGCTGCCCATTTCGGCACGCCCGCCAGCCGCTGGCCGGTGAAGTCGCGCGCGGGTGAGCCGCCGGGATTGGCGGCGGTCGGGTTGAGCGCCTCCACCGGGGTCGGGCCGTTGGGATAGTCGCGATAGGTCGCGTCGGTATAGGCGATCGAGCCGGTCAGGCTCAGCCAGTCGGCCGCGCGCACCGCGAGATCGCCCTCGAACCCGCGCGAGCGGACCTTGGGGATATTGGCGATGTAATTGATATAGGTGTTGGTGCCGACCACCTGCTGGACGATCGTCGTCTGATAATCGGTGACATTGGTCTGATAGGCGGCGAGGTTCAGCGTCACGCGCCGGTCGAGAAACTGGGACTTCAGCCCGACCTCGAAATTGTCGACCGTCTCGGTCCTGACGATGGGATCGACGCCGCTGGGCAGATTGGTGAGGTTCAGCCCCGGCGACTTCGCCCCGCGCGAATAGGTGGCATAGACCAGCATGTCCTCGCCCGGCTTCCACCCCAGCGTCGCCAGTCCCGAGACGCTGTCGTCGTCAGTGTCGACCGAAAAGGCCTGGTTCGGGACCAGCGCGTTGCGGATCGCCGCGACGCGCGCGATCTGCGCCGCGGTCAGCCCGGTGGTCGGCTGCGCGAAGAGGCGATCATTGGCATAGCTGCCCCATTTCTCCTCATGGGTGTAGCGCAGGCCGCCGGTCAGGCTGAGCGCGGGGCTGATGTGCCAGGTCGCCTGGCCGAAGACCGCGCCGCTCTTGGTATGTGGATCGGACCGGTAGGCGGACAGCAGGCCGTTGGTGGCGATGCTCGCCACCGTCTGATCGTCGGTCGGAAAGAGCGCGAGCGCGGCATCCGACCCGAATTCGGTGCGGCCATAGCCGCGCACCACCTGCTGGAAATAATAGACGCCCAGTACCCAGTCGAGCGCGCGCGAGCCGGTCGAGGCGAGCCGCAATTCCTGGCTGAACTGGCGCTGGAAGTTGAGGATATGCCCCTGCGTGTTGATCGACAGCGCGGTCAGGTCGCCGTCGTTGCGCGGAAACCAGTTCCACTGCCGGGCCGCGGTGATCGACGTCAGCGCAGCGCCGCCCAGATCGTAATCGACCTGTCCCGACACGCCCCAGGTGTCCATATTGGCCTGGAACGGCGAATTGGCATCGGTACGCCTGGCAAAGGGATCAAGCGGTAGCGGCGTATAGTTGGGAAAGCGTGCCAGCCGCTGTTCGAAGTTGTTCGCGATCGCCCTGCCATTGTCATAGGTCGCGAAGGTCCGCACCGGCAGGTTGATGCAGCAGGACTGGTCCTGCTGCCCCCAGTCGCCGATGATGCGGATGGTCAGCGCCGGGGCCGGGGTCAGCAGCAACTGGCCGCGCACCGTCGCATTCTCATAGTCATGGACGCGGCGGCGTGTGGTCGTGTCGTAGAGGAAACCGTCGCGCGTGGTATAGGCGGCGCTCAGGCGAAAGGCGGCCAGGCCGTCGATCAACGGGCCGGTGACCGAGCCGCGCAACTGCCGATAGTCGTAATTGCCGATATCGGCCTGGCCATCGGCATGCCATTGGAATTGCGGCAGGCGGCTGGAGATGTTGATCGCGCCGGCGGTGGTGTTCTTGCCGAACAGCGTGCCCTGCGGCCCGCGCAACACCTCGACCCGGTCGAGATCGACGAGATCGAACTGGCTCTGCCCGACGCGGCCGTAATAGACATTGTCGATATAGACGCCGACGCCATTCTCCAGACCGTCATTGGTCAGCGCGACGTTGGAGCCCAGCCCGCGTATATTGATGTTGGTATTGCGCGGGTTGAAGCTGAAGACCTGAAGCGACGGCACCAGCTGCTGCACCTGGTCGAGCCGGTAATCGCCGCGCAGGCCGAGTTGCTCGGCACCGACGACGCTGAGCGCGATCGGGACGTCCTGGGCCCGCTCCTCGCGCCGCCGGGCGGTAACGACGACGTCGCCGGACCCATCGGGCGCGGCTTCGGGCTCGGCATTCTCGGTGGCCCCGCTCGCGGGCACGGCATGGCTGGCGAGAACGACTTGCGCTCCGGCACTGGACGGCATCAAGGCCGTGGCGGCCAGCAACAGGCAGCGGCGCTTCAGGACAAGCGTCATCGCCGCCGGAAATCCCCTTTTCATGGATTGGCTTTCTTATGGTTCTGGCAATGGGACCAAGGCGCGGGCATCGGCCGCCGACGCACGGATGGCATCGAACCCTTGCCGGTCCCGATCATGGTTCAGAGGTTAGAGGCGGGCGCGACTGGCCCGCCGCACAGGCGGATCGTGACAGCGGTTCGAGGTCATGGACGGCTCCTCACCGGGCACCACACGGCGCCACGGGTCAAAGCCTACCAAATCGATGGGAGTTGCGAGAAAAGCATATATTGCCGGGCGGCTAGGCGAGCTATCGGCGTCGATGAGACAGGTTATGACGATCGCGACGGCCCCGGATTCTCCGTCGACCGGCGGAAACGGCGGGAAGGCTCAGCGCCGAAGCGCGAAATCGATCGGGACTTCGACGGTCACGGGATCGCCGGGAATGCCATCCTCGACGGGCGGCACGGGGGAGGCGCGGCGGGCCGTGGCGCACGCTTCCTGATCGAGCAGCGGAAAGCCGCTGCCGTGGATCAGCTCGACCGCCGTCACCTCGCCGGAACGGCGCAGGGTGATGGCGATGCGCGCGACGCCCTGCTGGCGGGCCGCCTCGGCCTGGCGGGGATAGTGTCGGTAGCGCTTGAGATGGCCGAGCAGCCTGGCGCGCCAGTCGGCGGCGGCGCTGGCCGATGACGTTGGGCTGGTGGGCGTGGCCGGGGCGGATGCCGGGGGCATGGCGGGGCCTGCGACCGGGGTCACCATCCCCGTTGCCTGAGGCTGGAAAGCGGGGGCAGGCGGCGAAGCGGGCATGGCGCGGGCAGGAGAGATCGGGGCAGGAGAGATCGGGGCAGTCGGCGTCGGGGCGCTTGTATCGGTCGTCGCGGGCGGTAGCGGGGACTTTGACTGTGACCGGGGCGGGGAGGGGGAGGTGCTGGGCTCCACGACCGGCGCGAGTGGAATGGACTGGGCGAGGAACACCGCCGTCTGTCCGGCATCGACCGAGGGGATCGGCGGTGCGATCCACCGAATGCTGAACAGCAGCGCGCCGACCATCATGCCGACCAAGAGCGTCACGGTGCCGAATGCCCGCGCCTGGACGGGCTGGCGGTAGCCGCTTCGGTCTCGTCCGCCGCTAAAAGCCATGTTCCAGCCTGATGCTCGCAGCGGTGCGGCGGAAGGAATAGAGCCAGTCGACATTGCTCGTCACCCGGTTGTGCTGAAGGAGGATATTCGGGGTCAGCCCGGCGAGGCGCAGCCTGGGCAGGCGCAGCACGGCGGTCAGGTTCGTCTCGCGGTCATGACGCACCGCGCCCAGCAGATCGCTATAGCCCCGATGATCCCGCTGGCGGACGGAGCCGATCAGCGTCAGGTCCGCCCAATCCGAAAAGCCGTGCGCCACGCCCATCCGCGCACCGACATGGCGATAGGCATTGGCGCGGGCGGCGGCCTGCTTGTCGCCGCCCTCCACCCCGCCGAACAGCGTCCATCCGCCCCGAAGCGACAGCCAGAAAGTGGCATTGGCTTCGTTCAGGGCGCCATCCAGATCGTCATGGCCACCGCGGTAATCGAACTGCCGCCGCCCCAGCTCGACACGGATCGCGGTGCTGGGCGACGGACTGACCATCGCCTCGGCGCGAAGGCCCGGCGCGGCGTAGAGCAGGCGATGGCCGAACGCCGCGAGGTCGAAGGTCGGCGACAGGGTCAGACTATATCGCGCGGTCTGATGATCATAGCCGATCTGCGCGCTCAGCGTCGCCTGGTCATAGGTGCCATGGCCCGGCCAGATGTCGCCATAGAGAAAGGCGCGGGCGAGCAGCCCACCCTGTCCGCCAAGCGGTATCCGGCGGCTGGCATTGCCCTCGACATTGACGCCGACCGAGGCGATGGCGGGTGGCAGGGTCCGGTCGATCAGGCAGCGGCCGTCCTGGCCGATCAGCAGGCAGGTCTGGCTGGCCGAGGTCTGGTTCAGGTTGCTGCTGTAACCCGGCCCCAGCGCGATCATCCCCTGCCAGCCGCGTCGGCGGTCCAGCACCGAGAGAAAGGTGTCGACTGAGCGGCGGACCCCGGCGGCCCGCTCGCCCTGATCGGCGAGCTCGGCCCGGATGTCGCGGAACAGCGTGCGGGCTTCGCGGTCCTTGCGGTTCTCGAACAGGACGCGACCGAGTTCGAGCCGACCGGGCAGGAAGTCGGGCTGGATCGCCAGCAGCGCGCGATAGGCCCGTTCGGCCTCGCCCAGCCGCCCCTCGCTGCGCGCCAGTCCGCCCCGCGCCCAGGCGACGAGCATCGGATCGGGATTGGCGAGCGCCAGATAGGCGGGCAGGAAGCGGCGCACATCGGGCCATTGCCTGCGCGCGACCGACAGATACAGCGCGCGGCCGAGATCGTCAGGATTGTTGGCGACGCTGTAGGTCTGACCATCGATGGTGATGCTGGTCGGCCGATCGCTCGCGTCGATGGCTGCGCGTTCGCGGGCGGTTGGGCGGCGGTCGATGCCGGGGTCGAGGCGAAGGCGATCGTCTTCGCTACGCGCGGTCTGGGCATGGACGGCGCCCGACGACAGGAACGCCGACAGCGAGAGAAACCCGAGAAGGAGGATATGGCGCATAGGGGCTAGGCAAAGCCGGGGCTCCCGCAAGGGAGAGACAGGAGCCCCGACCCTTGCGTCAGTTCTTCGTGCCGCCGAAGGCGGTGTCATGCTGGCGCGCGCCGTCGAACTTGACGGTCCCGGCCAGTGCCGCCGCATCGGCGCCGAAGAAGCGACCGCTCACCGCGCCGCCCGACGCAACCGTTGTTCCCGACTGGGTCGCCGCGCCTCCATTGCCCGAGAAGCTGGCCCCGATGATCCGCGCCGTGCCGATATCGACCCCCGCGCCGGTCGACGCGTTGGACAGGCTGCCGCGCAGCGTACCCGACGTGCCCGAGCCGAAATTGGCGGTCAGGGTGCCGGTCAGCGCGCCCTTGTTGCCATAGTCGCTGATCCCCTTGACCGTGTAGGTCGCAGTGCCGCTGGTCGGGACGGTCGTGCCGCTGGTGTTGCCGACATAATAGACGGTGTGATCCCCCGCCGAGGCATTGCCCGTCTGCGACCATTCGCCGAACCACAGGTCCGCCGAACCGACCCGCGCGAAGCGGAAGTCGCCATAGCTGCTATGATCCTGGGTGTTGCTCGTCGCCATGTTCAGATGACGCACCCCGTTCAGATCGGGCACGGCATAGAGGCTGAGCCCCTGAAAATCGACGCGCCGTCCACTGGTACCCGGCACGCCGATCCCGGCCCGGCCCGCGACATGGGGGCCACCGTTCACATCGCTGACACCCACGGTCACCTTATTGATATCGCTCGATCCTCCGGCGAACTGCGCCTGCGCCGCGCCGCTGGCCAGGACGGTGGCGAGGCCGGCGAGAAGGATGGTCTTCATCTGGATGGAGGTCATGCTATTGCTCCTGCGGTTGTGTGCGTCCGATCGCTTCGGGCGCATCGATCCGGCCCCGCCGCTCGTCCGGCTTTCAGGAAGGACGAGGGCGGCGGGGTCGAATGGCGGGATCGTCAGAAGCGGCCCGTCAGGCTCAACCGGACGGTGCGCCCCGGTGCGGGCATCAGCGAACGGGTCAGCGGGTCGGCATAATAACGATCGTTGAGGTTGGTCCCGACCAGCTCGGCCGAGAAACGGTTGTTCAGATTGTAGCGGACATAGGCGTCGGCGGTGACGATCGCGCCCCAGCTGAACGGCACGTTGAGCGAATAAACGTCGATCTGCTGCGCGCGCGGCAGGTTCGCGATCTTTTCGAAGAAGGGATTATTGTAGCGGCTATAATAGGTCAGCCGCCCGCCCAGTTCGAGCCGCTTGTCGAAAAAGCGCCCTCCCATCGTCCAGTTGACCGATTGCTCCGGCGTCGCCTGGGTCAGCAGGAAACCGTCGGGAAAGCCATATTTCACGCAGTTGGGAACGCTGCCATTCTTCTTGTCGGCAAGCGCGGCGGCGCTTTCGTCGCACACCTGGTTGGTGGTCATGAAGGCTGCGCCCAGCTGCGTATAGAAGCCGCCGGTATCGATCCGCGCCTCGGCCTCGATCCCCGCGATCGTCTGTTCCCGGATATTGCTGAACTGGAGGTTGGTGGACCGTTCGACCACGTTGGAGATGTGGTTGCGATAGAAGGTCAGCTTGATGTCGGCGCGTTGATCCTCGCGGTTGAGGTGTACCAGGCTGCGCAGGTCGCGGACCAACCCGATCTCGTATAATTTGGCGTGCTCCGGCTGAAGTTGCGCGAGCGGGTTGAACGATGCGGAGAAGCCCAGCGTGCTCTCGAACATGCTCGGGAAGCGCCACGTCTCGATATAGCGGGCATAGGCGCGGGTCTGTTCGTCGGCATAGACGGTGGCGGACAGGCTGGGGGCCCAGCGGTGATCCGACCGGCGCGGCGCGGTGATCGGAACGACCTCGACGATACTCTGCAGACGGCACGTCCCGTCATTGCCCGCGATCTGGCTGATCGCACCGTTGAGACAGGGATTGCCGTTCCGGGCATAGCGTCCCTGGGCATCGGGGCTCCATGTCGGCCCCTGCTCCTCGAACGCGACCTCATAGGGATTGGCGAGATATTCGGGCAGCAGCTGGGCGATCAGCGCGTCGACCTCCTTGGGATCGACATCGGTCAACAGGCTGCGCCAGTAGCGCTTGGCGAAATCGGCGCCGGTGCCCTTTACGTTGAAGAACGAATTATAGCCGCGATAGACGGTGGAATTCAGGTTGGCATTGCCCTTGGCGATCTGGCTCCGCGCGAAATCGTCCACCGCCCAGTAACCGGCATAGCTGACCCCCGCGTTCAGCTTCAGGAAGCTGGCGGGGCGCCATTCGCCGTCCAGCCGGACGAGGAACTCCTCGCGCCGTCCCGCACGCGGGAATTGCCGCCATCCCTGGAAGCGCGCCGGATCATAGACGTCGCGCGACGCCAGTTTCTCATGCTGCCAATTGCCGCTCAGCGTCAGGTCGAAGGTCGAGCCCAGCCGGACCGTGTTGGCGGCGTTCAAGCCATAGCGGTTGTTGATCGCATTGGCGCGGGCATTGTCGACCAGGATCGGCTGGGCGAAGGTCGCGAAATTGGGCATGCCGCCGGAATTATAGGTGTCGCTGGTCGTGTCGGTGGCCCAGAGATTGGCCTTCAGGTCGATCCAGCGGCTCTCCGGCTGCCACTTATATTCGGCATTATAGGCGCGGGCATGGACCTTGCTGAGCGGCCATTGCGCATTGCCGGTATCGATCAGGATGCGTGACGGCATGATCTCGCCATATCGCGTCACGCTGTCGCGCAGGCTGACCAGCAGATACTGGTCGTCGGCGATGTGCCAGGTCGCCTTGAGCAGCACGGACTCCAGATCGCTGGAGGTGTTGGGCACCTCATCGCCCGGCGCGAAGCCCAGCGCCATGCGGCGGATCCGGTTGAGATTGCTGGAGGGGAGTTGCGTCTGCCGGTAATAATCCGGATCGCTCGTCCCGGAGAAATAGTTGCCCCGCTCGCGATAGGCATAGGCCCCGAACAGGTCGAGCCCCTCGATCCGCAACGCCGCCGCAACCCGCACCGCGCGGTCCCCCAGCGAGAAGAAGTGATTGTCGTCGCGGGTGCGCGGCACGATCAGCAGCGAGGGGTCGCGCAGCGCGAAGCTGGGCGAGTTTTGCGGGAAGCCGGGCACGGTGCGATAGTCGCGCCCGGTCAGCAACGTCGGCAGGCGCGGGTCGGTCGCATTGTTGCCGCCCTCCAGCCGCACGTCGAGGCCGAAGGTCCGGCCCGGACGCAGCACGTCGTCCGCGTCCAGCGTGTTGATGACGACCGTACCGCCCGTCGAGCTTCGGATATTGCCCCGATCGGTCGGGCCGCGCAGCACCTGAAGCCCGGAGATCAGGCTGGGATCGACATAGGCCCGGTTGCTCGCGCCGTTATAGCCACGCCAGACGGTCAGCGCCTGTTCGGTCCCATCGATCACGACGGGCACGCGGCCGGGCCCCTGGATACCGCGAATGCTGGGGTCGAGCGCGCCGCTGTTGCGCGCATCGCCGCTCAGGACATTGACCATGCCGCTCAGCAGGTCGGAGGTGGTGACGCCCTTATAGCGTTCGATCTCGGCCCGGTCCTTGTAGCCGCTGGAGAAATCGGCGTCGAAGACCGCGTCATGGCCCCGCTCGGCGCGCGTCGCCGCGACATTGCGGGGGGCATCGTCTCCCTCGACACGCAGGGCGTCGGTGATCACCGGGGCCTGCGTGCCGCCTGAGGACCGCACCGGGCGACGCCGGAGCGTCAGGACTCCGTTCGACAGCTGCCAGTCGAGTTCGGTCCCGGCGAGCAGATGATCCAGGGCCCGGGCGCGGTCCATGCGGCCCGACGCCCCGCGTGACCGCAGCCCGGCGAGCAGGCCCGCATCGACGCTCAACTGCACCTGTGCCTGCTGGGCGAACAGGGCCAGCGCGTCGGCCAGCGGCTGTGCGGGGATGGCAAGGCTGATTTCGTCCGGCCGACCCTGAGCCGCCAGCGGTGCGCCCATGACCCCCATCGTCGAGGCCGACAGCATCAAGCCGATGCCCAGCCGCTTCCATCGAAAACCGATCCGTCCGCTCTTCACATGATCCCCCATTGTCACACGGCATAAATGCTAATGCGTATTGTTCGCATTCATGAGTTGGACGTTTGGGCGGCTCGGATTTTCGGGTGGTTTCAAAAATTTTTTTGGGGTTCGTCGTTCAGTAGGCGTGGACGATGGTGATCCACGGCGTGATCCGGGTGATGGACAGGCCGTGAGCCTGGCGCATCGCGGCGAGGGCGCGGTCGGAATGGCGCAGATCGTAGACGCCGGTCACATGGCGCGCCATGCCGGGGCCGCGGGCGATCAGCCATCCCTTATGCCATGGCCGCAGCGCCGCGATCGCCGCCGCCAGGGGGCGATCGATCATGACGAGCCTTCCCGTGGCCCAGGCGGCGACGCGGGAGGGCGGCATCTCGCCCCGGTGCCGGGAGCCCGAAGCGCAGTCGAGGTCTTCGGTCTGGCCGGGCCGCAAGGGGAGGAGATCCTCCCAGCCCCCGGCACAGGATACGCCGACGGCTCCCTCGCGAACGGCGATATGCGTCGTGGCGTCTTCCATGGCGACCTCGAACGCGGTTCCCAGATCCGTGGCGACCGCATCGCCCGCGACGACCCGGAACGGATGGTCGTCATCATGGCGAACCTGAAAATAGGCGCTTCCGCGCAACAGGCGTGCATGGCGGGCGCCGTCGAACGTCATGGCGCTGCGGGGGGCCAGGGTGACGCGGCTGCCGTCGGCGAGCGTCAACGTCCGGACTTCGCCGGTCCGCGTTGTCGTTGCCGCGGCCGGGATTGGCAAAAGGTCGCGGCCGATAAAAAGGGCGGTAAGGCTGGCGGCCAGCGCGAATGGGGCCAGAATTGTCCGGCCTGCGCGTCGCCATCGCCGATCGGGTATGGCGGGAACCCTCGCCACGCTGCCCGATGATGGAAGCTGCCGGATCAGGGCGCTGACATGGTCGAGCTGGCTCCACGCCTCATCATGCGCCGGTGTCTCTCGCCAGAGCCGAAACCGGTCGTGCAAGGCGGCATCATCCGGTCGCTCCTGCAACCGGATCATCCATTCCAGCGCCTCGCGCTGGTCATATGTCTCGCCCTCGTCCTTGCTCACAATGGCTTCAGCCTCTTCCTTCTTTCCGAGGACGAACGGGGCCGCCATTTTTTCGCCCCGGCTGACTAATTCGTCGCTGGGTGAAGCGCGCGGCGACAGCGCGCCACGCCCTCTATGACCAGCGAATGGGCCGTCGTGATCGACACGCCCAGTTCAGCGGCGATCTCGCGCAAGGGCGCCCCCGACAGGCGATGCATCTCCACCGCCCGGCGCATGGGCGGGGACATCCGGCGCAGTTCGGCGGCGACGATGGCGAGTTGCTGGGCAGCGATCGCGGCCTGTTCCGCATCGGCCGCCGCGGCCGCGACCCGGTAGCTTTCGCCGTCGAGATCCGGCGGCATGATCCGTTCCTGCCGTCGCCGCTGACGATAGGCATCGATCGCCAGATTGCGGACCACGCGTCGGATATAGCCGATGGGTTCGCCGACCGGCCGCTCCGGCCCCCGCTGCGCCAGTTTAAGCCATGCTTCCTGCACGACATCCTCTGCGGAATCGGGGTCGCCTGTCACACGCGAGGCCTCTGCGATCAGCCGTCGCCGCTGGTCGGCGAACAGCGTGGCCAGTGGCGGCAGGACTGTCATGGCGCGGGCCATGCCGCCAGCCCGAAGGCGGCACATGCTGCCGGAGCGACGGACAAGGCAGACCGCGCCACAGACGACAGTCGCTCGATCCTTCGCATGCCCGTCGCTCCCGCCAGCCCTGGCCCGGAACCATCGGTGCCGTATCTCGCTGTCCGAGCCCGTTGCCAAATTAGCTAATGCGAGTCAATCGCATATGATGACCTTGGCTGCCGGGAGCGCGCAGGCTCCTCGATATGTCGCGCTCAGGGTTGGGGCGTCGCGGGCTTCTCGGGAGCCGCCGCAGCACGGCGGAGTTCGGCGATCTCGGCGGCGGTCTTGAAGTCCAGCATTTCGACCTGGAAGACCAGATCCGCATTGGCCGGGATAGGGCCGGAGGCCTGCGCGCCATAACCCAGGGCGGCCGGAATGCAGAGGCGCAGGATGCCGCCCCGACCGACCATTTGCAGCCCTTGCGAGAAGCCGGGAATGACCTCGCCCACCGGCATGACCGACTGCATCGCCTGGTCGAACACCACGCCCGTCGCGGCCAGATAGCCGACATAGTTGACCAGCGCGGTCGCGTCCGCACCGGGCATCGCACCCGTGCCGGGACGCAAGACCGTATAGCCCAGCCCGGACGGCGTCCGCGAGGTGCAGGCACGCTGGGCGGGCGGTACGATGGGGTTCAGCGGAAGGGGGATGATGCCGCCATTGGCCGCCGCCGGGGGCGCGGAAGGCCGCGCCTTCACGCCCTGTGCGGTCGCGCCTGCAGAGAACGGCACCGTCAGGGCGGGAAGGGCGATCGCGATAATGAAGCGGCGCAGCGCGCGGCGGGAAATGGTCATGGCGCATGCCCTAATCGGGCTTTGGCCGGCAGATCAAGCGGCTGGGCCCCGCCGCGCCGCTATTGCATTTATCATCATTACACATGAACATTGTCACACTAATGAAAAACCTTGGTCATAGGGCGGCCTTCTTCCAAATCTCCCGTGGAGGAATATGTGATCAAGAACTGGACCGGCCTTGCCGGTATCGGTGGCGTGTGCCTGTGCGCCATGCTCCCGCAAATGGTGTTTGCCCAGACGGCGGGCACGATCGCCGCCGAAGACAAGGCGGAACAGGATGTCGTCGTGGTGGGCGAACGCGCCCGCAAGCCGGTGGTGATGGACCTGCCCAATTCGCCCAAGGCGCGCGCGATCGTCACGCAGGACTATATCGAGCATACCGTCCCCGGCCAGTCGATCTTCAATGCGATCAACCTCGTGCCCGGCGTCAACTACAATGCGGGCGATCCCTATGGCGGCAATGGCGGCGGCATCCGCATCCGCGGCTTCGATGCCAGCCGCATCGCCTTCACCTTCGATGGCCTGCCGCTGAACGACGCAGGGAATTATGCGATCTATTCCAGCCAGCAGATCGATCCGGAACTGGTGCAATCGGTCAACGTCAATTTCGGGTCGACCGACGTCGACTCGCCGACCGCGAGCGCGGCGGGCGGTACGGTCAATTATCGCACCATCCTGCCGACCGAGACGCTGAGCGCAACGGCGGTCTATTCGCATGGCGGCGGCAACATGAACCGCGTCTTCGGGTTGCTCAACACCGGCGACCTGACCGCCAGCGGCACCCGTGCCTGGTTCTCCGCCAGTAGCCAGAGCTATGACCTCTACCGCTATTCCAAGGTCCGCAAGGCCCAGTATAACGCCCGAATCTACCAGCCGCTGGGCGGCAAGGATTTCGTGTCGCTGGCGGGCTTTTTCTACCAGCATCGCAATTTCGGATATGGCACGCCGTCGCTCGCCAACCTCAACAGCGTGCTGGGCAATCCCAATGCATCGTCGTCGAACGGTCCGGTTCGCGTCGATCCGACGCGGGCGCAGTTCGACAAGCTGTTCGCCGACCAGACCAACAGCTATCTGAAAAGCACCACCTGCGCGCTGCCGTCCCAGATGCAGGCCGCGAAGGGCACGGTGCAGGATGACCGGACGAGCTGCACCAACACCCGGCAGACGAGTCTGAACCCCGTCGATACCGGCAACCTCCGCTTCAACAGCCTGCTCACCCTGTCCGATCGGCTGACCTTCTCGATGGACGGCGGCTATGCCTTTACCCGTGCCAATGGCGGCGGCTCGACCGTGTTCGCCGAGAGCGACGCCGATGCCGGGCAGAAGGGGGCCAATGGCAACCAATATGGCCGCGTGGGCGGCGGTGTCGCCTCGGGGCGCGATCTGAATGGCGATGGCGACATGCTCGACTATGTCCGCGCCTATTATCCGTCGAACACCCAGACCCATCGCCTGATCGCGATTGCCGGGCTTCGCTACGATATCGATCCGAGCAACCTGTTGCGCCTGGCCTATACCTGGGATCGAGCGCGGACGACGCAGACGGGCGAGGCAAGCTATCTGCGGTCGGACGGTACGCCGTGGCTGCCGTTCAGCACCAGCGATGCGAGCAATCCCCATGCCATGCTGGATGCGGCGGGCCATGTGCTCAACAAGCGCAACCGCCTGACCTATTCGATACTGCATCAGCTCTCGGGCGAATATCGCGGCAAGCCGTTCGACGACTCGCTGTCCTTCACCCTCGGCCTTCGCGCGGCGCTGTTCCGGCGCAACATGAACAATGCCTGCTACACCATTCCGGGCAGCGGCAGCGAAGCCTATTGCACCTCGCAGACGCAGGCGCAGGTCCAGGCGGACAGTCGGACCAAAGGCTTCGCGCCACCCTATACGGGCCGCATCAAGGAATATCGCGCGCTGCTGCCCAATATCGGCCTGACCTGGCAGATGACACCGGCGGTCAGCCTGTTCACCAGCTACACCAAGGGTTTTTCGGCACCCAGCACCGATGTCTATGCCTATGACGACAAGGTCATCCGGCTGGGCGGGGACGAGGTGAAGCCCGAACGCACCGATTCCTATGATCTGGGCCTTCGCTATACGATGGGCATCGCCCAGGCCCAGCTGGGCGGCTGGTACATCCGCTACGACAACCGCATCGTCAACGTGACCACGCCGGTCGAGGGCGGCGGCACGATCAGCGCCAGCCGCAATGTCGGCGGGGTCGACAGCAAGGGTATCGATGCCTCGCTGTCGGTCAGTCCGGCGCGCTGGCTGTCCCTCTATGGCTTTGCCTCCTACATGACCGCCAAGCTGAAGGACGATGTCATCAACGCCGCCACGGGGCAGGTGGCGATCGCGACCAAGGGCAAGTCGCTGGTCGATACGCCGAACTGGCAATATGGCGGCCGTGCGCAGGTCAATCTGCCCTTTGGCGTGGTCGGGCTGTCGGCCAAGCATGTCGGCGACCGCTTCGTGACCGATGTCAACGACGTGAAGGTGGCGGGCTATACGCTGGTCGATCTCG
The DNA here is from genome assembly GCF_030818415.1 of Sphingomonas sp. SORGH_AS_0950. NCBI lineage: Bacteria > Pseudomonadati > Pseudomonadota > Alphaproteobacteria > Sphingomonadales > Sphingomonadaceae > Sphingomonas > Sphingomonas sp. SORGH_AS_0950. Next base: position 469,105 of record NZ_JAUTAE010000001.1, read on the forward strand.
ACGCGCAGATCGGGATGGAGTGGATCGGCCTGAAGAAGACCTATCTCCAGTTCAACATCGTCAACCTTCTCGACAAGGCCTATTTCTCGAACCTGGGAACGGTGGCCAGCAAGGGCGGCTATTTCAACTTCGGAAATCCGCGCACGGTGATCGCCAGCGTGCATTTCCAGTTCTGACGGCGGATCGCGGCGGCGGCTGACCCGCTCGCCGCCGCGAAGGGACAAGGAGGGGCCGGGTAAGATGGAAAGACACCGTCACGCCCGGCCTTTGATTTAGGGACGAAGGCAAAGGTCATCATGCGCAAGGTGATGCGTAATATCGGGGCGATATTGGCGATCGGGCTGGGTGCCACGGCATCCGTGGCCGGAAAGGACGGAACCCCGACACTGGAACTGATCGGTGCGACCACCATCCCCCATGGCACCCGCTTTCAGGGCCTGCCGATCGGCGGATTGTCGGGGCTCGACCGGCTGCCGGGCGGCGACTATCTCGCCATTTCGGACGACAAGGGGGATGGCCGGCCGCCGCGCTACTATCGGCTGGCGATCTCGCTCGATTCCGCGCATCACCGGATGCACGTGCGGATAGAGGCGCAGCAGGTGCTGCGCGATGCCCAGGGCCTGCCATTCCCCACCGATCATCCGGTGGTCGATCCCGAGGCCATTCGCCACGCCGGTGGACATCATGTCTACTGGTCGTCGGAGGGGACGTGGAACGCCGACCCCGCGCGGCGGGTCCAGCCTGCCATCTATGAGGCCGATGCCGCGGGACGCATCCTGCGCAGCTTCTCACTGCCGCCCGCCTATCTCTATGCCGACAACCGAAGCCGGGGCGCGGCATCCAATGGAGTGATCGAGGGGCTGGCGGTCGGGCCGCGCGGGACGGTCTATGCGGTCAACGAGGTTCCCGCCTATGAAGACCTTGCCGTCGATGACGGACCCGGCCGGGGCACGCGGCACCGGTTGACCAGCTTCGACCCCAGGAGCGGCCGGCCGCTTCACCAATATGTCTATGACGTGCCTGACGGCCAGTATAGCGTCTCCGAGCTTCTGGCGATCGACGACCGGCATTTCCTGTCGATCGAACGGGTCGTTCCTTTCGACTCGCGGACGGGCGTGAGGGCCAGGATCATAGTGTCCGGCATCACCGATCGGACGACCGACGTCCTGTCCTGCCCGGCGCTGCCGTCCTGCCCCGCCGTTCCGATGACCCGCACGGTGTTGCTCGACCTGCCGCAGCAATATCGGGGCGTGAAGATCGACAATCTGGAGGGGATGGCCTGGGGACCGAGGCTCCGGGATGGTCGGCGGACCCTGATCGTCGAGGCGGACGATAATTTCAACAAGGACCAGCTTTCGCAGTTCCTCGCTTTCGCGTGGCGGGGCAGACTGGTGACGACCCGATCAGCGATGTAATATTATTTCCTAACGCTGCGAGTGGTTTGCACGGAGTGTGAACCGGCTGTCATTGTACTGATATTGACTCGCATTACCCTTGAATGGATGGGCGCCCCCGGACTTATCACGAGGGCGGAATGACAGTCGCAAAATATTCGGCAAAGATGGTGATCGGCGCGCTTGCCTTGTCGGTAAGCGTCGCAGCCATGGCCAAAGGCAATATCATGTCGGACGCGGCGCACCCCACCGCCGCCTCGCCACGCGTGAAGAAGGACGAAGGGGCGGATCGGTCGAACACCGGCGACATCGTCGTCACCGCGTCGCGCCTCGACATGCTGGGCAAGGGGAGCACCGCCAGTGAGGGCCGGATCACGGCCGACGAAGTGGCGCTGCGGCCCATCTATCGGCCCGGCCAGTTGTTGGAAACCGTCCCCGGCCTGGTGGTGACGGCGCATTCGGGCGAGGGCAAGGCATCGCAATATCTGTTGCGCGGTTTCAATCTCGATCATGGCACCGACTTCGCCAGCTTCCTCGATGGCATGCCGATCAATCGCCCGACCAATACCCATGGGCAGGGCTATGCCGATCAGAATTTCATCATGCCGATGCTGATCGGGGGGATCGACTTCACCAAGGGGCCGTATCACGCCGAGGTGGGCGACTTCGGCGCGGTCGGCTCGGCGCATATGCGGCTGGTCGATCATATCCCGACGACGCTGTCGCTCAGCGCCGGGACGCTGGGCGATTATGGCGTCTCCGGCGGGACGACGATCGCGCTGGCACCCGACCACCGCCTGCTGCTCGCGGGCGAATATGGCCATCTCGACGGCCCATGGACGCATCCCGACGATTTCGACAAGGTCAATCTCGCCGCCCGCTATAGCCAGGGAACGACCAATGACGGCACCAGCCTGACCGCGCTCTATTATGCCAGCACGGGCAATCTGACCACCGACCAGCCTCGGCGCGCGGTCCGGCAAGGGTTGATCGACCCGTACGGCACGCTCGATCCGAGCGATGGCAGCCGCTCGCACCGTTTCAGTCTGTCGGCCCGGTTCGCCAAGCCGATCGGCGACGCCGCGATCGACGCCAGTGCCTATTATATCCGGTCGGACATGATCCTGTGGAACGACTTCACCCATTATCTCGACGATCCGGTCAATGGCGACCAGGAAAAGCAATATGAGAACCGCGATACGGCGGGCGGCCGGATCGCCTATCGCCGCAGCGACGAATGGCTGGGTCGACCCAGCGTAACGACGATCGGACTGCAGGCGCGCTATGACCGGGCCTATGTCGCGCGGCTTCACACGAAGGATCGTGTGCCGCTATCCTATTGCTCGGTCGAGGGCCCCAACGGGACGACGCAGGTGCCCGCGGCGGGCGGTATCTGCAATGCCGACGACGTCACGCTGATCGATCTCGGCGGCTTTGTGGAGAACAGCACCGACTGGACGCCGTGGCTGCGCAGCACGATCGGGCTGCGCGAGGAATATTATGGTGCCACCGACACCAGCCGGACAACCCGTTTTTCGGGCCATGCGCATCAGATGCTCTTCCAGCCCAAGGGCAGCATCGCGATCCGCCCCTTCGACACCACCGAATTCTATATCAGCGCCGGACGCGGCTTCCACAGCGACGATGTGCGCGGCGTCTTCGGCACGGTGCCGCAGCAGGGGGTTCCCGGTTCCGCCGGACGGACGCCGCTGCTGGCGCGGGCGGTTGGCTATGAATTCGGGTTGCGGACGAATGCGATCCGCCGGCTTGCGGTGCAGTTCGCGCTGTTCCGGCAGGATTTCGAATCCGAACTCGCCTATAATGCCGATGTCGGCCAGGACAGCGCCTCCGCTCCCAGCCGCCGCGTCGGGATCGAATTGTCGTCGCAATATCATCCGACGCGCTGGTTGGAGCTGAATGCCGATCTCGCCTTTGCCAAGGCGCGGTATCGCGGGGATTTGAAGCCATTCGGGCTGACCGGGCGCTTCATCGCCAACGCACCGCGCTCGACCCTGTCCTTCGGTGCGCTGGTCAAGAATCTGGGACCCTGGTTCGGCGGCTTCCAGATCCGCAATCTCGGTCCCTATCCGCTGGTCGACGGTCCGCGCGAACCGCACGACCCCGGCTATACCGAGGCCAATCTCGATGTCGGATACCATCTCGGCGCGCGGACGACGGTCCAGCTCAGCATCTTCAACATGCTGAACACCCATGCCAACGCATCGGCGTACTACTACGCCACGCGCCTGCCGGGCGAGCCGGACGACGGCGTCGAAGGCTATCAGTTCCACCCGCTGGAGCCGCGATCGGCAAGGCTCAGGCTGACCGAAACCTTCTGATCGGGTGGTGCGGGACGGGACGGTCGCAAGTAGCATGTGGAGACGGCCCGCCGCGCTGGTTTCATGGCCGGGCCCCGGCAAAGACCGGCGGGAAGGACTTTCGATCCTTCCCGCCGGGTATGGCCTCAGGCCGAGGGTTGCAGCGAAGCCGTATCCAGGTCGACCGCCAGTTCGCGCGGCCAGAAGCGTAGCGCGCGGCACTGGTCGACAAAGCTCTTGGCGTCCTTGGGCTTGGCCAGCGCAACGAAGCCTTCGTCCCGTTCGGTCACGCCCGCCGCGTCGAACAGCGCGGTCGCGGCCGCGCTGTGGCCGATGAACTTGCAGTGCGCGAAGGCGTCGGCAACGAAGTCCTTGGCCGTCGCATCCTTGGCGAGCATCGCGACACCCGCTTCGGAGGGCAGCACCGCCACCGCGTCGTAAAGGACCGAGGGGCCTCCGTCGATCTTCTGCTTGGCGGCGACCTTGGTGCCGTCGTCCAGCGTCACGCCGCCGATCTTGGGCGCCACGACTTCCCACAGCGCCCCTTCGGCCTCGAGCGCGTTCGTCACCGCCGCGAACAGCACCGCGCTGCTGCCGTCGGTCAGCAGGATGCCCATCTTCCGCCCCTTGAAGTCCTGCGGGCCGTTGGCGAGGATGCTCAGCTTGGGCGAGGAAGGCAGGTCGAGCGTCGGTTTCGCCGCCTTTGCGGGTTCCGGCAGGTCGAGGCCGAGCCCATCGGCGACTGTCGCGGCAAGCCCTTCGTCGATCAGCCGGAGGTGGGAGACGGCACGCGCCCGGATATCGACCCGTTCGACCTTCGACAACTCGAACACCAGCGCGTCGCCGATATGCTTTTGCTCGATCGGCTGTTGGCTGAGGAAGAATTGCCGGGCCTGGCTGTAATGGTCGGCGAAGGTCTCGGCGCGGATGCGCTGCTTGGTGCCCTGCACCTCGGCCGGGAAGCTGCGATAGCCGATCGTCGGATTCTCGCGCGGACCGCCGTCGGGGCCCCAGCTGTTCGGCTCGTAATTGGCGCGCCCCTTGGGGTTGCGCATCGCCATATGGCCGTCCTGCTGGAAATTCATCACCGGGCAGCGCGGCGCATTGACCGGGATATGGGTGAAGTTCGGCCCGCCCAACCGCTTCAACTGCGTATCCAGATAAGAGAAGTTGCGGCCGTGCAGCAGTGGGTCATCGGAGAAGTCGATGCCGGGCACGACATTCTGCGTGCAGAAGGCAACCTGTTCGGTATTGGCGAAGAAATTGTCGACATTGCGGTTGAGCGTCAACGTCCCGATGATGCGGACGGGAATGTCCTCCTCGGGGATCAGCTTGGTCGAATCGAGATGGTCGAAGGGCAGGCGGTCGGCCGTTTCCTGGTCGAACAGCTGGACGCCCAGATCCCATTGCGGAAAGTCGCCCGCCTCGATCGCCTGCCACAGGTCGCGACGATGGAAGTCGGGATCGGCGCCGTTGATCTTGACCGCCTCGTTCCAGAGCACCGATTGCAGGCCCTGGCGCGGCTTCCAGTGGAATTTGACGAAGGTCGACTTGCCTTCGGCATTGACCAGCCGGAAGCTGTGGACGCCAAAGCCCTCCATCGTGCGGAACGAGCGTGGGATCGTCCGGTCGGACATCTGCCACATGACCATATGCCACGCCTCGGGGCTCAGGCTGGCGAAGTCCCAGTAATTGTCATGCGCGGACTGGGCCTGCGGAAAGGCGCGGTCGGGCTCCTGCTTGACGGCGTGGACGAGGTCGGGAAACTTGATCGGGTCCTGGATGAAGAAGACCGGGATATTGTTGCCGACAATGTCCCAATTGCCCTGCTTCGTATAGAATTTGACGGCAAAGCCCCGGACGTCGCGCGCCAGGTCCATCGACCCCTTGTTGCCCGCGACGGTCGAGAAGCGGACGAAGACCTCGGTCTTCTCGCCCGCCTCGCTTAGTATGTCGGCGCGGGTATATTCGGCCAGGCTGTCGGTCAGCTCGAAGACGCCGTGCGCGCCATATCCACGGGCATGGACCACCCGCTCGGGAATGCGTTCATGGTCGAAGTGGAAAATCTTCTCGCGCAGGATGAAGTCTTCGAGCAGCGTCGGCCCGCGCTCCCCGGCGCGCAGGCTGTTCTGGTTGTCGGCGACGGGAACGCCCTGCTGCGTGGTCAGCGTCCGGGCCGTGTCGTCGGTGGCCTGGTGCGTCTCTCCGCCATGGCCCTGGGGCTCGGCATAATGGGTCGGCATATCCGCCCCGGCGGGAAGGGAGGGCGCTTGGGCGGGCGATACGCCCTTGGCCTTGCCGCTGCCCTGCTTGCTCTTCGAACTGGCCATGATGGTGTCTTTCATCGTTGAGGGAACGTGCCCGTCCAACGCGCGGATCGGCCAATCGCCCTCCAAATAAATGCTTGATATTCATTAAGGTGATTCCTGCCGCCTTAGGGTAAACCCATGCTAGTGATCGGGATCAGCCCTCCGTTCCCGGCCGTGCGGGGCTTCGGTGGGTTTCGGCGGCGGGAGGGAGAAGGCTTCTGTTCGACGACGCGCCCGTGGTGATGTGCATCCCCGCCCGAAATGAAGAGGCGATGCTGCCGGCGCTGTTCGCCGCGCTTGCCGCGCTGCGCGTCGATGGGACGAAGCCGGAGGCATGCCTGTATCTGGACGATTGCCGGGATGGCAGTGTCGCGCTGGTCGATCGTCTTGGCCCGTCCCTGCCGTTTCGGCTGCATGTCGCCCAGGGCGGGCGCGATGCTGTGCCCAATGCCGGGGCCGCCCGGCGCGCGGCGCTGGCGATGGGGCTGTCCGTCCTGGCCGGGCGCGAGGGCCTGCTCTTCACGACGGATGCCGACAGCACGCCGCAGCCCGACTGGATCGCGGCGGGTCGCCGGGGGCTGAGCCAGGCGGAGGTCGTCGCCGGGCGGATCCAACGGGTCGATGCCGCATCCGATCCGCAGCAAAGCCGCATCGAGCATTATTATGACCGATTGCACCGATATCGCCGGGCCATCGACCCGGTGCCATGGGAGGCGCGGGACACGCATCACTTCGGCGGCGGAGCCAATATCGCGATACGCGCCTCCGCCTATCGCGCGCTGGGCGGGTTCCTGCCGATCCCGTCGGGAGAGGACGCCCGCCTGCTCGACGATGCCGCGCGCGCCGGGCTTCGCGTCCGTCGGGACGCGGTGATGATCGTGGAGACCTCATCCCGCCGACATGGGCGTATCGGCGGCGGGCTCGCGGGCCAATTGCTGGCGCTGGATCAGGGCGAGCCGCCGCGCATGGCCGATCCGCGCGGTGCGGCCTGGCAATGGCGCGCGCAGGCGGCCGCGCGGCAGAGCTTCGCCATGATCGACCGGGTCGACCGGCGCATCGCGCTCGGCGAGCGGCTGGGCCTTTCGGCGGACCATGTCCTGGGCGTCGCGCGCGATTGCCCCAATGCGGAGGCGTTCGCGATGCGGATCGTCCCGGCACCGGCCGTCCATTCCGGCCAGGTGTCGCTGTCGGACGCCGAAAACCTTCTGACCGAACTGGAGAGCCGATGGTGCGAGATTGCGGCATGACCGCCATGGCCGACGAACTGCGAAGCGCGATTGCCGCCATGGGCTGGGCCGAGCATCCCCCCGGCGATCCCCGGACGATCGAGGACCATGTCGCGCTGCTGGCCAAGCTCTATGACATCGGCCGGCGCGATCTGCCGCTCGGGCGGTTGGTCGAGGGGCATGTCGATGCGGTGCAGATCGTGCGCCGCTACGGATCGGCGGCGCAGGTGGAACGGCTCAGCGGGATACTGGCGCAGGGGGCGACATTGGGCGTCTGGAATGCCGGACTGGCGGGCGAGCCCCTGCGGCTGGACGGCGAGCGGTTGACCGGGGGCAAGAGCCATGCCTCGGGCGCCGGGGTGTTGAGCCACGCCGTGGTCACGGCGGACACGGCCGAGGGGGTGCAACTGCTGCTGCTCGATCTGGCGCGGGTCGCGCCGGTGATCGACCGCGACTGGTGGCGGGTGACGGGCATGCAGCGGTCCGAAACGCATCTGGTCCGCTGGCGGGACGGCGTCATCGCGCAGGACGACCGGATCGGCGCGCCGAACCTCTATGCGCGCGAACCCTTTTTCAGCGGCGGGGCGCTGCGGTTCGTGGCGGTCCATGCCGGGGGCGTGGCCGGGCTGTGTGACCTGACCCGCCGCCATCTGGTCGAGGCGGGGCGCGCCGACGATCCGTTCCAGTCGGCGCGGCTCGCGCGGTTGTTCGCGCTGGCGGAGGTGGCGGCGGCCATCGTGCGGCGCACGGCGCGATGCTGGTTCGGGGAGGAGGTCGAAGAGGCCCGGCTGGCGCGGGTCGCCGCCGCGCGCATGGCGGTGGCCGACGCGGCCGAGCAGGCGATCGTGATCGCTCGGGAGGCGGTGGGGCTGGCGGGGCAGTTCCTCACCCATCCGCTCTCCGCGATGCTGACCGATCTGGCGGTCTATCTGCGCCAGCCCATGCCCGACGCGCAACGCCTCCGGGTCGGGCAGGCGGTGGCGCAGGGGTTGCTGGAGCTGTCGCTGTGAGGCTGGACCTCAACGGCGTCCGCCGGGCCGTCATCGTCGCGCCGCATCCCGATGACGAGATCATCGGGGCGGCGGGGCTGATCCAGGCGCTGCGGCGGCGAGGAAGCGGGGTTTGGGTCGTCGTGGTCAGCGATGGCGCCGCCTCGCATCCCGACAGCCGGACATGGCCCCCCGCGCGTCTGATCGCCGCGCGCGAGCGGGAAAGCCGCCATGCGCTGCGCCGTCTGGGCGTCCGGAGCGACCGGGTGACGTTCCTCGGGCTGCCCGATGGCGCGCTGATGGCGGAGGGCGATCCTTGCCGCGAGCGGCTGCACCGGGCGCTCCGGAAGCATCGGGGCTTGGACCTGCTGGTCGGGCCCGCCGTCACGGATGCCCATCCCGATCACCGGGCGGTCGCGACCGCGCTTGGCGGTTTTCGCTTCGGCGGGCGGCGTCTGACCTATCAGGTCTGGCCGCCGCAGAAGCGGCTGGCGGCGCGGAGCCGGACCGTCTCGATCCCAGGCGGCGCGGCGGCGAAGCGCGCGCTGATCCGGGTGCATCGGACCCAGCTGGGCGCGATTACCGACGATCCTCGGGGCTTTTCGATCGCACGCCATGAACTCGCGGCCTTTTCCCACCCGGTCGAGCGTTTCCTTCCGGTGAGGCGATGAAGGCGATCGACCTTGGCGGCTTTGCCGCAAAGTTCGCGGCGGACGACGACCCATGGCGGACCTTCTCCAACCGCGACGAGGCGGTGAAGCGCCGGGCGATCCTGCATGCGCTGGGCCAGGGGCCATGGGGCAGGGTCCTGGAACTGGGCAGCGGCAATGGATCGAACAGCCGCGCCATCGCCCGTCGCGCGCTTCGGCTCGACGCGACCGAGGGGACAGTCGAGGGCACCCGCCTGACGACGCGGGCGATCGCCGCCTGGCCGCGAGCACGGGCGATACCTTTGGCCTTGCCCGCGCGGTTTCCGCGACGGGACTATGATGCGATCGTCATCGCCGAGTTGCTCTATTATCTTTCGCCCATCGCGATGCGGCATGTCGCGCGAGGTGTCGCGGCGGCCCTGCGTCCCGGCGGGCGGCTGGTCCTGGCGCATCATCGCATCGACTATTACGACTTCGCGCAGCACGCCGCCGACATCCAGGAACGCTTCCTGCGGATGACCGGCATGACCTGGCAGGTCGAGACCATGCGCCGCCGGGCGCACTGGCATGTCCTCGTCGCGCGGCTGTGCGATGCGGACACCCGGACGGGTCTTTCTTTCCGCCATCGATAATTATTTGCTTACGGGCCGTAAGCGCCTAGACGACGCCATCCCCGGGGAACCGCTGATGCGCGGTCGAGAGATGGGCAGCAGCCCATGACCCGCCGAACCTGATCCGGCTGATACCGGCGTAGGGAGGGTGGCGGTTCCTTCGTCGTCCTTCCGTGTGAAGTGGACGAGAGACGATGGCTGTTCTGATTTCGCGCGATCGCAAGACGATCCGATATGGTGCCCTGCTGCTGTCGGCCGCGTGGCTGGCGCTGCCCGGCGCGGCATCGGCGCAGCGGGCGAGCGACGCGCCCGCCGATATCCGCGTGATCGGCCACCGCGATCCCGAGGGGCTGCTGCCCGACCAGACCGAACCCAAGGCGGTCAGCGAGATTTCCGCCGACTTCATCGTCAAGCAGGCCCCGACGCTGAACGCCTTTCAGCTGGTGAGCCTGCTGCCCGGCGCCAATGTCGCATCCAGCGATCCCTATGGCCTGTCGACCAGTTCCAGCCTGACGCTGCGCGGTCTGGGGCAGGATGAGATCGGCGTGCTGATGGAGGGCGCGCCGCAGAACGACATCGGCTATTACTACGCCTATCCGTCGCAATTCGCCGATGCGGAAAATGTGCGGGCGATCCGGCTGGCCCAGGGGGCGGTCGATCTTGCCTCGCCGACCGTCGGCGGGGCGGGCGGTCTGTTGTCGCTGTCGCTCGACGATCCCAAGGCGGCGCGGGGAATGCTCGCCGATCTGTCGCTGGGGTCGTACAACATGCACCGGGCCTTTGTCCGGGTCGATACGGGGACGATCGGAAATACCGGGCTGAAGGCGTTTCTGTCCTATTCCAACACCCGCGCGGACAATTGGCGGGGCGCGGGCTATGACCTGCGCCAGCATGTCGATGCCAAGCTGCTGGGCGAATGGGGAAACGGGAACCGTGCCAGCCTGGCCCTGTCGTACAACGACGCCAATTCCTCCAGCTATGCCAGCCCCACCCTGGCCGATTGGCGCGCGCGGGGACGCGGGTTTAACTATGATGCGGAGTATGTGCCGGGAGAAACCCGTTACTGGGAACTGTACCGAGCGCCCTTCCGCAACCTTTATGCCTCGGCCCCCGTGCATCTGGTCCTGGGCGACCGGCTGACGCTGGACAGCACGACCTATCTCCAGTTCGGCTATGGCAATTCGCCCTATGGCACCCAGCTCGCGACCACCGGCAATTTCCTGGGCAACGAAGAACTGGCGCAGCCGATCGCGCTGCCCGGCGCGGTGAATGGAGTCGCGACGGTGCTGGGCAATTATACCGGCGATCAGATGCGGACCGGCCAGGTCGCCAGCCTGACGCTGCGCGCGGGCATCCACCGGCTGACCGCAGGGCTGTGGTTCGACTATGGCACCGACCGCGTCACCCAGACCTATACCGCCGTCGGCACCGACGGACGCCCGGCCGACCGCTGGGGCTATCGCAGCAAGGCGATCCGCACCGCCGATGGCCGCCTGCTCGCCTATGAGAACCAGCGCACCGTGACCGTGACGAAAAGCGTCTTCGTGGCCGACAGCATCGCGCTGAGCCCCAGGCTGACGGTCGATATCGGCTTCAAGGGCGTCAACCTGCTGCGCAACGGCCGCAATTACCTGCCCGGACCGCAGACCCGCGTGCGCAGCGACAGCTTCGCCGCCCTGCCGCGCGCCGCCGTCCATTACGATCTCGACGATCGCCAGCAGGTCTTTGCCAACGTCACGACCAATTTCCGGGCGCCCAACGAATTCACGCTGTACGACAGCTATGACGGCGGCGTGGTCTCGACACGCGGGACGGACGCGTTGAAGAACGAATATTCGGTGTCGCAGGAACTCGGCTATCGCTATATCGGGCCCAGCCTTTCCGCCTCGGTGACCGGCTTCCACTACAAATTCCGCAACCGCCAGCTGGCGACCGTGGTCGACAATGGCGGGGCGCTGGTCAATTCGACGCTGAACGCGGGCGGACAGACGTCCTATGGCGTCGATGCCGAGATCGATTATCGGCCCGCGAGGGGCGTCAGCGTCTATGTCTCGGGCGAATATCTGCGCGCGCGGATCGATGACGATCTGCCGGTCGGCGGGGACTATCTGCCGACGCGGGGCAAGCGGGCGGTATCCAGCCCGACGCTCCAGTTCGGCGCCGGTGGCACCTATGACGATGGGCATCTGTTCGGCAGCATCGCGGGCAAATATGTCGGTCGCCAATATGCGACGTTCATGAACGACGAGAGCATCCGGGGATATGCCACGCTCGACCTGGCGATCGGCGTCCATCTGGCCGATTGGCTCGACGGCAAGCGGACCGATCTGCGGGTCAATGCGATCAACGTCACCGATCCGCATGTCCTGGCGGGGGTCCAGTCCGTCACGACCAACGCGCGCGATGTCGTCGGGCGGGGCGGCACGATCATCAAGGGCAATGCGCCGTCCTATTATATCGGCGGCGGATCGGCCGTCGTCGCGACGATTTCGCGCGGGTTCTGATCGTGACCATAGCGGACGAGGCGGGCACCGGTCACCGCGTCCATGGCATGGGGCTGGCGATGGAGGCACCCACCTGGCCCGCGATCACGCCCGAGGAAGCGGCGGCCGTGCTGGCGCACTATCCGCGGGCCGTCCGGATCGAGGCGCTGCGCTGGCACTCGCCGCGTCCCTTTTCCGCCGCGACGCTGATCGACACGACGGAGGGCACGCTGCTCGTCAAGCGGCATGATCGCCGGGTGCGCACGGCCGCCGGACTGGCGGAGGAGCATGGCTTCATCGCGCATCTCGCCGCTGCGGGCGCGCCGGTGCCCGAGATATGGCGCACGGGGCAGGGGGAAAGCGCGGTCACGCTGGGCGAGGCGACCTATGAGGTCCATCGCCAGGCACCGGGCGCGGATCTGTATCACGACCGGCTGTCCTGGACGCCGTTCCAGTCGCTCGCGCATGCCCATGCCGCCGGGGTTTCGCTGGCGAGGCTGCACCGCGCGTCGCTCGGCTATGATGCGCCGCCGCGTGCCGTCCAGCCCCTGGTCGCCAGCTTCGGCATCCTGTCGGCGGCCGATCCGATGGTGGCGGCGGAAGCCTATGTCGCCGCGCGTCCGGCCCTGGCCGCGTTTCTCGCCGGGCATGCCTGGCGCCGCCGCCTGTCGTCGCTGTTCGCCGCTTGGGGCGAGGGGCTGGCCCGGTATATCGCAGGCCAGCCGCCCCTGTGGACCCATAATGACTGGCACCCCTCCAACCTGTTATGGGCGGCGGACGATACGGTCCGGACCGTGTTCGACTTTGGGCTGGCCGATCGCAGCTGTGCCGCGCATGATCTGGCGATCGCGATCGAACGGACCGCCTTTGCGTGGCTGGAATTGGGGGAGGGGCACGATAACGCCATCGGCGACCCCGCATCGGCACTGGCGCTGATCGCGGGCTATGAGGCGATGTCCCCCATCGACCCCGCCATGATGGAAAGCATCATCGCATTGTTGCCGCTGGTCCATGTCGAGTTCGCCCTGTCGGAAATCGATTATTTCGCCGGGGTGGTAGGCGACCGGGACGCCGCCATGCTGGCCTGGGAGGGGTATCTGCTGGGGCATGCGGACTGGTTCGGATCGGCGGCGGGGCGGGATTTCCTTGCGGAGCTTCGGGCGGGGCGGAAATTGTGATGTCTACGTTCGAGATGGCGGCGGTGGCGATCAGTTTCCTGGCGATCTGGCTGACCGCGCGGCGGAGCCTGTTCTGCTGGCCGCTCAACCTCCTTGCCTGCGCGCTGTATTTCAAGCTGTTCCTCGACGTGCGGCTCTATGCCGACATGGCGTTGCAGGCGGTGTTCGGCTTGGGCATCCTCTATGGCTGGATCGTCTGGAGCCGCGAGCGCCGCGATACGGGCGCGGTCGTGGTGATGCCGCTGTCGCGGCTCAGGGCGCTGGCTGGGCTGGCGCTGGGCGCGTTCGGTGCGGTGGCGATCGGCTGGTTCACCAGCCGTCATACCGATGCGGCGCTGCCCTGGATGGACGCGACGCTCAGCGCGTTCAGCCTGGTCGCCCAATATTGGACGGCACGGCGTCACCGGGAGAATTGGCTGCTCTGGATCGTGGTCGATATCGCCTATGTGGGGATGTTTCTCTACAAGGGATTGCTGCCCACTGCGGGCCTTTACGCCGTGATGATCGGGCTGGCGGTGATCGGCTACCGGGATTGGCGACGACCCCTGGCGGCATCGGAAGGGGAGTGTCCCACCCTGCCGCCGACCGCCTGGTGAAGAAAAAAAGCGCAGCAGTCAGATTTCGATTGAGCGGGGCCGATATTTGAGCGTTAGGTTCTCCTATGCGGCATGGAAGTGGATGTGGTCGATGGTTCAACGCTGGCGGTGCCATGCGGGGGACGCCTATGGTCCCTTCGGCGCTCCGGTCGCACCCGCGATCCGACACCAGCCGCCCCACCGTTAATACCGCCGAACCGACCGCCGCATGACGGGGCCCAAGGTCGCACCGCCCTGGAGCGAGGAAGCCCGTGTCGCGGCGCTTCACCGCTATGCGATATTGGATACGGCGCGTGAGGTGGAGTTTGACGATATCGTCCGGCTCGCCGCCGATATCTTCGATGCGCCGATCGCGGTCGTCAATCTGATCGCGGCGGATCGCCAGTGGTTCAAGGCGGAGGTCGGCATCGGCGCCGACGAACTCCCGCTCGAAGTGTCGCTTTGTGCCCATGCGATCCTGCAACCGGGCATCTTCGTCGTACCGGATACCACGACGGACGAACGGTTCGCCTGCAACCCGCTGGTGGTGGGAAGGCCGGGCCTGCGTTTCTATGCCGGGGCCCTGCTGGAAACCCCGGACGGGCTGCCGATCGGCACGGTGTGCGTGCTCGATACCAAGCCCAGGCCAGAGGGCATCACCGAGCGTCAGCGCCTCACGCTCGAGGTGCTGGCGCGGCAAGTCATGACCCAGCTGGAGCTGCGCCACGAGATCACGCTTCGCGATGAGCGGGCGGAGCGGCTGGAGGCCGAGATCCTCAGGCGGCGCGCGGCCGACCATGCACACCGCGAGAGCGAGCGGCGCCTGAACGCGGTGCTCGACAATACGCGCATGGCGGTGTTCCTGATGGATGACCATCAACACTGCGTCTATGCCAATGCGGCGGCCGAAGGTCTGACCGGCTATGCACTCGCCGAGATGCAGGGGCGGCCGCTCCACGACGTCGTCCATCACACCCATCCCGACGGATCGCATTATCCGCTGGAGGAGTGTCCGATCGACCGGGCCTTCCCGGAACGCGCGCAGATGAGCGGCGAGGAAGTGTTCGTCCGCCCGGACGGCAGCTTCTATCCGGTGGCCTTCACCGCCAGCCCGCTGCTCGGCGATGACGGCCAGCCCATCGGCACGGTGATCGAGGCACGCGACATCACCGCCGAGCGCGCCAGGGATGCGGCGCTGCGCGAGTCGGAGGAGCGGTTCCGCAACATGGCGGATCATGCCCCGGTGATGATGTGGGTGACCGACCTGGACGGACGCTGCACCTATCTGAACCGCGCATGGTACGCCTTTACCGGCCAGGACGACCGGGGCGCGGAGGATTTCGGCTGGCTGGAGGCGGTTCATCCCGACGATCGCGACTGGTCCACCAATGTGTTCCTGGCCGCCAATGCCAGGCAGGAAGCCTTCCGGCTCGAATACCGCCTGCGTCATCGTGACGGGACCTATCGCTGGGCGATCGACGCCGCATCGCCGCGCTTCGGCACCGATGGCCTGTTCCTGGGCTATATCGGCTCGGTCATCGACATCCATGAGCGTCGCGAGGCCGAAAATGCGCTGCGTATCAGCGAGGAACGCTACCGGACGCTGTTCGAGGCGATCGATGCGGGCTTCTGCATCGTCGAGGTCGATTTCGACGGCGATCGCGCGCTGGACTATCGCTTTGTCGAGGCCAACCCGGCGTTTGAGCGACAGACGGGGCTCATCGACGCGGTCGGTCGCACCGCTCGCGAGTTGGTGCCGGGCCTCGAACAAATCTGGTTCGACCGCTATGGTCATGTCGCGCGGACCGGTGAGGCGATCCGTTTCGAGAACGGCTCCGACGTGATGGGCCGGTGGTTCGACGTCTATGCCCTGCGGGTCGGGACGCCCGAGGCGCGCCGCGTCGCCATCCTGTTCAACGACATCAGCGCCCGTCGCCGCGCCGAACTACAGCTGCGCGAAATGAACGACACGCTGGAGCGCCGGGTGGAGGAGGCGGTCGCGGAGCGCAAGCTCTGGGCCGATGTCATCGAGAATACCGACGCACTGATCGCCGTGGTGTCGCCGGACTTCCGCTTCCTGGCGTTGAACTCGGCCTATGTGGTCGAGTTTGAGCGCATCTATGGGGTACGCCCGCATGTGGGCGACGCGCTCCCCGAGCTGATGGAGCGCGTTCCGGCGCATCGCGAGGCGGTGCTCGGCATCTGGCAGCGCGCGCTGGACGGCGAGGAGTTCATGGTCGTCGAGGCGTTCGGCGATCCCGACCGGATGCGCCCATATTATGAATTGCGCTTCAACGCCTTGCACGACCGCGACGGTGCCTTCGTCGGTGCGTTCCAATATGCGGTGGATGTGTCCGCCCGGCTGCGCGACCAGGCGCGTCTGGCCCAGGCCGAGGAACAGCTGCGTCAGGCGCAGAAGATGGAGGCGGTCGGCCAGCTGACCGGCGGCATCGCGCACGACTTCAACAACCTGCTGGCCGGGATCAGCGGCAGCCTGGAGGTGATCGAGCGCCGGCTTTCGGCGGGACGGACCGACGGGATCGACCGGTTCATCAACGGCGCCCAGACCTCGGCACAGCGGGCGGCGGCGCTGACCCAGCGGCTCCTGGCCTTTTCGCGCCGTCAGACGCTCGACCCCAAGCCGATCGACGTCAACCGGCTGGTCTTCGGCATGGAGGATTTGATCCGCCGCACGGTCGGCCCGTCGATCAAGGTCGAAGTGGTCGGCGCCGGCGGGCTATGGGTCGCGAAGGTCGATGCCGCGCAGCTCGAAAGCGCGCTGCTCAATCTGGCGATCAACGCGCGGGATGCGATGCCCGGCGGCGGGCGGCTGACGATCGAGACGGCCAACAAGTGGCTGGATGATCGCGGCGCGCGCGAACGCGACCTGGCGCCGGGGCAATATCTGTCGGTCTGCGTCACCGACAGCGGCACCGGCATCCCCAAGGATATTGTCGACCGCATCTTCGATCCGTTCTTCACCACCAAGCCGATCGGGCAGGGGACGGGTCTGGGCCTGTCAATGATCCATGGCTTCGTGCGGCAGTCGGGTGGGCAGGTCCGGGTCTATACCGAGGAAGGACATGGAACGACCATGTGCCTCTACCTCCCGCGCTTCATGGGCGAGGTCGGTCAGGAGGACGGGCCCGACGAAGCGATCCCGGACGATGGTGCCGGGCGGACGGTGCTGGTGATCGATGACGAGGAGACGGTCAGGATGCTGATCGTCGAGGTTCTGCAGGATGCGGGCTATACCGCGATTGAGGCGGACGACGGGCCGTCCGGCTTGCGGATCCTCCAGTCGGATATCGACATCGATCTGCTGATTACCGATGTCGGCCTGCCTGGCGGGATGAACGGCCGCCAGGTGGCCGATGCGGCCCGCGAAGGGCGCCCGGACCTCAAGATCCTGTTCGTGACGGGCTTTGCCGAAAATGCCGCAGTTGGGAACGGCCATCTGGCGCCCGGCATGGAGGTGGTCACCAAGCCGTTCGTGATGACCGAACTGGGCAACAAGATCGCGGAGATGCTCGAACCGCGATAGGCGGGTGCGCCGTGATCGGGACAGGCCGCGACCGATATGCACGTCCTGTGCAACGCTCTGACGAACAATGGATAATCCCATTGATGATCTCGCGCGGGAAGGCTTTGTCGTCGGGTCGATGGCGGTTCGGCATGTCGATCAGACGCCTGTCCCGATGCCGTGACATGTTCGGAAACATTGCATGTATCGTTAATCAGATATTTCTATGGTGCTTCCCGTCGAGTGCCATGATTTCAACCTGTTGCATTCCGTAACTACAGGTCCATCATTTTTAACGAGCCGGTAACTTTGCGTGCCGTAAGCGCTCCCGCACCGCAGTGCCAGATCATGGCGAGTATCAAACTGGCGACAAAAGTCGCCGCTGCGTGAACAGGGAAGGGCTTGGTGACTTTGATGAATTCCGCATTGTGTACCCTGCGGTTTGGGATTTCGACGGTGGCTCTGCTGACCGCGATCGCTGCTCCGGCTTATGCGCAGGAAGCGGTGGCGCCACAGGCGACCGATACCGCCGAGCAGGCCGAAGCGCCGCAGACCCCGGTCGCACAGGATGCGAACATCCAGCAGCGCCCCGCCGCGCCCGTGGCAAAGCGCGAGGCACCGCAGAGCGGCACGGTCGTCGTCACCGGCACGCTGTTCCGCGATTCCAACGCCAGTTCGATCTCGCCGGTCACCGTCCTGACCTCCGCGACGCTCCAGCGCGCGAACATCACCACCGCCCAGGACGCGATCCGCTCGGTCTCGGCCGACAGCGCGGGCTCGATCTCGACCGGCTTCCGCAACGGCTTCTCGGCGGGCGGTGCGGCCGTGTCGCTGCGCGGTCTGGGCGTCTCGTCGACCGTGGTGCTGATCGACGGCCTCCGCTCGGCGAACTTCCCGCTCAACGACGACGGCCATAACGCCTATGTCGACCTGAACTCGATCCCGTTCAGCACCATCGACCGCATCGAAGTGCTGAAGGACGGCGCATCCTCGACCTATGGCGCGGACGCGATCGGCGGCGTGGTCAACCTGATCAGCAAGAAGAATGTCCAGGGCATTCAGGGTTCGGTCCAGGGCGGCACTACCGAAAAGGCCGATGGCTCGCACTATCGCGCCACGCTGACCGCCGGTTTCGGCGACTATCGCGAACAGGGTTTCAACTTCTATGTGAACGGCGAATATACCTATGACGGGTATATCACCAACCACTCGCGCGGCTACCCGTTCAACACGCTCGATCTGACCCCCAGCGGCCTGCTCGACCGTAACCGCAACGATGACTCGCTGGTCCAGCCCAACCCGCAGGCGGTCGTGACCCGCGTTCGGCAGACCGATCTCAACAATCCGCTCGCCGGTCAGGTCGGTGCACCGCTGACCAACCAGTATCAGCTGCTGATCAATCCCAGCGCCTGCCCCTTCGGCAGCTTCACGGTCTCGTCCGGTTCGGCGCAGGGCACCGGTTGCAAGCACAACCTGCCCGACGAATATTCGATCATCCAGCCGCGCCAGGAGCGTTACTCGACCACGGCCCGCCTGAACGTCCGCCTGGCCGAAGGTTGGGAAGCATTCGCCAGCGGCAGCTATTCGCATTCCGAAGTCGATATTCGCGGCACCCCGTCGGGCATCCGCCAGACCCAGCCCTTCGGCGGTTCGGCGGCGCTGGCCTCCAGCAGCCCCGGCATCGTCCTGCCGATGTATGTCTGCTCGGCGGGCGTGAACTGCGCCACGGCGGCCGATCGCCGTCTGAACCCGAACAACCCCTATGCGGTTGCCGGTGCCGATCCCACGCAGAGCGCGGCGCGCATCTATTATCTGTTCGGCGACATCCCCGCTAACAGCCATCGCTATGTCGACGTGTTCCGCGCGACCGGCGGTATCTCGGGCGATCTGGGCGGCGGGTTCAAGTTCCGTCTGAACGGCGTCTATGCGCGTGACAATTTCAGCGTGACGCAGCGCGGCTTCATCAACATCCAGGGCCTGCTGAACGCGATCAACACGGGGTCGTACAACTTCGTCAATCCGGAGCAGAACACGGCGGCGGTGCGCAACCAAATCTCGCCCGACCGTGCCACGCCGTCCTATTCGACGGTGGCGACGATCGGCGGTTCGCTGCTCAAGTCGCTGATGGAACTGCCGGGCGGCGAACTCAATGTCGGCGCGGGTTTCCAGATCCGTCGCGAGACGCTGATGAACCGCAACCAGAATGCGGACCTCAGCTATTATTCGCTGAACACCTCGTCGGCACAGGGCCGTCAGACCGTGACCGCCGGGTTCTTCGAGATCGATGCGCCGTTCCTGCGGAACTTCGACCTGAACGTCTCGGGCCGTTACGACCATTATTCGCAGGGCTATAGCCACTTCTCGCCGAAGGTGGGCGCGAAGTTCACCCCGGTTGAGCAGTTCTCGCTGCGCGCGACCTATTCGCAGGGCTTCCGCGCACCGACCTTCGCGGAAAACAACCCGGCCAGCAGCTATTCGGGCTTCTCGTCCTTTACGCCGCCCGCCAGCTTCATCGCCGCGCATCCGGGCAACAGCGCCTATACGAGCACCTACAGCATCGGCAGCGGCTCGACCGGCAATGCCAATATCCTGCCCGAAGTGTCGCGCAGCTTCACCGTCGGCACGATCTTCAAGCCGGTGAACTGGTTCAACCTGACGGTCGACTATTACAACATCAAGAAGTCGAACCTGATCGTCAGCGGCCCGCTGCGCGCCCAGGCGATCGCGGCCTATTACGGACAGACCAACGCGACCGCCGGTTGCGCCGCGCTGGCGGCGGTGGGTCCGGGCTATCAGTGCAACGTCATCGATGCGCCGGATCCCAACAATCCGAACGCGCTGCCCCGTCTGCTGGTGTTCAACGTGCCTTACGTCAACGCCAACTATCAGATCAGCTCGGGCATCGACGTGCAGGCCAATGCCGCTTTCGAGCTGGCCAATGGCGCGCGCCTGATCAGCCGCCTCGACGTCACCCGCGTGCTTCGCCTCGATCTGGTGACCCCGGCGGGCGTGGTGCAGAAATATGCCGGTACGCTTGGGCCTTACCAGCTCTCGTCGGGTGGCGGTACGCCGAGCATCCGTGGCAACTGGCAGAACTCGCTGGAGGTGAACAACTTCTCGATCACCGCGACGACCTATTATGTGGGTCGCATCAAGCAGGTCGCGGCCGATCAGATTTCCCCGGATCCCGTCACGAACGTCATCGACCTGTCGTGCGCCAGCGCGATGAGCAGCCAGTGCTATATCCGCCCGTTCATCTACACCGACCTGAACCTGGGCGTGCGGGTGAACGATCAGTTCCGCTTCTTCTTCAACATCCAGAACCTGACCAACGCCCGCGCTCCGCTGGCGGCGGCCGCCTATACCAGCAATCCGAACTATCTGAGCAGCTGGCATTATGCGGGCTTGGTCGGCCGCAACTTCAGCGCTGGCGCGAACTTCAACTTCTAAGCCAGTACGCCTGACCCTTGCGCACCGGACGGACTTTATGTCCGCCCGGTGCGCTTTTGTTTTCGAGCCGGTTCGTCGGCGACGAAACCGGGCCCGAACGTCCACGTAAGAATGCGTGGACCAAAGTCGATCAGCGGGAGTTTGCGTTTTCCGAAGGGAAAACAGATGAACGATCGATCGGGGCAGCAGGCGTCGGCCGCCAGCGTGACCGCCGCCAAGGTGCCCAGCCGCGACGGATTGCTCGGCCTGGCGGTGGCCGTCGTCGTGGTGGCGGGGCTGTTCCTCGCCAAGGACGTGCTGATCCCGATCACGCTGGCCGTGCTTCTGTCGTTCGTCCTGTCGCCGATCGTCCTGCTGCTGCGGCGGTTGCGGATACCAAAGGGCCTTGCCGTGTTCGTCGCGGTGCTGAGCGCGCTTGGCGTGCTCGGCGGTATCGGGACCCTGGTCGGCGTCCAGGCGGCTTCGCTGTCGGACGAGGCACCCCGCTATGTCACCAGCATCCAGTCCAAGATGGAGAATGCGACGGGTTTCCTGACCAGGTCCCTGCCGTTCCTGGGCGCCAACAGTTCGGCCCCGGCGGTGGGCGCCGATCCCAAGCTCGTACGCGGCACCCGAACTCACCCGCTGAACGTCCGCGTCGTCGAGCAGAAGGCACCGGTCCTGCAACAGGTCGGCGGCTATCTGGAGCCGGTCCTCGCCCCGTTCGAGACGTTCGTGATCGTGCTCGTCGTGGCGATCTTCATCCTGATGCAGAAGGAGGATCTGCGCGACCGGCTGATCCGGCTGTTCGGATCGTCCGACCTGCATCGCACGACCGCCGCGATGGACGATGCCGGGCGACGCCTGAGCCGCTATTTCCTGTCGCAACTGGCGGTGAATGCCAGTTTCGGCCTGACGGTCGGGATCGGCCTGTGGCTGATCGGCCTGCCGGTGCCCGCTTTATGGGGCATATTGGCGGGCGTGCTTCGCTTCGTTCCCTATATCGGTGCGCTGCTGGGGGCCGCCCTGCCGTTGGTGGTCGCCGCGGGGATCGATCCCGGCTGGTCGACCATGCTGATGGTCGCTGGGCTGTTCATCGTCCTCGAGCCCCTGATCGGCTATGTGATCGAGCCGCTTCTCTATGGCCATTCGACCGGGCTTTCGCCGCTGTCGGTGGTGCTGGCGGCGGTCTTCTGGACCTGGATATGGGGGCCGGTCGGGCTGGTCCTGTCGATGCCGCTGACCTTGTTGCTCGTCGTCCTCGGGCGGCATATCCCCAGCCTGGAATTCCTCGACGTGCTGCTCGGCGATCGCCCCGCGCTGACCCCGGTCGAGAGCTTCTATCAGAGGATGCTGGCCGAAGACCCCGATGAGGCCCTGGAACAGGCCGAAAGCCAGCTCGCCGACCGGTCGCTGACCGCTTATTATGACGAAGTGGCGCTGGCCGCGCTGAAGCTGGCGGCGGCGGATGTGGAACGCGGTGCGATCACCCGCGACCGCGCGACGCGCGTCGTGGACTCGATGCTCGTCCTCGTCGGCGAGCTGGACCATCAGGACGATACCGCAAGCCCGCTGGAACCGCGCGGCGGATTGTTGCGGCCGCTGCCCGACGACCGTTCGGGCTTCGATGAAACGGCGCCCGCTTCGCTTCCTTCGGCGCCGTCCGGCTGGGAGCGGGGTGGCGTGTTGTGCATCGCGGGGCGCGGCGTGCTCGACGATGCGGTCACCGCGATGCTTCAGCAATTGCTGATGAAGCGGGGCTTCGGCGCGAACCGGGTGCCGCACGAGGCGGGGTCGCGTGCCAATATCGGCCGGCTCGATGCGTCGGGTGCCCGCATGGTGTGCATCTCCTATCTGGAGATCGGCGGCTCGCCATCGCACTTGCGTTATCTGGTTCGTCGTATCCGCTCACGCGTCGGGCCTGTCCCGATCCTCGTCGGGCTGTGGCCGGAGGGAGAGGCGGCGCTGACCGACCGCGAGATCCAACGGACGCTGGGCGCGGACATCTATGTCGGCACGCTGGGCGCGATGGTCGAGGCCTGTCTCGACCATGCCGGGGCCGAGCGGGAGACGGCGGCATGACCGGGGCGGACGATCGTGCAGGCGAGGGTGCCCGGACGCCGTTGCAGGTGCCGCCTCGGGGCTGGCTCGCCATTCTCCGGCGAACCTGGGCGGAGATGGGCACCGACAATATCGGGATCATCGCGGCCGGGATCGCCTTCTACGTCTTTGCCGCGATCGTGCCGACGCTGGGCGCGGTGGTCCTAAGCTATGGCCTGTTCGCCGACGCGGATACGGTTCGGCAGAATGTCGAGGGCCTGTTCGCCTCGCTGCCGCGCGATGCCGCCTCGATCATCACCGACCAGCTGCTGACGGTGGTCGAAAGCTCGAAGAACAAGCAGGGCCTGGGCCTGGTCGTCGCGCTGTTGCTGGCCTGGTACGGCGCGACCAAGGGGTCGTCGGCGATCGTCACCGGCCTGAACGTGGCCTATGATACCCAGGAGACGCGCGGCTTCGTGCGGCTGAACCTGTTGCAATTCGCGGTCGTGGCTGGGGGCGTCGCGTTGATCTTCGTCGCGATCGGCACGACGATGCTGCTCGCCTTTCTCAGCGGGCTGATCCCCGACGCGCCGACCCCGATCCTGCTGCTCATCCGGCTGGGGGGCTATGTGCTGCTCGCCCTGCTGGTCGTCACGGCGGCGGCGATCCTGTTCCGGTTCGGCCCCGATCATCGCCATCCGCACTGGATATGGCTGTCGCCGGGGTCGGTGGGCGCGACCCTGTTGTGGCTGGCGGGAACGGCGGGGTTCGGTTTCTATGTATCGAACTTCGGCAATTATGGCGCGACCTATGGCTCCTTGAGCGCGGTCATCGTCACGCTCACCTGGCTCTGGCTGACCGCCTATGTGTTCCTGATGGGGGCGGAATTGAACGCCGAACTGGAACGGCAGGTGGAAGGCGAGGGGGGCGAGGCGAAAACCGCAACCGATGGCCCGGTGACGCCGACAAAGCCCGATCCGGCGCAGGAACCGGCGGCCAGCACCCCGACCGCGACCCTGCTGGCCTGGGCGGGGAACGGGACCATGGCGACGATCGGTTTTGCCCTGCTACGCCGGGGGCGGCCGGTCGGGATCGTCGCCCTTTCGCTTGCCGCGCATGCCGCATGGCGAAGCTGGTCGCCGCGCCGCCGGGGCTGATCTTCCCACCGGGCGAGCACAGGCTATCCGTACGCCGGGATGTGGCTTAAACGACGGCTGCAGACCCCGCCGCCTTGCCTCGTTCGAAGGATGTTTCATGCGTCTTCCCGTTGCCCTGCTTCTTGCGTCGTCTCTCGCTTCTCCGGTGCAGGCGGCCGTCCATCGCTATGGCGGCCTGACCCTCGCGCCGTCGGGTGGCGAGGTGGCCACGATCGAGCTGGATGGCGGCACGCATCCGGCCGTCGTGCTGCGCAATGCCGGGGACGGACGGGTGGTGCGCCGGGTCGATCCTTGCGCGACGTGCAGCTATTCGGGGCTGACCTTCACGCCCAAGGGGGACGGCGTGGCCTTTCTCGCGCGCGACCGGGATCGGGGCGTCGTGACCCTGATGATCGCGCGCGGTGACGGGGTACGCCCGGTCGCGACCGTGGAGGGGCTGGCCTCGACCCCACGCTTCTCGCCCGATGGCAAGCGCGTGGCGATGCTCATCACGCTGGGCGCGACCAAGGATATCGGCGCGACCCAGGCGGGCGCGCGGCAGGTCGGGGAGATCGGCGTCGCCAATGACGAACAGCGTCTGGCCATCGTGCCGGTAGGAGAGGGGGCGATCGTCAAGGCGATGCCGCTGTCGCCGCAGGGCCGCTATATCTACGAATATGACTGGACCCCCGACGGGAGAGCGCTGGTCGTGACCTCGGCGCTCGGCAATGGCGATGCGAACTGGTGGGTGGCGACGCTCGACCGGGTGGATGCCACCACCGGCGCGGTCGCGGCGATCGCCAAGCCGTCGACCCAGATCAACATGCCGCGCGTCTCGCCCGATGGGAAGACGGTCGCCTATATCGGCGGGCTGATGAGCGATTTCGGTTCGATCGGCGGCGATGTCTGGACGGTGCCGCTGGCCGGGGGCACGCCGACCGACCAGACCAAGGGACAGCCGATCACCTTCACCTCGCTGGCCTGGACCAAGGGCGGGCTGCGCGCCGCGACGCTGCGCAACGACCAGATGGGGGCCGTCGCCATCGAGCCCGGTCGCGCCCCACGTCCGCTATTCGCGCGGCCGGTGGGTCTCTCCGCCGGGGACGGCCGGATCGCCTGGGATGCGAAGGGCGAAATGGCCGCCAGCGTCGTCGAGGACTTCACCCATGCGCCCGCCATCTATGCGGGGCCTGCCACCGCCTTGCGCCAGATCACCCATGACAATGACGCCGCACAGCCCGCCGTCCAGGCGCGCAGCGTGACCTGGACGAACGAGGGCTTCACCGTCCAGGGTTGGCTGTTGTCGCCGCTGTCCGCGCGGCCCGGCGTGAAGGCCCCGATGATCGTGCAGGTCCATGGCGGTCCGGCGGCGGCCAGCACGCCGCGCTTCATCGAGAAGGGGTTGGCCAGCGCGTTCGAGGATGCGGGCTATTATCGCTTCCTCCCCAATCCGCGAGGCTCCTATGGTCAGGGCGAGGCCTTCACCGCCGCCAACAAGCGCGACTTTGGCGGCGGCGACCTGCGCGATATCCTGGCGGGGGTCGATGCGGTCGAGAAGCTGGCCCCGGTCGACGATGCGCGGCTGGGCCTGACCGGCTGTTCCTATGGCGGCTTCATGGCGATGTGGGCGAATACCCAGACCAATCGCTTCAAGGCGATCGTGGCGGGCGCCGGGCTGTCCGACTGGGTGAGCTATTACGGGACCAACGGCATCAACACCTGGATGATCCCCTATTTCGGCAAGTCGGTCTATGACGACTACAAGGCCTATGAGGACGTCTCGGCGGTCTATCACGTCAAGACCGCACGCACCCCGACCTTCATCTATGTCGGCGAGCGCGATATCGAGGTGCCGCCGACCCAGTCGGTAGAATGGTGGAATGCGCTGAAAAGCCAGGACGTGCCGACCAGCCTCGTCATCTATCCCGATGCCGGACATTGCGTGCCGACCCAGGCGGGCGATGTGATGAACCGGCAACTGGCATGGTTCGGCAAATATCTGGGCCAGTCCCAGCGCTGACCGCCCGCCCCGCCAGCCGAGGGACGGAGCGGAGATGGCCCCCGCCACCAGGCGGGGGCGTCGTTCAGGACGGCGTGGCCGGTATCGGCTCGGCGGGTTTCGGGGGCAGGTCCACCTTGATCTCGACGCGGCGGTTCTTGTCGCGTCCTTCCGGATCGTCCGATCCGTCGGGCTTGCGGTTGGGCGCGACGGGGTTGGCCTCGCCCATGGCGATGACGGTGATCCGGTCGGCGGCGGTGCCCTTTTCGACCAGATAGTCCCGCACCGCCTCGGCCCGGCGGCGCGAGGCGATCAGGTTGGACGCGTCGGAGCCGTGGGAATCGCTATGGCCCCAGATCGTGATCGCACCGCCCATGCCGAAGACGGGGTCAGCGATCAACGCGTCGATCTGCGCAAGCCCCTTGTCATCGGGCTTGGCGCCCTTGGCGGGGAAGGCGATGGTCAGGTCGATCGGCTCGGGCGTCGGCGATGGGGTGGGGGCGGGTTCGATGTCCGGGCGGATGATCGATTTGGTCTCCACCTGCTCGTTCGCCATCGCGCTATTGTCCGGCGATGCCGTATTGGCGACGGGTTCGGCCTGCGCGGTGTCGTTCGCGGGCGCCGGGCCCGCTGGCTGACAGGCGGCGATGCCCAGCGCGAGGGTCATCGCCGCGAGCGATTGCGCGGCCCGTTCGTTCAGCCTCTTAGTCGTCATGCGACAGCCTCTCCATTCTGGAATTGCAGTCTAGCCTCCGGATCCGCGTGGCGCGAGGGTCCATAGGACACGACGATGTCGCCCTTTTGCGGCATGGGCCGCGCGGCATGGGTGAAGAAGCGGATGCGGCCGTCCTTGCGCAGGACGAATAGCATGTCCGCCTCGTCGGGCAGCGCCGAGCGGGCATGGTCGAAGTTGAACTGCTCGCTGATCCGGGTGCTGCGGAAGGTCCAGCCCGCCGCCTCGCGCCGCAAAATATCCTCGACTCCGTGCCCGGCGGTGAACATGGCGCGCCCGCGCAAGGCGCCCGGCAGGCTGCGATGGTCATGATCGTCGCCGCTGCCGCCCAGCTGATAGACCGAATCCCGGCCGATATGATGGGCGAACTCGCTGCAGACCAGCGCGTTATAGGCCTCGTTCTCGGTGGTGGCGACCAGCACCTGGAACTGGCTGAGGTCCAGCCGTTCCTCCGTCGCTTCCGCCAGCAGCTCGCCATGATAGGTCGCGATCCCGACCTGCCGCGCGGCTGACAGCCGCTGCCAGCTCGAATCCGTGATGCTGACCGGCAGTCCCAGCGACTGGATCTGGCGGGCCAGCGCGATGCTCCACGGCGTGCTGCCGACGATCAGCAGCCCTTTCTGCATCGCGCCCGTGACCTTCAGCCAGCGCGCGACGAAGCGGATGCTGAACCCATGGGCAATGATCGTCGCGACGACGACGGCAAAGGACAAAGTGACGAGGATATTGCCGTTGCCATAGCCAAGCTGGTCGAGCCGCAGCGCGAACAGCCCCGACACGGCCACCGCGACCACACCGCGCGGGGCGATCCACGCCACCAGCAGCCGCTCGTTCCAGGGGATCTTGCTGAAGGCCAGCGCGATCAGCACGGTCGCCGGACGCACCAGAAACAGCAGCGCGAGCAGGAAGGCGGCGAACCGCCACTCGAACAGGCGCAGCACCTCGAAATTCAGCGAGGCCGACAGAATGACGAACACACCGGAGATCAGCAGGACGGTGACATTCTCCTTGAACGGATGAATGTCGCGCAGCGAGTCCAGCCGCATATTGGCGACCGCGACGCCCATGACCGTGACCGCCAGCAGGCCCGTCTCCTGCTGGATCAGGTTGGACAGGACGAAGGTGCCGATGACCGCGACCAGCAGGACCGGCGCCTTCAGATATTCGGGCACATGGCCGCGCGGAAAGGCCCAGGCGATCGCGCGGGCCATCGCATAGCCGATCAGGCCGGACACCACGGCCGCACCGAGCAGCGCTACGACCACCGAAATCAGGGTTCCGCCCTGGTCGACGCGCCGGAGATATTCATAGGTAATGACCGCACATAGCGCACCGAACGGATCGTTGACGATCGCTTCCCATTTCAGGATCGCGCGGGGCCGCGCCGCGATGTTGCTTTGGCGAAGCAGGGGGATGACGACGGTGGGGCCGGTCACGACCAGGATGCCCGCGAACAATATCGCCACCGGCCAGACCAGCCCCGCGACATAATAGCAGGCCAGCGCCCCCAGCACCCAGCCGAGCGGGATGCCGATCATCATCAGCCGGGTCACGGCGCCCTCGGTCTTGCGCAACTCGCGGAAATTGAGGCTGAGGCCCCCCTCGAACAGGATCAGCGCGACCGCGACCGATATCATCGGCTCCAGCAATTCGCCGAAGATTTGTTCGGGAACGATCAGCCCGGTGATCGGCCCGGCAATGACCCCCGCCGCCAGCATCAGGGCGATGGCGGGCCATCCCGTTCGCCAGGCAATCCATTGCGCACCGATCCCCAGGACACCGATCAATGCGAAGACAAGCGCGTGTTGTTCCATAGGGCCACTTAACACCCGGATACGGCAAAGGTAACCGCAGCGCCCGCCGATGCATCGCACTTGCCCCCCGGTCCGCCGGGCGGTCGCGCGTATGAAGGGTCAATAGGGTGGCGCGATGCGGGCCCGATGTTCGCGCGCGGCCGCCGCCCACCAGCGCAGATCGTCGGCAAAGCGCGGAAAGGCCTTGGTCAGCGCGGCCCCGCCCTCGCCAGTCGGCTGCCCCTGGCCGTCCAGCGCATGGCCGATGCCGCCGACCGCCAGCGTGCTCGACACGACGACCATCCCCATTTCCGACAGCGTGCCGTGCCATGCGACGCTGGCATGGGCGCCCGCGAGCCGCCCCGCCGAATAGCTGGCGATGGCGGCCGGACGCCAATACCATTCCTCCAGGAAGTGATCGGTCAGATTCTTCAGGCCCGGCTGTTGGCCCCAATTATATTCGCCGGTCACGAAGACGAAGGCATCGGCGCTGCGGATTTTGGCCGCCAGTCGCTCCATCGCCTCGGGTGCCTCGCCCGCAGGATATTCCTTGTACATCCGGTCGAGCATCGGCAGGCCGACTGCTTGGGCGTCGATCAGTTCGGCCTCCGCGCCCCGTTCGCCGAACGCCCGGACCAGATAGTCGGCCAGGCGAATGCCCTGCCGGTCGGACCGGTACGAACCGTAGAAGATCAGGATAGTATCCGCCATCGCGCACCTCGCGGCCCGATCATGGCCGTATGAGATGATCCCGGCAAGCCACTCTTATCCCCTGATATATCGCGTCACATTGGCGGCCAGCACGTCCAGGGGTACATTGCCGCCGTCCACCACCGCCTGATCGAAGTCGCGCAGGTCGTAGCGGGTACCGAGCGCGGCCTTGGCCCGGTCGCGCTGGGCGACGATTTCTGCGCGTCCGACCTCATAGCCACAGGCTTGGCCCGGCCATGCGCAATAGCGGTCGACCTCGCTCACCGCGTTGCTGCGCGGCAGGCCGGTGGCGGCGATGAACTCGGCCAGCGCCTTGTCGCGCGACCAGCCGAGCGCATGGATGCCGGTATCGACGATCAACCGCACCGCGCGCCATGCCAGCCCCATCAGATAGCCCAGCCGCCCGGCGGGGTCGTCGCGGTACATGCCCAGCTCGTCGGCAAGCTGTTCGGCATAGAGGGCCCACCCCTCCGAATAGGCGTTGAACGCCAGGATCGAGCGGATCAGCGGCAGTTGCTGGGCATATTCGCCCTGCCAGACATGGCCCGGTATCCCCTCGTGATAGACCAGATCGGGAATGGTGACGCGGTTGTGGATCGACGGGTCGCCCAGATTGACCCAGACCTTGCCCGGTTCGCGTCCGTCGATCGTGCCGGGCCCGCCATAGGCCGCCGGTGCGCCCGGTTCCTGTGCCGGGGGCATGCGGCGGATTTCCAGGTGCCCGCGCGCCAGACGGCGGAACGCTTCGGGCAGGCGGGGGCGGATCGCGTCGATCCGGCCCTGCATATAGGCGATGATCTCGCGCCGTCCCGCGTCGCCATCCGGGAAGCCGATGCCGGGGCGACGCTGATAGGCCATGGTGCGCTCGGCGACGCTGCCCTGGGTCAGTCCCGCCTGGCGCAGGATCGCATCCATCTGCGCCTGCAGATCGGCCAGCCGCGCGCGGCCCATGGCGTGCAGCTCGGTCGCGCTGCGCCGTGTCGTCGTGCCCGCGCGCAGGCCCCATGCATACCATTCGGGGCCGTGCGGGCGGCTGTTCATCCCCGCCGCATCGGTCGCCACCGCCCGCTGCGCGCGCAATTCGGTCAGCTGTCGCTCCAGCGCGGGCATGATCGCGGCGCGGACGATCCGTGCCGCCTGCGCGGTCCAGTCGCCGGGGATGGCGGCCGTCTTGCGCGCCAGCGGACCGATCAGCGGTCCGTCGCTCTTCGCCGCCTCCGCGATCGTGCCGGTCATCCCCGCGATCGTCTTGTCGAGCAGGAAGGAGGGCGGCACGACGCCCTGCTGGCGCGCCTGGCGGATACGCGTCGTCTCGCCGTCCAGCTGGGCGGGCATGGCGGCGAGGCGGGCCAGATAGGCTTCGGCATCCGCCTTGTCGCGGACCGGCTGGTCGCCATCGAGCAACTGCGGCACGTCCAGCCACGCCCCGACATTCTGGATCACGGCATAGGGCGTGTTGCGCCAGTCGCCGATGGTCGCCACGCCATAGGGCAGGGCCATGCCGTCCAGCGCGGTGCGAAAGGCGGTCTCGACCACCGCCAGGCTGGTCGCGGTCGCGGCATCCAGGCCGGTTCGCGGCACCCGCGCCAGATCGCGCAGGCCCTCGCCAAGAAAACGCTGCCGCGCCGCCACGCCCGCAGGCGAGCGATCCTCCAGCCTGCGCCGCAGCCCGGCATGCTCGCCGGTATCGACACCCAGACTGGTCGCCCGCTCCGGCGCCAGCGCCAGCAGCTGCCAGGCCAGCCGGTCGAGCAGTGCGCCTGCGTCGCCGGTCGCGGCGGCCCGTCCCTGGGTCGAGGCCGTGACGGAAACGGCGCCGAGCCCGATCAGCGTGTCGCGGCGGGAAATAGCTCTGTTCATTCCCGATAGATGACCGGCCTGCGGCGCGGCGTCAAATGACACCGGCCTGACAGGTCGGCAGCGCGGTTCCGGCGCCTTCCACAAAAATTTCAGGACCCCGTCCCCCTGACGATCGGTTCAGCTTGGCGTAGGGTTGCGTCGTGCATGGGGCGTTCCTGCGACGACATTGGACTGAATAGGGGCTATCACACCAACATGACCGTATCGCGTTTTTCCGTCTCCGGCCAATCGGTCGCCCGGCTTCTGGCCACCCTTGCGACCGGCACGCTGGTCGCGGCGCCCGTGATGGCGCAGATCGCACCGCCGCCCGTCATGGTGCCCGCGCCCTCGACCCAGACGCCCCCCGGCGCGACCGTTCAGCCCGTGCCCCAGGCTGTGCCGCCCAGCATCGTCGCGCCGGTGGCGATGCCCAGCCTGACCGATGCCCAGGCGCACCAGCTCGCCACCCTGATCGCCAAGGGCGAGGTGACGCAGGGGCTGCGCTCCGGCGCACAGCGCGATCTGTCGGCGCTGTCGCCCGCCGCGCTGACCCGCGTGGCGCTCGACTATGCCCATGCGGTTCATGCCGGTCGGCTCGACCCCTCGGACTTTTCCAAGGACTGGGGCATCAGGCCGCAGCCCTATGACCCGCTGCCCGGCTTTGCCGATGCGGTGCAGAAGGACCGGCTGGCGGCCTGGGTCGCCTCACTGCCGCCGCCCTATGCGGGGTATGACGCGCTGGTGACGGGGCTGGCGCGATACCGGGCCATGGCGACGGCGGGGGGCTGGTCGCCTCTGCCGTCCACGACCATCGCTTTCGGGTCGAGCGGCCCGCTGGTCCAGCAGTTGCGCAAGCGACTGGCGATGGAGGATCCCGCCGTCAGCGCGGCCGGCGCGACCTTCGACGAGAACCTGCTGGCGGCGGTGCGGCGGGCGCAGCGGCGGTACGGCCTCAACCCGGTCGGCACCGTCGGCAGCCAGACGGTCGCGGCGTTGAACGTGCCGGTCGGCCAGCGCATCCGCCAGATCATGGCCAATATGGAACGCTGGCGCTGGTTGCCGCAGCAACTGGAGGCCAAGCGTGTTCAGGTGAACATCGCGGCCGCCGTGCTGACCGTATTCGACGGCGACAATCCGGTCATGTCGATGAAGGCCGTGACGGGACGGCCGGGCAACGAGACGCCGATGCTGGTTTCCTCGATCCACAGCATCGTGCTCAATCCGCCATGGAACGTGCCCAGCTCGATCGCGAACAAGGAGCTGTGGCCCAAGGAGAAGGCCAATCCGGGCTATCTGAAGCGCAACGGCTTTCGCGTGATCGACAATGGCGACGGCAGCAAGCGGTTGCAGCAGGCCTCGGAGAAGAGCGCGCTGGGGCGGTTCAAGTTCGACTTCCCCAACGACTTCGCGGTCTATCTCCACGACACGCCCGCCCAGTCGGGCTTCTCGAAGTTCGACCGGCTGGCCAGCCATGGCTGCGTCCGGTTGGAAAAGCCCGCCGATCTCGCCGCGCTGATGCTGAAGACGACGCCCGAATGGCAACCGGCGCAGGTCGACGCCGTTCTCGCCTCCGGTAAGACGGTGCGCGCGACGATGGCCGAGCCGGTGGCGGTCTATCTGCTGTACTGGACGGCCTTTGCCGGGGCGGACGGGCAGGTGGGCTTCCGCGAGGACCCATATGGCTGGGACGCGCAATTGGCGACCAAGCTGGAGGCGCGTTCCGCCGAGCGGGCGGCCGCGACCGCGAATTGATGAGTGCGAAAGGGGATAAGATGATGAAGACCAATGACATGCGCCGCTGGGGTCTGGTGGCCGCAGCCATGCTGCTTCCCACGCTGGCGGGCTGTTCGCAGTCCACGCCGGAGGAGCAGCCGGTGGCCGCCGCCGCCGAGAATGAGCTGACCGTGACCGACGGCGCGGCCGATGAGAATATGACGGCGGTCGCCAATATGGACGAGGTCGCGGCGCCCGCGACCAATGCCGCCGAGGAAATCCCGCCGCCGCCGCCCGAGCGGACCGTCGACCAGCAGATGCTCGACGACGCCTCGGCCACCGGCATGACGTCGCGCGTGCAGCGCGATGCGCCTGCGGCCGATGCTCCCGCGACCGAGCGCAAGGGCGGCGAGTAAGTCTGGCCCGGCGGGGGCGGGCGGCACGGCCCGTCCGCCCCCCTTGCAAGGATAACACCGCATGAGCGAAGCCAGCGTCCATGCCACGGGCGAACAGCATCTCGTCCATCGCACCGGCTGGCTTCGCGCTGCGGTGCTGGGGGCCAATGACGGGATCATCTCGGTATCCAGCCTGATCGTCGGCGTTGCGGCGGCTCCGGGGGCCACGGCGGGAACGGTGCTGCTGGCGGGGATCGCCGCGCTGGTCGGTGGCGCCTTGTCGATGGCGGCGGGCGAATATGTTTCGGTGAGTTCGCAGGCGGACACCGAACGTGCCGATCTGGCACGCGAGGCGGCGGAACTGGTCCGTGCACCGCTCGCCGAAACGCGCGAGCTGGCGGCGATCTATGAGGCGCGTGGGGTCGAGGCCGGGCTGGCCCGACAGGTCGCCGAGCAGATGATGGCGCATGACGCGCTCGGCGCGCATCGCCGCGATGAGCTGGGGCTGGCGGATGATGGCGGGTCCGATCCGCTGCAGGCGGCCTTGTTCTCCGCCGGGGCCTTCGCCTCGGGCGCGATCCTGCCGGTGCTTGCCGCGCTCAGTCCGCGCGCCGCCGTCCTCTATGCGGTGCCGGGGACCGCACTGCTGCTCCTGGCCGTGCTGGGGGCGCTGGGCGCGCGGGCGGGCGGTGCCCCGATCGGGCGCGGGGCGATCCGTGTCGTCCTGCTCGGTGCGCTGGCCATGGGTGTTACCGCGCTGATCGGGACGCTGACCGGCGGCATCGTCTAGGTGGCCGTGTTGAGCCATTCGCGCGGCCGGTGCGTTGACCCATCTCCATCAGGAGAGTGACATGCGCGACGAACTCGACACCCCGACCGAACCCCAGAGCTTTGGCGACCTGCCGATCCAGCCGACCGGATCGGGTGTCCAGGATCTGGAAATTGCCTATGAGCAGATGCGCCTGACCGAAGCGGATGCGGCCCCCGTGCCCGATGCCAATGATGCGATCGCCGAGAGCGAGGCGCATCCGAGCTGATCGTGATGGCCCCGTCGGCCGATCGCACAGGGCATTCCCATTCGGAAAATATCTCGTATTGTGATGAACGATACCAGATAATGGATTCTCGATATGGCGGACCCAGTGCATTTCGACCGGCGGAGCCTGTTGCTATCGGCCACCGGCATGGCCGTGACGATGGGGCAGACCTCCGCCCCGGCGGCCACCCTGGCTATTCGCGGCGAGGCCGCCAAGGGTGCCGGTGCGGCCTGCTGGCTCGACGGTGTACCACCGGACAGCCATGAGGGAATGACCTGGGGCCAGCCTTGGCCCAGGGGGACGAAACTGTCGTCCTCCTACCGGCTGACGGGGGATGGATCGGCTCCGCTGCAAAGCTGGCCGCTCGCCTATTGGCCCGACGGGTCGATCAAATGGACGGGCCATGCCCTGGCTGCCGATGCGGGGCGCGGCACCAGCCTGCGGGTCGAGCCGGGCAGGGCGCGGCAGGCATCGTCTTCTTCCGCCACGGCGCGCAGCTTTGCCGATCGGATCGAGGTGACGGTCGGCGATACGCTCTGGACGATAGGGCGACAGGGCGAGGCGATTATCCGCTCGGCGCGGCGAGGCGGCAAGACGGTCATGCGCGACGTCGGCCTCATCGCGACGGCGCAGGACGCGGCCGACGAGGAGGATGGCGCCGCGCCCCGGCTGCTCCGCTATGCGGGGCGGATCGAGCGCGTCACGGTGGAACAGGATGGCCCCATCCGGGTCGTGGTGCGGGTCGAGGGACGTCATGCCGCGCCCGACGAACAATGGCTGCCCTTTTCGCTGCGCCTCTACTTCCATGCCGGATCGGCATCGGTGCGGATCGTCCATAGCCTGATCTTCGACGGAGACCCCACGCGGCGGTTCGTGCGCGGACTGGGGCTGAGCGGGCAGGTGCCGATGACCGATCCGCTGCACGACCGGCATGTCCGCTTCGCCGGGCAGGGCGATGGCCTGTGGGCGGAGGCGATCCGGCCGCTGACGGGATTGCGCCGCGATCCGGGGCGCGCTTTCCGCGAGGCGCAGGTTGCTGGACGAGAGACGCCGCCGTTGGCGACGATGGCGGCGGCGGTGCGCGATCGGCTGGATTACATCCCGGCCTGGGGCGAGTTCCGGTTGCGCCAGCCCAATGCCGACGGATTCACCATCCGTAAGCGGACCGCCGGCGGTCATGGCTGGGTGCCGGTCGACGGCGCCGGGCGCGCGGCGGGGCTGGGCTATGTGGGGGGCGCGCGGGGCGGTGGCGTCGCCTTTGCCATGCATGATTTCTGGCGGCGCTGCCCGGTCGGGCTCGACGTGGCCGAGGCGACCGGCGAGGCGGCGCGCTTCACCCTGTGGTATCACGCGCCCGACGCCCCCGCGATGGACCTGCGCTTCTATCACGACGAGATGGGGATGACCGACTTTGCCCGGCAGAACGAAGGGCTGGACATCACCTATGAGGATTATGAGCCCGGCTGGGGCGATGCGCGCGGGATCGCACGAACGACCGAATTCCGGCTCTGGGCGCTCGACACGACGCCGACCCGCGAGCGGCTGATCCGGATGGCGGCGCAGGTCGAGGCGCCGCCTCGGCTGCTTGCGACCGGCGAAGCGGTTCATGCGGCGGGCGTGTTCGGTGCCTGGACGCTGGCGGGGCCACCCGGCGGCGACGCGGCGGGACGGATCGAGGCGCGGGCCTCGCGCGAGCTGGATTTCTATATCGGGCAAGTCGAGCAGCGGCGCTGGTACGGCTTTTGGGATTATGGCGACGTCATGCACAGCTATGACGCGGATCGCCATGTCTGGCGCTACGACATCGGCGGTTTCGCATGGGATAACAGCGAGCTGTCGACCGACCTTTGGCTGTGGTACGCCTATCTGCGGACCGGGCGCGCCGATGTCTTCCGGATGGCGGAGGCGATGACGCGGCATACCGGCGAGGTCGATGTCTATCATCTCGGCCGCTTCCGGGGGTTCGGGACGCGTCACGGGGTGCAGCATTGGGGCGACAGCTCGAAACAGCCGCGCATCTCCAACGCCGCCTATCGCCGCATCTATTATTACCTGACCGCCGACGAGCGGTGCGGCGACCTGATGCATGCGCTGATCGACAGCGACCAGACGCTTCGCCATGTCGAGATCGGGCGCAAGGTCGGGGCCCGCGCGCCCGGTTCGGAGCCACCCGGCGGCACCGGCGCGGTGGTCGCGGAGGGCAGGCTGCCGCCGGGACAGGTCTTCGTCCAGTTCGGTACCGTCTGGGGGCCGCTGGTCGCGGCCTGGATGACCGAGTGGGAACGGACGGGCGATCCGCGCTGGCGCGACCGGATCGTGGCGGGAATGCAGTCGCTCGCCGCTCTGCCCCGCCAATGGTTTGCGGGCGGCGCGCCCTTCGACCTCGCCACGGGACGCTTTGTCGGCGAGGGCGACCGGGTGAGCATGAGCCATTTGAACGGGGTCTTCGGCGTGTTCGAGACGATGGCCGAACTGCTCGAACTGGTCGATGTGCCCGCCTATCGCGAGGCCTGGCTGGACTATTGCGCCTATTATAATGCCCCGACCGACCTGTTCCGCGCGAAGACCGGCGATCCGGGCAAGGGGCGGGGGCTGACCCAGGCCCATTCGCGCTATACCGCCTATGCCGCCGTCCAGCGCCGCGACCCCGCTCTGGCCCGCCGAGCCTGGGCGGAGTTTCTGGGGGCGGGCGACCGTGCCACGCGCGATCAGGCCAAGGGCGCGGTGCGCGTCTCCGGTCCGGCGGTGCTCAAGCCGGTGGACGAGATTCCCGATATCTCGACCAACGACGCCGCCCAATGGGGGCTGGCGGCGACCGCCAATCTGGCGCTGATCGGCCGGTGGCTGTCGTGAGGCGATGGGCCTGCGCCATGCTGGGCGTGACGGCGCTGGCCGCGACGGGACCGGGCGCGCGTATCGACGATTTTCGCGGCGGCCTGTCGCGCTGGTCCGTCGAGGCCGAGCCGGGCGCGCAGGTCGTCGCTCGGGGCGGAGTGCTGGATATCGACGCGGCGGACGGGGTGACGATCTGGTATCGGCAAAGGCTGAAGGGGCCGGTCGCGATCGACTATGACGTGATGCCGGTGGCGGAGGGCGGGGCGCATGACGCGGTCAGCGATGTCAACGCCTTCTGGATGGCGCGCGACCCCAGGGTGAATGGCGGCTCCGTGCTGGCCCGGCGACGCGACGGGGCCTTTGCCAGCTATGACGATCTGGAGACCTATTATGTCGGGATCGGTGGCAATCGGAACAGCACGACGCGGATGCGCCGCTATGTCGGCCGCAAGGGGGATCGGCCGCTCCTGCCCCAACATGACCGCAGCGATCCCGCCGCGATGCTGGTCCCGAACCGATGGACCCATATCCGCCTGATCGCCGATGGTCACGAGATCGCGGTCGATCGCGACGGCCAGCGGCTCTTCACGATGCACGATGCCGCCCCCTATCGCAGCGGCTGGTTCGCGCTGCGCACCACGCGCAGCCATTTGCGGGTTCGCGATGTGCGGATCACGCCGCTGGGTTGATAAGAAAGGGGCCGGATCGCGTGGACCCGGCCCCCATAGTCGAGGGAAAAGGTGAGCCCGCCGGGGCTCAGAATTTCAGGTTGAAGCCCGCGAAGAAGCGCTGCCCCGGATAGAAGACCTCGGACGTGCCGATATTCTTGATATAGGTCTTGGAAAATTCCTTGTTGATGTTCTGCATCTCCATGAACAGCTGATAATGCCATTCGGGGAAACGGAACGTGACCTTGGCATCCAGATAGCCTTCGCCCTTGCGATAGATGGGCAGGTTCCCGTTATTGGAATCGGCGACGACCGTCAGCCAGTCCGACCGGAAGTTATAGGCCAGGCGGGCGTTCAGCCATCCCTTGTCGTAGAAGACGCTGGCATTCCAGGTCCATTTGGACAGGCCGGGATAGTCGTTCAGCGGATCGCCGGTCGCGCTGTTGGTCAGGTTGGTGCGCAGGGCGCGGGCATAGGTGACATTGCCACTGGCGCCCAGCCCGTCGAACGGCGCGGGCAGGAAGGTGAAGGCGGTCTGCGCGCTCGCCTCGATCCCGTCGAGCAGCGCGCCGAAGCCGTTCACCGGCTGGCGCACCGTATAGGTCACGCCGTCCTGGAACAGGTCGACGCCGGTGCGCAGCACGTTCAGGATGACGAAGCTGCTCTCATATTTCTTGTAATAGCCCAGGCTGAACAGCGTATCCTTGTTGGAATACCAGGCCAGGTTCACCTCCCACTGGTCGGCGCGATAGGGCTTGAGCGCGGGGTTGCCCGCGGTGCAGACATCATCCGACGCGGCGACGGTCGCATCGTCCAGGCAGTTGATGTTGGGCACCAGATCGGTCGGCTTGGGCCGGGCGAGGTTCTTGGCCCAGTTGGCGCGGAACACCAGGTCGGGCGTGATCTCCAGCGCCGCGTTGAAGGCGGGGAGGATGTCGACATAGCTGTTGCGCAGCGAGAGCTGCTGGGCGCCGAGGACCACGGTCTCGGTGCCGCCCGTGGCGGTGAAGCGGGTCTGGCGGCGGATATTGGTGCCCGTGCCCACATCCCGGGTATAGACATAGCGCACGCCCGCATTGCCGGTCAGGCGCATGCCGAAGACATGGGTTTCCAGATCGCCCTGGACGTAACCGGCGGCGACCGTCTCGTCGATCTTCAGCTGGGGAATCTGGGGCTGGCCGTTGGCTTCGCGGACCAGATCCTGGTCGAAACCGGACAGGTCGTAATATTGGCTGAGCAGCGACGGCGAGAAATTGGCGAAGGCGAGGCGATTGGGGATCGAGGAGGATGCGCCTTGCAGCCCCGCGAACATCGGCGCGCCGCCGGTCGTGGTGCCCAGGGACCGGATAAGCCCGGCATATTCGTCGCGCGTCAGATAATAGGTGCTGCCATTGACCCGCTGCGGCACGGTGGCGGCGTTGACGACCTGGGTCGTGAAGGACACATTGGCGCTCGATTGATAGACCGCCGGGGTGGTGCCGGACGCCGGGGTGAGCAGACGCGACCCGCCACCTGCATAATTATAATAGTCGGCCCAGCGAAACTGCCCGCCAAACTCGATATTCTTCAGCGGCCCCCAATCGGCCGCCCAAGTCCCGTCGAGCTTCAGCTGGTTTTCGTTATTGCCCGAGTCGCCCGGACGATACTGGACGCTCGGCCCCGCCTGGGCGGTGTTCCCGGCGCGATTGTAGTCGGTGTAGATATTGGGATCGGCCGGATTGACCGAACTGGGATAGGTGAAGACCGGAATGCCCAGATCGTTGCGCCGGTCGAGCTGCATCCCCGCAATGCCGGTGCTGATCGAGATCAGGTTGGTTTCACCCAGCGTCCGCGATTCGCTGCGCGAGGCCAGGCCCTTCAGCCGGAGGCGATCGACCACCCAGTCGAAGCCGGTGATATAGTAACGGGAATTCTGGTCATATTGGAAGTCGCGGCGCTGAACGCCCAGGATATTGGCGGACCCGCTATAGACGGGGGCGGACGCGCTGCCGATATTCGCCGCCGATAGGGCCGTGGTGTAGCTGGTGACGACATGGTTGCCGTCGACCGTCGATGTACCCAGCTTGACCTGTGGCGTCGAGCTCGCGCCGAGCGACGGATCGAGCTGGTAACGCTGATAGCGCCCCATATCGAGCGAATAGTTGACGTCCATCAACCGCTGGTTGCGGCTGTTGAACTGTACTTCCGCAAAGGCGCGAAAATTGTTCGAGAATTCATATTGCAGCGTGATGTCGCCCGACAGGCGCTTGTCGCGGCGAACCAGGTTGCGATAGCGGGGCACGGTCGGCGCCCAGTCGAAGAACTGATTTTCGCAGGCCGCCCGGCGGGTGGCGAAGGTCTGGGTCGCGGTCGCGCCGACACCCGCGCAGCTGGCATAGGTGTTGAACGCCGAATAGGCCGGGTTGGCGACCGTCTTCTGGTCGGAATGGTCGAAATCGGCGAGGCGGCTGTAATTGGTGTTGCTGGCATAATCCTGCCGCGTCGAGACGTCGCTATAGGTGACGTTGGCCAGGAGACCCAGCCCGTCGATGAAGAATTTGGGCGTGCCGATCAGCAGCGTCGCGCGGGGCTTCCAGTCCTGCGTCGTGTCGAGATGCTGTTCGGAGAAATTGAGATTGGCGATGAAATTCTTCAGTTCGAGCGGCTTGCGCGTCTCGATCTGGATCGTGCCGCCGATGCCGCCCTCGGTCAGCTTGGCCTGATAGCCCTTGTAGACGTCGATCGACTTGACGAGCTCGGAGGCGAATTCGCGGAAGTCGCCCGCGCGGGAACCCAGCGCGGAGGATTGGCCGACGCCGTTGATCTCGACGCGATTGAGGTCGGGCTCGACGCCGCGGATCGATACCTGATTACCCTCGCCGAATTCACGGCTGAGCTGGACGCCGGTGATCCGGGCCAGGCTGTCGCCGATATTCTTGTCGGGGAAGCTGGCGATATCGTCCGCAACGATCGAGTCGACGACGGTCCCCGCATTGCGCTTGCGGGCGATCGCCGATTGCAGCGAGGCGCGGGTGCCGACGACGATGATGTCCTCGGGGCTGACCCCGTCGAGCTTGTCGCCTTTCCCCTGATCGGCGGCCTTCGCAGCGTTTTGCGCAGAGGCGGGCGCGCTCAGCGCCAGTCCGGCGGCCAGCACGCCCCAGGCCGATGTGCGCAGCATTCCGCGTAGCAGGTGCCGGTCGCCCGCGTGACGCGACCCGGTGATAGCGACGAAACCCGTCATGGCATCCTCCCTCTCGCCCCCGGTGCCGCCGCTGTTTCTCGGCTGACGCTATAGGGCTGCTCCAGTCTGCCTTGGTGTATATAACCACAATATGGAATGCAATCATATAGATTGGAATTTTGACTCGTTGGGCTATGGTGCTGTCAGGCAATGCGAAAGGCGGCATATGACCCGGATCGCCGTGCTTATTTGGGATAGGAGAGAGGCATGATCGGCAGGCGGCGCATCAGGGGCGGTATCGCATCATGGGTGATGATGGCGGCCGTCTGTCCGGTCCATGCCGCCCCAGCGCCGGAGCGTCAGGCCGAAAAATGGGACCGCGGCGTCGTCGCGGTGCCCGCCATCGGGGGCGGGGTGCTGGTCAGCTGGCGCTCGCTGGCAAGCGATGCGCCAGGTGTGGGGTTCGAGGTGTTTCGCGACGGACGCAGGGTCTCGGTCTCGGCCATCACCGGCTCGACCAATTTCCGCGATGCCGGGGGCAGCGCCGCCAGCCGCTATGCCGTGCGGATGATTGCGCCGGGCGCGGCGGGCGCGGTCAGCCCTGCCGTGGCGGTCTGGGCGAAAGGCTATACGTCGATTCCGTTGGACCCGCCGCCGGGCGGCGTCACCCCGGATGGCGAGGCCTATGGCTATACTGCCAATGATGTGGGGCTGGGCGATCTGGACGGGGACGGGCAGCCCGATCTGGTGTTGAAATGGGACCCCACCAACAGCCATGACAACAGCCAGAGCGGCTATACCGGGCCGGTCTATCTCGACGGCTATACGCTGGCGGGCAAGCGGCTGTGGCGGATCGACCTCGGCCCCAATATCCGCGCGGGGGCGCATTATACCCAGTTTCTGGTGCAGGATTTCGACGGCGACGGCCGGGCCGAGGTGGCGATGAAGACCGCCGACGGCACGGTCGATGGACAGGGGCATGTGATCGGCGATCCCAAGGCCGATTGGCGCCAGCATGACGGAGAGGTGCCGCAGGCCGACAGGACCGGCGCGCACATCACCGCCGACGGGCGCATGGTCGCCAGGCTCGCCGGACGAATCCTGACCGGGCCCGAATATCTGACGGTGTTCGACGGCATGACCGGCAAGGCGCTGGCCACCAAGGCCTATGATCCGCCGCGCGGGCCGCGCCACGATCCGGGTTTCGCCTGGATGGCCGCGCATTGGGGGGACGGCTATGGCAACCGGGTCGACCGGTTTCTGGCGGGGGTCGCATTTCTCGACGGGCGGCGTCCCAGCATGGTCTTCGGTCGCGGCTATTATGGACGCACGGCGATCGCCGCCTGGGACTATCGCGACGGCCAGCTGACCGAGCGCTGGCTGTTCGACACCGACCAACCCGGCCATCAGGACTATGTCGATCGCGGCAACCACCAGCTGAGCATCGCCGATGTCGACGGAGACGGTCGCGACGACGTCATCTATGGCTCGATGGCGGTCGATGCCGACGGCAAGGGGTTGTGGACGCAGCCGCTCTATCATGGCGATGCGATGCATGTCGGCGATCTCGATCCCGCCCGGCCGGGGCTGGAGAAGTTCGGCGTGCACGAACAAGTCGGCAGGAATGGCGGGATCGGATCGGCGCTGCTCGATGCGCGGACCGGGCAGATTCTGTGGACCAAGCCCGCCACCAGCGACACCGGGCGCGGCCTGTCCGCCGATATCGACCCGCGCCATGTCGGCGAGGAGATGTGGGGATCGAACCAGCCCGATCTCTACGACGTCCACGGCGTATCGGTCGGCCCGCATCCGCGCCAGACCAACTTCGCCATCTGGTGGGACGGCGACCTTCTTCGCGAACTGCTCGACGGGACGACCATCTCGAAATGGGACTGGACGACGGCCAAGGCCGAGCCGTTGCTGGTGGCGGAAGGGGCGGCATCCAATAACGGGACCAAGGCCAACCCCGCGCTACAGGCCGATCTGATCGGCGACTGGCGCGAGGAGGTGGTGTGGCGCAGCGCCGACAAT
Source organism: Sphingomonas sp. SORGH_AS_0950 (assembly GCF_030818415.1). Lineage (NCBI taxonomy): Bacteria > Pseudomonadati > Pseudomonadota > Alphaproteobacteria > Sphingomonadales > Sphingomonadaceae > Sphingomonas > Sphingomonas sp. SORGH_AS_0950. The sequence goes on from NZ_JAUTAE010000001.1 coordinate 511,883, forward strand.
CGCGAGTTGCGCATCTATACGACGCCCTGGCCGACGACGCACCGGATCACCACGCTGCTCCAGGACCCGGTCTATCGCGCCGGGATCGCCTGGCAGAACACCGCCTATAACCAGCCGCCGCACACCGGCTTCTATCTGGGCATGACCAAGCCGTCCGAACGGGCGGAGTGACCCGGTCACAACACCGGATTGCGCCCCCAGAGCTGATCATAGCGCCAGCCCGACAGATCCTCGACCACCGCGCGGGTCAGGGGGCTGGCGGGTTCGCGCTCACCGGTGCGGAGCCGTTCGATCTCGTCCATCAGCACGGCATGGGATGCCGGGTCGAGCCGGAAGCGGAGCGACACCCATAGCCCGAAGGCCAGCAGCGCGAGGGTGCCGCCGACCATCACCGCGACGATGGCGTGGACGGTCGCCGAGGACTGGCTGGCCGCACCGGCGATGAAGCCCGACGCCTGCAGGATCTGGCCGACCGCGATCAGCGCAACGGCCTGCGACATCTTGCGCACGAAGGTCATGACACCCGCAAACGCGCCCTCGCGGCGGCGGCCGGTGACGATCTCATCGACATCGGCCATGTAGTTGTAGGTGGCCCAGGGAATATAGTTGAGCGCGCCGCGCCCCAGGCCCGCGAAGGCGACCGGCAGCACGAAGACCCAGCCGCTGGCACCTCGGCCGGTCCACCACAGGCCGAGGAATAGCAGGACGCCCAGCGCGAAGCTGCCCCCCGCGATCTGGTACGCCCGCGCCGGGGAGGCGCGCAGCGCGAAGTTGATCGCCAGCAGGACGGCGAGGGTCTGGACCGCATAGGTCAGCCCGGCCAGGTTGGACACGGCCAGCGTCGTGCCGCCCAGCGCGAAGACGACGAAATAGGCGAAGGCGGCGTTGAAGATGTCCTGGCTGATATAGCCGCCCAGATACATGCCCAGATGCAGCCGGAACGCCCGGATCCGCAGGGTCGAGAACAGGTTGCGGTACAGGTCGCGGATCGCGGCCAGCGGGGTCATCCGCTCGCGCGCCAGCGCCATGGTCTCGGCCGAACGTGGTCGCTCCCAGCTGAACAGATAGAGCATCGTTGCCGAGGCCATGAACAGCGCGGAGAATAACAGGCCCATATAAAAATAGGTGTCGGGCGAATCCTTCCCCAGATGCTCGATCAACCGGCCCGGCAGAATGGCGGCGAGGATCGCGGAAATCTGGCCGCACATGATCCGCCATCCGGCGAACTTGGCCTTGGTCCGGTAATCGCTCGCCATTTCGGCGGCCAGCGTCTCGAACGGAATGATCTCGAGCGCATAGACCAGCTCGAACAGGACATAGGTGACGAGATAATAATAGAAGCTCTGCCCCGCGACCCACATGATCGCGAAGGAGGGGAGCAGCGGGATAGCCGCCAGGATGAAGGCCCGCCGCCTGCCGAACCGGCGGCCCGCCCAGGTGTCGCCGAACCGGTCGGAGATATAGCCGATGGTCGGGCTCGCCACCGCGTCCAGCACGCGGGCGATGCCGAAGATCAGCGTCGCCTGCGCCGCCGACAGGCCGCAAAAGCTGGTGTAGAAGAACAGCACCCAGGTGCTGATGACCGCCATCGAGCCCGCGCCCAGAATGTCGTTCGATCCATAGGCGGCGAAATTGTACCAGCGAACGCGACGAGGGGGCGGGGACCCGGTGGCGGGGCCCATCAGATATAGGTCCGCAGGAATTCGCCCAGTGCGCAGATCGCCAGGCTCTGGCCATAGGGCATCGAGGTCAGCGCGATGTCCTTGTAGAACTGCATCGTGTCGCCCATCGCGGTGCCGAAGCTGACCTGCTTCAGCTCGCCATGCTCGTCGATATTGGCGAGCACGGCGCGGATCGCCTTGATCCCGACCGCTTCGTAACGGCGCGGCAGATAGCCCTTCCGTACCGCCTTCAGGATGCCATAGGCGAAGCCTGCGGTCGCCGATGCTTCGAGATAGCTGGTCGGATCGACGATCAGCGTATGCCACAGCCCGCTCTCGTCCTGATGCTCGGCCAGCGTCTTTACCTGCGCCGCCAGCGTGTCGATCAGGAAGGTGCGGAAGGCATCGCCCTCGGCCAGGTCCAGCATCTCGATGATCTCGGGGATCGCGATCGTCACCCAGCAATTGCCGCGCGCCCACAGCGCACCCGCGAAGTTATGGCGACCGTCGAAGGTCCAGCCATGATACCAGAGGCCCGTCTGGCGATCGAACAGATATTTGATGTGGACGAGGAACTGGCGCTTGGCCTCCTCGATATAATGCGGGCGGTTCAGGATCTGGCCGATGCGGGCGAGCGGCAGGACGCTCATCATCAGCGTGTCGTCCCACATCTCCTGCGGGTTCTCGTCGTTGAAGACGATATGCTGGAACCCGCCTTCCTCCGTCTTGGGCAGGCCGTCATCGGCCATCAGCCATTCGGCCCAGATGTCGAGATAGGGCAGATAGGTCTGGTCGCCGGTCTGCTCATAGAGATTGGCGAGCGTCAGGAAGGGCGACATGGTGTTGATGTTCTTGGTCGGGGTGCCCGCCGCGAAACGGTCCTCGAACCATTTCAGCATCACGTCCCAGGCCTGTTCGTCGCCGGTCTGTTCCCAATAACGGTAGAGGCCGAACAGGCCGATGCCGTGGGTCCATTCCCAATCGTTCCACCCCTTTGTGTCGATCACCCGGCCATCGTCCAGACGGAGCAGGAACTCGCCGGTCTCGTCCCGGATGTTGACGAGGTTGTCGATCAGCCTGGCGATCTGCGCCGTCACCTCAGCGCGGGGTATGTCGTGCGTAAGGGCTGCCACGGGAATGCTCTCCGAAGGATCAGGGGGTGGGATAGAGGTCGCGGTAAGCCGGGGCGGCCACGTCGGTGACCGCGACGCCGCCGCGCGCATGATGGAGGGTGACGAGCCGGACCGGCTCGATCACGTTGCCGGGCGCCCCGTCGCTCGTCACGGCGAGCGCCAGCGTGTTGCGTCCGCGATGGTGCAATATGCCCTCGGGGATGGGGAAGACCCGCTGCGGCCCGACATTCGCGACGAACTGGCCCATATTCCAGCCATTGACGAAGATCAGCACCCGGTAGCGCCCCGGCGAGCGCGGCGTATCGGGGTCGCCGATCTGCAGGCCCAAGGTCACGTCCTCGCCGCTCGGCACCGACAGGTCGAACATGGTGCGATACCAGTCGGTCCCGGCATGGGGTTTCGCCTCGGTCAGCGTGACCGCCTGCCACCCGTCATCGGCAAAGCCCGGCAGGGTCCAGCCCATGCGTTCGCCATAAAGGCCGCCATTGTTGCTGGGCCCGCGCGCGACGTCGCGCAGGTCTTCGCCGCCCGCGCGCCCCTGAATCCGCCACGCGATCGGCACCGCGAAGCTCTTGCCACCCGGCCGGGCCAGCGAGACGGAGATCAGCCCGCGCGGCTCCTTGTGCGCGTCATCGACGTCGAGGTCCCAGTTATGGCCGTTCACCCGCACCATCGCGGCCAGCACATGCTCGCCGGGCGTCTGGGCCTGGCGAGGCAGGACGAATTCCGCGACACCGGTGGTGATCGGCCGGGGCAGGCCGCCTGCCAGTTCATGCTGGCCGATCAGCGTCCCGTCGAGGAACAGCTGGACCATCCCCGCGCCGCCCGCCCCGTAATGCACGGTCGCGGTCTGCGCGTCCGCCGAGCCGGTGAAGCGACCGCGATACCAGACATCGCCGTCATGAAAGCCATAGGCATCCGCGCCGAGATTGGGCTGGCCGGTCGGTGGGCGGATGGTTGCCACGTTGCGGGCGGTCCCGCCTACGATCCAGCCGGAATCGTCGAAGTCCACGCCCGTCTCCGGCGATCCCGGCGCATGACGCCATGTCGCGCTGGTCAGGTCGGGCAGGGTCAGGCGTTGCGGTGCGGGAAGGGGCCGCAGGGCCACCAGACTGCCGCTCGCCGAACGCGCGACGGGCACCGCCTTTCCGTTCCAGCGCACCGTGCGGATGCCCGGTGGGGCCCAGACCTCCAACGGCTCGGCGCCCTCGCTATCGCCGGTCAGGTCTAGCGTCCCCCGGTTCGGCATCGCATGACGGACGAGCGTGGGGCCGCGCTCGAGCAGGCCGTCCTGTCGGAAGAAACGCTGCGCCGCCGCGACTTCACCAACTAGCAGCAGCAGGGGCGGGCGACCGCCGCCTGCGATCAGCACTCGCGCCAGACCCCGGTGCGTATAGGTCAGCCGAAGGTCTCCCTTTGCCGGGTCGAAGGCGCTGGCGACCCGTCCCTCCAAGATGGTGACTTTCGGCGGGGCTGCATAGCGCAGCACCGTTTCGCCCGGCTCGTCCGTGCGACCATAGAATAGCGCGACGTCCTCCACGCCGTGGCGGATGGTCGTCTGCAATTCGGACGTCGAATAGACCAGCCGCTGCCGCTCCAGATTGACGCCAGCGACCAGCAGCTTGGCGTCGCGGCCATGCAACTCGCTGGCAAAGCTGTAGCGTCCGTCGGGCAGGTCGGCGGTGATGGTGAACCGCGCGTCGCCGGTCGCGTTGGAGGGCTTGGGTGCGACGAACAGCAGTCGTGCGTCTGTGTCGGGATTGCGGTCGTGATAGACCTGCACCGCATCGCTGTCCGTGACGGCGACGGGCGGGGCCTTTTCCAGCCGGGCGAGATCGGGCACGGCGGCGAGGAACTGGCCGAGCTGCTTCAGCTCCAGCGCCTTGGGCCGCAGATTGCGCGCCTCGTCGATCGCCGAACCATAGTCGTAGGAGGTAAAGACGACGGGCGCGGGCAGCCATCCCCAGCTCGTGCCGCCATAGCCCATATAGATGCTCTGGATCGCGATGCCGTTGGCGATGTTGGTGCCGTAGAAGACCCGCTGATAGCCGGTCCCGCGCTGGACGGCGTTGCACGGATACATGCCGTTCGACCCCCAATAGTCGAACCAGCCGCCGCCGAACTCGGCGATGAAACCGGGCGTGTGCGGCGAGGCGCTCGCCCCGCCCTTGGCACCACCGGGACCATACAGGCCCCAGTCCGGAGCGGGCGCACCTTTGGTCGGCACATTGTCGACCCCGCACACGCCGCCGGGATAGCCGTCGAACGCATAAAGCTCCTGCGGCCCCGCGACGGTCAGCGGCACGCCCGAGCTCTTGGGCACCCAATAGCCGTTGCGCCCCTGATCATTGTGGAAGATCGGTACGGTGATCCCATCGGCCCGCGCCTTGTCGTACAGATGCTGCATGTAGCGGCCCTGCGCGGGGGTGGTCAGCGCCAGCTCATTTTCGATTTGGTGGAGGATGACGGTCCCGCCGCGCCCCAGCTGATGGCGTGCGATGATCGGGTTGATCCGGTCCAGCCATTCGTCGGCCGCCGCCAGATATTCGGGATCGTCGGTCCGCGCCTTGCCCGGTTGATTGACAAGCCATCCCGGAAAGCCGCCGCGCGACAGCTCCGCATTCACATAGGGCCCGGCGCGGGTGATGACATAGAGCCCTTCCTCGCGCGCCATGGTCAGCACCCGCTCCACGTCGCGGATGCCGGTGAAGTCGTACACGCCCTTTTTGGGGCTGTGAAAGCCCCAGTCGATATAGATGGCGACGGTGTTGAACCCGCTCGCCTTCATCTTCTGCAGGATGTCGCGCCACAGGTCGGGCGAGGGCAGGCGAAAGGGGTGGAATTCGCTCGACCAGATCAGCGTCGGCTTGCCGTCGATCAGCAGCGAATGGCGGTCGAACGCGACGCGCGGGCGCTCGGCCAACGGCAAAGCCTGCGGCGCGGCGGCGCCTGCCAGCAGCAGGGCGGCGACCAGGCTCATGCGAGGTAGAACATCGGCGTCAGCGGGGCTTCGACCGGGCGATTGTCGGGCCGTACCTCCATCAGATCGGCCATATGGTCCCACCACCGCTGCATGACCGGCTGGCCGGGCAGCGTGTCGCGGCTATCGTCGGCATGCAGCCGCAGGACGGCGAACAGCGCGTTCGTCTCTTCGTCCAGGAAGATCGAATAGTCGTAAATGCCCGCCGCGCGCAGCGCCTCGACGAGTTCGGGCCAGATCGCGTCGTGGCGACGGCGATATTCCTCGGCCATGCCGGGCTTCAGCATCATGCGAAAGGCGATGGGCCGGGTCATGCGTCGTCTCCTGGGATCTTCAGGCCGTGGCGGTGGGCGAAGGTCGCGAACCGGGCCAGCCAGGGATGCGGCGTGCCGTCGGGGGCGATCAGCCGGGGGCCGTGCCCGCCCGTTTCGACGATATGGAGTTCGGCCGGGCGGGGCAGCGCATGGACCGCCTGGAACATCGCAATGCTGTTGGCGACCCGCACGACGGGGTCGTCGGCGGCATGGCCCAGAAAAGTCGGCGGCATGTCGGCGGGGAGGTCCTGCTCCGCCGAATAGCGTGCTGCCCGCTGCGCATCTGCGTCCCGGCCGAGCAGCTCGCGCTTCGACTGGGCGTGCGCGAAGGGCTGGGCCATGGTGATGACCGGGAAGAGCAGTCCGACGGTGAGAAGCGTCGTCGGCTGCGTATCCATGGCGTCGATCGGGCCATAGGTGACGAGCGCCGATCGCGCCGCCAGCCGCGCGGCCAGATGCCCGCCCGCCGAAAAGCCCATCGCGGCGATGTTGGTCGGATCGATGCCCCATTCGCCCGCGCGGGCCCGAATGACCCGAAGCGCGCGCTGTGCATCCTGAAGCGGCGCGTCCGGCCCGGCGGCCCAGCCGTCGTGCGGCAGGCGATAGAGCAGGTCGAACGCCGTCACACCCTGCGCGGCGAACCAGCGTGCGACCGGCGAAGGCTCGCGTCCTACCGCCACACGGGCATAGCCGCCACCGGGGATCAGCAGCACCGCCGCCCCGGTCGGTCGCGCGGCGGGGCAGACGGTCAGCATCGGGGTCGCGACATGCGGCCAGGCGATGTCGTCGGCGGGGCCGTTGGGCGAGCGCTGGACGAAGGCGTCCGCGACCGCCGGGCTGGGCATCCCCGGCGGTGAGCCTGGCCAGATCGGAAAGCGCCGCGGGGCAGGGGCGGCAGTCGCGATTCGGGGCGTGGCGACCATCGACAGTCCGGCGGCGATCAGGGTGCGGCGGTCGAGGGGCATCGTCAATTCCCCGCAGGTCGTTCGCTGCTGCGCATCCCGCTGGCCGCCAGACGAAAGGTCTCGGGGGCGGGCGGATGGCTCGGGTCGAAAGGCGGCAGGTCGCCTCGGACGAAGCGGGCGAGCGAGCCTATCGCCCGCATCCGCTCCGCCACGTCGCGCGCCAGGACCCAGGCGCCGTAATTGTCATGATGGGTCGCGTCACGACCCTGATCGTTGAAGGCCAGCGGCGCGCGATCCTTGCCCAAGGCTTCATAGAAACTGATGGAGTCCGCATTCAGGTCGATCACCGGCACCGCCGCCTCGGCCGCGACCGCGCGAACGGCGGCGGGATAGTCGCCCAGGCTGGGCCGGATATGCCCGTCCGCGCTCCATTGCCGCCGCTCGGGCGAAGTCACCAGGATCGGCGTCACCCCGCGCCGCCGCAATTCGGCAATATAGGTGCGCAGATAGGCGCGATAGGTCGTCGCGGCGTCGGCATAGGTCTGCGGCCACAGGGCTTTCTGGTCGTTATGCCCGAACTGGATCATCGCGATATCGCCGGGTCTGGCGCTGGCCAGCACCTTGTCCAGCCGAAGTTCGGTCAGGAAGGATTTGAGCGTCTCTCCCGACTCCGCATGATTGGCGACCGCGATGGTCGGCGTCAGGAAGGCGGGCAGCATCTGGCCCCAGCTCGCGGCCGGTTCGGCGGGTTGGTCGGTCACGGTCGAGTCGCCCAGCAGAAACAGGGTCGGGACCTCGACAGGGGTGACGCTGACGCGGCGAAGCGCGGGCGCCGGGCCCAGTATCTCCAGCGTCAGCCGATCGTCCCAGGTGAACGACCCGATCTCGCGCGGCTTGAGCCGCACGGCATCGCCGCCCGGCGCGTTGGCGGGCGGGGGCGCGAGCGCGGGGGTGCGGACATTCACGATGAAGCGCCGGGTGACGAACTCGCCCGCGCGTGTCCGAACCGCCTCCAGCATCAGGCGGCGGCTCTCGGCCTTGATCGTGGTGTCGCTCGCGCGGGCGGGATCGCCCAGCGTGACGGTCACGGCATAATTGCCTGGCGGCACCGCGACCGAAAAGAGGTGCGGATCGGCCTCGAACCCGTGATCGCCGTCGAAGCGGTGGTCGGCGTTCGCGGCCATGACGAAGTCCCGCACCGGCGCCTGTGCCGTGGCCATCGCCGACCCCGCCAGCGCCGCCAGGGCGATCAGCCGGCGCATGACGGCCCGCCCGCGGCTGTGGCGCGGGTCAGGCTCGCGCGCTTCTTCAGCACATGGCGGGCGATCGGCAAATGGGTGCTCGCCAATCCGCCCGCGACCAGATCGGCGATACGGCGCGCGCCCAGCTCGCTGAAATGGGTGTCGTCGTCCACCGCCTCGGCAAAGCCGGGCAGGCCCTCGCCCTTCGCATAATGGAGATAATAGACCCGCGATCCGTCCGGCCCGAGCCCGTCGATCCAATGTTCCGACAAGGCGGCCAGGTCGATCAGGGGCACATGTTCCTGCGCCGCCACCCGCCTGGCGGCGTCCGAATAGGTGGGGAAGCTGGGCACGACATGCCCGTCCTTGAATGCGCGACGCGTGACCGGGGTCAGCAGCACCGGCCGGGCTCCGGCGGCGCGTGCGACCGCGATGAACCGTTTCAGATTACTCTCATATTCGGGAATGGGGGCATAGCGTTCGGGCTTCGCCTGGTTGGCGTCGTTATGCCCGAACTGGATCAGCAGCGTGTCGCCGGGGCGCAGGTCGCGGGCGATCGCGTCCAGCCGCCCTTCCGCCATGAAACTCTTGGTGCTGCGCCCCGCCATCGCATGGTTGGCGATAGTCACCTCGGGCCCGAAGGCGCAGCGGAGCATCGTGCCCCATCCCGATTGCGGATATTTGTCGGGCCGATAGTCCTGCGCAGTGGAGTCGCTGGCGATGAACAGCCGTGCCGGGGGCAGGGGAGCGGGGGATGCGCCGACGGTCAGCAACGACGCGCAGGCCGCCCCTATCCTGACAGCCGTCCGATGACGCTTCGTCATGCACCCGCTCCCTCGCCCTGTCGTGGACCTGTTTCGATCCGCTTTCCTAAACTATGTGCCGATATCCCACATAGTGCAAGAGGGTTTTGGAATTTGGAATAGGGTCAGCGGCGATCTTTTTCCCGCCAACCCAAGTCGCGACTGATCGCATGCGCGGTGCCCAGCACATCGCCGGTCAGCGCGGTCATCCGCTCGTCCGACATATATTGCGCGGCGCTCGACACGCTGATCGCGGCGACGATACGACCGCTGGCGTCGCGGATCGGAGCGGCGACACAGCGTATCTGATCCTCGTTCTCCTCCAGGTCATAGGCGCAGCCCAGCCCCACATAGCCGCGCATCCGCTCCAGCCAGACGTCATAGTCGGGCGCATGCGGATCGCCCGCTCGCTCGTCGTCGAAACGCTGGCGCCAGTGCTTCGCCTCGTCGTCCAGCATCAGTGCCTTGCCCAGCCCGGTGGAGGTCATCGGCTGGCGATCTCCCACGCGGCTGGAGATGTCGACGCGGCGGCGACCGGGGATCTTGTCGAGATACAGCGCCTTGTCGCCGTCGCGGACGCCCAGATGGACCGTGTCCTCGGACGCGGCGGCCAGCGCCTCGATATGATCGCGCCCGATCTGGACGACATCGGCCTGCTGCTGCGCCAGAAACCCCAGTTCGAGCAGCTTCGGCCCCAGGCGATAGCCCTGGCGCGGCGTGAAGATCAGGAAGCGCCGGTCGATCAGCGCGCTGGCCAGCCGATGCGTCGTGCTGCGCGTCAGCCCCAGCCGCTCGGCGAGTTCGGCCAGCGCGATCGGGCGGTCGGACACCTCGTCGATCAGGTCGAGCCCGCGCAACAGGGTCTGGCTGCCCGTCGGGCCCTTGGTCTCGCCGGTTTCGGTCTTGGGGGATTTGGCGGATGCGGGCATGGAAACATCTTCTCCTGACGCGCCGCATTTGCTGCCAGCGCGTACCATATTGTGGAAGTGTTTGCCTTTCTCACGTCCGCATGTCGAGGGGAAAGCGCCATCCCCCGCCCGCGCCTATTGCAGGTTCACGAATGCGCCGCCATCGACCAGCAACGCCGCGCCGGTCACATAGCGCGCCATGTCGGAGGCCAGGAAGACGGCGGGTCCGACCATATCCTCCGGCACGCCCAACCGGCCCAGCGGCACGCGGCCCTCCATATAGCGACGCTTGGCCTCGTCGGCCAAATCCTCCTTGTTGATTTCGGTCAGGATGGTGCCGGGAAGCAGCGAGTTGCAGCGTATGGCATGGCGCCCCAGCGCGATCGCCGCCGATTGCATCAGCGAGTGCAGGCCCGCCTTGGTCGGGGTATAATGGGTCTGAAATTCGCCGCCGACCAGCGCCGAGATGGAGGAGACCGCGATGATCGATCCGCCATGCCCTTGCTCGACCATCTGCCGCGCCGCCGCCTGGCACATATAATAGCCGCCATGCAGGTTGACCCGCATCGTCCGCTCGAACGTCTCGACCGGCATGTCGAGGAAGCCGTGGAACGGACAGATGCCCGCGTTGGACACCATGACGTCGACCTTGCCCAGCGCCTTCGCCGCCTGCGCGATGAAGTCGGTCGCGGTGGTGGGATCGGCGACGTCGCCCTGGATGGCGACCGCGCGCCGTCCATGCGCCTCGATCCCCGCGACGCATTGGGCCGCGCCGTCCGAATCGCGCGCATAGTTGATCGCGACGTCGGCGCCATGTTCGGCCGCGCCGATCGCGATCGCCCGGCCGATCCCCGTGGAGGCACCGGTGACGACGACGGTCTTTCCTTCCAGCAGCTTCACGGCCTTGCTCCTCATCCTGTCCACCGGCTCACCTCGGCCATCGGTTTTCGCAAAACAACCGATTGACGCCCGAAGTCTCAACAATTAGCATCCTATTCCATAAAGTGAGAAAGTAAAGCCGGGAGGATCGGATGCGGGGCGGTGGCCGAACGACGCAAGCCAGCGAGGGTGGGCGATGACCCTCTCGCGGATCAAGCATGTCCGTGCCTTCGTCGCGCGCGGTGCGGGCGCGGATTATCACGATCAGGGCGCGGGCCATTGGATCGACGACCACATCGCCACGCCGATGAGCCGCTATCCCGAATATCGCCAGTCGCGGCAGAGTTTCGGCATCAACGTGCTGGGCACGCTGGTCGTGGAGATCGAGGCGGAGGACGGCACGATCGGCTTCGCGGTGACGACCGGGGGTGAGCCTGCGGCCTATATCGTCGAGAAGCACCTCGCCCGCTTCCTTGAAGGACGCTCTCCGGTCGAGGTCGAGAAGATCTGGGACCAGATGTATTTCTCGACCCAATATTATGGCCGCAAGGGCCTGGTCGTGAATGCGATTTCCGGTGTCGACCTGGCGCTGTGGGATCTGCTGGGCAAGCTTCGCGGCGAGCCGGTCTATCACATGCTGGGCGGCGCGGTGCGCGACGAGCTCCAATTCTACGCCACCGGCGCCCGGCCCGATATCGCGCGGGAACTGGGCTTCATCGGCGGCAAGCTGCCGCTCCACCACGGTCCCGCCGAGGGGCTGGAGGGAATGGAGAAGAACATCGCCCTGCTCGCCGACATGCGGGCCAAGTGCGGCGACGATTTCTGGCTGATGTACGACTGCTGGATGGCGCTCGACCTCGATTATGCCACGCGGCTCGCGCATCGCGCCTGGAACGAATGCGGCCTGAAATGGATCGAGGAGGCGCTCAGCCCCGACGACTATTGGGCCTATGCCGAATTGCGCAAAAAGGCACCGCCGGGCCTGCTGGTCACCACTGGCGAGCATGAGGCGACCCGTTGGGGTTTCCGGATGCTGATCGACATGGGCTGCTGCGACATCATCCAGCCCGATGTGGGCTGGTGCGGCGGCGTGACCGAGCTGATCAAGATCGCCAACTATGCCGACAGCCGGGGCGTGATGATGATCCCGCATGGCTCATCGGTCTATAGCTATCATTTCGTCATCACCCGGCACAATTCGCCCTTCGCCGAATTCCTGATGATGCACCCGGGCCCGACCGAGGTGGTGCCGATGTTCGCGCCGCAACTGCTGGGCGAGCCGGTGCCGCAAAATGGCCGTATCCGGGCCAGTGCGCTCGACAAGCCCGGCTTCGGCGTCGAACTCAACGCCGACGTGCCGCTTCACCGCCCCTATACCCATTGAGGATTTTCGCATGAAACTCTGCCGTTATGGTCCGAAGGGCGCGGAAAAGCCCGGTCTCGTCGATGCGCAAGGTCGGATCCGCGACCTGTCCGGCGTGATCGATGACGTCACGCCCGCCACCATCACGCCCGAAGCACTGGAACGCTTGCGCACGGTCGATCCCGAAACGCTGCCGCTCGTCGAGGGTGATCCGCGCTACGGCGTCCCCGTCGCCGGGATCGGCAAGTTCATCGCCATCGGCCTGAACTATGCCGATCATGCCAAGGAATCGGGACTGAAGCCGCCGCCCGAGCCGATCTTCTTCACCAAGGCGATCTCGTGCCTGACCGGCCCCAACGACCCCGTGATGATCCCCAAGGATGCCGAGAAGACCGACTGGGAGGTCGAACTGGGCGTCGTGATCGGCACGACCTGTCGCTATGTCGAGCAGGCCGATGCGCTGAACCACGTCGCGGGCTATGTCCTGGCGAATGACGTGTCTGAGCGCGCGTTCCAGAAAGAGCTTGGTAGTCAGTGGGATAAGGGCAAAGGCTGCGACACGTTCGGACCTGTCGGGCCATGGCTGGTCACGCCGGACGAGGTCGGCGATTGCCAGGAGCTGGACATGTTCCTGGACGTGAACGGACGGCGGATGCAGACCGGCAATACGCGGACGATGATCTTCCCGGTCGCCGAATGCATCGCCTATGTCAGCCGCTTCATTACCCTTCATCCGGGCGACCTGCTGATTACCGGCACCCCGCCGGGGGTGGGCGAGGGGCAGAAGCCCGACAAGATCTTCCTCAAGCCCGGCGATACCATGCATTTGGGTATCGCGAAGCTGGGCGAGCAGCGGCAGACCTGCATCCCCTTTGCGATGGAACTGCCCGCGTGACCTTCTTCGAGGGGCGCTTTGCGGGGCGGTCCGCGATCGTGACGGGGGCGGCATCGGGGCTGGGCCTCGAGGTCGCGCGGCGGATCGTCGCCGAGGGCGGATCGGTGGCGCTATGGGATGTCGATGGCGAGAAACTTGCGGAAGCGGCGGAGGATGCCGGTGCAACATATTGGCAATCCTTCGATATTGCCGATTGCCAGGCGGTCGAGCATGCCACCGTCGCCAGTGTGGCGGCGTTGGGCAAGCTCGATATCCTCATCTGTTCGGCGGGGATCACCGGCGCGACGGCCTGCGTCGAGGACTATCCGCTCGACAGTTGGCAACGGGTGGTCGAGATCAATCTGAACGGCGTTTTCTATTGCTGCCGCGCGGTCGTGCCGCATCTGCTCGCGAACGGCTATGGCCGGATCGTCAACGTCGCGTCGGTCGCGGGCAAGGAGGGCAATCCCAACGCTTCGGCCTATTCGGCGACCAAGGCGGGGGTAATCGGTTTCACCAAATCGCTGGGCAAGGAACTGGCGGGCAAGGGGGTCATCGCCAACGCGATCACGCCCGCGACCTTCGAAAGCCCGATCCTCGCGCAACTGCCCAAGAGCCAGGTCGACTATATGCGCGGCAAAATCCCGATGGGGCGGCTGGGGCAGGTGAGCGAGACGGCGGCGATGGTGTGCTTCATGGCGTCGGAGGAATGCAGCTTCACCACCGCGGCGACCTTCGACACCTCGGGGGGGCGGACGACCTTCTGATGATCCCGTTCGTCGATGCGCATATCCATCTGTGGGACCTGGAGCGGCTGCGCTATCCGTGGCTGACGCCGCCCTTTGCGGATGATGGCCCCAACGGTTCGGTCGAGGCGATCGCCCGGACCTATCTCCCCGCCGATTACAGGCGCGAGATGGCGCGGTGGAATGTCGTCGGTGCGGTGCATGTCGATGCGGGCGCGCATCCCGGTGATGCGCTCAGGGAAACCGAATGGCTGGATGGCCTGGCCGATGCCGAGGGGCTCCCCGATGCGATCATCGCCTTCGCCGCGCTCGACGCTCCGGATCTCGACAGGATCCTGGCGGCGCAGGCCCGGCACCCCCGCGTGCGGGGCATCCGCCATATCGTCAACTGGCATCCCGATCCCCGGCGAAGCTATACCGAGCGCGACGTGACCCGCGACGCCGCCTGGCAGAGGGGCTTTGCCAGGCTGGCCGATCATGGCCTGTCCTTCGACCTGCAATGCTATCCGGGCCAGATGACCGCGCTGGCCGAACTGTTCGCCCGCCACCCGGATATTCCGGTGATCGTCAACCATGCGGGGATGGCGGTTCTGGATGACCCGGACGGCCCGGCCGAATGGCGGCGGGGACTGGCGGCGCTGGCGGCATGCCCGCAGGTGTCGGTCAAGCTGTCGGGCTTCGGCTTTGCCCGGCGCGACGCGACGCCGGCCTTCGTGCGTGACACGATCCGCACCGTGATCGACCTGTTCGGCACCGACCGCGCGATGTTCGCCAGCGACCTGCCGACCGACCGGCTGTTCGGCGCCATCGATGCGCAGATGGACGCCTGTCACGCCGCCGTCGCCGACTTCAGCGAGGAAGACCGCCGCGCCCTATTCGGTCGCAATGCCGACCGCATTTATCGATTGGGGCTGGGCTGCTGACCGCGCCCGGCTATTCACGCAGGACCATCGGAGTTTCGAGCATGTACGACCGCACCTACTACGCCACCCATCCCGACATGATGGCATGTGTGTCCAACGACGAATTGCGCGACCGTTATCTGATCCCGGACCTGTTCCGCACCGGCGAGTGCGTGCTGAACTATACCCATGCCGAGCGGTTTGTGATCGGCGGCGTCGCGGTGGGTGACGCCCCGGTCAAGCTGCCCGACCAGAAAGAGCCCGCATCGGCCGCCGGTCATCCTTTCCTCGAGCGCCGCGAGCTCGCCATCGTCAATGTGGGCACCGCCGAGGGACGCGTGACGGTCGATGGCGAGGTCTTTGTGTTGGGTAACAAGGATTGCCTCTATGTCACGATGGGTGTTCGGGAAGTCCTGTTCGAAGGGCAGGGCGCCCGCTTCTATCTGGCGTCCTGTCCCGCGCATAAGGCGTTTCAGACCCGCAAGCTCGGCATTGCCGATGCCAACGCGCTGGAGCGCGGCAGCCTGACGGAATCCAACGAGCGCACCATCTTCCAGCTCGTCATCCCGGGCGTGTGCGACAGCGCACAGCTTGTGATGGGGCTCACCGTGCTCAAGCCCGGAAGCGTCTGGAACACCATGCCCCCGCACATTCACGAGCGGCGCAGCGAAATCTATTTCTATTTCGAACTGGACGATCTCGCCAACGACCGGGTGATGCACTTCATGGGCGAAGGCGAGGCGACCCGGCATCTGGTCATCAAGAATGAGGAGGCGGTGATCTCACCGCCCTGGTCGATCCATATGGGGGCGGGGACCAAGGCCTATGCGTTCATCTGGGCGATGGCGGGCGAGAACCAGGATTATACCGACATGAACGTCCTCGACATCTGCCAGCTGGCCTAAGAGTCATGACACATCCCTTCGATCTTGAAGGCAAAGTTGCGATCGTCACCGGCGCGAATACCGGTATAGGGCAGGCGATCGCGGTGGCCTTGGCCGCGGCCGGGGCGGAGGTCGCCTGTGTGGGGCGCACCCCCGCCGAGGAAACGGCGGAGCAGATCCGGGCGCTGGGTCGCCGGGTCGTCCTGATCCCGGCCGATCTGTCCACGATCGCCCCCGTGCAACAGGTGGTCGACACCACCCTGGCCGAACTGGGACGGCTCGATATCCTGGTCAACAATGCCGGGATCATCCGCCGGGCCGACGCCGTCGACTTTACCGAAGAGGATTGGGACGCGGTTGTCGACACCAATCTGAAAAGCGTGTTCTTCCTGTGCCAGGCCGCCGGGCGGCACATCATCGGGCAGGGGAGCGGCCGGATCATCAATATCGCCTCGATGCTGACCTTTCAGGGCGGCATCCGCGTACCGAGCTATACAGCATCCAAAAGCGGGGTAGGCGGGCTGACCAAGCTGCTCGCCAATGAATGGGCCGCCAAGGGGGTGACCGTCAATGCCATCGCGCCGGGCTATATCGCGACCAACAACACGGCGGCACTCCAGGCAGACGAAAGCCGGAACAAGGCGATCCTGGACCGTATTCCGGCGGGGCGCTGGGGCAACCCCGGCGATCTGGGCGGGGCGGCGGTGTTTCTGGCGAGCGACGCGGCGGCCTATGTGAACGGCCATATCCTTGCGGTCGACGGGGGCTGGCTGGCGCGCTGATCGTCGGGGTAGGCCGCCAGCCCCAGGCCATGGACCGGCAACGCGACTGCGGCGTTGAAGGGTCATGACACAGGAAGACGAACAATGGATGCGCCAGGCGATCGCGGTTGCGCGGTCCAAGGGCTCCGATCCCGCCACTTCGCCGCTCGGGTCGATCATCGTCCTGGACGGGCGGGTGATCGCCGCCGAGCGCAACCAGACCCACGAGCTCCCCGACGCCACCGCTCATGCCGAGATGATGGCGATCCGTCGCGCTTGTGAGGGGACCGGCGAGATGGAACTGCGCGGCGCGACGCTCTATTCGACGCTGCAGCCCTGCGGGATGTGCACCATGGCCGCGATCTGGTCGAAGGTAGGGCGGGTCGTCTATGGTGCCGGGCGCGAGGATGTGCATCCCATGTATTTCGAGGCGCGCCATGTCGACACGCTCTCCTTCATAGGTGACGCCTATCGGGACGATATCGTGATCGAAGGCGGCTGCCTGCGCGAGGAATGTGCGGGCCTCTATTACCCGCCCGACGCCGACCTGCCGCGTGAGGAGCAGGCGAACCTGTAGGGGGAATGCGTCGGGATCAAATTCCCCTTGCGCGTACCGCCCCGCTTCCCCTAAGGGCGACCCCCTGTCGGGGAGTGGCGCAGTCTGGTAGCGCGCCTGCTTTGGGAGCAGGATGTCGCAGGTTCGAATCCTGTCTCCCCGACCATCCGCTTGCAAGTCTCTGATTTCGCGTCTTAACGACGGCGATCAGGGACGGTTGTACCCCCGACTGTACCCCTCGCTGTACCCCTTCGGGTGGCGGAATGGGCTTTTCGAATGTGGGCTTGCGCGGCAGTCGCTATTGGTGGCGCAAGAAAATGACGGTCGCCGGCGTGCGGTTAACGCTGGCGTTACCCATCGGTGCGATGAGCTTTACGGACGCGCGGGTTATCGCCTTGCGTCTCGGTTCGGCGGCGGAAACATTGCGCATGGGGTATGGCGAGCGGTCGACGGGTGTCAGCCCGGATCAACTCAAGAAGGTGTTCAGCGACGCACTGCGCTGGCAGTTGAAGCGCATTCTCGAGGATCAGGTCGCCAGCAGCACTCCCGCCGTCGATCATGCCAGCCTCAACTCCCGCTATGCCGAGGCCTGGACCTTCCTGTCCAAGCGCGGAGTCGACGCGAAATGGACGCTCGATGACCTTGACCGCATGACCGCCAACGGTTGGAAACTGTCCGACGCCAAGGCCGTCGCGGACACGGTCTTTGACCTTCAGGGTGGAAGCCCTGTCTCCGGCGAGCAGATCGGCACTTATGTCGAAAATTTCGGTATCGCGCCGACGGCGGCAAATCTGGACAAGATGCGCCGTACCATCTGCGCCGCCAAGGCCGTTGCGTGTCGGAAGGCGACGGCGAACCTGTCCCTGGACGAGGATTTGCCCGCTGAATGGATCGACGACGCGCTTGCGGACGATACGCCATTCGCATGGGAAACGACGTCGGTCCCGCCACCTCAGCCGTCCAAGCCGCAACCGACCAGCCCGGTCGAGCAGGTGGCAGTCCAGCCGGTGCCGGCCAAGGCGAAGCAACGCCTCGTCGACGCCGCCGACGCCTGCATCGCAGTCCATGAACGCCAGCGCGCGTGGGACGCAGTCACGATCCAGCAGGTTCGAACCGCTGTCCGCCTGTTCGACTATGCGTGCGGCGGCGACGTCTTCATAGAGGATATCACGCAGGAGCATGTGACTGACTTCACTGACCTGTGCAGCACCCTGCCCAACCGCTGGGGCCGTACAACCGAGGAACGCGTGGGCGGGATTGCGGCGAGCTTGGCACGGGCCAAGACCATGCCGGAGAAGATGCGCGGCATTTCCCAAGTTACGATCAACAAGCATATCAGTTGGATCATGGCCGTCCTTCATCACGCCGCAGGTGCGAACAGGGAGAAAGGCCATCGTCCCGCCGAAGCGATCGACTTCAAGACGGCCCGGAAAGGCGTCGGCAAAAAGGCACGTCAACAGCAAAAGCGTGATCGGGAGAGGCGCGCGAACTGGACGAAGCAGGAAGTTCGCCGGCTGCTGTCGGCCCCGATCTGGACCGGGGCGGCCGGGATCGATCGCCGCCTGACGCCCGGAAGCGAGATCCTACACGATGCTTGGTACTGGCTGCCGCTCATGCTGCCGCTCTATGGCGGTCGCAGCTCGGAGCTGGCCGGGTTGCCGCTTAGCGATGTGCATGAAGACGAACTGATTCCATATCTACAGATCGATTTCACGGAAGACCGTGGGTTGAAGAATGTTCAGTCCATCCGCAAGCTGCCGATCCATCCGGAGCTGATCCGGCTGGGCTTCATCGAATATGTCCACGCGATCCGTGCGGCGGGCTGCACCATGCTGTTTCCAGACATGGCATCGCCGGGCAGTTCCAGCTTCGCCAGCACCTTCTACAAGAGCATCTTCAATCCGTGGAGAAAATGGGCGTTCCCCAACGGAACGCCCTGGCGGCATCAGGCGGGCGGCGCTTGGAAGGACAAGGACGTCCACAGCTTCCGCGGTACGGCCACGTCGATCCTGAAGGGCGTCGTTCCGGACAGCGTCCGCTGCGACATCTTCGGCCATGAAGGCGAGACCGAGACAGCCAGAACCTATGACGACGAGGCGGAACTGTCGATCAAGCTGGAGGCGTTGAAACACCTGACGCCACTGACCGCGCATATCCAGCCGAGTCTGCCGATCCGCATTCGCCCGGCGAACCGACTGAGGTTCGGAGTGCGTACGCCCAGTCGCCTTGACCGGCCGAAAGCGGACAAGACGAAGTGAACAGTGTTTTGCACAGGGTTTTTGCTTCCACACTAATCGCCGCTTGAGATTGTTAACGCATCCGGCTTAGGGTCGAGGCGTTCGCCAGCAGGCGGACCGAGGCGTGGAAACCTCGTCAGTAAGTAGCCGTACGCCCGGCCCGAATCCTATTCGGCCGGGGAGCGGGCGTGTATGTCCAAGGCACAAGCCCAAAGACGCTCGCGCCTGTCTTACTGCAGGTTTCCAATCTCCGGCTCACGGGCCGGCACCGCCTCGTTTCTACAGGGCGGTGCCGCCGGCTGGGAAGGCCGATCGGCACCACGCGGACGGGGGTTCGGGCGTGGGTGCAGTTATCGGGAGCCGCAATAGACGGCTTACCATCATCAGGAGTTCGACGGCCGCGTCGGTGACGCTGCTACTAGCCGCATGCGGTGGAGGTGGTGGAGGCGGTGGCATCAATTCTTCCGGGTCGATCCCGACACCCAGTCCGGCACCGTCACCGACTCCCACGCCGTCGCCGACATCAACATCATCCGCCAGCAGCGCGGAGTATCAAGCATCGGGTTCGGTCGTGTCCGCCAAAGCTGCCTATGCCTATGATCGAGGGATCGCCGGCAAGGGCGTGACGATCGCGATCCTCGACACCGGCATCGATACCTCCGGCCGCGAATTCGCCGGGCGCATTTCGCCGGACAGTACGGCCTTCGACCAGAAGATTGCCCGCTGCGGCACCTGCGCCGCTGAGACGATCCGCTTCGAAGTGAAGGATGTGATTGGTCACGGCACAAGGGTCGCTGGCGTCGCCGCCGGTGCCCGCGACGGCAATGGCATTCAGGGTGTGGCGCCTGATGCCACGATCCTGGCGCTCAAGATCAGCGGGCCGGACATGTCGAACGTGACGCCCACATCCGGCGCCGTGCCGGAAGGAAGTGGGCCGAACCCCGCGCTGCTTGCGCCCGCCATCCGCTACGCTCTCGAGAAGGGGGCGTTCGTCATCAACCTGAGCGCTAACGGAAGCGTCGCCGGACAGCAGGCGATCGACCAGCGTGCGGCGATGGACGCCGTGCGGCAGGCCGACCGGCTATTCGTACAGTCCATCTCAAATTTCACCGACGAAGACAGCTTCACCGGTCAATTCGCCGAAAACCTCATCGGCACAGATCGTGCCAACAAGGACTGGTTCCTGTTTGCGATCGGCGTCGACCGCAACGGCAATCCGCGTAGCGCCAACGGAAGCCCAGGCCCGCTCGCCGATCGCATGATCGCGGCGGGCGGCAACGCTGTGCAGACCATGGATGAAAGCGGCGCGATTGTGACGGTGACCGGCAACAGCTTCGCTGCTCCCGCAGTCGCCGGTGCGGCGGCGCTACTCAAGCAATATTGGCCGCAGCTTGGCGGCAAGGCGATCAGCCGCATCTTGCTCGACACCGCCACCGACGCCGGTGCGCCGGGCGTCGATCCGATCTTTGGCGCAGGCATTCTCAACATCGAAAAGGCGATGCAGGCGCAGGCGCCTGCTGCTGCCTTCGCGGCCGCGCAGACCGTATTGGCCCGCTACTCCTCGCTTACCGTCTCGGGTCCGTTCGGTGGTGGCGCCGGTGCGGCGGCGTTGGGCGACAAGGTTGCCGGCATGACAGTGCTCGACCGTTATGGCCGGGACTTCCACATGACGGGTGCATCCGGCATCCGCGCGCAGAGCTCTGGGCTCTTGGCCGGTGCGATGCTGACGCCGGTCGATCCGCCTTGGCTGACGCCTAACCCGACCGATGCAAGGTTCGGCTTTGTATCGCCGGCGACGACCACGGGTTATTGGCAGGGGGCGCGATCCAACCGCCCGGCTTTTGCCTCCTTTTCTCCGGCACGGGGGCAGACGGTCACGCTGGGCGCGAACGTCGCGATCGGCCAAAGTGCCGCCATTGCCGGATCGCCGTTGCGCGGGATCGGCGCGACACCGGTCGGAATGACGTCGAGCTGGAGCGGCTCGGGCTGGTCGGCATCGTTCGCCTCCGGCACGTCGCGTGATCGTCGGACTGAGCAGCGCACCGTCGCAATAACAACGCCGCTGGGAATCGGGCTGGAGCTATCCGACGTCGCCGAGCATGGCCGCGTGCTGGGGCTGAGCGGCGGTCCTGACCTCGGGTTGGAGGGGGCCTCCACCACGATGGCGACGCTGACGATGCGGCGGACCGTCGCCGGGCTGATGCTGTCCGCGCGGGCGACAGCTGCCAACACCCGCGTGCGCGGTGGGTCCGAACTGATGCGCTTCGACCAGCCGGTGCTCGGCACCGCTTACGCGGTCGAGGGTGCACGCGGCCTGCTTGGCGGCGTCGCGACGCTTGGCCTGTCCTCGCCGCTCCGCGTCGAGCGTGCGCGGGCCACCATGGTGCTGCCAGTCACCTACGACCTGATGTCGGGGGCAATGGCAACGCGGATGGCGGTGGTCGATCTGGTCCCGAAAGCGCGTGAACTTGATGTCGAACTGGGTTGGTCGGCGGCACTGTCGCCAATGTCATCGCTCCGCGTCGGCATCGCCCAAGCCTTCGATGCGGGCCATGTCGCGGGTGCGACCGACATCGCGGGCTTCGTCACGCTGGTGTTGCGGTGACCCGTCACCTCGCCGCCCGCGCACCGCCTCCGGGCTGACGCCGCCAGCCAGCGGGAACACCCATGACAGTCAGGACTGCGACGCCGGGATGACTCCCCGGCGAACGATGTCGCGTGTCCGCGAAACAGGAAGACGCAAGATGATCAAGATAACGACGATCCCCGCCATGCTGCTGCTGGCGGTAAGCGGCACGGCCAGCGCACCATGCGAAGCACAGTCGGTGAAGACGGCACCCAAACCGACCAAACTGCTCGACATTGCCGGCATCCGTCCCGGCATGAAGGCGGCCGACGCGGCGGCGATTTTGCGAAGGACCGGTTGGACGGTGACTGCTGATCCCGGCAACAGCTGGGCAGAAGTCGTGGAGGAAGCGGTTGCCAGACGGCGCAATCAAATACCGCCGACGTCCGCCCGTTCCGGCGTTTACGATTACAACGGGGTTAAGGGCGAAGAGACTGTCCGGGTCAATATCGTCCCCACGCCGGACGGTGGGCGGGTCGGCGTGGTGGGGTACCGCGCGCCGGAAGCTGGTCGCAGCTATGCCCAGATCC
The DNA here is from genome assembly GCF_030818415.1 of Sphingomonas sp. SORGH_AS_0950. Taxonomy (NCBI): domain Bacteria; kingdom Pseudomonadati; phylum Pseudomonadota; class Alphaproteobacteria; order Sphingomonadales; family Sphingomonadaceae; genus Sphingomonas; species Sphingomonas sp. SORGH_AS_0950. The sequence continues at coordinate 534,186 of NZ_JAUTAE010000001.1, forward strand.
GTGCCGAGGTCATCGCCCGCTATGGCCCGTCGATCTATGGCCCACGCCAAGGGGTTCTGATCGCTCCGCAAGGCAAGGACGGCGCGACCATGTCGCTCGAAGTCGACTCGACCGGCATGCACCTGATGCTGCTGCCCGGTAGCGCTGCAGACCGCGAGGCGCGCGCACTGGTCGACCGGGCGGTAAGCGCCCGGCTCGGCACGGTCGGCAAATCCTTCTGACAGGAGCGGTATATGCCCTACCTCATCGGCATGATCCTGGGCGATGTGCTCGGGCGGATCGGGTTCTTCCGCGCGGCGGGCGCAGCGCTGCTGTTGGGCGCGGTCGGGTTCCTCGCCTATCGTCTGGTTGCGGCGAACCTCGACCCTGCGATGGCCTATGGCGCTGCCGTGGCTGCGCCGCTGACCTTGTTCGGCTGGGCGATCTGGCATCCGGCGACGTCGCGCTTCCGGCTATGGATCGTCGAGGGCGTCTATTTCGCCGCGCGGCTAGCGATGTGGTGGGCCGGCATCGCTTTCGTCCTCGGTCTCGTTGCTGCCGGGTTCCGTATCGACCGTTGGCTGGCGGGGGAATGGCCGCAGGCAGCAACCGCCGGGTTCTTCTGGCTGGTGCAGCGGGCGCTGGGCGCGCAGGTCGCCCGCTCGCACCGGATTTTGGGCGAGCGCAGCGTCATCGAGCTCGATGCATGAGGGGGCCGCTGACGCTTCGGATCGTCGCGGCGCTGGTGCCGGTGCTGACGTCCATCTCCACAGTGGATGCGGCACCTCGCCCTGCGGTGCTGGAGGCAACGACGAGGGCGGATTGGCGGGCGGCTGGCCTTGACGGTACCGGCTGCTACTGGTCGCCCCGCCGGGGCGGACCGATCCACTTCGTCGCTGCTGGGGACAAGGCGATGACCAAGGTTGGCGGTCGCATCGTCATCCTCAAACCGCGACGCGACGCGCGCGATTTATTCCCGTTCACTCACGACGCCTGGCAGTCCGGCGACCTGACCATTCGGGTCGTCGATACCGCGCGCATCAGGTCCATGGGCTACGAGACGGTCACCACCGACGCGGTGCTGATCGTCACTCGCCGCAACGTCACGACCCGGCTGCGCGGGTCAATGATCTGCGGGTCATAGCCCAGCCGCAAGGCGGCGACGAACGGCCGGCGGCGATGCCGCCGGAGGGGCAGGAAAGCACAAGAAAGAGCCCGGGCCAGGATAGGAGAAGGACAAGGGAGAAAGCTGGAGGCGCAACAACGCAGATTGGCGGGCCAACCTGCCGTGCGCCGCCCGCCGCCGTGACCATCGGCGGCGGGCGGTGTCCTCCAGCCTGTCGGCTTCCGGAAGGCGGAGGCAACGTGTTCGTCGAGGGGGTTGCCCTATCCCGGCCGGTCCGGGACAATATGTATATGGCGTCACCCGGCACAGATGGCGGCGCGCGCGCGGTCTATGCCCATCATGTGCGGGCATTGCTGCGGCGTCAGCAGCAGGACGATCGCGACGCGATCGGTGCGACGTTGTCCCGTGCCCGCTTCCGCGTGCAGGGGGTATCCGAGCAAACCGCCACGGGGAAGAAACGGCGAGCCAAAGCGCCGACCGATCAGCGCGTCGTCGACTTCTTCACCGCCAGCCCGTTGACCGGTCGCGACCGCCAGTCCGGCGGTTTTCGCATACCGCATTTCGACGTCAAGCCGATCACCCGGACGTTCGCGCCGACCCGCAAGGATGGCCGCGTCCGGCATGGCCACAAGACTGCCGCCATGACGGCAGGCGGGCATTTCGATTATGTCACCAGCGGCGCCACGATCGGGATCGCGGCGCATATCGACTATATCCGACGGGAAACCGGCCTGCAGGATCCGATCGGGGATCTGGCGATCGACCTGCTCGACGCGCAGGATCTGCGCGCCGAGACCAATCGGTTGGCAACGTTCACCAACATCCCGGGGGATCAGAGTCGGCAACGCAGCCTGTTCGAGGCGGCGGAACGGTACGAATCCTCGCCACGCACGCACTATCTGACTGCATCGACGGCGCAGGTCGACGGATTCAGAATGTTCGAGCGAATGGGGATCGCCCCGGACTGGCTGCGCGCGATGAGCCGTCGTCTCCGTGATGGACGCGATGAGCTGAAAGAAAAGGCTGCAAGAACAGGCAAGCGGTTCAGGGATCGCGAAATCCCGGTGGCGGAGGTAACCGAAGAGGAAGCCTTCGACCGGCTTGCCTGGCTCGATGCACATCCGGCGGGCAAGGACATGTTCCAATGGAAGCAGGGTCGCACCGGGCGGGTGCAGCACCGCTTTGTCGGTGAACTGCCCGACGGGCTGTCGGTCCATGATCGGCACGAGATCCTGTCCCGCTTCTGTGGCGAGCTTGGCGATGACGGATGGATGGTGATCGGCGCGATCCACCAGCCCGACCAGCATAACGACCGCCGCAATTTTCACATCCATGTCGATGCATATGATCGGCCCGCCCGGTGGCTGGACGAGCATGGGTGTTGGGACTTCGAGTATGTCGAACGTCGGAACGGCAAGAACGTTAGACCCTTTGCTCAGTCCAAGGTCCGCTATGGTGCCGACATCGGTACGGATGGCAGTGGGCGGCCGAATGTAGTGGGCCTGATGCGGCGGCGTTTCATCAGCATCGTCAATCAGGTGGCCGGCGACCGGCCCGACATCGTTCGGTACCTGCACGGCACCTATGCCGATTACGGCATCGCCATGACCCCGCTCGAGCATATGGGCAACCGCGCGACCGGCCTCGAACACCGGGGTATCGTGACCGAGGTGGGATCGCGCAATGCCCGCAAGATCGTCGCCGACGAGGCCGCTGCCTGCGAGGCGCGAGCAGCAGCCGCCGAAGCAGCGCTGGAGAAGGAAGTCGCGTTTTCCCGTTCGGCCTTGGCACATGATCGCGATGCGTTGGCGGCCCTTGATCGCTGCGAGAGGCTTGAACGCCGGTTGATCCGGCGGCGGTTGCAGGCGGAACTTGCCGATGTCGTCGTCGCAATGGCACGATCCCGCGCCGATGCGGTGATCCGTACCCTGACGCCTCAGCCCGGCCAGTCAGTGAAGAAGAGAGTTGGTGACGACGATCTGCGCGCTGCAGCGCTGGAGCACCTCGCCTGGGTCGAGAGGCACAGCCCTTCACTAGCGGAGCGTGACGCCGAACGCCGTGCGCTGGCCCAGGCGGAGGCCCGCGTGGCGGCCGAGTGGCATGTCGTGCAGTCCGCGACGCAGCCCGCGTCCCAGGATCAGACCCGCAGACGCGCCATGACATACCATCCGCGTGACCGGGTGAAGGAACCCGCCACACCGATGCCGTCGAGCTACGACGACCGCAAACGCGAGCGGCTGCACGCCTGGCTTGCCAAACATGCGGCGGACCCCACCTTGTTGGTGATCGAGGATGACTCGGTGCGGCTCGGGCAAGGCGTTCCGGTCGCCATCGACACGCTAATGCGCCTATTTTCGGCGGAACGCCCGATCCAACGCATTCTGCTCGCCGAGCGCGCCCGGCGAAAGACGGCAATGTTGGCTGGCGCGTCGAACGAGACGTCCGGGATGGTCGAGTATCCGCGCATGATGCTGGCTCCTTTCAGCATCGAACCCATAGTCTCGGAGACTGACGGGGCTAAGAAAACGGGCGATCAGCAAACCACGCCTGTAAGGGAAGTGGCTGAACCGTCCTCATCGGCATCGGTGACGCATCAGCCAGATCGAAAAGAAATTGAAGCCGCTGCCGTTCAGCCGACCATTGCAGAAGCGAACCGGGAAGCTCGGCGAAAAGCAGCCCGCCGTCAACAAGCCCTGCTTCGCGAACAGGCATGGGAAATTTTGCTCCGGAAAAACGCGGCCGTCACTGTTATTGGCGATCGATACCAAGTCGATATGACGGGACTGAGCGCGGAGGATCAAAGGGTGCTGACGCATCCCGATTATCACGCGGAATTGCAAGCGCGCTTGGCCGAAAGGTACGCTGAGCAACAACAGCGGCAATCCGATCTGCCATCCATTACGCCGCCGCGGCATGGAGGCCCGCGCAAGCCTATCCTACCCATACCTCATGTCGTGAAGATGCCGCTGGAACCGCCTATCGGGCTGCGGGCCGTACCTGCGTTGCGTGATACCGGACGCCTTGGGAAAGTCGCGGCCTTGGGGGCCAGCGAGCGAGCTGCACCTGCGTCGCCTGTAGGTGTGGTCCGTCGGCGCGACCTGATTGAAGGCGTTGAACGACAGATACCGAACGCATCGCCGCCAAACCAGGAAAAGCCGCAATCCTCCCGTGGCGTATCCGGTCAGCTTGGTCGATTGGCCAGAACGCTTGGGCCACATACTGACGATGCGAAGTCGAAAGGCAAAGCGGAACCAACGGTTCCGGATATCAGGGGCAAGGGATCGCACGAACGCTGATCACGCCGGTCTATCACCTGCTGCGGTGAAGCGGGAACGCTCGGCAATCTGCTACGCCCTCCAGGCGCGTCGCCTTCATCGCGAAGGCGAAGGATAGACCGGCCGGGCCGGCCGGTATGATGGTTTGGAAGGGGCCTGCGGCTGTGCCGTATAGGCGAAATGACGGTGCGGGGCCGGCGAGCAGCCCGCCGTTCCCGCGCAAAATCAGGGTCTTCTATGTACATCGTAAATCGAGAGCGCGAGCTCGCAAAGGCGCGCGCCCTGTCTGGCGCGCTCGCCATCGCCGAGCGCGCCGGTTGGCGGATCGACCGATCGGTCCCGATCCTGCCCCTACCTTTCCGAAATTTTCTTCACATCGCCGCCGCCGAACTGCTGCTCGTGCCGTCGATCGAGCCGTCACGCGGGGATCTCGACACCGTCGGGCGCGGGACCCGCATTGCCCGGTGCGATGCGCTGGTAGTGAAAGCGTCGAGCATCGGCAGCCGCACGCTCTATTGCGCGGTCGGAGAGTGGCAGCGCCACGGCACCGTCTGGCATCACGTCCGACGACTTTGGCTATCGCGTACCTCCGAGGCGTGGCTGGTGCCCGATCCTGCAGAACCGGATGAGAGCGACGCGATTTTCCGCCTTTCCCCTGGTCGTCTGCGGCCGATGAGGCCGGCCCGGCTGTCCGCCGCCGACCGAGGCTGCGATCTGGCACCGGGGCTGGCGCGAGCCGATGCCTTCCTTGCCGCCGTCTGGGGGGATCGCTGATGAGCAAGCCGCTGCCCTGGATCAGCCCGTCGGATGCCGACGACATGGTGTACGACGACCCGCTCGGCTCGACGCCGGATTTCGGCTACGCCCTGCTGCGCAAGAGTGCGAAGGGAAAGCAGAACAGCGTCGCCGATCTGGCTCGCGCCAAGCTGCAACCTAGCAAGCCTGCTGATAAGGATTGGCTGGCGGATGGGCTGTGGCCTATCACCTGCGCATCGCACCGCATCTTCACGGCGCCCGGTGTCGCGGTCGAGCCCGGCGCGCTGGAAAGCCTCTTCCACGACTACGACGCCAAAGCCAAAGCGCATCAGAAATTGCTGGCGGTCGTGCTGACGTACCGCTTCCCGCATAGCTGGCAACCTGCCGACATCCTTTCGCTGGTCGGAATGTACACACTGGAAAAGCTGGCGCTGCAACGCCGACTGACCAGCATGACCGTGGTGCATATGCCTGGGGACGAACTGTCAGCTCGTCGTCCGCACGCTCATGTCGTCTGCATGGCGCGCGTCCATCGCTCTTCTGGCTGGGGCGAGGTGCACCCTGATCTCGTCGCCAGAACCGCGCAGGCGCGATTCCAGCAGGAATGGGAGGGTTTCTACGACGTCTGGGTGCCGCGCTACCGGGACGGTTGAGCATGACGGGCGGGAACCGCAGCGGTCCCGCCCGCCTGCCGGGGGCAAGGCACGAAGGGAGAAGGATGGTCCCCGATCCGGGGATGAAAATGGAGAAGGCAATAATGACGACCGACAAGACCGCGATCATCCGCCGCCACACCGAGGCAGTCGCCCAGATGCTGGTCGGCAGCCGCACGATGAAGCCCGGCGCGGCGATCCTCGCCGGCGAAATGGGCGGAACCGAAGGGCGACTGCGTATCGGTGCCATTGCGCACAGCAGCGGCAACGATCTGGTATATCTGGATTTTGCCGATGGCGAAGACGGCTATCACCTGTCCAGCATCACGCTGTGCGCCGTTCGCGACGGCATTTGCCACCTGCAGACCGACTGCCGCCTGTATCTGAGCCGCAATGGATCGCGGGCGATCATCTTGCCGCAGCCCGGCATCCGCAAGGCGTACCGGCTCGCACCTGGCGAACTGATCCAACTGGCCAACCAGCCGGCTGACCGTGACGAAGGCATCGCCCGCGCCGAGGCGCGACTCACCAAGCTGGTCGCTCGCGGTGTCGCCTTTGCCGATCGTGCGGCGGTTCGGACCCGACCGCTGGCAGCCTAACGACAGAGACCTGACGCTACCCGCCGTGGCGTCAGGTCGCACGTCATATCTGTCGTTCGCTCTGCCACAAGGCTGACCAGACGCCTTTTGGTAAAGGGCATCGGGTCATGTTCATGTACTTTGCAAGAAGGCGTACAGCCGATCATCGTCGCTCATCGCGACGTTGAAGCGCATGTGGTTGCGCCACCCGCCACCCGTACTGAACACCGGCCCGGGCGCCAGTACGATCCCTTCGGCAATGCCGCTGCGGGCGAGATCGACGGCATCCACGCCATCCGGCAATTGTGCCCAAAGGAAGATGCCGGCCTGCGGCTCGATCCAGGGCTCGCATCCCGCCGCACGCAGGCGCTTGATGACATTGTCAGTGGCGCGGGACAGCCTGGCGCGGACGCCTTCGACATGCCGGCGATAACTGCCGTCGGTCAGCACCGTATGAAGCAGGTTAGCGGCAAGCGGGCTGCCCGCCATCGACGTCGCGATCCGCAAGTCGGCGAGTGCCTCGATCCAATCGGGACGCGCGGCGATATGGCCGCACCGTACCGCTGCCGACAGTGATTTCGAGAAGCTGCCGATACGGATCGTTCGGTCGAACCCGTCGAACGCCACCAGACGCGGCGACGGCGTATGTTCGAAGTCGGCGAAGATATCGTCCTCGACGACGACCATGTCATGCGCCTCGGCGATCTTGAGCAAACGGTGCGCGGTGGCGGCGGCGAGGGACGCGCCGGTCGGGTTATGGACGCTCGAGTTCGTCAGGTAGAAACGCGGGCGATGCGTGGCGGCAGCCCCTGCAAAGGCAGCGACGTCCGGCCCGGTCGGCGTCATCGGCACACCAATCGCCTTGGCGCGGTGCGCCCGCAGTAAAGCCAGGAAGTTGAAATAACACGGATCATCGACCAGCACTGCGTCGCCGGGCTGGAGCAGAAAGCGACAGACCAGATCGAGCGCGTGGGTGCCACTATCGGTCAGGAGGATCTGGTCGGGTCCAGCCGCAATCCCTTGATCCGCCAGTCGCCGGGCCAACAACGTCCGCAGCGGTGGTGAACCCAAGGGCGATGCATAGCCTGCCAGCGTGTTGGCATCGTCCGCCCGCGCGGCCCCGCGCATTGCCTTGCGCAGCGCGTCGCCAGCCAGCCAGTCGTCGGGCAACCAGCCGCATCCCGGCATCAGTTCGTGTCGCCGCTCGCCCAGCGACTGGCGCAGCATCCAGAGCGGATCGACCTCGCGTTCCTTCGTACTGGCCAGCCGATCCAACGCCAGCGGGGCCAAGGGCGCGACGACATAAAAGCCTGATCCCGGTCGCGACCGGATCACGCCCTCGGCCGCGAGGCGGTCATAGGCCTCGACTACCGTCGAGCGCGCGACCCCGCTCGTCTCGGCCATGGCGCGGATCGACGGCAGCCGTGCGCCCGGCGTCAGCGTGCGGGCGTCGATCCGGTCGCGGATTTCGCGGGCAACCATGCCGGTGCGGGTTTCGTCTGGGGCGCTCGCCATCGTACTGCCGTTCTTACCAATACAGTTCGGCATGATCGTACCGATGCGTATCTGTCAGCGCCAGTCGTAGCTCGATAGAACGCCCCATCATCAACAGGAGATGCCCGTGAGCCGCCCATTCCGCCTCGTCGACGTATTCGGCACCGATCCGCTGACCGGCAACCCGCTGGCCGTCATCGCCGATGCCGATGGCCTGACGACGGACGAGATGCAGGCGATCGCAAGCTGGCTGAATTTTTCGGAGACGACCTTCCTGCTGCCGCCGGCCGATCCGTCCGCCGATTATCGCGTGCGCATTTTCACCATGGCGCATGAACTGCCCTTCGCCGGGCACCCGACCTTGGGAAGCGCCCATGCCTGGCTCGAAGCGGGCGGACAGCCGAAGCGGAACGGCGTGATCGTGCAGGAATGCGGCGTGGGACTGGTGACGATCCGGCGCGATGGCGATCGGCTTGCCTTTGCCGCCCCACCGCTGCTGCGCGGCGGCACCCCGACCGAGGCTGAGATCGCTCAGGCCGCCGAGTTGCTGCGGATCGACCGCGCGGCAATCGTCGATGCTGCCTGGGCGGACAATGGCCCCGGCTGGATCGCGGTCATGCTGGAGTCGGCGGAGGCGGTGCTGGCGGTCGAGCCGTCGCGGCACCACCCCGAGCATATCGACATCGGCATCGTCGGGCCGCACGCGCCCGGTAACGAGGTCGCGTTCGAACTGCGCGCGCTCTTCACCGATGCGCACGGCGGGCTGATCGAGGACCCGGTGACCGGCAGCCTCAACGCCTCGGTCGGCCAGTGGCTGTTCACCAGCGGTTGGGCAAGCGGCAGCTATGTCGCCGCACAGGGCACGCGCCTCGGGCGGAGCGGGCGTATCCATGTCTCGCAGGACGAGACCGGCCAGGTCTGGGTCGCCGGAGCGACGCGGACGCTGTTCTCCGGGCGGACGCAAGGGTGATGCAGGTCGCGGTCCTGACCTTCGACGGCTTCAACGAACTCGACTCGTTCGTGGCCGCCGCGATCATCAACCGGCTGCGTCCGCATGGCTGGGCCGCGCACATCACCGCGCCGACCGAGACCGTGACCTCGTTGAACGGCGTCACGGTCCATCGCCAACGGCCGCTCGAATTCGTCGAGGAAGCCGACGCGGTGCTGATCGGCAGCGGGGTTCGCACGCGCGACATTGCCGTCGATCCGGCGATGCTGGCCCGGGTTCGTCTCGATCCGGCCCGGCAGTTGATTGCGGCGCAATGTTCAGGGACGCTGTTGTTGGCCAGGCTCGGCCTGATCGGTGATTTGCCCGCGTGCACCGACCTCACCACCAAGCCGTGGGTGGTCGAGGCCGGTGTCACCATCATCGACGCACCGTTCGCCGCTCATGGCAATGTCGCGACGGCAGGCGGTTGTCTGGCTGCGCCCTATCTGGCCGCGTGGATGATCGCGCGCGGAGGCGAACCCGAACTGGCGCGCGAGGCACTTCGTTACGTCGCGCCGGTCGGCGAGAAGGCGCACTTCGTCGATCATGCCATGGCGATCGTCGCGGGCGAGTTGGCATTCGCCTGACCCGCCCGCGCGCGCATTTCGTAGGAACCCGCGTCGAGCTTACGCCTGCCAGCTGTCCCAGCCTTCCAGCACGATCTTGCCCCGCGTAGTGGTGCTCTCGATGCGGCGGTGCGCCTCGATCAGATTGGCGGCATTGATCGGTGACAGCGTTTCGGTGGCTGTGGTGCGAATGCGCCCTTCGTCCACCAGCTCGGCCACCGCGTCCAACAGACGACCCTGCTCGCCGACGTCGGGTGTGTCGAAGAGCGACCGGGTGAACATCAATTCCCAATGGACTGACACCGCCTTGCGCTTGAAGGCGACGATGTCGAGGCTGGCGGGATCGTCGATCAGCGCGAAGCGCCCCTGCGGCGCGATCAACTCGGCTATGTCGGCCAGATGGCGATCGGTATGGGTGGTCGAGAAGACGAAGGCAGGCGCGCCTAACCCCAAGGCAGCGATCTGCGGTGCCATCGGTTGGGAATGATCGATGACATGATGCACGCCTAGGTCACGCACCCAGCCTTCCGTCTCGGCGCGCGAGGCGGTGGCGATCACGGTCAGGTCGGTGCGGGCCCGCGCGATCTGGATCGCCGCGGAACCGACGCCGCCCGCGCCGCCGATGATCAGGATGGCGCGGGCACCGCCGGCCGGCTGGTCGTCGACCTTCAACCGGTCGAACAGGGTTTCCCAGGCCGTGATGGCCGTCAGCGGCAGCGCCGCCGCCTCCGCGAAGCCGATGCTGCGGGGGCGATGGCCCACGATCCGCTCGTCGACCAGCTGATATTCGGCATTGCTGCCGTCGCGCATCAGGTCGCCCGCATAGAAGACCTCGTCACCCACCTTGAAGCGGGTGGCCTCCGGGCCGACCGCCTCGACCACGCCCGCCGCATCCCAGCCGAGGATGCGCTCGGCACGCCCGTCGAACGGCGCGGCGCCGTTGCGAACCTTCGCGTCGACCGGGTTCACCGAGATCGCCCGAACCGCGACTAGAATGTCGCGCCCGGTCGGAACGGGCCGTGGCAGTTCAATCTCGACAAGGGCTTCGTCCCGGTCGATCGGGCCGGGCTGGCGATAGGCTATGGCGCGCATGGGTCTTGCTCCTTCTGCTGACGCACGCGAGGTATTGGCGGTGCCAGCATGTGTTCCGGGCACGAAAAACGCCCCTAATATCAAAAAGGATACCGTCCGGATTGCGAAAGGCCGCCGCTGCGGCCTCTACTGTATCCCGGGTTGCTCTATCGATAGGATAATGAGCCTGATCGACGGGAAGTATAAGGGGATGATTCACCTGCGGCAGGTGCCGACCAACATAACTCGTTCCAAGCCGCGCGCGTAAATGGCCGCTTATGGTGGAACCCGCCATTCCTGACGCACTGAGCCATCCGGCAGCAGGGCGCCCTCTTCTGCCGGGCGCGCCAAACGACAGGCAGAAGAGGAGGCAATCGTGGATTTTCCTAAGAGTTACTTGAATTTAGACCGGCTGGCGCTACGGTAGTTGGGATACAAAGGGTGTGAGTGTCCGCAATGCGGTGGGGGGAGCGTAATGCAAAGGCCTACAAAGTTCGAGATTAAGGGACTTTTCGGAAACCGCGACATAAGGTTGGATATCAACAGCGACGCGCTGGTATTGGTCGGACCGAATGGTATAGGAAAAAGTAGCGTAACTAATATCTTCTACTTCTTCGTTTCCCGGCAATGGAGCCGATTAGCCGAGTATGATTTTTCAGAAGTTGCCCTTTGGTTTGGCGATGACGAAGTTCGAGCGGCTCGCGCTGATATCACCGGCCTTTCTCAACTCGATAAAGTAGTAGGAAATTTTGCGCCATCGTCTCGAATTTCCGTCTATTTAGAGAAGCTGCGTGCTGAAGGACTATTAGAGGAATTCATCTCATCTAGAAAGATGTCCCCTCAATCTCGATATAAATATGCTGACATCTTAGCGGTGCCTACAGAAGAAGTTAGGCATCTTCAAATGTCTCTTATCAGGCGGTTTTCGTCATTGGATGAGGACGATATATTTTCAGCACCTCGGATCAACGTTGAACGTGAACTGTCGCAGCGGCTTCCTGGGCGATCTCTCTACCTCCCAACTTACCGACGCATTGAAAAGGACCTGAAGGAGATATTTCCAGATCTAGAGGATCGGCTTCGTGCGAGTGTTAGGCCGGGGGCGCCACTCACTATAAAACGCTCCGCAAAACATTACGTGGATCTCGTAAGTTTTGGGATGGAAGACGTTCGATCAAATATAGACTTAAAAAGTCGATTTCTCCGTGATTACTCTCTTTCGCAATTCAATAATCTTTCAGGATTGTATCTACGGGACGTAATCAAGGGGACGGCTGACCAGTATTCTCCTTCTCAAATAGAAAGTCTTGATGAAAACGCGCTTTCTGTCATCTTGGGCCGAGTGAGCGAGCAGGTTTTATCGGTTGAAGATAAAGAGCTATTGCGTGCGAAAATAGTCGATATGAAAGGAAAGAGGCGATCCGATATGGAGGTTAATGACCTCTATCTGGCCCACTACTTCTCTAGGCTGATGAGCGCGAGTGCCGATATCTCATCTCAAGAAACAGAAGTGTCTGAGTTCGTCGACGTTTGCAACGCCTACCTTAATCCCGGCAAGTCAATGGTGTACGATGACACTAAATTTACTATAAGTATCATAGATGACCGGGGCAGGCCTATTGACCTTAGCATGCTCTCGTCTGGTGAGAAGCAAGTCGTATCTTTGTTTTCACATCTTTATCTAGATGATTCTGATAATCAGATTGTTATAATAGATGAACCGGAGCTATCCCTGTCCGTTCCCTGGCAAAAACGATTTTTAACGGATATACTGGATTCCAAGCACTGCTCTTTTGTTTTATCTGTTACTCATAGCCCGTTCATATATCAAAACAGGCTAAAATCATCCGCAATCGACCTTCGTCGAAAAACTTCGCGCTCTATGAAGGATGGGTGATATGGATGATTATGCGGAATATCTTGCTGAAGAAGCAAAATCCGACATTGCAGCGCTTCATCAATTCAAGATACTTTACGACCCCGATCAAACTTCCTTTCATTTCTTTTTCGAGGGGGAGGAGGACTCTCTATTTTATATACCAGAAGCTCGGCGCCGTGTTGGGAATGGTGATATTTATTTATATGACTGCGGTGGAAAGAAGAACGTTATAGACGTTCGGGATGCAATAAAATCTGATGACTACGAAACCAGAAATTGCCTTTTTTTCGTTGACAGAGATTTTGATGATATTCTTGGGTGTCAGGTTTATGTTGATGATTCAACATACATTACTGATAATTACTCAATAGAAAACGATATATCTTCTATCGATTCTTTACAAATAATTCTTGAAGACGTGTTGCATTTATCCCGTGCCAATCCTGAATTCTCTTCTACGATTAGGTTTGTAAAACAGGCATTTGATAGTTTTTACATCGAAGTGCGGTCATTGATCGCATGGATATTGGCAGCAAAACAGGGCGGATGTTCGCCCAATTTGAGTAATACCAACGGATTGAAAGGCATCGTATCGTTTTCTGATGGAAAGCCTTCCCTCTGTGCCGAGGGTTTTCTGGAATTCAAAAAGAAGGTGGTTGTCAATGGACGCTTGCCAGCCCTCTCCGCAATAATTCGTTTTAACAGATACTTAGATCCTTCAACGCCGAAGGCTTGGGTTAGGGGAAAATACGACATTTGGTTTTTTCAGGTTGCACTTTTAGCTGCTCTAGAAGTTGCAAATGAACGTAGGGCTGCCGCTGGGCAGCGAAAAATCAAGATACCCAGTTCTATACGGGAGGGAAGGATTTTTGAGGTTTTAGGTGGGCGGGTTCTGCCGCCACTTTCGTTGCAGTCATTCTATGATCGCCGATTGCATTGAAGGGTTACTGCAAGCGAAGCATTCTACCATTTTCGTCGAAAAGGCTACCAGTCTTTTACCAGCCAATCCCAGTTGGCCCTTGAGATCGTGAGGTGCGATCGGTGAACGTCAGGATTCGACAAGACCAGCCGTTCGCCACGTCGCCCGTGAGCGGCAGAAGAGTCCCAGAAACAGCCGCCCAACCCGGGCTCCGGCGGTATCAAACAAAGTATGAAATTAGGAGGGTGGAAAGATACCGCGGGTGTCGAACGTTGAGTCATTCACAATGAAAGATATCCCCACAATCACTCTATCTATTGTTCGCAAAACATTGCCAAATTAAGCCAGTGCCGCCCTGATGAAGAGCACGGTACCATCAGCACCTTGCTCTGTTCAGTGGCGACAACGCTACAACGCTTTGCGGCATGAACGCCTTGATCGCCGTCCTCGGCGTCGTGCCGTACGTACTTACCGCTGCAAAGATCTCGCGCCGCACTGTATCGGGCGCGGCGGTGTCGAAGATGATCGCGACGCCGCCTGTGCCATCGTCGGCGATGCGGGTGAGCAGAACCATTTAAGGCGTCCATCCTGCGTCGCTGACCATGGCTCAAGCACCTGGTCGGCGATGAAACCCACGTTCGTACCAAGCTGCTCGATGCGGCCGCTATGCGTGACTTCACCGCCGAGATCATCCGGCGGTTGGACGAGGTCTCTGGGTTCGAGGTGCTGCCACGGCGCTGCGTCGTCGAGCGTATGGCTCGTCATCGCATCCATCACGCGAATGACCTGACGTATTGCAAAGCTCCAGTTATGAGTCGGGCTTTTAGGCTGGATGACGCGCTGGTTGAGGCTTATCCGCGACAATTAGAAGCGCCTCGACGTGCCGGAGGTGATGATCCATCTTGCCATGGCAGCAACCTGTTCCGGCGGCTCGCTCCTTGAACGGATATGCCATGCAGACGCCTGAAATTTTCACTACCGATAACGGCTTTGCTATCATCACGGCCAAGGACGCTGATGCCGTGTCCTTGGACGAGGTGCGAGCAATCGTCGCCTATAAGCTTGACGAACTTACGACCGATCTTGTCTGCTGCGACGTCGTGACGGGGGCAGCCGACGGTGAGCAGATACGCACCATACACGAAGAATTGCTCGGCTTCGAGACAGCTATGAAGGTTTTCGAGGCCCTACGCGGTTTCGACCGCCAATGGCGCGACGCGGTGGCTCTGCCACCCTTCGCCATGAACCGAACTGTCATCTACGACCGGGCTGCATGCGCCTGATCCTGAGCTGGCCCCCATTTCGACCGGACGGATTCAAGCCTAAGAAGGAGGCTTGGGGCTATCCCCTAAGCATAGGCTTATGTCCGTGTCCGAAATCATCACCGACGGCGGTCGTCGCCGTCACTGGAGCACGCCTGAGAAGCTGAGGATCGTCGAGGAGACGCTCGATGGTCGCGAGAGCATATCGGTGGTGGCACGCCGCAACGGCGTGGCGCCGAACCTGCTGTACCGCTGGCGGCGGCTGATGCTGGAGGGCGGGAGCGTCGCGGTCGCCGGCGACGACGACGTGACCAGCAATCGCCAGGTCCGCGAGATGGAGACCCGCATCCGCGAACTGGAGCGCCAGCTCGGCCGCAAGACGCTGGAGGTCGAGATCCTGAAGGAGGCGCTGGAGCGCTCACGCCCAAAAAAAGCGAGCTTGCTCATGCACTCGCCGTTGCCGGAGACTATCCGGTGAGCCTGGTCGCCAAGACGCTCGGGGTCGGGCGCTCGACGGTGTACGACCGCCTGACCGGCCGCACCCGGACGCGCGGGCCGTACGCCAAGGCCGACGACGCGGACCTGCTGCCCCGCATACGCCAGATCGCCGCGCAGCGGCCCACCTACGGCTACCGCCGCATCGCGGCAGTCCTCAATCGACAGCAACGCGCCGAAGGACTGGCGCCGGTCAATCACAAGCGCGTCTATCGCATCATGGCCGCGGACCGCCTGCTGCTGGCGCGGCGCTACACCGAGCGGGCCGACTATGGCCATGACGGCGTCGTGGTGGCGATCCGCTCGAACCTGCGCTGGTGCTCGGACGGCTTCGAGTTCACCTGCTGGAACGGCGAGGTCGTGCGCGGCGCCTTCATCATCGACGCCCATGACCGCGAGATCATCGCCTGGCGCGCGATCGCCAATGCGGGCATCAGCGGCTCGGACGTGCGCGACATCATGCTGGAAGCCGTGGAAACCCGCTTCGGCGGTATGCGCGCGCCCGTGCCGGTCGAGATGCTGTCCGATAACGGCTCGGCCTATACTGCCCGCGAAACACGCACCTTTGCCCGGCAGCTGGGCCTCAAACCCTGCTTCACGCCCGTTCGCAGCCCGCAGTCCAACGGCATCTCGGAGGCCTTCGTTCATACCCTCAAGCGCGATTACGTCCGCGTCTCGCCGCTGCCTGATGCTCCCACCGCGTTGACATCGCTTGCCGGATGGATCGAGGACTACAACGACAACCACCCCCATTCAGGGCTCAAAATGCGTTCACCGCGCGAACATCGCGCACTGGTTTCTGCAACCGCCTGAATCCGTCCGGTGAAACGGGGGCCAGATCAGATCCATTCTCAAACGGACTCTTAGATGGGGTAGACAGGCCTTGCAGCATGGAGATTGGAACCCGATCTGATGATGCCAAATAATTAAGCTCGCGCTGATGATCGCTCAACCTATTGGTTTGTGGCGTCAAGACCTTGACGCCGGCCCGCAAGTGGAACCATGCAAGAGTGATCACGGGGCATACCGAAAAGCGATACGGGTGACGGCAAAATGAGTGACATTTTTTTTCAATCGCCGATCCTCAATTCGCCGTACGACGAACCAAGTAAACATTGGGAATTGGATGATAGCGGTCAGCCGACCAGCATCATTGTGCCGCGTCGTCGGCAAAGCGCGCTGATCTCCCCTATTCCCAAGGCGCGAACGGTACGCGGTAGAGCCGTTCAACCGGATTTACTCTCAGACGAGAGCGGCCAGGAGTATAATCCTACTGAAGTAATCAACGGTATTCGCTCGGCAGTGGATAGCTGGCGCAAGCTGCACGAGAGTCAATGGCAAGTCACGCCCACGACTGCACGTCTCCTCCGCCACTGGCGAGCACATGATTTTGCCAATCAGCGTCCTTTTTTCTGTCAAGTCGAGGCAGTGGAAACGGTGATCTGGCTGACCGAGGTCGCGCCTCGATCATCCTCCCAGGGCCGACGTTTTTGGACCCATTTGGAAGCCGCTAACCTCTCATCAAATCCAGAGTTGATGCGCATGGCGCTGAAGCTCGCCACCGGCGCTGGCAAGACGACGGTGATGGCGATGCTGATCGCGTGGCAGACGTTAAACGCAGTCCGCCACCCTAATGCGAAGCGTTTCTCGAAAGGGTTTCTGGTCGTCGCGCCGGGCATAACGATCAAGGACCGCCTGCGCGTTCTCCAGCCCAATGATCCAGATAGCTATTACAAAAGTCGCGAGATTGTACCCGAGGACATGCTGCTTGACCTTGGCCGTGCCAAGATCGTGATTACCAACTATCACGCCTTTAAGAAGAAGGACGAGGTGCCGCTTAATAAGGTCCAGCAGGCCGCGCTGCGTACCCGCCCGAAGCCCGAAAGCGACGGCGCGATGATCCGCCGTGTCGCGGGCGAGTTGATGGGTCTCAAAAACATCGTCGTCCTCAATGACGAAGCGCATCACTGCTATCGCGAACGTCCGCTGACGGCGGAAGAGCAAAAGTTGCTGAAGGGCGACGAGCTCGTTGCCGCCAAGGAAGCCAATGAAGCCGCGCGCCTTTGGATTTCAGGCATCGAGGCGGTGAAGCGCGAACTGGGCGTATCGATGGTTTATGACCTGTCCGCAACACCCTTCTTCCTACGCGGCTCGGGCTATCGCGAGGGGTCGCTCTTCGGCTGGGTGATATCCGACTTTAGCCTAATGGACGCAATCGAGTGCGGCATCGTTAAACTGCCACGCGTACCGGTGATGGATAATGTTCCTGGCGGCGATACGCCGATGTTTCGTAACCTGTGGGACTATGTCGGGAAGCACCTGCCGAAGAAGGGACGCGGCAACGCAAAGGGCCTGGATCCGCAGAAGCTGCCCAATGAGCTGTTGACGGCAATCGACGCGCTATACGGTCACTATGCCAAGACATATGCGATCTGGAAGGAAGCTGGTGTCGGTGTCGACCCAGTCTTCATCGTGGTATGCAACAACACGGCGACCTCGAAGCTAGTCCACGATTATATCGCGGGTTACACGATCGAGGATGCGGACGGTAATGTGACCGCGATCAAGGGCAAATGCCCGTTGTTCTGGAATTTTGATCCAGAAGGGTCCGCGCTGCCGCGTATGCGCACGTTGTTGATCGACAGCCAGCAATTGGAAAGCGGCGAGGCGATCAGCACCGATTTTCGCGATGCCGCCAGCGAGGAGATAGCCCGCTTCAAGGACGAAATGATCCAGCGGACTGGTGACCGTGCCGCAGCCGAAAAGGTCGATGACGCTGCCATCCTTCGAGAAGTGATGAACACCGTTGGCCGAAAGGGGCAGCTCGGCGAAGGCATCCGCTGCGTGGTTTCGGTGTCGATGCTGACCGAAGGCTGGGACGCTAATACCGTCACTCACGTGCTCGGCATCCGAGCCTTCGGCACCCAGTTGCTGTGTGAACAGGTTATTGGCCGCGCGCTGCGGCGCCAATCCTATCAGCTCCAGACAGAAGGACCGGACGCGGGTAAGTTCCGCGTGGAATATGCCGACGTCCTCGGCATTCCGTTCGACTTCACTGCCCAGCCGGTCGTGTCGAAGCCCTCGCCTCCGGAAAATATGGAGCGTGTCCATGCGATCAGCCCGGCGCGCGACGCATCCGAAATCCGCTATCCACGCGTTGAAGGATATCGCACCGAACTACCTAGTGAAAAGCTGACTGCCAGTTTTACCGCTGATTCGACGCTGGAACTCACGCCCGAGTTGGTCGGCGCGACCGAGACGGTCAATTCCGGCATCATCGGCGAATCTGCTGACCTGACTATAGCCCACTTAGCTGATACCCGCGCCGCGACGATCCACCTCAAGCTTGCGGAATGGTTAGTAAAGCGCAGGATGACCAATGCCGGCGATCGACCCAATGTCGGCCTGATCCTCCAGGCCAAGTCGATCGTCCGGCAATGGATGACCGACCACCTTGTGCTGGCGGGCGGCACACAGCCTGCGCAACTGCTCTATTACAACATTGCTGACCGCGTCGCCGACCGTCTTATGTCTGCAATTACGCGGGGGCAGGAGGGTGGTGGTCGCGTGATCGCGATGCTCGATCCCTATAATCGCGAGGGCAGTACCCGGCACGTCAGCTTCATGACGAGCAAGGACCGGTATGCGACCAGCGGGCGATGTCATATCAACTATGCAGTGATCGACAGCGATTGGGAGGCGGAGTTCTGCCGCGTTGCCGATCAGCATACCCGCGTGCTCGCCTGGGTGAAGAACCACAATCTCGGCTTCGAGGTGCCATACAGTGCTGGCGGCGAGGCGCGCCGATATCGCCCAGACTTCATCCTGCGTATCGACGACGGCCATGGGCCGGACGACCCGCTCAACCTGGTTGTCGAGATTAAGGGCGCGCGCGACGAGGACGATAAGGACAAGGCGGAAACGATGCGCACCCTGTGGGTCCCAGGAGTCAACGCACTGGGCGATCATGGCCGCTGGGCCTTCGCTGAGTTTACTGATGTGTGGACGATAGCGACCGAATTTGCCGCAAAGGTCGCGGCGTGGCTGGACGAGGTTGGCCAATGACGAGCCCAAGAAATATCGCCGTTGTCACGATTGACTGGTCAGATGATTATACGGGAGGCGCTCTGTCCGGGCGCCATGGTGAAGCGGGCCATGAGCGGTATAATTTTCTTCCGAGCAAGGGCGTTTACTACGGATACTTTCCACCCAATGGTTACAATTTTCCCACGAACAAGGGGTCATCAAAGTGGTTGATCTTCTTTGTTGCACGACCGAGAAGGGATGAGCCGGCAGTTGTAGTCGGCTGGTACGAAGGTGCTACTATAGTAGTATCCCATACGAGACCAGACGTCAAGCGCCTGCCAACACGATCCGACGAGCACCCTTTCTCTTACTCGGCCATGGCAAAATCAGCCGTTTGCATACCAGCGGCAGCGAGAGACTGTGTATTGCCCAAGGGGCGCAGCTTGCGGTCGTTTGCCTTCGTCCGTGCAGATGGTGAAGACGTAGATTCGCGTGAGGCATTGATCCAACTGTTACTCCGCTACAGGCAAAGGGTGCTAATTGGGACGTCAGGTCAACCGTTAAAGGGCAGGAACGTCTTTTCAACAGACCCCGAATTGCGAAAGCAGGTTGAGGAGGCTGCAGTTGCAGCGATTAAGGAAGATTTTGGTCTAAATTATAATTTTATCGACAAGCAAAAAGTTCCCGGTACGGGCTACGATCTGGAATTCGAAGATAAAGGATCCGGGGAAATCTGGTGCATTGAGGTGAAGGGCACGGGCGGATCGAGGGATGTGTTTTTCATAACTCGAACTGAGCGCAAGGTAGGATGCGATATGCTGGCGGAAGAAAAGGCCGGCGATCTTCGGCGGTGGCGCTTGGCCCTTGTTACTTCGGCACTCGATCCGGAGCGGCGAGGGATCAAATACTTCGATTTCGATCAGTTGGAAGAGTGTTTTCAATTCGATTGCCTGCAGTGGCAGGCTGTTTCAAAGAACGGGACTGCCGAATAATGGTCAAGAAGCCGCTTACCGTCGAGACGCTGACCCATGACGAGGCGTCGCGCAAGAATGCGCCGACGGCGGAGCTGGAGGCGTTCGTGCCGCCCGCGGTGAAGACGCCGATCCGCGCCGCCTATGAACGCCGCAACCCGGATCTCGACCCGCAGCTGGTGTGGCGCGGCAAGGATGTGGCGGACTGGTCCGATCTGATCGTCGAGGCGCCGCCGCTCTACATCCAGGAGAAGATCCACCCCAAGGCGCTGATCGAGGATCTGAAACGCGCGTCGACACGCCGCCGCGAGCCCGAGACGGCGCCGGACCTGTTCGCCGATTTCAACGGCATCGAGCCGGACCAGCGCACCGAATTCTACGAACACGATCAGCACTGGTCGAACCGGATGATCCTGGGCGACGGGCTGAAGGTGATGGCGAGCCTAGCCGAGCGCGAGGGGCTGAAGGGCCAGGTACAGTGCATCTATATCGATCCACCCTATGGCATCAAATTCAACTCGAACTTCCAGTGGAGCACCACCAGCCGCGACGTGAAGGACGGCAAGGCCGATCATTTCAGCCGCGAGCCCGAACAGGTGAAGGCGTTCCGCGACACCTGGACGGATGGCATCCATAGCTACCTGACCTATCTGCGCGACCGGCTGACCGTGGCGCGCGACCTGCTGACCGAAAGTGGGAGCGTGTTCGTCCAGATCGGCGATGAGAATGTTCATCGCGTGCGGGCGCTGATGGATGAGGTGTTTGGGGATGATAACGCAGTAAGCATCATCAAGTATCGAAAAACATCGTCCCTTGGTGGTGCTTTTTTAGACGATCCTTACGACTACATCGTTTGGTATGCTCGGCATAAAGAGCGACTAAAATTTCGGCGTATTCTGCAGCAAAAGGACTTGGACGGCCTCGGAGGTGGCCAATACCGATACTTCATGGATGCATCAGGTAACCGTATCGAAAGATCGCCGGACGCAATAGCTTTTAGATATGGGGATATGACCTCGCAATCGGCAAGCGCCACGACGCTCTTCCCATTCTCACTTCACGGAAAGACTTTTGCCACCCCCAAGAAGGGCGGCTGGAAGACAAACTTAAGCGGGATGGAGCGATTGTCGAAAGCAAGCCGGCTTGCTGGGTTGGGGAATACGCTTAGCTATATCCGACGTTTCGATGACTTCGCAGCAATGCCCCTTGATGCCGCTTGGAACGATACTGTTACGAGTGGGTTCGCTGATCCTAAAATCTATGTCGTCCAGACAATGCCGCGGGCTGTCGAACGCTGCATCCTGATGGCTACCGATCCCGGCGACCTCGTCCTCGATCCCACCTGCGGATCGGGCACCACCGCCTATGTCGCCGAACAATGGGGCCGCCGCTGGATCACCATGGATACCAGCCGCGTCGCGTTGGCGCTGGCCCGTGCGCGTATCATGGGCGCGCGCTATCCCTGGTATCTGCTCGCCGACAGCCGCGACGGGCAGTTGAAGGAGGCCGAGGTCACCCGGAGCGTCCCGCGCGAAACGCCCACCTATGGCCGCATCCGCCAGGGCTTCGTCTACAAGCGCGTGCCGCACATCACCCTGAAGTCGATCGCCAACAATGCCGAGATCGACACGATTTGGGCCGCCTATCAGGAAAAGCTGGAACCGCTGCGCGAAGCGATCAACGCCGCGCTCGGCACCAGCTGGCAGGAGTGGGAAATCCCGCGCAACTTGAACGAGCAGCAGGACGCATCGACTGCGACCATCGAAAGTCTGCCGTTCACGCTTGCCGAGGCATGGGAGCACGCTCACGCTCATATTTCGACGCGGTTGCAACCACGGACACCGCCGAATACCCCCACCGGGCTCCACGCCACCTGGTGGGCGCTGCGCATCGCCCGTCAGAAAGAGATCGACGCCTCGATTTCTGCTAAGGCGGACACGGAATATCTCTACGACCAACCCTATGAGGACAAGACCCGCGTGCGCGTTGCTGGGCCGTTCACGGTCGAGAGCCTGTCGCCGCACCGCGTCCCTGCCGTCGATGTCGACGACAGCCTGTTCGACGAGCTGGAGGCCGCCGAGGGCCGCCGCCAGAAGAATGCCGCCGCCGAGGAAAGTGCCGACTTCGCCGAGATGGTGCTGGAGAACCTCAAGCGCTCCGGCGTGCAGCAGGCGCACAAGGCCGATCGGCTGGTCTTCTCCTCGCTCAAGCCTTGGCCGGGCAAGTTCGTCTGCGCTGAGGGCGCGGTGCGCCAGGCTAGCGAGGGCGAGGGCGATACGCTGGCTGACAGTCCCAAGCGCCGCGCCGCCATCCTGGTCGGCCCGGAATATGGCACGGTTGCCCGCGCCGACCTCACCGCCGCCGCGCGCGAGGCGATGGAGGCGGGCTTCGACCTGCTGATCGCCGCCTCGTTCAACTTCGACGCCCATGCCAGCGAGTTCGATCGAATGGGCGCGCTCACCGTCCTCCAGGCGCGGATCAACCCGGATTTGCACATGCCGGACCTTGCCAATACCGGTGCCGGCAACCTGTTCACCGTGTTCGGCGAACCGGACATCCAGGTGCATGACGAGGACGATGGCTGCATCAGCGTCGAGCTGGCCGGCGTCGACATGTACAAGGGCGGCGAGATCGTCGCGAGCGACCCGGACGACATCGCCGTGTGGTTCATCGATACGGACTATAACTACGAGAGCTTCTTCGTCCGTCACGCCTATTTCCCGGGCGCCAACGATCCCTACAAGGCGCTGAAGACCACGCTGAAGGCGGAGATCGATAGCGACGCCTGGGAAAGCCTGAAGCGCACCCGCTCGCGGCCCTTCCCACGGCCGAAGGGCGGGCGTGTCGCGGTGAAGGTGATCAACCACCTCGGGGACGAGGTGATGAAGGTGGTGGGGGCTTAGAGAATGAGCAGCATTCCTTTCGGCAGAAAAATCCCGTATTTAGAGGGAAAAAGATGCTTCAGCTGCAACGCTGCGCTTGATGAAGGCCACGGCTACCATCACGATCACGTATTGAATTACTTTCGAGACTACATCAATTCTCTAAATCTTTCGCACCGAGACACTCAAATAGTCATTGAATCGTTTGTGAAATTTGCTTTTCGTTACATGAGGTTTCGCACTTGTGCAATTTGCTCTGACTGTAATGCAAAAGACGGTCACCTCAAGAGCTCGGACTGCCTAGCGGGTCACCCTGCCGTTATAAACAAGTATTTTTCGTGTAAAGCTGCAGAGCTATATCAACTTGTTTCGCCAAGCATGAAATCTTTGAAGCGGCGTATTGCTTATGGAAAGAAGCTCTCCAGGAAGTATGAGCGCGATCTGCAGCGCAGAATGAATTTTGGAAAAAGGCGCATCGACTGCATTGTGGCGCGGTTGTAAATGCTTCTCTACGCATCCACCTTCACAAAGGCACTCGATCGCTTGACCGCTGCCGAGCAGAAGCAGGTGAAGATCACCGCCTTCGACCTTGCGCACGACGAAGGCGGAAACGGGCTGCAATTGCACCGTGTGGAGGCAGCCCCCGGCTTTTGGACCGCTCGCGTCAGCCAGGACATCCGCATCGTCCTGCACAAGGAAGGCGAGCGGACGCTGCTCGCCTGGGTGGGGCATCATGACGATGCCTATCGCTGGGCCGAGCGGCGGCGACTGGTGCCGCATGAACGCACCGGGGCGATGCAGCTGGTCGAACTTGTCGAGCGCGCCGAAGAGCGTCTCGTTTACACTGAGAGGGCTGACGATGCCGCTCCTGCGCCCGCCGCGGCGCATCGCCCCTTCGCCATGCTCTCCGACGACGATCTACTCAACGTCGGCGTGCCGCGCGACTGGCTGGAGGCGGTGCGCGCGGCGGACGAGGCGAGCGTCGACGGCCTGTTCGCCGCGCTGCCGGACGAAGCGGCAGAGGCGCTGCTCGACCATGCCACCGGCGGGCGGCTGCAGGACCATGTCGCGATGCGGGCGCTGCCGGGCGCCGATCCCTTCGCGCATCCGGACGCGCAGCGGCGCTTCCGTGCGGTGGACGGGCTGGAGGAGCTTAAGGCCGCGCTCGATGCGCCCTTCGCGCAATGGGCGGTGTTCCTCCATCCGGCGCAGCGGGCGCCGGTGACGCGCGACTGGAAGGGGCCGGCACGGATCTCCGGCTCGGCGGGCACCGGCAAGACGATCGTCGCCCTGCACCGCGCGGTGCATCTGGCCGAGCGGGCCGAGGCACGGGTGCTGCTCACCACCTTCTCGAAGCTGCTAGCCGCGAGCCTTGCCGACAAGGCCGCGCTGATGACAGAGGCGCGCCCGGCGCTGCGCCAGCGGCTGTTTGTGCACGCGATCGATCAGGCGGCGTACGAGCTGTACGCCAACGCCTTCGGCCAGCAGCCGAACCTGGCGACCGCGAGCCAGGTCCGCGCCGCGATTAAGGCGGCGGTCGATGCCGGGCATAGCAGCGGGCACAGCCCGGCGTTCTTGTACGAGGAATGGGACGAGCTGGTCGACGCTTGGGGGCTGCACGACGCCGAAGCCTATGCCGCGGTTCCCCGGATCGGCCGCCGCACCCGGCTGGGCCCGAAGCAGCGCGAAAGCGCCTGGGCGGTGTTCGCCTACGTTCGCGATCGGCTGGTAGCGCGCGGCGTCGTGACGACCGCCGATGTCTATCTCCGGCTGACCCGCTGGGTCGCCGAAGGCGGCGCGCTGCCTTTCACCCATGTAGTGGTGGACGAGGCGCAGGATCTGTCGGTTGCGCAGGCGCGCTTTCTAGCGGCTGTAGGGCAGGCGGGCAGCGGCGATGCGCTGTTCTTCACCGGGGATCTGGGCCAGCGCATCTTCCATCTGCCCTTCTCCTGGGCAAAGCTGGGCCTCGACGTACGCGGCCGGGCGCAGGTACTCAAAGTCTGCTACCGCACCTCGCACCAGATCCGCCGCGCGGCCGATCGTCTGCTCGCCCCGGACATCGCGGATCAGGATGGCATCGAGGAAAGCCGGCGCGGCACCGTCTCGGTGTTCGATGGACCGGAGCCGATCGTACAGCTGTTCGACGACCCCGATGCGGAGACAGGTGCGGTGGCGGCTTGGCTGTCGGGGCTCGTGGCCGAGGGGATGGCAGAAGACGAACTGGCGATCCTAGTCCGCGGTGAAGCGCAGGTGGCGCGGGGCCGGGCTGCGGCGAAGGCAGCGGGCGTGGCCGCACCCGTTATTGCGATGCACGACGCCAAGGGCCTGGAGTTTCGCGCGGTCGCAGTAATGGCGCTGGACGAGGATGTGTTGCCCGATGCCGAGCGACTGACCGGCATTGGTGACCTTGCCGATCTGGAAGCGATCCAGGATGCGGAGCGGCACCTTCTGTATGTTGCGGCGACCCGCGGGCGGGACCGGCTGATGCTGTCCGGCGTGACGCCGGGCTCGGAATTCCTCGATGACCTGCCGAATGCGGGTCCGGCGGGCCGATAAGGGATATCCATGGCTTTTGGCGTTTTTATCCACCGCTCGGATTCGATTTACGACGACACGCCGGCCGAGCGGTACCAGTTCCCGCCCCAATATCTCAGCCGTGCCCGCGCCTGCATCGGCGACTGGATCGTCTATTACGAACCGCGCAAAGTGCCGAACACGCGCGGGTATTTCGCTGTGGCGCGGGTGGAACGCATCGTCCCCGATCCCAGCGCGCCGGGCATGTATCTCGCCCTGATCGAGCCCGGCAGCTATCTCGATTTAGCGAACCCGGTCCCGTTCGCCGATGCTGACGGCGCGGTGATCGAGCAGGGTGTGCTCAACGAGGCCGGCCGCATCTCCGGCCGTGCCCAGGCTGCCGTCCGCGGCCTGTCGCCATCTGACTTCAACCGTATCGTCGAGGCGGGACTGGCCGAGTCGGATCCGCTACTGCCTCGCATCGGAATCGAGGAAACGGCGTCCGTCGTCCGCGAAGAGCGCACGCCGTTCGGCTTCGACGAAGTTCGCGAGCGAGTCGACATGCTGGTATCGCGCGTGGTCCGCGATCGCGTCTTCCGGCGGATCGTCCTGCGGGCATATGACGAGCGCTGCGCCGTCACTGGCCTGAAGCTGATCAACGGCGGCGGCCGCGCGGAGGTGGAAGCGGCACACATCCGACCAGTCGAAGCCGATGGACCGGACATCCTTAGCAACGGCCTGGCGCTGTCCGGTACGGCGCACTGGATGTTCGACCGCGGCCTCATCGGCCTAAGCGACGACATGCGCATCCTAGTTTCCCGACAGGCCAACGATCCGGACAGCATCCGATCGATCATTAACACGAGCGGGCAGGCGATCGTGCCGACGCGGGTTGGAGAGCAGCCGCGTCCGCAATTCTTACGATGGCATCGGGAGCATTGCTTCAAGCTCTGAAGAAATCAAACTGCGTAACAGACGCGGTGGATTTGTTCGAGAAAACTGACCAGTTGGCGAAAAGTTTGCTTAAGCTTTGACAGGCGACTGTGCCTTGGCGGCCGCTGGCAGCGGCCAGACTGATGGCCAGCCGCATAGGACACGGGATAGCGAGGCCAATTAGCGATGCCTGCGGCGCCCACGTAGGGCTACCGACTTGCGCCTTTGTACGCCCTACTGTACCCCTCACTGCGCAACTCGCTGACAGACGGGTTGCACGGTGACGTAAAATCAATGACTTAGCGCGCGGAAGAAATAGGTCAGGAATCCTGTCTTCTTATCGGTGCTGAATTTCACTCCAGTTCGAGGATGACGGCATCCACCGCCAGGCTGTCACCGGTCCTGGCGGTGATGGTCTTGACGGTGCCGGTCTTGGCGGCGCGCAGGATGTTTTCCATCTTCATCGCCTCGACGACGGCGAGCGGCTGGCCCGCCTCGACCTTGTCGCCCTCGGCCACGTCGAGGCGGACGAGCAGGCCGGGCATCGGCGCGATCAGGAACCTGGACAGGTCGGGCGGGACCTTCTCGATCAGGTGCCGGGCGTAAGGCGCCGCGCGGGCGGGGAGGACGCGGATAATGTGGCTGGCCCCGCGTGTGGTCAGGCGAAAGCCGGTGCGGGTCCTGGCGATCCGGACGTGGAGGGTTTCGCCCGCTTCGTCTTCGACCGCGATCATCCGGTTGCCCGGCGTATAGGCGATGGCGAGGTCGAGCTCCGCGCCGTCGACGCGGAGCCCGTCGGTCGCGACGTGGACCGCATGGTCCTTGCCCCCGATCCGCACCGTCCAGTCGGCTGGCGGTTGCAGCCGGTGGCCGAGCTGCCCGTCGATCCGCCGCGCGCGGTCCGCCTCGGCGGTGGCGGCGAAGGCGGCGACGGCGGCGAGCGTACGGGTCAGGTCAGCGCTCGCGGGTGCGCCGTGGAAGCCTTCGGGATATTCCTCGGCGATGAACCCGGTCGTGAGCGCGCCCGCACGAAAACGCGGATGCTGCATCAGCGCGGAGACGAAGTCGATATTCGTCCCCGGTCCGACGATCTCGAACGCGTCGAGGGCTGCGATCTGCGCGTCGATCGCGGCCTCGCGGGTGGGGGCCCAGGTGACGAGCTTGGCGATCATCGGGTCGTAGAACATACTGACCTCGCCGCCCTCGGCGACGCCGTCATCGACGCGGACGCGCACCGACTCATCGGAATGTTCGGCGGGCGGATTGTAGCGCACCAGCCGCCCGGTCGAGGGGAGGAAGCCGCGATACGGGTCCTCGGCATAGACCCGGTTCTCGATCGCCCAGCCGGTCAGCGTCACATCGTCCTGACCAAACGCCAGCGGCTCGCCTGCCGCAACGCGGATCATCTGCTCGACCAGATCGAGCCCGGTGATCTCCTCGGTGACGGGATGCTCGACCTGGAGCCGGGTGTTCATCTCCAGGAAGTAGAAGCTCTCGCCTGTGGGGTCCGCGCCCGACACGATCAGCTCGACGGTGCCTGCCGAATAATAGCCGACCGCGCGGGCCAGCGCGACCGCCTGCTCGCCCATCGCCCGGCGCATCGCGGGGGTGACGAAGGGCGACGGGGCCTCCTCGACCACCTTCTGGTGGCGGCGCTGGACCGAGCATTCGCGCTCGCCGAGATAGACGATATTGCCGTGCTGGTCGCCCAGAACCTGGATCTCGATATGGCGGGGGGACTCGATGAACTTCTCGATGAAGACGCGGTCGTCGCCGAAGCTGGCCAGCCCCTCGCGCTTGGTCGCCTCGAAGCCCTCGCGCACGTCCGCTTCCGACCAGGCGAGCCGCATGCCCTTGCCGCCGCCACCGGCCGACGCCTTCATCATGACGGGGAAGCCGATGTCGGTGGCGATGCGAACCGCCTCCTCGGTATCGGCGATCTCGCCCAGATAGCCGGGGACGACATTGACGCCCGCCGCCTTGGCGAGCTTCTTCGATTCGATCTTGTCGCCCATCGCGGCGATGGCGTTCGGCGGCGGGCCGATGAACGCGACGCCCGCCCCGGCACAGGCGCGCGCGAAGCTCTCGCGCTCGGACAGGAAGCCGTAGCCGGGATGGATGGCATCCGCGCCCGTCGCCTTGGCGGCGGCGAGGATCAGCTCGGCCTTGAGATAGCTCTCGGCGGCGGGGGCGGGGCCGAGGCGCACCGATTCATCGGCCAGCCGGACATGCGGCGCGCCCGCATCGGCGTCGGAATAAACCGCGACCGTCGCGATGCCCATGGCCCGTGCGGTACGGATCACCCGGCACGCGATTTCCCCGCGATTGGCGATCAGGATTTTCTGGAACACGGGGATACCTCTCCTTTTATGTCGTTGGTCCGTGTCGCCTGTTCCCCGGCAAAGGCCGGGGTCCAGTTTCCAAGACGCTGATGGCGCGCCGTGCCGCCTCGGGGGGAGGCCTCTGCCACGCGCCATCGATGGTTCACCGCCGCTGGGCCCCGGCCTTCGCCGCGGAACAGGGCGGTGGAAGCCTCACTCCGCCGCTTCCAATTCCACCTTGCACTCCGCCGCCATGGGGGTGAGCCCCAGCCGGGCGAAGAGTGCGGCATCCTTGTCGTCGCCCGCATTGCCCGCGGTCAGCAGCTTGTCGCCGGTGAAGATCGAATTGGCCCCCGCCAGGAAGCACAAAGCCTGGGTCGCATCCGACATGCTCTCGCGCCCCGCCGACAGCCGGACCATCGAATGCGGCATGGTGATGCGCGCGACCGCAACGGTGCGAACGAATTCGATATCGTCGATCTTGGCGAGTGGCGTGTCGGCCAGCATATCGCCCAGCACCGTGCCCTTGACCGGCACCAGCGCGTTCACCGGCACGCTGCCCGGATGCACCGGCAGGGTGGCGAGCGCATGGATGAAGCCGACCCGGTCGCCGCGCGTCTCGCCCATGCCGACGATGCCGCCGCAACACACGTTGATGCCGGCGTCGCGGACATGCTCCAGCGTCTCCAACCGCTCGCCGAAGCTGCGCGTGGTGATGACGTCGCCGTAACGCTCGGGCGAGGTGTCGATATTGTGGTTGTAATAGTCGAGCCCCGCCTCGGCCAGCGTCTGCGCCTGCGCATCGGTGAGCATGCCCAGCGTCATGCAGGTTTCCATGCCCATGGCGCGCACGCCCTTCACCATCTCGACGATGGCGGGCATGTCGCGGTCCTTGGGATTGCGCCAGGCCGCGCCCATGCAAAAGCGCGTCGAGCCGTGATCCTTTGCCTGCGCCGCCGCCTGCAGCACGGCGCGCGGGTCCATCAGCTTGGTCGCCTTCAGCCCGGTATCGGCATGCGCCGACTGGCTGCAATAGCCGCAATCCTCGGGGCAGCCGCCGGTCTTGATCGACAGCAGCGTCGACAACTGAACCTGATCGGCAGCATGATGCGCGCGGTGCACCTCGGCGGCGCGGAACAGCAGCTCGGTGAAGGGCAGGTCGAACAGTGCGGCGATCTCGGCGCGGGTCCAGTCGGTGCGCGGGGTTGCCGTCTCGGCGCTCAGCGCGGTGGTCGTCGTCATCACGTGTCGTCCTGTCATTCGCCCGTTTCCGGCGGCATGTTATGGCCCAGCAGCCTCAGCACATCCTCGGCCGCCTTCACAAGATTGGTGCCGGGGCCGAAAATCGCCTGCACCCCGGCATCGTAGAGCGCCTGATAATCCTGCGCGGGAATAACGCCACCCGCGATGACCTTGATATCGGCGCGGCCCGCGTCGCGGAGGTGGCCGATCAGTTCGGGGATCAGCGTCTTGTGGCCCGCCGCCAGGCTGGAGGCGCCGACGACATCGACATCGCGGGCCAGTGCGACCTGCGCGGCTTCTTGCGGTGTCTGGAACAGCGCGCCCGGCACCACCTCGAAACCCAGATCGCCGAACATGGACGACACGAGATTGGCACCCCGGTCATGCCCATCCTGACCCATCTTGGCGACGAACAGCCGGGGGCGGCGTCCCAGACGGCGCTCGACCGCCTCGACGCCTCGGATCAGGCGGGCCCAGCGTTCGTCCTCGGCGTAGGCGCCGCCATAGACGCCCGACACCGGGGTCGGCTGCGTGCCATAGCGGCCGAACGCATCCTCCAGCGCGGCGGAAATCTCGCCCAACGTCGCCCGTGCTCGCGCGGCTTCGACAGCGAGCGCGAGGAGGTTGCGGTCCATTCCTGCCCCAGCGGGGGAGGTGGCAGCGGCGTCAGCCGCTGACGGAGGGGTGTTCCCCCTCTCGAGCGTCGACACCCCTCCGTCATCGCTGCGCGATGCCACCTCCCCTTGCAGGGGAGGAATTTTGGCTGCGTTGCGCAGGGCATCCAGCGCTGCCCGGCACGCCGCCTCATCGCGCGCGGCCTTGACCGCTGCGATCCGCGCGACCTGGGCCCCGCGCACCGCGTGATTGTCGATGTCGAGGATCTCGACCGGCGCCTCGTCGGCCAGCCGGTATGTGTTGACCCCGACGATCACATCCTCGCCCCGGTCGACCCTGGCGGCGCGGGCGGCCGACGCCTCCTCGATCATCGCCTTGGGCCAGCCTGCCGCGACCGCCTTGGCCATGCCGCCTTCGGCCTCGATCCGCTCGATCAGCGCCCATGCGCCGTCGACCAGCGACTGGGTCAGGCTCTCGACATAGTAACTGCCGCCCAGGGGATCGACGACCTTCGTCATCCCCGTTTCTTCCTGCAACACGATCTGCGTGTTGCGTGCGATCCGGGCGGAGAAGTCGGTGGGCAGCGCGATCGCCTCGTCCAGCGCGTTGGTGTGGAGCGACTGGGTGCCGCCCAGCATCGCCGCCATCGCCTCGATGGTGGTGCGGATGACGTTGTTATACGGGTCCTGCTCGGTCAGCGACACGCCCGACGTCTGGCAGTGCGTGCGCAGCATCTTGGAGCGCTCGTCCTTCGCCCCCAGCTGCGTCATCGCCCGGTGCCACAGCACGCGCGCGGCGCGCAGCTTGGCGACCTCCATGAAGAAGTTCATGCCGATCGCGAAGAAGAAGGACAGGCGGCCCGCAAACTTATCGATGTCGAGGCCCGAGGCCACGCCATATTTCACATATTCCATGCCGTCGGCGATGGTGAAGGCCAACTCCTGGAGCTGCGTGGCCCCTGCCTCCTGCATGTGATAGCCGCTGATCGAGATGCTGTTGAACTTGGGCATCTCGGCGGATGTGTAGGCGAAGATGTCCGAGATGATCCGCATGCTCGGCTCAGGCGGGTAGATATAGGTGTTGCGAACCATGAACTCCTTGAGGATGTCGTTCTGGATGGTCCCTTCCAGTTTCGATCGGTGAACCCCCTGTTCCTCGGCCGCGACGATGAAGAAGGCCAGCACCGGGATCACCGCGCCGTTCATCGTCATGCTGACCGACATGGCATCCAGCGGGATGCCGTCGAACAGGATCTTCATATCCTCGACCGTGTCGATCGCGACGCCAGCCTTGCCGACATCGCCGGTCACGCGCGGGTGGTCGCTGTCATAACCCCGGTGGGTTGCCAGATCGAAGGCGACCGACAGCCCCTTCTGCCCCGCCGTCAGGTTGCGGCGGTAGAAGGCGTTCGATTCCTCGGCGGTCGAAAAGCCCGCATATTGCCGGATCGTCCAGGGGCGGCCCGCATACATGCTCGCCCGCACGCCCCGCGTGAACGGCGCAAAGCCCGGCAGGCCGGGGTCTTCGCGCACATCCTCGGCGGTATAGAGCGGCTTGACCGTGATCCCCTCCGGCGTCTGCCAGTCGAGGTCGCGCCCCTTCACCTCGCGCGTGGCAAGGGCTTCCCAGTCGGATAGGGTGGTCATGCGCGCCTCCAGCCGGTTTGCAACTGGAGAACGCCAGCCCTCCCTCGGCCCCTCCCGCCCGCGGGAGGGGAGAGGCTCTGGGCGAGCGCTGGCCCCAGGCACGCCCCTCCCGCAAGCGGGAGGGGATGGGGGAGGGCTACCCCATTCGCGACCATCTCAGAGCGGCAGGTTGTCATGCTTCTTCCACGGGTTGGCCAGGTCCTTGTTGCGCAGCTTGCGCAGGCCCAGCGCGATGCGGCGGCGGGTCGAATGCGGCTGGATCACCTCGTCGACGAAGCCCTTTGACGCCGCCACGAACGGATTGGCGAAGCGCGCCTCATATTCGGCCGTCCGCTCGGCGATTTCTTCCGGCGTCCGCCCCCGGAAGATGATCTCCACCGCGCCCTTCGCGCCCATCACCGCGATCTCGGCGGTGGGCCAGGCATAGTTGAGGTCGCCGCGTAAGTGCTTGGAGGCCATCACGTCATAGGCGCCGCCATAGGCTTTCCGCGTGATGACGGTGATCTTCGGGACCGTCGCCTCGGCATAGGCGAAGAGCAACTTGGCGCCATGCTTGATGATGCCGTTATGCTCCTGTGCCGTGCCGGGCAGGAAGCCCGGTACGTCGACAAAGGTCACGATCGGAATCTCGAACGCATCGCAGAAGCGCACGAAGCGCGCCGCCTTGCGGCTGGCATTGATGTCGAGCACCCCCGCCAGCACCATCGGCTGGTTGGCGACGAAACCGACCGTGCGCCCCTCGATCCGGCCGAAGCCGGTGATGATGTTGGCGCCGTGGGCGGGCTGGACCTCGAAGAAATCGCCTTCGTCCACGACCTTGGCGATCAGCTCGTGCATGTCATAGGGCTGGTTGGCGCTGGCGGGGATCAGCGTGTCGAGGCTTTCCTCGATGCGGTCCCAGGCGTCCGCCGTCGGCCGTTCGGGCACGCCCTCGCGGTTGTTGGCAGGCAGGAAGTCGATGAAGTCGCGCGCCGCCAGCAGCGCCTCGATATCGTCCTCGAACGCGACGTCGGCGACGCCGGTCTTGGTCGTGTGGGTCACCGCGCCGCCCAGCGCTTCCTGGGTCACGACCTCGTTGGTCACCGTCTTCACCACATCGGGGCCGGTGACGAACATGTAGCTCGAATCCTTCACCATGAAGATGAAGTCGGTCATCGCCGGCGAGTATACCGCGCCGCCCGCGCAGGGGCCCATGATGAGCGAAAGCTGCGGCACCACGCCGCTGGCCAGCACATTGCGCTGGAACACCTCGGCATAGCCACCCAGCGATGCCACGCCCTCCTGGATGCGCGCGCCGCCGCTATCGTTCAGGCCGATGACGGGCGCGCCGACCTTCATCGCCATGTCCATGATCTTGCAGATCTTCTGGGCATGGCGCTCCGACAGCGAGCCGCCGAAGACGGTGAAGTCCTGGCTGAAGACGAAGACCAGCCGCCCGTTGATGGTGCCGCTGCCGGTCACCACGCCGTCGCCGGGGACGATCTGTTCGGTCATGCCGAAGTCGGTGCAGTTATGCTCGACGAACATGTCGAGCTCCTCGAAGCTCCCCTCGTCCAGCAACACGTCGAGCCGCTCGCGCGCGGTCAGCTTGCCCTTGGCATGCTGCGCGGCGACGCGCTTCTCGCCACCACCGGCCCGCGCGGCCGTGCGGCGGCGTTCCAGTTCGATCGACGGGAATCCCATCTCAGCGCCGCCGGGTGATGGTCTGAGCGTTGGTATATTCCATCAGGCCTTCGGTGCCGCCTTCGACGCCCAGCCCGGATTGCTTCATGCCTCCAAAAGCGGCGAGGGGGGTGAGGTGCTGGGTCTCGTTGATCCAGACGGTGCCGCTGGCGATCCGGGCCGCGAGGTCCATGGCGGCGTCGGGATCGCCGGTCCAGATCGAGGCGCCGAGGCCATATTCGCTGGCGTTCACCCGCTCGATCACCTCATCGACATCATCGAAGCGGAGCAGGGGAAGGATCGGGCCGAATTGCTCTTCCTGCACGATACGGCTGTGCTCGGGCGGATTGTCGAGGATGGTGATGGGGACGAAATATCCGGGTGTGTCGGCCGCCTCGCCACCGAGCAGGAAGCGATAGCCCTTGTCGCGCGCGTCTCGGATCAGGTCCAGGACGCGCTTATATTGCAGGCTGTTATTGATAGGGCCGAGCCGCACGCCCTGTTGCGCTCCGTCGCCGATCTGCACGGTCCGGGCATAGGCAACCAGCGCGTCTTTCAGGGGGTCATAGACGTCGCGGTGGACATACATGCGCTTCGTCGCGATGCAGATCTGGCCGTTGTTCGTGAACGCTGCCCAGAACAGCTGTTCCGCCAGTGCCTCGACATCCGCATCGGGCAACACGATCGCCGCGTCGTTGCCGCCCAGTTCCAGAGTCACCCGCTTCAGCGTGGCGGAAGCGCTCTGCATCACCCGCCGTCCGGTCGCGGTCGAACCGGTAAAGCTGACCTTGTCAATGCCGGGATGCTCGGTCAGCCAGGGGCCGAGGCTGTCCCCGCCGGTCACGACGTTCAGCACGCCGGGGGGCAGGATGGTCGCCGCCAGTTCGCCGAACTTCAGCGTCGTCAGCGGCGTGAAGGGGGAGGGCTTGAGGACCATCGTGTTGCCCGCCAGCAGTGCAGGCCCCACCTTGAACATGGCCAGGATCAAGGGAAAATTCCACGGCGCGATGGCCCCGACCACGCCGATCGGAACGCGGCGCGTCTCGCTATAGCGGTCTGCGGAATCCTCGTTGACCGTTACCGGCAGGTCGAGCGTGGCAGCGCCTTTCAGCCAGAACCCGGCCCCCATCACCTCGTTAAAGGCATCGGCATGGGGTTTGCCCTGCTCGGCGGTGAGAAGGCGCTTGAAGTCCTCGGCATGGGCGATCACCGCGTCACCGAGCTTGTCGATCAGCGCGCAGCGCTCGGCGATGGGCGTGGTGGCCCAGCCGGGAAAGGCGGCACGGGCGGCGGCCACGGCGGAGTCGAGCTGGTCACGGGTGGCGTCCGGGGCCTGGGCCAGCACCTGCTCGGTCGCGGGGTTGAGCACATCGAACAGACTATCCGAGGACACCGGCTTGCCGCCGATCGTCATGTGGAACGACGTATCGAAGTCCATCTCGCTCTCCATATCCGGCGGTGCCATCCATTGCGGCCTGCTCTGTCGTGAAACCGGCGCTATCAGATCGTGCGCAAGGAACGCATGGCCTCCGCAAGAAATGTCAAAAAGCGCGACAGGTCCATGCAAAGCCGCCCGCCCGGACCTGATCTACACATAATCCAGCAAGAGGCCGTCACAGAGTCTCTGCGGAAAAAGGAGAGGTCTATGAGGGCCAGGATCAGCGCGGCGCTGCTTGTCGGCGCGGCATGCGTGTTTCCGTTCGCGGCACAGGCGCAAAGCGCCGACGCGGGGCAGGGCACGCCCCCCACCACCGATGCAACGCCCCAGGCGGATGCCGCCACGCCCATACAGGACGGCGTATCATCGGGTGACATCATCGTGACCGCGCAGCGGCGCGCCCAGTCGATCCTCACCGTTCCCATCGCCATTTCCGCGATCGGCGGCGATGCGCTGGTGACGAAGGGCATTACCAATTCGGCCAATCTGGCGGTCGCGGTGCCCAACCTGCAAGTCAGCAGCCCATATGGCCAGACCCAGCCGAATTTCTCGCTGCGTGGGATCAGCGTCGCGAACGAGTACAATTCCAACCAAGCGTCGCCGATCGGCGTTTATATCGACGACGTCTATCTCGCCAGCCGCACCGCGCATGGCATGGGTCTGTTCGACCTGGACCGGGTGGAGGTGCTTCGCGGGCCGCAGGGTACGCTTTTCGGCCGAAACACGACGGGCGGCGCGATCAACTTCATCACCAAGGCGCCGAGCCTGCATGGCAATGAAGGCTATGCCGAAGCGGGCTACGGCAATTTCAACACCCTCACCGCGCAAGGCGCGGTCGAGGCGACGATGGTCGAGGACCAGCTGGGCGTCCGCATCGCCGGAAACTACGCCAAGGGCGATGGGCAGATCCACAACGTCTATCCCGGTGGCCGCGACGGCAATTCGCAGGACACGTTGCAGGGGCGGGTGTCGCTGCGGCTGCGGCCCGGCAATGGCCCGCTCGACATCAAGCTGAAAGTCTATGGCGGGCGTGACCAGGGCACGCAGG
Organism: Sphingomonas sp. SORGH_AS_0950; assembly: GCF_030818415.1. Lineage (NCBI taxonomy): Bacteria > Pseudomonadati > Pseudomonadota > Alphaproteobacteria > Sphingomonadales > Sphingomonadaceae > Sphingomonas > Sphingomonas sp. SORGH_AS_0950. The sequence continues at coordinate 570,525 of NZ_JAUTAE010000001.1, forward strand.
CGGCGATCCATGGCCTGGGCGCGTTTCGTACCGGCCTCGGCTTCTTCGAGACCAATGAGAACCGGATCGGGCTGAACCGGACCGAGGCCTATGGCGGATCGGCGACCATCGCCTATGACGTGTCACCGACCGTCGTCTTCACATCGATTACCTCGCGCGATGGGGGTAAGCAGAATCTACAGCAGGCGGCGGACGGATCGCCGCTGGACATTCTCGACATCAACTGGCGGTCGAGCTTCCAGCAGTTCAGCGAGGAGGCGAGGTTCAATTATAATGGCACCCGGCTGAAACTGGTGGGTGGCGGCTTTTACGGCTGGGACGAGGTGATTACCGACAACCGGTTCAACATCGGCCAAGCGATCGCCCCGTCGGTCAATGGCGGCTTCTTCCAGCATTATCGCCAGGTCCGCCGTTCCTATGCCGTCTTCGCGCAGGGCGATTACGACCTCACCGAGCGATTGAGCCTGACGTTGGGTGCCCGCTACACCTGGGATCGCAGCCAGTATCGCGACGGCTATGCCTATCTGTTTGCGGGCGACATCGGCGGCCCGGAGACGCCACTGGCGACCACCGTGCCCTGTGCGGGGGTGCCCGGCACCTGCCCGTACAACTCCAATGCTCGCTTTGTGCTGGACGGCCGCAACAATGCGCTGACCGGGCGGGTGTCCCTGAACTATACGTTCGAGGGCGGTACACTGGTCTATGCCAGCTATAATCGCGGCTATCGTTCGGGCGCGTTCAATGGCGGGGGTTACACCTCGTCGGCCGGGATCAACTATATCGCGCCCGAGCGGGTCAACGCCTATGAAGTCGGGCTGAAGGGACGCTATTTCAACAATGCCCTGACCCTCACCATGTCGGGCTTCTATTACGACTATATCAACCAGCAGGTACAGGATACCCGGCCGGGCCCCGTATCCTTCCTGGTCAACGCGCCGAAGGCCGAGGTTTACGGCGTCGAAGGCGAGGCGCGGTGGCGGCTGACCCCGGCGGTGACGATCAACGCGTCGGCGGGCTATCTCCATGCGACCTACAAGGAACTGACGCTCCAGAATACCCGGCTGGACGGCAACGACCTGCCTTTCGCGCCGCGCTTTACCGCGCAGGGCGGGGTGGACCTGACCTTGTTCAAGGTCGGCAATAACGGGCTGACCGTATCACCCAGCGTCGCCTATTTCTCGCGCCAGTATTTCTCGCCGTTCAACGACATCAACGCGGTCGGCACCGGCCAGCAGAACAGCGAGTTGCAGCAAAAGGGCTTCGCCAAGGTCAACCTGACCGCCGCGCTGACCACCGGCCGCTTCACCATCAAGGCGTTCGCCACCAACCTGCTGAACGCCAAGACCTATGCTTACGGGCTCGACCTGCGCGGGGCGGGCTTCCCTTACAATTTCCTTGTTCCCGCCGCACCGCGCACCTTCGGCGGCTCTGTCCGGGTGGCATTCTGAGATGGCGACGATCACGACCCCTGACCTGAAGGACCCCGGCCTCTATGAGGCGGGGGTTCCCTGGGATCTATTCGCGGCGCTGCGCCGCGACGATCCGGTGCACTGGAACCCGGAGACGGATGGCGCGGGCTTCTGGTCCGTGATGCGCCATGCCGATATCGTGGAGGTATCGCGCCAGCCGCTGCTATTCTCCTCGGCGCACGAGAATGGCGGCCACCGCATCTTCAACGAAAATGAAGTCGGGCTGACGGGCGCGGGCGAGTCCGCCATCGGCGTCCCCTTCATTTCACGCGATCCGCCGGTCCATACCCGCTATCGCAAGTTCATCATGCCCGCGCTGTCGCCGGGGCGGCTGGGCGATATCGAAACGCGCATCCGCGAGCGGGCGACAAGGTTGATCGACGCGATCCCGCTGAACGAAGCGGTGAATATCGTGCCGCTGCTGTCGGCTCCACTGCCGCTGATGACGCTGGCCGAATTGCTGGGCGTGTCGATCGACCTCTGGCCCAAACTCTACGACTGGACCAATGCGTTCGTCGGCGAGGACGACCCCGAGTTCCGCCAGAGCCCCGAGGCGATGGCGGCGACCCTGGGCGAGTTCTTCGCCTTCGGACAGGAGCTGTTCGAGGCGCGGCGCGCGGAGCCGACCCCCGACATCGCCTCGCTCCTCGCCAATGCGGAGATCGATGGGCAGGCGGTGCCGTTCCGCGACTTCATCGGTAACCTGATCCTGGTGCTGGTCGGCGGCAACGAGACGACGCGCAACTCGCTCAGCCATAGCATCGTCGCCCTGTCCCAGAACCCGGACCAGTGGGAGACCATCCGCGAGAACCGGGACGTGCTGAAGACCGCGACGCCGGAGATGGTGCGCTATGCCAGCCCGGTCATGCATATGCGCCGTACCGCGATGGACGATACAGTCATCGGTGGCCAGCGTATCGCCAAGGGCGACAAGGTCGTCCTCTGGTACATCTCCGCCAATCGCGACGAGGGCGTGTTTCCCGAGGCCAACCGTTTCCTCGTCACCCGCAAGGGCGCGCAGCATGTCGGTTTCGGGTCGGGACAGCATGTCTGCGTCGGCTCGCGGCTGGCGGAAATGCAGCTGCGCGTCGCGTTCGACTTGTTGGCGGATCGTGTTACATCTTTCGAGGTGCAAGCACCGCCGCGACGGTTCCGGTCGAACTTCATCAACGGCCTCAAGAACCTCGACGTCATTTTGCGGGCTGTATGAGGAGAGATGGACGTGGCAGAGCTTTCGCCCAGCAACGAGAAGATCATCGCCAACACGCTCGGCCGCGCGCCGGACCGCAGCGTCAACCTGGGCTCCTGGCAGTTCGCGCGGTGGCGGCAGTTCATCGGCAGCTATGAATTGCCCGCCCTCGTCGATCCCGTCTTCGTCGTCCATGTCGGCGGCAAGCCCGACACGCGGCTGTGGGAAGCCGATCAGTGGAGCCAGTCGCGATCCATTCCGGGCTGCGCGACCATCGTCCCCGCCGGGTGCAGTACGGGATGGCGGATCGACGGGGAGCTGGACGTCGTCACCGTCTCGATCCCGATGGACCAGTTGCAGGACCAGCGCGCGGTCGCGCGGTTTCGGGAAATGCGCTTCGCCTTTGCTGATCCACTGGGCATCGCGCTGACGCGGCAGATCCTCAGCGAGCTCTATGCGGCGCAGACGGTCGAGCGGACCGCCTATATCGGTACGCTGCTCGACGCGCTGAAGATGCACACGCTGCGCAGCTCGCCGCCGAGCAGCGAGGGCGCGTTCCCCAGCGCGGACTTCTCCGCCTATCGCATCCACCAGATCATGAACGATATTCTCGGGCGCCCCGAGGAGGATCACAGCCTGGAGACGCTGGCGGCGCAGGCGGGGCTGACGCCCTCGCATTTCTGTCGCGTGTTCAAGCGGGCGACGGGCGTGACGCCGCATCAGTATGTGATGAAGGCCAGGCTGGATCGCGCCCGCGACTTGCTGGGCCAGTCTGACCTTTCCATCGCGCAGGTGGCGGAGATGACCGGCTTCACCAGCCAGAGCCACTTCACCCGCGCCTTTCGCCAATATGCCGGGGACACGCCCAGCGGTTGGCGCCACACCATTCAATAGATCGAGGCCATATATGCAGACCATTGCCGCCGTCGCGCGCGAGCCAAAGGGCGATTTCACCCTGGAGACGGTCGAAGTCGAGGCGCCCCGTGCGGGCGAGGTACGGGTCAGGATCGCGGGGGTCGGCCTTTGTCACACCGACCTGATCTTTCGCGACCAGTTCGTACCCTATCCGCTGCCCGCCGTACTGGGTCACGAGGGCGCGGGGGTTATCGAAGCGCTGGGGCCGGACGTCGAGGGGCTGACGGTCGGCGATGCGGTGGTGCTAGGCTTTTCAAGCTGCGGGCATTGCTCGCGGTGCGACGAGCATCTGCCCAGCTATTGCCGCGACTTTCCGCCGCTCAACTACGCGGGAATGCGGCTGGAGGACGGGTCGAAGGCCTATTCCAAGGACGGCGAGGCGATCTCCTCGCACTTTTTTGGCCAGTCGAGCTTTGCCGCCCATGCCATCGTCCGGGCGCGCAATGTGGTGAAGGTCGATGATCCGGCCGCACCGCTGGCGATTTTGGGACCGCTGGGTTGTGGGTTCCAGACCGGGGCGGGGGGCGTGATGCGATCCATGGCTTGCCGTGCGGGGTCGTCGATCGTGATAGTCGGCGGCGGGCCCGTCGGGCTGGCGGCCGTGATGGGGGCGAAGATCCGGGGCTGCGCGACGATCATCCTGGTCGAGCCGGTCGAGAAGCGCCGCGAACTGGGACGCGAACTGGGCGCGACCCATGTGATCGACCCGATGGCGGGTGACGTGCCCGCCGCCATCCGCGAGATCGTGGCCGAGGGCGTGGATTACGCCTTCGACACCAGCGGCCGTGTCGAGATGATGGAGGCGGTGCTGGCCGCGCTGACCCCGCGCGGGATGCTGGGGCTGGTCGGCGTGCCGGGCAAGGCCGATGCGGCGTTGAGCATCAACATCGCGGGCATGATCACCTATGGCCAGCGCGTCGTCGGCATCATGGAAGGCGACAGCGATCCGCAGAGCTTCATCCCCGAACTGATCGCGGCGCATCGTGACGGACAATTCCCCTTCGACAAGCTGGTCCAGACCTTCCCGCTGACGGAGATCAACGCGGCGATTGAGGCGCAGAAGCGCGGCGATTGCGTCAAGGTGGTGCTGATCCCGTGAGCGCTGTGCACTATGATGTCCTGATCGTCGGCGGCGGTCATGCTGGGGCGCAGGCGGCGGTGGCGTTGCGGCAGGAAAAATTTGATGGCTCCATCGCCATCCTGGGAACCGAGCCACACCCGCCCTACGAACGTCCGCCCCTGTCCAAGGAATATCTGGCCGGGACAAAGCCGTTCGAACGTATTCTCATCCGTCCCGAGACGTTCTGGGCCGAACGCGGCGTCTCGCTGGTGCTGGGCGAGACGGTGGAATCGGTCGATCCCGTCGCCCGGTCGGTTCGAACCAAGAGCGGCCGGTCCATCGATTACGGCGAGCTGGTCTGGGCGACCGGCGGCGAGCCGCGACGCCTGACCTGTGCCGGGCATGATCTGGCGGGGATCCACGCCGTTCGCACGCGGGCCGATGTCGACCGGATGCTGGGCGCACTGGCCGAAGCGGAGCGGATCGTCGTGATCGGCGGGGGCTATATCGGGCTGGAGGCTTCGGCCGCGCTTACGAAGTTCGGCAAGAGCGTGACGCTGGTCGAGGCGCAGGACCGGGTGCTGGCGCGAGTCGCGGGCGAGCCGCTGTCCCGCTTTTACGAGGCGGAGCACCGGGCGCATGGCGTCACGCTGATGCTGGGCGTCGGCATATCCTGTATCGAGGGCGAGGACTGGGTGACCGGCGTCCGCCTAGACGACGGCGCGCTGCTGCCTGCGGACATGGTGATCGTCGGCATCGGCATCATCCCCGCCGTCGAACCGTTGGTGCTGGCTGGGGCGGAGGCGGGCAATGGCGTGGTCGTCGATGGCTATTGCCGGACGAGTCTGCCGCATATTCACGCCATTGGTGACTGTGCCGCACATGCCAACCGCTATGCCGACGGCGCGATGATCCGGTTGGAATCGGTCCAGAACGCCAATGACCAGGCCGTGACGGCAGCGCGCGATATTGTCGGGCGGCCGGTCCCCTATGACGCGGTGCCCTGGTTCTGGTCCAATCAATATGACCTGAAGCTGCAGACCGTGGGCCTGTCGACCGGGCATGACGCGGCGGTGCTGCGGGGAGATCCGGCGGCGCGCAGCTTTTCGGTCGTTTATCTGAAGCAAGGAAAGGTGATCGCGATCGACGCGGTGAATGCGGTCAAGGATTATGTCCAGGGCCGAGCACTGGTACAGGCCGGGGCGACGATCGCACCGGAAGTCCTGGCCGACGCCCGAAGGCCGCTGAAAGACCTCCTCTCAGCCTGACGCAGCATAGCGGTCGCGCAGCAGCCGCTTGAACAGCTTGCCGGTCGGTTCGCGGGGCAGTTCGTCCAGGAATGCGAACCGGCGCGGCGTCTTTACCCCGCCCAGTTCGCGTCGGGCAAAGGCTTGGAGATCGTCGGCCAGCGTCTCGTCGCCGGTGAGCCCGGCGGCGGGCTGGACGATGGCCATGACCAATTCGCCCATCTCTTCGCACGGCACGCCGATCACCGCCGCGTCCGCGACCTTCGGGTGGGTGACGAGCAAATTCTCGATCTCCTGCGGATAGATATTTACGCCGCCCGAGATGATCATGAAGCTCTTGCGGTCTGACAAATACAGATAGCCATCGTCATCGACCCGCCCGATATCGCCCAGCGTCGCCCAGCCTTGTGCGTTATGGGCCTCGGCGGTCTTGGCCGGGTCGTTGAGGTAGGAAAAGGTCGGGCCGTCGCTGAAAAAGACATTCCCCGTCTCTCCGGCCGCCAACTCCCGGCCCTGATCGTCCAGAATGTGCAACGTGCCCAGAACGGCCCGCCCGACCGATCCCGGCCGGTGCAGCCATTCCTCGCTGCTGAGTGCGGTGATCCCGCAGCATTCGGTGCCTGAATAATATTCGTGCACGATCGGACCCAGCCAGTCGATCATCGCCTGCTTGACGGGCACGGGGCAGGGCGCGGCGGCATGGACCACCGCGCGCAGCGAGGACAGGTCATGGCCCAGCCGTTCGGCATCGGGAAGCTTGAGCATCCGCACGAAATGCGTGGGCACGAATGTCGCATGGGTGACCCGGTAACGCTCGATCAGGACCAGCGCCGCCTGCGGCTCGAACCGCTCCATGACGACGACCGTCCCGCCCAGCTGCTGCGCCGCCATCGCCCAGCGCAACGGCGCGGCATGGTAGAGCGGCGAGCTGGAAAGATAAATCATGTCCGGGCCCATGCCGTAGAGCGTCTGCCCCATCCGCATCAGCGGCGTCGGCGCATCGATCGGCCCGGTCGGCAATGGCGGCATCACGCCCTTGGGCCGCCCGGTCGTCCCCGACGAGTAGAGCAGATCGGTCCCCGCGCTTTCGTCCGCGATCGGCGTTGCCGGATAGCCGCTGGCAGCAAGGCTCCAATCGGCGAACCGGGTATCCGATGCCGTCCAGCGATAGGTCAGCAGAGTTGGTAAATGCGCCACGGCCTCCCGCGCCAAATCGGCATAAGCGGGTGACACGACCAGCAATTTGGCCCCGGAGTCCCGCAGGATATAAGCCATGTCGCGCGCACTCAGCTTGCACGAGATCGCGGTCTGGTAGAGCCCCGATCGCTGCGCCGCCCAGCCGAGGATGAAGGCCTCGGGCGCATTGGCGAAGACCGTGGCGACGACATCGCCGCGTTTCAGCCCCAGCGCCCTGAGCAGGTGCGCGCTGCGGTTCGAGGCGGCGTCGAGCTCGGCGAAACTGATCGATTCGCCACTCCCTCCCATGATGATGGCAGGCTTGTCGGGATGGCGTGCGGCATGGTTTGCCGGGTGCATCGGGCCTCTCCTTATATCTTATGGTGCCTTGCGAACCACGGTCGCCGCCCGCTCGGCAACGGGCGCGCAAGAAATGTGAAAAAGCGCGCCGATGCCGGGCAAAGCCTGTCGCGGCTTTGTCGGCTATCCATGGGGCAACAGGCATCCCGGCGAACGGGAGCATGGGAGAGGCCCTTTGGTTCTGACCAACGATCAGGTCGCGATCCGCGACACCGTCCGTGATTTCGCGCAGGAACGTATCCGCCCCAATTCGGCGGCGTTCGAGGCGGCGGGCGGCTATCCTCCCGAGCTGTTCCGCGCGTTGGGCGAAATGGGCCTCATGGGCATGACCGCGCCCGCCGAACTGGGAGGGGCGGGGGCCGACTATGTTTCCTATACGCTGGCGCTGATCGAGGTCGCGGCGGCGGACGGCGCGCTGTCGACCATCGTATCGATCCAGAATTCGATCATGGTCAACGGCCTGATTGCCTTCGGTTCACCGGCACAGCGCGAACGCTGGCTGCCGGATCTGGTCAATGGCTTGGCCATCGGCGCCTTTGCCTTGACGGAGGCCGATGCCGGGTCCGACGCTGCCGCCATCCGCACGCGGGCGCAGCGGACGCAGGACGGCTGGCGTATCGACGGGGCGAAGCAGTTCATCACGTCGGGCAGGATCGCCTCGGTGGCGATGGTGATCGCGGTCACCGACCCGGCGGCGGGACGCAAGGGCATGTCCGCCTTCCTCGTGCCCACCGACGCGCCCGGCTATGCCGTGGACAAGGTCGAGCACAAGTTGGGGCAGGGCGCGTCCGACACTTGCGGCCTGCGCTTCGAGGATTGCCGGGTCGGTGCCGACGCCCTGTTCGGCGAGGAGGGGCGCGGCTATGCGATAGCGCTCGCCAACCTGGAGTCCGGGCGGATCGGCATTGCGGCCCAGTCGGTCGGCATGGCGCAGGGCGCGCTGGACATCGCTATCGCCTATGCTCGTGACCGCAAGAGCTTCGGCAAGCCGATCGTCGAGCATCAGGCGGTCGGCTTCCGTCTGGCCGACCTCGCCACCCGGCTGGAGGCCGCGCGCCAGATGGTCCTGCATGCTGCCGCACTGAAGGACGCGGGGCTTCCCGCTTTGCAGGCCGCGTCCATGGCGAAGCTCTTTGCGTCCGAAACTGCCGAGGCGGTGGTGTCGGGTGCGATCCAGACGCTGGGCGGCTATGGCTATCTGGAGGAATTCGGGCTCGCCAAAATCTACCGCGATGTCCGTGTCTGCCAGATCTATGAGGGCACGTCCGACATACAGCGGATGGTGATCGCCCGTGGTCTGGGAGAGCATCATGGTTGATCCGATCGTCATTCTGGGCAGCGCCCGGACGCCGATGGGCGGGTTTCAGGGCGCCTTCGCCACACTGACCGCGGTGGAGCTTGGTGCGGTCGCGGTGGCCGCCGCGGTGGAACGTGCCGGTGTCTCGCCGGACCGGATCGAGCGCATCACAATGGGCTGCGTCCTCCCCGCCGGATTGGGCCAGGCACCCGCGCGGCAGGCGGCGCTCAAGGCGGGCCTGCCGCAATCGGTCGAGGCTACCACGATCAACAAGATGTGCGGATCAGGGATGCAGGCCGTCATCATGGCGGCCGAGGCGCTGACCGCCGGGGCGGCGCGGATCGTCATCGCGGGCGGCATGGAAAGCATGACCGGCGCGCCCTTTCTGCTGCCCAAGCATCGCGGCGGCGCGCGGATCGGCCATGACCGGGTGATCGACTCGATGATGATGGACGGGCTGGAGGACGCCTATGATCGCGGCAAGCCGATGGGGGCTTTCGCCGAAGACTCCGCGAGGGACTATGGCCTGACCCGCGAGGCACAGGACGCCTATGCCTTGGAAAGCCTGGCACGGGCACAGGCGGCGATCGAACAGGGCGCATTCGCCGGGGAGATCGCGGCGGTTGCGGTGCCCGGCCGTGGCAGCACGGTGCTGGTCGACCGCGACGAACAGCCGGGCAAGGCGCGTCCTGACAAGATAGCTGGCCTGCGCCCCGCCTTCGCGGCTGAAGGAACCATTACGGCGGCCAGTTCCGCTTCGATCTCGGACGGTGCCGCCGCGCTGGTTCTGGCACCGCTCAGTATCGCCGAGGGTGAGGGGCTGAACCCGCAGGCCCGGATCGTCGCCACCGCCGCTCACGCCCACGCGCCCGCCCTGTTCACCACCGCGCCGGTCTTCGCGATCCGCAAGGTGCTGGAGCGGGCAGGCTGGAGCGTCGCCGATGTCGATCTGTTCGAGGTCAACGAGGCCTTCGCCGCCGTCGCCATGATCGCGATGCGGGACCTGGGTATCCCTCGCGACCGGATGAACGTGAACGGCGGCGCGACCGCGCTGGGCCATCCGATCGGGGCGAGCGGCGCGCGGATCATCGTCACGCTGATCGCCGCGCTGAGGGCGCGCCGCCTCAGGCGCGGTGTGGCGGCACTGTGCATCGGCGGCGGCGAGGCGACCGCCATCGCCATCGAACTCATCTGATATCGAAAGGATAGGATCATGGATATTCGGGGCGTCGCGGCGATCGTGACGGGGGGCGCATCGGGGCTGGGCGGCGGCACGGCCGAGCGGCTGGCGCGGGCGGGAGCGAAGGTTACCATCTTCGACGTGAACGCCGATCTGGGCACGGCGCTGGCCGAGCGGATCGGCGGGCACTTCATCCGGGTCGACGTGACGGACGAAGATGCCGTCGCCGCCGCGATCCAAGAGGCGGAGGGACTTCACGGCAAGGCGCGTATCCTGGTCAATTGCGCCGGGATCGGCCCGCCCGCCAAGGTCATCGACCGCGAGGGTCAGGCCTTGCCGCTCGCCGCCTTCTCGAAGATCGTGACGATCAACCTGATCGGCAGTTTCAACGTCCTGTCCAAATTCGCCGCAGCCCTGCACGCCGCCGATCCGCTAGGGGAGGAGCGGGGCGTCGTCATCAACACCGCCTCGGTCGCGGCCTATGACGGGCAGATCGGGCAGGCGGCCTATTCGGCGTCCAAAGGCGGCGTGGTCGGTATGACCCTGCCCATCGCGCGCGAGCTGGCGCGTTATGGCATCCGGGTGATGACGATCGCGCCGGGCATCTTCATGACCCCGCTGCTCGCCACCCTGCCGCAGGAGGCCCAGGATTCGCTCGGCGCGCAGGTGCCGTTTCCCTCGCGCCTCGGCCAGCCCGACGAGTATGCCCAGCTGGTCGAGGCGATCGTTACCAACCCGATGCTGAACGGTGAGACGATCCGTATCGACGGTTCCATTCGGATGGCCCCGCGATGAGCCTGACCGGCCCTGCGCCCTCCGAACGCGCCGGGGCAATCGGCGGGGCGGTGGCGGCGTTCGTGCGCGAGGTGGTCGTGCCATATGAGCGAGATCCCCGCCGCGACGCGCACGGCCCCACCGATGCGCTGGTGGCCGAGCTACGCGCCAAAGCACGGGCGGCGGGTGTGCTGACCCCGCATATCCTGGGGGGGGACGAACATCTCAACCAGCGCGAGACGGCCTATGTCCTGCGCCAGTCGGGCCTGTCGCCGCTGGGGCCGCTGGCGGTCAACACTGCCGCCCCGGACGAGGGCAATATGTACCTGCTCGGCAAGGTCGGCAGCGCGGAGCAAAAGCAGCGTTTCCTCGAACCACTGATCCGCGGCGACGCGCGCTCGGCCTTCTTCATGACCGAGCCGGCGGAGGAGGGCGGGGCGGGTTCCGATCCTTCGATGATGAAGACCAGCGCGGTCCTCGACGGCAATCACTGGGTCGTGAACGGGCGCAAGGCATTCATTACCGGCGCGCAAGGGGCGCAGGTCGGCATCATCATGGCAAAGTCCGATGATGGCGCCTGCATGTTCCTGGTCGACCTGCCCGACCCGGCCATCACCGTCGAGCGGGTGCTGGATACGATCGACACCTCCATGCCCGGCGGCCATGCGGTCGTGCGCATCGAGAATTTGCGCATCCCCGCCGACCAGATGCTGGGTCAGAGTGGCGAGGGCTTCAAATACGCCCAGATCCGCCTCGCCCCCGCTCGCCTGTCGCACTGCATGCGCTGGCTGGGCGCCTGCCTGCGCGCGAACGAGATTGCGACCGATTATGCCTGCCGCCGCGAAGCCTTCGGCAAACCGATCATCGACCATGAGGGCGTCGGTTTCATGCTGGCGGAAAACCGGATCGACCTGAAACAGGCCGAACTGATGATCGACTGGTGCGCAGGCGTGCTCGACGCGGGCGAGAGCGGCGGCACGGAGAGCTCCATGACCAAGGTCGCGGTGTCGGAGGCGCTGATGCGCGTGGCCGACCGCTGCGTTCAGGTGATGGGGGGGACCGGCGTCACCGGCGACACCATCGTCGAGCAGGTGTTCCGCGAGGTGCGGGCCTTCCGAATCTATGACGGCCCGACCGAGGTCCACAAATGGAGCCTCGCCAAGACGATCAAGCGGGATTGGAGAGCCGCACAGTGACCTATCGATATATCACCGTTGCGCGGGAAGGTCGGCTGACGATCGTGACGATCGACCGGGCCGAGGCGCACAACGCCTTGAATGCCGCTGCGCATGAGGAGCTCGCGGCGGCTTTCGACGCCTTTGCCGCCGATCCCGACCAATGGGTCGCGATCATCACCGGCGCGGGCGAAAAGGCATTCTGCGCGGGTCATGACCTGAAGCAGCAGGCGTCGGGTGGCGGCATGGCCACCCCGCCCAGCGGGTTCGGCGGACTGACCGCGCGGTTCGACATGGCCAAGCCGGTGATCGCCGCCGTCAACGGCATCGCGATGGGCGGTGGGTTCGAGATCGTCCTCGCTTGCGATATCGTCGTCGCGAGCGGTCGCGCCGTCTTCGCACTGCCGGAACCGAAGGTCGGGCTGGCGGCGCTGGCGGGCGGGTTGCAACGCCTGCCCCGCACCATCGGACTGAAGCCTGCAATGGGCATGATGCTGACCGGACGGCGGGTGAGTGCCCAGGAAGGGCAACGGCTGGGCTTCGTCAACGAGGTGGTGGAGGGCGACGTGCTGTCTGCCGCGCGGCGCTGGGCCGACGAGATATTGGCGTGCAGCCCGATGTCGATCCGCGCGACCAAGGAGGCGGTGCTGCGCGGGCTGGACACGGCCCCCGATCGCTTCCTGCGCGAGCAATGGGATTATCCGGCCGTCGCGACGATGATGGCCTCACAGGACGCCATCGAGGGGCCCGCCGCCTTCGCCGAGAAGCGGCCGCCACAGTGGAAGGGCTGCTGACTATGGCCAGTGCCCTCGATCACGTCGCCAATGCCGGAACCACGCCTGTCCGGGAAGTGCATCGCTTCGATGAAACGGCGCTGACGGCCTGGATGGACGAAGCCATAACCGGTTTCGATGGTCCGTTGACGGTCGAACAGTTCAAGGGCGGCCAGTCCAACCCGACCTATCGCCTGTCTACGCCAAACGCCCGCTATGTCCTGCGCCGCAAGCCGCCGGGGCCGCTGGCAAAAGGCGCGCATGACGTGCTGCGCGAAGCGCGTATCTTGACCGCGTTGGCGGATACCCCGGTACCGGTCGCGCGGGTGCACGGCATGTGCTCCGACGAAAGGGTGATCGGCACGCCCTTTTTCGTGATGGAGATGGTCGAAGGCCGGATATTCTGGGACGCAAGCTTCGCCGAGATCGAACAGGCCGGGCGCGCCGCCTATTTCGACGCGATGAACGCGACGATCGCGGCGCTGCACGGCATTGATCCGATCGCGGTCGGGCTGGGCGATTATGGGCGGCCGGGCAATTATTTCGCGCGGCAGATCGCGCGCTGGTCCGGCCAGTATCTGGACGACGCCGATGCCGGGCGAAACGAGGATATGGATGCTCTGGTCGCGTGGTTGCCCGAGCACATACCGGCGGGGGACGAGAGTAGGATCGTGCATGGCGACTTCCGCTGCGACAATCTGATCTTCCATCCCGGCGAGCCACGTATCCTGGCGGTGCTGGACTGGGAATTGTCGACCCTGGGCCATCCGCTGGCCGACTTTGCCTATCACGCCATGATGTACCGGATGCCGCCCGACATCGTCGCGGGGTTGGGCGGGGCGGATGTCGCGGCGCTGGGGCTGCCCGGCGAGGCCGATTATGTCGCCGCCTATTGCGCGCGGACCGGGCGCGACGGGATCGCCGATTACGAATTCTACATCGCGTTCAACTTCTTCCGGCTCGCCGCGATCTTCCACGGGATCAAGGGGCGGGTGATCCGGGGCAATGCCTCGTCCGCCCATGCCCGAGAGCGTGCGGAGAGCTTTCCCCGGCTGGCGCGGCTGGCACGGGAAGCCATGGAGGCGTGCCGATGAGTTCCGTTCTGGTCCGCAAGGAAGGTGGGGCCGCCTGGTTGACGCTGAACCGTCCCGAGGCAGGCAATGCCGTCAATCCGGCCATGGCGTGTGAACTGGCCGAAGCCGCACGGGACGTGGCAGCCGATCCAGCGATACGCTGCGTCGTGCTGACCGGGGCGGGACGACTATTCTGCGTCGGCGGCGATGTCGCCACGATGGCGGCGGCGGGGCAAGAGGCAGGGCCTTTCCTCCGCGACCTGGCCGATACGCTGCACGGTGCGATCGTCACGCTGACGGACATGGCCAAGCCCCTGGTCGTGCTGGTCAACGGCCCGGCCGCGGGCGCGGGGCTGAGCCTGGGAATCATGGGCGATGTCGTGCTCGCCGTGCGCTCGGCGCATTTCACCGCCGCCTATACGGGGGTCGGCCTCAGTCCCGATGGCGGCATGAGCTGGCTGCTGCCCCGGCTCGTCGGGCTTCGCCGGGCGCAGGCGGTCATCCTCACCAATCAGCGGATCGGGGCGGAAGAAGCCGAGCGGATCGGCATGGTGACGCGCACGGTCGATGATGCCGACCTGATCCCGGAAGCCCAGGCGGTGGTCGCCCGCCTGATCGCGTCGCCGACGGCTGCGCTGGGGGCTGCCCGTCGCCTGCTGATCGATGGCGCAACCGCGACCCTTCCCGATCATCTCGACCGCGAGGCACAGAGCATCGCCCGCGCCGGGGCGCATGCCGAAGCGCGTGAGGGGATCGCCGCTTTCGTGGAACGCCGCAAACCCGATTTTCAAGGAGCCTGACATGGCCGATGCCTATATCGTAGACGCCGTTCGCACCGCCGGGGGCCGCCGTAACGGGCGCCTGTCCGGTATTCATCCGGCGGACCTGGCCGCCTATATCCTGAACGCGCTGGTCGACCGGAACGACCTGGACCCGGCGGCGATCGATGATGTCATCATGGGCTGCGTCACCCAGGCGGGTGAGCAGGCCTTTGCTTTCGCGCGCAACGCCGTCCTCGCCTCCAGGCTGCCCGACAGCGTGCCCGCCGTCACCATCGACCGCCAGTGCGGGTCGTCGCAGCAGGCGGTGCAGTTCGCCGCGCAGGCGGTCATGTCCGGCACGCAGGATATGGTGATCGCGGCGGGCACCGAGAGCATGAGCCGCGTGCCGATGTTCTCCAATCTCAGCTTCCACCAGCGCGAGGGGATCGGGATTGGCCCGGTCAGCCCCAGCATCGCCGAACGGTTCGGCGTCAAGGAATTCAGCCAGTTCGCCGGCGCCGAAATGCTGGCGCGCAAACATGGCTTCGATCGCGAGACGCTCGACCGTTTCGCACTGGAAAGCCATCGCCGCGCCGCCGCCGCCACGGAAGCCGGGGCCTTTGCCGACGAGATCGTGCCCGTGCTGGTCGATGGCGAGCCGCATGTCCGCGACGAGGGCATCCGCTACGACGCAACGCTGGAAAGTATCGGCGCGGTCAAGCTGTTGCAGGAGGGCGGCATGATCTCCGCCGCGAACGCCAGCCAGATTTGCGACGGGGCAAGCGGGGTACTGGTGGTCAGCGCGCGGGCGCTGAAGACGCATGGGCTGATCCCGATCGCGCGGATCGTCGACATGACGGTTACCGCGGGTGACCCGATCATCATGCTGGAGGAGCCGCTGTTCGCGACGGATAAGGCACTGAAGAAGAGCGGTCTGTCGATCGCCGATATCGACCTGTACGAAGTCAACGAGGCTTTCGCGCCCGTGCCGCTCGCCTGGCTCGAACATGTCGGCGGCGATCCCGCCAGGCTGAACGTCAATGGCGGGGCGATCGCGCTCGGCCATCCGCTGGGCGCGAGCGGCACCAAGCTGATGGCGACCCTGGTTCACGCTCTGCGCGCGAGGGGCAAGCGCTATGGTCTCCAAACCATGTGCGAAGGGGGCGGTATCGCGAACGTCACCATCGTCGAGGCGCTGTGATGGGACTCGCCACGCGCGTTACCCGATTGCTCGGGATCGAACATCCCATCGTCCAAGGCGGCATGATGTGGGTCGGCCGCGCCGAGCTGGCCTCGGCGGTGTCCAATGCGGGTGGGCTGGGGATGCTGACCGCGCTGACCCAGCCGATGCCCGACGATCTGCGGCGTGAGATCGACCGCTGCCGGACTATGACCGACAAGCCGTTCGGGGTGAACCTGACGATCCTGCCGTCGGTTTCCCCGCCGCCCTATGCCGAATATCGCCGGGCGATCATCGACAGCGGCGTGGCGATCGTCGAGACGGCGGGCCATCGTCCACAGGAGCATGTCGAAGACTTCAAGGCGCACGGCATCACCGTCATCCATAAATGTACCGCCGTACGCCATGCCGTGTCGGCCGAGCGGATGGGCGTCGACATCGTGTCGATCGACGGGTTCGAATGTGCGGGCCATCCGGGCGAGGATGATATTCCGGGGCTGGTCCTGATCCCCGCGGCGGCCGACAAGGTGAAGATCCCGATGCTGGCGAGCGGCGGTTTCGCCGATGGCCGGGGGCTGGTCGCTGCGCTGGCCTTGGGGGCGGAGGGGATCAACATGGGCACCCGCTTCTGTGCGACGGTCGAGGCCCCGATCCATGATGCGGTCAAGCAACTGATCATCGCCAATGACGAACGTGCGACCAACCTGATCTTCCGTCGCTTCCACAACACCGGGCGGGTGGCCAAGACCAGCGTATCGGACCGGGTCGTCGAAATCTCCGCGCGACCAGACGCCGTGTTCGAGGATATCCGGCCGTTAGTGTCCGGCGCCAACGGACGGACGGCTCTGGAAACCGGCGATCTCGATGCGGGGCTGGTATGGGCGGGGCAGGTGCAGGGGCTGATCCATGACGTGCCGACCTGTCGCCAGCTGATCAAGCGGATCGTCGGTGACGCGCAAAATCTGGTCGCAGAGCGCTTGACCGGCTTTATGAAGCAGGGGGACGCCTAATGGTAACGATCGAGGTCATTACCCGTGACGGCAACCATACCGAGGTCGAGGCCGCCGCAGATGTCAGCGTCATGGAAGCGATCCGCGATGCCGGTGTCGATGAACTGCTGGCGATGTGCGGCGGGTGCTGCTCCTGCGCAACCTGCCATGTCTATGTCGAAGCGGGTGGAGAGAACCTGCCCCTGCCCGGTCCCGACGAAGACGATCTGCTCGACAGTAGCGACTATCGCACCGACCGATCCCGCCTCGCCTGCCAGCTCGCGGTTCGCAATATGCGCACCAGTTGCCAGATACGTATCGCGCCTGAGGATTGAGGGTGAGCGAGATCTCATCAGACGCGCCCCTGGCCGGACCGCAGGCCGTCGAGTTCGTCGGCATCGGCCACGATCTCGCACGACCTTTCGGGACATCAGCGGGCAGTCGTAGAGGCCAATGTCCATAACAAGGAAGACTTGAAGACGGTGAGTCTGACGTCCGTCCGAGCGCCGCACTGCATCGACATAACGTCGGCGACGAAGCGGATTGGCAACGCGTTATGAATCATGTCCGATTGTGACATGTGGCTTGTGACATGTGGCGGCTTGACGTGCCCGTGAACTGCGCGGGCATCATGCTCACCCTCGGCTTCGGCTACCAAAATCCACACGCGCCCGACTGAGCGGCCTGATCCGAACGTGTCGCAGCTGCTGCCGTGCAGTCTTCGACCTTTGACGCGATTCAATGGACTTGCCTCATTGTACCCGCAGCTGTACCCCTTGCTGTACAACTCGCGGACAGACGAGCTGCATGGCGACGCAAAATTAATGACTTAGCGCGCGGAAAAAATTGGTCAGGAATCCTGTCTCCCCGACCATTTCCAAGAATTTCAGTTTTCCGCCGTTTTTTGATGGCCGGGCCGACGCTGTACGTAGCACATTTACGTAGCAGTCCAAAAAATGGTCGCTCATCCCGGCTTCTTCGCGAGGCGTGAATCAGATCGCGACGCTCACATCAATCAGGCCCGCTCGCGGTGGGTCGGTCGCATCGGTGGTCTACTCCAGATTACGGCCAGAGGTGATGGAGATTGGGCGCAGGCGCCAATGGCTCTGCGTCGTGCGAAAGGCGAACCAGCCTTGCCGATAGGGCGCCGCGTCACGATAGGCGAAGAGCAGGCGGCCGTCGCGCGTCACGGAAATCCCCTCGTGATCGGCGGTCAGCACGATCCGGGTCCATCGATTGGGGTATAGCAGGTCGCGCGAGCGGGCGGGCGCACGCTCGCCGATCAGCGGCCGGTTGCCATGCTGACCCACATAACGCCGCATCCGAACGGTCGTATTCCGATTGCCGCCGATGCCGATATAATAGGTGGCCAGCGCATCATAATCCTCGAACCTGCCATGGCGTCCGGCGGCCAACACCGAACCGTCCGCAACGGCGGGGTCGGTTGCCATCCAGAAGGCGTTCAGGTCGCTCACCTGATCGTTCGGCCCACCCGCCGCGACCGCCTTCGCCTCGAACGCGATGCGAACCGGCATCGCCAGACGGCGGGCGTACCACAAGGTCAAACCGCGCGCCGTGTCGATCTCGACTCCGCCTCCACCGAGGAAGGTGACACGCGCCGCCGGGTCCTCCGCCTCGATTCGCCATGCGGACAGCGGCGGCGTTCTGCCCCGAACACAGGCGGCAGACGCACTCGTCGGGAGCAGCGCAAGACCGACCAGCCCGGCTGCGATCAGAACCACCCGCATATTTACAGTTTCAGCTGCGCGCCAAGGAACACGCGCCGTCCGACATCGGTGAATTCGATCGGCCGCGCATCGTCGATATAGGATCGCGTCAACTGATTGGTCAGGTTCAGCGCCTCGACAAAGACCGAATAATGGGCGCCCAGGCGAAGCTGTACCTTGGCATCGACATAGGTTTCGCCGCGTCGGTACACGGGGCTGTTGCCGTTGTTCGCACTGGCGGCCTGATAAAGCCAACTGCTCCGCCGGTTGTAATTGATCCGGGCGTTGAGCCAGTCGCGGTCGAAGAAGATGCTGGCATTGTAGGTGAATTTGGACAGTCCGGGGAATTCGGACAGCGGCTCGCCCGTCGCCTGGTTGGTGAGGCCGCTGTTGATCGAGCGGCTATAGGTGATGTTCCCGCTGAGCCCGAAGCCGTCAAATGGCGCGGGCAGGAAGCCGAGCACGGTCTGGGCGCTCGCCTCGATCCCGTCGAGCTTCGCGCCGAAGCCGTTGAGCGGCTGGCGTACCGTGTACAGCGTGCCGTCGCGGAAAAGGTCTACGCCCGACACCGTCGCGGCGGGCAGCACGAAGCTCTGGATGTCCTTGTAGTAATAGCCGATACTGATCGCGGTATCGCGGTTGGGATACCAGGCGGCATTCAACTCATACTGGTCGGCACGATAAGGTTTCAGATAGGGATTGCCTGCCGAGCAGGTGTCTTCACCCGCGATCGTATTCGCCGTGTCGATCACGCAGTTGATCGCGGGGGAAAGATCGCTGGGCTTGGGCCGTGCCAGGTTCTTGGCATAGCCCAGTCGGATGAAAAGGTCGGGCTGCACTTCCAGCGCGGCATTCGCGGCGGGCAACCAGTCATGATAGTGATTTTGCAGCGTGATCTGCTGAACCGCGACCGTCGCGGTTTCGATCACCGCCGGGACGGTGCCGACCCCGGTTCCCGGCCGTACGCGATTTTCGCGCCGCGTGTTGCTGCTGACCGAACGGTCGCGTGTCGCCGTATAGCGCACCCCGACATTGCCCGTCAGCGGCATTCCGAAGAGACGTGTGTCGATATCGGCCTTCAGATAGCCCGCGACGATACGCTCGTTGATGACGTAATCGGGAATTTGGGGAAGGCCGTCTGCAAAGCGCACGCGATCCTGGTTGAATCCCGACAGGTCATAGTAACGCGACAGATTGGCGTAGTCGAACAATGGGATGGCCAGTCTCTGCGGCGCGCCCTCCGCTCCTGAAATCCCGGTGAACAGCGGCGCTCCACCGGTCAGCCCGCTATTGGCCGCGAGGAACTGCTGATACTGCGCTGCAGTCAGGTAATAGGTATTGGCCGCCGCTCCGCCCGCAGGAACCGGGCCGATCACGGTCGTATAGGATATGTTGTTGTTATACTGGTAGATGGCGGGCGATGCGGCGATCCCGGCAGACGGAACCGCGGTCACGGCCGCCCTCAGCAGGCGGGCGCCACCCGCCCCATAGGATACCAGGTCCTGATCCCGAAACTGACCACCAAAGGCGATGGCCTTGAGCGGCCCCCAGTTGACGGCATAGGTCGCATCCAGCTTCAACTGGTCTTCCGAGGCATCGTTCTGGCCGGGGCGATATTGCAGCACGGGGCCCGTCTGGTTGAGCAACTGCCCATTCGCGCCGCGCCGCGTGGCGTCGGCATAGCTGGATATGTCGGCGGGATCGAACGCCGCCGGAAACTGAAGGATGGGCAGACCGTCGGGGTTGCGCCGGTCGATCTTGATACCCGGTACGCCCGTGGTGATCCCCACCAGGTTCGTCTCATCGATCCGCGACGCCCTGGAGGTCGAGGCCAGGCCGATCAGGTGCAGCCGGTCCAGATCCCATTCGAACCCGGTCTGGAAATAGCGGCTTTCCTCGTCGTAGCGAAAGTCGCGGCGCTGCACCCCGACGATGCCGTTCGCGCCACGATAATTAGCGGTCGCGCCGTCGGTGGCGGCGTTTACGCCGTTCAGCGCGGTCAGCACGCTGGTCAATACATGGTTCTCGGTCGTGACCGTTCCCACGGTCGGACGCGGACGGGAAGCGCCACCGGCGGCGTTGGTGGCCAGCGGCGCGTCCAGGTTATAGCGAGTCAGGTCCAGGGTCCTGCCGGTCCCGCTGCTCAGATTGACGGTGTAGTTGGTGTCGCGCATCCGTTGGTTGCGCCAGTTGAGCTGCGCCTGGGTCCAGATGGTGAAGTTATCGGCGACGCGATATTGCAACTGCCCGTCGAACGAGGTCCGGGCGTCGAATCGGTCCAGCACCCGGTATCGTGCGGAGTTGGGAGCCCAGTCAAAGAACTGGGTCTCGCACGCCAGCCGCGCGGCGGTGGCCTTGGCGGCGGTTCCGCCCGTCGTGCCCGCACAGCTTTCATAGGTCGAATAGGCAGCATAGTCCGGGTCGGCGACGGTCTTTTCGCTCGACCGGTCGAGATCGAAATACCGCCGCCAGTCGGTATTCGCGATGGAATCGCCGCGCGTGTCGACCTGACTGTGCGTCACGTTGAGCAGCACGCCCAGTCGACCGTCGAGCAGGTCGGCGCGGCCCGCGGTAAGATTGACGCGCGGGCGCCATTTCTGCGCCAGGTTCAGCCGCTGCGCCTCGCCCTTGATGCTGAAGATGGGCTTGAGCAGTTCGAGCGGACGACGGGTCTCGACGCGCACCGTCCCGCCGATACCCCCCTCGGTCAGATCGACCGTATAGCCCTTATAGACATCGATTGACTTAACCAGCTCGACCGCCAGTTCCCGAAAGTCGCCGCTCCGCTCGCCGCCGGCGCTCTGCTGGCTGACGCCGTTGATCTCGATGCGGTTCAGATCGGGCTCGACGCCGCGGATCGACACTTTGCTGCCTTCGCCGAAGTCGCGCTGCAACTGCACGCCGGTGATCCGGGCCAGCGCCTCGCCGACATTCTTGTCGGGAAAGCTGGCAATGTCGTCGGCGACGATCGAATCGACCACCGTATCCGCCTGCTTCTTGCGCGCGATCGCCGAGCGTAGCGAGGCCCGCGTCCCGACGACCGTGATGTCGGCTGCGGTGGCCAGGGGATCGGTCGGAGAAATCTGATCATCGGCGGGGGGCGCCAAACGCCCATTTTGCTGTGCCAGTCCCGGTTGCGCCATCGCGATCAGCGCCGCACCGGACATGGCGAATTGTACCGCTCGACGGCGGCCGATGACCAACGACATTATAATACCCCCTTATTCAGATGGGAGTTAGGTAGAAAAGCGGTGAGCGGTCCCGCGACAAAGTTTTTCCTGCGTCCGAGCAGCTAATAGTTGGGACGGGGGAGGGGGCATGGTCTGACACGGTACTCGGCCGAATGCGTGCAAGCCTCCGCTGAAGATCGGCTTCAAGCCTTCTGTATACCGGCCAAGTCCCGTTTGAGCGCGGATGCTCGCATGGGCTGGAAGCAGCCTGAGCGCCTGGCGGAAAGGACATTCCAAGGCAGCGGCGTGGCAGGAGCGAAAGGTGGGCCTGAGCTTGCCCGTACACAATCATTTCTATCAAATCCTATCGACTCGATGGGATATTATGTCGATGCGAATGCCAACAGGCGTCGCAGGGTCGGCAAGGGGGTTGATGGATGAAGATCGTCGTGATGAGTCTGTTGGTCGGCGCATCACCCATGGCGACCGCAGCGGCACAAGATGCGGCCCCTCGGGCGAGTGTAGGAGAGTCGAAGACGGGCGACGAGATCGTGGTCACCGGGACGCGCACCGGCGAACGTACCGTCACGACTTCACCGGTGCCGATCGACGTGCTGCGCGGCGACGAATTGCGCGCTTCGGGTTATCAGGAGACGAGCGAGGTGCTCCGCCAGCTTGCGCCGTCCTTCTCCTTCGCCAATCCGACGACGCCGGACGGCAACACCCATATCCACTCCGCCTCGCTGCGGGGGCTGTCACCCGACGAGACGCTGGTGCTGGTCAACGGCAAGCGGCTTCACGGTGCGGCCTGGGTCAATACCGGCGGCACGATCGGGAAGGGCGCGACGCCGACCGACCTCAACCAGATCCCGGCGGCAGGGATCGGCCGTATCGAGATCCTGCGCGACGGTGCCTCGGCGCAATATGGCTCCGACGCGATCGCGGGCGTCATCAACATCCTGCTTCGGACCGATACCGCGCTGCATGCCACGGCCAGCGCGGGCACGACCTATGACGGCGGTGGCGACACCTATGAGGTCTCGCTGGGTGGCGGGCTGAAGCTGGGGGAGGACGGCTTCGTCAACGTCACCGGCTATTATCGCGATCATCAGGCGGCGAACCGTGCGCAGCCGGACACGCGGCAATTCTATTTCGGCCTCTCGCCCACGGGCGCGCCGCAGCCATTGTCGTCGCGCTATGGGGCGGGGATCGGGCTCAATCCGCCCGGCGGTGTCACGGGAACACGGCTTGACCCGCGCGAGGCCAGCGTCGACCGCAACGTCTGGCGCTTCGCCGATCAGGGCGACATCAAGGACGGCTCCGTCCTGGTCAATCTCAGCAAGCCGCTCGGCAGCGTCGAACTCTATGGCTTTGGCGGCTATCGCTTGAGCAGGGCGAAGAGCAACGCCTCGTTCCGCCGTCCGGGGCAGGACGAGAATGTCCGTGCGATCTACCCGAACGGCTTCCTGCCTTTCGTCGATACCGAAAGTACAGACTATACCGGCGCGCTCGGCCTGCGCGGCGATCTGGCCGGTTGGAAGTGGGACCTGTCGAGCGTCTATGGCGGCAACCGCATCGCATATCGGACACGGAACACGCTCAACGCCACGCTGGGGACCGCCAGCCCCACGCGCTTCTATAACGGCCGCTATGGCAATTCGCAGTGGACGACCGACCTGACCCTCTCGAACAGTGTCGAGGCGGGGCTGGCTGCGCCGATCGACGTCGCGATCGGGGCGGAATATCGCCGTGACGGGTACAAGATCGGCGCCGGCGAGCTGGCCAGCTATCAATATGGGCCCGCACGCGTACTCGACGGCCCGAATGCCGGCGCGATCCCGACGATCGGGTCGCAGGGTTTCGCGGGCATTCAGCCAAGCGACACGGTCGATGTCCACCGCGACGCGATCAGCGCCTTCGCGGAAGCCGGACTGGAACCGCTGCACGGCTGGACGGTCGATCTCGCCGGACGCTATGAGCATTATTCGGACTTCGGCGACACCTGGAACGGGCAGGCGTCGACGCGCCTCGCCCTGCCGGCGGGGTTCGCCCTGCGCGGGTCCATCGGCACCGGCTTCCACGCGCCCAGTCTTGCCCAGCAATATTTCAGTTCGACCAGCAGCCGGACGATCGTCAACAACACGACCGGTTTCCCCGAATTCGTCCTCGTCCGCACCGCGCCGGTCGGCTCGGCCCTCGCCAAGGCCCTCGGCGCCCAGGCCTTGAAACCCGAGACGTCGACCAACTTCGGCGGTGGCCTGACGTACGCGGCTGGCCGTCTGACGGCGTCGGTCGACTATTATCATATCGACATCGACGACCGGATCATGCTGTCGTCCAACTATGTCGATGCGTCGGGCAGCCGCCGTTTGCGCGACTATCTCGCCGGTATCGGTATTCCGGGCGTGACCAGCGTCCGCTACTTCACCAACGCGGTCGACACCCGGACGCAAGGTGTCGACGTGACCGCGGCCTATGCAACCCCGCTGGGCGGGTGGGGCGACCTGAAGCTGACGGCGGCGTATAATCATAACCTGACACGGCTGCGTCGTATCGCGGCGACGCCCCCGCAAATTACGGCGCTGGGTATCACGACACCGCTGTTCGACGTCGTCGAACGGACGCGCGTCGAGCGCGGCCAGCCGCGCGACAAGGTAGCGCTGGGGACGACCCTCCGGACCGGGCCGATCACCTTCGATGTGCGCGCCACCCGCTATGGCCGGGTCGAGCAAGTGGCGCTGACCAACCAGACGCCTGCCGCCGTCGCCCTGATCGCGCAAGGATCGACGCCCTATCGCACATTGCCGACCGAATCCGGGACGCGGGGCAATGTCGATGTCATCCAGCAGCTGGAGCCGAAATGGGTGACGGATTTCAGCTTCACCGGGCAGGTCAACCGCAACCTGGCGGTGACGGTGGGCGCCAACAATCTGTTCAACGTCTACCCGACCGAGAACATCCGGTCGACCGCCGCGCTGACCGGCGCCGATACGTTCGGTGTCTTTCCGTACAGCGAATTCTCACCCTTCGGCTTCAGCGGTGCCTTTTATTATGTTCGCGCCGGAGTGAGCTTCTGATGGCGGCGCTGCTCAACCGGCGCGAGTGGATCGCGATGGGCGCGGCGGTGGCCGCGACACCGGCGATCGGCACTGGTCTTGCCGCACGGACCCGGCTGTCACTCAACGAGAACGCCTGGGGGCCGTCGCCAAACGTCGCGCCCGCCATCCGTGCGGCGGCGATTGGCGTGGAGCGCTATGTCGAGCAGGCTGAGGTGGACGCGCTCGCCCGGCAGATCGCCCGCCTCGAAGGCGTCGCGCCCGAGCAGGTCGTGATCGGCGAAGTGCTCGAAGCACTCGGGCTGTTCCTGGCGCGCAGGCGGGCAGGGGGTGGCGAGATCGTCTTCTCGGCACCCGGCTATACGGCGCTGGTCGATGCCGCGGCCCCGCTTGGTGGGCGGGGCAGGCCGGTGCCGCTCAATGGGCGGTTGGAGAACGACCTGCCGGCATTGTCGCGTGCGGTCGGCGGGGACACATTGGCCGTGTCGCTGGTGAACCCTCACAATCCTTCCGGCACAGTGAGCGAGGCGGGGGCGTGGCATGCCTTTCTGGCCGACGTGTCCCGCCGGACTCTGGCCGTAGTGGACGAGGCGTATCTCGAATATGACGACCTCGCCGGGCTGTCGGCGATCCGGCACGTGCGGGCGGGGCGCAACGTGCTCGTCTTCCGCACCCTCGCCAAGATCTATGGGCTGGCGGGACTGTCGGTCGGTTATGCCGTTTCGCAGGCGCCGCTGGCGACCGCCTTGCGTCAGGCGGGGATCGGCGCGCCGCATTCCCTGTCCCGCCCTGCGCTTGTGGCGGCCGGCGCGGCGCTGGCGGATCAAGACCATGTCGCCATGGTGCGCGACCGGACGGCGGGGGAGCGGCGGCGGCTTCACACGGCGCTCGACGCGCTGTCGCTCCGCCACACCGATGCGCGCGGGAACTTCGTCTTCTTCCGCACGCCGGCAGCAGGCCGCCTTCGCGCTGCGGCCGCCACGCCAGGCATCGAGATTGCCAAGCCGTTCCCCCCGCTCGATGACTGGGTACGCGTGACGGTCGGACGACCGGCGGAGAACGACCGCTTTCTTGCCGTGCTGCGGCAGGTGGCCGGATGACAAACGCTCCGGATCTGGCGGCGATTGCCGATGGCTTCTGGAAGCTCGAAGCATAACCCTATGCATCGTCGCTGAACGCCGAGACCGCCATGTCGACAAAGGCGCGCAGGCCTGCCGTCATGCGACGATCGGGCAGGCGGACGAGCGTCAGCGGACGAGGTTCGGGCGCGTAATCCGCCAGGACGGGGATCAGGCGCCCTGACGCCAGATCACCGTCCAGCGTCACGCGCGATTGCAGGATGATGCCATAGCCCGCGACCGCCGCCTGCCGCAGGGCGGCTGCGTGATTGATGCGCAGGCGGGGCGGGGGCAGCGGTACGACATGCTCACCGCCCGGACCGACCAGCGTCCAGCGGTCGTCCGCACCGAATTGCGCGAAACCGATCAGCCGATGTTCGAGCAAGTCGTCGGGCGTCTCCGGATGACCGTGCCGTTCCACATAGCCCGGCGCGGCGGCGAGTATCAGCCGATAGGGAGCGAGCGGATGGGCGACCAGCCAGTCGTCCTCCAGCGCACCGATCCGAAAGGCCAGGTCGAAGCCTTCCTCGATCAGATCGACCTTGCGGTCGCCCAGCACCAGTTCCGCCTGCATGTCCGGAAAGCGGTCGAGATAGGTGGCCAGCAAGGGCGCGACCCGTTCGGTGCCGAAGGCGATCGGTGCGGCGATGCGAAGCCGACCGACCGGCGTCTGCGCCACCTCGGCCCCCACCGCCTCCGCGATCGCGACATCCGCCAGCACGCGGCGACAGGATTCGGCGAAGCGCCGACCGGCCTCGGTCGGCGACAACCGCCGGGTCGTCCGGTGCAGCAGACGGGTGTCGAGCCGCGCTTCCAGTGCATTGACGTGCTTGGCCACCATCGTTGCCGAAATGTCGTGCGCCTTGGCCGCGGCGGTAAAGCTGCCGAGGTCGACCACGGATACGAAGATCGCCATGCTGGTCAATCGGTCCATTGCAAACCCCTGGTTCGAAGACGTCGTAGCCTATGCGGCTGTTTCCGACACTGTCCAGCAGGCATCCTCCGTTCATTGGCAACCGAGACAAGGATGATCGGCGATGGGTGTGTCGAGGATAGTGCGGTGAAGGCGTTGTTTTTCGATCGGTTCGGGGGCCCCGAGGTCCTGCGCTATGGCGATCTTTCGGATCAGGCTCTCGACGCTGGTTCGGTGTTGGTGGAGACCAGCGCGGTCGGCCTGAACTTCGCCGACATCTATCGCCGTCAGGGCGTCTATGTGCTGGACGGCGAGGCGCCATGGATCGGCGGCTATGAGGGTGCCGGGCGCATCGTTACGGTCGGGACCGGCGTGGATCGCTGGCGGGTCGGGCAGCGGGTCGGGTTTCTCGACGTGCCGCGCGCCCATGCCGAACGGGTGTACGCGCCCGCCGATCGTCTGGTCGCACTGCCGGACGATGTCGATGACCGCACGGCCGCCGCGCTGTTGCTGCAAGGCGTGACGGCGCAATATCTGGTCGAGGATAGCGGCAGGCTGTCGGCAGGCGACCGGGTGCTGGTCCAGGCCGCATCGGGCGGCGTCGGGCGGCTGCTGACCCAGATGGCGGCGGCGCTGGGCGCCGAGGTCCATGCGCTGGCCTCGACGCCGTCCAAGCGCGAACAGGCGCGGTCGAATGGCGCAAGTGCAGTCTATGGCTATGACGATTGGGTGGCGCAGGTGCGGCGGGCGACCGGGGACGGCGTCAATGTGGTCTATGATTCGATCGGCACCACGCTCCACGACAGCCTCGCCGCCTTGCGTCCCGGTGGCCGCGTGGTGATCTTCGGCAAGGCGGGTGGTACGCCGCCCGCGATCGATCCGCTGTCGCTGATGGAGCATTCCAAGGGTGTCGTTGGCGGCGATCTTTGGACCTATCTCAACCGCGCCGAAAGCCGACAGAGCCGCGCCGACCGGCTGTTCGCGGCCTTGCGGGCTGGCACCATCACTGCGCCTGCGATCACCGCTTTCCCGCTGAGCGAAGGCGCCGCCGCCCATCGACTGCTGAAGGATCGCAGCTTCGCGGGCAAAATTGTCCTGATCCCCGACGGTCCACGGTAACGGTGATCGTAGCCAAGCCCAAAGTGTCGGCCGAACTCTCGAAATAGAGGAGGTTCTTCACGCTCGACAGCGCGCGCTGGACGAGTGAGACGACGCTGTCGTTCAGCGTCTGCGGCGTGGCACCGGAACAATTGGCGAAGATGCTGACGGTTGGCCGCGCCGAGCTGGCTTCGGCGATGTCCAATGCGGGTGTGCTGGGGATGCTGACCGCGCTCACTCAGCCGACGCCCGATGATCTGCGGCGGGAGATCGACCGCTGCCGGACCATGACCGACAAGCCGTTCGGAGTGAACCTGACGATCCTGCCGTCCGTCTCCCCGCCGTCCGCCATGCCCTGTCGGCCGAGCGGATGGGCGTGGACATCATCTCGATCGACGGATTCGAGTGTGCCGGTCATCCGGGTGAGGATGATATTCCGGGTCTGATCCTGATCCCCGCCGCCGCCTACAAGGTGAAGATCCCGATGCTGGCAAGCGGCGGTTTTGCCGATGGCCGGGGGTTGGTTGCCGCGCTGACGTTGGGAGCGGAGGGCATCAACATGGGCACCCGCTTCTGTGCGACGATCGAAGCTCCGATCCATGATGCGATCAAACAACTAATCGTCTCGAACGACGAGCGTGCGACCAACCTAATCTTTCGTCGCTTTCACAATACGGGACGTGTGGCCAAAACCAGCGTGTCGGACCAAGTCGTCGAAATTTCCGCGCGTCCCGACGCCGCGTTCAAGGATATCCGACCGTTGGTGTCCGGCGCCAAGGGGCGGACGGCGCTGGAAACCGGAGATCTGGACGCGGGGCTGGTCTGGGCCGGGCAGGTTCAGGGGCTGATCCATGACGTGCCGACCTGTCGCCAGCTGATCAAGCGGATCGTCGGTGACGTGCAAAATCTGATCGCAGAGCGCTTGACCGGCTTTATGAAGCAGGGGGACGCCTAATGGTAACGATCGAGGTCATTACCCGTGACGGCAACCATACCGAGGTCGAGGCCGCCGCAGATGTCAGCGTCATGGAAGCGATCCGGGATACCGGTATCGGCGAGTTGCTGGCGATGTGCGGCGGATGCTGTTCCTGCGCGACCTGCCACGTCTATGTTGAGGCCGGGGGAGGGGACTTGCCGCCGCCCGGCCCCGACGAAGACGACCTGCTCGACAGCAGCGCCTATCGCACTGACCGATCCCGCCTGGCCTGCCAACTGACCATGCGGGATATGGGCACGGGATACCGGATACGCATCGCGCCCGAGGATTAGGGTGGGCGCGATCTCATCCGCCGCGCTCCCTGGCCGGACTGCGGGACGTCGGGTCCGTCGGCATCGGCCCCCAATGAGAAAGGCTTTAAAGACGGTTCGACGTTTTTTTAGAGCTACTTACGGCTCGCCTTTGCCCGTTTCACGTCAAATCCGCACTACCATCCTCCGAGACCAAACACCTACTGCGCGCGGGTACTGCGGATCAGAGGCGACCGCGCACCGTGATCCCGAAAGTTCGGGGTGCGCCCGGATACCCCTGCACGATCCCGGTCGACTTGGTCACTCCCAGCAGGTTCACGTAATAGGCCTTGTCGAACAGATTCTCGACCCAGAGCTGAACCTCCAGCCGCTTGTCATCCATCAACATCCCGACCCGCGCCGAGGTCAGCGCATAGCCCGCAATCTCCGCCGCCGGATCGAGCGTGATCGTCGTGTTCTGCCGGGTCCGCCAATTGACGTCGACCAGACCATAGACCGCGCTATGGTCCGACACCGGCCGGGTATAGTCGGCGGTGATGTCGGCAGTCCATTTCGGCGCCCAGGCCACCTGTCGCCCGGTCAGGTCGCAGGTCGGCGCGCTGATCTGCACCGGGCAAACCGAATTGCGGAACGAGGCATAGATCGCCCGGTTATAGGCAAGGAACCCCTTCAGGTGTAGCGGGCCCATAAACGCCTCGCCTTCGCTCTCCACGCCCTCGGACACCAGCGCGCCGACATTGGCCAGGAACTTGGTGGCGGTGTTGCCGACACCGATCGACTGGTTGGCCTGATAATTCTTCACATAGGTATGGAAGGCGGTCAGGTTGAAGACCAGCCTGCGATCGAACCACTCGGTCTTGATCCCCGCCTCGATATTATCCGCCTGTTCGCCGTCGATGTGCTGGCCCGCGCCCAGCGCGATCGCCGTGGCGATGCCCTTGTCCGGATTGCTGCTGTTATAAGGCAGCAGGTTGAACCCCTTGGATTTATAGCCTCGCGCGCCGGTGACATAGACCATGACCGTATCGACCGGTTTCCAGTTCACGCCGACCTCGCCCGACAGCGAATTGTCGGTGACATGGTCGGCCGCCGAACCGAGCTGTGCATTCGCGCCGCTGGACGACAAGGCGAGGAGCTGCGCGGTGCTCAGGCCACCACGATTGGCAATGACGCCGTCATAGCGCATCCGCTTTTCCTCCCAGGTCTGACGAAGCCCCAGGTCGAAGGCCAGGCGACGGGCTTCGTCCGGATGCCATGTAGCATGGCCGAATACCGCGCTGGTCCGGGTGTTGAACACCGCATGGCTGTCAAAGCCCGCGCCGGTCAGCGCCGAGGCCCAGCCGCCCTTGCCCCACATCAGGCCATTGGCCGGATTGGTGCCGAACAGCGTCGCGTTCGGATTGCCCGCCCAGAGATGATATTGCGACCCGAAGCGGATGCGCGAGTCGACATCGAGCTGCTGCCGCGAGAAGAAGGCACCGACCAACCCCTCCAAGGGATGGCCGGTGATCGAGGCCCAGCGCACCTCCTGCGACCATTGCTGGACCCGGTTGCACGAACCGTAATCGCGGATCGCATCCAGCTGGGTATAATCGTTGTCGTTGTTCGTGAAGCAGGACCAGCGGCTCCACGCGCCGATCGAGGTGATGGTGCCGAGCGCGTGCAGATCGATGTTCTGCTGCAGACTCAGCGCATCGGTCTTGGTCTGCGCGTTCAGCGGGGAGTCTATGTTCATCTCCCGCTTTTCCTTGGAGCTGACGAGCAGCGTGTAACCGGCCGCCGCCATTCGCGCCTGCAGGGCGCTCGGGTTGTACACGCCCAACGTGATCGGCCCCATGGAGGGGAAAGCCTGGGTCGCATGGGTGCCGATCACGCGGA
Source organism: Sphingomonas sp. SORGH_AS_0950 (assembly GCF_030818415.1). Lineage (NCBI taxonomy): Bacteria > Pseudomonadati > Pseudomonadota > Alphaproteobacteria > Sphingomonadales > Sphingomonadaceae > Sphingomonas > Sphingomonas sp. SORGH_AS_0950. Next base: position 601,351 of record NZ_JAUTAE010000001.1, read on the forward strand.
TCGTCCAATCCTCGGTCGGATTGGCCAGCAATTGTGCACGCGCGCCCTCGCCCTGCCGGGCATTCTGCCAGCGACCATTATAGACGTTGCGGTAATAGCCGTCGGTGCTGCTGGAAAAGGCCGAGAGCCGCAGCGCCAGCTTGCCGTCGATCAGCGGGCCGGTGACGGTCCCCTTGATCTGGCGGAACCCCTGATTGCCGATGGTGAACTCGGTCGCGGCGCCCAAGGTATAGCTGGGCTTCAGCGTGTTGATCAGGACCGCGCCCGCCGTCGTGTTCTTGCCGAACAATGTGCCCTGCGGCCCACGCAACAGCTCGACGTCGGCGATGTCGTTGAAGTCGTTCGACACCATGCCGAGCCGCGCATTATACACCCCGTCGACGAACACACCGACCGAGGCGTCGATGCCGTCGGTGTTGAAGCCGTTATTACCGATGCCTCGAATGCCGAGGTTCAATTGCTTCGGGTTGGTCAGATAGACCGAGAAGGACGGAAATTTGGTCTGGAAATTGGTGAAGTTGACCAGGTTCTGCCGCGCCAGTTCCTGCGAGGTGATGACGGTAACGGGGATCGGCACCGATTGGATATGCTCGTCCCGCCGACGTGCGACGACGACCAGGTCGCCCTGATCCGGGGCGGCGGCGTCCGAACCGGTATCGGCGGCGGCGGGCGAAGCCGGAGCTTGCGTCGTCTGTGCCTGAAGCGGCATGGCCCAGAGCGCCACACCCGCCAGCGACAGGGACGCGACACTATAGCCCGTGCGGCCCCCGCCGCGCGAAGTCTTGACCACCATTTTCATTGCTCCCCCAAGGACTCATGTCCGCATTTCGGGGGCGGATAGGCACGGTCAGGGTCAGTTTCATGACAGATTTGCGGACGCTATGATGACAATGTTGTCGTATCGGCAACATTTTCTTCATCTCCCTATCACTGGTGGTCGGATACTCTGGCGAGCGAGCAAAATGGGGCGTAAAGCGCAGCCATATCTTCCTTCAGGAACCGTGATCCCATGACCTTTCGTCCCTCGCGTCGGCAGATCATCGGCGCCCCCATGGCGATGGCTCCGTTCGTCATCGCATCGGGGGGCATGGCGCTGGTGCGCGGCCCTGCGGCTCCCCTTTTCTCACTCGGCGTCGCATCGGGCGAGCCAAGCGCCGATGGCGTCGTCCTGTGGACGCGGCTCGCCCCCGAAGCGCTGGCGCCCGGCGGCGGCCTGGGCGACGCTCGCGTGCCCGTCCGCTGGGAAGTCGCCGAGGACGAACAGTTCCGCCGCATCGTCCGTCGCGGTGAGGTACGCGCGACGCCCGAGGACGGCCACAGCCTGCATGTCGAGGTCGGCGGCCTGCGCCCCGCCCATGTCTATCATTACCGTTTTCTCAGCCTGGGGCAGGTCAGTCCGGTCGGCCGCACCCGGACTGCGCCCGCCGCCGACGCGACGGTCGATCGGCTGCGCATCTGCTATGGCTCGTGCCAGAAATATGAGGTCGGCCATTATGCCGCCTGGACCCATGCGATCGCGGAAGACCCTGACCTGATCCTGTTCCTGGGCGACTATATCTACGAAGGTGCACCCAATCCCAAGGCGCTGCGCCCCCATCTGAACCCCGAGCCGTTCGACTTGCCCGGCTATCGGCTGCGTTATGCCAGCTACAAGCTCGATCCGCTGCTTCAGGCCGCCCATGCGGCGGCACCCTGGATGACGATTTGGGACGATCACGAGGTCGCCAACGACTATGCCGGACAATGGGACCAGCATTATGGCGATCCTGCCCGCTTCCTCGCACGGCGGGCGGCCGCCTATCAGGCCTATTGGGAGCATATGCCGCTGCGCCGGGTATCGCATCCCGCCGGGCCATGGGCGCGTCTCTATCGTCGGCTGGACTGGGGGCGGCTGGCGCGGATCGTCATGCTCGACGACCGGCAGTATCGCGACGATCGCCCGTGCCAGCCAGCCCCCGATGCCAACGGCCAACGCCGGTACGACTATCTGGTGGCCGATTGCGCGGCCCGGCACGCCCCGAAACTCTCCATGCTCGGCGCGCGGCAGGAAGGCTGGCTGAACGAGGAACTGGGCGGGCGACAGGCGCGCTGGAACCTGCTCGCACAGCAGACCCTGATGACGCCCTTTCCGACCATCGATCCCAAACAGCCGGACAAGGGGGCAATGTTCCACTCGGTCGACCGCTGGGAAGGCTTCCCGGCGGCGCGGGACCGCATCTTCCGACGCTGGGTCGCGGCGGGGACGGCCAATCCGATCGTGTTGAGCGGCGACATCCATGCCTTTGCCGCGACCGATCTGCGCGACCCCGACCGGCCGGACGGCGCGCCCATCGCGTCGGAATTCGTCGGCGGGTCGATTACCTCGCTCAACCCCGATCCGCTGTTCAAATCGACGGCCGCGGCGACGACCGGCTTCCACTATGCCGAAAATCTGGTGCGCGGCTATGGCCGAATAGACTTGTCGGGCGGCCATTGCCACGTGACCTTTCGTGGCCTGGCCGACGCGCGTGATCCGCGATCAGCCATCGCCGACCTGGCGCGGTTCACCGTAGAGGCTGGAAGGCCGGGGCTTCAGATGGCCTGACGCCATGATTGGAGCAGCCGGTATCGGACAGCGGCATGGCTACTCCGCCCAGAGGTTCCGCGACAATCACCGCACGTGCGGTGCGCTGCGGGGCCGCTACAATGCTAAAACAGTACGACCGAGCGGATGCTTTCGCCCTTGTGCATCAGGTCGAAGCCCTTGTTGATCTCCTCCAGCGTCAGCCGGTGGGTGATCATCGGATCGATCTCGATCTTGCCGTTCATATACCAGTCGACGATCTTGGGCGTGTCGGTCCGCCCGCGCGCGCCGCCGAACGCGGTGCCGCGCCAGTTGCGGCCCGTCACCAGCTGGAACGGCCGGGTGCTGATCTCCTTGCCCGCCTCGGCCACGCCGATGATGATCGAGGTGCCCCAGCCGCGATGGCACGCCTCCAGCGCGGTACGCATCACCTCGGTATTGCCGGTCGCGTCGAAGCTGTAATCCGCGCCGCCATCGGTCAACTCCAGGATCTTGGCGATCGTCTCTTCGCGCGACAGGCCCTTGGAATTGAGGAAGTGGGTCATGCCGAAGCGGCGGCCCCATTCCTCGCGGTCGGGGTTGATGTCGACGCCGATGATCCGGCCCGCGCCCGCCAGCTTGGCACCCTGGATGACGTTCAGGCCGATGCCGCCCAGACCGAAGACGACGATATTCTCGCCCGGCTGAACCTTGGCGGTGTTGACCACCGCGCCCACGCCCGTCGTCACGCCGCAGCCGATATAGCAGCTGGTGTCGAACGGCGCGTCTTCACGGATCTTGGCGACCGCGATTTCGGGCAGGACGGTGAAGTTCGAAAAGGTCGAGCAGCCCATATAATGGAAGATCGGCTGGCCCTTATAGCTGAACCGGGTCGTGCCGTCGGGCATCAGCCCCTTGCCTTGCGTCGCGCGGATCGCGGTGCACAGGTTAGTCTTGCCCGACAGGCACGACTTACACTGGCGGCATTCGGGGGTGTAGAGCGGGATGACATGGTCGCCCGGCACGACGCTGGTCACGCCCGCACCCACCTCGCGCACGATGCCGCAGCCTTCATGGCCGAGCACGCTGGGGAAGATCCCCTCGCTGTCCAGGCCGTCCAGCGTATAGGCATCGGTGTGGCAGATGCCGGTCGCCATGATCTCGACCAGGACCTCTCCGGCCTTGGGTCCTTCCAGATCGAGTTCGACGATTTCGAGCGGCTTCTTCGCTTCGAAGGCGACGGCGGCGCGGGTCTTCACGACAAGAATACTCCAGTGACAGAATAGGAAGGTCGTTGGGGAAGGGGGGATCGCGGTGCGATCCCCCTGTCGTCAGAAGCGAACAGTGGCTTCCACGCCGAAGGTCCTGGGCAGGGCCCGAACCAGATAGCCCGCTCCGGTGATGCCCTCATTGGGATAGCCGCCCGGGAAATAGAGCCTGTTCGACAGGTTCTTGCCCCACACCGAAAGGGTGTAGCGATCCGTCACATAGCTGATACGGCTGTTGAACACCCAGTAATCGCCCTCGCCATTTGTATAGACGCCCGTCGCAAGGTTCTTCAGGACACCGCGACTATAGTCCTTGAACGAGTCGTAATAGAAGCGGCCGGAATAGGCGGTGTCGCCATGTACCTTGATCGTGCCAGCCCCGACATCCGCCGCATCCCAGTCGAAGCCCAGGTTGATCGACGACTTTGGTGCATAGGGGAAGGGGTTGCCGCCGACGCTGACACTGCCCGCGCCCGATTGTACGCAAGACCCTTTCTGTGCCGGATACAGGCCGCTGAGGTTCAGCGCTGCGCAGCTTGCCTGATCCAAATCCTTATACTTGCTGTCGAGCAGGCCGAGCGATGCGCTGAGCGTCAGGCGATCGGTGGCGGCGAATTCGACATCCAGTTCCAGCCCCTTCATCGTGCCGTCGAGCGTGATGACGTTCGCCGTCACGCTCTGGTCGACGACCTGGCTCTGCTGGTTCTTGTAGTCATAATAGAAGAAGCTGCCGTTGACCTGCAGCCGGTTGTCAAGGAACCGGGTCTTGAACCCCACCTCATAGGCGTTCACTTCTTCCGGTTTGACGAAATAGACCTGCGGCGAGCTGATATAGGCGAGGCCGTTGAACGTTCCGGCGCGATAGCCGCGACTATAGCTGGCATACAGCATGACGCCGTCCACCGGCTTCCAGTCCAGTATGGCGCGGCCCGAGATGCGGCTGGTCTTGCCGTCCTTGTTGATGCCGCCGGGCACGCTTCCCCCGGTTGCCGGGATCACCACGGCCCCGGCCTCGTTATAGACCGGCGACAGGAAATAGGGCGCGCCATAGGCGGAAACGGCGAGCATTCGCGCATTGCCCGCGTCGTCATAATAGGTGGTGATGCCATCGCGATATCGGGTGATGTCGGTCGTGTAGCGCAGGCCCGCCGTGACCTTCACCGTCGGGGTGATTTCATAGCTGCCTTCGCCATAGACGGCCCAGCTTTCGCGTTCCTGCCGGAAATGCTGCTTGCCCAGAATGCCGGTCGGGACCGAACCGGCGGACAGCACCTTTCCGTTGAAGCCGCCCGCCGGGTTGAACCAGGTCGCGGGCAGGCCGACGGCGGCACGCACGTCGCTCAGCAGGTTGAAGATGTCGATGGCGTTGTTCGACGTGACCGAATCCCAGCCATAATAGGCGCCCGCGATCATCTTGAACGGGCCGCTGCTGTAATCGAGCCGCATATCCTGATTGAAGGCCTTGAAATCGGACCGATAGCCATTCGAACAGAGGCGCAGCGGGCTGCTGTCGCAATCCGTCTGTGTCTGGAGATAGAGGCCGGAATCATAGCCGGTGATCGAAGTGAGGCTGAGCCGGTCGGCAAGGTCGGCCTTCACCGTCAACACCGCCCCCTCGGTGCGGGTAACGGCGCGGCCGACGGTATCCTGTTCGATCTCGGTATCCGACAGCCCCGCCCGGCTGTAGCTGCTCGGCAGTAGACCGGCGCCCTTGGAGCCCAGTGCCTGGAACAGGGGCGAAAGGATGAAATTGGGGTTTTCATAGTCGAACAGGCCCGGATTGGACTTGTACGGGCCAGCACCGAGAGAGGCCGCCGCGCCTCCGGTCGATTTGGACGCATAACCCTTCAGCGTGATGTCAAGCGCGTCGACCGGCTTGAACCGCATCGTGCCGCGAAACGCGTAGCTCTCATCGCCGCCGGGATCGCGACCCGTCGCGAAATTCCGCCCGGATGCGCCGCCCGCCGCCGTCTTGTTCAGACCGGCAGGCATCAGATTATGGATATAGGGATCCATTTTGACATAGGTGCCCGCGATGCGGATGCCGAACCGGTCTTCGACGGGGGTCAGTTCGATCGCGCCTTCGAAATTCCAGCGGTCGTAATTGGCATAGCCCACCGTCAGATACCCATTGTCGCCCTTCAGGGCGGGCTTGCGGGTGATGAAGTTGATCGCGCCGCCGGTGGTGTTGCGGCCATAGAGCGTCCCCTGGGGCCCGCGGACCACTTCGACCTGGTTCAGATCATAGAGTTGCTGGCCCTGGCTCGCGCGGAAGGTCTGATAGACCTCGTCGACATAGACGCCGACCGGCGATGCCGCGCTCGCGCTGAGTTCGGTGCCGACACCGATACCGCGCAGCGTGAAATTGGGCTGTTGCGAACCATAAGCCGATGACACCTGCAGATTGGGCATCGAACCGTTCAGGTCCGACGTGTCGAACACGCCCTGAGCGGCGAGTTCCGACGACGAAATGGCCGACACGGCAACCGGAACGTCCTGGAGGTTCTCCGACCGCTTGGTGGCGGTTACGACGATCTCCTCCAATCCTCCGGCCTGCGTCTGCGCCTTGCTCGCATCCTGCGCGGATGCCGGCATCGCCGTGCATGTCGCGATGGCGAGAATGCTGATGCCCCCGACCCTTTTCATGTGAAGCTCCCTGATAAGGTCACTGCATCTGAGTGCATTGGTGACCCGTTGCGCCTGGGCATCAGCAGTCAGGGATAAAGGGGTGCGTGGATCCTGTCGCACAGCCCCGAACGCTGGTGCCAGGGCTCAAGGTGCCGGATATCTGCCCCTCTTCTTAGGACCTGTTCGCCGCTTTTTGATGGGGCCAGTTCAACTTTGGTCCTGTTCCATGGCGCGCAGCATGAAGCGTTGTATCTTGCCGCTGGGGGTTTTCGGCAGTTCCGGCAGGAACGCGATCAGCCGGGGATAGGCATGCGCGGACAGCCGGGTTTTGACATGCGCTTTCAGGGCATCGGCCAGCGCGGGCGTCGGCGCAAATCCCGCGTTCAGGACGATGAAGGCCTTGACCAGCTCGGTGCGGTCCGGGTCCGGCACGCCGACCACCGCGGCCTCCATCACGGCGGGATGTTCGATCAATGCGCTTTCGACATCGAAGGGGCCGATCCGATAGCCCGATGAGGTGATGACGTCGTCGGCACGCGCGATGAAGCTGACACTGCCGTCGGGGCCCAGTTCCACCGTATCCCCCGTCCGGTAATAGCCGCCACGGATGGCGGGCGTCGGTTGTTGCCAATAGCCGCCAAACCAGAAGAGGGAAGACCGGGCGATGTCGATCGCCAGTTCGCCCGGTTCGAAGAAGCCCCGTTCGTGGCCGTCCTCATCCAGCACCGCGACCCGGTAGCCGGGCATCGCGACTCCGGCCGAGCCGATGCGGACGGCGTGCGACAGGCCGTGATGGTTGTTCACGAGCATGCCCGTTTCCGTCTGGCCGTAATGATCGTGTACCGGCACCGCGAGCTGGGCATCGAACCACCGGATGACTTCGGGATTCAGCGGCTCGCCCGCACTGCTGACGACGCGCAGCATGCCCTTTATCTTGGAAGCGGCCGCGCCGCCCCCCGCCATCAGCAGGCGATACGCGGTGGGCGAACCGGCGAGATTGGTGACGCCGAGTCGGGCGATAAGATCGATGGCTGCCTCGGCGGAGAAGACGCCATCATGCAGGATCGTCGCCCGGCCGAGCAGCAACGGCCCGGTGATCCCGTAATAGAGACCATAGGCCCAGCCGGGATCCGCGATATTCCAGAAAAGGTCTTCCGCTCGCAGGTCAATCGCCCATCGCATATAGGCGCCGACCGCGATCAGCGCCTTCAGGGGCACACCCACGCCTTTTGGGAGGCCCGTGGAACCCGATGTCGACATCATGAGGAAAAGATCGTTGCCCGTGCGCAGGACCGGTACGAAATCGGTCGACATCCCCGCCACCTCGGCCCGGAAGTCGATATCGCCCGCCACGAGCGGCTCGTCCGGCGTGCGGACGACTGCAATCGGTGGACATTGCGCGATGTCCGTCAGCTTCGGGCGATTGGCGCTGTCCGTCACGACCAGCACGGCGTTGCCGATGCCCAGCCGGTGCGCGATCGCCTTGGGGCCGAAGGCGGTGAACAGCGGTTGATAGATCGCCCCGATCCGCCAGACGCCCAGGATCGTCGCGACCAGCTCCAGCCTTCGCGGCAACAGGCCCGCTACGACGTCGCCGGGCCGGACGCCGTGCGCCGCCAGCATATGCGCCACCTGGGCGGACAGGTCGCGCAACGCGGCGAAGCCATGATCACAACGCGTGCCATCCGCCGCGATCGTGATGAGCGCCAAATCGTCGCTATCGGCATAGCGGTCGCAGCATTCGACACAGGCGTTGATGCCGTCCGACAGATGGCCCGAAAGCCGTGCACGCTCCCGTTCAATGCAAAATTCCTCGACCGCCTCCCTGTAATCAGGGACGGCGACCGATGCCGATAGGCTGGTCATGCGTTCGATCCTCTCCACGATCACGCCGCATCTATGCGGTCTCTCGGGCTTCCCACCTTGATTATCGAATTGCCGCTGCGCCTGGCGGGAGGAGGCGTCGGCCTGGATCCATGATGATGCGTTCGCCCCTGCGGACGGCGTCTGCCGGACCGGAGTGGCGGCCCCCAGAGGTCCCGCCACCCGTCACCGCGATCCCGGCGTTATTCGGGCAGTACGTCCCGCGTGATGACCCACAGCTTCTTCGAGAAGGGGCCCTTCGACGTCCATGTGATGTGCATGCCGGAAGACAGACCGATCGTATCGCCCGCCTTGAAATTGTGGACCTTGCCGGTGTCGGTTTCCACCACCTCGACCTCGCCTTCGAGCAGCAGGATCGTCTCGTCGCCCAGCACGCCGGTATAGGGGGTCTTGAGCGCGCCCTTTCCATCGACATCGCTGCCCGCGATGCCCTTGCCCGACCGCCAGACGCCGCTCATCATCGTGCCCGTCGAACCGCCGGAGCGCAGGAAATAGAGTTCGCCCGCGACCAGGGGACCTTCGGCGGGTTCGTCGAAATGATATTCCAGCCAATCGGCGGGATTGTCGCTGGTGTGCGAGATCAGCAAATCCTGCGGCGCATTGCTCGTCGGTTCGCTGCCGTTCCAGATGCACCACCATTTCTTGAACGATGGCCCCTCGATCTCCCACTGCACTTCCAGCCCCTTGGGCGAGTTGATGATGGAACCGGGGCCGACTTTGTAGCGCTTGCCGGTGGAAAGGACGGTGAGCACGGCGGTGCCGTCGATCACGCAGGCGACTTCGTCGCCCAGGGGCGAGGAATAGACGATGGTATGCGACCCGTCCGCCGTCGCGCCCGGGGCGGTGGGGCCGGTGCGCCAGAAGCCGGCCGACAGCGATCCCGACATACCCTCGGTCCGGGTCACCACATATTCGCCGTGCACCTGCATGCCGAAACGGGGCTCGACCCATTCGAACGGCAGCCATTTCTCATTGGGTTCGTTCTGCACGCCGCCATGAACCGCGTAACGCGGCAATTCCTGCACTTGCGCCGCCAACTGCGTTGCCATGCCAAATCTCCCTTGAACGAGATTGAACCGTAACCGGCCGATCGGGAAAACCATTCGGTTCCCCCCGAACGTCGACCAGGCTTGAATATCAGAGCATCACGACCGACGGCCTAGCGCCATCCCTGGCCCTTTTGATGGGGCCAGATGGCCACATTCGACCGCCGTCTCCGCCGTTCACGCCTCCATCGACGGGGCGGTCAGCGAGATGGTCTCCGCGAGGAGCGGCACATCCTTGAACACGGCGAAGCTGCTGGGCGTGTTCGGCATGACGGGGAAGTTGAAATTGCACTGGGGGCAGGGTTCGGCGAGAACCTTCTGCTCTTCCTGCAGCTCGAACGCCTTGTCCTCGACCAGCCCGCAATTGGGGCATACGCGGAGAAGCCGCGTGTTGGTCAGTTCGAAATTGGTGATGATGTCTTCCATGATCGCACCACGCGCCGCCCATGCCTTGGCGTGCTTGTGGTAGGTCGCCTGGTGCCAGTCCTTGAGCGCCGCGCGGTTCACCCAGAAGCTGACCTCGTTGAACCAAGTCGGATCTTCGGGATGGACCCACCATGTCAGATGGAGGAAGCCGGGCAGCTTCATCAGGTGATTGCGCGTATCGGCGAAAATGACCTTGAACTTCTCGTATCCGTCCGGGCTGGAAAAGCGCACGCGCTGCATACTGAGATAGATGGACATGGGATTCTCCGCTCAATGAGTCCAGCCCGATAAGCTGTGCGGTGAGGATGAAGAGCGACTTGGCCAGTCGGTAGGGCCAGTATAGCGGAAGATGATGGTGCCAGATGCCGACGGCTCTATCATTGGCGCGACCGTGCGATAGGATCGGTGCAGCTGGGGTAGCGAAGGCATGCCTGACGATGACGATGAACCTGATCATTCGTATCGACCGCGAAGACGAGCGATCGCTGCAGGTGCAGATTTACGAGGCGGTCCGCGATCAGATCCTGCAAGGCACATTGGCCGCGGGCAAGCGACTGCCCTCGACGCGCAGCATGTCGGACCAGCTGGGCATCGCCCGCAACACCGTGACGCTGGCCTATGAACGCCTCGCCGCAGAGGATTATATCACCTCGCGGGCCAAGGCGGGCATCTTCGTCAACGACCGGCTGCCCGACGCGACCGTCCTGCTGCGCAATGGCCATTCATCGGTTCAGCCCAGCCGCAAGCGGCTCCGGTTGGGCAAGAATCCCAGCTTTTCCGGGCGGGCGCCCCGCTTGTGGCACGAAAGGCGATCGCGGCCGCAGTTCGATTTCTTCGTCGGACGACCGCGCCCCGACAGCTTCCCGACCAGCTTCTGGCAACGCACGATCGCGCGGCATCTCGCTTATGCCCATGGCATCCAGACCGAATATAGCGATCCGCGTGGACTGGCCGCGCTGCGCGAAGCGATTGCGGCGCATCTGGGCGAAACGCGCGGGATGGAAGCCAGCGCCGATCAGATCATGGTCACCTCCGGCATCCAGGGGGCGCTCAACCTGCTCGCCCGCATCTTCATCACCGATCGTACGAAGGCGAGCGTGGCGGTCGAGAATCCCTGTTACCAGGGTGCCGCCTTTCTCTTCGGCAGCTATGGTGCCAGCATCCGTCCGATCGACGTCGACGAACAGGGTATCGTCGTCTCGCAACTCGAAAGCTTCATGGGCAATCTCGTCTATGTGACGCCGTCCCACCAGTTTCCGACCGGCTGCACGCTCAGCCTCGACCGCCGCCTGCATCTTCTCGACTGGGCCTATCAGACGGGCAGCTATGTCATCGAGGACGATTATGACAGCGACTTCCGCTACGACGGACCGCCGCTGACCGCGCTCGCCGGATTGGATCGCAGGGGGCACGTCATCTATCTCGGCACCTTCTCCAAATCGATCGGCGCGGGGCTGAGAGTGGGTTATGCGGTCATGCCGCGTCATCTTCTCGATCAGGCGCGATTGGTGAAGACATTGACCGACCATGGCGCGCCATGGCTGGAGCAGGCAGTGATCGCGGATTTCCTGAAGGAAGGCGCGTTTCTCCGCCATCTGCGCCGGATCCGCCGGTCCTATATGGGCGCACGAGACCAGGTGATCCGGTCGATCGAAGAGCATTTCCCCGGCGGCGTGCTGATGGGGCGCGAATGCGGGATGCACATGATGTGGACGCTGCCGCCCGATCTCCCCGCCGCGAATGATATGCAGCGTATCGCGCTGAACTGCGGCGTCGGCCTGTATCCGTTCGCAGGCGCTGCTACGCAGGAATATGGTAACCCCGGCCGCTTTCGCGAACGCTCGCTGGTACTCGGTTATACCGGGCTGTCGGAGGAGGCGATCCGCGAAGCCTTTACCCGTGTCGCCACGGTGGTCGGCCAGCGGCGCTAGGCCGCCCGAACTGGTACCACTCTTAAGGCCGGATTTGGCTCTAGGGGATGGACCGAAAGCTTCTTAGCCTTCCTGAAATTCCTCGACGTTCGCTTCGCCCAGCTGGCCGACGTCGACGACAATGCAGGAGGATGGGATATGCCTGGTTACCGGCTTCTGATCGACGGTCGATTGGTCGATGGCGCGGATAGGATGGAGGTCATCAACCCCGCGACCGAGGAGGTGCTGGCCTTATGCCCGCGCGCCTCGACAGGGCAGTTGGATGAAGCGGTCCGGGCGGCGAAGCGCGCCTTTCCGGCCTGGGCGAAGACCCCGATCGCGGAGCGGCGCGCGCTGATCCTCGATCTTGCCGATTGCATGGAGGTGCATGCGGAAAGCCTGGCGCGTCTGCTGACCCAGGAACAGGGCAAGCCATTGAGCGAAGCCACCGCCGAGATCGCCTATAGCATCGCCTTCATCCGCCAGCTCGCGACCCATGACCTGCCGGTCGGGGTGTTGGAGGACAATGACAGCCGCCGGGTCGAACGGCATCGCCGCCCGCTGGGGGTGGTCGGCGCGATCATTCCCTGGAACTTCCCGGTGCTGATCGTCGCCTTCAAACTGCCATTGGCGCTGCTGGCGGGCAATACGCTGGTCATCAAACCGGCACCCACCACGCCCTTGTCGACGCTGCGCCTGGGCGAGATGATGGCCGGCATTTTCCCGCCCGGCGTGGTCAACGTCATCACCGATCAGAACGATCTGGGCACCCGTCTGACGTCGCATCCCGATATCGCGAAAATCAGCTTCACCGGATCGACCGCGACCGGTCGGAAGGTGATGGAAAGCGCGGCGGCGTCGATCAAGCGCCTCACGCTGGAACTGGGCGGCAACGACGCGGCAATCGTCCTGCCCGATGCCGACCCGGTGAAGGCGGCGACGGGCATCTTCGGCGGCGCGTTCCTAAACGCGGGACAGGTCTGCATCGCGATCAAGCGCGTCTATGCCCATGCCGACATCTATGATGCGCTCTGCGCGGAACTGGCCAAGCTCGCCGAAGAAGCCGTTGTCGATGATGGGTTGAAGCAGGGCGCACAGATCGGACCGCTCCAGAACCGGGCGCAATATGACAAGGTGAAGGCGATCATCGAAGCGGCGCGATCGGACGGCACGATCATCGCCGGGGGCGAAGTGCTGGACCGGCCGGGCTATTTCATCCGGCCGACCATCGTGCGCGACATCAACGACGGTGCGCGGCTGGTGGACGAGGAACAGTTCGGCCCCGTGCTTCCCGTCATCCGCTATGACGATCCCGAAGACGCGCTGGCGCGCGCCAATGCGTCCGATATGGGGCTGGGCGGCTCGATCTGGTCGTCCGACCGCGATGCGGCGCGTGACCTCGCCATGCGCATGGAGGCGGGCACGGTCTGGATCAACAAACATCTCGATTTCGGGCCCGGCATTCCGTTCGGCGGCGCGAAACAATCGGGGCTGGGCGTCGAATTCGCGGAGGAGGGATTCCACGAATTCACGCAGGTTCATGTCATCAACGAGGCGAAGGCCTGACCGACCATGGCATAGGCCGCAAACAGGATCGATACCGGCGGTCACGACCTTCATGGCCGCCTATAACTCAAGAGGCTCAGCGGCCTCCTACCCTACGAATACAACCTAGGTGTTCAGTCCCGACATCTGGTGGATCGGGTTGACGATGAACCGGTCTGGCTCTGACGTCCAGATCTTGGCGATGTATTCGTAGGGTGTGAGCCCGCTGAGCGTCTTGAGCCGTCGGGCGAAGTTGTAGGCGGCCATGAAGTCGGCGAGGTGCGTCCGGAGCTGGTCGTGGCTCTCGTAATGGAAGCGTTTGACGGTCGCCTCCTTGATGGTGCGGTTCATCCGTTCGACCTGTCCGTTGGTCCACGGATGGTTCGGTTTGGTGAGCCGGTGCTCGATATCGTTTGCCTCGCAGATCATGTCGAAGCGCATTTGGCGGGACCAGGCGGTGTTGCGGTTGCGGGGCTGCTCGGCGAACTGGATGCCATTGTCGGTCAGGATAGTGTGGATGCGGTACGGCACGGCTTTCAGCAGATGTTCGAGGAACTCCCACGCTGTGCGTCTGGCAGCCTTGTCGACCAGTTGAGTGACCGCGAACTTGCTGGTGCGGTCTATGCCGACGAACAGGTAGAGCTTGCCTTCGGCAGTCTGCACTTCGGCAATATCGATGTGGAAGAAGCCGATCGGGTAGCGTTTGAAGCGTTGCCGCTTCGGTTTGTCGCCTTCGATGTCCGGCAGCCGGGAGATCCCGTGCCGCTGGAGGCATCGGTGCAGCGCTGAGCGCGTCAGATGCGGGAGCGACGGTTGCAGGGCGTAGAGGCAATCCCCCGCCTACGCGGGGGCAGGCTGGCGGCAGCAGCGTGTGCCGCCGGAACGCCACAACCATTGCCTCCTCGGCCTCGGACAGGGTTGTCGAATGAGGGGCCTTCGGCCCTGTCTTCATATCCTCGACCGTCGCCCGCTTACGCCACTTCGCGACCGTCTTCGGGTTGATCCCCAACTCACGGCTCAGCGTCGAGAGCGAAGCTTGCGATCGCTGTATTGCTGCTCGGACGGCGTGCGTGGTCGTGGCGCTTCCGTGACGTACCTGTCCCATACGGCATCCTTCCATTCCAACGAAAGGATCGCACCATCAAACCGTGGGATCAAACACCTAGGGCCGATAATGCCTTTCCCTCCCTCGCCCCTTGCAGAGGGGAAGAGGAAAGAAGAAGCAATCCTGAATGTCGATCGGCCCTAAAAGTCTGTACGTCAGAGCAAGACCGGTTCATCGTCGATCCGATCCGCCAGATGCCGGGACGGAACACTTAAGCGTCGACTACGCCAAGACGACTTGATGCCATCCATGTTTCTGCAATGTGCCATGCCCGCTCATCGTCCACATCGATCCATCCCAGATCGCTGCAATCCGTGATGCCAGCGGCCCGATCGGTTGCCAGGCACCGCATTCCCTCGGTGAGCGAGGGCCTGTCCAATCCGCGGAGGGCGTCGAACAGACCCCTGCCTACCTTGAACACCCCCGTATCGAAGCAGTCATAGAGGGCGAGACCCTTGCCGATGCCGACCAAGCGGTCGCCCTCCGTCTGAACGCACGTCACGTCGTCAAGATCGATCCAATCGCTATCGATCCGACGGTCGATCCCGAGCGACGCGCCACCGCCCGTATCGGCGGCGGCCATTCGCCGATAAAATGCGGGTTCGACCAGATGGTCGCACATCGCCAGGATCGCCTCCTCACCGCCCAGCAGCGGTTCGGCCGCCAGCAATGACGAGCCGTTGGGATGCCGATAATCCTTTACCCGTACTGTTTCGACCTCGATCGGCCAGTCCTGTGCCGCGACATAGGCTTCGATCGTCTCTGCCTCATAGCCGACGACCACGACCGTTCGGGCCAGCCCTGCCTGCGCCATACCGGACACGGCATGGGCAAGCAGTGTCCGCCCGTCGACCAGGCAAAGGGGCTTGAGCGCGGCGACAGCGCGAAGGCGGGAGCCTTCGCCTGCCGCGAGAACGATACCGGTCTCGATCATTCCGCCGCTTCGGCAATGAACTCATCGACAGCCTGCGCCGCCAGGTCATCGGTCATCTGGAAACGCGGATGCTTGCAGAAATACGCCGATGCCGCATCGATCGGTCCCGCCAAACCGCGATCCTTCGCCAGCTTGGCGCACCGAATCATATCGATGGCGACACCGGCACTGTTCGGGCTGTCCTCGACCGACAGTCGCAATTCCAGGTTCATCGGCACACCGCCGAACATCGTCCCTTCCATCCGCAGGAAGCAGATCTTGTTGTCGTTCTGCCAGGGCACATAGTCGGACGGGCCGATATGAACATTGTCGTCATGCAGCCGCTCCGCAGCGACCGACTGCACCGCCTCGGTCTTCGAGATTTTCTTGGAGGCGAGGCGGCGATGATTGGACATGTTCAGGAAGTCGGTGTTGCCCCCGGTGTTGAGCTGATAGGTCCGCTCCAGCTTGACGCCCCGCTTCGCGAACAAATCGGTCAGCACGCGATGAACGATGGTGGCACCGAGCTGCGCCTTGATGTCGTCGCCAATGATCGGCACGCCAGCCTGGGTGAAGCGTTCCGCCCATATGGGATCACTCGCGATGAACACGGGAATATTGTTCACGAACGCCACACCCGCCTCGAGCGCGCATTCGGCGTAGAACTCGCTGGCGGCCTGCGAACCCACCGGCAGATAGTTCATCAGCACATCGGTCTTGGTCTCGCGCAGGGCGGCGACCACTTCCGCTTTGGACGCCTCCTTTTCATGCGCGAGCAGGAATGTCCGATTGTCGTCATAATCCGACATATGTTCGGCGACGCCGTCAAGCACATGCCCCATCCGTACCTTGGTCCCAGTGGCAGGCACGGTTTCGCAAAAGACGGCGGTGCAATTGGGCTTGGCGAAAATCGCCTCTGATACGTCCTTGCCGACTTTCCGTTGATCGACGTCCCAAGCCGCGACGACGCGGATATCGCTCGGCTTATACCCGCCAAGGTCCCAGTGCATGAGCCCGACGGTCTCATTTGCGCCCTCGCGATAATAGGAAAGACCCTGCACGAGAGAACTGGCGCAGTTTCCTATTCCAACGATAGCGATATTAATGGCCGACATTATTTCTTATTCCCTCTTATTTACTAGAAAAGGATCTGCCGGGACTGCACTCAGACGATTTTCGACGATGCGGTGCTGGAAAAGTCCGAAGATAAGGATGATGTTCATTGGGATGAGTTCAAACCACCAGAACAGGCGGGGATTGGCGAAAAGGCAGGCAAGAAAAATCGCGTAGACCCGCACATTGGCGGACAACAGGCTCATCAGCCGCATAGGTCCAACGGCCTGGACGGCATATCTTGCCGCAAACTCGGAGGGCGCATGGTGCTGGCCCAGCACATGATCGAACCGCGCGGCGACGCGGTCCAATAGTCCCCAGCAAAGGTCATAAAGTCGAACCAGCGGATTGCGGCTCGGGGCAGGAGGGGCGATCATCGCCACCGCATTGCGGCGACGGTGAAAGCGGGCCCGCTCGCTCTCGTACATGTTCGACTGGACCATGTGCGCAATGCCTGCCGCCACGGCCAGCGCCCAACCTTCCAATGTGCCAATCGACAAGGCCAGCGAAACATAGATCAGGATGAAAACGCCGTGATCGCACAACCCGTCCAGCACGCGTCCCAGCGGACTGGCGGTGCCCGTGGCCCGCGCGATCATCCCGTCCAGGCCGTCGGCGACAAGCCAGCCGACCGACAGCAGCAAGCCGACCAAGGCAAAAGGCCACATTTCCCACTGGATGTAAGCCAGCGCCGCCAACGTGCCCAAAGCCAGCCCGGCCAGGGAAACGGCATTGGCCGAAATTCCGCGCGCAATGAACCAGGGCAAAAGAAAGCGCGCCGCTGGATGAATAATCCAGAGATTTGTCGGATCTTCTATCCGGCGGTCCCGTGACATGTCGGGGATGGTGAGCGTCATCAAATCGTAATGTATGGACTAAGCCCTACGAATAGCAAGCGATTTGCAAAGGGCCTGCCACGCGTCGATTCAGGCCGGTGGGCGTGACGGACTTGCATCCGCCGAAATGCGCAAAATCAACGTGCTACACTCGGGATCCCTTGCTGTGAGCGGGGACCGCGTGCCTCAGCTCGGCTTCCCAAAAGACCGGTTCCGCCGGTCATGCCGTCGAACGATCCTCCATCCCCGGCTCGACTATCGCATCGCCGTCGCTCTCGACCGTCACGGGAATGGATTTGGCGGCGGGCGTCTTGCTGCCCACGGCATAATGCCACACCGGCATCAGGACGTTGCACTCGGGATAATAGCCGCCGATGCATCCGACCGGGATGTCATAGGCGACGACGATCATCCCCGACAAATGCCGGTCGACCCCGTCATCGGCGACGGTGCGCAACGTCACCGCCTGCCCGACCTTCAGGCCCCGGCGTTCGATGTCGGAGCGGTTCATCAGCACGATGTTGCGGATGCCGTCGATACCCCGAAAACGATCGCTATAGCCATAGACAGTAGTGTTGAACTGGTCGTTGCTGCGCAATGTCATCAACCGCAGCACGTCATGGCCGACGTCCGGCATATCGAGGTCTTCGTCGAGTGCCCCAGGCGTAACGAAATTGGCGCGGCCGGTATCGGTCTGCCATTCGCGCCGCTTGGCCGGCAGATCGCGCTGGAAACCGCCGGGCTCCCACATCCGCGTTTCATAGTCGTGGAAGTTGTCGGGAAGCGTATGGGCGATCTCCCGCCGGATCTCGGCATAGTCGGTCATATAGTCGTCCCACCGCACCTTGGGATGGGGCTCGAGCACCTGTTTGGCGAGTTCGCATAGCAGTCGTATCTCGCTGATGAGATGCGGAGAGGCCGGCGTGCGGATTCCGCGATTGCCGTGTACGCAGCCAGAGGTGTCTTCCATCGACAGCGCCTGCTGCCCGGCCGCCGTCTCGTCTATCTCCAGCCGCCCGATCACCGGCAGGATATAGCTGATCTCGCCGGGGAGCAGGGCGGTGCGGTTGAGCTTGGTCAGGACGTTGACGGTCAGCCGCATACGGCGCCAGGCAGGCTCCATCCGGCCCTGGTCCGGGATGGCACGGGCGAAATTGCCACCCAGCATGAAGAACGCCTTCACCCGCCCTTCGAGGATCGCTTCGCACGCTTCGACCGTGTTGTACCCCGCCTCGCGGGGTGGCTCGAAGCCGAATTGCTCACCCAGCCGGTCAAGCGGGAAAAGCTCGGGCTTCTCCGTGATGCCGACCGTCCGTTGGCCCTGGACATTGCTGTGGCCGCGCACCGGACAGATGCCCGCGCCGGGCCTTCCGATGTTGCCGCGCATCAGGAGCAGGTTGACCAGCATCTGCACCGTCTCGACCCCCGCACGGTGCTGCGTCAGGCCCATGCCGTAAATGCCGATGGTCGACGGCGCACGGGCATAGATGAGTGCCGTCGCCTCGAGGTCGGCACGGTGCAGTCCGGAACGCCGCTCCAACTCGTCCCAATCCTGCGCCCGCAGCCAGTCGGCGAAGCGCGCGAACCCATGCGTGTGCTCGTTGATAAAGGCGAGGTCGAGGATCGGCGGCTCACCCGCCGCCAGGGCGTCGTCGTGCAGCGTCAGCACCGCCTTGCAGATGCCCGCGATCGCGGCCAGATCGCCGCCATTCTTGACCTGATGATAGTCCGAACTGATCCGCGTGTCCTTGCCGGTCAGCATCTCGGTCGGCGACTGGGGGTTCAGGAAACGCTCCAACCCGCGCTCATGAAGCGGGTTGAAGGTGATGATCGGCACCCCGCGCTGGCTGGCTTCCTGAAGCGGGTGCAGCATGCGGGGCGAGTTGCTCCCC
The DNA here is from genome assembly GCF_030818415.1 of Sphingomonas sp. SORGH_AS_0950. NCBI lineage: Bacteria > Pseudomonadati > Pseudomonadota > Alphaproteobacteria > Sphingomonadales > Sphingomonadaceae > Sphingomonas > Sphingomonas sp. SORGH_AS_0950. Next base: position 620,459 of record NZ_JAUTAE010000001.1, read on the forward strand.
GGATTCTGGCCGAAGAACATCAGGCAGTCGGTCTTGGCGAAGTCCCCCAGATCGACCGTGCCGACGCCCTGGCCGATACTGGCGGGCAGCGCGACCGAGGTCGTTTCGTGGCACATGTTCGAGCTGTCGGGCAGGTTGTTGTTGCCATAAAGCCGGGCGAACAACTGATAGAGATAGCTGCCTTCGTTCGACAACCGGCCGGAGCTGTAAAAGACGGTGCCGTGTTGCTTGTCATCCACCGCGCGAAGTTCGCGGGCGATCTCCGCGATGGCATGGCCCCAGGATACCGGCACATATTTGTCGGTCGCGGGATCATAGCGTAGCGGATGGGTCAGCCGCCCCGGCTGCTCCAGATGATAATCGTCCCATCCCAGCAATTCGCTGACCGTATGTTCGGCGAAGAAGGCGGGCGTACAGCGGTGCGCGGTCAACTCCCACGCCACCGCCTTCACCCCGTTCTCACAGAACTCGAAGGGCAGCGGCGTAGCCGGTTTGACCCAGGCGCAGCTGTTGCACTGATAGCCGTCGACCTTGTTGTGGCGCGACAGCGCGATGCTGGCGCTGCCGAGCACGCCTTCCCGGCGCAGGATATTGCCGACCGATCGGGCCGATCCCCACCCACCGGAGGGGAGGCGATACGGCTTGTAAGTGGCTTTCATCGGGCATCTCCGGCCGGGGCGGCGGGCGTTTCCTTGCGAAACATTCGCCGGGTCCTGTCGTTAACCCTGTATCGGCGGCGGCTATCCCAGATTTAACCTAAGATACGGATTTAAAAAGGAGAAATGCCATGACGGTCGGTCGCGACTATATGCTGAAAAAGACGACGGGGCCCTCGGCTCCGAAATGTTTCATCGACACGCAAATTGTGCCGCGACTGGTCAACGCCGTCGGTCGAGGGGAGGTGTTGCTCGACCGTTCGGCTGTCCGCCTTGGTATCCGACCGTCGATGCTCGTCGGCGGCGCGGCGTGTATCATGGCAGGGCTGCTCTGGAATATGCGGAGCGGCCGGTCAGGGACGACGGATCGAGCGTAGCACAGCTGATCGGCAGGGTGATCCTTATTGAAAGCTGGAATTCCTGTTGCCCGGCCATATCTCGGAAAACCCCCGGTTTTGCTGTCCGGAAGGCTAAATCTGCCAGCCGCCCCCCAATGCCAGGAACAGCTGCACTTGGTCCGCCGCCAGCCGACTGTCCGCCGCCGCGAGCGTCTGCTCTGCGCCGATCAGCGTACGTTGGGCATCGAGGACGGACAGGAAACCCGTGCGTCCCGCTTTGAACAGCCGTTCGGCATCATTCGCAGCGCGAGCCGACTGATCGCGGGCGGCGGTTAGGGCCGCGCGGCGATCCAGGTCCCGCGCGTAAATGGTCAGGGCAGTTTCGGTCTCTCGCAACGCGGCGAGAACCGTCCCGTCGAACCTGGCATAAGCGGCGTCGGCGTCGGCCTGCGCGCTGGCGATGCGCGCTCGGACCCGTCCACGGTTTGGAAACTCCCAGCTGATCAGCGGCCCCAGCGAGAATTTATAGGTGTCGCTGCCGAGCGCATTGCGCAGCAGGCCGACCGAGCCCACCGAGGCACCGAGGGTGATGCGCGGATAGAGTTCCGCTTCCGCAACCCCGATCCTGGCCGTGGCGGCATGCAATTCCAATTCGGCGCGGCGCACGTCCGGACGACGTTGCAGCAGGGCCGCGCCGTCGCCGATCGGAATGGCCCGGTCGAGACGGGGCTCCTGCGTACAGGCCGCGACCTGGCGATCGAACTCGGCGGGCGGGCGGCCGGTCAGCGTCGCCAGGCGGAACAGCGCGACCTGCTTGGCCCCGAGCAAGCTCGGCAAGGTGGCCCGGACCTGTTCCTCCTGCGCGAGCGACCGGGTCGCGTCGAGCGCGATGCCGCGTCCGGCGCGGATCAGCCGCTGCGTCAGGGTCGTCGTGCGCGCCTGAAGGGCTACCGCCTGCTGCGCGATGCCGATCTCCCGCCCGGCGGCACAAGCATCGAGATAGGCGCGGGTCGTATCCGCCACGACGGTGGCGCGGGTCGCGTCATAGGCGGCCTGGGTCGCTGCGACATCCGCCCCCGCCGCTTCGATGGCGCGCCGGATCTGCCCGGCAAGGTCGACCTGATAGGAGATACCCGCCCGCGCCGAATAGACGAAGGACGAGGGCAGGGGCGTGCCCGGCAGCAACTCTTCCTCGGCCGATCGCTGGGCATAGCCGGGCGCCGCCTCGATCTCGGTCCTGGGCTGGCGAGCCTGCTCCGCAAGGCCGAGCGCGGCATTGGCGCGTGCGATATTGGCGCTGGCAACGCGCAGGTCCGTATTATGGGCGAGCGCGTCCTCGACCAGTCGATCGAGCACCGGATCGCTGTACAACTTCCACCAATGGTCCGGCAGCGGGGCAGGGGCGAAGGCCGTGGAAGAGCCGCTGACAAAGCCGCCGGTTGCACTGGGGCGTTCCGCAACGGCCGTGGCGGGCCTGTGATAATCGGGGCCCGCCGCTGCACAGCCCGCAAGCAGGGCCGCCATGAGGGAAGAGGCAAGCGGGTGGCGTTTCATGCCCGCACCCCCTTCGGTCGAGCCGGTGCCACCGACGGCAATATCTCGACGGTCGCGGTTCGACCGACCACCAGCGCGATCCCGGCGGGCAGACGATCGATCGTCACGCGGACGGGGATGCGCTGTGCCAGCCGGACCCAGCTAAAGGTCGGGTTCACATTGGCAAGCAGGTTCGCGCCCGAATTGCGATCGCGATCCTCGATGCCGCCAGCGATGCTCTGCACATGCCCCGCAATGGTCGATCCTTCACCCATCAGGCGGATCTGCACGGGATCGCCGACATGGATGCGGGGCAGCTTCGTCTCCTCGAAATAGCCGATGATGTGGAGCGAACTCCGGTCGATGATCGCAAATTCGGGGTGACCGGCGCTCGCATAGTCGCCGGGGCGGAGCTCCAAATTGGTGACCGTGCCCGCGACGCTGGCGCGTACCATCGTTCGGGCCAGGTTGAGGCGGGCGGTGTCCAGCGCCGTGCGGGCCTGGGCCAGCGAAGCATCGAGCTGGGCGACCTTGGCCATGCTCTGTTCGCGGACTTCCCCGGCGACCAAATCCCCCAGCGACTGGTTGCGTCGGGCCTCGCGTCGGGCCTGGGCAAGCTGCACCTGCTGGGCGGCGACCGCCGCCTGCGCCTGCGCCACGGCCAGTCGGTAACGCGGCCGGTCGACCTCGAACAACGGCGTGCCGACGGCCACCTGCTGGTTGTCGCGGACGAGGACCGAGGTGACCAGCCCGGACACATCGGGCGCCACCTGAACCACATCGGCGCGAACCCGGCCGTCGCGGGTCCAGGGGTCTTGCTCGTAATGCGCCCATAGCCGTTGCCCGGCGAACCCGGCGAGGGCGACGACCATCAGCGTCACGGCGACGCGCAGAAATGCAGTCTTCTTCATTTCACTAACCGAAAAGAGCGGCCACATCGCCGCCGTTGAGGAGCGCGGCAAAGCCCGCCCAAAGGAGAATGGTAAGCGCCACATCGAACAAGCCGCGATGCCAGACGAAACGATACAGTCGCAGCCGCCCCAGCACCCAGGCGATCGCTTCCGCGGCGACGAACGCCAGAATGGCGGCGATCAGCAGCGGGTGGACATAGACCCCGGCAAGATCGACTTCCCCCGTCATGCCGCTTCCTCCCGCATGTCCCAGGGAGCGGCCCCTGGAAAGAAATTGCGCCGTAGCCCGGTCAACGCGGCAAGCTCGTTCCACCGGCCTTTGGAAACCGGCAGGTCGATCGCGGAGGCGATGGCGGCATCGATCCTGTCGAGCAGGGCGGATGCGGGTATCGCCGTCGTGTCGGGGTCGCCGTTGCGGAAATGCACGGCGATCTCGTTGCGCAACGCGGCCAGCGCTGCGTTATCCTCGCTCCCGTCCGGCGCCAGCTGGGCCACATTCACGCCCACCCGCAAATCGCGCAGGGTCGCCATGGCGACATCGCGGTCCGCCTGGTCGACATCACCGACGCGCGCGGCGAGCAGCCCCACCCGGTCGAGCATCCGGCTCTTCCAACTGGCGATGGCAAGGCTGGACGGACCGGACGCGAGATCGGCCAGTTCGCGCCAGCCCGCGCGGCGCAGCCGCCGAACGGCCGTTCCTGCGCCAAGACTGCGGAAGACACGCGTCGCAAAGATCGCGGCCGCCACGCCGACCAGCTGGGCGATGCTGCCATTGAAGAAACCGACCGCATCGGCGGAGAAATTGTTGGTCAACGCCAGCCCCCCCGCGATCCCGATGATCATCGGCATCATCCGGCCATACCAGTGCGGCAGCGCGAGCAGGGCACCGGCGATCAGGAGCATCGGGGCCAGCACCAGCGCCAGCATCTCGAAGCTGTGTACCAGCGGCAGCAGCGCAAAGAGATAGAGGGCGGTCAGCGGCAGCGAGACGGCGGTCCAGATCAGGAAACCACGCTGGGCCGGAACCGGATCGTCCATCGTCGCAAAGAAACAGCATACGACGGCCGCGATCATCGCCGCCACCGCTCCCTCGGGCCAGGCGGCGACGATCCAGAAAGCGCAGCACCCCAGGATCGCGATCGCGGTCGCTGCGGCAGACAGCGCCGCCAGCGCATAGTCCCGGTGGAGCGGGCGGCGCTGTCGCTCGCGCAGCAGGGCCCGGACGGGCTCGGGCATCGGGGTATCGGGCGCGGTCGCCTGCACGGCGACATGTCGCGCCGTGTCGAGCGCCACGACCAGTTCGCCGAGACGGGCGAGCAGATTGGCGATCAGCAGGCTGCCCCATGACCGCATGGGCTCGTCCGCCGCCAACGCCGCGCCGCGCGCGACGAGCGCGGCAGGCGCGGCACTGTCCGGCTCCCGCACCCAGCGCCGGACATCGTCGATCAGCGCCGCGACGGGGGCGGGAAGGGCGTGCAGGACCGAAAGGCTGCGTATGCGGTCCTCCACGGCGGAAACGAGCGGGACGAGTAGCACCAGCCGATCCTGCAACGCCGCCAGTACCGCCGTGGTCGGTCGCTGCGCGTCGGTATCGAACGGCACATGCGTGGCCATGACGTGAAGTTCGGTGACGTCTCCGGCGAGGCGGCGGCGCTTCGCATCCGTATGGGCCAGAGGCTCCGGCGCGAGCGAGTCGACGATCCAGCTTTCCGCCTCGCCAATCACGGCCTGGATGCGCGTGCGGAGCAGGGCGGTGACGCTGCGCGGCCAGACGACCGCGTGGACGATAGCGGCACAGGTCACGCCGATCCCGATTTCCTGGGCGCGCAGCACCGCTACTTGGAAAATCGCTTCCGGGTGGGTGACGCTGGGAAACCCGACGAGCGCCGCCGTATAGCCCGCCAGCATGAACAGATAGGATCGCGGCGTACGGTCGAGCAGCGAGACGAACTGGCAGCCCGCAACCCAGAGCGCGAGCGCAAGCGACAGCAAGATCGGCGCGTTGACCAGCAAGGGTATCAGCACGACGGTGGCGCTGGCCCCGACGATCGTCCCAAGAAGGCGGAACACGGCCTTGGATCGCACCGCGCCGGTCAGCGGCTGGCTGGTGATATAGACGGTCGCCATGGCCCAGAAGGGGCGATCCAGCCCGAGCCGGAACGACACGAACAGCGCCAGCATCGCCGCCACGAAGCAATTGGCGGAAAATACCGCCTGCCGCACGCCGATCCGCATGAGTTCAATCCGTCTCGGACGCGCCGATCGCCTGGCTGAGCCGTTCCACCACGGTGATCGCGATGGCCAGATCTTCGGCCGGGATATCGGCAAAGAGCGCGGACCGGATTTCCGCCGAGCGAGTTTCCGCCAGCGCGGCGAGCGAACGACCGGCCGGAGTGAGATGGATCGTCTTGGCGCGCTTGTCGCTGGCATCCGGCCGCCGCTCGGCAAGGCCCGCGCGCTCGATCTGGTCGACCAGCGGCACGACCGTCGGCCCTTCGACGCCGAGCTGCTCCGCCAACATGCCCTGGCGCACCCCGTCCTCCATCCGGCCGAGCAACATGACGGCAAGCGCGGACGAGTGCGAAAGCGACAGCCCTGCCAGGGCACGGTCGAGATGCCGCCTGTAGGCGCGGGCCAGCGGGATCAGCGTGGTCGCCAATCGCCGTTCCAGATGACGTCGAGAATCGGACATTTCGAAATATAGATAGCTATCTATCTATTATGGCGCAAATGGTTTGTGAGCCAGTGCGATTGGGGGCACGCCAGCGGGCAGGGCGGACAATATCGCGCGCCTGACCCAATGTACTTGCATCGAAAGGAAAATCCCGCTGCTATGGGTCATGAGGAATGTCCTTCGCATTGGCGCAGGCCGTCGATGAGATTCGTCTGGCTGCCGCTTTTCCTGCTCGCGGGGTGTGGCGACATTCCGCGCGACCCCGAGGGAACGCTGGAGACCGTCCGCGCGAGCCGAGCCATTCGCGTTGGGGCGGTCGCGGGTGCCGAGCGAGGGGACATGGCGGTTGCCGACAGGATCCTGACCCGGATCGCCGCACGGACCGGTGCTGCGCCCAAGGTCGTGGTCGGTACGCTCGAGCCGCTGCTCCTTCGGCTGGAAGCGGGGCAACTGGACCTCGTCGTCGGTGGCCGCTTCGATGCGAAATCCCCCTGGGCAAAGCGCGTCGCGCTCGGTCTGCCGTACCGCCGCCATGAGGAAGGCAAGGCCGTGACGGCATTGCATATCGTCGCCCGGAACGGGGAGAATGCGTGGATCACACTGGTCGAACGCGAAACACGAGCAGAGGTGCCGGACCGATGAGCAACGACGTCTTGCCGCCGCATCTGAAACCCGTCTTCGCCCGCGCGCAACGGCTGGAGTGGTGGTCGCTGGCCTGGACGATCAGCGTGATCGCCATCATGGGCGCGGCGATGGGGGCAAGCCAGGCGATGAAGACGGCCTGGATCGAGGATTGCCTCAGCCTGGTCCCGCCGATCGTCTTCCTGATCTCCGCCCGCCTGGAGAGACGTCCGCCCACCGCGCTGTTTCCCAACGGCTTCGCGCGCGCGCCGAGCGTCGCCTTCGCCCTGGCCGCCGCCGCGCTCACGGCTCTTGGCGGCGTCCTGCTGGTGACCTCGGCGATGAGCCTGATCGGCCAGGAGCATGCCACAGTTACCTCCGTAAACATCGCGGGGCAGGAAATCTGGCTGGGTTGGCTGATGGTGGCCGCTCAGGTCTATTCGATCGTCGTGCCGATCGTCCTCGGCCGGTTGAAGCTGCCGCTCGCGCGCGAATTGAACGACAAGACGCTCTTCACCGATGCGATGACGCAGAAGGCCAACTGGATGACGGGCGTGGCCGGGATCGGCGGGGTGATCGGTATCGGGCTGGGCTATTGGTGGGCGGATGCGGTCGCGGCGGGCCTGATCTCGCTGGATATTCTGAACGACGGGCTGCGCTCGCTGAAGTCGGCGGCGGCGGAACTGATCGACGGCGCCCCCCGCGCGCTCGACGGGGAGCGCGTGGCCGACGACGCCTCGGCGCTGCATGCGGCGTTGAAGGCCCGCTTCCCGGGCGCCGAGGTGCGCCTGCGCGAGACAGGGCGCGTCATTGGCGCCCAGGTCGTCGGCGCCCTGCCGGACGAGGGCGACTATGATCCGGCGGCGTTCTGGCCGGGCGCCCCGGATCGGTCGTGGCGCCTCGACCATGTCAGCTTCATCCCCCCGGAGCGAGGGGCCGAATAGCGGCCGTCAGACGGCGCGGGCCCGTTCCTCGACGATCCGCTCGAGCATCGACAGCGGCATCGCGCCGGACTCCAGCACGTCATGGAAATGCTTGAGGTCGAAGCGGTCGCCCGCGATCGCCTTGGCCTTTTCGCGCGCGCGCAACCAGGCGGCGTGGCCGATCTTGTAACTGCATGCCTGACCCGGCGAGACGCAATAGCGTTCGATCTCACGCTGGGAGCGACCGGGTGCGAAGCCGACCGTGTCGACCAGGTATTTGGTCGCCTGATCATGCGTCCAGCGCTTGGTATGGATGCCGGTATCCACCACCAGCCGCGCAGCGCGGAACAGGAAGGATTGGAGATAACCTGCCCGCTCGACCGGTGAGGCATAGCCGCCGAGTTCGTCGGCCAGTTGCTCAGCATAGAGCGCCCAGCCTTCCAGATAGGCATTGAAGAAAGCGATCTTGCGCAGCGGATGGGTCGGCGCTCGCTGGGCGGTCGAAATCTGGAGGTGATGGCCCGGCACGCCTTCATGATAGGTCAGGCTCGGCAATGTGTATTTCGGCCAGTCGTGCACGCTCTTGAGATTGATCCAGTAGATCGCGGCGCGCGAACCATCGAGCGGCGCGCGGAAATAATAGCCGTTGGGCGCGCCGTCCTGGATTTCGGGCGCGACGCGGCGAATCTCGAGCGGGGCATTGGGCGGGTTGGTGAACGCCTGCGGCAGGCGCGCCTGCATCGCCTGGACGCTGGCGTTCAGGCTGGCGAGCAATTCGGCGCGTCCCGCGTCGGTATCCGCGAACAACTGGGTCGGCAGACGGTTGAGCTGGTCGAGGCGCGCGCCCACGCTGCCCTTGGTCAGACCCTGGCTCCGCAGGATGGGTTCGAGCTGTGCGGTCAGCTCGGCCACCTGTTGCAGCCCCATGCGATGTACCGCGTCCGGCGACAGGGTCGTGGTGGTCGCCTGCGCCAGGGCCGCGGCATAGAGCGCCTCGCCGTCCGGCAGTGCCCAGACGCCGGCGGCACCGCGTGCCGAAGGGCGAAGGGAGCGCAACAGCGCGATCTGGCGATCAAGCGCGGGATAGACCTGCTCGGCGACGATCCGGGCGGCGCGCCCCTGCCAGTCGCCAGCGATGTTCGCCGCGCCGGTGCGGCGGGTCAGGGCCTGGACAAGCTGGCTGTCGGCCGGGGCGGGCGACCGGAGCTTCGCCATCTGGCCAAGCGCGAGATCGAGCGAGAAGTCGGGGGCGAGCCGCCCCTTTGCCGCCTCGCGCCGCTGAACCTCGGTTTCGTTATCCAGCTGACGCCCCATCAATGCGAGACGATCGAGATACGCTTCGGCATCGTCGGCGGTTTTGACCGGATGGGTCGAGGCCAGAAAATCGGGCAACGAGAAATACACGCCGTCCTGCTGCGAGATCGGATAGGGGCCTTGCGGCGAGGAGAGGCCGAACTGCTCCGGGCCGACCATGTTGGACTTGATGTTGTACAGCACGACTTCGCGGTCGATGCGGGCCTGCGGCGATAGCGAAGCGGGGTCGACGGCAGCGACCAGCGCATGGGCCTTGCGATTGCGGGCGAGGTCCTTGGCGATCGCCTGGTAGCTGTTGTCGCTCAGCTTGTGCCGCAGATCGGCGTTCGTACCGGTATCGAAGCCCAGCGAGGTGGCGAATTCCGGCGACTGGCGCACGGTTTCGCCCAGCACCTGATCGAAGACCGCATTCAGCCGCGTGTCCCCCGGCAAGGCCGCCGCCGCCGGACCGCCCGAAGCCTGCGCGGAGGCCGGACGGGCAGGTAGTGCGCCAACCCCGACGGCCGCGGCACCGGACAGCATGAAGGTGCGACGATCCATGAAATTTCCCCGTTTATGAAGCTATTGGTGCTACGCTATGCGACGGGGCGGCCATTGCGCAACCCGGCCGTCGCGGATCAGGGCTTTTCCGGGCACCCCGCCCGTGCCGACAGGATGACGGTCGTCTCCACAGAGGCGACGCCCTCCACCGCCCGCAGACGGTCCGCCAGGTCCGACAAGGCCTGTGGCGACGCGACCGAGACGACCAACACCGCGTCCCGGTCGCCGGCGATGGCATAGATACGCTCCACCTCGGGCCAGGACAGGAGCGGGTCGGTGATCCGCCGACACGGGCGAACCGCCAGGCAAAGCGTCACCAGCGCCTGGACGCCCGCGACGACATCGGGCGCGATCATCGCGCTATAGCCCTGGATGATACCGTCACGTTCCAGCCGCGCGATACGGGCCTGCACGGCGGTGCGCGACAGGTTCAACGCGCGGGCCAGCGAGGTGGTCGTCCGGCGCGCGTCATGACGCAACAATGCGACCAGCTTCCGGTCGGTCTCGTCCAGGGTCATGCCGGTCCGGTTCATGGGCGCTTTCGAAACGTCGTCACTGACGGCGATCCGCAATCTCGCCAATCATCTCGTCCCATAGCATGGGAGCCGTGACAAGGGAGGTCGAGATGAAGATCATCGAAGCAGCCACGTTCACGGGCCATCGCCCCTGGGCGGCGCTGGATATCGCGGAGATCGACGGGGTATCGGTTCGGCTTCACTGGACCGACCAGCCCTATATCTGGCACGTCAACGATGGTGCCGAGGTCTTTGTCGTGCTGGACGGCATAGTCGACATGCAGGTGCGCGAGCGGGGCGAGGAGCACGTCCATCGCCTGACGCCGGGGACGATCTTCCACGCCGAACCCGGCGACACCCATCGCGCCGTGCCGATCGGGCCTGCGCGTGTGCTGGTCGTCGAGCGGGCAGGGAGTATCTGACCGCTAAGCGACGATCTCCGGGTTGGTGGTCCCCGCCTGCCGTTCGAACAAGCGGCGATAATGGCCATCTTCGGCGCGCAGAAGCGCCGCATCTGGTCCGTCCTCTGAGCGAGCGCCGATCTGGCGATTAATAGACACACGCGACATAAGCCGCATCATCAATGCCAATGCCATCATCGCACGCTGAATAGACCAGCGCCCCTCAAACTCCTGGGGGGGGGCTTAGCCGCGTTTCGTCGCCCAAGCGGCGTTCAGCTTGGCCATCGTGCCGTGACGGTCCCGCAGCCGCAGCCCTTCCAGGCGCAGCGTCCGGCCCCGCAGCAGGCGACCATGCGTGCTCCAGATCACGTCGTACAGCCCACTTGCGGTCCGCGCGGTATCGCCGTCCCAATAGCGGGTCGTGATCAGCACCGGCAGTCGGCCTTCCTTCGTATCCGCCTGGCCATCGGTCAGGGCCAGGATCGGGTCGGCGATCGGCCCCGCATCGATCACGGGGTCGCCGACGGGCGCCTGCCGGGCGATGCCCGACTTTGCCGGGAAATCGATCGTCACGTCCTGCAGGTCATGATTCGGGTCGCGCAGCGCGAGGCGGCGGCCGTCGCCTTCGACGGTCGCGGTCAGGTCCAGCCGGGCACGCTCGTTGCGTTGCGCGCTGGCGGCGGCGGCCTTGTCGGCGGCATCGCTACGGCGCTGCGACCAGTTCAGATAGAGCGTCAGCGCGGCGACGAGCAGGCCTGCCACGGCCACGAACTCGGCCAGGCTCAGCAATCGCCGCCGCGACTTGGCGCGATCAGCGGCCTCGTCGCCCGCCGATTGGCTCATCGCCCGCCCGCCTCGAGCAATTCGGTCGGCGCGACCCGTTCCCAGCTGCGCGCGATCCGGTCCTCGACCAGCGTCCAGTCGCTGTCGGCAGTCAGCGCGATGGTCGTCCAGTGCGGCGCGGCGCCTTCGTCGGCGACGCACAGGTGCAGTCCCGACGCCCCGTCAGCGACCCGCGCAAAGGGCTCGCCTTCGACTAGGAACCAGGTTTCGCCGTCGTGCAGGTCCTCGGTCACACCGGGCAGCAGCAGGGCGATGTCGCGAATGCGGGCCAGATTATCGGTCATCGACGCACGAACTCCGAGAGGATGCGGGGATAGAGACGATGTTCCTCGACCAGGACGCGCGCGGCAAGTGCCCCGGCATCGTCACCCGGCAGGATCGACACCTCGGCCTGACCCAGCACCTCGCCATCATCCAGTTCCTCGGTCACGATATGGACCGAGCACCCCGCCTTGGCATCCCCCGCCGCGATCGCGCGCGCATGAGTGTCGAGCCCCTTGTAGAGCGGCAGGAGAGAGGGATGGATGTTGAGGATACGGCCTTCCCAGCGGCGCACGAAATCGCCCGACAACAGCCGCATATAGCCCGCCAGCGCGATCACCTCCACGCCCGCGTCGCGCAGCGCTTGGTCGATCGCCGCTTCATAGGCGGGCTTGCCGATCCCCTTGGGCGACAGCGCGAAGGTCGCGATGCCCCGCTCCGCCGCCCAGGCCAGCCCGGCCGCCTCGGGCTTGTCCGAGGCGACGAGGGCGACATGATAAGCCGGGTCGCCGTCCTGCGAAGCGGCGACCAGCGACTGCATGTTGGAGCCGCGGCCGGAAATCAGGATGCCGACCTTGACCGGGCCGTCAGGCCGCATGGGTCGCCGTCCAGTCCGCCTTGGCGCTCCAGGTGCCCGCCGAGCCGGTGACGGTGCAGCCGCGCTCGCCCGCCTCGATCCGGCCGATGGTCAGTACGGTTTCGCCCGCCTCGGTCAGGGTGGCGGCCAGCGCTTCGGCCTGGTCGGCCGCGACGACCACCGCCATGCCGATGCCGCAGTTGAAGGTACGCGCCATTTCCTCGGGTTCGATCCCGCCCTGGGCCTGCAGGAACGCCATCAGGCGCGGCTGTTCCCAGCGATCCGCATCGACCACGGCATGGACGCCCTTGGGCAGGACGCGCGGGATGTTTTCGAGCAGGCCGCCGCCGGTGATGTGCGCGAGCCCCTTGATCGTCCCGGCCTTGAGCGAGGGCAGCAGCGAGCGGACATAGATCCGAGTCGGCGCCATCAGCGCCTCGATCAGCAGCCGCTCCTGATCGAACAGCGCGGGGCGATCGAGCTTCCATCCCTTGTCGGCGGCTAGGCGGCGGACCAGCGAGAAGCCGTTGGAGTGGACCCCCGACGAGGCGAGGCCGAGGATCACGTCGCCATCGGAAATCCCGCTTCCCGTCAGCACCTGGTCCCGCTCGACCGCGCCGACGCAGAAGCCCGCCAGGTCATAGTCGCCCGGCGCATACATGCCCGGCATCTCGGCGGTCTCGCCACCGATCAGCGCGCAACCCGCGATGCGGCAGCCTTCGGCGATCGAGGCGATGACCCGCTCGGGAACATCGCCCTCCAGCTTGGCGGTGGCGTAATAATCTAGGAAGAACAAAGGCTCGGCGCCCTGTACGACCAGGTCGTTGGCGCACATCGCGACCAGGTCGATGCCGACCCCGTCATGGCGATCATGCTCGATCGCCAGCTTCAGCTTGGTGCCCACGCCGTCATTGGCGGCGACCAGCAGCGGATCGGTGAAGCCCGCCGCCTTCAGGTCGAAGAAGCCGCCGAACCCGCCCAGATCGGCGTCGGCGCCCGGCCGCCGCGTCGCCTTGGCGAGCGGGCCGATCGCGCGGACCAGCGCGTTGCCTGCGGCGATCGAAACGCCCGCATCGGCATAGGTGTAGGGAGCGCCGCGTTCGGCGGGCGACGGGGTGGTGGACGGCGTGCTGTTGTCGGTCATGTTTGCCCGTTAGCTATATCGCGCTTGGATTTCCACGCCTGCTTCGCCAAAAGGCCGCGATGCGTTTGCGATTGCCCTCATTGATGTACGGCCTGACCGCCCTTGTCGCGGTGGGCGCGGGGGGCGGTGCGGTCCTGGCCCAGATCGAAGGACAGGATCGCGGCGTCGCGCCCGTTGACAGCGGCGGGGCCTATGAAGTCACCGGCGTGACGGTCGACGTGTCGGGCAGCACGGCAGAGGCCGCGCGGCTCGGCGGCTGGCGAATCGCGCAGCGAAAGGCCTGGGCGATGCTGGCGCAGCGGCTGGGGCGTGGCGGCGTCGGCGCGTCCGACGGCCTGCTCGATTCGCTCGTCTCGGGCATCGTGGTGGAAAATGAGGAGATCGGGCCGACCCGCTATGTCGCGCGGCTGGGGGTCCTGTTCGACCGGGTGCGGGCCGCCTCGGTGCTGGGCGTGTCGGCCTATGCCGATCGCTCGCCGCCGATGCTGGTCATGCCCCTCCAGATTTCGGGCGGCAGTGCGCAGATGTTCGAGAGCCGGACGCCGTGGCAGCTGGCCTGGGCGCGGTTCCGGACGGGCAACAGCAGCATCGACTATATCCGTCCCTCGGGCACCGGCATGGACCCGCTGCTGCTTAATGCGGGGCAGATCGGTCGCCGGTCGCGTGGCTGGTGGCGGACGATCCTCGACCAATATGGCGCGTCGGACATCCTGATCCCGGTCGTCCGCCTCTATCGCCAATGGCCCGGCGGGCCGGTGATCGGCGTCTTCGAGGCACGGCACGGCCCCGACAATTTCCTGCTCGGCACTGTCACGCTGCGCGTCGGCAGCACCGATGCTTTGCCGCAACTGCTCGATACCGGCGTGGCACGGCTCGACGGCCTGTACCAGCGCGCGCTGGCGGGCGGGACGCTTCATCCCGATTCGACACTCGCGCCGCCGCCCAAGCCGGAGGTGCCGATTACCGACGACAGCATGGGCGGCGACGAACCCGTCGCCGGCATCGATAGCGCCATCGCCCCGTCGGGCGCGGGGATATCGGTCACGCTGCAATATGATGCGCCCAGTGCCAGCGCGGTCGCCAATGCCGAAAGCCTCGTACGCGGCATTCCGGGGGTCGTGCGGGCCGCCACCACCAGCCTGGCGCTGGGGGGCGTGTCGTTGATGGGCGTGACCTATGACGGCGACCCCGAGCAGCTTCGCCGTGCGCTGGAACAGCGCGGCTATCAGGTTTCAGGGTCCGGCACGACGCTTCGCATTCGTCGCGCCCCCCAAGTCCAGGCGCCTGCGCCTCCATCGGATAATGTGATCACCGGATGAACCAAATGGCGCTTCCGCTGGAATGGCCAGCGGACCCCTTGTCGGACGCGTTCCTGCTGACCGATTCCAACCGGCTTGCCGCGCGCATGCTGGAGCAATGGGAGAAATGGCCGACCATGGCCGCGATCCTGACCGGCCCGCGCAAGTCGGGGCGGTCGCTGCTGGCGCGCATCTTCGCCGCGCGCAGTGGTGGTACGATCATCGACGATGCCGAGCGCGTGCCCGAGGTCCAGATCTTCCATGCCTGGAACACGGCACAGGCGGAACGCCGACCGCTGGTCATCGTCGCCGACGCCGCGCCGCCGCGCTGGGCGGTCAAGCTGCCCGACCTGCGGTCGCGGCTCGCTAATAGCAGCCTGGCAGAAATCGGAGCACCCGACGACGAGCTGGTCGCCGCCCTGTTCGAGTTGCTGTTCCAGAGGCGCGGGCTCGATGCGCGGCCCGATCTGATCGAATGGCTGACCGCGCGGATCGAGCGTAGTCACCTTTCTGTCATCCGCGCGGTGGATATGCTCGATCAGGGGGCGATGGAACGGCGCGCGCGCTTATCGATTGCCCTTGCACGTTCCACCCTGATCGGGGCCGGTCTGATCGCCGAGCCCTGAGCCCCGCGAACCAAGCGAGAAACGATGACCCGGCCTGCCCATATCGCGCAAATGTCCGAACCGGACGACGATCATGTCACGCGGGAGCCGAACGGGCGCTATTTCAATCGCGAGCTGTCCTGGCTGGCCTTCAACCGGCGCGTGCTGGAAGAGGCGTGCAACACCGCGCATCCGCTGCTCGAGCGGCTCCGCTTCCTGTCCATCTCGGGCTCGAACCTCGATGAATTCTTCATGGTCCGCGTTGCGGGCCTGAAGGGGCAGCAGGCGCAGGACGTCGAACAGCGCTCGGTCGACGGGCTGACGCCGGGGCAGCAGCTGAACGAGATCGTCGCCGAAGCGGACCGGCTGATGGCCAGCCAGCAGGAAGTATGGGGCGACCTGCGCAACCTGCTCGATGCGGCGGGCATTTTCGTATTGCGCCGCGATGCGATCGATGCCGAGGCGAGCGCCTGGCTGGAGGGGCATGTCCGCGACCAGATCTTCCCGATCCTGACCCCCCAGGCGCTCGATCCCGCGCACCCCTTTCCGTTCATCCCGAACAAGGGGCTGTCGATGATCTTCGACCTGACCCGCGTGTCGGACAAGGCGCCGATCCGCGAGCTGGTGATGATCCCCGCAACAATGCCGCGCTTCGTCCGGTTGCCGGGCGAGGGGACGCGCTATGTGTCGATCGAGACGATCCTGCGCCGCTTTTCGGGATTGCTGTTCCCCGGCTATGTCGTCAACGGCGCGGCGACCTTCCGCGTCCTTCGCGACAGCGATATCGAGATCGAGGAGGAGGCCGAGGATCTGGTCCGCTATTTCGCCAATGCGATCAAGCGGCGGCGGCGCGGGCGCGTCATCCGGCTGGAGCTGGAGACGGGGATGCCCGACGAACTGGCCGACGTGCTGCGCGACGAACTGGGCGGGACGGATGCGATCATCACCGAGAGCGGAAATCTGCTCGGCATCGGCGATCTAGACATGCTGGTCGATGCGGATCGGCCGGACCTGAAATTTCCGCCCTATACGCCGCGCTTTCCCGAACGGATTCGCGAGTTCGCGGGCGACTGTTTCGCCGCGATCAAGGCCAAGGACATCGTCGTCCACCATCCGTACGAGACGTTCGAGGCGGTCATCGCCTTTCTAAAGCAGGCGGCGGTCGACCCGGATGTGGTGGCGATCAAGCAGACCCTCTACCGCGCGGGCAAGCAGTCGGCGGTCATCAACGCCCTGATCGCGGCGGCGGAGGCGGGCAAGTCGGTGACCGCGATCGTCGAGCTGAAGGCGCGCTTTGACGAGGAGCAGAATCTTTACTGGGCCTCCGCGCTGGAGCGGGCGGGCGTCCAGGTCGTCTATGGCTTCATCGACTGGAAGACGCATGCCAAGGTGTCGATGGTCGTCCGGCGCGAGGGCGGCGACTTCCGCACCTACTGCCATTTCGGCACGGGCAATTATCACCCCGTGACGGCACGCATCTATACCGATCTCAGCTTCTTCACCGCCGACCCCGCCATCGGGCGGGATGCGGCGCAGATGTTCAACTATATCACCGGCTATGTCGAACCCGTGGCGATGAACCGGGTCAGCCTGTCGCCGCGCGACCTGCGGCACAATTTGATGGCGCTGGTCGATGCCGAGATCGCCCATGCCCGCGCGGGTCGAAAGGGCAGCATCTGGGCCAAGATGAACTCGCTGGTCGATCCGCTGATCATCGAAAAGCTGTACGAGGCGAGCGGTGCGGGGGTCGAGATCGACCTGATCGTGCGCGGCATCTGCTGCCTGCGCCCCGGCGTCCCCGGCCTGTCGGATCATATCCGGGTGAAATCGGTCGTCGGCCGCTTTCTGGAGCATAGCCGCATCTGGGCGTTCGGCGACGGCAAGGCGCTGCCCCATGACGCGGCCAAGCTCTTCATTTCCTCGGCCGACTGGATGCCGCGCAACTTCGATAGGCGGGTCGAATATATGCTGCCCATCCTCAACCCGACCGTCCACGACCAGATCCTCGACCAGGTGATGGTCGCCAACCTGCTCGACAACGAACAGAGCTGGGAACTGGAGCCCGATGGCCGCTATGTCCGTGACGAACCGGGCGATCGCCCCTTCAACCTGCATCGGTATTTCATGACCAATCCTTCGCTTTCGGGGCGCGGCGCCGCGCTCGACACCAGCAAGGCAGTGCCGACCCTGTCGCTCCGGCGACAGCGCTGATCGGGGGCGGCGGAACGATGGCAGCGATCCGCGCGCCGCGTACGGCGATCATCGACATCGGCTCGAACTCGGTCCGTCTCGTCGTCTATCAGGGTCCAGCGCGCCTGCCCGCGATCCTGTTCAACGAGAAGGTGATGGCGGGCCTCGGCCGGGGCCTCGCCGCCACGGGGGCGATCGACCCGGTCGCGCTGGGCAAGGCGCGGGTGGCGCTGGCCCGCTTCGCCAGCCTCGCGCGGGAGATGGGGGTGAGCAGCCTGCGCACCGTGGCGACGGCGGCGGTGCGCGACGCCGCCAATGGGCAGGAACTGATTGACTGCGCCGAGTCGCTGGGGCTTGAGGTCGAGCTGCTGTCGGGCGAGCAGGAGGCCAAGGGGGCGGGCGAGGGGGTCTTGTCCGCCATTCCCGATGCCGACGGGATCGTCGGCGACCTGGGCGGAGGCAGCCTGGAACTCGTGCGGGTGCGGGACGGTGGGGTCGAGGACCGGGTGTCCTTTCCGCTTGGCGTGCTGCGTATCCCGGCGCTGCGAGAGCGCGGCGGCAAGGCGTTCGAGCGGCAGATCGGGCGGCTGATCGAGGAGGCGGGATGGGAAGGCCGCGGTCGGGGCCTGCCCTTCTATCTGGTCGGCGGATCGTGGCGGGCGCTGGCGCGGCTCGACATGACGCTGGCCGAATATCCCCTGCCGATCATCCATCACTATGAACTGACGCCGACCGATATAGCGAGGCTGTCGCGGACCATCCCGCATCTGTCCAAGGCGCGGCTGCGCGACGTGAAGGGCCTGTCGTCCAGCCGCGCGGCGACGCTCGGCGATGCGACCGCGCTGCTGAGCGTCCTCCTCAAGCATCTGGGCAGCAGTACGACCGTGGTGTCCGCCTATGGCCTGCGCGAAGGGCTGCTCTACGGCAATCTGGATGCCAGGACCCGCGCCCAGGATCCGTTGATCGTGGCGGCGCGCGAAGAGGGGCGGTTGCTCGGGCGCTTTCCCGAACATGGCGACCTGCTCGAAAGCTGGATCGCCCCGCTATTTGCCGGGGAAGCCGCCGCCGAGGCGCGGCTTCGTCATGCCGCCTGCCTGCTCGCCGATGTGGGCTGGCGCGCCAATCCGGAATTTCGGGCCGAACGCGGGGTGGAGATCGCGCTCCACGGCAATTGGGTCGGGATCGACGCGACGGGGCGCGCCATGTTGGCGCAGGCGCTGCACACGAGTCTGGGCGGAGGGCTGGACGTGCCAGCGCCGCTCGCCGAACTGGCGACCCCGGCACAGCTGAAGCTGGCGACGAGCTGGGGACTGGCGATCCGGCTGGGCCAGCGGCTGAGCGGCGGCCTAGAGGGGCCGTTGGAGCGGACCAGGCTGGTTCTGGAAGCGACCAGCCTGGGCCTCACGATGCTGGACGAGGACAGGGGCTTTTACGGCGAGGCGGTCGAGCGTCGCCATGCCGCGCTCGCCGCCGCGCTGGGGCGGATGGCGACGCGGATCAGCCGCACCGAATCCGCGTGATCCGTCCCTCGGCATCGGTTTCCAGGTTCAGCCGGTCGGTGCGATAGTCCATCGTGACCGCATCGCCCGGCGCAATCACCCGTAGGGTCCGCGCGCCGGTGCGCTTCAGCACGTCGGCGCGCATCGCCTCGCCCCAGCGCTTGCCGACCAGGTCCGCGACGCGGCCCTCACCGCACTGCATCGGTAATTCCGCCATCTGCTCGCCGCGCGACGGCGGCGTTCCGGTCGGGGTACAGGCACCGATCGCCATCAGCGCGACGAGGACCACGGCCCGGTTCATGCCACTGGATCCTCGGTGCGGACCATCTTCAGCTTGCCGCCCTTGACGACGAACCCGGTGCGCCCCTCGACCAGATCGAGCGCGTCGCGCCCGAATTGCTCGAACCGCCAGCCATCGAGCACCGACAGGCCGCTGCGAACCCCCGCCGCCAGCATCTCCAGATCGTCCGACCGGGCCAGCAGGCGCGGCGCCACGTCGATGTCGCGCGCGCGGATCTTGAGTAACAGCTTGAGCAGATCGGCGACCAGCGCGCCCTCGCGCCCCAGCCCCGGCTTGCGATCGTCACGCGCGGGCAGTTCGTCGGCGTCGAGCGGCGTCGCGCCCTCCAGCGCCTCCATAAGGCGATGACCGATGTCGTTGCCCGCCCAGGTGGCGGAAAGCCCGCGCACCTTGGCAAGATCGGTCTGCTTGCGCGGCGGATGCCCGGCCAGGTCGGCCAGCGTCTCGTCCTTGACGATGCGGCCACGCGGCAGGTCCTTGGCCTGTGCCTCCAGTTCGCGCCAGCGGGCGAGCGCCTTCAGACGGCCGAGCATGTCGGGCTTGCGACCCGATACGCGGACGCGCTTCCAGGCGCTGTCGGGATCATTGGCGTAATGCGAGGGATCGGCCAGCCGCTCCATTTCCTGGTCCAGCCATGCGCCGCGCCCGGTCTTGCGCAGCCGTTCCAGCATCCTGGGGAAGATGGCGGAGAGATGGGTCACGTCGCCGATCGCATAATCGACCTGCCGCTGGTCGAGCGGGCGGCGCGACCAGTCGGTGAAGCGGGCGCCCTTGTCGATCGGGATGCCGAGCCAGCTGTCGACCAGGTTGGAATAGCCGATCTGCTCGCCCTGTCCCAGCGCCATGGCCGCGATCTGGGTGTCGAACAGGGGGTGGGGGGTCTTTCCGGTCAGGTTGTAGATGATCTCGATATCCTGCCCACCGGCATGGAAGACCTTCAGAACCTCGTCATTGTTGACCAGCAGGTCGAGCAGCGGCGTCATATCCAGACCCGGCGCCTTGGGGTCGATCGCGGCGGCCTCTTCGGTGTCGGCGATCTGGATCAGGCACAGCTCCGGCCAATAGGTGCTTTCGCGCATGAACTCGGTATCGACCGTGATGAAGTCGGCTTGCGAGAGGCGGGCGCAGAGATTGGCGAGCGTGGCGCTGTCGGTAATCAACGGATGAACGTGCATCGCATGCACATAGCCGCACGCGCGCGGGTTGACAAAGAGGAACGCGCAGGTGCCCGTTCGGCATGGAGAGCGGCCACTGGGGGATTGACAAAACAGGGGTGGGCGGGGAAGCGGCGTCACTTTCCCCAGACGTTCAGAGAATGCTCGCCATGCACGCCTATCGTACTCATACCTGTGCCGCGCTGACAGCCGACGCCGTGGGCCAGACGGTCCGCCTGTCCGGCTGGGTCCATCGCAAGCGCGACCATGGCGGCGTCCTCTTCGTCGATCTGCGCGACCATTACGGCATCACCCAGATCGTCGCGGACAGCGACACCCCCGCGCTCGCCATCCTGGAGGCAGTGCGCGTCGAGTCGGTCGTGACGATCGACGGCGTGGTGAAGGCGCGCTCGGCGGGCACGGTCAACGCCAATCTGGCGACCGGCGAGATCGAGGTGTTCGCGCGCGGCGCCACCGTGCTATCGGCCGCCGAGGAACTGCCGATGCCCGTGGCGGGCGAGCAGGAATATCCGGAGGATATCCGCCTGCGCTATCGCTTCCTCGACCTGCGTCGCGAGACGCTGCACGCCAATATCGTGCGCCGGACCCAGGTGATCTCCGACATGCGGCGTCGCATGGAAACGGCGGGCTTCACCGAATATTCGACCCCGATCCTGACCGCCTCCTCGCCCGAGGGCGCGCGCGACTTCCTGGTGCCGAGCCGCATCCATCCGGGCAAGTTCTATGCGCTGCCGCAGGCGCCGCAGCAGTATAAGCAGCTGTTGATGGTCGCCGGGTTCGACCGCTATTTCCAGATCGCGCCCTGCTTCCGCGACGAGGACCCGCGCGCCGACCGCTTGCCGGGCGAATTCTACCAGCTCGACCTGGAAATGAGCTTCGTCACCCAGGAAGAGGTGTGGGAGACGATGGAGCCGGTGATCGGCGGCATCTTCGAGAAGTTCGCCGATGGCCGGACCGTCACGCCCACGGGCGAGTTCCCGCGCATTCCCTATTCGGAGTCGATGCTGAAATATGGCAACGACAAGCCCGACCTGCGCAACCCTCTGATCATCACCGACGTCTCCGAGCATTTCACGACCTCGGGCTTCGGGCTGTTCGAGAAGATCGTCGGTTCGGGCGGCGTCGTCCGCGCGATCCCGGCACCCAAGACCGCCGAGAAGAGCCGCAAGTTCTTCGACGAGATGAACGAATGGGCGCGCGCGGAGGGTCATGCGGGCCTGGGCTATGTCACCCGCAAGGGCGGCGAGTTCGGCGGTCCGATCGCCAAGAACCACGGCACCGAGGGCATGGAGGCGATCTATGCCGCGCTGGGCCTGGGCCCGGATGACGGCCTGTTCTTCGCGGCGGGCAAGGTCGATGCGGCCGCCAAACTGGCCGGCCTCGCCCGCACCCGCGTCGCCGAGCAGCTCGGCCTGATCGAAGAGGGGGCGTTCCGCCTCTGCTGGATCGTCGACTTCCCCTTCTACGAGTGGGACGAGGACGAGAAGAAGGTCGAGTTCGCGCACAACCCCTTCTCGATGCCGCAGGGTGGCATGGAGGCGCTGACCACCGCCGATCCGCTGTCGCTCAAGGCCTATCAGTACGACTTGGTCTGCAACGGCTTCGAGATCGCGTCGGGTTCGATCCGAAACCAGTCGCCCGAACTGATGGTCGCCGCGTTCGAGAAGGTCGGCCTGTCCAAGGCGGATGTCGAGGAGCGTTTCGGCGGTCTCTACCGGGCGTTCCAGTATGGCGCGCCGCCGCATGGCGGCATGGCCGCTGGCGTCGACCGGATCGTGATGCTGATCTGCGGCGCGCAGAATCTGCGCGAAATCTCGCTGTTCCCGATGAACCAGCGTGCCGAGGACCTGCTGATGGGCGCCCCCAGCCTGCCCAGCAACAAGCAGATGCGCGAGCTGTCGCTGCGCTCGACCGCCGAGCCGAAAAAGGATGTGGATCAGGTCGTCGCCGCTTCGGCGGGCTGATCCCGCCCGAAGGGCACAGAAAAAGGGCGGGCGCCGGATGCGGCGTCCGCCCTTTTTTCGTGTCGTGTCCGGGCCGGGGGCCCAGACCGACCTTCTCAGGCCGCGACCAGCGACGGGGAGGCGGGCTTGAACTCGCCGCTCTCGTCCATCAGGTGCAGCACGCCGTCGGCGATCGCGAAATAGGCGCCGCGCAGGGTCAGCTTGCCCGCTTCCTCACGCTTGGTGACGAAGGGGAAGGTGCGCAGATTTGCGATCGAGGTGCGAACCGACTCGAGCTCCATCTCACGCATCGCGTCGGGGCCGTCACCATGCTTGGCGATGACCTTCTCGCGCGCGCCGTCGAGCAGGTTCACCCAGTCGGAGATGAAGCCACCTTCGCCCTGCGGGGCATGGGCGAAGCCCTGGGTCAGCGCGGCCTTGCAGCCGCCGCATGCGCCGTGACCCATGACGACGACGTCGGTCACTTCCAGCTGCGTCACCGCGAATTCCAGTGCAGCCGACACGCCGTGATGCCCGCCGCCCGTCTCGAACGGGGGAACCAGGTTGGCGACGTTGCGCACGACGAAGATCTCACCGGGCAGCGTGTCGAAGATCTGGGCCGGATCGACGCGGCTGTCCGAGCAGGCGATCACCATCACCTTGGGGCTCTGGCCTTCCTTCAGTTCGGCCCAGCGGTCGCGCTGGCGACGCCAATCGGAGGTCCGAAAGCGCTGATAGCCATCCACGAGGTCGTTAAAGTCGGTCATTGCTCTCTCTTATCCAGTTAAGGAAGCCACGCTATAGCAGGCGAACCCGGGCATGGCCGTTTCGGTTCCATATCAAAATGTGTCTGTCCACGGATATCGCGCTGCGTGTCAGCGGGCATTGTGTCCGACCGGCTGCATCGCTATTTCGCGGGCATGAACGAGTTGACACCGTTGGCCGCGCCCGCGCGCGCGCGCAAGCCCGACTGGATCCGCGTCAAGGCACCGACGAGCGCCGGTTTCGCCGCGACCCGCGAGCTGATGCGCGCCAAGAGCCTGACGACCGTCTGCGAAGAGGCGGCCTGCCCCAATATCGGGGAATGCTGGTCGAAAAAGCATGCGACCGTCATGATCCTGGGCGACACCTGCACCCGCGCCTGCGCCTTCTGCAACGTCAAGACCGGCATGCCGCGCAAGGTCGATGCGATGGAGCCGCAGAATGTCGCCGATGCAGCGGCGCAGATGGGCCTGAAGCACATCGTCGTCACCTCGGTCGACCGCGACGACCTGCCCGATGGCGGCGCATCGCAATTCGTGAAGGTCATCCAGGCGCTGCGCCGCACGACCCCCGATACGACCATCGAAATCTTGACGCCCGATTTCCGCAACAAGGCGCAGGCCGCGATCGAGTCGATCGTCGAGGCGCGGCCCGACGTGTATAACCACAATCTGGAAACGGTGCCCCGGCTTTACCCGACGATCCGTCCCGGCGCGCGCTATTACGCCTCGCTGCGGCTGTTGGAGAGCGTGAAGCGCCACGATCCGTCGATCTTCACCAAGTCGGGCGTCATGCTGGGCTTGGGCGAGGAGCGGCTGGAGGTCCATCAGGTGATGGACGACATGCGTTCGGCCGACATCGATTTCCTGACCATGGGCCAGTATCTCCAGCCGACGCCGCGCCATGCCAAGGTTGCCGAGTTCGTCACGCCCAAGGCGTTCGACGCCTATGCCTCGATCGCCCGCGCCAAGGGCTTCCTGCTCGTCGCCAGCTCGCCGCTGACGCGGTCTAGCTATCATGCGGGTGACGATTTCGAACGGCTGCGGACCGCGCGCGAGGCGAAGCTGGCCAGCGCCCGCTAATGCCCAAGCATAGCGAAACACGGCATCTGCCCTATACGCCGGAGCAGATGTTCGACCTGGTCGCCGACGTCGCGCGCTATCCGGAATTCCTGCCCTGGGTTTCGGCGATGCGCGTGCGATCGGACTCGGACACCGAGACGGTCGCCGACATGATCGTCGGCTTCAAGGGGCTGCGCGAGACCTTCACCAGCCGCGTCACCAAGGCGCGGCCGGAGGCGATCGATGTCGAATATCTCGACGGGCCGCTCAAATATCTGCGCAACAACTGGCGCTTCCGGCCCGAGGAACAAGGCTGCGCGGTCGACTTCACCGTCGACTTCGCCTTCAAGAACCGGGTGTTCGAGATGCTGGCGGGGCAGGTGTTCGGCACCGCGCTCCGCCGCATGATCGGCGCGTTCGAGGACCGCGCAGCCAGGCTTTACGGCAACAACAACTCCAACGCCAACAGCGCCGCCTGAAGCCGGATCGCGCCGCGGCCGATTTCACCGAATTCGTGCCGCTCGGCCTTGATCTCTTCGGGGTCGCCGTCGCGAAGCGCCTGGGCGAAGACGACCGTTCCGACCGGCTTCTTCGCCGTGCCGCCGCCGGGCCCTGCCACGCCGGTGATCGCGACGGCGATGTCGGCCTCGCTCGCCGCCAGCGCACCCTGCGCCATCGCCCAGGCGGTGGCGGTCGACACCGCGCCGAACGTGTCGATCATGTCCGGGCTGACGTTCAGCAGCTTGATCTTGGCCTGGTTGGAATAGGTGACGAAACCCGCCTCGACCACGTCGGACGAGCCGGGAATTTCGGTCAGCGCGGCGGATACCAAGCCCCCAGTGCAGCTCTCGGCCAGCGCGACTCGGCGGCCGATCGCGCGGTTGGCGACGACGACACGCTTGGCCAGCGCGACCAGTTCGGGGGGGAGAAGCACGTCCATCAGCGGTTTCCGTTGGGGCAGAGGGGCAGGTCGGGCACGGCAACCTGCCGTCCGCGCGCCTTTTCGCTTTTGAGATATTGCAGCGCGGTGACGATCACCGCCGCCATGTTGCGCGGGGGCAGGGGGGCGAGTTGCGTCACCAGCCGGTCGATCGTCCCGCAATCCTCCAGCCCGATCCGCCCGACGATGAACGGGACGAGCAGGGAGGTCAGCAGCGGCCGGGCATAGTCGGACTGGAGCAGCGTATCCACGGTCGGATCGGACAGCTTGACGATCGCGGCGCGCGCGGTCGGCCATGCCTGATCGGCGGAGGCTTCGTATTTGGAGATGAGCGTGCCGTTGCCGCGGATCAGGCTATTGGCGGGCAGTCGCGCGCCGCAGACCCGGCCGGTTTCGCGCAGAATATCCGGCATGGCGACCAGGGTCATCGCCTCGGCCTCGGGCGGTGTGATGCAGGCCCGTTGCTGCGCCATCGCCGCCTCCGGAGCGATGAGCAAAGCCAGCGCGGCGATCAGCGCCAGCCGCTTCACGCCGCCGCCCCGCCCGGCAGGCGGACGGTCGCCACCGCCTGCGTCGCAATGCCTTCGCCGCGTCCGGTAAAGCCCAGCCGCTCGGTGGTCGTCGCCTTCAGGCTGACCCGGCCCTGGTCGATACCGAGCAGCTGGGCGATCCGCGCGACCATGGCGGCACGATGCGGCCCGATCTTGGGCGCTTCGCAGATGATCGTCAGGTCGACGAAATCGATCCGACCGCCCTTGTCGGCGATCAGCTTGGCGGCATGCTGCAGGAACTGCCCCGACTCAGCGCCCTTCCATTGCGGATCGCTGGGCGGGAAATGCGTGCCGATATCCCCGGCCGCGATCGTCCCGAGCAGCGCGTCGGTCAGCGCATGGAGCGCGACATCGGCGTCGCTATGTCCCGACAGCCCCTGATGGTGCGGGATCAACACCCCGCCCAGCCATAATTCCTCGCCGTCTTCCAGCCGGTGGACGTCATAGCCCATGGCCGTCCGGGTTTCCCAGGTCAGGCGCATGTCCGCGCCGGTCAGGTCGTCGGGATAGGTGATTTTCTCGAGCATGGCATCGCCCTGCACCAAAGCGACGCGTCCGCCAAGCCGTCGTACCATCTGCGCATCGTCGGTCGCCTCCGCATCGGCCGGCCAGGCGGCATGTGCGGCGACTACCGCCTGCAGGTGAAAGCCCTGCGGCGTCTGCACCCGAACGACGCCGTCGCGCGGTACGATCTCGCCCAGCACCGCATCCCTGTCGCGCGCCAGCGTGTCCGCCACCGGCAGGACCGGCATCGCCCCATCGGCCGATGCCATGCCCGCCAGCACCCGGTCGATCACCTCGGCCGAGAGGAAGGGGCGGGCGGCGTCGTGGATCAGCACCTGCTCCACCCCCGCCAGCGCCAAGTGCCGCAAGCCCCGCGCCACCGATTCGCGCCGCGACGCACCGCCCGGCTCCACCAAACCGCCCGGCAGGATGGCGCGGGCCTGGTCCAGCCGATCCTCCGCCACCACCGTCAGCACTAGGTCGATGGCGGAATGCGAGAGAAAGGCGTCATGGCTCCAGCACAGCATCGGCCGACCGCCGAGATCGCGGAACTGCTTCGGCACGCCGCCGCCCATCCGGCTGCCGCCACCCGCCGCGACGATCAGCGCGGCGATCTTTGCTTTCTGGCTCATGGCGATGTCGCCTAGCGGCTTTTGCCTGCCCCCGCCAATCTTGCCTTGCTGACCATCTTGGGATAGGGCGTTGCTTATTTTTCAGGCAGTTTGATGCGTAACCTCGCCCCCATTCAGGTCGGTCCCGTCACGATCGACAGCCCCGTCGTCCTCGCCCCCATGACCGGCGTGACCGATATGCCGTTCCGCACGCTCGTCCGCCGCTACGGCTCGGGACTGAACGTCACCGAGATGATCGCCAGCCAGGCCGCGATCCGGGAGACGCGTCAGTCGATCCAGAAGGCCGCCTGGCACCCCCTAGAAGAGCCGGTGTCGATGCAGCTGGTCGGCTGCACCCCGCTGGAGATGGGTGAGGCCGCCAAGCTCAATGCGGATCGCGGCGCGGCGATCATCGACATCAATATGGGCTGTCCGGTGCGCAAGGTCGTCAACGGCGATGCGGGCTCGGCGCTGATGCGCGACCTGAAGCTGGCGTCCGCGATCATCGAGGCGACGGTGAAGGCGGTCGACGTGCCCGTCACGCTGAAGATGCGGATGGGCTGGTGCCATGACAGCCTGAATGCCCCCGAACTCGCGCGTATCGCCGAGGATATCGGGGTGAAGATGATCACGGTCCATGGCCGCACCCGCAACCAGATGTACAAGGGCAGCGCCGACTGGGCGTTCATCCGCAACGTCAAGGACGCGGTCAACATCCCGGTGATCGCCAATGGCGATATCTGTTCGATCGACGATGCCGATGCGGCGCTGGACCAGTCGGGTGCGGACGGCATCATGATCGGGCGCGGTGCCTATGGCCGTCCCTGGCTGCTGGGCCAGGTGATGCACTGGTTCGCCACCGGCGAGCGTCGCGCCGATCCGCCCCTGGACGAGCAATATCGTGCGGTTACCGAACATTATGACGCGATGCTCGAGCATTACGGCACCGAGACGGGCGTCAACATGGCCCGCAAGCATATCGGCTGGTACACGCGCGGGCTGCACGGCTCGGCCGATTTCCGCAACAAGGTGAACCAGGAGGCGAGCGCCGACCGGGTCAAGGCGATGCTGTACGACTTTTACATGCCGCAGATCGAGCTTGCCGCCGCTGCCTGAGCCGACCCGCCATGGCCGACCGGGTTTCGCCGCGCTGTTCGGGGCGCTGCCCGTGGCCGTGGTGGTGGTCGATCCCGACAACCGCATCGCCCATGCCAATGGCCTGGCCGAGCAGATGCTCAACCTGTCCGAACGGGTGATGGTCGGACAGCCGGTCGAGGCGATCCTGCCCCCGCCGGACGCGCCGCGCAGCCGCGATGGCCATGGCTTTGCCGTGTACGATACCGAGATCGCGATGCCGCGCGGCCCCAAGATCCGGGTCGATTTCGTCGAGGCGCAAATTCCCGATCATCCCGGCTGGCGCGCCATCACGCTGCACAGTGCCGGTCCTTCCCGGCGGCTGGGCCATGCGTCGGAACGCGGCGCGGGTGCGCGTGCGGCGGTCGGGGCAGCGGCGATGCTCGCGCACGAGATCAAGAACCCGCTGTCGGGGATACGCGGCGCCGCGCAGCTGCTGAACGGCGGGGAGTTGACCACCCTGATCACCACCGAGGTCGATCGCATCGCCGCGCTGATCGATCGGATGCAGGATTTCAGCGATACCCGGCCGTTGCCGCTGGTACCAGAAAATATCTATCCGCTGCTCGCCCATGCGCGCAGCGTCGCGCTGGCCGGGTTCGCCAGGGGCATCCAGATCGAGGAACGATTCGATCCCTCGCTGCCGCCCGCGCGGATCAACCGGGACGCCCTTCTCCAGATCGTCATCAACCTGCTGAAGAATGCGCGGGAGGCCGTCCGCTCGGTGCGCAACCCGCGGATCATCCTGACGACAGCCTATCGACACGGCATGTCGGTCAGCATCGGCGAGGGGCAATCGCGCCTGCCGCTGCCGATTGAGATTTGCGTG
Organism: Sphingomonas sp. SORGH_AS_0950; assembly: GCF_030818415.1. Classification (NCBI taxonomy): domain Bacteria; kingdom Pseudomonadati; phylum Pseudomonadota; class Alphaproteobacteria; order Sphingomonadales; family Sphingomonadaceae; genus Sphingomonas; species Sphingomonas sp. SORGH_AS_0950. Next base: position 649,113 of record NZ_JAUTAE010000001.1, read on the forward strand.
ATCGACAATGGCCCCGGTGCCCCGTCCGATATCGCCGACCATCTGTTCGACCCGTTCGTGTCGGGGCGTCGCGAGGGGCAGGGGCTGGGGCTGGCGCTGGTCGACAAGCTGGTCCGCGACATGAGCGGGATCGTCCAATATGCCAGAGAGGGTACACCGGAAATGACCGTGCTGCGTCTGTTGCTGCCAAGGGCACGGGCATGAGCCATATCCTGGTCGTCGATGACGACGCCGCGATCCGGACCGTCGTCGGCCAGGCGCTTCGTCGCGCCGGGCATGAGGTCACGGCGGTCGAGACGCTGGCCCGGCTTGATCGCGTGCTGACCGGCGGTGCCCCCGACGTGCTGGTGACCGATGTGATCCTGCCAGATGGGGACGGGATCGATCATATCCGCAGCGTCGCGGCGCGCTTTCCGGCCCTGCCGATCATCATCCTGTCCGCGCAGAACACCCTGACCACCGCCGTGCGCGCGGCGGAGGTCGGCGCCTATGAATATCTGCCCAAGCCCTTCGATCTCGATGCGCTGACCAATGCGGTGGCCGGGGCGCTGGCGCGCGGCGGCGTGCTGGTCGAGGACGGGCTGGGCGAGGACGACCGCGCGCTGCCGCTGATCGGGCGGTCGCAGGCGATGCAGAGCGTGTATCGGATCATCGCGCGTGTCGTCGCCACCGACCTGACCGTCCTGATCTCCGGCGAGTCGGGCACGGGCAAGGAACTGGTCGCGCGCGCCATCCATGATCTGGGTCCGCGCCGCCAGGCCCCCTTCGTCGCGATCAACATGGCCGCGATCCCGCGCGAGCTGATCGAGGCGGAGCTGTTCGGCCATGAACGCGGCGCCTTTACCGGCGCGGCACAGCGCAATGCCGGTCGCTTCGAGCAGGCGGCGGGCGGCACGCTGTTCCTGGACGAGATCGGCGACATGCCGATGGAGGCGCAGACCCGACTGCTCCGCGTGCTGCAATCGGGCGAGTTCACCACGGTCGGCGGTGCGCGGACGATCCGCACCGATGTCCGGATCGTGGCCGCTACCAATCGCGATCTCAGCCAGCAGGTGACTTCGGGCCAGTTCCGCGAGGATCTGTTCTACCGGCTGAACGTCGTGCCGATCACCCTGCCGTCCCTGCGCGAGCGGCGGCAGGATATTCCCTTGCTCGCCCGGCATTTCCTGGAGAATGCAGCGGCTCAGGGGCTGCCCCGGCGCAAGGTCGATGCCCATGCCCTCGACGTGCTGGTCGCGCATGACTGGCCGGGCAATGTCCGAGAGCTGGAAAATCTGATGCGGCGGCTGGCCGTGCTGGCACGCGACGAGGTGATCGATGCCGAGGCGGTACGCGGAATGCTGGGCGAGGCGCCGCCGACCATGGCCGCTGGCGGCGCGCCGTCGGACGCCGATCTGGCGGCGGCCGTCCGCACTTATCTGGCCCGGCTCGCTTCGGAACGCCCGGCGGCGCTGGACGACGGCACGCTTTATGATCGCGTCATCAGCGAGGTCGAGCGCCCGTTGATCGAGGCGATGCTGGCGCGCCATGGCGGCAACCAGCTTCGCACCGCGCGGGCCATGGGGATCAACCGCAATACCTTGCGCAAGCGGCTCGACACCCTGCGAATTGCCGTGGGCAGCGAGGACGAGGGGCTCGACCCGGCCGCGTGATTTTTTGGAATTGTGGCTTGCAGGACACGCTCGACGTTGTACGATTGCAACGATGTTGGCGTTCCTGAAGCCTGCTGGTCCTGCCGAAACGCCGCGATCCCGCTTCGCGGTGACCCCGGCGGTCGAGCTTGCGGTGATCGTCGGCGCGGTTGCGATCGCGATCGGGACCTATTGGTTCATCGCCCGACAGCATGATGCGCAGGGACTGATCGCACCGCCGGTCATTGCGGGCCTGCTCGCGCTCAACCTGGTGCCGGGCATCCTGCTGCTGATGCTGCTCGGGCGACGCGTGGCGATGCGCCGGGCGGCGGAATCGGCCGTTGGCGGAGGCGGGCGGCTGCACGTCCGGCTGGTCGCGATCTTCTCGTTGACCGCCAGCGTTCCGATCCTGCTGACCGTCGTCACCGCGTCGATGATGTTCCAGTCTTCGGCCGAATTCTGGATTTCCGACCGCGCCCGGAAAGCGTTCGGCGACGCGATGGATATCGCGCGCCAGTCGCAGCAGCAGATCATCAACCGCTGGATCCTGGCCGGGCGCGCCATGTCGAAGGATCTGGGGCGCAACTTGCCCTTGCTTCGCGAAAATCCGCGCGATTTCCACAATTATATGGCGCAGCAGACGATAGTGCGCGACTTGGAGGAGGCGGTCCTCTTCTCCTACGACCCCAAACAGGGGTTCAAATTCTACGATTTCTTCAACCAGCCCTCCGACGCCAGCTTTCGCAATCTGGTGACGCCCGACGTGATCGGGCAGGCGGGGCGATCGGACCAGCCGGTTGGCGGTGCCAACGAACAGCGCGTCTGGGTCGTCACGCCCTTGCCCGACAGCGGCAACGTCATGCTCTATGTCGGCACCAGCGTGAACGCGGCCTTTCTCAGTCAGCAGCATTTCGCGGCCGAGGATGTGGTCGATGGCTACCGCGCGCTGCAAGGTCGGGCGCGGTCGCTCCAACTGAAGTTCAACCTGGCGCTGCTCGCCGTCGCATTGCTGATCGTAGGGATCGCGGTGTGGATCGCGCTGGCGGTGGCCGACCGGCTGGTTCGGCCGGTCGGCGAGCTGGTCGATGCCGCACGCCGGATCGCGGGCGGCGACCTGACCGCCCGCGTGCCCGATCCTCGGACCCGAGACGAGGTCGGCACGCTGGCCAATGCCTTCAACCAGATGACCGGCCAGCTCGAGCAGCAGAACACCGAACTGGTGACCGCCAATGCGCAGTTGCACAACCGCCGCGCGCTGATCGAGGCGGTGATGGCGGGCGTGTCGGCAGGCGTCGTCGCGGTCGGGCGCGATCGGCAGGTGCGGATCGCCAATAATTCGGCCGACCTGCTGCTGGGTGCGGACCAGGGCGGCCTGGTGGGGCGCAAGCTCGGCGATGTCGCGCCCGAACTGGACGAGCTGCTCGACCAGGGGCGGCGCGAGGCAACGGTACAGGTGGCCTTGCACGGCGACATGCGGACGCTGGCGGTACGAATCGCGCAGACCGCGGACGGCCCTATCCTGACCTTCGACGACATCACCCAGCAGCTTCTCGACCAGCGCCGCGCCGCCTGGTCCGACGTCGCGCGCCGGATCGCGCACGAGATCAAGAACCCGCTGACCCCGATCCAGCTCGCCGCCGAGCGGCTCCAGCGCCGCTATGGCAAGGTGATCGATCCGGAGGACCAGACCTTTGGCCGCCTGACCGAGACGATCGTCCGCCAGGTCGGCGACCTGCGCCGCATGGTCGACGAATTCTCGTCCTTCGCGCGAATGCCCAAGCCGGTTTTCCGCGAAGAGGCCATTGCCGACATCTGCGCGCAGGCGATGTTCCTGCACGAAGTGGCGCATCCCGACGTGACGTTCGAGATCGTTCAGGACGATCCCGCCCCCACGCTCGTCTGCGACCGTCGCCAGATGAGCCAGGCGCTGACCAACATCGTCAAGAATGCGGTCGAAGCCATTGAGGGCAGGCCGGAAGGGGCCAAGGGCGGCAAGGTGGTAATGACCGTCGGCCAGCAGGCGAGCATCGTCACGATCACCGTCGCGGATAACGGCGTCGGCCTGCCGCCCGAGCGCGATCGCATCATCGAGCCCTATATGACGACCCGCGCGCGCGGCACCGGCCTGGGCCTGGCGATCGTCAACAAGATCATCGAGGAACATGCCGGCACGATCGGCTTTTCCGACAATCCGACCGGCGGCACCATTGTTTCGATGATGTTCGACGCCGGAGCCCTCGCCGCACTGGATCAGGGGGGCGCCGAACCCGAACTGGCTGGGGAGGGCCAGCTCACCGCTTTGACTCGTACCCGGACGTAAAGACACCATGGCTTTGGACATTCTCGTCGTCGATGACGAACTTGATATCCGCGAACTGGTCGCGGGCGTGCTGGAGGACGAGGGCTATGACGCCCGCGTCGCCGCCGACAGCGACTCCGCGCTGGAGGCGATGGCGGTGCGGCGGCCTTCGCTGGTCCTGCTCGACGTGTGGCTCCAGGGATCGAAGCTCGACGGGCTGGAATTGCTCGACGAGATCAAGCGGCGCGATCCGTCGATCCCGGTGCTGGTCATTTCGGGCCATGGCAACCTCGACACCGCCGTCGCCGCGATCCGCAAGGGGGCCGCGGACTTCATCGAAAAGCCGTTCGAGGCCGAGCGCCTGCTGCTGATGGTGGGTCGCGCGACCGAGACCGAGCGGCTTCGGCGCGAGAACGCCTCGCTGCGCGCCAGTGTCGGGCGCGAGAACGACCTGACCGGATCATCCAGCGCGATCAACGGCATCCGCGCCACCCTGAAGCGCGTCGCCGCGACCGGCAGCCGGGTGCTGATCATGGGCGCGGCGGGCGTCGGCAAGGAGGTCGCCGCGCGCCTCCTCCATGGCTGGAGCAACCGCGTCGACGCGCCCTTCGTCGTGGTCAGCGCCGCCCGGATGACGCCCGAGCGGGTCGAGGAGGAGTTGTTCGGGGTGGAGGAGGGGGGTGACCTCGTCCGCACGGGCCTTCTCGAACAGGCGCATGGCGGCACGCTGTTCCTCGACGAGATCGCCGACATGCCGATCGCCACCCAGGCGCGCATCCTGCGCGTCCTGACCGATCAGAGCTTCACGCGGGTCGGCGGTACGCGCGTCGTCAAGGTCGATGTCCGCGTCGTATCCGCCACCGCGCGCGATCTGACCCAGGAAATCGCCGAGGGACGTTTCCGCGAAGATCTTTACTACCGGCTCAACGTGGTGCCGGTGACGATCCCCTCGCTGGCGGAGCGGCGTGAGGATATTCCTCCGCTGGTCGAGCATTTCATGGCGCATTATGCGTCCGAACGGCGCGTACGCACGCCCGAGATCGCACCCGATGCGATGGTCGCCATGCAATCCTATGATTGGCCGGGCAATGTCCGCCAGCTGCGCAACGTCGTCGAACGCACGATCATCCTGGCGCCGGGCGATCGGCTTGCCAGGATCGACCTCGACCTGCTGCCCGCCGAAGTGCTGGGCGAGGGGGCCGATATGGGGGGCGGGGGCGCCACCGCCATCATGGGAGCACCGCTCCGCGAGGCGAGGGAAAGTTTCGAGCGCGAATATCTGCGCGTCCAGATCCGGCGCTTCTCGGGCAATATATCGCGCACCGCCAGCTTCATCGGAATGGAGCGCTCGGCGCTTCATCGCAAGCTGAAGCTGCTCGGGATCAGCGAGACGCGCGAGGATTGATCGGTACCGGGTGTCCGCCCCCTCTGGACGAATGCCCGGCGAAACCATAGATACTCGGGGCGTCCGGCGCACGGGCGCGGTTCCGACGCCGGGAAACGGCGCAATTCGCGGGCACGGACCCGCCAAGAACAAGGGCTTCCCCATGGCCGACAAAGCGGGTTCGCTTCAGGACCTCTTCCTCAATGCACTGCGCCGCTCCAAGGCGCCGGTCACCATGTTCCTCGTCAAGGGCGTCAAGCTGCAGGGCATCGTGACGTGGTTCGACAACTTCTCGGTGCTGCTGCGTCGCGATGGTCAGTCGCAGCTGATTTACAAGCACGCCATCTCCACCATCATGCCCTCGGGCCCGCTGGACGTGGCCGCCATCGTCGACGGCGTGACCGAACAGCAGCGCAAGAACCCGCTTTTGCAGGAGATTTTCCTGAACGCGGTGCGCAAGTCCGAAGACCCCGTCACCATGTTCCTGATCAACGGCGTGATGCTGCAGGGGCAGATTGCGGGCTTCGACCTGTTCTGCATGCTGCTCCAGCGTGAGGGCATGGCGCAGCTCGTCTACAAGCATGCGGTTTCCACCATTCAGCCCGCACGGCCGCTGAACCTGGCGGAAGAGCAGGCGGGATCGGCCGAGGATTGAGCACGGGTTTCGATCGCGATCGCGGCGAATTCGCGCGTGGTGCCCGGACCGTCATCGTCCTGCCCGACCAGGGCGATGCCGCCCGTGACGCCGATGCGCGCCTGGACGAAACCGCCGGGCTTGCCATGGCGATCGGGCTGGACGTGGTCGAACGGATCGCGCTGCGCGTCCGGGCACCGAAACCCGCCACCCTGATCGGCAGCGGTCAGGTCGAGCAGGTCGCGCAGCAGGTCCGCATGGAGGATGCGCAGCTTGTCGTGTTCGATGGCGCGCTGACACCTGTGCAGCAGCGTAACCTCGAAACCGCGCTGGAGGCCAAGGTCATCGACCGCACCGGCCTGATCCTCGAGATCTTCGGGGAACGGGCGGCGACCGCCGAAGGGCGGTTGCAGGTCGAGCTCGCCCATCTGGACTATCAGGCGGGGCGGCTGGTTCGCAGCTGGACCCATTTGGAGCGTCAACGCGGCGGCTTCGGCTTTCTCGGCGGCCCCGGTGAGACGCAGATCGAAGCCGATCGGCGGATGATCCGCGATCGCATGGCGCGGTTGCGGCGCGAACTCGATCAGGTCAGCCGGACGCGCGGGCTCCACCGCGACCGACGCCAGCGCGCACCCTGGCCAGTGATTGCGCTGGTCGGGTACACCAATGCCGGAAAATCGACGCTTTTCAACCGACTGACCGGCGCTCATGTCATGGCGAAGGATCTGCTCTTCGCCACGCTGGATCCGACCTTGCGCCAGATCCAATTGCCCGGCATCGACAAGGCGATCCTGTCCGACACGGTGGGCTTCGTGTCCGATCTGCCGACCCAGTTGGTGGCCGCGTTCAAGGCGACGCTGGAGGAAGTGGTGTCGGCCGACCTGCTGATCCATGTCCGCGACATCGCGCATCCCGATACCGAAGCGCAACGCGCCGATGTCGAGGCGGTGCTGACCGAGATCGGCGTCGATCCCGAAACGCCCCGGTTCGAGGCGTGGAACAAGGTCGATCTGGTTGAGGGCGATCTGCGCGAAGACCTGCTGACCGAGGCCGCGCGACGGCCGAATATCGTCGCCTTGTCGGCGATGACGGGCGAGGGGGTCGATGACCTGATCGAGCAGGTCGCAGCGGCTCTGACCTCCGGTCACCGCCGCTACCGCGTCACGCTGGACGCGGGCGACGGGGCGGGGGCCGCCTGGCTGCACGCGCATGGCGAGGTGCTGGATCAGACGATCGAGGACGACGAAGCCGTTTACGACGTGCGGTTGTCAGAGGCGGATTACGACCGCTTTACCCGCCGCGTTCCTTGACGCTCTGCCAAAGGGCTTCCTTGCCTTCGAGGTCGAGTGCAGCGAAACCGTCGCCCGCCTCGGCCTCCATGGCACGGAAGCGGCGCTCGAACTTGCGGTTGCCGGCGCGAAGGGCGGCTTCGGGATCGATGCCATGGTGGCGCGCCCAGTTGACGACGGCGAACAGCAGGTCGCCAAATTCCTCTTCCAGCGTGTCGGGCGTGGCTTCGGCAATTTCCTGAAGCTCTTCGTCGATCTTGGCGCGCGGCCCCTCGGCATCGGGCCAGTCGAAGCCGACCCGCGCCGCACGATTCTGCAATTTCTCGGCGCGCATCAGCGCCGGAAGGCCTAGCGCCACGCCGTCCAGCGTTCCCTCGGCGGACTTGGAGCGGCGTTCCTCCGCCTTGATCTGCTCCCACAGGTAATGGCCGCCCGAGGCCGCGTCGCCGAAGATATGGGGGTGACGCCGCTCCATCTTGTCGCTGATCGCGGCCACGACATCGGCAAAGGCGAAATGCCCCTGATCCTGCGCGATCTGCGCATGAAACACGACCTGAAGCAGCAGGTCGCCCAGTTCGTCCTTGAGCTCGGCCATGTCGCCACGGGCGATCGCATCGGCGACTTCATGCGCTTCCTCGATCGTGTAGGGAGCAATGCTTTCAAAACTCTGTGCAACGTCCCATTCGCAACCGGACTGGGGATCGCGCAGGCGTTTCATGATGGTCAGCAGCCGTTCGACAGCCATATATCCTCGCGTATGATAATATTTATTATGTAAAATACGGTCAGTCTTGCGGGTTGAGTACCAAGGTCCCCCTGTCGACTTTCCATCCCTTCAAACGCCGCAGGACGTTCATGCCGATCACGTCCTGATCGCCAAAGGCTGGCGAAACGACCGCACCGACGTCGTCCAGTGCAATCGCCCCGATCTCCAACACCCGGATCGTCGCATGGTCAGCGGTGATCGTGCCATTGGCTGTATCGATCATGCGCGGAAACGGGCTTTCCGCCAGGTCGAGCCCCGCCGCCTTCGCGGTCGCGACCGATAGCGCCGTCGTCGTCGCGCCGCTGTCGACAAGCATGCGGCGCGGAACGCCGTTGATGCGCGCCATGACCCAGAAATGACCGTCCTCGGCCATGGGAATATGTACCGAGCCTTGTGGTGCCGCAGCGCCCGGCCAGAGGGCGGCCAAACGGTCGCGCTGGGCCAGGATCAGAAAGCCGATCCCGAAAATGCCGATCCAGGCCAGAGCCATTTGCAAGGTTCGGCGCAACGGGATACGCCGCGCGGCCAAGGCACTGAGCGCGAGGAGCAGGACCAGGCCAAAATAGACGAGGTCCGCGGCCCGATCGGCGGTCACGGGATCAGGTCCATGCCGTCATAGGCGGGCACCACCCCGTCGGGCAGTTCCCGGCGCAGGGTCGCATAATCCATCGACTGATCCATATGGATCAGCACGCTCTGCCTCGGCCGCAGCATCGCGATCCAGCCCAGCACCGATGGCAGGTCCGCATGCGCGGGATGCGGATGGCGGCGCAGCGCATCGACGATCCAGATATCCAGATCGCGGTAAAGCGCGGCCATCTCCGGCGTCAGTTCATGGAAATCCGTGGCATAGCCGATGCTCTTGCCATCGCATTCGAACCGAAAACCCGCCGAACGGGTCCGCCCGTGCGGCTGATCCACGGTGCGGATGTGAATGTCGCCGATCGTCAGGCTGTCGCCCAGCTCGGTCATGGTCGCGGTCGGAGGATAGCCGGTCTTGCCGTGAAAGACATAGCCGAAGCGGTTTTCGAGCGATACGGCAGTTGCTGGCCGGGCATAGCCGCTCACCGGCTCGCCCAGGGCATGGAAGATCTGCCGCAGGTCATCGATACCATGGCAATGATCGGCATGATCGTGGGTCCACAGGACCGCATCGACCGTGGCGACATTCGCGGCCAGCAACTGCTCGCGCATGTCGGGGCCGGTATCGATCAGGATACGGGTATCGCCATGCTCGACCAGTGCGGCCATACGCATCCGTCGATTGCGCGGCTCGGTCGGATCGCATGCGCCCCAGTCGTTGCCGATCCGGGGCACGCCCGACGATGTACCGCACCCCAGGATGCGAAGCTTCATGCGCGCGTCTTCGAAAACAAACGATGAAAATTCTCGGCAGTAGCGCGGGTCAGATCCTCGAAGGATTCCCCGCGCAGATCGGCCAGGAATTGCGCGGTGTCGGCGACAAAGGACGGCTCCCCCGTCTTGCCCCGATGCGGCACCGGAGCCAGGAAGGGCGCATCCGTCTCGATCAGCAAACGGTCGAGCGGCAGCCGCGCGGCCGTCTGTTGCAAATCCTTGGCATTCTTGAAGGTCACGATGCCCGAGATCGAGATATAAAAGCCCAATGCCAATGCCTTGTCGGCAAAATCTCCGCTCGCCGTGAAGCAGTGGATCACCCCGGGATAGGCCCCCTTCCCCATCTCGTCCGCCAGGATTTCGGCGGTGTCGTCCTCCGCTTCGCGAGTATGGACGACAAGCGGCAGGCCGGTTTCCCGACAGGCCGCAATATGCGCGCGAAAGCTCGCCTGCTGGCGGGCGCGGTCGCTATGGTCGTAGAAATAGTCGAGCCCGCTTTCGCCGATGCCGACGACGCGCGGATGCGCCGCCCGCTCGATCAGCTTGGCGGTATCGATATGGGGGTGCGCATCGGCCTCGTGCGGATGGATGCCGACCGTCGCCCAGACGTCGGGCTCGCGCTCGGCGGTGGCGATGACGGCATCCCATTCATTCTCACGCGTGGAGATGTTGAGCATCGCGGTCACGCCGCGGTCGCGTGCGCGCGCCAGCACCGCCTGATCCTCCGCCAGCCCCTTATAATTGAGGTGGCAATGGCTGTCGGCCAGCATCAGGCGTCCGCCTCGGCCGGGATTTCCAGTCGCGGAAAGGCCGGGGACGGCGGGGACAGCGGCACGCCATTGGCGGCACGGCGGGCATACCACCCGTCATCGTCGATCGCGGCATGATCGCGCTCGTCCGCGCCCAGCGTATCGAGCACCAGCCCCGCCCCGCGCGGCGTGACGGGCAGGATGGCGATCGCCAGCATCCGGATCGCGCGGACCAGCGTGCCCAGCACGGCGTGCATCCGCTCCGGATCGGTCTTGCGCAACGACCAGGGCGCCTGCACGTCGATATACTGGTTGCAGGCATAGACGCCGCGCATCCAAGCCTCGATCCCCTGGCTGAGCGCTAGATCGCCGAATGCGGTCTTCAGCGCGGCGCAGGCGACGACCACCTCTTCCAGCAAGACGGCATCGGTCGGATCGCTCCGCCCCACCTCGGGCAAGGCGCCGCCCAGGTTCTTGGCGATGAACGACAGGGTGCGCTGCGCCAGATTGCCGAAGCTGTTGGCCAGCTCCGCGTTGACGCGGGTCACGATCGCCTCGGCCGAATAGGAACCGTCCTGCCCGAAGCTGACTTCGCGCAGGAAGAAATATCGCAGCGCATCGACGCCGAATGCGTCGGCGAGGCCCATGGGATCGACCACGTTGCCGACCGACTTCGACATCTTCTCGCCCCGGTGAAGCAGGAAGCCGTGGCCGAACACCGATTGCGGCAGCGGCAGGTTCGCCGACATCAGGAAGGCAGGCCAATAGACGGTATGGAACCGCACGATGTCCTTGCCGATCAGGTGCAGATTGGCGGGCCAGAAACGCGCCAGCTCGCTGTCCTTGTCCGGATAGCCGGTGCCGGTCAGGTAATTGGTCAGCGCGTCGACCCAGACATACATGACGTGGCCGGGGCTGTCGGGCACCGGCACCCCCCAGTCGAAGCTGGTGCGCGAGACCGACAAGTCGGACAGCCCGCCCTCGACGAAGCGCATCACCTCGTTCCGGCGGCTTTCGGGGCGGATGAAATCAGGATTGTCGCGATACAGGTCGAGCAGCGGCTGCTGATATTTGGACAGGCGGAAGAACCAGGTCTCCTCCGCCGTCCATTCCACCGGCGTGCCCTGCGGCGACAGCTTGGTGCCGTCGTCGCCGACGGTCAGTTCGCTCTCGTCGTAAAAGGCCTCGTCGCGAACCGAATACCAGCCTTCGTAGCGATCGAGATACAGATCGCCCTTGTCCTGCATCGCCTTCCAGATCGCCTGGCTCGCGGCATAGTGATCGGCGTCGACGGTCCGGATGAACCGGTCATAAGAAATGTCAAGACGGTCGGCCATGACATGGAAATGACTGGACATTTCATCCGCGAACTCCCGCGTCGAAATGCCGCGCGCACGCGCCGCCTGCGCCATTTTCAGGCCATGCTCGTCGGTGCCAGTCTGGAACAGCACGTCGCGCCCCGCCTGACGCTGAAAGCGGGCGATGACGTCGGCGGCGACCATCTCATAGGCATGGCCGATATGCGGACGGCCATTGGGATAGTGGATCGCGGTGGTGATATAGAATGGATCGGCCATGGCTGGTCCCTAGAACATCGCCTCGCGCAGGTGAAGCCGCCGCGTTCAGCCGCGCAGGGTCCAGGCGAACCAGAGCCATCCGGCGATCAGGACCGTTCCCCCGATCGGCGTGATCGCCCCCAGCCAGCGCGGCGCGCCAAAGGCCATGGCATAAAGCGTACCGGCAAAGATCGCCGCCCCGATCACGAAAGCCCATGCCACCCCGCGCGAATCGAAGCGCAGGGCCACCAGGGCGGCGACGGCATGGATCAGCTGATACTGACCGCCGGTGCGCAGCCACTCGACGGCCGCGCCCTCGGCCCGGTGTGCGCCGAAGGCCCCCGCCGCAATGGCGATCGCACCCGACAGCGCCGCCAATATCGCCACCAATCCCATGGTCAGCCCTTCCGTTCGTCCTGCGTGATGATCCGGTCGTTCGCCGCGCGCAGATCGCCCGCCTCGGCCTGGGCGGCGAGCCGTTCCTTGTCGCGCGCGCGGTACATCGCCTCGACCCGTTCGATCTCCGCCTCGCCGACATCGAGACTGCCCAGCGCCAGCCGCGCCATCTTGACCGCCGACTCCAGCACCTCACGGACCACATAGGCCGCCGGGCCGCCCTTCAGCCGCAGCACCGCCCGCCGATCATAGGCGCGGACGAACAGCGCCGCATTCGGGAAGGCGGCATGGACGCTTTCCAACAGATCGAGCGTGATCTGGTCGTCGTCGAGGCAGAACAGGATCAGCTCGGCCTCTGCTGCACCCGCCTGGCGCAACAGGTCCAGCCGGGTGCCGTCGCCATAATAGACCTTGGCGCCGAACGAGGCGGCGATGTCGATCATCTCGATATCGCGGTCGATCAGCGTGACGGGAATGTCGCTGGCGATCAGCATCTGCGCGACCGTCTGGCCAAAGCGGCCATAACCGACGATCAGGGCGTTGGCACCGTCGGTTACCGGCCCCTGACGCTCGCCGCCCCGGGTGATGACCGGTTCCTCGCGAATGCTGCGCGTCGCGCGCATCAGGAACGGCGTGGTCGCCATGGAAAGGGTGATGATCGCACCGAACAGGCTCGCCGCCTCGGGCGCGATCAGATAGCCCTGCTGGGCCTGGGCGAAGAGCACGAAGCCGAACTCACCGCCCTGGCTCATCAGCAGGCCCAGCGCGAGCGCCGAGCGCCAGTTCATCCGGAACGCCAGCCCGATCAGCGCGATGACCCCGGTCTTGGTCGCGATCAACGCCAGCGCCATGACCGCGACGAACACGGGCCGCTGGGCGATGGCGGGCAGATCGAGCATCATGCCGACCGCCAGGAAGAACAGGCCGAGCAGGATCGAGCGGAAGGGCTCGACATCGGCCTCCAGTTCATGCCGGTACGGGCTGTCGGCCAGCATCACCCCCGCGATAAAGGCCCCCAGCGCAGTCGACAGGTCCAGCATCTCCATCACCGCCGCGCTGGCGACGACGGTAAAGAGGCCCGCAAAGACGAACATCTCGCGTTCGCCCATATTGCCGATCAGGCGGAAGAGCGGACGCAGCAGGAAGCGCCCCGCCACGATCAGCCCGATGATCGCGCCGACCGTCTCGATCGCGAGGATCCAGCCCGGCGGCCCCGCATGATCGGCGGGATTGCGCGACATGGCCGCGACGATGGTGATCAGCGGGACGATCGAGAGGTCCTGGAACAACAGGATCGAGAAGGCCCGTTCGCCAAAGGGTGTCCGCAGCCGCCCCGAGGACTGGAGCATCGGCAGCACCTGCGCGGTTGATGACAGGGCGAGCGGCAGGCCCAGCGCCAGCGCCGCCTCCAGCGAGAAATGCGCGAGAAGGACGATACCGCTGATCGCCAACCCGCAGGCGGCGACCTGAAGCAGCCCCAGTCCGAAAATCTCGTGCTTCATCCGCCACAACCGGGCGGGGTTGAGCTCCAGCCCGACGATGAACAGGAGAAGCGTGATGCCGATCTCGGCAATGCCCAGCTTCGACTCGGCGTCGCCGACCAGCCCCAGCACATGCGGTCCGACGACCGCGCCGGCGACCAGATAACCCAGCGTCGCGCCGAGTCCCAGTCGGCGGAAGATCAGAACGAAAGCGAGACCGAAGCCGAACAGGATCGCGCCGTCACGGATCAGCGAGACCTCGCCATGCATCAGCGCCGCGCTCCCGCTTCCTGCGCGGCCTCGGCGGCGGCCTCGAAGGCCAGCCGGATCGAGGGGTGGCGCGCGGTATAGGGCAAGGCGGGGGCAAAGACGTCGAGCCCCGGCCAGTCGGGCGCGTCCCCCTGCCCACTCGCCAGCCAGTCGGTCAGGCGGTCGCGGGCGGCCGCGAGTTCGGACGGGGTGCGCCCCACGACATGGCCCGCCAGCAATGCCGAGGATGCCTGACCCAGCGCACAGGCACGGACCAGCATCCCGACCTCGCTCACCCGCCCGTCCTCGTCCAAATTGACGTCAACGGTCACCCGGCTGCCGCAAATGGGCGAGCGGCGCTCGACACTGGCCATCGGGTCGGCCAGGCGGCGGTCATGCGGGATGGCCGTGGTCAGCCGCAGGATCTCGGCATTGTAGAGGGGAGCGGTCATGACGGCGTCTCGCTATTTGAGGCAGCGGGCGGGGTGGGCGCGCCGAAGACGGGAAGCCCGCGACGGCGGCGATCGACGAAATCGGCGATCCCGGCGCTGGTGGCGTTGAGCAGCTTGTAGGTCCGGCTCTTGACCATCCAGTCGGGTCGCCGGGCGGGACCGCCGCTGACCGTATCGACCATCAGCGCGACGACCAGGAAGACGAGGCTGGCCAGGATCAGCCCCTTGAGCGCGCCGAAGCCGAAGCCCAGCGCCCGGTCGACCGGCCCCAGCACCGAGGTCCGCGTACGCTGTCCGATCGCCCGCGCGACCAGCCGCCCGCCGAGATAGGTGACGCCGACGATCAGGGCGAAGGCCAGCACCGCCGCCCCCGACACGGTGCCGACCACGCCGGTCAGGGTCTGGGCCAGCGGAATATGGAACAGCTTCAACGCGGCGACCATCGCGACCCAGGCGAACAGCGCCAGCACCTCGGTCACGAAACCGCGCAGAAAACCCTGGATCGCCGCGCCGAACACCGCGATCAGGACAAGAATATCAAGGGCCGTCAACGCCTGGTGTCCAACTCTTCAACCCATCCGTCATGCGCCCGGCGGGAATGCCTTGTCCGCCCGGCAGGCGGAGACAGGCAGGGCGGCACCTCCCTCGCTACCCCCGGCCCAGCATATGGTCAACGAACTCGGCCAAGGTTCGAAAGCCGGTCATCGCCAATCCGCCCTCGTCCCCGGCCATCGTACGCGGGAGCATGGCCTTCTCGAAGCCCAGCTTGCCCGCCTCCTTCAACCGCAGCGGGCCATGCGCGACCGAACGGATTTCGCCCGACAGCGCGATTTCGCCGAACACGATCGCGGTCGAGGGCACCGGCCGCTCCGACAGCGCCGAAATGAGCGCGGCGGCGACCGCCAGGTCGGCGGCGGGGTCCTGCACGCGGTATCCCCCGGCGATGTTGAGATAGACCTCGGCCGAGGAGAAGCTCAGCCCGCACCGCGCCTCCAGCACCGCCAGGATCATCGCCAGCCGCCCGGAATCCCATCCCACGACCGCCCGGCGCGGCGTCGCGCCCGAGGCCAGGCGGACGGTCAAGGCCTGGATCTCGACCAGTACGGGCCGCGTCCCTTCCAGGGCGGGGAAGACGGTCGCGCCGGTCATCCCCTCCTCGCGATTGGTCAGGAACAGCGAGGAGGGATTGCCGACCTCGGCCAGCCCCTCGGTCTGCATGGAAAAGACGCCGATCTCGTCGGTGCCGCCGAAGCGGTTCTTGATCGCGCGCAGGATGCGATATTGGTGGCTCCGCTCGCCCTCAAAGGCCAGCACGGTGTCGACCATATGTTCGAGCACGCGCGGACCCGCGATCGATCCGTCCTTGGTGACATGCCCGACGAGCACGACGGCGGTGCCGCGCTCCTTGGCGAAGCGGATCAGTTCCTGACCCGAGGCGCGGACCTGGCTGACCGTGCCCGGTGCCCCTTCGATCAGGTCGGAATGCATGGTCTGGATCGAGTCGATGATAAGGAGCGCGGGCGGCGTGCCGATCGACAGGGTGGTCAGGATGTCGCGTACCGAGGTCGCCGCCGCGAGCCGGACGGGCGCCTGCCCCAGCCCCAACCGCCGCGCCCGCAGCCGGACCTGATCCGCCGCTTCCTCGCCCGATACATAGGCGACCGGTCGCCCCGCCATCGCCAGCTTCGCCGCCGCCTGAAGCAGCAGCGTCGACTTGCCGATCCCCGGATCGCCGCCGATCAGCGTCGCCGACCCCTCGACGAAGCCGCCGCCGAGCGCCCGGTCGAGTTCCGCGATGCCGGTCGCCATCCGGTCGGGCAGCGGAATATCGGCGTCCAGCCCGACGAGCTGGATCGCCCGTCCGCCGCCCTGCAAATTATGCTTGGCGGCAAAAGGGGTCATCTGGACCGGCGCTTCCTCCAACATGGTGTTCCATTCGGAACAGTCGGGGCATTGCCCCTGCCAGCGGGAGGATACCGATCCGCAGGATTGGCAGACATAACGCTTCTGGATCTTGGCCATGACGCCCATGTAGCGTCGGCGGAACGTAAATGGAACAGAGCGCAGCATGTCCGCAGGAGTGGTCATCCGGGCGTCACCCGGCTATGGGCAGGATTCCATGACCCCAGACCAGTTTCGTGTCGCCCTGTTCAGCGGCAACTATAATTATACGCGCGACGGCGCGAACCAGAGCCTGAACCTGCTCGTCGGCCATCTGCTCGCGCGTGGAGTCGCGGTGCGCGTCTATTCGCCGACCTCCTCGACCCCGGCCTTTCCGCCGGTGGGCGATCTGGTCGACGTGCCGTCGATTCCGATGCCGCTGCGTGCCGACTATAAGCTGGCGCGCGGCCTGCCTGCCAGCGTGCGCGCCGATCTGGAGGCGTTCGCGCCCAATATCGTCCATGTCTCCGCCCCCGAATTTCTGGGTCATGCGGCGGTGCGCTGGGCACGGGACAAAGGGGTCGCCTCGCTCGCATCGGTGCACACCCGGTTCGAGACCTATCCGGCCTATTACGGCCTCGGTTTTCTGGAACCGGCAATCATCCGGTTGCTCACCCGCTTCTACAACAAATTCGACCGCATCGTCGCCCCCAGCCCCAGCATGATCGCCCTGCTGCGCGGCTGGGGCGTGACGCCGCCGATGAGCATCTGGTCGCGCGGGATCGATCACGACCGTTTTCGCCCTTCGCGCCGCAGCCTGGAATGGCGGCGTTCGCTGGGCATCGGCGACGACGAGGTGGCGATCGGCTTCCTCGGTCGACTGGTCAAGGAAAAGGGCCTCGACGTCTTTGCCGAGGCCCTTGCCGAGCTGCGCCGCCGGGGCGTGCCGCACAAGGTGCTGGTCGTGGGCAAGGGCCCCGCGCAGGACTGGTTCGCCAAGGCGACACCCGATGCGATCTTCGCAGGCTATCAGACCGGAGACGATCTGGGCCGAGCCGTCGCGTCGATGGACATCTTCTTCAACCCCAGCGTGACCGAGACCTTCGGCAACGTCACGACCGAGGCGATGGCGGCGGGCGTGCCCGTGGTGGCGGCCAATGCCACCGGGGCGATGGACCTGGTGGTCGAGGGCGAGACCGGCCATCTGGTCGGCGCGCGCGACATCACCGGCTATGCCGACGCGCTGGAGCGGATCGCCACCGATCCCGACCTGCGCCGCCGGTACAGCAAAGCGGGCCAGGCCCGCGTTGCCGATTACCGGTGGGACAAGGTGAATGAGGCGGTGATCGACGCCTATCGCCTGCTGTTCGCCGAGCGGGCCTGACGCTCAGCCGTCGCGCCAGTCGAAGGTCAGCGGCGCCTCGCGAAAGGCGAAGCGGTCGAGATGGCTCGACACCACTTCGCGCATCCGGGCCGTGTCGCCGTCTTCGGGCACGTGCAGCACGATGTCGAGCGTCTCGCTGGCCGCGCGCATCTCCAGCCGCGAGCCGTTGGGAAAGGTGATGGTGCCCTCTTCCGGGGTGAAGACCACCTCCATCTTGTGGCTCCAATGCTTGGCGAGCTGCTGGAGATAGCGGCTGGCCGACAGGGTCGGTACGCGGGTGACGGAAATGGTCATTTCAGTCGCTCCACTTTCTGGGCCAGTTCGTCGATCATGGCGGTCACCTGGTGCAGCATGTCCTGCGAAACGTCGCCGCGCCCGAACCGCTCGCCCAGCGCGACGCGCAGATTGCCCATCGCCCGCCGGATCGGTGCCGAGTCGACCCGCTCGCGATGTTCGCCAAGCGCGCTCAGCCGGGCGATCAGCGCCTCGACCTGTTCGGCATGTTCGGCAAGATGCGCAAGCCCCGTATCGGTGGCGGCGAAGCGCTTCTTGGCACCCTGGGACTGCTGTTCCTCGATAAAGCCCATTTCGTCGAGCAGCGTGATCGTCGGATAGATGACGCCCGGGCTGGGGGCATAGGCGCCGCCGGTCAGCGCCTCGATCGCACGGATCAGATCATAGCCGTGGCGCGGTTCGTCCGCGATCAGCCTGAGCAGGACGAGGCGGAGTTCGCTGCCGTCGAACATGCGCGGACGACGCCCGCCGCCGGTACGCTCGCCCCCCATGAACCAGTCGCCGCCGCGCGGCCCCCGGAACATGCCTTCCCGATCGGACGGCCCGAAATGCCAACGGCCGCGCGAGTGGCCATCGCCATGCTCGCCTCTGTGATGATGATGGTGTCGCATAAGTCTTCCTTGTTTCGATAGCATCAAGATATATCTTACTTCGCGAGTTTCAAGATGCTCTCCGATATATCTTGGCGGAGAGGTGACGATCCCATTTCCATTTCCTACATGGGCGACATGGCCGATCTGTTCGCGGGCATGGACCCCGCCCCCTCTCCCGCCCCGCCCCCGACGAACGCGCCGCTCGCCGACCGTCTTCGCCCGGAGCGGTTGGAGGATGTCGTGGGGCAGGATCATCTGACCGGCCCCGGCGGGGCGATCGGGCGGATGGTCGCGGCGGGGCGGTTGTCCTCGATGATCCTCTGGGGACCGCCGGGCACGGGCAAGACGACGATCGCACGCCTGCTCGCCGCCGCGGTGAACCTGCGCTACGCCGCGATCTCGGCGGTGTTTTCCGGCGTGGCCGATCTCAAGAAGGTATTTGCCGAGGCGCGCGA
Source organism: Sphingomonas sp. SORGH_AS_0950 (assembly GCF_030818415.1). Lineage (NCBI taxonomy): Bacteria > Pseudomonadati > Pseudomonadota > Alphaproteobacteria > Sphingomonadales > Sphingomonadaceae > Sphingomonas > Sphingomonas sp. SORGH_AS_0950. The sequence continues at coordinate 667,962 of NZ_JAUTAE010000001.1, forward strand.
GCATGCCCGGATGGGGCAGCGCACCTTGTTGTTCGTGGACGAGATCCACCGCTTCAACCGCGCGCAGCAGGACGGCTTCCTGCCCTTTGTCGAGGACGGCACGGTCACGCTGGTCGGCGCGACCACCGAGAACCCCTCCTTCGAACTCAACGCCGCGCTGCTCAGCCGGGCGCAGGTGCTGATCCTCCACCGGCTGGGACAATCCGCGCTCGAACAATTGCTGGAGCGGGCGGAGGCGGTGATGGAGCGCCCCCTGCCCCTGCTGGACGGCGCGCGCGAGGCGCTGATCGCCAGTGCCGATGGCGATGGCCGCTTCCTGCTGAACCAAGCGGAGACGCTGTTCTCGGTCGACCTCCCGGAACCGCTCGACGCCGCCGGGTTGTCATCCTTTCTCCAGCGCCGCGTGGCCGTCTATGACAAGGATCGCGAGGGGCATTACAACCTGATCTCCGCGTTGCACAAATCGATCCGGGGATCGGACCCGCAGGCGGCGCTCTATTATCTCGCCCGGATGCTGACCGCCGGAGAGGAGCCGCTCTACGTGCTCCGTCGGCTGACCCGCGCCGCGATCGAGGATATCGGCCTGGCCGACCCGCAGGCGCTGACCCAGTGCCTGGCGGCCAAGGATGCCTATGAGTTTCTGGGCTCGCCGGAGGGCGAACTGGCGATCGTGCAGGCCTGCCTCTATTGCGCGACCGCGCCCAAATCCAATGCGGCCTACAAGGCGCAGAAACAGGCCTGGCGGACCGCGAAGGAAACGGGATCGCTGATGCCGCCCGCCAATATCCTGAACGCGCCCACCAAGCTTATGAAGCAGATCGGATATGGCGCGGGCTATCAATATGACCACGACGCCGATGGCGGCTTTTCGGGGGCGAATTACTGGCCCGACGAACTGCCGCCCCAACCCTTCTACAAACCCTCCGGCCGTGGCCTGGAGAAGCGGATTGCCGAACGCATGGCCTGGTGGGACGAGCGGCGGCGCGCGCTCCAGGGCGGCGGCGATGAAGGCTGATCGATTTGCGGGGTTCGTCGCGATCGACTGGTCGGGTGCGCATGGCACGGCGCACTCCGGCATCCGGATGGCCCGCTGCGGTCGTGGCGACGCCGCGCCCCGCATCGTCGCGCCGCCGGGACGGGCCTGGTCGCGGGAGGGCATTGCGGCATGGCTGATGGCACGGCGGCATGAACCGCTGCTGGTCGGCTTCGACTTCAGCTTCTCCGCCCCCTTTGTCGAGCGGGGCGCGCATCTTCCCGGCGATCCCGCCACGCCGGACGCCCGCGCACTCTGGGCCCATGTCGAGCGGAGCTGCGACGATCCCGATCTGGGCGCGCGCAGCTTCCTCGAGGCGCGGCGGGGGCGGCATTTCTATCTCGGTGCCGCCGATGGGCGAAAGGCGGATTTCCTCCACTGGCGCCGCTGCGAGGTCGCGGTCGACGGCACCCGCAAACCCTCGACCGTCTATGACGCGATCGGCGCGTCGCAGGTCGCCAAGGCCAGCTTTTCGGGCATGCGCCTGCTGCACCGACTGGACGGACAGGTCGCCATCTGGCCGTTCGATCCCGTGCCGCCCACCGGCATGACGGTGGTGGAAATCTATACCACGATCGCTGCGCGCGACGCCGGGCGGCCCCGTGGGCGCAGCAAGATGCGGAGCGCCGAGACATTGGATGCGGCACTCCTGCATCTCGGCAGCCGGGCCCATGATCCCCTGGCCTTCTATGACGACCACAGCACCGACGCGATCCTGACCGCCGCATGGTTGCGCAAGGTCGCGGCGCGACCCGACTTGTGGCACCCGGCGGGGCTTACCCCGCAGATCGCGCAAACGGAGGGCTGGACCTTTGGCGTCGCTTGACGCTAGGGGGATCGGCAACGCCGGATTAGCACAGCGGTAGTGCAGCGGTTTTGTAAACCGAAGGTCGGGGGTTCGATCCCCTCATCCGGCACCACTCCCCAGACCCTGGGTGGCACCAAACGCCCCGCGCGGCGTTTCAGTCGCGAAATGATCAAGGTCGCGAGCTACAATATCCGCAAGGGGATCGGCGCCGACCGCCGCCGCAATCCCGACCGTATCCTCGACGTGTTGCGCGAGGTCGATGCCGACATCATCGCGTTGCAGGAAGCCGACCGCCGATTCGGCGAACGCGAGGGCGTGATCCCGCTCCATCTGCTCGACGAACACAGCGCGTGGAAGCCGATCGTCTATGGTATGAAGGCGCGCTCGCTTGGCTGGCACGGCAATACCATCCTGGTGCGCAAGTCCACCGAGATCCTGGATTTCGAGGCGATCCACCTCCCCTCGCTGGAACCGCGCGGCGCGGTCATGGCCGATCTGCGCACGACGGCGGGGGTGTTGCGGGTGGTGGGGATGCATCTCGACCTGTCGGGGTTGTGGCGGCGGCGGCAGGCGGCGGCCATCATCTCGCATCTGACGAGCTGCATCGATCGCCATCCCACGGTGATGATGGGCGACCTTAACGAATGGACGCGCGCCGCCGGCTGTCTGCGCGACTTTACGCGCGACTTCACCCTGGCCGAGACGGGGCCCAGCTTTCATGCCCGGCGGCCGATCGGGCGGCTGGACCGGATCATGGTATCGCCCGAATTGCGCATCGCCGATTGCGGCGTTCATGCCACGGCCACCTCGCGCAAGGCATCGGATCATCTGCCCATCTGGGCGATGATCGGACGGCATTGATGCGCGAGAAGGAATTGCGGCTGGCGCTGGTCTGCTATGGCGGGATCAGCCTGGCCGTCTATATGCACGGCATCACCAAGGAAATCTGGCGGGTGGTGCGCGCCAGCCGCGCCTCGCACGAAGGCGACGAGCCCGCCTCGGCGGTCGATGCGGTCTATCACGATCTGCTGGACGAGATGGCGGCGCGCGGCGGCGTGCGGGTGCGTATCCTCGCCGACATCATCGCGGGGGCGAGCGCCGGGGGGATCAACGGCATCTTCCTGGGACAGGCACTTGCGACCGGCCAGTCGCTCGATCCGCTGACCGACCTCTGGCTGGAGGCGGCGGACATCGAATCGCTGATCGCCCCGGAGGCTGCGCCGACCTCGCGCTTTTCCAAGATGTGGGCGATGCCGATCGCATGGATGGCGGCGGGCCGCAGCGGCGAGAAGCTCGACCTGCTGGACGAGGAAACGCGCGAGGAGGTGCGACGCAAGGTCGGTCATCTCATCCGCTCACGCTGGTTCGAGCCGCCCTTCGCCGCCGATGCCTTCACCGCCCGGCTGCTCGATGCGTTCGACCGGATGGCGGCGGCCCCGGCGGGCAAGCGCCTGCTTCCCCCCGGCCAGCCGCTCGACCTGTTCGTCACCGTCACCGATTTCACCGGCCAGCCCCAGCGGCTGCGGCTCCATTCGCCGGGCGAGGTGGTGGAGACCGAACATCGCATGGTGGTCGATTTCACCGACAGCGGCGGCGGCAGGCTGGCGGCCATCCCGGAACTGGTGTTCGCCGCGCGCGCGACGTCGAGCTTTCCCGGCGCATTCCCCCCCTTCACGGTCGGCGAGCTGGACCGGGTGCTCCAAAGCCGCGACCAGAGCTGGGACAGCCGCGATACCTTCCTGCGCCGCGTCCTGCCGCGCCATCATGCGGCGGGGGCGGCGGACAAGGCGGTACTGATCGACGGATCGGTGCTGGTCAACGCGCCCTTCCGTCCCGCCATCGATGCGCTGGGTCGTCGACCTGCGCGGCGGCAGGTGGATCGCCGCTTCGTCTATATCGATCCCTTTCCGGGCATGCATTTCCGCCTGCCCGGCGGCGGCGGCCATCCCGGCTTCTTCCAGACGATCATCGGCGCGATCAGCGAACTTCCCCGACAACAGCCCATCCGCGACAATCTGGAGGCGATCGCCGCCCGCTCGGGGCGGATCGACCGGATGCAGGCGATCGTTGCCGCGATCCGTGAAGAGGTGGAGCTGGAGATCGAGCAGCTGTTCGGCGGCACCTTCTTCCTCGACCGCCCCACCGCCGCACGGCTGGCGTCCTGGCGTGTCCGCGCCCAGGCGGCGGCCGCTGCAAAGGCCGGGTTCAGCTATGCCGCCTATGGGCATCTGAAGGTCGCCAACGTCATCGACGCGCTGACAACGCTGCTGTCCGACGCCATTGGCGACGAAGGGCCGCAACGGCGTATCCGGCTGCGCGCGATGGTCGAGCGGACGATCGCGGCGCGCAGCGTCGAGGGTGACGCAATCTCCTTCACCGGCGGCCCGAGCAGCGGTGCCAAGACCTTCCTGCGCGTCTTCGACCTCGGCTATCGCATCCGGCGGCTGCGCCTGCTGGCGCGGCGGCTGACCGAGCTGGAGGCAAATCACAGCGAGGCCGAACTCGCTCCGGTGCGCAACGCGATCTACGATTCGCTCGCCGACTATCTGGAACGCCAACATGGCAGCGCGGATGCCATAGGGGCGGACGATCTTCGCAACATGCCCAACGATGGCGCGGCGCTGCTCGACCGGATCGCGGCGCGGTTCGACCTGATCCGGCTGGATGGCGAGGCCGATGCACGGCTGGCGGCCGCCTTTGCCGGTCTGCCCCGCGTCGCTCGACGGACGTTGCTGTTGACCTATCTGGGCTTTCCCTATTTCGACGTGGCGACCCTGCCGCTGCTCCAGGGCGAGGGGCTGGACGAGTTCGATCCGATCAAGGTCGATCGCATCGCTCCCGACGATGCCACCGCGATCCGCTCGGGCGGCGCGGAGGCGACGTTGAAGGGGATCCAGTTCCTGACCTTCGGCGCGTTCTTCAGCCGCAGCTACCGTGAGAACGACTATCTGTGGGGCCGTCTGCACGGGGCGGAGCGGATGATCGACATCGCCATCTCCACCCTGCCCCCCACCATCCGGCTGAAGCCGGGTCGCGTCGCCGCGTTCAAGCGCCGTGCCTTTCTAGCGATCCTGGACGAGGAGGAGGCGCGGCTGACCGCGATCGCCCCGCTGATCGCCTCGCTTCGTCAGGAGATCGGCTGACAGGCTGGTCATGCCGGACCAACGCCGCTAGACCCGCCTCGCCAAGCGATGTCCGGTGCCTGTAGGGCGTTCGGACGAGAGAATGACGCGGAGAAGCGCATGCAGTTCCTGAAAATGCTGTTCTGGTGCCTGCTGGCCTTTCTGGCCGCGGCCTTCACGATCGGGAACTGGACGACCGTGCCGATCCGGCTGGTCGGCGGGCTGGTGGCCGACGTCAACCTGCCGCTTCTCCTGTTCCTGACCTTCCTGATGGGGCTGGTCCCGACGCTGATCTGGCAGCATGCGGCACGCTGGCGTCTTCGCCAGCGGCTTAGCGCGGCCGAGCGTTCGCTGGCCGCCGTCTCGGCGGAGACCGACGCCTATGCCGCCACCGGCCCGGTCGCCGCCCAGCCCATCGCCACCCCCCAGCCCATGGTCTGATCCCTTTATGAGCAACCGCATCTTCGTCGCGATCGACACCCCCGACCTCGCCCGTGCCCAGGCGATGGCGAACAAGGTCCGCCATCATGTCGGCGGGCTGAAGCTGGGGCTGGAATTCTTCTGCGCGCACGGCGCGGGGGGCGTGCGCGAGATGGCGCATATCGGGCTGCCCATCTTCCTCGACCTGAAGCTGCACGACATTCCCAATACCGTCGCCAAGGCGGTCCAGTCGCTGGGGCCGCTCGCCCCGGCGATCCTGACCGTCCACGCCAGCGGCGGTCGTGCGATGCTGGAGGATGCCAAGGCCGCCGCGCCGACCGGTACCAAGGTGGTGGCGGTGACGATGCTGACCAGCCTCGACGCCAATGACCTGTCGGATACCGGGGTCACCGGCTCGCCCGCCGATCATGTCCGTCGCCTCGCCGACCTGGCCGCCGAGTCTGGGGTCGACGGCATCGTCTGTTCGGGTGCCGAGGTCGCGGCGGTGCGCAAGGCCTGGCCCAAGGGCTTCTTCGTGGTGCCGGGCGTCCGTCCGGCGGATGGTCCCGTCGGCGACCAGAAGCGCGTGGTGACCCCGCGCGCCGCGCTGGACGCCGGTGCCTCGATCCTGGTCATCGGCCGCCCGATCACCCAGGCCGAAGACCCCGACGCCGCCGCGCGGGCGATCGCCGCGACGCTTTGACGATATTCGCGACAGTCCTCTCTTTTCGGAGCTGGCCATGACGACCACTGCCAAGATCTGCGGACTGACGACCCCCGCCACGCTCGATGCCGCGCTGGGCGGCGGGGCGAGCCATGTCGGCTTCGTGTTCTTTCCCGCCTCTCCGCGCCACCTGACCTTCGACGTCGCGGCGGGACTGGCGGGGCGGGTCCCGGGCCATGTCCAGCGCGTCGGCGTCTTTGTCGATCCCGACGACCAATTGCTGGAGGCCGCAGTGCGCGCCGGAATGCTCGACGCGATCCAGCTTCACCGCACCGCCCCCGCGCGGGTGGCGGCGATCCGGTTGAAATTCGACCGAGAGGTCTGGGCCGCCGTCGCCATCAAGGTGCGCGCCGATGTCGACAAGGTCCGCGACTATGCCGGAGCGGCCACGCGTATCCTGTACGATGCCAAGACGCCCGACGACGCATCGCTGCCGGGTGGCATGGGGCTGCGCTTCGACTGGAGCCTGCTCGATGGGGTGCGCCATCCGCTCCGCTGGGCACTGTCGGGCGGGCTGGACGCGGGCAATGTGGGCGAGGCGATCCGCCGGACCGGCGCGCCGCTGGTCGATATATCCTCCGGCGTCGAGAGCGCGCCCGGCGTCAAGGATATGGACAAGATCGCGACGTTCCTTAAAGCCGTTGCGACAAATCAGTGACAGGATCGTTTGCAGGGGTCGCCTTTGCAAACGCCCAAGGGAAACGAGATGAACGCCCCCAATTCCTTCCGTGCGCAGCCCGACGAGCGCGGCCATTTCGGTGATTTCGGCGGCCGCTATGTCGCCGAGACGCTGATGCCGCTGATCCTCGACCTGGAGCGCGAATATCGCGCGGCGCAGGTCGATCCGGCCTTCAAAGCCGAGTTCGACGACCTGATGACCCATTATGTCGGTCGCCCCAGCCCGATGTACTATGCCGAGCGCATGACCGAGACGCTCCGCGCCAGCGCGCCTGAGGGCAAGGGGCCGAAGGTCTATTTCAAGCGCGAGGAACTGAACCACACCGGCGCGCACAAGATCAACAACTGCATCGGCCAGATCCTGCTCGCCAAGCGCATGGGCAAGACGCGGATCATCGCCGAGACGGGCGCGGGGCAGCATGGCGTCGCGACCGCGACCGTGGCGGCGCGCTTCGGCTTGCCCTGCACCATCTTCATGGGCGCGCGCGATATCGAGCGCCAGGCGCCCAACGTCTTCCGCATGAAGCTGCTCGGCGCCGAGGTCCGCCCGGTGACCTCGGGCGCGCAGACGCTGAAGGACGCGATGAACGAGGCGCTGCGCGACTGGGTCGCCAATGTCCACGACACCTTCTACATCATCGGCACCGCCGCAGGGCCGCATCCTTATCCCGAGATGGTCCGCGACTTCCAGTCGGTGATCGGCACCGAGTCGAAGGCGCAGATGCTCGAGGCCGAAGGACGGCTGCCCGACCTGCTGATCGCCGCGGTCGGCGGCGGATCGAATGCGATCGGCCTGTTCCACCCCTTCCTTGACGATCCCGAGGTCGCGATGCTGGGCATCGAGGCGGCCGGGCATGGGCTGAACACCACGCAGCATGCAGCCAGCCTGACCGGTGGCAAGCCGGGTATCCTGCATGGCAACAAGACCTATCTGCTGCAGGACGAAGACGGGCAGATCGCCGAGGCGCATTCGATCTCGGCCGGGCTCGACTATCCGGGGATCGGGCCCGAGCATAGCTGGCTGAACGACACGGGCCGCGTCGTCTATGAGGGCGTGACCGACACCGAGGCGCTCGACGCGTTCCAGCTGTGCTGCAAGGTCGAAGGAATCATCCCCGCGCTGGAATGCAGCCATGCTCTGGTCGGCCTGATCCGCCGCGCGCCGCTGATGAACCGCGACCAGATCGTGCTGGTCAATATCTCGGGTCGGGGGGACAAGGACATCTTCACCGTCGCCGAAGCGCTGGGAGCCAAGATGTGAGCCGGATCGCCGACACCTTCGCCCGCTGCGGTGCGGCGGGGCGCGCCGCGCTCGTCTGTTTCGTGACCGCCGGCGATCCGACCCCCGCCGACACCGCCGCGATCCTCGACGCGCTGGTCGAGGGCGGCGCGGACCTGATCGAGCTGGGCATGCCCTTCACCGATCCGATGGCCGACGGCCCCGCGATCCAGAAGGCCAATATTCGCAGCCTGGGGGCGGGCACCCGCACTGCCGACGTGCTGGCGATCGCCAGCGCCTTTCGGGCGCGCCATGCCGAGGTGCCGCTGGTCCTGATGGGCTATGCCAATCCGATGACGGTGCGCGGCCCCGAATGGTTCGCGCAGGCCGCGGCTGGCGCAGGCGTGGACGGCGTGATCTGCGTCGACGTGCCCGCCGAAGAGGACGACGCGCTGGGCGTCGCCTTGCGGGACAAGGGCATCGCCTCGATCCGGCTGGCGACCCCGACCAGCGACGCCGTGCGGCTGCCGACGATTTTGACGGGTGCCGATGGCTTCCTCTATTATGTTTCCGTCGCGGGCATCACCGGCCAGCAGCAGGCGGCGCAATCCTCGATCGAGGATGCGGTCGCCCGGCTGAAGTCGGCGACGAACCTGCCGGTCGCGGTGGGTTTCGGCGTCCGTACGCCCGACCAGGCGGCCGCGATCGGCCGGGTCGCCGACGGCGTGGTCGTCGGCTCCGCCATCGTGGATCTGGTCGGCGAACATGGCGCGGCGGCACCCGCCCCGGTCCGCGCCTATATTGAAACTCTGTCGTCGGCGATCGCCGACGCGCGCAAGGAACTCGCATGAGCTGGCTCAACAGCGTCCGCAACGTCATCCCCTTCGTCGTCAAGAAGGAAACGCCCGACAATCTCTGGCACAAGTGCAAGGGGTGCGGGCAGATGGTCTTCACCAAGGAGCTGGAAGACAATCTGAACGTCTGCCCGAAATGCGATCATCACGACCGCATCGGGCCGAAGGCGCGTTTCCGGCACCTGTTCGACGAGGGCAGCTGCGCCGAGCTGTCGCCGCCCAAGGTGCCCGAGGATCCGCTGAAGTTCCGCGACTCCAAGCGCTACACCGACCGCCTGAAGGTCGCCCGTGCCAATAACGGCGACACCGACGCGCTGGTCAATGCGCGCGGCACGATCCTCGGCAACAAGGTCGTGGTCGGCGTGCAGGACTTCGCCTTCATGGGCGGCTCGATGGGCCTGGCCGTGGGCGAGGCGTTCGTGCGCGGGGTCGAGGCGGCGATCGCCGACAACTGCCCCTATGTGATCTTCACCGCTTCGGGCGGCGCGCGGATGCAGGAGGGTATCCTCAGCCTGATGCAGATGCCGCGCACCACGGTCGCCATCCAGATGCTGCACGATGCGGACCTGCCCTATATCGTCGTCCTGACCGATCCGACCTCGGGCGGTGTGATGGCCGCCTATGCGATGCTGGGCGACGTCCAGATCGCCGAGCCCAAGGCGACTTTGGCGTTCACCGGCCGCCGCGTGATCGAGAGCACGATCCGCGAAAAGCTGCCCGACGATTTCCAGACCTCGGAATATTATCTGGATCACGGCATGCTCGACATGGTCGTCCATCGCCACGATCTGCGCGAGCGGCTGGCGACGGTCATCGGCTATCTGACCGCCTCGCGTCAGGCCGCCTGACATCCCGATCGCGAAGCGTCGCCTTTTCGCCGCGACGCCATTAGAGGGGCGGGCCGAGAGGTCCGCCTCTTTTTCATTCCCTTCACGAGACCGGCCGATGCCCGATCATGCCCGATCCCAGAACCCCGCCGTGCAGGCGCAACTCGACCGGCTCTGGTCGCTGTCGCCGGGGGCGGACATATTGGGGCTGGAACGGATCACGACGCTGCTCGCCCGGCTGGGGGATCCACAGCATCATCTGCCGCCGGTCTTCCATGTCGCTGGGACCAACGGCAAGGGATCGACCTGTGCCTTTCTGCGTGCCGCGATCGAGGCGTCGGGCCAGGCGGTGCATGTCTATTCCAGCCCGCATCTGGTTCGCTTCAACGAGCGTATCCGGCTTGGCGGGCGGTTAATCGACGACACTGAGCTGGCCTCCGTGCTGGATGAGGTGCTCGACCATGCCGAGGGGATCGGCGCGAGCTTCTTCGAGGTGACGACCGCCGCCGCCTTTCTCTGCTTTGCGCGGACCCCGGCGGCGGCGACCATCGTCGAAGTAGGCCTGGGCGGACGGCTCGACGCGACCAACATCCTGCCGCCCCCCGCCATATGCGGGATCGCGGCGCTGGGGATCGACCATGAAGCCTTTCTGGGCAGCAATCTGACGGGCATCGCCCGCGAAAAGGCCGGGATCGCCAAGGCGGGCACCCCGCTGGTGACGATGGACTATGCCCGGCCGTTGCGACAGGCAATCGCGGAGGTCGCCGAGGCTGCGGGCGCACCGATGCTGGCGCGTGGTGCGGCCTGGTTCAGCCGATCCGATGGCAAGGCCATTCTCTACGAGGACCGGCAGGGCACGATCACCCTTCCCCGCCCCGGCCTGTCGGGCCCGCACCAGTCGCGCAATCTGGCCTTGGCGGTCGCCATGGCGCGGCATCAGGGGGCGGTGACGATCCCCGATAGCGCGCTCCAGGCCGCGGCAAGGCAGGCGTACTGGCCCGCGCGGATGCAGAGGCTGTCGTCCGGCCCGCTGGCGCAGGCGTTGCCCGAGGGAAGCGAATGCTGGCTGGACGGCGCACACAACCCCTCCGCCGCGACGCCCGTGGCCCGAACGATGGCCGGGTGGAAGGCGCAAGGGCCCTCCGCGCTGGTGCTGGGCATGCTAGCCAACAAGGATGCCGGGCCCGTCCTGCATAGGCTGGGCACGATGGTGGACCGCGTCGTGACCGTGCCGGTGCCGCATCATGCCTGCCACGCGCCCGAGGACCTGGCCGAGCAGGCGCGCCGTCAGGGGCTGTCGGCCGAAGCAGCCACCGATCCGGCCGATGCCTTGGTCCGGATCGCCGGGCATTTCAACCGCCCCGCCAAGGTTCTGATCGCCGGATCGCTCTATCTGGCGGGGCAGGTGCTGGAAGCCAATGACGAGGTGCCGCAGTGATGCGACGAACCGATAATGCACCTCGCTTTATTTGCGATTGACTATCAATAGCGGCGGTTTAGCATAAGCGGGCAAATACGGAGTCCCGCCCGATGGCCGAAACCACCACGCTCGCCACTGCCCTGCCCCATATGCTCCCGGCCTGCCCCCATGCCCGGATCGCGTTGTTCGCGATCCGTCGGATGGGCGCGCACGGGCTGGCCGATGCACGGGCCGCGCATACCCTGTTCACCGTCTTCGGGCAGGATTTTCGCCGCCCGCTTATCCTGATGCGGACGCTGATGGCCGATCTCGCGGCGCATGCCTCGGGCCAGATCGCGATCGCGCCGTGCTGCTGCGGGCGGATGACGGCGGCGGAGGCGGCCTTGCTCACCGTCCTGGCGCAGATGGAGGTGGCGCCCGAAAAGGCGCGCTTCCTGATGAGCGATCTGCTCGGCGCCCGGCGGATCGACGGGGTCCTCGCCAGCGCGGCGGCGGTCAGCGCCGCCTTCGCCGATGAGGGGCGGCCGATCAGCCTTTGACGGCCACGTCGGCGCGGGTGTCGCCTTCCCCCTCGACGCCCGCGCTGCCGATCGAGCGGTCGATCATCCCCGACCGCGCCATCCAGCCGAACAGCACGACCCCGGGCAAGGCGATGACGGTGGTCAGCAGGTAGAAATCCACATAGCCGAACCGCTCGACCAGCGCCCCCGCCGTCGTTCCGCTCAGGATACGCCCCAACACACTGGTCGCGGCCGAGATCAGGGCATATTGCGCGGCGGTGAAACGCAGATCGGTCAAGGCCGAGAAATAGGCGACCAGCGTGACGCCGCCGATCCCGCTCGCGAAATTCTCGAACCCGATCGCGCCCGCCATGCCCAGGTTGCTGTGCCCCGCCGCCGCCAGCCCGGCGAAGGACAGGTTGGACACCGCCATCAGCACCAGGCTGATCATCACCGATCGCTTCATGCCCAGCCGGGCATAGAGAATGCCGCCGACGAACACGCCGACCAGCAGCGCCCAGAAACCGACCCCGACGTCGTAAAAGGCGATCTCGTCCTTGGAAAAGCCCAGATCGTTGAACAGCAGGCGGAAGGTCAGATTGGCCAGCGTGTCCCCGATCTTGTGGACCAGGATGAAGGCCAGCACGAGAACCGCACCCTGCCGCCGAAAGAACTCGGCAAAGGGGCCGACGACCGCGCGAACGATCCCCTCGGCCGGGCGGCGCGCGGTGATTTCGGCATGCCGCGCGGGCTCACCCATGATCACCGCGGTCAGCAGCGCGGGCAGCGCGAAGGCGCAGCTGACGATATAGGCGATGCTCCACCCCGCCCGCGCCGCGATCACCAGCGACAGAGAGGCGACCAGCGCCGATCCGATGCGCCAGCCATATTGCCCCATGCCCGCGCCGACGCCCAGCTGGCGCGGCTCCAGCAATTCGATGCGATAGGCGTCGATCACGATGTCGAAGGTCGCACCGGCAATGCCCAGCGCGATCGCGGCCATGGCGGTCTGCGCCAGCGAGACGCGGGGGTCCGAAAGCCCCAGTCCGACAGCCGCCGCACAGACGAGCGCGGCGACGACGAACAGCCAGGATACGCGTTGGCCAAAACGGTGCAGGACGGGGATCTTCACCCCCTCGACGATCCAGGCCCACAGCCATTTGAGATTATAGGCCAGGATGACCAGCGCGAAGGCGGTGACACTCTTCTTCTCGATCCCCGCCTCCGCCAAGCGGCTCGCCAGGGTCGCGTTGATCATGGTCAGCGGAAAGGCGGAGGATATGCCGAGCGCCAATGCGGCGAGCGGCGCCGGTTCGATATAGGGCCGTACCGCATCCACCCAACGCCCACTCGCCATACCCGATCCGTTTCGCCTCGACTGCAAAGCGCGGACCGTAGAGGGCTTGGCCGATGGGGGCAATGTCGCCGATGACGGCGGTGTCAGGCGCTCGCGAACAGGCGGAAGCCCGCGGGCAGACGGCTCGGCGGCTTGCCGGTCCGGCGCTCCTCGATGACCGTGATCGCACCCAGCAGCTCGCGCGGTCCATAGGGCTTCATGAGGATGCCCTCGGCCAGTCCGTCCGCCTCGTCGGGCGGCGTTCCGGTCAGGAAGAGCACGGGTATGCCCCGCGCCCGTGCCGCGCGCGCCACATCGAGTCCGCTGCCGTCGGCGAGCCGGACATCGGCCAGGACGAGGTCTATAGGCGTGTCCCCCTCGATCAGCGTCACCGCCTTGCTGGCCCGGTCGACGGTCGCGACGACCTCATAATCGGCGTCGGTCAGGACATGTTCGGTGTCGAACGCGACCAGCGGCTCGTCTTCGACCACCAACAGCTTGGTCAGCTGTCGCTTCTTTCGCCCGAAGAGTCTCATCCCGTATCGGCCCGTCTTTCTTGCCCGCTCTTGCGCCTAACGCATTGTCGGGGGAAACGACGCAAATATTTTCCTTTGCGCGACACCCTATGTATCAGCGTGGATCATGACACCAGAACAACGTATCGCCAAGCTGCTTGCCCGGGCCGGAGTCGCCTCGCGCCGGGAAGTCGAGCGGATGATCGCCGAGGGTCGGATCGCGCTGAACGGCACGACGATCGACACGCCTGCGACGCTGCTTTCCTCGCTCGACGGAGTGACGGTCGACGGCCAACCGGTCGCCGCGCCCGAACCCACGCGGCTGTTCCTCTACAACAAGCCCAACGGCCTGTTGGTGACCGAACGCGATCCCGCCGGGCGGCCGACCATCTATGACCGTCTGCCCGCCGGGCTTCCCCGCCTCGTGCCGGTCGGTCGGCTCGACCTCAATACCGAGGGGCTGCTGCTGCTGACCACCGATGGCGGCTTCAAGCGCCAGCTGGAACTGCCCGCGACCGGGGTGGAACGGACCTATCGCGCACGCGCCTATGGCGACGTCACCCAGGCGCAGCTCGAGGATCTGATCCACGGGGTCGAGATCGACGGTATCCGCTATGGCCAGATCGACGCCAATCTGGAGCGTCGCACGGGCGCTAATGTCTGGATCGAGATGACCTTGCGCGAGGGCAAGAATCGCGAGGTCAGGCGCGTCCTCGAACATCTGGGCCTCCAGGTCAGCCGCCTGATCCGCCTGCGCTATGGCCCCTTCGTCCTGGACGATCTGCCGGTCGGCGAGATCGGCGAGGTCAAGGGCGCGCAGATCGTCGAGTTCCGCAAGACCCTGCTGGGCGGCATCCCCGCCGATGCCGTCCGCCCGACGCCCCGCGCCGGTTTCCGCACACCGCCCACGAATGCCAAGCCGGAACGCCCGGCCCGGCCCGAGGCGCGGCGCACGGCGGACCAGGATGCCACGCCCCGGCGCGACGCCAAGCCTCGCGCTTCGACACCGTTCGGCGAGCGCGCGCGTCCCGGTGCGCCACGCTCCGGCGACCGGCAAGAGCGTTCCTTCCGCCCGCGATCCGAAAACGCCCCGTCGGGGCGCGGTGGGCGTGACGAGCGTCCTGCCCGTGGCGAACGGCCGTCCGGGGGGGAGCGTCCCTTTCGCTCCCGGTCGGATGCCGGACCGAGCGGGCGCGGCGTTCGCGAGGATCGGCCCGCACGGGGCAGCGAACGTCCCTTCCGGTCGCGTCCGGATGCCGGACCCACGGGACGTGGCGCTCGTGACGAAAGACCCGCGCGTGGCGGCGAACGCCCCCCTGGAGGGGATCGTTCGTTCCGGGCGCGGTCCGACGCGGCGCCCTCGGCGCAGGGCGGTCGCAACGAGCGGCCCCCACGTGACGAGCGTCCCTCGGGCGGTGATCGGCCGTCGCGGGGTCCGCGACCGCCCGCACCATCGGGCGGCGGACGCCCCTTTGGCGGTGGGCGTAACGGACGGCCCGGTCGTCCGGGAGGAAATCGCTGATGCGCGTCATTGCCGGAGAGTGGCGGGGCCGCCCGCTGGTCGCGCCCAAGGGTGACGTCACCCGCCCGACCGCAGATCGCACGCGCGAGGCCCTGTTCTCGATGCTGGCGGCGCGGCTGGGCGATTTCGAGGGGCTGGCGGTCGGCGACTTCTTCGCGGGATCGGGTGCGCTGGGGATCGAGGCGCTGTCGCGCGGCGCGGCGTCCTGCCTGTTCGTCGAGCAGGATCGCGGGGCGTTGGACGCGCTACGCGCCAATCTCGCCAAGCTGGGCGCGACGGGCGATGTCCGGGCGACCTCGGTGCTGGCGCTGGGCCCCGCGCGCCAGCCGCTCGACCTGATCCTGATGGACCCGCCTTATGGCACCGGCGCGGGCGTCGTGGCGCTCGACAAGCTGACCCGGCTGGGCTGGGTGGCGGCGGGCACCTGGATCAGCATCGAGACGGCCAAGCAGGAAGAGATCGACCTGCCGGGCTTCGTCGTCGACGCCTCGCGCGTCCATGGCAAGGCACGGTTGACCCTGTTGCGTCAGGGCTGAGCCAGGCTCCGCCCCCGCATCAACGCCAGCCCGGCGAGGCTGAGCAGGCCCGCGGCGACCAGATAGCCGCCGACCCAGTTCAGCCCGCCGCGCTCGGTCAGCGCCTGCGCCGCGATCGGCGCCAGCGCGCCGCCGATGATCCCGCCCAGATTGAAGGTCATCGAGACGCCGGTATAGCGCACCCCCGCCGGAAACAGCGCGGGCAGCCAGCCGCCCAGCGGGCCATAGGCGAACCCCATCACGAACAGCGCCGCCGCCAGCCACACGAAGACGATCGCCAGCGATCCCGATCCCAGCATCGGCCCCATTGCGACGCCGACCAGCGCACATCCGGCAAAGCCCAGCGCCAGCATCATGGGCGCACCACGGCGATCGGCCATCACGCTCGACACCACGACGCCCAGCGCCAGGAACAGGATCGCGACGAGCTGGACGCCCAGGAACGCCTCACGCGGATAGCCAAGGGCGCTGGTGCCATAGCCCAGCGCGAAGGCGGTCGCGAGGTAGAAGACGGCGAAACAGGCGATCACCCCACCCGTCCCCGCCAGCAGCGCACGGCCATGTCCCTGCAACAACGTCGCGATCGGCACGCGCGGCAGGGCCTCGGTCCGCTTGGCCTCGGCAAAATCCGGTGTCTCGGTCAGCCGCAGGCGAACCCACAGGCCGAGCATCACCAGCACCGCGCTGGCCAGGAACGGCAGTCGCCAGCCCCAGGCGCGGAATTGCGCATCGGTCAGGACGAGTCCGAGGAGCAGGAAAAAGCCGTTCGCCAGGATGAAGCCGACCGGCGCGCCAAGCGGGGGGAACATGCCCCAGGTGTTGCGACGCCCCGGCGGCGCATTCTCCACCGCCAGCAGCGCCGCGCCACCCCATTCGCCGCCCAGCCCCAGACCTTGGCCCAATCGGGCGATGCACAGCAGCAACGGGGCGATCCAGCCCGCCTGCGCATAGGTCGGCAGGAAGGCGATGGCGACGGTCGATCCGCCCATCAGCATCAGGCTGACCACCAGCGTCGACTTGCGCCCGACCCGGTCGCCGAAGTGACCAAAGGCGATCGCGCCAACCGGCCGCGCGACGAAGGCGAGCCCGAAACTGGCATAGGACAACAGCAATTGCGCCGCCGCCGAGGAGGCCGGGAAGAAGAGCGGGCCGAACACCAGCGCCGCCGCTGTCGCATAGATATAGAAATCGTAGAACTCGACCGCCGTCCCGGTCAGGCTGGCCAGCAGGATATGGCGGTGCGAAGGTGTCGAGGCACGGGTCATCCGCCCGCTGTGGCAGAAGCCAAATGCCGCCGTAAAGACCTATCCGCCGCGACCCGGCGGGCCGGATCAGCCCGCCAGCACCTCGGTCAGCTTCAGCAACAGCCAATAGAGCGTGCCCGACAGCAGCATCGCGACCGGCAGGGTCATGATCCAGGCGAGCGCCATGTTGCGGATCGTCCGCGCCTGGAGCCCGGCGCCATTGGCGACCGAGGCACCGGCGACGCCGGAGGACAGGATATGCGTGGTCGACACCGGCCGCCCCAGCTGGTCGGCGAGCAGGATCGTCGCCGCCGTCATCAGCTCGGCCGCCGCACCCATGCCATAGGTCAGATGCGTCTTGCCGATCCGCTCGCCGACCGTGACCACGATCCGCCGCCAGCCGACCATCGTCCCCAGGCCCAGCGCCAGGGCGA
Source organism: Sphingomonas sp. SORGH_AS_0950 (assembly GCF_030818415.1). Classification (NCBI taxonomy): domain Bacteria; kingdom Pseudomonadati; phylum Pseudomonadota; class Alphaproteobacteria; order Sphingomonadales; family Sphingomonadaceae; genus Sphingomonas; species Sphingomonas sp. SORGH_AS_0950. The sequence goes on from NZ_JAUTAE010000001.1 coordinate 685,154, forward strand.
CCGTGATCTTCACCCAGAGCGGGATATAGCGGGTGCCGCGCTCCAGCTGCTTGGCATAGCCGTTGAGCGACTCGATCTGGCCGGCGGTGAAACGGCTCTTGGCGCCTTCGTCCTTGGTCACCATCCGGGTGGTATCGAGAACCAAGTACATGTCGTTGCGCAGATTGGGAACGATCGCCGCCGGTACGCGGCTGAGCGTGCCGTAATCGGCGATCCGCTCGCCGATGTCGTGCGACAGGACCGACAGGCCTTCATAGACCTGCGGCGTATCGATCGCCTTGGCGCGCACGCCATCGACGACGGCGGCGCGGGCCTGGTCCAGTGGGACCACATGGCCGGTGCCGTGCGCGGCATAGGCGGCGGAGGCGATGTCGGCGCTGCGGACAAAGGCGGCCATCGCACTTTCGGGCAGCGTCCGGTTGAGCGCATAGGCGGTGGGCGCGCAGCCGATCAGGATCAGCATGATCAGGCCCATCCCCTTCTGCCCGTCATTGCCGCCATGCGCGAAGCTGACCGCCGTGCAGGTGAAGATCAGCAGCGCCCGGATGCCGCGCGGCGGGGGCGTATCGCCCTCGGGTTCGCGATACAGGCGGTCGTCGCGGAAAAAGCGCTTCATGACGAGGAGCAGCATCAGCGCACCGGCAAAGCCGATCAGCGGACTGAACAGCAGCGCGGAGAGGACCTTCCGCACCTGCTCCATGTCGACGCCCGATGTGCCGGGGATACTGGACAAAAGCTGGTTGGCGAGGCCGACTCCCAGGATCGATCCGATCAGCGCGTGGCTGGACGAATTGGGCAGCCCCACCGCCCAGGTCGCCAGATTCCAGATCACCGCCGCCAGTAGCAGCGCGAAGATCATCGCGAACCCGCCCGCCGATCCGACATGCAGCATCAGGTCGATCGGCAGCAGGGTGATGATCGAATAGGCGACCGCGCCGGTGGAGGTGACGACGCCCAGGAAGTTGAAGAAACCCGACCATATGACGGCCACCGGCGCGGGCAGCGAATGGGTATAGATCACCGTCGCCACCGCATTGGCGGTATCGTGGAAGCCGTTGACGAACTCGAACCCCAACGCGATCAGCAGGGCCAGGCCCAGAAAGGCGAAGACACCGACCGCCATCGGCTCGCCGACCCGCGCCGTATCGCTCAGGATGCTGACCCCCGCATAGGCCAGGCCGCCGACGATCAGCGCGAGGAAAATCCACCGCCCCGACGGATGCAGCGACGCATCGAGCTTCGGTCCACGAATGCGAGATTCGGATTCCCCGCCGGCAAGCGCATAAGGTGTCATGATAAACGTCCGTTGCGCCACGGAGGTGACGTTTTTATGACGCCGGGCCCGCGAGCCGTGGCGAATGCCATGCCGGTATGCGGCGGGACGTCCTCGTGCGACGTCCCGCCCTATCCCGGACAGGCCCTTATCGCGTGCTGGCCAGCATGACGGGGGCGGCAAGCAGCGCGGCGACCTTCACGGCGGCGTCGGCCTGCATCTCCGCGCGGCACCGCGCCACGCCTTCGTTCTGCGCCAGATCATTGGTCATGGGTCCGCATGCGATCGCCGCCGCGCGGCGAATGCGGGCGTCGAGCATCGCCCGGTGATCGGGTCGATGGAGATCGAGATCGGCGTGACGGACCTTGATGCTGACCGGTTCGCGCACCTGCGCCTCGACGGAGGCGCCGGACAGGAAAAACGAGGCCGCAAGGGCGACGGCAAAGATCTTGCTCATGGGAAGCTCCTGCATGGGGTCGTGCCCGTCACGGCGGCGTCGGTGTTTCCACCCCGTCGCTCGTCGGCACGCACCGCCCCTAGGCCACCCGCATGTCGGTTTCGGGTCGGGCGTGGGACGCCCGTGTGACATATCCCGCTATGACACAGCATCGCCATCGAACGACCGAAGGTTGCCCCGGCGGCCAACGTTCCCTAACTGTTCGCGATGACCGTCGCTCCCTCCGCCGATCCCGCCCGGATTTCCACCGGACAACTGGCCGATTACCCCTATCTGCGCACGCTGAACCCGGCACAGCGTGAGGCGGTGCTGACCACCGATGGCCCGGTCCTGGTGCTGGCGGGCGCGGGCACGGGCAAGACGGCGGCGCTGACCGCGCGGCTGGCGCATCTGCTCTACACCCGCAAGGCCTGGCCTTCCGAAATCCTGTCCGTCACCTTCACGAACAAGGCCGCACGCGAGATGCGGGAACGCGTCGGGCGGCTGGTCGGCGATGCCGTCGAGGGGATGCCATGGCTGGGCACCTTCCATGCCATCGGTGCCAAGATGCTGCGCCGCCATGCCGAGCTGGTCGGGCTCCAGTCGAACTTCACCATCCTCGACACCGACGACCAGCTCCGCCTGCTCAAGCAGCTGATCGTCGCGGCCGATATCGACGAGAAGCGTTTCCCGGCGCGGGCGCTCGGCGGGCTGATCGACGAGTGGAAGAACAAGGGGCTGGTCCCCGGCGACATCGATGCGGGCGAGGCCGAACGCTATGCCAATGGCCGCGGGGCCGAGCTGTATCGCCAGTATCAGGACCGGCTGCGCAGCGTGAACGCTTGCGACTTCGGCGATCTGCTGCTCCACATGCTGACCATCCTGAAGACGCATCGCGATGTGCTGGAGCATTATCAGCAGCGTTTCCGCTATATCATGGTGGACGAATATCAGGACACCAACAGCGTCCAGTATCTCTGGCTGCGGCTGCTGGCGCAGGCGCGCAAGAATATCGCGTGCGTCGGCGACGACGACCAGTCCATCTATTCCTGGCGCGGCGCGCAGGTGGAGAATATCCTGCGCTTCGAACGCGACTTCCCCGGTGCCAAGGTCATCCGGCTGGAACAGAATTACCGTTCGACCCCGCATATCCTGGGGGCGGCGTCGGGCGTGATCGCCAATAATGGCGGACGGCTGGGCAAGACGCTGTGGACCGAACTCGACGTGGGCGAAAAGGTCCGCGTGCTGGGCGTATGGGACGGCCCCGAAGAGGCCCGGCGCGTCGGCGAGGAGATCGAGGCGGCGCGGCGATCCGGCACCTCCTATGGCGATATCGCGATCCTGGTCCGCGCCTCGCACCAGACGCGCGAGTTCGAGGATCGCTTCATCGCGATCGGCCTGCCCTACCGGATCGTCGGCGGCTTCCGCTTTTACGAGCGTGCCGAAATCCGCGATGCGCTGGCCTATCTGCGGGTGGTCAACCAGCCATCGGACGATCTGGCGTTCGAGCGGATCGTCAACGTTCCCAAGCGCGGGCTGGGCGACAAGGCGCTGGCCAAGATCCATCAATTGGCGCGGGCCGAGGGCCTGCCGCTGACCCTGGCCTCGGCGCGTATCCTCGACACCGACGAACTGACCCCGCAGGCACGGCGGAGCCTGGGCAATCTGATCGGGGACATCGCCCGGTGGCGCGACATGGCCCGCGACCTGCCGCACCCCGAACTTGCCCGACAACTACTGGACGAGAGCGGCTATACCGCCATGTACCAGAACGAGAAGTCGGCGGAGGCGGCCGGGCGGCTGGAGAACCTGTCCGAACTCGTCCGCGCGATGGAGGATTACGAGTCGCTCGGCGCGTTTCTGGAGCATGTGTCGCTGGTCATGGAACGCGATGGCGACCAGCGCGAGCCCGAGGTGACGATCATGACGATCCACGCCGCCAAGGGGCTGGAGTTCGACACCGTCTTCCTCGCGGGCTGGGAGGAAGGGCTGTTCCCCTCGCAGCGCGCGATCGATGAAGGCGGCACGCGCAGCCTGGAGGAGGAGCGGCGCCTCGCCTATGTCGCGATCACCCGCGCGCGGCGCAAGGCGGTGATCCTGCATGCGGCCAACCGCCGCATCTATGGCCAATGGACCTCCAGCCTGCCGAGCCGCTTCGTCGGCGAGCTGCCGCCCGAGCATATCGACAGCGAGACGAGCATGACCGGCGGCGAAAGCCTGTGGCGCGCCAACTGGTCCGAACATGCCGACCCCTTCGCCAATGTGGCGCGGGGGACGGGGCGCGGGCCGGGATGGCAGCGGGCGGCGACCAGCCAGAACGCGACGCCGACGCGACCCGCGCGGATCGTCGAGTCGCGCGCGCCCTCGGTCGGGCTGGGGCAAAAGGGCCGGGACGACCTGGCCGTGGGCGACCGGGTCTTTCACCAGAAATTCGGATATGGGGCGATCGCCGCGATCGAGGGAAACAAGCTGGAGATCGATTTCGAACAGGCGGGGCGCAAGCGGGTGATGGACAGCTTCGTCACCAAAAGCGTCGCCTGATCCGGGGGCGTCGTTCAGGAACCATATCGATTCGTAGCCGTATCGGTCGCATCGCCCGATTGTCCGGGCGCTGGAGGATAACCGATGGGCTTTCGCCGCCTGGCCACCGTCGCGATCACGACGGCCGTCACCCTGACCGCCATTCCCGCCACGGCACAGACCGCCGCCGACGATGCGCGCTTCCGCGCGGCACAGGCGCGGTTCGACCGGGAGTATCAGATCTATCGCCAGGAGGCCGAGCTGTATCTGTCGCGGCGGGAACGTGGCGGATATGACGACGGCTATGACCGCCCCGCCCCGCCGCCGCCCGGCGGTCCCGGCGGCTATCGTGTCGCCCCGTCGATCCCGGCGGATGGCTATGCCAATGGCGAACCCTATTACGACCCGGTCGGCGATTATCGGGACGGCCCGCAATATCGCGAGCGTGTGCTGCAACCGCAGGACCGCGTCTATGCGGGCACCGACGGCCGCTATTATTGCCGCCGGTCGGACGGCACGACCGGCCTGATCATCGGCGGCGCGGCGGGCGGCATATTGGGCAATCTGGTCGGCGGGCGAAGCAGCACGATCGCGACGCTGCTGGGCGCGGCCGGCGGTGCGCTGGCCGGGCGGTCGATCGAGCAGAACCAGGTCCGCTGCCGCTGATCCGATATTTGGGGGCGGTCGGGAACACCAGGCCGCCCCGGATTTCAGCGATACCCGATCAGGCGGGATCGACCATCATGAGGGCGCAGTTCCTGTACTTCTCCGCATCCCGCTCGAACAGCGCGCTGGCGGGGAAGCGGCGCGGGGTCAGGCGCAGCGAGCCCAGGCCCGCCAGCTTGAACGTCCCCATCTTTTCCTCGCGCGGCGGCTTGCCGTCCCGCTCGACGGTTGTGGCATCGACGTACAACTCGTCATGCCGCGTGTAGATCACATGGGGCGCCAACACCACTTCGCCGCGATTATACATGGCGGACACCGCCTGCATCTTCACAATGGCTTCGAAGATGATCGCAGGAGCGCCCGCCGCCGGCTCAGCCGGACGGCGCTCGGTCGTCGTCATATCGGTCATGCCCTGCATTTGCCCGTCCTGCCGCAACGCAGCAAGAGCAATTACGCCGCAATCGCCCATCGAAAAAGGGCGCGAGCGAACGGCATGCGCTCGCGCCCCCTGGTTCACTTCGCCGGGCCCATCAGTTTCTGGGCGAAATAGACCATCTGCTGGGCATTGAGCCGGGCGCCCTGCGCGATGTCGGCGTCGCCCGAATGGCCACCTGCCATATCCTCGTAGAAGAGATAGGGGATGCCATATTCACCCAGCCGCGCCGCGAACTTGCGGGCATGTTGCGGCCCGACCCGATCGTCCTTGGTGGTCGTCCAGATATAGGGCTCGGGATAGGCGACGCCCTTGCGGATATTGGCATAGGGCGAGATCTTGCGCAGGAACGTGGCCTCTTCGGGCACGTCGATCGAGCCATATTCGTCCTTCCACGAATCACCCGCCGCGATCTTCTGATAGCGGACCATGTCGAGCAGCGGCACCTGGATCGTCACCGCCTTCCACAGTTCGGGATGCTGGGTCAACTCGACCCCCATCAGCAGGCCGCCGTTCGAGCCGCCATAGATGCCCAGCTTCTGCGGGCTGGTGATATGCCGCGCGAACAGGTCCTTGGCGACCGAGGCGAAGTCGTCATAGATGATCTGCCGCTTGGTCTTGCGGCCCGCGTCATGCCATTTCGGCCCGAACTCGCCACCACCCCGGATATTGGCGAGCACGAACGCCCCGCCGCGCTCGGTCCAGATCTTGCCGGTCGACCCCAGATAATAGGGCAGCCGCGCAATCTCGAACCCGCCATAGGCGGTCATCAGCGTCGGCGTGGTGCCGTCCAGCTTCGCGCCCTTGGGCAGGACGACGAAATAGGGGATTTTGGTGCCGTCGGTCGACACCGCCTCATATTGATGGACCGTCGCGCCGGTCGCGTCAAACCGGGCGGGCAGCGTCTTGAGCACCTGCGGCGCGGAGGGTTTCGCCGCGTCGAAGCGCGACAGGACGGTCGGGGTCGTGAAGCCCGAGGTGGACAGATAGACGATGTCCGACCGGTCGCTCGTGCTGGCCACGTCGACGGTCATATTGTCGGGCACCTGCACCGCCGATGACGCCCAGCCGGTGGCGGTGGGCGCAAAGACGCTCGCCCGGCCCCGGACATTGTCGATATAGGTGATAACCACGCGGTCCTTCGTGGTCGACACGCCCTCCACCGCCTGACGCTCGGTCGGGGTGAACAGCGCGCGCGGGGTGATCCTGCCCGCCTCCAGCTCGGACAGCGGCGCCCAGACGACCGAACCTGCCGGGAACGAGCCCCATGCGTCGCTGGTCTGGAAGATCACGCGGCCATCGACCATTCCGGCGGGGAAGGCGCGCGCGGGCATGGCGATCGCCTTGGCCCCGCCCTGCGGCGTCCAGAACAGCTTGTCGCCACCGAAAAAGGTTCGCCGCCGCTCGATCACGACCGCGCGGTGGCCCTGGGCATCGGTCAGCACACCCGCATAGGTGCCCAGCTCGTCCGACGGCTCGCCCCGGAAGATCTCGGTCGCCTGCGACAGCGGCTGTCCGCGCCGGACCATCTTCACGACGAAGGGATAGCTCGACTTGGTCAGCGTCCCCTGCCCCCAATCGCGGCTGACCAGCAGCGTGTCCTTGTCCAGCCATGCCACGCCCTGCTTCGAGGTCGACAGGCGGAAACCATCGGGTACGAAGCCGCCGGTCGCCATGTCGAACTCGCGATATTCGATCGCATCCTCGCCGCCCTCCGACAGCGCGACCAGGCAGAGTCTTTCCTCGGGGCTGAGGCAGCTGACGCCCTTCCACACCCATTTCTTGCCCTCGGCCTTGCTCAGCGCATCCAGGTCGAGCAGCGTCGTCCAGCGGGGATTGGCGGTGGCGTAATCGGCCTCGGTCGTCCAGCGCCACAGCCCCTGGGGGTGATCGGTGTCGCGCCAGAAGTTGACGATGCGGCCATACATCTGGCCCGGCATCGGAATGCGATCCTTCGCCGAGGCGATGGCCAGCGCTTCCTGGTAGAAGGTCTGATAGCGCGGATCATTCTGCAACCGGGGCAGTGTCTTGGCATTTTCGGCCTCGACCCAGGACAGCGCCTTGGCGCCGTCCTTCTCCTCCAGCCAGATATAGGGGTCATTCTCCGTCATCGTGCTCATCTGGGCCATCGCCGGGGCCCCCGCAACCTGTGTCGCCAGCATCGATCCGGCCAGCATCCACCGCCATCCCCGCATTCGTCATGCTCCATATCCTGAATGGGGGCGAATGTGACTTCATCACCCGCCGCTGGCAATGCGTTACGTTCCGAAAAATCGCACGCGGTCCGCATGGCACTGATGGTGGCATGGCGACGGAACGGTGGCTCGGGCGGCCCGTTCCCCCTTCCGCTTACCACAAGAACGTCAAGGAGTTGGCGATGCCTTATGTGAAGACGCGTGACGGGACCGACATCTATGTCAAGGACTGGGGCGAAGGCCGTCCGGTCGTCCTCATCCATGGCTGGCCGCTGTCAGCCGACATGTGGGACACGCAGATGATGGGGCTGGCCGAAGCCGGTTTCCGCGCCATCGCCTATGATCGGCGCGGCTTTGGTCGTTCGGGCCAGCCCTGGTCGGGTTACGACTATGACACGCTGTCGGACGATCTGGCCGATGTGCTGGAGGCGACGGGCGCGCAGGATGCCGCGCTGATCGGCTTTTCGATGGGTGGCGGCGAGGTGGCCCGCTATATGAGCCGCCACGACGGCAAGGGCGTGATCGCCGCCGGGCTGATCGCGTCGGTCGTTCCCTATATGCCCAAGACCGACGACAATCCGCAGGGCACCGACCAGTCGGTGTTCGACCAGATCGCCCAGGGCCTGCGCGACGACCGCGCGCATTTCCTGCGCCACACCTTCTTCAAGCAGTTCTTCGGCGTGGGCTATATCTCCAGCCCGGTCAGCGACGAGGTGCTCGATTGGGCGACCAGCGTTGCGATGCAGGCGGGGCTGAAGCCCACGCTGGCCTGTGCCGAGGCCTTCAGCCAGACCGATTTCCGACCCGACCTGCCCGCCTTCCGCGTGCCGACATTGGTCGTCCATGGCACCGGCGACCAGACCGTGCCGATCGATCCGGCGGGCCGCGCGGCGGCGGCGGGTATCTCCGGATCGCAGCTGGTCGAATATGACGGCGCGCCGCACGGGCTCAACGTCACCCATGCCGATCGCCTGACCGGCGACCTGCTGACCTTCCTGGGTCGATAATGGAAAAGGGCGGCCCCTGGCGGGGTCGCCCTTATTTCAGCGGGACGATCACCTCGTCCGGATGCGCGACGTTCAGTTCCTTGCGCACCATCTCATCGACCATGTCCGGATTGGCATGGTCGGGATCGAGCAGCGCGACACGGTTCTTCAGGATGGTCCGCCGCTTGTCGAGCGCGGCGTAATCCTGTTCGCGCTTCACCAACTGCCGCTGATACTCGCCATAAGCGAGCAGACCGTTGCGTCCCAGCACCGCATAGGCGCCGAAGAACGCAACGATCGTCAACCCGAGCGCGGGCAAGGCAGCCCGCCGCATGGTCCGCATGAAAGGCGTCGACTTGGTCACAGCGGCCATATTTGTATCGACGCCCTTCGATTTCAAGCGCGGATCAGAATATCGCGACCGGCATAGCGCGCCGAGTCGCCCAGCTCTTCTTCGATGCGGATCAGCTGGTTGTACTTGGCGAGCCGGTCCGAACGCGCGAGGCTGCCCGTCTTGATCTGGCCGCAGTTGGTCGCGACCGCCAGGTCGGCGATGGTCGCGTCCTCGGTCTCGCCCGAACGGTGCGACATGACGGCGGTGTAGCGCGAACGCTGCGCCAGCGACACCGCCTCCAGCGTCTCGGTCAGCGTGCCGATCTGGTTGACCTTCACCAGCAGCGAGTTGGCGTAGCCGCCCTCGATGCCCTTCTTCAGACGCTTCGGGTTGGTGACGAACAGATCGTCGCCGACCAGCTGCACCTTGTCGCCGATCAGGTCGGTCAGCGCCTTCCAGCCTTCCCAATCATCCTCGGCCATGCCGTCCTCGATCGACAGGATCGGGTATTGGCGGGTCAGTTTGGCCAGATATTCGGCCATCTCATGGCTCGACAGGATCTTGCCCTCGCCCGAGATATTGTACTTGCCGTCCTTGAAGAACTCGGTCGCGGCGCAGTCGAGCGCGATCATCACGTCGTCGCCCGGCTTGTACCCGGCCTTTTCGACCGAGGCCATGATGAAGTCGAGCGCTTCGGTGGTCGAGGCGATGTTGGGGGCGAAACCGCCCTCATCGCCCACGCCGGTCGCCAGGCCCTTTTCGTGCAGCGCCTTCTTCAGCGTGTGGAAGATTTCCGAGCCGCAGCGGACCGCCTCCACGATGTTCGCCGCGCCGACCGGCATGATCATGAATTCCTGGAAGTCGATCGGATTGTCGGCATGCTCGCCGCCATTGATGATGTTCATCATCGGCACCGGCAGCAGATGCGCCGAGACGCCACCGACATATTTGTAGAGCGGCAGGCCCCGCGCCTCGGCCGCCGCCTTGGCCACCGCCAGGCTGACGCCCAGGATCGCATTGGCGCCCAGGCGGCCCTTGTTCTCGGTGCCGTCCAGCTCGATCATGGCGCGGTCCAGATCGGCCTGGTCCTCGGCGTCCATGCCCAGGATCGCGTCGGTGATCTCGTCATTGACCGCCTCGACCGCCGCCTCGACGCCCTTGCCCATCCAGCGGCTCTTGTCGCCGTCACGGCGTTCGACCGCCTCATGCGCGCCGGTCGATGCGCCCGAGGGTACGGCGGCGCGGCCGAAGCTGCCGTCTTCGAGCAGAACGTCCACCTCGACCGTGGGATTGCCGCGGCTGTCCAGGATCTGGCGCCCGTGGATGTCGATGATTGCGGTCACGTAACGATGCTCCTACATCAGCCTTGAAGGTCTCGGCGGCGCTCTATCGCGTGACACGACGAAGGGCAATTGCGGGAAAAGCATGGAACCGTGCTTCCGTCACCGGGGTTAGAACGCAAATCGCCCGGTGATCCGGGCCTTGGAGAAAGGATTTTCCTATGGTCGACACCGACGGCACATTGCCGACGACACAGAGCACCAGTCCCAATTTTGCGGGCAATGCGGGCGTGGCGCCCGAAGTGGCTCCGTTCGCGAGCGAGGCGGAGGCGCATGACAAGCCCAAGGCGGGACTGGCGGATGCCAAGCAGTCGGTCAAGGAAGGTGCCACCAAGGTCCAGCGGCAGGCGGTGGACAAGGTCTACGCGCTGGCGGGCGACGGCAAGGCCAAGGCGGGATCGGCACTCGATCAGGTCGCGCAGCTGCTCAACGATGCGGCCGGTCAGGTCGATGAGAAGCTGGGCAGCCAATATGGGCAATATGCCCGTTCGGCGGCCGACAGCGTGACCTCGCTATCCGGCGCGATCAAGGACAAGGACGTCGAGGAACTGCTCGACGACGCCCGCGCCTTCGTCGCGAAGAGCCCGGCGGTCGCGATCGGCATTGCGGCGGCATTGGGCTTCGTGCTGGCGCGCGTGGTACAGTCGGGTATCGAAACCCGCGAGCCGGGTGACGCCACGGCGTGACCCGGGCGGCTGCTCCCCTATCGGCGCGGGTGCCCGAGCCCGAGACGCTGACCTCGCTGGTGTCGCAGCTGGTCGATGACGGTCGCTCGTTCATCGCGGCGGAGATCGATCTGGCCAAGGCGAAAGCCAGCGACAAGGTCGGCCGTTATCGCAGCGCGGCGATCTTCTTCGGTGCGGCGGCGGTCCTCGGGCTTGCGGCGCTGGTCGCGCTGCTCGTCGGGCTGATCCTGTCGCTGACACCATTGGTCGGCCCCTTTGGCGCGACGCTGATCGTCGTCGGCCTGGTCGTCGTCATTGCAGGCGTGTTGGCGATGATCGGCAAGGGCCGCTTGACGGGAGGTGCGGCATGACCGTCGCCGAAGCCGAATTGCGGGCCGCCGAGGCGCGCGAGCGGCTGAACAAGACCGCCTCGCGCATCCAGGCGCGACTGGAGCCTCAGGCCCTGGCCGCGCAGGCGCGGGATGCGGGCCGGACCGCCGCCAAATGCGGCCTGGAGGGCGCGAAGAACAATCCCGGCGCGGTGGCGGGCGGCGTCGCCGTCATCGGGCTGCTGCTCAATCGTCGGCGGATCGCACGCCTGTTCAAGCGCAAGCGCTGATTTGGTTTTCCGGCGGATGCGCCCGTCGGCACCGTAGTTCAGAAGGATGATCGCAATGACCACCGAAATCCCTACCGATCAGCAGAATAGCCGGCTTCGCGAAACGCTGGACCATGGTCGTGAGACCGCGTCGCATGCCTATCACGATGCCAAGGACAAGGCTGGCGAGATCGCGCAGAAGACCGCGCGCACCATCGAGGGCAATCCGCTGGGCATCCTGGTCGGCGGCCTTGCGGTCGGTGCGCTCGCTGGGGCGCTGATCCCGCGTTCGCCGCGTGAAAAGCAGCTCCTGGCGCCGGTCGGCAAGAAGGTGGGCGAAACCATTCGCCAGGCCACCCAGGCGGCGCGCGAGACCGGCCTTCGCGAGCTGGAGGAAGCCGGGCTGACGAAGGATGCGGCGAAGGACCGCGCCAAGTCGCTGTTCGACGATGTCGTGAAGGCGGCGAGCAATGCCGGATCGGCGGCGGCCAAGGCGGCGGCGAACAAGTCAGCCTGACCCCGCCACGCCCCTTAACCTAGTGACGGCGCGCCGGACCAATAACATGGGTTACGGCGCGCTTTTCATGAGGAAGCGAAGCGGACGACCGCGCCACCTTGTCGCCGGGGATTGCGGTTTATAGGGATAGGATCTCCTCGATCAGAACGGGATTTCCGCTTGCGCCTTCTGCCCCTTGCCGCCTTGCTCGCTGCCGCCACCCTGCCTGTTCCCTTCGCCATCGCGGCCGCCCAGGCGCTGCCCCCGTCGCCCGCCCAGCCCGGCGAGGGCAAGGAGGATGCCCGGCTCAAGCAGCTTTTCCATGACAGCGACGAAGCCAGCCTGGCGCGCAATCCGATCAGCGGTCTTTTCCGGGGCGACATGCGCCGCGCCGACCGGATCGGCGACTTCTATTCGGACGCCTATATCCAGGCCGAACGGCAGGCGGCGGAAAGCGATCTGAAGCGGCTCGGCCAGATCGACCGCGCCCGGCTGACCGTGACCAACCAGATCGCCTATGACGTCTTTCGACAGCAGACCGAAACCACGCTCAAGGGCTATGACCCCGCCATCGTCGCGCTGACCATCGTGCGGCCGATGGACCATTTCTACGGCATCCAGACCTTCTATCCCGAATTCGCCTCGGGCCAGGGCGCGGCGCCGTTCAATACGGTGGCGGACTATGAGAACAACCTGAAGCGCAACGTCGAATATGCGCGGCTGCTCGACGAAGCCATCGGCCGCTTCCGGCAGGGCATGGCGAGCGGCGTGGTTCAGCCCAAGCTCGTCGTGCGCAACATGATCGCGCAGTTCGACAATCTGCTCGCCGGCCCGGTCGAGCAATCGACCTTCTACGGTCCGGTCCGTCAGTTTCCCGCAAGCGTCCCGGCGGCGGATCAGGCGCGGCTCAAGGCCGCCTATGCTGCGCAGATCCGCGATGTCATCCTCCCCGCCGAGCGGCGGATGCGGGCCTTTCTCGCCGATACCTATCTGCCCGCCGCGCGCGACAGTATCGGCCTGTCGGGAATGCCGGGCGGCGACCGGCTCTATGCCTATCTGATCGAGCAGAACACCACCCTGCCGCTCAAGGCCGAGGATGTACACCAGCTCGGCCTGTCCGAGGTCGCGCGTATCCTGAAGGCGATGGAGGTGCAGAAGCAGGCGGTCGGCTTCAAGGGCAGCCTGGCCGATTTCTTCACCTTCCTGCGCACCGACACGCGGTTTCAGCCCCAGTCGGCGGCACAGCTGCGCGAGGGCTATGAGGCGATCGGCCGCCGTATCGACGCCCGCGTCCGCGAGCAATTCTCGCTGATCCCCAAGACGCCGCTGGAAATCCGCCCCGTACCCGCCTTCAAGGAAAAGACCGATGCGGGCGGCTCCTATCAGGGCGGCACGCCCGACGGGACGCGGCCGGGTGTCTTCTATTACAACACCTATGACCTGCCCTCGCGCTATATGTGGGAGATGGAGACGCTCTATCTCCATGAAGCGGTGCCGGGGCATCATTTCCAGATCAGCCTGGCACAGGAAAATGCGGCCCTTCCCGCCTTCATGCGCTTCGGCGGCAACACCGCCTATGCGGAAGGCTGGGCGCTCTATGCCGAGACGCTGTGGCCCGAACTGGGAATGGAGACCGATCCCTATCAGCGGATGGGCGGCCTGAGCGACGAGATGCTGCGCGCGATGCGGCTGGTGGTCGATACCGGCATCCATGCCAAGGGGTGGAGCCGCGACCAGGCCATCGCCTATATGCTGGCCAATTCGCCGATGGCGCGGACCGATGCCACCGCCGAGGTCGAACGCTATATCGCCATTCCGGGCCAGGCGCTCGCCTACAAGATCGGACAGATCACGATCAGCCGCGCCAAGGCCAAGGCCAAGGCCGAACTCGGCGCGAAGTTCGATCCGCGGCGCTTCCACGCGGTGGTGCTGGACACCGGCGCTCTGCCGATGCCGGTGCTGGAGAAGAAAATCGACGACTGGATCGCGGCGGAAAAACGCCGGGGTTGATCGACCGGGGGAGCGGCACGCGGTCGCTCCCCCGCCACCGCGTCAGGGGACGTGGCGCTTTTCGAGTTTGCGCGCGAGCGTCCGGCGGTGCATCCCCAGCCGCCGCGCGGTTTCCGAGATGTTGAAGTTGGTATCGGCCAGCGTCTCGTTGATCCGTTCCCATTCCAGCGTCTTGATCGAGCTGGGCCGATCGGTGATCGCGGTCGTCGCATCGCCGCTCGCCTTGTGGAAGGCCGCCTCGATATCGTCGGTGTTGGACGGCTTGGCGAGATAGTGGCACGCCCCCAGCTTGATCGCCTCGACCGCCGTGGCGATGCTGGCAAAGCCGGTCAGCACGACGATCAGCATTTCGGGATCATGCGCATGAAGGGTCTGCACGCATGCCAGACCCGAGGCCTGGCCCAGCTTGAGGTCGACCACGGCATAGCGCGGCGTCATCTCCGCCAGCGTCGCGACGAGCATGTCGGGCGTTCCCGCCACCCGCACCTGATAGCCGCGCCGCTCGAACGAACGTTGCAGCGTGCGCGCGAAAGTCTCGTCATCCTCGACGATTATCAGCGATCGTTCGCCGTCCATCACATGTCCCGATCCGAAAAGCCTATCATGCTGAGAGGTAGGGTCAGCGTCACCGTCGCGCCACCCTCGACGCGGTTGATCGCCTCGACCCGGCCGCCCAGCTTGCGAACCACGCTGGAGGCGAGGAACAGCCCGACGCCGTGCCCCTCGCCCTTGGTCGATTGCTGCGGTCGTCCGAACTGCGCCAGCGTGGCGGCGGTGAAGCCGGGGCCACGATCGGAGACTCGGACCGCCACCACCTCGCCCTCGCGCACGACGCTCAACGCTACCCAATGCGGCGAAGCCTCTGCGGCATTGTCCAGCACGTTCCACACCGCCTGCTTGATCGCCGGGTCGGACACGATCGGCGCATCGTCGTCGATCGAGCGGTAGTCGAGCGGGATCTGGCCATGACTGCGCCGCCATTCGCCGACGATCGCGTCGATGAAGCTGCCCACCTCGGACAGCTCCGCGGCCTCGCCGCGCGGTTCGCCTGCCGATTGCAGGATGCTGGTGACGATCGCCTTGCACCGCTGCACCTCGGCCTGCATCTCGGCGATCTCGCCCATCAGCTCGGCGTCGTCGCGCAGCTTGGGGACGCGGCGCCAGTCGCTCAGGATGACCGAGAGGCTGGCCAGCGGCGTGCCCAGCTCATGCGCCGCCCCCGAGGCGAGCAGGCCCATGCGGACGATATGCTCCTCCTCCGACGCCTGTTGGCGCAGATCGGCGAGCCGTGCGGCGCTGCGCCGCAGATTGCGGCTGATCCGGGTCACGAAGAGGATCAGCAGCCCGGCGACGATCGCGAAGCTGAGCCAGTTGCCCAGCGTGTGGAGCCCGGCAATATCGCCGAACAGCCAGGACGGAAAGGCCAGCGGGCGGTGATGCAGCGACAAGAGGCCGAAGCACAGCCCCGTGATCCCGGCCAGCGCCCAGGCGGACCAGGTCTCCAGCAAGACCGCCCCGAGCACCACCTGGATCAGATAAAGCGAGATGAAGGGATTGGTCGCCCCGCCCGACAGGAACAGCTGAAGCGTCAGCGTGCCGACATCGAACATCAGCGCGAACAGCAATTCGGTGTTGGTGATCCGGTGGAAGCGAAGGCGCAGATGGCTGAGCAGGTTGATCCCCACCGCCATGGCCAGCACGCCCATCATCGCCGCAACAGGCAGCTGCACGCCCATGATGCGGTTGACGACCAGGATCGTCACCAGCTGCCCCACCACCGCCATCCAGCGCAGATGGATCAGCTGGCGCATGTTCGCCGTGCCCGCCGTCGCGTCGGGCTCGCGCGGACGGACGGTGAACGGCAGGAAGGGCGGAGCGCCCGGCGTCACTCGGAACTCCTGTCCCGACCGCCCCGCCAGAGGATCACAAGCCCCACGCCCGTCAGGATCGCCAGACCGAACCAGGTCAGCGCATAGGACAGATGGCTGTTGCGGAAGGTGACGACGGTCAGTCCGCCGACCGGATAGCCGCCCGGATTGGCCGTGGCGTCGGCATCGATGAAATAAGGGGCGACGGGGCCAAGGCGCTTGGCGGCGGCAATGGCGGCGACGTCGCGCGAATACCAGCGATCCTGCACGGGATCGTTGGAGCGAAGGAAGCCGCCCTTGGGCTCGGTCATCCGGATCAGGCCGGTCACCGAAACCGGGTAGGTAGGACGGTCGTGAACGGCGCGTTTTTCCGCCGGAACGAAGCCGCGATTGACCAGCACGGTAAATTGCGGGCCGACCAGCGGGGTCAGCACCCAATAGCCGGGACCGCGCTCGGTCACCGCCTGAACGAAGGTTTCGCGATCGTTGCGGAAGACACCGCGTGCCGTCACGCGGCGATAGGTATCGTCGGCATCGGCGACGGGCGGGGCCGCCACCGGGGAGGCATGGAGCCGTGCCTCAACGCGGGCGATCAGGTCCAGCTTCCAGACCCGGCGCTGCAACTGCCAGACGCCGAGGGAGACGAAGCCCGCGATCAGGGCGATCCCGATCGCGGACAGGATCGCCAGCCCCAGCGGCGAGCGGCCCCGCCGCTCACCGCTTGTGCCGGCGTCCGTCATTACATGCCACCGCCCATCTGGGCGGCCATGTCGGGCATCATGTTGGTGTTCATGTGATACATGACCCAGATCGACCCGCTGAGCGTGATGACGACCAGCACGGCGGTAAAGACCAGGGCCATCATCGTCCAGCCCCCCTCCGACTTGGTGTTCATGTGGAGGAAGTAGATCATGTGGACGACGATCTGGACGAAGGCCAGCCCCATGATGACGAGCGCGGTCGTCTGGGTGTCGCCCAGCGCGCCGGTCATGACCGCCCAGAACGGGATGGCCGTCAGGATGACCGACAGCACGAACCCGATCATATAGCCCTTCATCGAGCCGTGACCGTGCGTGTCGCCATGCGCGTGGAGGTCATGGTCCAGATTGGCGTGATCGCCATGGCCATGCGGAGGATGAGCGCTCAACGGAGAACTCCCAGCAGATAGACAAAGGTGAAGACGCCGATCCAGACGACGTCCAGGAAGTGCCAGAACATCGACAGGCACATCAGGCGCCGCTTGTTCGCCTCGATCAGGCCGAAGCGGCCGACCTGCACCATCAGCGTGACCAGCCAGATCGAACCGAAGGTGACGTGCAGACCGTGCGTGCCGACCAGCGTGAAGAAGGACGACAGGAAGGCCGAACGCTGCGGACCCGCGCCCTCATGGATCAGGTTGGCGAATTCGTAGAGCTCGATCGACAGGAAGGCGAGACCGAACAGGCCGGTGATGCCCAGCCAGATCAGCGTGTTCGACTTCTGGTTCTTCTCCATCGCAATCATGGCGAAACCATAGGTGATCGACGACAGCAGCAGCATCGAGGTGTTGAGCGCGACCAGCGGGAGCTCGAAAATCTCCCGCGGGGTCGGCCCGCCCGCATAGCTGGTGCCCAGCACGCCATAGGTGGCGAACAGGATGGCGAAGATGAGGCAGTCGCTCATCAGGTACATCCAGAAGCCGATGGCGGTCGAGCCACCGGATTCGTGATGATGATCCTCGTCCTCGACCAAGTAATAGGTCGGGTTCTTCGCCGGATCGGCGCTCAGAACATCGGTCGACATGGATCAGGCCCCCTGACCGAGCAGGCGCCGCCGCTCGTTTTCCGTTGCCACGACTTCATCGACGGGGATGTAGTAATCGCGGTCATAGTTGAACGTGTGCCAGATGGCGACGACGACGACACCGATCAGGCCCAAGGCGGCGAGCCACCACATGTACCAGATCATGCCAAAGCCCGCGGCGGTCGACAGACCGGCGATGATGACGCCGGTGCCCGTGTTCTTGGGCATGTGGATCGGACGATAGCCTTCAGCCGGAGCCTGCGCCTTCTTGTCCTTCATGTCGTACCAGGCATCCAGCTCGTGGATGACGGGCGTGAACGCGAAGTTGTAATCCGGCGGCGGCGACGAGGTCGCCCATTCCAGCGTACGGCCGTCCCACGGATCGCCCGTCACGTCGCGCAGTTCTTCCTTCTTCCAGATCGACACGCCGATCTGAACCAGGAAGGCCCCGATGCCGCCTGCGATCATCAGCGCGCCGAGCAGCGCGACGACGAAATAGATCTGCAGCGACGGATCGTCGAAGTGATGGAGGCGACGCGTCACGCCCATGAAGCCCAGGATGTAGAGCGGCGTGAAGGCGACCCAGAAGCCGACGACCCACAGCCAGAACGACACCTTGCCCCAGAACTGGTTGAGCTTGAACCCGAAGGCCTTGGGCCACCAGTAGTTGATCGCGGCGAAGGCGCCGAACAGCACGCCGCCGATGATCACGTTGTGGAAGTGCGCGATCAGGAACAGCGAGTTGTGCAGCACGAAGTCGGCGGGCGGAACGGCCAGCAGAACGCCGGTCATGCCACCGATGGTGAAGGTCAGCATGAACGCGATGGTCCACATCATCGGCAGCTCGAACCGGATGCGCCCCTTGTACATGGTGAACAGCCAGTTGAAGATCTTCGCACCCGTCGGGATCGAGATCACCATGGTGGTGATGCCGAAGAACGAGTTGACGCTCGCGCCCGAACCCATGGTGAAGAAGTGGTGCAGCCAGACGAGGTACGACAGGATCGTGATGACGATCGTAGCGTAGACCATCGAGGTATAGCCGAACAGACGCTTGCCCGAGAAGGTCGAGGTGACTTCCGAGAACACGCCGAACAGCGGCAGGATCAGGATGTAAACCTCCGGGTGGCCCCAGATCCAGATCAGGTTCACGTACATCATCGGGTTGCCGCCGAGATTGTTCGTGAAGAAGTTGGTGCCGACATAACGGTCGAGCGACAGCAGGACGAGCGTGGCGGTCAGCACGGGGAAGCTGGCGACGATCAGGACGTTCGCGCACAGCGAGGTCCAGCAGAACACCGGCAGCTTCATCATGGTCATGCCCGGCGCGCGCATCTTGATGATGGTCGCGATCAGGTTGATGCCCGACAGGGTCGTACCGACACCGGCCACCTGGAGGGCCCAGATGTAATAGTCGACGCCGACATCGGGACTGAAGTCCAGTTCCGACAGCGGCGGGAAGGCCAGCCAGCCGGTCCGCGCGAACTCGCCGATGAACAGCGAGGCCATGACCAGCACGACGCCGCCTGCGGTCATCCAGAAGCTCAGATTGTTGAGATACGGGAAGGACACGTCGCGCGCACCGATCTGGAGCGGCACCACATAGTTCATCAGGCCGGTGATGATCGGCATCGCCACGAAGAAGATCATGATGACGCCGTGCGCGGTGAACACCTGATCATAGTGGTGCGAGTTCAGGAAGCCCTGATTGTCGCCGAACGCAATGGCCTGCTGGCCACGCATCATCAGCGCGTCGGCAAAGCCACGCAGCAGCATCACGATGCCCAGGATCATGTACATGATCCCGATGCGCTTGTGATCGACCGTGGTGAACCACTCCTTCCAGAGATAGCCCCACAGCTTGAACTTGGTGATGAGCGCCAGCACCGCGATGCCGCCGACCGCGACACCCAGGAAGGTACCGACGACGATCGGCTCGTGGATCGGCAGCGATTCGATCGATAGCCGTCCGAAGATGGTCTTTATGATGTGTTCCATGATGGCGTGCCTCAGCCGCGACCCGCACCGGCATGACCAAAGGTCTGCGGGCCGGGGGTCTGCGGGATGGAAAGGAAGGACATGCGGCGGTTCTTCATCTCACCGGGCTCCTGCACGCCCTTCGACGGGACAGGCTCCTTGCTCTGATGCGGCGAGGTCTGGATTTCCTCCGGCGACTTTTCGAGCGCGCCCTTGGTCCGATCACCGTGCATGGGGCCGGTATTGTTGACCGGCGGATTGCCCTCGCCGACCTTCATCTTGTGCGGATCGCCGCCACCGGTCATCCGGTCGTGCATCATCACGTCCGACATGCACGGCGTGTTGTCGGCGACGCAGCGATTGACGACGCGATCGAACAGGCCGCCCTGCACGCCGTTGAAATACATGGCGGGCACATATTCGCTGGGCTTCTCGACCGTCAGGAAGGCGGCGCGGGTCAGCTGGCCATGGCCCTTGCCCTGACCGGCCTGCGAGGTCCGGACCTTCTCGACCCACTGGTCGAAGCCGTTCGCCTGGAGCGCATAGACCGGGAAGTGCATGCCCGAGAAACCGGCACCGCTATAGTGCGACGAAAGGCCCTTGAACGTGCCCTCGCGGTTGATGACCGCATGCAGCTGCGTCTCCATGCCGGGCATGGTGTAGATCATGCCGGCCATGGCGGGGACGTAGAAGGCGTTCATCACCGAGGTGCCGGTCAGGCGGAACTCGACGGGACGATCGACCGGCAGCGCCAGTTCGTTGATCGTGGCGATGCCCTGCTCGGGATAGATGAACAGCCATTTCCAGTCGAGCGCGACGACCTGGACCTCGAGCGGCTTGACGCTGGAGGCGATCGGCTGGCCGGGAGCCGTCCGTTCGATCGGGCGATACGGGTCGAGCAGATGGGTGCTCGTCCACGTCACCGCGCCCAGACAGATGATGATCAGCAGCGGTGCCGACCAGATCACCAGTTCGAGCATAGTGGAGTGATCGAACTCCGGATCATATTCGGCCTGCGTGTTGCTCTTGCGATAGCGCCACGCGAACAGCACCGTCAGCGCCATCACCGGAATGATGATGAGCAGCATCAGGGCCGTCGCGATCAGCACCAGATCGCGTTGCTGCACGGCAACGTCACCGGCAGGGTTTAGCACGACCGCATCGCATCCCCCCAGCATGGCCAGGAGGGGCAAGGCGGCCCAGCGAAGAGGGCGCAGGCGCGCAAGGCTCGACGAATGAGACATATGGCAAGGGCCGCTACGCCTTTGCTGCACCTGCGCACATTGGACAGTTTGTCCAATCCCCCCGGCCCGACGAAAGGCGCATAGGCGCAACAGAATGGCGGTTTTGTGCGGTCGTTTTGCGCCGCCACCGTTCCGCCGAGATGAAAATGCAAGAAATCAGGACTGGCAGCCGATGAGCGCAGAGTTAACCGCATCGACCTCGACGCCCCTTGAGCGGGACGCGCGGCTGGTCAATGCCCGCGATCCGCACCATGTCGCCCCGGGCGACATCGCCATCGGCGTCATCATCGGGCGTACGTCGGAGTTCTTCGACTTCTTTGTGTACGCCATCGCCTCGGTGCTGGTCTTCCCGTCGCTGATCTTTCCGTACGTCGACGCGCTGACCGGCACGATCTATTCGTTCGCGCTGTTCGCGCTGGCGTTCATCGCCCGCCCGATCGGCACCTTCATCTTCATGGCGGTCGACCGCAATCTCGGTCGCGGCGTCAAGCTGACCATCGCGCTCTTCCTGCTCGGCGGGTCGACCATGGCGATCGCCTTCCTGCCCGGCTATGCGCAGATCGGCACGTCGGCGGCCGTGCTGCTCGGCATCTTCCGCGTCATGCAGGGCCTGGCGCTGGGCGGGGCATGGGACGGCCTGCCGTCGCTCCTGTCGCTCAACGCGCCCGAGCGTCGTCGCGGCTGGTATGCGATGATCCCGCAGCTGGGCGCACCGCTCGGCCTGCTGGTGGCCAACGGCCTGTTCGCCTTCTTCCTGACCACCCTCAGTCGGGCGGACTTCCTCGACTGGGGCTGGCGCTATCCGTTCTTCGTGGCGTTCGCGATCAACGTCGTGGCGCTGTTCGCACGCCTGCGCATCGTCGCCACGCCCGAGTTCCAGCGCCTGTTCGAAAGCCGGGAACTTCAGCCCGCGCTGGTTGGTGAGACGCTGAGCACCGAAGGCCGCACCGTCCTTCTGGGCGCCTTCGCGCCGCTCGCCAGCTTCGCCATGTTCCACATCGTGACCGTGTTCCCGCTATCCTGGGTCGTCCTGTTCAACAAGGAGCGCCCGCAGGACTTCATGATGATCGAGATCATCGGCAGCATCGTCGGCGTGTTCGCCATCCTCGCCTCGGGCAAGATCGCCGACCGGGTCGGCCGTCGCACGCTGCTGGGCTTTTCGGCGGCGGGCATCGCGGCCTTTGCCGGCTTCGCACCGCAGCTGCTGGACAATGGTGGCACGGGCGAGACGATCTACATCGTGCTCGGCTTCCTGCTGCTCGGCCTGGGCTTCGGCCAGTCGTCGGGTGCGATCAACTCGGGCTTCTCGTCGCTTCGCCGCTACACCGGCGCCGCGATCACCTCGGACCTTGCCTGGCTGATCGGTGCGGGCTTCGCACCGCTCGCCGCGCTGCTGCTGTCGAGCCATTTCGGCCTGCTGTCGGTCGGCGCCTATCTGCTGTCGGGTGCGGTCGCCACGCTCGCCGCGCTGGGGATCAACAAGGAACTCGCCAAGCGCGCGTCCTGATCCCGATCGACCAATCTCATGCGGGCGGCCGGTGGAGCGATCCACCGGCCGTTTTGTTTTGGCCGGATCGCGCCCTACATCGGTTTTCGACAGGGGATGCGTGACGGGAAACAGGATGACGAACAGGAAGCGCTGGATAGCAATGGCCGCCGCGGCGATGGCAGGGATCGGCATGGCCGGAGCGGCGGACGCGCGGGTGCCTGCGGGCACCTGGGCCAATCCGTCCAACACCGTGCAGGTCCGCTTCGCCCCCTGCGGCCGTGGCCCCGACGCGGAGCTGATGTGCGGCACGGTGGTCTGGGCGAGCGAACAGGCCAAGGCCGATGCCGCGCGCGGCGGCTCGCCCCGTCTGGTGGGCACCCGGCTGTTCACCGATTTCGAGGAGGAAGAGCCGGGGCGCTGGGCGGGCACGGTCTTCGTTCCGGACATCGGTCGCGAGGTCGAGGGCACGATCACCCAACTCGATGCGCGGACTTTGGTCGGCGAGGGATGCCTGCTCGGGCGGCTAGGCTGTCGCGAGCAGCGCTGGCACCGGGTAAAATAACCGCACTCGATCAGGGAACCCGGGGGCGTCTGCCGCGTCCCCGTCGCGAACATTCAGGAAAGGCACGCCATGGCGGACGACACGCTGACGGTCATCAAGGAAACGGTCGAGGACAATGTCGCGGACCGGCAAGTCGAATTCGTGGCCGAGCTGGAGGGCGAGGAATATCAGTTCGCCGTCCAATATGACCTGCTCGAAGCCCTGAGCGGCGACGTGCCCGATGGCGATGCCGTCGAGATGTTCGATCGCTACTCCGACGATATTCTCGACGCCGCGCTGACCGCGCTGGGCCGGGACATGGAGCAGGCGCTGGTCGTGGTCAGCGAGAATGATCTCGACTGAGCGTCAGACCCCGAACAGCCGATCGATCTGCTGGGCGAGCTCCGCAAGCGTATAGGGTTTGCGGAGCAACGCGAAGCCATGGCTCCCCTCGTCGGCAATGACCCGGCTATAGCCGCTGGTGAGCAGAATGCGCAGCTCTGGGTGGAGCCGGGCGATATCATGCGCGAAGTCGATGCCCGACTGACCCGGCATCATGACGTCGGAAAATACCAAGTCGAACCGCTCCGCCCCGGCCTTCAGTTCCTCCATAGCCGCCGCCGCATTGGTCGCGATGACCGTGCGATAGCCCAGCGTCTGTAGCGCCTCGACCGCGAACTGCCCGACCTCGACATTGTCCTCGACCACCAGCACGCAGCGCTCGGTCCCGTTCGCTGCGCGCGGATCGCCCTGCTGCCGATCGGCGGCGGGCAGGCCGTCGGTCCGGGGCAGGACCAGGGTGAAGGTCGCGCCCTGCCCCGGTGTGCTGGCGACATGCACATCGCCGCCGGACTGGCGCGCAAAGCCGAACACCTGGCTGAGACCCAGGCCGGTGCCCGCCCCCAGCCGCTTGGTGGTGAAGAAGGGCTCGAAGATCTGATCGAGCCGGTCGGCGGGAATGCCCTCGCCGGTATCGATGATCGCGATCCGGACCTGATCCGCTCCTTGCGGCTCCGCCTCCGACCAGACGCGGATGGTCAGCGTCCCTTGCCCCGCCATCGCGTCGCGGGCATTGACCGCCATATTGACGATCGCGGTGTCGAACTGGCTGCGGTCGACATGGGCATGGCACGGCCGATCCGGCAGATCGAAGACCAGCCGGATGCCCGGCCCCGACAGCGTGGCGATCATCTCGGACAGCGTCATGATGCTTGCCCCGACATCGACCACCTCGGGCGTCAGAGGTTGCCGCCGGGCAAAGGCCAGCAACTGTGCGGTCAGCTTGGCGGCGCGGTCGGCCGCATCCGCGATCGCCTCGATCTGGCGCTGGCGGCGCTCGGGCGGGAATCCGGGTCGGCGGATCAGGTCGATCGATCCGCGAATGACGGTCAGCAGATTGTTGAAGTCGTGCGCGACGCTGCCGGTCAGCTGGCCGATCGCCTCCAGCTTCTGCGCCTGACGCAGCTGTTCCTCGGTCTGGCGCAGCGCCTCCTCCGCCGCTTTCTGCTGGGTGATATGGCGGCCGACCGCGAAGACTTCGCGCGCGCTGGAGGCACCGACCCAAGCGATCCACTCATAATCGCCCTGGGCGTGGCGCATTCGAACCTCGATCCGCGAGACCTGGCGAGTCAGCGAATTGCTGAGGGCCTCTTGCGCCCCGGCCAGATCGTCGGGGTGAACCAACTCCATCACCGATCGCCCGACCAGCGCCTGTCCGCCATAGCCGAGCAGCTTGCCCCAGGCCGGGTTGGTCCGCTGGATCACGCCCTCGGCATTGAGCACGGCGAGCAGGTCGGGCGATACGTCCCACATGCGGTCGCGCTCGGCGGTCCGTTCGATGATCCGCTGTTCGAGCGTGACGTTGAGCCCGCGCAGTTCCTCCAGCGCCTGCGACAATTGCAACTGGCTGTCGCGCAGCGCCGCGTCGGCATGGACGCGCGCCGTCGTCTCGTTGGTGAAGATGAACAGCCCCGCGACATCACCCCGGCCGTCGAGAACGCGCGAATAGGAAAAGGACCAGAAGGTGTGCGCCTCGCCCCGGTCGGTATCCAGCTTCCAGGGCAGATCGACGAAACGCTGGGTCCGCCCCGCCAGCGCATCGTCGATGATCGGCCGCGCCTGCTCCAGCGCATCGGCCCATACCTCGTCGAAACGCGCGCCCATCGCCCAGGGCAGACGGGGGCCGAGCAGCGGAAAATAGGTTTCGTTGAAGAAGAAATGCAGTTCCGGCCCCCAGGCCAGGATCATCGATTCCGGTGAGTTGAGCACCAGGCTGAGCGCGACGCGCAACGTCTCCGGCCAATTCCGGGGCGGCCCCAGAGGATGGTCGGTCCAGTCGCGCGCGAGGATCAGGCGTGTCGCCTCGCCGCCCCCGTCGAGGAAGGCCAAGTCGGGATCGGGCTGGGCGGCGGTCATCGCCCCGCTGCTAGCAAGTCGGCCGCAGGTCCGCCACCATGCTCGCCTAAAGTTCCTCGCCCGCCAGCGTGGCCGCCGCCTGAATGACCGCCAAATGGGTCAGCCCCTGCGGCATGTTGCCCAGATAATGCCCCGTCTTGGGATCGATCATCTCGGCATAGAGCCCCGCCCCCCGGCTATCGAGCGCCTGTGTCGCGGCGTCGAACGCGGCCTGGGCCGCCTCCTGCTGGCCCAGGATCGCGCGCGCCTCGATCATCCAGAAGGTGCAGGCCAGGAAGCACGCCTCCTCCTTATCGACTCCCGAGTAGCGATAATGGAATGCCCCCGCTCCCAGTTCGCGGTCGAGCGCGTCCAGCGTCCGGGCCAGCCGGTCCTGCCCATCGAACCGGAAACGCACGGCAAGCGCCAGGCTGGCGTCGAGCGCGTCGCTGTCGGGGTGCATCAGATAGGCGCCGCGCGCTTCCGACCAGCAATGCTCGCCGATCCACGCCTCGATCCGGTCCCGTTCCCGCGCCCAGCGGTCGCGACAGGTGGTCGGAATCTGCCCCTCGTCGGCCAGTTCCACCGCGCGGGCGAGCGCCTGCCAGCAGCTGATCTTGGACATGGTGTAATGCCGTTCCTCCGGCAATTCCCAGATGCCTGCATCGGGCTGGCGCCAGCGATCCGCGCAGGCATCGGCCAGATGCGACAGCGTCTCCGCGCTTGAGGTGTCGAGGAAATTGCCGCACGCGACGAAGCGGCTCGCCGTCTCGAATATGTCGCCATAGATGCCATGCTGATGCTGGCCACCCGCCAGATTGCCGACACGCACCGGCCGGGAATGGCGATAGCCGCTCACCGCGATCTCGCGCTCGGCGGGCACGGGGCGTCCGTCGAGCGTGTAGCAGACCTGGGGCTGTCCCTCGCCCAGCCGCTTGAGCAGCCAGGTAAAGGCCGCCTTTGCCTCGGCATGCGCGCCTATCCGCAGGAACGCCTTGATCGTATAGCCCGCGTCGCGAACCCAGGCGTAGCGATAGTCGTAATTCTTCTGCCCGCCGATCCCCTCGGGCAAGGAGGTCGTCGCCGCCGCCGTGATCGCGCCGGTGGGCGAATAGAGCAGCAGCTTCAGGGCGAGCGCGCTGCGCAACACCCGGTCGCGCTGGGCCTCCGGCACTTTCAGTCCGGCGGTCCATTGCCGCCATTCGGCGTCGGACAAGTCGATCCGCGCATCGATCTGTTCAATATCCTGGCAGACCAGCGGCTCGTCCTCTCCGGCGATCAGCGCGATCCGGGCGCGATCGCCCGGTGCGACCGAGGTATGGCCCGTCACCAGCCCATCCTCCAGATGATCGATCACGACATGGCCGCAATGCCGGAATATGCCGAGCACCCGGTCGACGTGGAAGACATTATGCCCCCCGGCGGGCGCGAAATAGGGGCTGACCGTGTCCGCGCGTCGGCTGAAGCGCAGGGTGATGCCGAAGCGGACATGGCCGTCCAGCCCCTCCACCCGCCGCGCCAGCTCCGCCCAGGGCAATCGCCCCGCCGTGCCGCTGTTGATCGACTCGACCAGCTTGGCGCGGCCCGATGCGGTGGTGAAGATCGTCTCCAGCACATTGCTGTCGGGGCGATAGCGGCGCTCGACCGTGAACGGTTCGACCGGGGTGATCGCGAAGGTGCCGCCGCGTTCGGCGTCGAGCAGCCGGTCGAACAGCGGCGGGGAGTCCATGTTGGGCACGCACCACCAGTCGATCGCCCCGTCCGCGCCGCTCAGCGCCACGCTACGCCCGTCACCGAGCGCGGCATAATCTTCGAGGTGGAGAAAGCCGTGCTGGTCGCGAAGCGGGTCGGGGTGCTGATCGGGCAGTGTCACGATGGCGCAGGCTCCGCTGGCGGAAAGACAATCTAGGTTAGGAGCATGGAAACTCGCCAGAACCGTTAAATCTCCGTGGGACCTTCCCGTGATTTGCGCGTTGCAACATCCGACCTGTCTATTGGGAGCATCGCCATGAGCCTGGCATCGGCATTCGGATTCGGCACCAAGAAAGTGCGCTACGCAGTCGTCGGCGCGGGCGACATCACCCAATCGGCGATGCTGCCCGGCATCCGCCATACCGGCAATTCCGAACTGACCGCGATCGTCACCGGCGATGCGGAAAAGGGGCGCCTGCTCGCCGAGAAATACGGTGTCGAGCATGTCTATTCCTATGACGAGTTCGGCAAGCTGCTGACCGCCAATGTCTGCGATGCCATCTATCTGGGCACGCCCAATTGGCGCCATGCCGAATTCGCCATTCCAGCGCTGGAGGCGGGCATCCATGTCCTGTGCGAAAAGCCGCTGGAAATCTCGGTCGAACAGGGCCGCGCCATTCAGGACGCCGAGCGCCGCTCCTCGGCCAAGCTGATGACCGCCTATCGCCTGCATTTCGAGCCGGGCACACTCGACGCGATCGAGAAGATTCGCAACGGCGAACTGGGCGAACTGGTCGCCTTCACCTCCTGCTTCGGGCAGAAGCTGGACCCCGACAACCACCGCGCCAAACATGGTCTGGAGGCCGGGCCGCTGCTCGACATGGCGCCTTATCCGATCAACGCCATCCGCTATCTGTTCGGGGCCGAGCCGGTCGCGGTCGAAAGCGCGGTCGCCACGCGCCAGCCGAGCGCGGGTCTGGGCGATCTGGACGATACCTTCGCCGTTGTGCTGCGGATGCCGGGCGACAAGCTCGCCAGCTTCACCGTCAGCTATGCGATGAACGATGTCGACAGCCTGATCGTCGCGGGCATGAAGGGCTCGATCCATATGAGCCCGGCCTATGGCTTCCAGTCGGCCATCGAGCAGAATGTGACGATCGGCGACAAGAAGAGCCATGAAGCCTTCAAGCACACCGATCATTTCGGCGGCGAGATGCGCTATTTCTCCGACTGCATCCTGAACGATCGCGATCCGGAGCCGGATGCGGAGGAAGGCCTGTCCGACCTGCGCGTGATCGAGGGGATCAAGCAGGCGCTGAAGACCGGCGGCCGGGTGGAACTGCCGCCCTTCACCCGTACCCGGCGGATCGATCCCGCCAGCCAGCGCCAGACCCTGTCCGCCGTCGATCGCCCGGCGCCGGTCAAGGTCAAGTCGCCCACCGGCGCCAGTTGATCATTATCTATTCGCTTCTTGGGGAGCGGAATGACAGGATCAATCGTTACGCTGCCGATGACAATTGATGTCACTTCAGGGAGTCGATGGTGGACAACAGGGACGAACAGCTTCGCGAACGGGCCTATGGCATTTGGCAAGCCGAAGGTGAGCCGCATGGGCGCGACCGCGAGCATTGGGAAATGGCAGAACGCGAACTGGCCGGTGCCGAGCCCGTCCAGACCAAGGACGAGCCCCAGGCTGCGGAACCCGCTCCCCAGCCCAAGGCCGCCGTCACGCGTCGGAAAAGCAGCAAGCTGACCTCCCCGGCCGAAACCGAAGCCGCGGCTCCCGCCCCCAAGCCCAAGGCGCGCAAGCCGCGCGCCGCCAAGACCGAATAACGCCGCCCGCCTGGCGGGTGGTTCAAGAGCGACGGGCCGGATGCGGCCCCTCGTTTCCCCCTTCTTGCGTTGACCCCACGGATAGTCGTTCGACTTTTGCCGGAGACCCTCTTTGACCGCTTTGCCCGACCAGATGCTTGCCGGTTCGCCCCATCCGCTGGGTGCCACGTTCGATGGCGAAGGTGTCAACTTCGCCGTCTTCTCCGCCAATGCCGACCGGATCGAACTCTGCATCTTCGACCCCCAGGGCAAGCGCGAGTTGCGCCGCTATACGCTGCCCGAATGCACGGACGAGGTGTGGCACGGCTATCTGTCCGATGTCGGGCCCGGCCTCCTCTATGGCTATCGCGCGTATGGCCCCTATGAGCCGGAGGCGGGGCATCGTTTCAACCCCAACAAGCTGTTGCTCGATCCCTATGCGCGCAAGCTGCATGGCGAGATCAAATGGACCGATGCGCTGCACGGCTATCAGATCCGTTCCAAGAAGGAGGATCTGAGCTTCGACAAGCGCGACAGCGCCGCCGCCATGCCCAAGGCGGTGGTGGTGGACGATCATTTCGACTGGTCGCGCGATGTAAAGCCCAACACGCCCTGGTCCGAAACCGTTATCTACGAAGCGCACGTCAAGGGGCTGACCAAGCTGATGGAACTGGTGCCGCCGCGCGAGCGGGGCACCTATGCCGGGCTCGGCCATCCGGCGGTCATCAAGCATCTGAAGCGGATCGGCGTCACCGCGATCGAACTGCTGCCGATCCACAGCTTCACCCAGGACCGTTTCCTTCAGGAAAAGGGACTGCGCAACTATTGGGGCTATAATACGCTGGGCTTCTTCGCGCCCGAACAGGCCTATTTCGCGACCGATACGCAGGACGAGCTTCGCCGTGCGGTGCACCGGCTGCACAAGGCGGGGATCGAGGTGATCCTGGACGTCGTCTACAACCATACCTGCGAAGGGTCGGAAAAGGGCCCGACCCTGTCGTGGCGCGGTCTCGACAATGCCAGCTATTACCGGCTGGTCCAGGATCAGCCCCGCTATACGATCAACGACACCGGAACCGGCAATACGCTGAACCTGTCCAAGGCGCGGGTGATCCAGATGGTCGCGGACTCGCTGCGCTACTGGGCGACCAGCTTCGGCGTGGACGGCTTTCGCTTCGACCTCGGCCTGACGCTGGGGCGCGAGGTGGACGGTTTCGATCCGGGCTCGGCCTTTTTCGACGTGCTGCGGCAGGACCCGGTGCTGGGGCGGCTCAAGCTGCTGACCGAGCCCTGGGATGTCGGACCCGGCGGCTATCAGCTCGGCAATTTCCCGCCCGGCTTTTCCGAATGGAACGACAAGTACCGCGACACCGTGCGCAAATATTGGCGGGGCGACCCCGGCCAGCGCGGCGAACTGGCCGCGCGACTGGCCGGATCGGGGGACCTGTTCGACCGGCGGGCGCGGCGTCCCTGGGCCAGCCTCAACATGCTGGCGGCGCATGACGGCTTCACCCTGGCCGATACCGTCATGTACGAAGAGCGGCATAACGAGGCCAATAAGGAGGACAATCGCGACGGCCATTCCGAGAATTACTCGCGCAACTGGGGCGCGGAGGGGCCGACCGACGATCCGAGGATCAACGCGGCGCGCGGCCGGGTGATGCGGTCGATGATGACGACGCTCCTCACCTCGCTCGGCACGCCGATGATCGTGGCGGGGGACGAGTTCGGCCGGACGCAGCACGGCAACAACAACGCCTACTGCCAGGATAACGAGATCAGCTGGCTCGACTGGAAGGCGGCGGCGTCGGAGGATGGCGAGACGATGATCGCCTTCACCGCACGGCTGGCCGAGTTGCGCCGCCGCTTCTCGGTGCTGCGTGCACCCCAGTTCCTCTATGGCCAGGATACGCCGGGGCACGGGATCAACGATATCGAATGGTGGGACGAGCGCGGCAACCAGCTGTCGCCCGAGGACTGGCAGAACCCGGAAGGCCGCGCGCTGATGATGCGTCGGGCCTCGGCGACCGAGGATGGCGAGGTCGAGGCGGTGTCGCTGCTCCTCAACGCGTCGGCCGATCCGATCACCTTCACCCTGCCCCCGCCCCATGCCGACCGCACCGTCCTGATCGACAGCGCCAAGCCGGAGCAGGGCGAGGTCGCGATCGACGACAGCTATGAGGTCGAGCCGCAAAGTGCCGTACTGGTCACCTGGCGCAATGGGATCACGGCATGACGCATTGGGGCCCCGAACTGCGCGACGGCGCGGATACCCGCTTCCGTCTGTGGGCACCGGACCGGCCGTCGGTCACGCTGGAGATCGACGGCGGCGGCGAGGTCGCCATGGTGCGCGTCGCCGACGGCTGGTTCACCGGCGAGGCCCCTGCCCCGCCGGGCACCCGCTACCGGTTCAGGGTCGCCCCCGATCTTGCCGTTCCCGATCCCGCCTCGCGGCTCCAGTCGGGGGGCGTCCATGGCTGGAGCGTGGTCGTCGATCCGTCCTTCGCCTGGAGCGCGACCGAATGGCGCGGACGCCCCTGGGAAGAGACGGTGCTGCTGGAGGTGCATGCGGGCACGCTTGGCGGCTTTTCGGGGTGTTCGCGAACGGCTGGGCGCGATCGCCGCGTCGGGGATCACCGCGATCGAGTTGATGCCGGTCAACGCCTTTGGCGGCACCCGCAACTGGGGCTATGATGGCGTCCTGCCCTATGCGGTCGCCGAAGCCTATGGTTCGCCCGCCGAGCTGAAGACGCTGGTCGACACCGCGCATTCGCTGGGCCTCTCGGTCTTTCTCGACGTGGTCTACAACCATTTCGGGCCGGACGGGAATTATCTGGGCGCCTATGCCGGTGCCTTCTTCCATCAGGATATCGATACGCCCTGGGGTGGTGCAGTGGCGGTCGATGCCGATCCGGTCCATCGCTATTTCGTCGACAACGCCCTGATGTGGCTGCGCGACTATCGGATCGACGGGCTCCGTTTCGACGCGGTCCATGCGATCGAGAATGACGGCTTCCTCGACCGGATGGCCGCCGAAATCCGCGCCGCCCTGCCCGAGCGGCATGTCCATCTCGTGCTGGAAAACGAGAAGAACGATGCGGAGCGCCTGACGCCGGGCGGCTATGACGCGCAGTGGAACGACGATTTCCACAACGTCCTCCATGTCCTTCTAACGGGAGAGACGAGCGCCTATTATGGCGACTTCGCGGATCGTCCGGCCGAGCGGCTGGCACGCTGCCTGAAGGAAGGCTTCATCTATCAGGGCGAGGGTTCGCCCAACCATGACGGCAAGCCGCGTGGCAAGCCGTCGGGCGACCTGCCCAGCACCGCCTTCGTCGCGTTCCTCCAGAATCATGACCAGGTCGGCAACCGGGCGATGGGCGAGCGGCTGATCCGGCTGACCGACCGCGAACGGCTGCGCGCGGCGACCGCGCTGCTGCTGCTCGGGCCGCAGATCCCGCTATTGTTCATGGGCGAGGATGAGGGGAGCGAGAGTCCGTTCCTGTTCTTTACCGATTTCCATGACGAACTGGCCGATGCGGTGCGCGAGGGGCGCCGCCGGGAATTCGCCAAGTTCGACGCCTTTGCCGACGAGGCAGCACGCGCGCGCATTCCCGACCCCAATGCACGCTCGACCTTTGAGGTGTCGGTCCCCGAGCCGGGACCGAAGGCGGGCGAGTGGCGGGCGCTGTACCGCGAATTGCTGAGCCTGCGCCATGCGCATATCGTGCCGCGCCTGAAGGACACGGTCGGGCTGGCGGCGGAGGTCTGCGGTCCGGCAGCGGTCAAGGCCCGCTGGCGGATGGGGGACGGCGCGACGCTGACCATCGCGATCGATCTGGGCGAGGCGCCGTCGCCGATCGGTGACGAGGAGGCGGAACTGATCTTTCGCGAAGGCGACCGCTTCGCCGCATGGATCGCACGATGAGCGACCTTCACGCCCGCGCCGAAGACGCCGGTCTGTCGATCGCGTGGCAGGATGCCAAGGGCCGGGACCAGCAGGTCTCGGACGAGGCACTGGGCGCGATCCTCGACCGGCTGGATACCGCAGTCGGGGAAGAGACGTTCGTCTCCGCCGATCTGGGCGATGCCATCCTTCTGCCAGCGGGTTGGCGGGCGGGGAATGCACGGCTGATCGTGGAAGATGGCGAGACTTGCGCTGTCGTCCTGACCGGCCATGCCGACCGGGTGTCGCTTCCCGCGCCGACGTCATGGGGCTATCATCGACTGGAGCAGGACGACCGTTTCGTGACGGTCGCCGTCGCACCGCTTCGCTGCCCGGCACCGCCCGCCGGACGCCATTGGGGCAGCGCGGTCCAGATCCCGTCGCTTCGGGAAGGCGGCGGCGCCTATGGCGACTTTGCGAGCCTCGCCGGGGCGGCGGGCGCCCTGGCCCGCGCGGGGGCTTCCGCCCTGGCGATCAGCCCGGTCCACGCCCTGTTCCCCGCCGATGCCAGCCGTTTCAGCCCCTATGCACCGTCGAGCCGCCTGTTCCGCAACGTCTGGCTGGCGCCAGCGGGGGAGCCTGTGCCGGATCAGCCCGAGCTGATCGACTGGACCAGCGCCGCGCCGGACCGGATGCGCGACCTACGCGCGGTCTTTGATCAGCTGGCCGAGACAGATCGGCACGCCTTCGTGCTCTGGCGCGACCGGCAGGGCGAGGTGCTGGAGCATCAGGCCCTGTTCGACGCGCTGCAAGGCTATTTCCACGCCCGCACCGGCGCGCAAGGGTGGCGCGACTGGCCCGCGGATTATCGTGATTTCGCCGGTCCGGCGGTGCAGGCCTTCGCCGACGAGCACCGGGATGCGATCGCCTTCCATGCCTTTGCCCAATGGCATGCCGACCGCGCGCTGCATGACGCCGCCATGGCCGCGCGGGATGGCGGGATGGGTATCGGGCTGATCGCCGATCTCGCCATCGGCGTGGCCGGGGACGGCGCGGACGCCTGGAGCCGCCCCGACGAGCTGCTCACCGGCCTGTCCATCGGTGCGCCGCCGGACCCGCTGGGCCCCGACGGACAGAATTGGGGGATCACAGCGCTCTCGCCCTTCGCGCTGCGCAGACAGGGGTTCGCGCCTTTCATCGCCACGCTGCGCGCCGTGTTCGCGCATGCCGGTGGCGTGCGGATCGACCATGCGCTCGGCCTGTGCCGCTTGTGGGTCATCCCCGAAGGCGCCGCCGCCGATCAGGGCGCCTATCTGGCGATGCCGTTCGAGGACATGCTGCGCATCCTGAAGATCGAGGCGCACCGCGCCAATCAGGGACGCGGCGCCATCGTCATCGGCGAGGATCTGGGCACCGTGCCGCCGGGATTCCGGGACAGGATGGCGGAGGCCGGGATGCTCGGCATGCGTGTCCTGCCGTTCGAGCGGAACGCGGACGGCGGCTTCATCCCGCCGGAGGAATGGGATGCCGAGGCCATTTCGATGACCGCGACGCATGACATCGCGACGGTCGCGGGATGGTGGCGCGGCCGCGATCTCGAATGGCGGGCGCGGATCGCGGGCAAGCCGGTGTCGGGCGAAGACGCCGCCAGCCGCGATAGCGAACGCGAGGCGCTATGGGCGGTGATCGGCGATGCCGCCGCCCTGCCCGACGACCCCGCCGCCGTCGTCGGTGCCGCGATCGCGGCGGTGGCCGCCACCCCCTGCCCGCTCGCGATCGTGCCGATCGAGGATCTGCTGGCGCTGGAGGAACAGCCCAACCTGCCCGGCACCACCGACGAGCACCCCAATTGGCGCCGCCGCCTGCCCGACAGGCTGGAGCCGCTGCTGGCGGACGCCGACGTCGCCAACCGCATCGCCACGCTCAACGCCCGCTGACCCGCTCGAACCAAAGGACGTCGCCATGACGCCGCGCGCCACCTATCGATTCCAGTTCCACAAGGACTTCCCCTTCGCCCGTGCGGAAGTGTTGCTGCCCTATCTCGATCGATTGGGGATCAGCCATGTCTATGCCTCGCCGATCACCACCGCCACGGCGGGGTCGATGCACGGTTATGACGTGATCGACCCGACGCGGATCAATCCCGAACTGGGGGGTGAGGATGGCTTCCGGTCACTGGCCCTGGCGGCGCGGGCGCGCGGCATGGGCGTCATCATCGATATAGTGCCCAACCATATGGGCGTGGCGGGCGGCAGTAACGAATGGTGGAACGACGTGCTGCGCGCGGGGCCCGACAGCCGCTATGCCCGGTTCTTCGACATCGACTGGTCGCGCAGGATCGTCCTGCCCATCCTGGGCGACCCGCTTTCCCACGTCCTGGCCGAAGGACAGATCACCGTCGAGCGGACCGACGGACGGGCGGAGGTCGTCGCCTATGGCGAACACCGCCTGCCGATCCGCGACGCCGATCAGGACGAGGCCGAAATCCTGCCGATCGCCGAACTGCTCGACCGCCAGCATTACCGGCTGGCCTCGTGGCGCGTGTCCAATGACGAACTCAACTGGCGGCGCTTCTTCACGATCAACGAACTGGCCGGGCTTCGCGTCGAGGACGATGCCGTCTTCGAGGAGACCCATGCGCTCTATTTCCGCCTTTATGCCGAGGGGCTGATCGACGGCGTGCGGATCGACCATATCGACGGGCTGACCGACCCGATCGGCTATGGCCGGAAACTGCGCGCGCGATTCGGTGCCATCCCCCGCGACGACGGCAACCGCGCCTATATCGTGGTCGAGAAGATCCTGGGCGCCGACGAGGCGATGGGGCGCGACTGGGGTGTCGACGGCACCAGCGGCTATGATTTCATGGAAGAGGTTGCCGCCCTTCTCCATGCCCCGGAAGGCACGCGACCGCTCGCCGAACTCTGGGCGCAGCTAAGCGGACGATCGGCCGATTTCGCGCCCGAGGAATTGCAGGCGCGGCAGGATCTGCTCGCCTGGCAGTTCGCAGGACAGCTGGACGGATGCGTGGCGGCCTTCGCCGCGCTGACGGCATCCGACCCGGCGCTGGAGGGGGCGATCACGACCGCGATGCTCCGCCGCGCGATCGAGCGCCTGCTCTGGGTCTTCCCGGTCTATCGCACCTATGGCCCGGACGCGCCCGCGACGGATGCCGAGGTGCGCGGGCAGGCCCGGTCACGGGTCGAGCGTTTCATCCCGCCGGGCGAAACCTTCGTGGTCGACCATATCCTCGCCTGGCTGGCGGGTGAAGGTGACGCAGACCGCGCCCTGCTGGCCGAGGCGGTGCGCCGTTTCCAGCAATTGTCCGCACCGATCGCCGCCAAGGCGGTCGAGGATACCGCCTTTTATCGGCATGGCGTCCTGCTCTCGCGCAATGATGTGGGGTTCGACGCGGCGCGGATGAGCCTGCCGATCGCGGCCTTTCACGACCGAATGTCGGGAAGGGCCAAGACATTCCCGCATGCCATGCTGACCACTGCCACCCATGACCATAAACGCGGCGAGGATGTGCGCGCCCGCCTTGCGGTGTTGAGCGCGGTCCCGGACGAATGGCGCATCGCGGTCGAAGGGTGGCGGCAGGACACGCTGGCCCTGTCCGAAGGGGTCGATCCAGCGGACTGGTACATGCTCATCCAGACGCTGGTCGGTGCCTGGCCCCGGCCGGAGGATCTGGGCGATTTCACGGAGCGGGTGACGGCGTGGCAGGAAAAGGCCCTGCGAGAGGCCAAGCTGCGCTCGTCCTGGGAAGCCCCGGACGAGGATTATGAGGGGCGCTGCAACGCTCTGGCCGAAGCCCTGATCGACGGCGCGGAGGGTGCGTCGTTTCGAGCGCGGCTGCACGACCTGCTGCGGCGGATCGCACCGGCGGCCTCGGCCAATTCGCTGGTGCAACTGGCGCTGCGCTATACGGTGCCGGGGATACCCGATTGCTATCAGGGTACGGAGTTCGCCGACCTCAGCCTGGTCGACCCTGACAATCGTCGTCCGGTCGACTATCCCGCCCGCGAACAGGCGCTGGCGGAAGGCGGCAATGCGAAGCTGGACCTGCTCGCCGGGTTGCTTGGCGCGCGCCGTCGAGCCCCCGCACTGTTTGCCGAGGGCGATTACCGGCCGCTTCCCGTCAAGGGGCATGGCCGCGACCGGGTGATCGCGTTCGAGCGGCGGCACGGCGATGCGGTGCTGACCTGCGTCATGGGGCTTCGCCTGGCCCCGCTGATGGATGCGCAGGGCCAGGTCGACTGGCGGGATACCGCCGTGGTGCTGGCGGAGGGCCCCCGCCTGGTGGCCGATTTGCTGGCGGACGGGCCGGTCTGGTATGACGTCCGGCCCGGCACCGACAAAGGATAGGCATGGCCGTCACCGATATCGCGACACGGACATGGGACCATGGCTGGCGGCTGGACCCCATCGTCCGCAGCCTGCTCGACACCGATTTCTACAAGCTGCTGATGCTGCAAATGATCCGGAACCTCTATCCGGATACGCAGGCGACCTTCGCGCTCCACAACCGGACGCGATCGGTTCGCCTGGCGGACGTCATCGACGAGGGGGAGTTGCGCGCGCAGCTCGACCATGCCCGGACGTTGCGCTTCACGAAGAAGGAATTGATCTGGCTGGCCGGCAACAGCTTTTACGGCCAGACCCGGATGTTCGCGCCGGATTTCCTGGCGTGGCTGGCCGATTTCCAGCTTCCCGATTACGATCTGAGCCGCCGCGACGGACAGTTCGAGCTGCGCTTTCACGGTCCCTGGTGCGCGACGACGATGTGGGAAATCCCCGCGCTCGCCATCGTCAACGAACTGCGGGCCCGTGCGGCGCTGCATGCCAAGGGCCGCTTCGCACTCGACATCCTCTATGCCCGCGCCAAGGCCAAGCTCTGGGGCAAGGTGGAGCGGTTGCGGGCGCTTCCCGATCTGGCCATTTCCGATTTCGGTACGCGGCGACGCCATGGTTTCCTGTGGCAGCGCTGGTGCGTGGAGGCGCTGAAGGAAGGGCTTGGCGACCGGCTGATCGGCACCTCGAACGTGCTGCTGGCGATGGACAATGATCTGGAGGCGATCGGCACCAACGCGCATGAGCTGCCCATGGCGGTCGCGGCGATGGCGCGGACCGATGACGAGCTGCGCCAGGCCCCCTACCGCGTCCTTCAGGAATGGCGGCAGCATTATCACGGCAACCTCCTGATCGTCCTGCCCGACGCGTTCGGCACCGCCGCCTTCCTGCGCGATGCACCCGATTGGGTCGCCGACTGGACCGGCTTCCGACCCGACAGCGCGCCGCCGATCGAAGCGGGCGAGGCGATCCTAGACTGGTGGCGCCAGCATGGCCGCGATCCGCGCGACAAGCTGCTG
Organism: Sphingomonas sp. SORGH_AS_0950; assembly: GCF_030818415.1. Classification (NCBI taxonomy): domain Bacteria; kingdom Pseudomonadati; phylum Pseudomonadota; class Alphaproteobacteria; order Sphingomonadales; family Sphingomonadaceae; genus Sphingomonas; species Sphingomonas sp. SORGH_AS_0950. Next base: position 723,163 of record NZ_JAUTAE010000001.1, read on the forward strand.
ATCTTTTCGGATGGCATGGACGTCGACACGATCGAGCGGACCTATCGGCATTTCAACGGCCGCGTTCGGATGAGCTTTGGCTGGGGCACCAACCTGACCAACGACTTCCGCGATTGCGATCCCGACGGGCTGCCGGGGCTGGAGCCGATCTCGCTGGTCGCAAAGGTCATCGAGGTGAATGGCCGCCCCGCCGTCAAGCTTTCCGACAATCCGGCCAAGGCCAATGGCGATCCCGCGGAGATCGCGCGCTATCTGGCCGTCTTCGGCAATGACGGGCGAAAGGCCCGCACCACTGAGGTATGATGATGCTGCCGCCCGACTTTTACGGGCAGGAGGTTGATGTCGTCGCGCGCGCGCTGCTCGGCGTGACCCTACTGGTGGACGGCGTCGGCGGCCCGATCGTGGAGACCGAGGCCTATGATGCCGCCGATCCGGCCTCGCACAGCTTCGCCGGCCGGACCGCACGCAATGCGGCGATGTTCGGAGCGGTCGGCCATGCCTATGTCTATCGCATCTACGGGCTGCATCATTGCCTCAACATCGTCTGCGGCACGCCCGGCAGCGCCGTCCTCATTCGTGCCATCGAGCCGGTCCATGGCCTGGAGGTCATGCACCGGCGGCGCGGCGGGCGGGTCACCATCAGGCAGCTTTGCGCCGGCCCCGGGCGGCTGTGCGCGGCTCTGGGTGTCGACCAGGGCCTGGACGGGGCCTTTCTTGACGAGTCCCCCTTCAATCTGCTCCCGACCGCCACCGATGTCGCGATCGTCAGCGGAGCGCGCATCGGCATTACCCGCGCTGCGGAACGCCCCCGCCGGTTCGGCATCGCCGAATCTCCATGGCTGAGCCGCCCATTTCCGCAAGGTCCTGACGCGGTGCAGCATCGATCGGGCAAGTAATGCCATGCGGTGCAGCATCTATTTTGCTTGATCTCACACCTATTTGTCGCGAGCCTCGCTGGGATAACGATAAGGGGACGAGTCGATGGAGTGGATCAAGGTCCTGGCGGTGGTCGCCATGGTCTATGGCGTCTGGGCGGCCTATCGTTCGCTGGGCGCACCAGTTCTTCACAACGGCATTCGCTATTTCCGTCAACCCGACGGCAGCTTCCGCCGCTGGTATGGCGGCCAGCGTTTCAGCGCGTCCGATGTCGGGGTTGCGGATCAGGGCTGATCGCGTCACGGTCAGCAACGGTACAGACGGATTCCGCGATACAGCCTAATCCGGCCTTTTCCTGGCCCGACAAGGATATAGCGGTTTCATGTTTGTCGATTGGGGCATCCCCACGCCCTTGCTGCTCGTCGTCGTGGCGATCGTCGTCGCAGGCATCGTCGCGCGTCGTCGCGTGCCGTTCCTGCGGTTGGCGATCAACCTGGTCAGCTGGCTGGTGCTGGGCGGCCTGCTTCTGGTCGTGCTGCAACAGCGCGAACAGTTTGATCCCTATATCCAGCGGGCGATGCAGGTCCTCAATCTGCAGGACCAGAGCGTCGTCGGTGACACGGTGCGCATCCGGATGTCGCCGGACGGGCATTTCTGGGCACGGGTGACGCTCGACGGGGTCAGCCGACGGATGCTGGTCGACAGCGGCGCGACGCTGACCGCCTTGTCGACCGACACCGCGCGCGCCGCCGGGCTGCGGCCGTCCGCCCCGGTCTTTCCCGTGGTGCTGAACACGGCCAACGGCATGATCCGCGCGCAGACCGGACGCGTGAAGACGCTGGAGATCGGTACGATCCGTGCCGACGGCATCCCCGTCGTCATCTCCCCCGCTTTCGGCGAGACGGACGTGCTGGGCATGAACTTCCTGTCGCGGCTCAAGAGCTGGCGGGTCGAGGGATCGACGCTGATCCTGGAGCCGCACCACCCACAGCCATTAACCCACCGGTCATCGCCTGCGTGATAGGAAGATGATGGAAATCAATGCAATCGGCGACACCGCCGATTGACTTGGCGGTTTAGCTTACCCATGCGTCAATCCATGAACACTCCCCTGTCGCGAATGCTGCCGCTCCCGGCGCAGCTCGACCGATATGTCGTCCATGCCATTGAAACCGGCCGTTTTCCCGACGAGCACGCGCTGCTGGTCGCGGCGGTCGAGCGGCTGCGCGCGGAGCAGCCTTTCGACGAGGCGACCGCCTGGTTGGTCGGCGGCGGCGAATGCGGGCAGCGGGTGCGCGATCACGACTGGGCCGCCACGGCGCTGGGCCCGATCGGCGGCTGGCCCGCCGCGCTGCGCACGACCGTGGCGAACATCGTCCATTCGCCGATTGCCAAGGTCCTGATGTGGGGTCCGGATCATGTGATGATCTATAACGACTCCTATCGCACCATCGCCGGCCCGCGCCATCCGTCGGCGTTCGGTGGCCTGGTGCCGGAGGTCTGGCCCGAAATATGGGACTGGAATCGCGATATCCTGTCGCGGGGATTCCAGGGCGAGGATCTGGCCTTTCACGATCAGAAGCTGATCGTCACCCGCGCGGGGCAGCCCGAAGAGGTGGTGTTCGACCTGTATTACACGCCGGTCTATCTCGACCATGGCGATGTCGGCGGGGTGATGTGTACCGTCGTCGAGAATACCGGACGGGTCGCGGCGGAGCGGCGGCTGGCGGAGAGCGAGGCCGAGTTGCGGGTCATCACCGACTCGCTGCCCGTGCTGGTCGCCTTTGTCGATCGCGAGGAACGCTATCGCTTCGCCAACAGCTATTACCGCGAGTTCCTGGGCGTCGACCCCGACGCCATGCTGGGCACCCGGATCAGCGACGTGCTGACCGACGAGGATTATGCCGAGCGGCGCCCGCTGATCGAGCGGGCGCTAGCGGGCGAGACGGTGGTCGCCGATGTCCGGATCCAGCATCGTGACGGCAGCCATCGGCGCGCCGAGACGCGCTATATTCCCCGCCGGGATGAACAGGGCGCGGTCGTCGGCTTCCATATCCTGGTCTTCGATGTCGACGAGCGGATGCGCCATGCCGAGGTGATCGAGCGCAGCAATCGCCGGTTCCGCGCCGCGATGGACGCCGTCCACGGGGTGCTGTGGACCAACAGCGCCGATGGACGGATGGTCGGCGAGCAGCCCGGATGGGCCGCGATCACCGGCCAGACCCGCGAGGAATATCAGAATTTCGGTTGGGCGAATGCCGTCCATCCGGACGATGCGGCGGACAGCATCGTCGCCTGGAACAAGGCGGTGGCGGCCAAGGGCATGTTCGTTCACGAACACCGCGTCCGTCGCCATGACGGCGAATGGCGCACCTATGCGATCCGGGGCCTGCCGATCGTCGGGGCCGATGGCGAACTGGTCGAATGGGTTGGCGTCCATACCGACATCACCGAGCAGCGCGCGGCCGAACAGGCGCTTCGCGACCAGGCCAATGTGCTGGCACGTCAGGTCCATCACCGCGAACGCGCCGAGGCGCAGCTCCGCCAGCTCAACGAGACGCTGGAGAGCCGCGTCATCGAGGAGATCGCCGAGCGCCGCCAGGCCGAGATGAAGCTGGCCCAGGCGCAGAAGATGGAGACGATCGGCAAGCTGACCGGCGGCGTCGCGCACGACTTCAACAATCTGCTTCAGGTCGTGTCGGGCAACCTCCAGCTGCTCGGCAAGGACGTGGCGGGCAACAGCCGTGCCGAACAGCGGGTCGCCAATGCCATGGCGGGCGTCTCGCGCGGGTCGAAGCTGGCGTCGCAATTGCTGGCCTTCGGGCGGCGGCAGGCGCTGGAACCCAAGGTCGTCAACGTCACCCGCTTCGTGCAGGGCATGGACGACATGCTGCGCCGTGCGATCGGCGAGGGCGTGGAGATCGAGACGATCGTCGGCGGCGGCCTGTGGAACACCTTCATCGACCCCGCCCAGATCGAGAATGCGCTGCTGAATCTGGCGATCAACGCGCGCGACGCGATGGATGGCCAGGGCAAGCTGACCATCGAGCTGGGCAATGCGCATCTCGACGACGCCTATGCGCGCACCCATGACGAGGTGGTGCCGGGCCAATATGTCATGCTGGCGGTGTCCGACACCGGCAGCGGCATGTCCGAGGACATCATCCAGAAGGTCTTCGAGCCCTTCTTCTCGACCAAGAGCGAGGGCAAGGGATCGGGGCTGGGCCTGTCGATGGTCTATGGCTTCGTCAAACAGTCGGGCGGCCATGTGAAGATCTATTCCGAGGTCGGCCACGGCACCACGATCAAGCTCTACCTGCCGCGCGCGATGGAGGCCGAGGATGTCGAGGTGGCGGTCGACACTGGCCCGATCACCGGCGGCACCGAGACCGTGCTGGTCGTCGAGGACGATGCCGAAGTGCGCGCGACCGTGGTCGAGCTGCTGTCGGACCTGGGTTACCGCGTCCTGAAGGCGGTCGACGCGCAGAGCGCGCTCAACGTCATCGAAAGCGGCATTCCGATCGACATGCTCTTCACCGATGTCGTCATGCCCGGCACGCTGAAAAGCCCCGAACTGGCGCGCAAGGCACGCGAGCGGCTGCCCGATATCGCGGTGCTGTTCACATCTGGCTATACCGAGAATTCGATTGTCCATGGCGGACGGCTGGACAAGGGCGTCGAGCTGTTGTCCAAGCCCTATACCCGCGAGGCGCTGGCGCGGAAGTTCCGCCATGTCCTGGCCAATCAGCGGCAACGCAAGATGCCCAGGGACGATGCGGGCCACGCCGCACCGGGCGACCCGGTCGACAGCCAGCCGGTCGTCCATCCGCTGCACGACGGACAGACCATCCTGCTGGTGGAGGATGACGACCTGATCCGCGCCAATACCGCCGAGGTGTTGCAGGAAGCGGGTTTCGTCGTGGTCCATGCCGTGACCGCCGAGGAAGCGATGACCGCGCTTCAGACGGCGCAGATCGACGTGCTGGTGACCGACATCAACCTGCCGGGCGAATCCGGGATCGAGCTGGCGGGACGGGCGCGGCTATTGCGGCCGACGCTGTCGATCGTGTTCGCGACGGGCGACGGCGGAATGGCGGGCGATGCGGCGGAACTGGACGCGGCGCTGCTGACGAAGCCCTATTCGGCGGGGCAGCTGCTCAACGCGATCCGGGGCCGGCTGGGTGTTACGGAGCAGGCGGCCCGACCCTGAGGTCGGACCGCCCACCCCCTTCGATCGGGCTCATGCCGGAGGGGGGCGGCAGGGGAGCCCGGACGAAACCGGGTAAGGGGTTAGCGGGCCTTCCAGCCCTCGATCGCGGCGAAGGTGATGATCACCGCGAGCACCAGCAGGGCACCCTGCAATTCCAGTGCGGTCAAATCAAACTCCATCGTCATCGGTCATGCTCCCGAATGATGTCAAAACAACGAACCGTTCGGCGGCCTCTTCGCAAGATGCGGATGACCGTCGCAGGATGGTGCCGAAGCATAAAGGTGCCTCGGCATTCGTGACGGACCGTCGACCTCGCGCCTCTTCCATGATCGCTGGCTTCAATACTTCTGAAGCCGGTCATGGCCGCTGATCGACGACCCGTCACTCCTCTCCTCTACGGACAGGATATACGCGTTGTTTTTTGCTGTCGTGCAGCGCGTTCGTGACAAATCATGTCCGACAGTGCGGCAGGCGAATTTCCGCGCACAGCCCGCCTTCGGGCCGGTTGGCGAGGGTCAGTTCCCCACCTTCGGCCGCGACGACCCGCGCGACGATCGACAGGCCAAGGCCAAAGCCCACCGTGTCGCGCCGCCGCGCCGCGTCCAGCCGGACGAACGGCTCCAGGACCAGTTCGAGCGACTCCTCGGGAATGCCGGGTCCGTCATCCTCGACCCGGATGCGCACCGCGTCGCTGCGTTCGACGTCCAGCGTGATGACCGCATGCTGGCCATAATGCAGCGCATTCTCGACCAGATTGGTCAGCGCACGCTTCATCCCGAAGCGGCGAAGACGACAGTCGAAATGATCGGGCCCGGCATAGCGGACGTCGCGCCCGTGATCGGCGGCATCGTCGGCCAGATTGGCGCATAATATGGCCAGGTCGGTCAATTCGGGCTGTTCGACATCCCCTTCCCCGCCCAGGAACGCCAGAAGCGACGAGACCATCGCTTCCATCTCCTCGATATCATTGCCGATCGCGTCGCGAACCTCGGCCTCGCGGATGGAATCGGCCCGCAAGCGCAATCGTGCGAGCGGCGTGCGCAGGTCATGGCCCACCGCGGCCAGGGCGCGCGTCTGTTCGTCGATCAATCGCCCGATCCGCGCCTGCATCCGGTTGAAGGCGCGGGTGACGTGGCGCACCTCCTTCGGCCCCCGCTCGGGAACGATCAGGGCACTGGCGCCCTGCCCCCGCCCCAGCTTGTCGGCCGCGCGGGCCAAAGTGCGGAGCGGATGCAGGATCCGCCCGATCAGCGCGCCGCTGACGAACATCAGCGCGATCGCCGGGATCAGCGCCAGCAGCACCCGCCCCAGGGCCAGATCGAGCGTCCGCACCCCCTCGCGCATCCGAAAGCTCAACAGCGACCCGTCGTCCAGCCGCAAATCCCCCGACACCATCGAGGTCCGTCCCGGCGAGGTCAGCCGCAAATGGATGTCGGTCGCGGCCAGCGACGGCTCCCAATCGACGATCTGGCGGCGCATGCTGTCCATCGCAGGCGCAATGGTCGGGCGCGGCGGGGTCTGGGTGGACCAGCCGACGATATAGCGGTCGGTGGTCAATTCCTCGGCGACTTCGGGGCGTTCGATCGCGGGCCGCTCGTTAAGGACGCGGCGCGCGACGATCAGATGCTCGGCCAGCCGCCGTGCCTCATCGTCACGGACCGAGACATGGCTGGCGCGCTCGTAGAGATAAGTGGAGACGGCGAACTCGATCGTCACCGCCAGCAGCAGGATCGCGACGATCCGGCCGAGCAGGCCGACCGAGGGGCGGATCATCGCCGCTCCACCGGCACGTTGAGCATGTAACCGACGCCGCGCACCGTGACGATCGGCGCGGCACCCCCCGCCCCCGACAGCTTGCGGCGCAACCGGCTGACCAGCACGTCGATGCTGCGATCCGAACTGTCGCCGATCCGCGCGCGCGACAGCTCGATCAGGCGTTCGCGCGCGATGACGCGCTGGGCATTGTCGAGAAAGGCGACGAGCAGGTCGAACTCGGCCCCCGTCAACTCGACTTGGGCGCCCGACGGCGACATCAGCTCGCGCCGAGGCAGGTTGGCGGTCCAGCCGTCAAAGCCCAATATGCCCGCCTCGCGCTCGCCCGGCGTGCTCTCCAGCCCGCCGCGTCGCAGCACCGCGCGGATGCGGGCGACCAGCTCGCGCGTGCCGAACGGCTTGGCGAGATAATCGTCCGCACCCAGCTCCAGCCCGACGACGCGATCGACCTCGCTGCCCTTGGCGCTGATGAAGATGATCGGGACGGGGCTCTTCTGGCGGACCTGGCGGCACAGGTCGATGCCGCTGGTGCCGGGCAGCATGATGTCGAGCAGGATCAGGTCGATCTGCCCGACCTCCAGCGCCTGCCACATTTCGGGCGCGGCATTGGCCAGCTTCACAGCAAATCCGTTCTCCTGAAGCGCGCGCGCGGTCAGGGTGCGGAGGGCGGGATCGTCCTCGACGATCAGGATGGTAGGCGGCGTCACCCCATCTGGCTAGGCAGGTGCGACGCCGTCGTCAACGGCCGCTCCGGACCGATCCCCGTCAAGTCGCTGCAACTGCACGGCATATCGCTGCGCACGGTCGGCATAGCCGTCTGCGGACCGCCGCAGCCGCGCCAGATCTTCGGGCGTGAGCGTCCGGATCGCCTTTGCGGGCGCCCCCACGATCAGGCTGGCGGGCGGGAAGACCTTGCCCTCGGTCACCAGCGCGCCCGCGCCGACCAGCGAACCGGCACCGATCACCGCATCGTTGAGGATGGTCGCGCCCATGCCGATCAGACAGCCCTCCTCGACGGTGCAGCCATGCAGGATCGCCCGGTGACCGATGGTGCAGTCCTGTCCGATCGTCAGCGGGCTGTCCGGATCGGAATGCAGCACCGCGCCGTCCTGCACATTGGTCCGCGCGCCGACCCGGATCGGCGTGTTGTCGGCGCGCACCACCGCCCCGAACCAGAGGCTGGCCTCCGCCTCGATCACCGCCTGTCCGATGACATCGGCGGAGGGGGCGATCCAGGCGCTGGCATGGACGTCCGGGCGATGCGCACCTAGGGCATAGAGCGGCATCAGGCGGCCTCCCCCAGTGCCGAGCCCTGTTTTGCGGCCTGGCGGAAACGATGGAGCAGCGGCTCGGTATAGCCGTTCGGCTGCGCCACCCCCTCGAAGATCAGCGCACGGGCCGCGGCGAGCGCCACGCTGTCCGCCCGTCCGGCCATCGGCCGATAGGCCGGATCGCCCCGGTTCTGGGCATCGACCTTTGCGGCCATCCGCATCAGTGCCGCCTCGACCTGGCCCGCATCGACGATCCCGTGTTGCAGCCAATTGGCGATATGCTGGGCGGAAATGCGCAGCGTCGCGCGATCCTCCATCAGTCCGATGTCATGGATGTCGGGCACCTTGGAGCAGCCGATACCCTGATCGATCCAGCGGACCACATAGCCGAGCAGCCCTTGCGCATTATTCTCCAGTTCGTCGGCGATCTGCTCGGCCGTCCAATCGGGATCGACCGCGATCGGCGGCGTCAGCAGGCGTTCGAGCGCGGCGACCGGCTCGGCCGCACGGGCCCGCTGGCGCGCGGCGACGTCGACGCGGTGATAATGGGTCGCGTGGAGCGTCGCGGCGGTCGGCGACGGAACCCAGGCGGTCGACGCGCCGCTCATCGGATGCGCGTGTTTCTGCGCGAGCATATCGGCCATCCGGTCGGGTGCGGCCCACATCCCCTTGCCGATCTGCGCCCGCCCGGCAAAGCCGCAGGCCAGGCCGATCTGGACGTTGCGATCCTCATAGGCGGCGATCCAGTCGCATGCCTTCATCGCGCCCTTGCGCACAACTGGACCGGCCTGCATCGCGCTGTGGATCTCGTCGCCGGTCCGGTCGAGAAAGCCGGTGTTGATGAAGACGATCCGATCCATCACCGCATGGATGCAGGCCGCCAGATTGGCCGAGGTCCGGCGCTCCTCGTCCATCACCCCGATCTTGATCCGGTGCCGGTCGAGCCCCAGCATATCCTCGACCGCGTCGAACAGCCGGTCGGCAAAGGCGGCTTCCTCGGGGCCGTGCATCTTGGGCTTGACGATATAGATCGAACCCGTCCGCCCGTTGCGCAAGGGCGCTCCGTTCCGGCCGTCGCGCATTGCGATCAGGCTGGTGACGATCGCGTCGAGAATGCCTTCCGGTGCTTCGGTACCATCGGCCAGGCGGACGGCGGGCGTGGTCATCAGATGCCCGACATTGCGCACGAAGAGCAGGCTTCGACCGGGCAAGGTGAAGGCCGTCCCGTCGGGTGCCCGATAGGCGCGGTCCCCGGCCAACCGCCGGGTGGTCGTAAGGCCGTTCTTCTCGACCGATGCGGTCAGCGTGCCGTCGATCAGCCCCAGCCAATTGGCATAGCCCGCCACCTTGTCGGCCGCGTCGACCGCCGCGACCGAATCCTCCAGATCGCAGATGGTGGTCAGCGCCGATTCCAGCACCACATCGGCGATCCCCGCCGGGTCGCTCCGACCGATCGGATGGCTGCGGTCGACCGTCACCTCGATATGAAGCCCATGATGGCGGAACAGCCATCCCGTCTCGCTGCGCCCGACGAACTGCGAAGGATCGTCCAGCGCGGCGACCGCATCGGCCAGATCGGTCACCGCCGACCAGCCACCCGCGACCGGCACCGCCATGTCTAGGAAAGCGCGGGCCCAGTCGATCACCCCCGCCCCGCGTTCGGGATCATAGCCCCCGGCAGCTCCGATGGGGGCGATGGCATCGGTCCCGTAGAGCGCGTCATACAGGCTTCCCCAGCGCGCATTCGCCGCGTTGAGCAGGAACCGTGCATTGAGCATCGGCACGACCAGCTGCGGCCCGGCGAGCAGGGCGACCTCGGGATCGACCTTATCGGGCGCGATGGTGAACGGCGGCGGTTCGGGCACCAGATAGCCGATCCCGGTCAGGAAGCGCCGCTGCGCCGCACCGTCATGGAGCCCGCCACCGCGATACCAGTCGTCGATCGCCGCCTGCATCGCGTCGCGCTTGCGCAATAGCGCGGAGTTTTCCGGCGCGAAGTGAGCCATGACGGCGGCCATGCCGGTCCAGAAGCGATCCGCATCGATCCCGCTTCCCGGCAAGGCGCGCTCCTCCAGGAAGCGGACCAGTTCCGGCGCGACGGACAGGCCTTGGCGATCGATCATCGATACTCTCCCGAACTGGCATTTCGGGGGTCAGAATAGGCCATCGCCATATCCTTCGGTAGAGGGCATAATCGCAACGCTGTCGATCGCCGGAGGAACGAATGGACCCCGATATCGCCCTGTTCGTCGATGTGGTGCGCGAGGCCAGCCTGGCAGGCGCGGCGCGGGCACAGCGGCTGTCCCCCGCCATGGTGTCCAAGCGGATCGCGCGGCTCGAGGCTCGGCTGGGCGTCCGGCTGCTTCATCGCACGACGCGACGACTGACGATGACCCAGGCGGGAGAGGCCTTTCACGCGGATGTCGCGCCGCTGGTCGCCGGGCTCCGCATGGCGGAGGCGCGGATCAGCCAGACCGCCGCCGCCCCGGCCGGGCCGTTGCGGCTGACCGTTCCGACCTCCTTCGGGCGGCTTTGGGTCGCACCCTGCCTTCCCGCCTTTCTCGATCGCTATCCGGCGGTCCGGCTGCAACTCGATCTGTCGGACGATTATGTCGATCTGGCCGCGGCGCGGGTCGATCTGGCGATCCGGATCACCACCGCGCCGCCGCCGGGGCTTGCCGGGCATCGCTTTGCCGACAATCGCCGCCTGCTCTGCGCCAGCCCGGCCTATCTGGAGCGCGCAGGCCGTCCCACGACGGTCGCGGAGCTTCGCCGCCACCGGCTGATCGCCGCACAGGGGCAATTGCCCTGGCGCCTGACCGGCGCGACGGTCGAGGGCGAGAGCCGGGTGGAAACCAATTCCAGCGAAGCCGTGCGGGAACTGGCGCTGGCGGGCGCGGGCATTGCGCTTCGCTCGCTCTGGGACGTGGCCGATGCGCTGGCCGATGGACGGCTGGTTCGCGTGCTTCCCGAACGGCAGGGATCGGTCGAGGTCGGCATCTGGGGCCTCCACGCGCCGGTCGGCGCCCCCGCCGCGGTTCCCGCGCTGATCGCCCATCTGACCGAGCAATGGCGCGGGGCGGCCTGGATGACATGACGGCGGCGTCATTTTTCCGTGCATCGGCCCGACACAGGCTTTAGGCACTGCCCATCAATTTGGGGAGTTACGGTTCGATGGCAGGGGGTCTGGTCGCATTGCTGGACGACGTGGCGGCGATCGCCAAGCTGGCGGCGGCGTCGCTCGACGATGTCGCGGCGGCGTCCGCCCGCGCCGGGGCCAAGGCCGCCGGGGTGGTGATCGACGACACCGCCGTCACGCCGCGCTATGTCGTCGGGCTGTCGCCGCAGCGCGAATTGCCGATCATCGGCAAGATCGCGCTGGGGTCGCTGCGGAACAAGCTGTTGTTCCTGCTTCCCGCCGCCCTGCTGCTCAGCGCCTTCGCGCCCTGGGCGATCACCCCGATCCTGATGGCGGGCGGTGCCTTTCTGTGCTTCGAAGCGAGCGAGAAGATCCTCGAATCGCTGATCGGCGGGCATGGCGAGGCCGAGGAGGAAGCGGCGGTCGATGCCAAAACGCTGGAAGATCGCCAGGTTTCGGGGGCGATCCGCACCGACCTGATCCTGTCCGCCGAGATCATGGCGATCGCGCTATCCGAACTGCCCGACCTGTCGATCGGGACCCAGGCGATCGCGCTGGCGCTGGTCGGGATCGCGATCACCGTCGGCGTGTACGGACTGGTCGCCGCCATCGTGAAGATGGACGATATCGGCCTGCACCTGACACAGCGCGACAATGCGCTGGCGCAGACGGTCGGGCGCGGGCTGGTCAAGGCGATGCCGGTCTTGCTGCGTATCCTGGCGATCGTCGGCACCGCCGCGATGGTCTGGGTCGGTGGCGGGATCATCGTGCACGGCATGGAAGAGTTCGGGCTGACCACCCTGCCCCATCTGATCCACGACACCGCGCACCATGCGGGCGAGGCGCTGCCCTTTGCCGGGGCCGCGATCGCCTGGATCGTCAGCGCGATCGGTGCCGCGATCGTCGGGTTGATCGTCGGCGGGGTGATTGCGGGCGGGCTTCACCTGCTCCCGTCCCGCAAGGGCGCGCACTGATCCGCTCAGGCGGCGCGCACGCCATCCGCCTCCAGCAGGTCGGGGCCGAGCAACCGGCCGATGATCGTCACCGACTTGCCGACATGATCGACGGGCACGCGCGACAGACGTAACTCGAATGTCGCACCGTCATCGCATTGCAGGATGAAGGCGCCGTGCCGCCGCACCAGCCGGCCTGTCAGCGAGTGGGTGGGCGTGTCCGAAAGGGCGTCGTCGTTCGTCATCATCGGGCCAACGGTGGCGCCCACCTCCAGTTCCCGCAAGGTCATCCATCGGCCCTTTCCAGATCGCGGGCCTGCTCCACCCTGTCGCGGCCGCCCCGCTTGGCGCGGTAGAGCGCTTCGTCCGCGCGGCGCATCAGGTCGCCCGCGATATTGCCCGCCCGCCAATGGGCGACCCCGGCGCTCATCGTGACGGGCACCGGGCCATGGTCGGCCATGACCGGAGATTCGGCGATCTGGCGCCGCAGCCGCTCGACGATGGCGGTGGCGATCTCCAGCCCGGTGTCGGGAAACAGGATCGCGATCTCTTCCCCGCCATAGCGCGCGACGCAGTCCTTCGCGCGCACCGCCCCCTGGATACGTCGCGCCACCTCGACCAGCACGGCATCGCCGACGCTGTGGCCATGTTCGTCGTTGATCCGCTTGAAATGGTCGAGGTCGAGCAGCGCGAAGGCGAAGCCGCCGCCCGAACGGCATGCCCGCTCGGCGGCCTGCTCCATTTCGTTCATCAAGGTGCGGCGATTGGCCAGGCCGGTCAGCGGGTCGGTGCTGGCCAGCCGGTCGAGTTGGGCGTTCGCGACGCGCAGCGCGCTGGTCCGCTCGGCCACGATCGCCTCCAGCACGTCGGCGCGCCGCCGGATCACCGCCGTCACCAGCCAGAAGGCGCCGCCGATCGACACCAGCAGCAACAGGCTCAGGCCGATCCGGGCGGGCCAGGTTTCATACCATTGCGGATCGACGGTGATCCGCACCTGTCGCGTCACCGTCCGCGCCGCCAGCCCCGGCACATGTGCGCTGAGCGTCAGCCAGTAATCGCCCGAGGGCAGGTTGGTATAGATGGCGGTGGCAGGGGTGCCCGCAGGCACCGTCATCCAGTCGGCATCGAACCCTTCGAGCCGATAGCGATAGCGTATCTCCTCGGGCGCCGCATAATCGGTCAGCGAAAAGCCCAGCCGCAACGTCCGGCCCTGACGATCGAGATGCACCACCGGGTCGCGCGCGACCGAGTCGATCGCCAGCAGCCGCCCGTTGATATCCGCCTGGCTGACGATCAACTGGGCGGTATCGCTCCTGTCCCGCCGTCCCAGCAGCAGATCGGGTTGCAGGACCATCAACCCCTCGGGCGATCCGAACAGCAACGATCCGTCGTTCATGGTGGCCGCCGCACGCTGGTTGAACGCACGCATCGGCATGCCGTCGCGCTGGCTCATTTCCAGGACATGGAGCGTGGTCGGATCGATGACCGATATCCCGCCCGCGCTCGCCGTCCACAGCCGACGCCGGGCGTCGGGCGTCAGCGAGGCGACATTGTCGCCCGCCAGCCCCTGCGCCTCGCCGATCGCGCGGAATTTCCAGCCGCCGCGCGTCGTGCGGCCGAGCGCCACGCCGCCATAGGTGCCGACCCATAATCTCCGTCCGTCGGGCACCATCGACCCGACATAATCCTGCGGCAGGCTAAAGGGATCGTTCGCCCGATTGGCATAGCAGACGAACCGGCCGCTGCGCGGATCGAACTGCCCGATCCCGCCGGGCGTGGCGACCAGCACCTGGCCATCGGGCCGCGGCAGGATGTTGATGACCTCGTTATTGGGCAGGCTGCGCGGGTCCGCCGGATCGTGCCGGTACACCGTCACCCGCCCGGTCGCCCGGTCGCGCTTGTACAGTCCCTTATAGGTGCCGATCAGCAGATCGCGCTTCGTCTCGGCCAGCGAAATGACCGGCAGGTCGCCAAGCTCGGGGATGACGAGATCATGGGTGGCGAGCGTCCGGGGATCGATTGCCACGACACCGCGCGCGCCGATCAGGATCGACCCATCCGACGATTCGAGCAGCGCCTTGATATCCTGACCGGCATGATGCCCGGCAAGCGCAAGGTGGCGGACCTGCCCCGCCGCCCGGTCGAGCCGATCGACCGAGCCGTTGCTGAAGCCCAGCCATATCTGCTGGCGACGATCGACCAGCACGCCCCGGACATTGTCATCGGCCAGCGACAGCCGAGGGTCGTGCATCGCCGAACCGATGCGCAGCACGCCGCCCCCCGGCCCCTGGGTCCGCGACGCGCCCAGTTCGGTCGCGGCCCAGATCCCGCCGCCATCATCCATCGCAAGGGCTCGCACCGTATCCCCGGCCAGCGCCAGCGGATTGCCCGTGTCGTGACGCAGCCCGCTGGCGGCGAACCCGCGCGCCGGGTCGAGCAGGACGATGCCCATGCCGTCGGTCGCGATCCATATCCGCCCGAGCCGGTCCTCGGCAAAGGCGCGGATCGTCCGGTGCCCGATCAACGGCGCATCGCTGGTCAGCGTGGGCAGCTGGACGAAATGCCGGGGATCGCCATTCTCGGACAGGTACACGCCATCCGACCCGGTACCGACCCAAAGCCGCCCCCGGCGGTCGCGCAGGATCGACCAGACATCGCCCGATGGCTTGTGTGCGCCCAGCGGAACATTCGTAAACGGGCTCGTACCCGGCGCACGCCTCCATAGGCCATGGTCGGAGCCTGCCCACAAGGTGCCGTCGCCGTCGCGGAACACCGCAAAGGCGCCCTGGGGGCGGCCATCGGGCGAGGGTATCGCGCTATCGGTCATCGGATCGACGCGATCGAGCCTGGCGATATAATGGTGCACGCCGCCATCCGAGCCGATATAGGCGCCGCCCGCCCCGTCCGGCGTGAAGCTGAAGATGCGGGCTCCCATCGCGCCGTGCGTCGGCTTGAGCCGGATGAACGCGTCCCGTTGCGGGTCGTAGCGGGCCAGGCCACCGACATTGGTGCCGATCAGCACGCCCCCGCCCGGCAGCGCCATCAGCGAGCGGACATAATTGTCGGGCAGCGAATGGGGATCGGCCTGGCGCTGCTTGAAGGTCCGCACCCGTTGGGTCAGGCCGTCATAGCGGGTCAGGCCACCGCGGGTGCCGATCCACATCGTCCCGTCACGCGCGCGCACGACCGCGGTGGTCGTGATATGCGGCAGGCCGATCGCTTCGCCGAGGCTCGCGAACGACGTCCATCGCCATGCCGCCCACGAATCGGCCGCCTCAAGGCGCCCCAGGGGCAGGATCATGACCGAAAGGAACAGGGCCAGCGCGGCCAGGGGACGGTATGGCTTCATAGGCTTATGCTGGGAACCTATAGCAGGCGACCTCATAAAACCGGGTTAATCGCGCCATGCGCCGCGTGTCGGCCTTTCACGGCGAGCGACGGGATCCGACTTGACGAACCGCCCGCGTTCCTGTTTCGTTTCCAGGGCCGTGCCTGATCGGCCGACGAACCTGACGAGCTTTTTTCCGTGTCGCTCCAGCCCCCTGCCCCCGACCCCGTCGGCGACAACCGCAAGATCATCCATGTGGATATGGACGCCTTCTATGCGTCGGTCGAACAGCGAGACGATCCCGGTCTGCGTGGACGGCCGGTCGCCGTGGGGGGATCGCGCGCGCGGGGCGTGGTGGCGGCGGCCAGTTACGAGGCGCGGGGCTATGGCGTCCGGTCCGCGATGCCGTCGGTCACCGCGCTGCGCCGCTGTCCCGACCTGGTGTTCGTTCCCCCGCGCTTCGACGTATATCGCAGCGTTTCGCAGCAGATCCGGGCGATCTTCGCGCGCTATACCGACCAGATCGAGCCGCTGTCGCTGGACGAGGCCTATCTGGACGTCACCAGCGATCGGGCCGGGCTGGGTTCGGCCACCGCGATCGCCGAGGCGATCCGGGCCGCCATTCGCGAGGAGACCGGGCTGACCGCCTCGGCCGGGGTCAGCTACAACAAGTTCATCGCCAAGCTCGCCTCCGACCAGAACAAGCCCGATGGCATTTGCATCATCCCTCCGGCGCAAGGACCGGCCTTCGTCGCCGCCCTGCCGGTCAAGCGTTTCCACGGCGTCGGTCCGGTCACCGCGCGCAAGATGGAGGCGCTGGGCATCCTCACCGGACAGGATCTGCGCGAGCGGCCGCTGGATGTCCTGCAACGGCATTTCGGCAGCTATGCCGACTATCTGCACGGTGCGGCGCGTGGCATCGACCACCGCCCGGTCCGCGCCCATCGCGAGGCCAAGTCGGTGGGCGCCGAGCGGACCTTCGAGAACGACCTGACCGAACGCGACGCGCTGCGGGCCGCGCTGGAGCGGGTGGTCGAGGCCGCATGGGTCCGGATCGAGCGGAGCGGCGTCGCCGGGCGGACCGTGACGATGAAATTGCGATACAGCGACTTCCGTACCATCACCCGCGCCCGCTCGACCGGCCACCCGATCACCGAGCGAGCGCAATTCCTGGCGATCGGTCTCGACCTTCTCGACCAGCAATTGCCGCTGGCCGGCGGCGTCCGGCTGTTGGGGCTGACGCTGTCGGGCCTCAACGCGGCGCATGGCGGCGGGGATGGGCCGAGCCAGGCCGAACTGCCCTTATAGGCCTTTGGTCACACGGCCCGGTCGGCGTCCGCTTCCGTCTCCTCAGCGGCCTCGAGGACCAGGATCGCAACCGCCCCCAATCCTTGCCCATGGCTATGCAGTTCGAGCGATCCACCCATCGCGGCCGTGGAATTGGCGCACCAGTGGAGACCCAGCCCGCCGGATTTCTCGGTCCGGGTGGAAAAGCCCGACCGGAACAGCTTGGTCGCCAGCGCCGGGTCGAAGCCTTCCCCGTCATCCATGATCCGCACCGTCACCCGGCCACCCTCCGATTGGATGGTGACGGTGATCGCACCATGGTCGCGCCCGGTCGCGGCGATCGCCTCGATCGCATTGGCGAACAGATTGCCGACCACCTGGCTCAGGATCACCCGATTGGCCAGCACGGTAAAGGGCCGGGCGGGAAAGGCGAAATGGATCGAGGCGGCCTGCGAATAGCGGGCGATGGTGGCGTTGCGCGCGATGATGTCGGTGACGTCGCAGCGTTCGCGTGGAGGGCGTTCATGCGCCCTGGCCTGTTGCGCCCCGATGATCTCCAGCGTCTGACGCATCGCATCGCGCCCGATATCGATCCGTGCCCGCACCGCCTCGCGCGCCTTGGCCTCGGCATCGAGCGCGCCCCTGATGAACGCCACCAGCTTGGTCCGGCGTTCGGGCGCAACGTCCTCCCCCGCCAGTTCCGCCAAGGCCCGGTCGATCAGCGCGCGATCATAGGCGGGCGACCGATCGCCGCCATGGCTGAGGATGGCGCCGAGCGGGGATAGCGCGTTGCGGACATTGTGCAGCACCGCCACCGCGCTTTCCGAGCGGCCAAGCGCGAAGCTCTGTATCTCATTCTGTTCGCGCAGGTCCTTCAACTGGCTGAGCATCGCATTGAAACTGCGGCCGAGCGAACCGAATTCGTCGTCGCGCCCCTCCCTGTCGTGATAGGGAGAAAGGACGCCCGACGCCTGGACCCGCTGCATATGGCGCTCGACCCGGCCGAGCGGTGCCAGCACCAGCCATCCCAGCGCACGCCGCAGCATCAGCAGCGTGAAGACCAGGAGCAGGATCGATCCGGCCGTCGCCAACAGGAGAACCCGACGGCCAAGCAACGTGACCTCACGCGAGATCCGGAACCGCGCCATGCCGACCGCGCGACCATCCAGACCCTGAACCGGAACGGCAATCTCCATGCGCCGCGTGCCCTTGAACATGGTCCGGTCCGGTCCGGATGCGGGGCCGGTCAGGCGCGCCGTCTTGTGCATTGCGTGGGACAGGTGGGCGGGGGTCAGAATGCGGGCGACGGCGAGATAGTCGCGTGGTCGTCCCACTATGCCGGTGACGGTGGCGATACCGATGGCGGCGATCCGCCCGCGCAGCGGCAGATAGAAGCTGTTGGAATCCCGTCCTTCAAGCAGCTGCGAAAGGTCCCTGCGGTTCAGCACATCCGCCAGCGCGGACGCCATGGCGTCCGCCTCGTCCGGATGTCCGGGATCGCGCCACCGTGCCTTCCACCGCCCATCGGCAGCGGTCCGATAGGCCACACCCTGGATCGGATGATTGGGAAACACATCCGGCACGATACCGGCATGATCGCGCGCGATCTCCTCGACCCGCTGGGTGATATCGGCCAACAGGGTCTGCGCCCGTTGGCGATAGCCCATGATCGCCTGCTGCTCCAGCCGGTCGAAACTGGGTGAGATCACGAGCGCCAGGAAGGTCGCGACCGCTACCGCACCGCCGATCCCGGTCAGCGTCAGCATCGCGACCATCGTATTGCGCAGCGATCGGCGACGCGACCATTCGCCCAACCACCGGATCGCGGTACGCATCAGGGTCAGCCTTGCACGCCGGCCATCGGGGGTTGCGTAGGCGGCATACCGTCCAGCGACATGTAACGCTGCACCGCCAGCGCCCGCGCCTGTTCGGCGGGAATCGGGTGGGAGAAGAGATACCCCTGCAGGTGACTGGCCCCTGCGACGCGCAGCGCCTGGGCCTGCGCCTCGGTTTCGACCCCCTCGGCGATCACGCCCAACCCAAGGGCGCGGCCGAGATGGATGATCGAGTGGACGATCGCGTCGGACTCGCGCTCACGCCCCATGCCGTCGATGAAGCTGCGATCGATCTTCAGACAGTCGAGCGCGAATTTGCGGATATTGTACAGGCTGGAATAACCCGTGCCGAAATCGTCGAGAGCGATGCGGAAGCCCAGGTCGCGCAGTTCGCACAGCGTCTCGGCCGCGCGCTCGGCATCGTCGAAGATCGCCGTCTCGGTAATCTCGATCTGGACCCGGCCGGGGGCGACCCCCGCCCTCTGCACGCTGTCGAGGATATGCGCGACGAAATGCGAACGGCGGAACTGGATCGGGCTGAAATTGACCGAAACATATTGATCGGGCCAGTGGCGCAACTCGGCCAGCGCATGGTCGAGCACCCAGTCGCCCAGTTCGTGAATGAGATTGCTCTCCTCGGCGATGGGGATGAAGATGGTTGGGCTGACCGCGCCATGTTCGACGGTGTCCCACCGGACCAGCGCCTCGAACCCGACAATGTCGAGATCGGCGCGCCCGACGATCGGCTGGAAGGCCAGGGTCAGCTCGTCACGGGCGAGCGCCTGAGTCAGCCCGGCCTCGACACCGCGACGCAGGCGAATGCCGTCGTCCATCTGCGCATCGAACAGCCGGACGACGCCGCGCCCGGCGCGCTTGGCCTCGTTCAGCGCCATGTCCGCCTGGCGGATCAGGTCGATCGAATCGCCATCGGTGCCGCCCTGCCGAACCACCAGTCCGCATGACGCGCCGCAGCGCACCGAATGCCCCAATATGCTGAAGGTGGTCGCACAGGCGGTCACGATCCGCTCGCACGCGGCGACGGCCACCTCATGATGCGCGCTGTCGAACAGGATGCCGAACTCGTCGCCGCCCAGCCGCGCGATCAGCGCACCGGTGGGTGCGGCCTGGTTCAGCGTGGCATACACCTCGCGGATCAGTTCGTCGCCCGCCAGATGGCCGAGTGTGTCGTTGACCAGCTTGAACCGGTCGAGGTCCAGCATCGCCGTCACGAACCGGCCGCCCCGGCGACCCCGCTCGTCCAGCGCGCGCAGAAAGGCGACGCGATTGGGCGCGTCGGTCAAGGCATCATGCAGCGCCAGATGCATGGCGCGGCTCTCATTGGCCTCCAGCTCGGCGGTCTTTTCCTCCAGCGCGGCGACCTGCGCGGCCAGCAGAACCCGCGTCGCCGCCAGCTCGCGCTCATTCTGCCAGCGACGGCACAGCGCCAGCGCGGTCTGCCAGATCTCGGCGACCTCGAACGGCTTGGCGATATAGAAGATCTTGTCGGCGGGCCCGGCGACCTTGCTGATCTCGACCGGCGAAAAGTCGGAATAGCCGGTGACGATCACCAGATGAATATCGGGGTCCAGCGCCCGGATCCGCCGTGCCGTCTCGCGTCCGTCGAACCCCGGCGGCATCCGGATGTCGATGAAGGCGACGGCAAAGGGCGTGCCGTCGGCCAGCGCCCGCTCGACCGCCGCGACGGCATCCTGGCCCTGGCGATAATGGTGACGCTCGAACACCGCATCGCCTTCGTCATCCGATGCTTGGGGCTTGCCGAACAGGTCGGCGGCCATGGCGTCGAGCATCGCGTCCTGCGCCAGACCCTGGCCGGAAAAGCACAATGCATAGCTGTCGTGGATTGCCGGTTCGTCGTCGACGATCAGTATGCGCATCCGGTCACCATGAATCCATCGATCCCCGTTATATGGATCAATGGTAACCGGATACGCTTAAAGTGACGTAAATGGTCAGGTCTGGCTCCCCGTCACTCGACGGTGACGCTCTTGGCCAGGTTGCGGGGCTGGTCGACATCGGTGCCCTTGGCGACCGCGACATGATAGGCGAGCAGCTGGACCGGCACCGCATAGACGATCGGCGCGATCAGCGGGTGGACCTTGGGCATGGTGATGGTCGCGATACAGCCCTCGCCCGCCGCCTCGATCCCGTCATAGTCGGAGATCAGCACGACCTTGCCGCCGCGCGCCTGGACCTCCTGCATGTTGGAGACGGTCTTCTCGAACAGCGGGCCGGACGGCGCGATGACGATCACGGGAACATGCTCGTCGATCAGCGCGATCGGGCCGTGCTTCATTTCGCCCGCCGCATAGCCTTCGGCATGGATGTAGCTGATTTCCTTGAGCTTCAGCGCGCCTTCCAGCGCCAGCGGATAGTCGGTGCCGCGGCCCAGATACAGCACATCGCGCGCGCCGGCGACGGTGCCCGCCATGCCTTCGATCGCCTCGTCATAGGCCAGCGCGCCGTTGATCGCGGCGGGTGCTTCGGCCAGATGGCGGACGATCTGCCGTTCCTCGTCGGCGGACAGACGCCCCTTGGCCTTGGCGAGATTGGCGGCGAGTGCGGCCAGCACGCTCAGCTGGCAGGTAAAGGCCTTGGTCGAGGCGACGCCGATCTCCGGCCCGGCATGGGTCGGGAGCAGCAGGTCGGCCTCGCGCGCCATCGAGCTGGTCGGCACGTTGACGACGGCGGCGATCGTCTGCCCCTCGGCCTTGGCGTGGCGGAGCGCGGCGAGCGTGTCGGCGGTTTCACCCGACTGGCTGATGACGATCATCAGCCCGCCCGGCTCCATCACCGGCGCACGGTAGCGGAATTCGGAGGCGACATCGAGGTCGACCGGCACGCGCGCGAACTGCTCGAACCAGTATTTCGCGACCATGCCCGCATAGAAGCTGGTGCCGCATGCGACGATGGTGACGCGCTTGATCCCTGACAGGTCGAATTCGGGAATGGGAAGCGCGATCTTGCCCTCAAGCCGTTGAAGATACGAACGAAGCGTCTGGGCGACGACGATCGGCTGCTCGTAAATCTCCTTCTGCATGAAGTGGCGGTGATTGCCCTTGTCGATCAGCGCGCCGGTCACGCCCGAGATCGTGACGGGCCGCTCGACCGGATTGTTGTCGCGGTCATAGACCTGCGCGCCCTCGCGGGTGCAGACGACCCAATCGCCTTCGTCGAGATAGGCGATGCGCTGGGTGAGCGGGGCCAGCGCCAGCGCGTCCGATCCCAGATAGGTTTCGTCATCGCCATATCCCACGACCAGCGGCGAGCCCAGTCGCGCGCCGATCAGCAGATCGGGCTGGTCGCGAAACAGGATGGCGAGCGCGAAGGCACCGTGCAGGCGCGGCAGCACCTCGCGGACCGCCGCAACCGGATCGAGCCCCTGTTCGACCTTCTCGCTGACCAGATGGGCGACGACCTCGGTGTCGGTCTCGCTGGTGAAGACGTGGCCACGACCGATCAGTTCGTCGCGCAACGCCTTGAAATTCTCGATGATTCCATTGTGGACGACCGCGACATGATCGGTCGCATGGGGGTGTGCGTTGTTGGTGGTGGGGCCGCCATGCGTCGCCCAGCGGGTATGGGCGATACCGATAGTGCCGGGCAGCGGATGCGCGGCAAGCTCGCGCGCCAGATTGACCAGCTTGCCCGATGCGCGACGCCGCTCGATCGAACCCTGGTCGATCGTCGCGATACCCGCCGAGTCATATCCGCGATATTCCAGGCGACGCAGCCCGTCGAGCAGCCGCTCGGCAACGTCGTCTCCGCCCAGAATTCCTACGATACCGCACATAAGCCCTTTACTCCCCAGCCTTTTTCGCGGCCTTCCTGGCCGTCATCATCTCTCTGAAACGCTTGGCCCAACCCGCCTTGGTCTGCCGCTCCGCCCGGACCAGCGCCAGCGCGTCAGCCTCGACATCGCTCGTCACGACCGAGCCCGCGCCGACGATCGCGCCCGCACCCACCTGGACCGGGGCGACCAGCGCCGAGTTGGAACCGATGAACGCGCCCTCGCCGATCACGGTGCGATATTTGAGGAAGCCGTCATAATTGCAGGTGATCGTACCCGCGCCGATATTGGCGTTCGCGCCGACCTCGGCATCGCCCAGATAGGTCAGGTGGTTCGCCTTGGCACCGGGGCCGAGCACCGCCTTCTTCATCTCGACGAAATTGCCGACCCGTGCGCCCTCGCGCACATCGGCACCGGGGCGGAGGCGTGCATAGGGGCCGATATCGGCGCCGCTCGCCACGGTCGCGCCCTCCAGATGGCTGAAGGCATGGATGGTCACGCCGTCCGCCACATGGACGCCGGGGCCGAAGACGACATGGGGTTCGATCACCACGTCACGGCCGATCCGGGTGTCATGGGCGAACCACACCGTCTCCGGCGCGATCAGCGTGGCGCCGTCGGCCATCGCACGGGCGCGGCGACGGACCTGCCAGTCGCCCTCCACCACCGCCAGCTCGGCGCGGCTGTTGACGCCCGCCACTTCCCCGGCGCTCGTCTCGATCACCGCCGAAGGACGTCCGTCGCCGGCCGCCAGCATGACGATATCGGGCAGATAATATTCGCCCGCCGCATTGTCGTTGCCGACCCGGTCGAGCAGGCCGAACAGATCCTCCGAACGGACCGCCATGAGGCCCGAATTGCAAAGGGTTACGGCACGCTCTTCGGCACTGGCATCCTTGAACTCGACCATGCGGTCGATGCGTCCGTCGGCATCGGCGATCACCCGGCCATAGGCGGCGGGGTCGGCGGGTCGGAAGCCGAGCACCACCGCCGCAGGACTGTCCGCCTCGGCCAGCCGATCGATCATCCGGCGCATCGTCGCGGTCTCGACCAGCGGCACGTCGCCATACAGGATCAGCACATCGCCCATAAAGCCCGACAGCGCGTCGCGCGCCTGCGCCACCGCATGCGCCGTACCGAGCTGCTCGGCCTGAAGCGCGGTACGCACGCCCAGCGGCGTCACGGCCGCCTCGACCTGCTCGCGCCCGGCGCCCGTCACCACGACCATGCGTTCGGGCGAGAGCGCCCCGACGCTGTCGATCAGGTGGAGCAGCATCGGCCGCCCGGCGATCGGGTGAAGGACCTTGTGCAGGTCGGACTTCATGCGGGTGCCCTTGCCCGCGGCAAGGATGATGGCGGCGACTGGTCTCGTCATGATGGTTGCGCCTGCCATGGATTTCTTGCCAAAGCCATACCGAGACTTGGCGCAGGATGGCTCATGGACGCGAATTCACCCGACCGTTTTCCTTTTTCCATCGTGGGCTTCGATCTGGACGGCACCTTGCTCGACACCAGCGGCGACCTGGCGGCGGCGGTCAATCATGCGCTGGCCTCGATCGGGCGTCCGGCCCTCGATGTCGAGGCGGTGAAGCCGATGATCGGCGGGGGTGCGCGGCGGATGCTGGAACATGGGCTGGCGGCGACCGGGGGATGCGATAACGAGACGCTGGATGTTCTGCACCAGCGGCTGCTGGACCATTATGAGGCGCATCTGGCGGATCATACATGCCCCTTTCCGGGCACGCTGGCGGCGCTCGACGAGCTGGCACTGCGCGGCGTCCGGCTGGGCGTCATGACCAACAAGCTGGAACGCTTCGCACGGGCGATCCTGGACGGGCTGGGGCTGACCGACCGGTTCGATGCGATCATCGGTGGCGACACGATGGGCGTCGCCAAGCCCTCGCCGGTGCCGATCCAGGCGCTCGTCGCCCGGTGCGGCGGCGGGGCGGCGGCCTTTGTCGGCGATTCGATCTTCGACGTGCAGGCCGCCAAGGCCGCCGGCCTGCCGGTGATCGCCTGTTCCTTCGGCTTCCTGAGCCAGCCGGTCGAGACGCTGGGCGCCGATGCGATCATCGACGGCTATGACGACCTCATCCCGACGCTGGAGCGGCTCGCGCCTTCCGCCCCTTGATCCACAGGTGCCGCAGGAGGAGCGGCAGGGGCATCCGGATCAGGTGCGAACGCAGATAGAAGGCCAGGCGGGTCAGGGGATGCCGCCCGCCTCCCCAGCCGTCACGCGCCAGGATGCGGCGGCGATAGAGACGGTCGGCCAGCGTCAGCGCCTGCCATTGCGGCGGCACGGGCGTGCCGAACAGCACATGGCTCAACCGCATCGCGCGGGCGACGGCTCGGTCCAGCCCATGATGGCGGGCCCGCTCGGCCAGCCCCTCGCAGCCCCCTTCGCCGACCAGCGCGTGGATATCCCAGAGATTGCGCAGCCCGCCCGTCAGGTCGCCATCGGCGAACAGATGCGCGGCGCCATGGACGATCATGTCGAGGTGCGACAACACGGCCAGCCCATGGGCCAGCGGCACCGCCCCCGCGATCAGCCCGGCCGCGTCGGGATTGGGTCGCGCGGTCGGGGGCAGGATGGTGTGATGCACGTCGAGCATCCGGTCGCGGTCGCGATGGATCAGCGGCGGCAGTTCGTGCATCCATCGCCGATAGTAAAGATCGTCATAGGGGTCGGGCTTGACCCACTCCCATCCCGCCTCGATCAGCCAGGCCTCGGCCCGGTCCAGATCGGTCTGGGGCAGCAATATGTCGCAATCGCCGATCGATCGCCCACACCCCGCCGCCAGCCCCGCCGCCACGAAGGCCGTTCCCTTCAGCAGGATGACCGGACGACCCAGCGGGGCCAGCGCATGGGCGACGCGGTTCGCCTCCCACAGCGCCGCACGCCGTCCCTCCTCCGCCGCGGCTTTCGCATCGGCCAAGCACAGGGCGACGCGCGGCGGCAGGTCCAATCCGTCCAGCCGATAGGCCAGCGTGCCGATCAGCAGCTCGGCCCGCGCGACGGTCAGCACCGCCGTCCAGTCACTGGCCGTCAGTTGCCGTGCGCATCCCGGCTCGCGCAGCAGGGCGATCAGCCGCTCGACGGGGGTCAGAGCGGGGGTCATAGCGCGGCCCATAGCGCTTCCACGGCGGCGATCCCCGCTTCGCCATCGGGATAATCGACGGCGACCGCCGGAACCTCGGCGCGCAGACGGGTCAGGGCGCGGAACCCCGGCTCGCCCATCGCGACATAATTGGTCGACGCCTGGGTCAGCCGCACGAAACATTCGGCCGGGGGCAGCGGGCGGATCGCCGACGGGAATCCGAAACGGGGAAACAGCAACAGGGCGGGCCGCGCGGGTTCGTCCATCGCGGCGATGGCGGCGCGGTCGGGCGCGACATGGCGGATGTCGCCCTTGGGCGTTCCCGACAGCAGAGGTCCTGTGACCCGGCCTGCCGGAATGGCCGCCAGACTCTCATTTTTCAGGCTGACCGGGCGGGGGAAGGGAAAGGCGAGCCCCGATGCGGGATCGATCAGCGCAAACTCGTCGCCCATGAACCGCCAGCCCCGCTCGGCAAGGAGCAGCGCCAGCGTCGATTTGCCCGCGCCGGAGATGCCGCTCATCACAATGGCCTTGTCACCGCGCGCCACGACCGAGGCATGGAGCAGCACATGCCGTCGATGCCCCAGCGCCATTTGCAGGTTCATGCCCAGTTCGGCCGCCAGCAGCCCCTGGGCCAGCGGCAGCGGCGCCGCCTCCGGCAAGCGGTAATCGCCGCCGATATGGATGGAGGGGCGAAGCCATCGCCGCCAAGGCTGCCCCGCCTCCAGTCGGACGCTGAAATCGGCGAATTCGGCACGCGGATAATCGCGGTACAGCGCTTCGACCGCCGCGATCGGCCCTCGCCAGTCGGAGCCGATGCGAAAGCCGACCGGCCCGACGCGCAGGGTCGTCCGATACCTCATACCCGCTCGACCAGCCCCGCCGCCTCCAGCTCGGCCAGCCGGGCCAGCAGCATCGCCTCCGCATCGCCCGGATTGCCCAGATCGAAGTCCCGCGACAGCCGGGCCAGCAGCGCCCCGGCGTCCAGCGGCGCATCCGCCAGCGCGCGCAGGATTTGCGGCGCGGGTTCGGTCAGCAAATGGGTGATGCCCGACGGCCGGTGGAAGACGGCGGTGAACATGTCCAGCGGCTCGACCAGCAACAGCTCCGCCCCCGCCGCGCGGTAGCGCGGAGCGGCCATGGGTCAGCCGCCCGGCATCTGGAGCGAGGCATAGCAGGTGAAGCCGCCCTGCCCCCGCTGCAACCGGCGGATATAGTTGAGATAGGCCCGGTTGCTGAGGGAGTTGGAATTGGGGAGTTGGCCACCCTGCAGGGCGCGCTTCACTTCCTCGCCGGTATAGGGCCGGCTGGGGGGAGCAAATGAGCCCTGCGTGCGCGCCGGCACGGTAGATCCGTCACGCGCGATATAGCTGCCCGCGCGCCCCGGATCGGGAACGGGGATCTGGCAGTTCAGCACCGAGCCCGTCGTCTGCGCCAGCGCGGGGCGGATCGCGACCACCGTGCTCGCCCCGATCGCCCCCAGCATCAGCGCGCGGCGGCTGGATGTGGCGGCACGCGACGGCTCGGGGCCGTCATCGTCGGTCCGGTGGGGCTGGGGCGTCTCGTCCATGTGAAGCGGATGTCCCATATTCGCGCTTTCGCGACAAGCACCTGTGCGATCCCGCCTGCCCCGCATCGGGAGAGGGCGGATGTTGCGGGAAGACAGGGCGAGCCGCGCCCGCTACATCGGCGACATCATGGGATTCGGCATTCGCACCTTGTGGGGCATCGTGGTGGCGGTGGTCGCTGCGGTCGTGGTGTTCCTGACCGCCGGGCCGGGGCCCGCGATCATCACGCTGGTCGGCGGGATCGCCGCCGCGCTGGTCGCGAGCGAGGGCGAGGCGGCCGACGCGGAGGAGGACGATGCGCAGGTCGAGGACGGCGATACGCTGTCCCCCCTGCTGACCGAGGCGCTGGACGCGATCGTCGAGCCGGTGCTGCTGATCGAACGCGGCCGGGTTACGCTGGCCAACCGCGCCGCCCGCACGCTGCTGGGCGCGCATATCGTCGGTGAGGATGCGCGGATCGCCATCCGCCATCCCGCCGCCGCCGAACGGTTGATGGCTCCGGGTGCGACCGCCCCCGACCATCCCATTTCGCTCGTCGGGCTCGGCTCGCTCGACCATCGCTGGGAGATGCGGCTCGCCGACACCAGCGGTGGGCAGCGGATCGTCCATCTGATCGACCAGACCGCGCACGACGCCGCCGAGCGGATGCGCGTCGATTTCGTCGCCAATGCCAGCCACGAACTGCGCACCCCCCTCGCCTCGATCCTGGGGTTCATCGAGACGCTGGGCGACGAGGCGGGCGAGGATGCCGAGATCCGCGCGCGGTTCCTGAAGGTGATGTTCGACGAGGCACGCCGGATGCAGCGGCTGGTCGAGGACCTCATCTCGCTCAGCCGGATCGAGGCGGACAAATATCGCCAGCCCGCCCAGCCGGTCGCCATGGCCGACCTGGTCCAGCATGTCTGGGACGAGTTCCTCGACTCCGGCTCGCCGCGGGCCGAGGACATCGGCTGCGACGTGGCCGAGGGGTTGCCGCCGATCGCGGGCGACCGCGCGCAATTGTCGCAGATGCTCCACAATCTGATCGGCAATGCAATGAAATATGGACGCGCCGAAACCCCGGTGCGCGTCACGCTGGACCGCGACGGGCCCATGCTGCGCCTGACGGTGGCGGACCGGGGCGAGGGCATCGCGCCGGGGCATATCCCCCGCCTGACCGAGCGTTTCTACCGCGTCGATTCGGGGCGGAGCCGCAGCGTCGGCGGCACCGGACTGGGGCTCGCGATCGTCAAGCATATCGTCGAGCGGCATCGCGGACGGCTGGATATCGCCAGCGAGGTCGGGGTGGGAACGACCGTCACCGTCCGCCTGCCCCCGATAAAATCCAGCGAGAAACCCGTTTCCGAGGGCGCTGTCACAAAACCGCAATAGAAATGTCACACGGAGGTCCGGTGGGCGTGGCAGCGCCGGTCCACACCCGTTCCGGTGTGCTCAAGGATCATGATGCGCCTGCCCTGCCTTCTCGCCGCGATCGTCGCGCTGGCGGCCTGTCACGATCAGGCCAATGGCGGCGGCGCGGGCGTGCGGGATCAGATCACGGCGGTCGGCTCCTCCACCGTCTATCCCTTCACGACCATCATCGCCGAGCGTTTCGTCACCGCCGATCCCGATGCCAAGGCGCCGGTGATCGAGTCGACGGGCACGGGCGCGGGCATGAAGCTGTTCTGCGCCGGGATCGGCGCGGCTCATCCCGATATCGAAAACGCCTCGCGCCGGATGAAGGCCGCCGAATATCGCGATTGCGCCGCGCATGGTGCGGCCGCGCTGCTGGAGATTCCGATCGGGATCGACGGCATCGCCTTTGCCGAATCGAAGCGCGGGCCGCGCATGGCGCTGAGCACCGTCGACCTCTACCGGGCGCTCGCGGCGCATCCCGGCGGGCGGCCCAACACGGCGCGGACCTGGCATGACGTCAATCCCGCCCTGCCCGCCATTCCGATCCAGGTCTATGGCCCCCCCGCGACCAGCGGCACGCGCGACGCGCTGGCCGAACTGATCCTGATGCGCGGATGCGATGCGGTCGAACCGGGCGCGGCGGCGCTGGCGCATCACGATCCCGATGCCCACCGCCTGCTCTGCACCCGCGTCCGTGACGACGGCGCCTATATCGATGCGGGCGAGAACGATAATCTGATCGTCCAGAAGCTGCAATCCAACCCCGATGCGCTGGGCGTGTTCGGCTATTCCTATCTCGAGGAAAACCGCAATACGGTGAACGGGGTGGCGATCGACGGCATCGCCCCCAGCTATGAGGCGATCGCCGCCGACCGTTATCCGGGTTCGCGGCTGCTCTATCTCTACGTCAAGAAGGCGCATCTCGATGCCATTCCGGGACTGCGCCAGTTCCTGTCGCTCTATGCCGCCAATTGGGGGCGTGGCGGGCCGCTGGTCCGGCGCGGGCTGATCGCGGCGCCCGCCGGGGTCCAGGCACGCGCGCGGTCCATCATCGCGAACGAGACCGCCCTCGATCCGGCGACCCTGCCGTCATGAACGGCGTCATCCTTCTGGTCCTGATCGTCGGATTGGGTGTCATCGCCTGGGCGACGACACGCATGCGCGCGCTCGGCTTTCGGCGGCGGACGGGCGGACGGGTCCGCTCGCTGCCGCATCATCATGGCTGGTATGTCGCGCTGTGGACCGCCGCGCCGCCGCTGATCTTCCTAGCGTTCTGGGCCGCGACCTCGCCCGCGCTCGTCACCGATATGGTGCTGGGCACGCCCGCCGCCGGACGCTTGCCGCCGCCGGGGTTCGAGCGGGCGGCGATCCTGTCCGAAGCGCGGGCGCTGGCCGCCGGACAGGCGCACGGGGCCTTCCATACGCTTTCGCGCACCCTGGCCCCCGCTTACGCGACCGCCCAGACGCGCATCGACTGGATCGCGACCGCCATCGTCCTGCTGCTCGCGCTGGCGGGCGGCGCCTATGCCTATCTGCGGGTCCGACCCGACTTTTCGGCGCGGACGCGGATCGAGCGGGTGGTGCTGGGGCTGCTGCTCGGCGCCTCGCTCATCGCGATCCTGACGACCGCCGGGATCGTCGCCTCGCTGCTCTACGAGGCCGGGCGCTTCTTTGCGGTGGTGCCCATCACCGACTTCCTGTTCGGCGCGCATTGGAGCCCGCAGGTCATCGATCCTCGCGATCCGGGCGCGTCGCTGGGCGCGGTGCCGCTGTTCTGGGGGACGTTCTTCATCGGCGCGGTGATCGCGATGGCGGTGGCCATTCCGTTCGGGCTGATGAGCGCCATCTACCTCACCCAATATGCCCAGCCGCGCGCGCGCCGGATCATGAAGCCGGTGCTGGAGGTGCTCGCAGGCATCCCGACCGTCGTCTATGGCTATTTCGCCGCGCTGATCGTCGCGCCCGCCGTCCGCCAGTTCGCGGTGTCGATCGGCATCGAATGGGCATCGTCGGAAAGCGCGCTGGCGGCCGGGCTGGTCATGGGGGTGATGATCATCCCCTTCGTCTCGTCCATGGCCGACGACAGCCTGGCTGCGGTGCCCGATTCGATGCGCGACGGCAGCCTGGCGATGGGGGCGACCCCGTCCGAGACGATCACCCGCGTCATGCTGCCCGCCGCCCTGCCCGGCGTGGTCGGCGGCGTCCTGCTGGCGGTCAGCCGCGCGATCGGCGAGACGATGATCGTCGTCATGGCGGCAAGCGGGGTTGCGACCCTGACCGCCAATCCCTTTGCCAGCACCACGACCGTCACCCGCCAGATCGTCGACCTGCTGACCGGCGAGGCGGAGTTCGACAGCCCCAAGACGCTCGCCGCCTTCGCGCTGGGGCTGACGCTGTTCGTCATCACGCTGCTGCTCAACATCATCGCGCTGAGCGTGGTGAAGCGTTACCGGGAAACCTATGAATAGCCCGCCCCCTTCCCCGGCGGACGACGCCCCCACCATCTGGAACAGCCCTGCCATGACGCGCCGCCTGCGCCGTCGCTATGCGGCGGAGCGGCGGTTCCGGTTGATCGGCATGGCAGCGGTCGCCCTGTCGGCGGCGTTCCTGGCCTTTCTGCTGATCACCATGGTGGCACAGGGGATTGGCGGCTTTACCCAGACGCGCGTCACCCTGCCCGTCGACCTGGCCGCTGCCGACCTGCCGGTAGAGCCCGCCCGGCTGAAGGGCCGCGGTGCCGACCTCGCGCTGGCGGGCGCGGGGCTGGAGCATGCGGTCGACGGCGCGGCGACCCAGGCCTTCGGCGCCGACGGCACCGACCTGTTGTCGCCGGGTGCGTGGATCGTGGTGCGCGATGCGATCAAGGCGGACCCGG
This sequence comes from Sphingomonas sp. SORGH_AS_0950, assembly GCF_030818415.1. Taxonomy (NCBI): domain Bacteria; kingdom Pseudomonadati; phylum Pseudomonadota; class Alphaproteobacteria; order Sphingomonadales; family Sphingomonadaceae; genus Sphingomonas; species Sphingomonas sp. SORGH_AS_0950. The sequence continues at coordinate 754,579 of NZ_JAUTAE010000001.1, forward strand.
CCCTGTTGCGCGGCACCACGCGCTTCTCGCTGCCCGTCGCCAGCGCCTATGACGTCGCCGCCAAGGGCGAAGGCACGCCCGAGGCCGAGGCGCTGGTCACGCGGCTCAAGGCCCGCGGCGTCCTGTCGACCGGGTGGAACCTGACCTTCCTGACCGATGCCGATGCGACCGATCCGACCCGCGTCGGCATCTGGGGCGCGGCCAAGGGATCGCTGCTGACCATGCTGGTCACGCTGGCGCTGGCCTTCCCGATCGGGGTACTCGCCGCGCTCTATCTGGAGGAATATGCGCCGAAGAATCGCTGGACCGACCTGATCGAGGTGTCGATCAACAATCTCGCGGCGGTCCCGTCGATCATCTTCGGCCTGCTGGGGCTGGCGGTGTTCCTGGGCACGTTCGGCCTGCCGCGTTCGGCTCCGCTCGTCGGCGGGCTGACGCTGGCGTTGATGACGATGCCGGTCATCGTGATCGCGGGTCGCAACGCGATCAAGGCGGTGCCGCCGTCGATCCGTGACGCGGCGCTGGCGATCGGCGCCTCGCGGGTGCAGGTGATCTTTCACCATGTCCTGCCGCTCGCGCTGCCCGGCATCCTGACCGGCACGATCATCGGCATGGCCCGCGCGCTGGGCGAGACCGCGCCGCTGCTGATGATCGGCATGCGCGCCTTCATCGCCGCGCCGCCGCAGGGGCTGACCGATCCGGCGACCGTGCTGCCGGTGCAGATCTTCCTGTGGTCCGATCAGGTCGATCGCGGCTTCATCGAAAAGACCTCCGCCGCGATCATCGTCCTGCTCGTCTTCCTGCTCGCGATGAACGGGCTGGCCATTTACCTCCGCAATCGGTTCGAGACACGCTGGTGAGCATTCCCAAGATAACCGCGCGCAACGTCAGCGTGTCCTACGGCGCCAAGCAGGCGATCCACGACATTTCGATCGATGTCGAACGGGATCACGTCATCGCCTTTATCGGCCCGTCGGGCTGCGGCAAGTCGACCTTCCTGCGCACGCTCAACCGGATGAACGATACCATCCCCTCGGCGCGGGTGTCGGGGGACGTGCGGCTGGACGGGCAGGACATCTATGCGCCCGAGATGGACGTGGTGCAGTTGCGCGCCCGCGTCGGCATGGTGTTCCAGAAGCCCAACCCCTTCCCCAAGTCGATCTACGAGAATGTCGCCTATGGTCCGCGCATCCATGGGCTGGCCGCGTCGCGCGGCGAACTCGACATGATCGTGGAGCGCTCGCTGACCCGCGCCGGGCTGTGGAACGAGGTGAAGGATCGGCTGTCGGAAAGCGGCACCGCGCTGTCGGGCGGGCAGCAGCAGCGTCTGTGCATCGCGCGCGCCATCGCGGTCGACCCCGAAGTGATCCTGATGGACGAGCCGTGCAGCGCGCTCGACCCGATCGCGACCGCGCGGATCGAGGAGCTGATCCACGACCTGCGCGGCCGCTACGCCATCGCGATCGTCACCCACAACATGCAGCAGGCGGCCCGCGTGTCGCAGCGCACCGCCTTTTTCCATCTCGGCACGCTCGTCGAGTACGGGAAGACGTCCGACATCTTCACGAACCCGAAGGAAGAGCGGACGAAGGACTATATTACCGGCCGTTACGGCTGAGGACGAGGATCATGGACCACACCGTAAAGGCCTTCGACAACGATATCGGCCGCTTGCGCGGGCTGATCAGCCAGATGGGCGGATTGGCCGAGGAAGCGATCGCCAATGCGATCCGCGCGCTGCAACGCTCCGACCTGGAACTGGCGCGGAAAGTCCGCGAGGACGACAAGGCGATCGACCTGATCGAGGCGGAGGTCGAGCGGCTGGCGGTGCGCACCATCGCCCTGCGCGCGCCGATGGCCAACGACCTGCGCGAGGTCGTCGCCGCGCTGAAGATCGCCAGCGTCGTCGAGCGGATCGGCGACTATGCCAAGAACATCGCCAAGCGCGTGCCGATGATCGAGAGCGAGGACCGGATCGAGCCCGTCTCCATCCTGCCCGCCATGGCCAAGATCGCCTCGGCGATGGTGCATGACGTGCTCGACGCCTTTGCCGCGCGCGATGCCGAGGCGGCGGTCCGGGTCCGCGACAGCGACAACGCACTCGACGATTTCTACGATTCCATCTTCCGCACGCTCGTCACCCATATGGTCGAGAATCCCAAGACGATCGGACAGGTCGCGCACCTGCTGTTCATCGCCAAGAATCTCGAACGCATCGGCGACCATGCGACGAACGTCGCGGAGATGGTCTATTTCGCCGCCACCGGTACCCAGATGGGTGAGCGGGATCGCGGCGGTACTTGGCCTTCTTGAGGGAACAGGCACCATGGCACGGGTAAAGATGTTGCTGGTCGAAGACGATGCCGCGCTGGCGGAACTGCTCGTCTTCCATTTCAAGCGCGAGGATTTCGAGGTCGCCCACACGCCCGACGGCGAGGAGGCGCTGTTGCTGGCGCGCGAGAGCACGCCCGACATCGTCCTGCTCGACTGGATGGTCGAGGGGATTTCGGGGATCGAAGTCTGCCGCCGCCTGCGCCGTTCGCCCGAAACTGCGAACGTGCCGATCATCATGCTGACCGCGCGCGGCGAGGAAGAGGACCGGGTGCGCGGGCTGGAGACGGGCGCGGACGATTATGTCACCAAGCCCTTCTCCCCGCGCGAACTGGTCGCGCGCGTCGGCGCGGTGCTGCGCCGCGTCCGCCCGGCGCTGGCGGGCGAGGCGCTGACCTATGCCGATATCGAGATGGACACGGTCGGCCACAAGGTCCGCCGCGCGGGCGAGGTCGTCTCGCTCGGGCCGACCGAGTTCCGCCTCCTGAAGCATTTCCTGGAACATCCAGGCTGGGTCTTCTCGCGCGAGCGGCTGCTCGACGCGGTATGGGGTCACGATTCGGATATCGAGAGCCGGACGGTCGACGTCCATATCCGCCGTCTGCGCAAGGCGATCAATGTCGGCGACCGGCCCGATATCATCCGCACCGTGCGCTCGGCAGGCTATTCGCTCGACGCAGGGGGCTGAACGTGAACGGGCCGTCAGAATTGGGCCGGGTGCGAAACGATGGAGCCAAGTCGCGGGTGGGGCGTTCAATCCACCGCGCTAACGCACTTGCGCTTCTGAACAGGAGATTCGCATGAAGCTCGTAATTCTGGCGGCCGCCACGCTGATGGCAGCCCCCGCCCTCGCCCAGACGACCACCCAGGCAGACGCCACGGCCCAGGCCGGTGCCAGCACCGGACAGACCGGCACCACCGCGTCGGCCGACGCCTCGATGCAGGCCAGTGCCTCGGCCGGGACGGAAACGCCGGGCGGCTATCAGCCCGCGCAGCCGCCGATGGCCTCGCCCCCCGCCCCCGGCGTGCCGGTCATCTTCAAACAGGCGCCGAGCCCCGAACAGGCCTATCCGGCCCCGGCCGCGCTGAAGAGCTATCCGATCTGCAAGAAGGGCCAGTTCGACCAGTGTCGCCAGCGCGGCGGCAAGTGATCGCCTGACCCGATTGCTCCGACGAAGCGCCGATCCTCTCGCGAGGGTCGGCGTTTTGCCGTCAGTGCGGCTATTCCTCGACCAGCTTCATCAGGCGGCGTTCGACCGGCGCCAGCACCGGCCCCAGCTCATGTCCGCGCTTCAGCACCGCCCCGGCCTCGCCGATGAGCGCCCACATGCCTTGGCGGTTGCGCAGCGCCGGGCGCTTCTCGATCCGGTATTCCGGCCGCTCGGCGGTACGGCGAAAGGCCGAGAAGATCGCGGCGTCGCGCCCCAGATCCATCGCATAGTCGCGCCAGTGTCCAGCCGCGACCATCCGACCATACAGGTCTAGGATGCGGTTCAACTCGGCACGCTCGAACCCCACCTGCCCCGGTGCCTTCGGAAACGGGACGATCCCCATCAGGCGCGGTCGCGCTCGATATTCTGCTCGGCCAGCACCGTGTCGAGCTGCCGCCGCAGCGTGTCCAGCTCGCACCGCAGCATCTCGATCTTCTGGGTCTGGGGGTCGAACACCTCCGAGCAGGGCGTACCATAAGGGACGAAGCGCTTCTCGGGCGCCGCGCCGCCCTCGACCATCGTCGGCCTTGCCGGAATGCCGACCATCACCGCGCCCTCGGGCACGTCGCGGGTGACGACCGCATTGGCCCCCACCCGTGCGCGCGGACCGATCGTGATCGGGCCGAGCACCTGCGCGCCCGATCCGACGATCGAACCGTCCATCAGCGTCGGATGCCGCTTGCCCGCCACGCCATTGTCGGGGCTGGTCCCGCCCAGCGTCACGCATTGATAGATGGTGACGTCGTCGCCGATCTCCGCCGTCTCGCCGATCACGACGAAGCCATGGTCGATGAAGAAATTCCGCCCGATCTTCGCACCCGGATGGATGTCGATCGCGGTCAGGAAGCGGGTGAAATGATTGACCAGCCGCGCGAGAAAGAAGGCGCGCGACCGGTAGAGCCGATGCGCCACGCGGTGCCCCGCCAGGGCCCAGACGCCCGGATAGAGCAGGATCTCGGCACGCGAGTGCGGAGCGGGGTCACGAGCCCGGATCGAATCGAGATAAGCGGCCAATCGGCTCGGCATGAGCATGTCCCCAGATGCGATACCGGCATTTAAGCACGGCTTTTCCTGAATTCCAGATAGGCGTGGAACCTTGGCGGACGCGACAAAGTCTATCTTTGTTGCAGCCACGCTTCGGGCACGGCATGGGCCGGGCGTCACAGGGTAAGGAGAGATGATGGACCCGACCAGTAGCGAATGGATCCATATCCTGCCCTTTATCGGCGTCGGATTTGCCGCCCAGGTGGTCGATGGCGCTTTGGGCATGGCGTTCGGGGTGATTTCCAATACCCTGCTGATCAGCCTGGGCGTGCCCCCGGCAGCCGCGTCGGCGGGGGTGCACAGCGTCGAGACCTTCACGACCGCCGTATCGGGGATCAGTCATGCGGTGCATCGCAACGTCAACTGGCGGCTGTTCCTGCGGTTGATGATTCCGGGCGTCATCGGCGGTGCGCTGGGCGCCTATGTCCTGTCCAATATCGATGCGGCGGTGGTGAAGCCGTTCATCCTCGCCTATCTGACCGCGATCGGCATCTATCTCCTGATCCGTGCCTGGCGGCACAAGGCGCATAGCCGCGAGCCGAAGGTGGTCGAGCCGCTGGGCTTTCTCGGCGGGTTTCTCGATGCGGCGGGCGGCGGCGGATGGGGGCCGGTCGTGACCTCCAACCTGCTGGCCCAGGGCGCGGCGCCGCGGACGACGATCGGGACGGTCAACACCGCCGAATTCTTCCTGACCGCGACGATCTCGGCGACCTTCATCACCCAACTGGGTTGGGAGGCGTTCACCATGGCGACGGTGGGGCTGCTGATCGGCGGCATCTGCGCCGCGCCGTTCGGCGCGATGCTGGCCAAGCGCGTTCCCGCGCGGGTGCTGCTGACGCTGGTCGGCGTCATCCTGACCCTGACCAGCCTTTGGGGTTTCTATCAGGCCATGAAGGGCTGACCAGCAAGAGCGATGGGGCGCCCGGCCCATGCCGGCGCGCCCCTCGACCGGTTAGGCGATCGCCGCGTGGACGGTCGCCACCGCCTGCATCACCGCCGCGATACGGACCGAGGTCTGGATGACCTCCGCCGTGACGCCCGCCTTCTTCAGCACCGCCTCATGCGCGTCGATGCACATGCCGCAGCCGTTCATCGCCGACACGGCGAGGCTGAACAGCTCGAAATCGATCTTGTCGATGCCCGGCGCGCCGATCACGTTCATGCGCAGCTTGGCGGGCATGTTGCGATATTCCTGGTTCCCGGCCAGGTGCGTGAAGCGGTAATAGACATTGTTCATCGCCATCACCGCCGCCGCCGCGCGCGCCGCATTGGCCGCCTCGGCCGACAGCTTGGGGGCGCATTCGGCTTCCGCCGCCTCGACCAGCGGCTTGTGGCCCGAGCCATGCGCACAGGCGAGCAGCAGGCCGTATTTGCGCTGGTCGTTCAGCACCGGCTCGTTGATCAGCGAGCCGACGTTCAGGCGGATGTCCTTGGCGAAATCGGGCAGCTGCCCGGCAAATTCCTTGAGCGACATGGATGGAATGCTCCAGATGTGCGACGCCCCAGTCCGGGCCGTCGATCGCACGGGACCGACGACCCTCGCCGGGGCGCCTGAAAGATGGGCCGAGGGACGATGCCGCCCCCCGACGCTAGGATTACTCGGCCGCGAGCTGGAGGACGTCGTCGCCCTTGTTCCAGTTGCACGGGCACAGCTCGTCGGTCTGCAGCGCGTCGAGGACACGCAGCGTCTCCGCCGGGTTGCGGCCGACGTTCAGGCCGTTGATCGTGACATGCTGGATGACATTGTCGGGGTCGATGATGAAGGTCGCGCGGTAGGCGACATGCTCATTCTTGTCGACGATGCCCAGCGCGTCGGCCAGGACGCGGCCATTGTCCGCGATCCAGGGGAAATCGGCCGCGGCCAGATCCGGGTCCGACTTGCGCCATGCCAGGTGGACGTGCGCGGTGTCGGTCGACGCGCCGATCAGCACGGCGTCGCGATCCTCGAAATCGCCCTTCAGCTCGGAATAGCCGACGATCTCGGTCGGGCAGACGAAGGTGAAGTCCTTCGGCCAGTAGAACAGGACCTTCCACTTGCCCTCGTACGACGTGTCGCTGATCGTCTCGCCGGCGGGCAGCGCGCTGGTGCCCTGCTGGACGGGAACGGTGAATGCGGGGAGCTTGTCTCCAACGGTCAACATGGCAATGTGCCTCCTTCTCTAGAAATTCGGCTCCAGCCATCCTCTCGCACGATCGGCGGTTCGACCGCCTGTATTCGTTGTACCGACGGATATGGGGACTGGCGCCTTTGATCCAACAAGCTATTTGTCACATGGCAATCGACTGAGACGATCAATGGCCGCGACCTATCTACCGACCCTGAAACAGCTTCAATATCTCGTGGCCTTGCAGGACCATGGCCATTTCGGCCGGGCCGCCGACGCCTGCTTCGTGACCCAGTCGACCCTGTCGGCGGGCCTGCGCGAGCTGGAAACGCTGATCGGCGTGACGTTGGTCGAGCGGACCCGGCGCGTGGTGCGCTTCACCCCGCTGGGCGAGCGGATCGCCGACAAGGCGCGCCGGGTGCTGCGCGAGGCGGACGAGCTGGGCGACATGGCGCGCGCCGCCGGACGTCCGCTGTCGGGCGAGATGCGCATGTCGGTCATCCCGACCATCGCGCCCTTCATGCTGCCGCGCATCCTGCCCCGACTCCGCCGCGACTTTCCCGACCTGAAGCTGTTCCTGCGCGAGGAGCCCAGCGGCCCCGCCTGCGAGCGGCTGCACAATGGCCGTACCGACTGCGTGCTGCTCGCCCTGCCCTTCGCCTGTGGCGAGGTGACCGCCGAGCCGCTGTTCGACGACCGGCTGTTCGTCGCCTTCCCGACCGACGAGGATCACAGCCCGCCGCCCGCCTTCCCGGCGTCGGCGATTGACGAGAACCGGCTGCTGCTGCTCGAGGACGGGCATTGCCTCAAGGATCATGCGCTCGCGGCGTGCAATCGCCCCGAGTTGCGGGCCGAGGCGACGATGCTGGGCACCTCGCTCCACACCATCGTTCAGATGGTGGACAATGGGCTGGGCATGACGATGCTGCCCGAAATGGCGCTGCGGTCGGGTATCCTCGACAATACCAACATCACCGCGCGGCCGCTCGATGCCGACAATGCCGTGCGCAAGATCGCGCTGGTCTGGCGCCGGGCGAGCCCGCGCGAGAAGGATTTCCGGCTGCTCGCCCAGGTGCTGGCGGAAGCGGCCTGATCGATCGCGTTCATCGACACCCATCGATTTGCAAAGGAGTTTTGGCCCATGACTCATCCAGCGAAGCGCATGCTGGCGGCCCTGCCGATCGCGGCTCTGGTGATGCTGGGCGCCTGCGGGCGGGGACGGGACGAGCGAGAGGCGCCCGCCGCCCCCTCCGCCACGGCGGTCACGGCGCCCGCGCAGGAAGCGCCCTTCGTCGCCGACCGGCCGATGGCGCCGACCCGCACCATCCTGGACAATGCGGCCGCGACGCCTTCGCTCTCATCGCTGGTCGCGGCGATCCGCGCGGCCTCGCTCTCGACCACGCTGGCGGGCCCCGGCCCCTTCACGCTGTTCGCGCCGACCAATGCGGCGTTCGGGCGGCTCGCCCCCGGCGTCGAGGCGCAGCTGCTCCAGCCCGCCAACCAGGCCTCGCTGGTCCGCGTGCTGCGCTATCATCTGGTACCGGGGGTAGTGACGGTGACCGAGCTGCAACGGCGTATCGCGGCGGGCGGCGGGACCGCCACGCTGATGACGGCGCAGGGCGAACCGCTGACCCTCAGCATGACCCAGTCGGTCATCACCCTGACCGATGGCGGCGGGAACAAGAGCTATATCGAGGCGGGCGACATGCGTCAGGCCAATGGCATGATCCACATCGTGAACGGTGTATTGGTGCCAAAACTGGATTAAGTGCGTTACCCTCGACGGGACGTCCGTTTCGCAACCGGTTCGGATGTTCTGCCCTTCCACGCGGCGTGGGCCCCTATGTGTGCTCCGCCGCCCATAGACGGGAATATGCTTTCATGACGAAGACCTTTGCCATCCTGATGTCCGCCACCGCGCTGGTCGCCGCGGGCACCGCCGCCACCGCCCAGACGGCCCAGACCGCGCCGACGGCCACGGCCCCCGCCCAGGCTCCGGCCCAGCCCGCTCCGGCCACCCCGGTCGCGACCGGCACCGTCGTTCAGGTCCTCGCCGCCACGCCCGACCGCAGCACGCTGGCCAAGCTGGTCACGACCGCGGGTCTGGCCGCCGATCTGTCGGGCCCCGGCCCCTTCACCGTCTTCGCCCCCAGCGACGAGGCGTTCAGCCGCATGCCCGCAGGCGCGCTCGACACGCTGAGCCAGCCCGCGAACAAGGCGGCGCTGACCACGATCCTGAAGTATCACGTCGTCTCGGGCAAGCTGACCGCCGAGCAGCTGAAGCAGCAGATCGCCGCCGGCAACGGCACCGCGACGCTGACGACGCTCGCCGGACAGCCGCTGACCGCGCAGCTGGGGCCCAACGGCAATATCATGCTGACCGACGTGAACGGCCAGAAGGCCTATGTCGACAAGGCGGACGTGGCCGCGACCAACGGGGTCGTCCATCTGACCAACGGCATCAGCGTGCCGAAGATCGGCTGATCCCTCCCCCTCGGGGACGATCGGAAAGGCGGGGCTGCGGCTCCGCCTTTTTCGTGTCGGATCAGATGTCGTCCCAGCGCGCGGCGGCCGCCCCGTCGCTGTCGCGCGCCTCGACCCAGCGGGCGTCCGCCCCCCGCGTCTCGCGTTTCCAGAACGGCGCATCGGTTTTGAGCCGGTCGATCAGATAGGCGCAGGCGTCCAGCGCATCGCGCCGATGGGGGGCCGCCGCCGCGACGAAGACGATCCGCTCGCCCGGCTGCATCGGTCCGACCCGGTGGACGATGGTGGCCGCCTGCAACGACCACCGCGCCTTGGCGAGATGGGCGATCCGGTCCAGCGCGGCCTCGGTCGCGCCAGGATAATGTTCGAGTTCGAGCCGGTCGACCCCGTCGTCCGCGCGGACCAGACCGCAAAAGGTGGCAACCGCGCCCACCTCCGCCTGCTCGACGCGCGCCGCCTCGGCCGCCAGGTCGATGGGATCGCGCGATACGAGTATCCGGATCATCCGCCGGTCACCGGCGGGAAGATCGCGACCTCGCGCGCCCGACCGATCGCCGTATCGAGGCCGACGAAATTCTGGTCCACCGCTGCGCGCAGCCGCTCCGGCTCGGCCAGCGCCTCGGCATAGCCGCCGCCCCGCGTCGCCAGCCAGCCGATCAGATCGGCCATGGTCGCGACCTCGGGCGGCAGGGTCAGCGTCTCTTCGGACAGGCCGATCCGTTCGCGGACCCAGGCGAAATAGAGAATGGTGAGCGGCATCAGCTGTCCATATGCTTGAGGCCGACGCGCAGATAGTCCCATCCGGTGACGAGCGTCAGCACCGCCGCACCCCACAGCGCGGCCAGCGCCGCCACATGGAGCCAGGGCCATCCGGGCAGCGCCCCGCCCAGGATCAGGCCGCCCAGCGCGATCAGCTGCAACGTCGTCTTCCACTTGGCGAGCCGCGACACCGGCACCGACACCTGCAACTGCGCCAGGAATTCGCGCAGGCCCGACACCGCGATTTCCCGCAACAGGATGACGAGGCCCGCAACGACGCTGATCCCGCTCAACACCTGCACCGCGACCAGCACGAGGATCACCGAGGCGACCATGATCTTGTCGGCGATGGGGTCGAGGAACACGCCCAGCTTCGACACCGTACCCTTGGCCCGCGCGAGATAGCCGTCGAAATAATCGGTGATGCCCATCAGGCAGTAGAGCGCGAAGGCGATGGCATAGCCCAGCGCCCATTCGGGTTGCCACAACAGCCCGGCCAGAAGCGGCACGGCCAGGATTCGCGAGAGTGTCAGCAGGTTGGGCAGCGTCAGCATAAGGCCTTCTAACGACAAGCCTGCCCATGACAAACCGCTTTAAGCGGTTGGCGATGGCCCGCCGGATGGTTATGTTGCTGCCATTCTGTTGCCACGATCGGGCCATTTTTCGTTATGCTCAATGCCCTCGGGCTTCTCAAGCGGCGTCGGTTCCTGCCGCTGTTCGCCACCCAGTTTCTCGGCGCCTTCAACGACAATCTGTTCAAGACCTCGATGGTGCTGTTCGCGACCTATGCGATCTTCACCGATGCGACGTCGGAATCCTATTTCAACGCCGCCGCGACCGGGGCATCGATCCTTCCCTTCGTCTTCCTCTCGGCACTGTCGGGACAGCTGGCGGACAGCCATGACAAGGCGCGGATCATCCGCATCGTCAAGACGGTCGAGATCGGGATCATGCTGGTCGGCGCTGCGGGCCTGCTGATCGCCAAGTCGGGACATAGCACCATCGGGCTGGCGCTGATGCTGGGGACGGTGCTGGCGCTGGGCGTCCATTCGACCTTTTTCGGGCCGATCAAATACGCCATCCTGCCCCAGCATCTGGAGCCCGACGACATTCTGGGCGGGACCGGGCTGGTCGAGGCGGGGACCTATCTCGCGATCCTGCTGGGCACGGTCGCGGCCGGATGGATCCCGGTCGAGGCGGCGGCGGGCGGCGTGATCGTCGTGGCGGTGCTGGGCTGGTTCACCGGGCGGCAGGTGCCCCCCGCCCCGCGCGAAGGGCCGCCGCTCAAGCTGAACTACAACCCCTTCACCGCATCCTGGCGGCTGATCTCGGCGACGCTGCATATCCGCCGCCTGTTCCTGGCGATCATCGCGATCAGCTTCTTCTGGACGATCGGCGCGGTGCTGATCATCGTCTTCCCGCCGCTGGTCAAGAATGTGCTGACCGCCGACAAGGAGGTGGCGAGCCTGGCCATCGCGATCTTCTCGGTCGGGGTGGCGATCGGATCGGTGGTCATCAACACGATGCTGAAGGGTGAGATTTCGGCGCGCTATTCGCCGATCTCGGTCATCGCGATGGGCGCGTTCGTCGTCCTGTTCTCGGTCCTGTGCCGCAACTGGACCCCGGCGCCGGATGGCGGGCTGTATAGCTGGCAGGCCTTCCTCGCCGAACCGCGCGCGATCGCCATCCTCGCCACCTTGCTCGCCATCGCGACGACCGGGGGCATGTTCGTGGTCCCGCTTTATGCCTTCCTGACCACCACGGTCGAGAAGGATCAGACCGCGCGCACCGTCGCGGCGAACAACATCGTGAACTGCTTTGCGATGACGATCGGCTCGGTGGCGGTCTTCGGGATCAGCGCGATGGGCGTCACGCCGGAGAATATGCTGTTCGTCGTGGCGGGCATGTGCCTGGTTTCCGCCTGGCTGGCGCTTCGGCTCCACCGCGCCTGCGACGATGGGTGCGTCCAGCCGGGCTGATCCCGCCCGGCGAACGGCGGCCGATCAGAACAGGAAGCTGTAAAAGCAGATGAAGAAGGCGGTGAAGCTGAGCACGAACAGGCGAATGTCCTGATCGTCGTCCCGGCGGCTGCGCGCGGGCGGGACGGGCGGCAGCGACCGTCGGAAGGGGTGACGGGCGGCTTCGTTGGTCAGGACAAGGCGGCGTCTCATGGCATGGACGTTAACGTTTTGTTGACCATTGGGGCACGGGTCCATACCGCGCCGGAACCGTCCCCGCTGCCCCATTTGAAGACAGCGGGGACAGGCTCGATCAGTGATCGTGCGCCGCCGCCGCGCCGATCCCGGTTTCCGACCGGATGCGCTGGGCCGGATAGCCCGCCTTGTCGACCGCCGCGCGGCCGCTGCGGTCGGTGATCGACACCAGCCAGATGGTCAGGAACGCCAGCGGCATCGAGAAGATGGTCGGCGATCCATAAGGGAAGATCGGCGTGTCATAGCCCAGCACCTTCACCCAGATGGCGGGTGACAATATGGTCAGCACCAGCGCGGTCGACAGGCCGACCACCCCGCCCACGACCACGCCGCGCGTCGTGCATCCCGACCAGAGCAGCGACAGCAGCAGCACCGGGAAATTGGCCGATGCCGCCAGCGCGAAGGCCAGGCTGACCATGAAGGCGACATTCTGCTTCTCGAACAGGATGCCCAGCAGGATGGCGACGACCGCCAGCACCAGCACCGTAATCCGCGACACGCGCAGCTCGGAGGCCGAATCCGCCTGCCCCTTCTTGACGACGGTCGCATAAAGGTCGTGGCTGACCGCCGAGGCGCCCGACAGGGTCAGCCCCGCGACCACCGCCAGGATCGTCGCGAACGCCACCGCCGAGATGAAGCCCAGGAACAGGTTGCCGCCGACCGCCTGCGCCAGATGGATCGCCGCCATGTTGCTGCCGCCGCGAAGCGCGCCATCGGCATCGAGGAAGCCCGGGTCGGTGGCGACCAGCACGATCGCGCCAAAGCCGATGACGAAGGTCAGGATGTAGAAGTATCCGATCCACCCCGTCGCCCACAGCACCGAGCTGCGCGCCGCCTTGGCATCGGGCACGGTGAAGAAGCGCATCAGGATGTGGGGCAGGCCCGCGGTCCCGAACATCAACGCCGCGCCGATCGAGATGGCGGAGATCGGGTCCTTGATGAACCCGCCAGGCCCCATGATCGCCCGGCCCTTCGTCACCGCCTCGTCGGGCCCCGCCCCGGCCAGCGCAGCGAGCGCCGTCTTGACCTCGACCGCGCGGGCGAACAGCGCCTCGGGGCTGAAGCCGAACCGCGCCAGCACCGCGATCGCCATGAAGCTGGCCGCGCCGAGCAGCATCATCGCTTTGACGATCTGCACCCAGGTCGTCGCGGTCATGCCACCGAACAGGACGTAGAAGGTCATCAGCACGCCGACGATGACGACGGCATAGCCGTAAGGCAAGCCGAAGAGCAGCCGGATCAACTGCCCCGCCCCCACCATCTGCGCGATCAGGTAGAACAGCACGACCATCAGGGTCGAACAGGCCGCGACCATGCGCACCGGGGTCTGGGCAAAGCGGAACGACGCCACATCGGCAAAGGTGAACCGCCCCAGATTGCGCAGCCGCTCGGCCATCAGGAACAGCAGGATCGGCCAGCCGACCAGAAAGCCGATCGAATAGATCAGCCCGTCATAGCCATCGGCATAAATCTGCGCCGAGATACCCAGGAACGACGCCGCCGACATGAAGTCGCCCGCGATCGCCAGTCCGTTCTGAAAGCCGGTGATGCCGCCGCCCGCCGTATAGAAATCCGACGCCGTGCGCGTCCGCCGCGCCGCCCAGCGGGTGATCGCCAGGGTCAGCGCGACGAAGGCGGCGAACATGCCGATCGCGGTCCAGTTGGTCGCCTGCTGCACCGCCGGGCCGATCGCATGAGCATGGGCCGCCGACAGGGGCAGCAACGCCAGCGGCAAGGCGAGCCATAGCCCCCGCCCCCTCATGCCCTTTCCTCCGCGCGCAGGGCATCGATCACCGGATCGAAGTCGCGATTGGCGCGCCAGACATACAGGCCCGTCAGCAGGATCGCGAGCGCGATCACCCCCAGCCCGACCGGGATGCCCCAGGATGTCGCGCCGCCCGAAATCGATCGGGCCAGCAGCGCCTTGTCGAAGGCGATGGTGAGGACGAACCCGAAATAGACGATCAGCATGACGATCGTCAGGATGGTGGTGAAACGACCTCGCTTGCGGACGAGCGCGATATAGCGCGGGTCACGCGCCAGACGGCTGGCGGCATCCTCCATGGCATTCTCCTAACCCTGCGCCGATTGCGTCCGGCGTCGGGACCATGCTCCCCCGCCCCCCGGTCGGCGTCAAGCGGGAATGGCGCCAGGGCTGATCGCCATGCAGCGATGCCTTGCCTTCCCTCGCCCCTCGCAGAGGGGAGAGGGTTGCGCAGACTTGGTCTTTGCGAGAGCAAAGGCTTAGTCGGAGCTGGGTGAGGGGTGGGCGCTCGCTTCGCGAGCGCGCGAGCCTTGGGCTCGCTCGACCCCTCACCCAAGCTGCGCTAGCCAGCAGGCTGGCAAGCTTCGCTAACCCTCTCCCCTGTCCAGGGGAGAGGGGAAGAAGACGCAATCGTGAATGCCGGTCCAGCCTAGCTTCGCTGGGGCCGATAGGCGTTCAGGTCGATGCCGTGGCGCGCGACCTTGTCGTAGAAGGTCTTGCGCGGAATGCCCAGGATGGCGAGCGCGGCGCGGACATCGCCCGCCGCTTCCTCCAGCACCGCGCGGATCGTCGCCCCCTCGAACCGCTCGACCCGTTCGGGCAGTGGCAGCGGCAGCGGATCGCCCTCCGCCTGCCCCTCGCCCGACAGGCCCAGCGCGACGCGATTGGCGTAGTTGCGCACCTCGCGGACATTGCCCGGCCAGTCGTGCGACAACAGCCGGGCCTGGATCGCCCCGTCGATCATCGGCACCGGGCGACCGAATCGCTCGGCCGCCTCGCGCAGGAAATGGGCGAAGAGCAGCGGCACATCGGCGCGCCGCTCCCGCAGCGGCGGTACGCGCAACCGCACCGCATCGAGCCGATAGAGAAGGTCGGCGCGGAACCGTCCCTCGTCCACCGCCCGCGCCAGGTCGGACTTGGCGGCGGCCACGATCCGCAGATCCAGGATCTGCGGATCCTCGGCACCGATGGCGCGCACTTCGCGCTCCTCGACCACACGCAGCATCCGGCCCTGCAGGGCGGGCGCCATGCTGTCCACCTCGTCGAGGAACAGCGTGCCGCGATTCGCCGCCGCGATCCGCCCCGGCGTCCGGCCATGCGCCTGGCCGAACAGCTCGTCCTCGGCGATCGCCTCGGGCAAGGCCGCACAATCGACCGCGACGAAGGGGCGCGTCCGCCGCCCGCTCCAGCGGTGGAGCAAGAGCGCGACCAGTTCCTTGCCGGTCCCCGTCTCCCCCTCGATCAGCACGTCGACATCGGCCTGCGCCACCTGCCGCACGGTGTCGCGCAGCCGCATCATCACCGGGGTTTCGCCGATCAGTGGATAGGCCCCCTGCGCCTCCTCCGCCGCCAGCCGCAACCTCCGATTGTCCAGCACCAGCCGCCGCATCTCCAGCGCGCGTTCGGCGCTGGCGATCAGGTGATCCGCGGCGAAGGGCTTGGCGACGAAATCGAACACCCCCTGTTTCAGTGCGGCGACCGCCATCGGCACGTCGCCATGCCCGGTCATCAGGATCACGGGGATCTCGCTGTCGATCGCCGCGACCCGCCGGGCCAGTTCGATCCCGTCGATCCCCGGCATCCGGATGTCGGAGACGACCATCCCCGGAAAATCGGCATCGATCCGAGCGAGTGCCGCCAGCGGGTCGCCATGCGGCTCGACATCGATCCCCGCCAGCTCGAACGACTGGGCCAGCGCCTGGCGCAGCACCGTGTCGTCATCGACCAGCAGGACGCGCAGCGTATCGCTCATGCCCGGCGCATCCGGATGCGGAACCCCGCACCGCCCAGCGTCGAGGGGATGACCTCCAGCATGCCGCCAAACTCCGTCATGATATCCCTTGCGATCCCCAGTCCCAGGCCGAGCCCGTCGGGCTTGCCGGTGACGAAGGGGGTGAAAATCTCGGTGGCGATGGCGGGGTCCAGGCCCGGCCCGTTATCCTCGACGGTCAGGTCCACCCCGTCCGGCTGCTCGGTGACGGTCAGCCGCACGCGCGGCGCCGGGCGGTCCGCCACGGCGTCGAGCGCGTTCTGGAGCAGATTGACCAGCACCTGCTCCAGCCGGACCCGCCCCGCCACCACCCGTGGGAGCGCGCCGCCGCCGGGACGCTCCAATGCGACCCCGGCGGTGCGGAAACGGTCGCCGATCAACAACATGGTGCCGTCGAGCACTTCGTTCAGCGATACCGCACCGATGCCATGCGTGCCCCGCCGGACGAAACGGCGCATCTCCTGGACGATCGACCCGATCCGCTCGGTCAGCTCGACGATGGTCGCCAGGTTGGTCGCCGCCCGGTCGGGCCTGTCGCGGGCCAGGAAGGTGCGGGCATTGTCGGCCAGGGTGCGGATCGCCGCCACCGGCTGGTTGATCTCATGCGCGACGCCCGCCGTGATCGATCCCAGCGAGCCTAACCGATTAGCCTGGGCCAGTTCCTCGCGCGCGGCACGGAACCGCTGGTCCGCCCGGATGCGCTCGGAGATTTCGACGGTCAGCTGGTCGTTGGTCGCGCGAAGCTCGGCGGTGCGGCGGGCGACCTCCTGCTCCAGCGCCTCGCGCGCCAGTGCGGCGCGTTCGGCGCGGGTCCGGCGCCAGATCGCCAGCAGCGTCAGACCGATCAGCCCGACCGCGATCAGCGCGGTCGCCGAACGGACCCAGCCATCCGCCTCCTTGAGCGCGGGACGCGACGGCAGGACATGGACGAGCCGCCAGCGTGGCAGCGGCGCCGCCGTGGTCCCGGCGACATAGCGCGCACCGTCGCGGTCGGTCGCGTCCCCCCCGGTGATGCGAAAGGGGCCGGGACGCAGCAGGATGTCGCCGAATTGCTGGCTCTGGCGGATCGCCGCCCGCGCCGCGGCAGTGAGCGGGCGGGTCAGGGTGAAGACCGCGCGCGGATCGGTCGTGACCACCACCACGCCATGCTCGTCGAGCAGCAGCGTCTGGCCCGCGTCGCTGGCCCAGGCCTGCACCATCCGGGCGAATTCGACCTTCACCACCACGACGCCGTCCGGGGCCGAGGCGGGGCCGATCCGCCGCGCGAGGAACAGGCCGGGGCGAAGGCTGGTATTGCCCAGCGCGAAATATTCGGAAGTGCCGGTGCGCATCGCCTGCCGGAAATAGGGGCGGAAGCTGTAATCTCGCCCGACGAAACTGTCCGACTGGCCCGCATTGGAGGCCGAGATGGTCCGCCCCCGCCGGTCGATCGCATAGATGACGGGCGCGCCGGTCCGCTCCGCCAGTCCGCGCAGCTTTTCGTTCAGCCGCTCGGCCGCGCGGACCGATCCGTTGCGCAACGCCGCGCCCACATCCGGATATTCGACCAGCACGATCGGAAGCAGGCGAAAGCGCTGCAACTCGCTGTTGAGCAACCGCTCTTCCTGCCGGGCCACGCGGACGGCCTCGGCACGCAGCTCTGCCACGGCCTGGCGATGCGCATAGACCCGCAGGATCGCCGCCGCCGCGATGGTCAGGACCAGCACGCCGATCAGCGGCAGCGCATAGCGCTGCATATACAGACGGATGACGGACCATGTCGGCGGCATATGTGCGGAATATCGCAACCCACCACCAAGCGCCATGCGGATTTTCGCGCTACGCTGCTGGCAACCCATTTCTATATCGTTATTTTACAATAGCTTAGGTGCTACTCCGGAAAATTTGTAATGCGTACGTGCATCCCGCACACTCACGGCAATTCGGAAGCGCGGCCTACCGCGTCCGGCCCTTTTTTGCAGAGGATGTCCTAAAGTCATGATCGCTCAGGATTATGCCGTGGCAGAGGCGCCCCGCCGGGCGCGTATCTGGTCCCATCTCTATGTCCAGGTTCTCTTCGCGATCGCGCTCGGCGCGGTCATCGGCCATTTCTGGCCCTCCTTCGGCGAGTCGCTGAAGCCGATCGGCGATGCCTTCATCAAGCTGGTGAAGATGATCATCGCCCCCGTCATCTTCCTGACCGTCGTCACCGGCATCGCGGGCATGCGCGAGCTGGGCTCGGTCGGCCGCGTCGCGGGCAAGGCCTTTTTCTACTTCATCACCGTGTCGACCTTCGCGCTGGTCGTCGGTCTGATCGTCGCCAATGTCGTCCAACCTGGCGCGGGCATGAACATCGATCCCGCCACGCTGAACGCCGGATCGATCGCCGAATATACCGCCAAGGCGCATGACACGACCGTCACCGGCTTCCTGCTGGGCATCATCCCCGACACGCTGGTCAGCGCCTTCACCCAGGGCAATATCCTGCAGGTGCTGATGGTCGCCATCCTGTTCGGCGTGGCCATGGCGCTGGTCGGCGAGCCCGCCCGCCCGCTGCTGACCAGCCTGGAGCGGATCAGCGTCGTCATCTTCCGCCTGGTCGGCATCCTGATGCGCGCCGCGCCGATCGGGGCCTTCGGCGCCATCGCCTTCACCATCGGCAAGTATGGCGTCGGCAGCCTCGTCAACCTCGGCGCGCTGGTCGCGACCTTCTACCTCACCTCGATCCTGTTCGTCGTCGTCGTGCTGGGCACCATCGCCCGCGCCAACGGCTTCTCGGTCCTGAAGCTGATCCGCTATCTGAAGGCCGAGCTGCTGCTGGTTCTGGGCACCTCGTCTTCGGAAGCCGCGCTGCCCAGCCTGCTCCAGAAGATGGAGAAGGCCGGTTGCGAAAAGTCGGTCGTCGGCCTCGTCGTCCCCACCGGCTATTCGTTCAACCTCGACGGCACCAACATCTACATGACGCTGGCGGCGCTGTTCATCGCCCAGGCCTGCGGCGTGGACCTGTCGCTCGGCCAGCAGCTGGCCCTGCTCCTCGTCGCGATGCTCTCGTCCAAGGGTGCGGCGGGCGTCACCGGCGCGGGCTTCATCACCCTGGCCGCCACCCTGTCGATCGTGCCGGACGTGCCGGTCGCGGGCATGGCGCTGATCCTGGGCGTCGACCGCTTCATGTCGGAATGCCGCAGCCTGACCAACTTCATCGGCAACGCCGTCGCGACGGTCGTCGTCGCCCGCTGGGAGAATGCCCTCGACAAGGACGCGCTCGACGCCGCGCTGAACGGCACCCCTATCCTCCCCGATCCCGCCGCCCGGCCCGTCATCGCCTGATCCCGGTACAGGCCCGGCCGCTCCCATCGGCCGGGTCATTTGTTTACCTGGGTGCGATAAGGGCGCCATCGTCTTGGCAAAGTGGTTTGATTGAGGGGGGTATTTCATGAAGTTTCGTTGGCTTTTCGGTACGGCCATAATGACCGCGGGGCTCGCCGCGTCCCCGGTGACGGCGCAGACCGTCACCCCCAAGGCGGCATCCGAACCCGCCAGTCCCGCCAGCACCGCCTATCCGGCCAGTGCGTCGGGTGACGGCAACACCGCCGGCGGTTACAACCAGTCGCGCTGGGCCGAGGACTGGCGCAAGATGTGCGACCCCGCCAAGCGGGACGATGTCATCGACGCGCTCAAATGCGTGAAGCTGACCGAGGACGGCAAGTCCTATGTCACCTTCTCGGGCGAGCTGCGCACGCGGGTCAACATCACGACCAATCCCAATCTGCGCGAGGTCGAGCAGCAGCGGCAGGACATTGCGCGCATCATCGGTGGCGCTGACGTCCATCTGGGCGACCATTTCCGCGTCTTCGGCGAACTGGGCCGTGCCGAGCTTCAGGGCATCAACCTGGGCACGCCGGGCGGCAACCTGCGCAACAAGCTGGCGGTGCAGCAGCTGTTCGCCGAGGTGAAGGGCAAGGCGCTGGGCCTGGATGTCGGCGTGCGCGCGGGCCGTCAGGAATTTTACGACGGGCCGCAGCTTCTGACCGTAGGTCGCGACAACAACACGCTGTATTTCGTGCTGGACGGCGTTCGCGCCTATGCCCGCGGCAAGGATGCGCGGGTCGATGTGTTCGACCTGAACTATGTCACCTACGGCTTCCAGGGCATCAGCGACGACAAGACCAACCCGGACGTGCGCTTCACCGGCGCGACCTTCGGCTTCCGCCTGTCGCCCAAGCTGTTCGGCGGATCGAAGCTCTATCTCGATCCCTTCATCTGGCGGCTGCGCAACCGTCGTGCCGTCTGGGGGCCGACCACCGGGCTGGAGGAACGCTATTTCCTGGGCCTGCATGCCTATGGCGATGCCGGGCCGGTCAATATCGACTGGACGGTCAACAACCAGCGCGGCACCTTCGCCAATCGCCCGATCTCGGCGTGGCAGGCGTTCATCGCGCAGACCTATCGCCTGGGCAAGAAGCCCGATGCCCCACGCGTCGGCGTCCATTTCGACTATGGCTCGGGCGGCGGTTCCTATCAGCGGACCGGCGAGCTGAACACGACCAACGGCCTGTTCGGCAACAATATCTATTACAGCTATGGCCTGTTCCTGACGCCGACCAACCTGCTGTACGCGGCGCCGAACTTCACCTTCACGCCGATCAAGGGCGTGCGGCTGGCGACCGAATATGGCTTTGCCTGGCGTCCCGACGAGTTCGACGCGGTCTATCGCGCCAGCGGCGCCCCCTGGGCGGGAACCCAGAATGTCCGGGGCAAGAAGATCGGCGAGGTCGCCCGCCTGCAGGCGGTCTGGACCATCACGCCGCGCTTTTCGTTCACCGGGCGGTACGAACATTTCAAGGCGGACACGGTGATGCAACGCGCCAACCTCAAGAGTTCGGATTTCTGGGCCGGCTGGCTCAGCTTCCGCTTCTGAGGATCGTTCGCGGGCAAGATGCAACCAAAGGGAGTATGACATGACCACCAGTATCGCCGACCCCGGGCGCGAGCGGCTGAAGGCCATTATCGGCGGCTCGACCGGCAATCTCGTCGAATGGTTCGACTGGTATGTCTACTCCGCCTTCACCCTGTATTTCGCGCCGCACTTCTTTCCGTCCGAAGACCGCACCGCGCAGCTGCTGAGCGCGGCGGCGGTCTTCGCGGTCGGTTTCATCATGCGGCCGATCGGGGCATGGGTGATGGGCATCTATGCCGATCGCAAGGGGCGCAAGGCCGGGCTCAGCCTGTCGGTCACGCTGATGTGCCTGGGGTCGCTCATCATCGCGGTGACGCCGGGCTATGCGACGATCGGGATCGCCGCCCCGGCGCTTCTCGTCCTGGCGCGGCTGATGCAGGGGCTGTCGGTCGGCGGCGAATATGGCGCCAGCGCGACCTATCTGACCGAGATGGCGGGCAAGGACCGGCGCGGATTCTTTTCGTCCTTCCAATATGTCACGCTGATCTCGGGCCAGCTGCTCGCCATCTGTGTCCTGCTGATCCTGCAGGCGACGCTTTCGGAGGCGGCGCTGGACGAATGGGGCTGGCGCGTCCCGTTCGCGCTGGGCGCGGTGCTGGCGGTCGTCGTCTTCTATATCCGGCGCGGGCTGGCCGAGACGAAGAGCTTCGAGAACGCCAAGAAGGACGGCGCGCCGCAATCGGGCCTGATCCAGCTGTTCACCAAGCACCCGCGCGAGACGCTGACCGTGATGCTGCTGACGGCGGGCGGCACCCTCGCCTTCTATGCCTATTCGATCTACATGCAGAAGTTCCTGGTCAACACCAGCGGGTTCAGCCGCGAGGTCGCCAGCCAGATCAACGCCGTCACGCTGTTCGTCTTCATGCTGCTTCAGCCGGTGGCGGGCGGACTGTCGGACCGGATCGGGCGCAAGCCGCTGATGGTCGCGTTCGGCATCGCGGGCGTGCTGTTCACCTATCCCATCTTCTCGACGCTGGCGACGACGCGCGATCCGATGGTGGCGGGCGGACTGGTGATGATCGCGCTGATCATCGTGACCGGTTATACCTCGATCAACGCGGTGGTGAAGGCCGAGCTGTTCCCGGCGCATATCCGCGCGCTGGGCGTCGCTTTGCCCTATGCGCTGGCCAACACCATCTTCGGCGGCACGGCGGAGTCTGTCGCCCTGCTGTTCAAGAAGGCCGGGTTCGAACAGGGCTTCTACTGGTATGTCACCGCGATGATCGGCGTCTCGCTGATCGTCTATCTGCGGATGCGCGACACCCGCAACCACAGCCAGATCGTTGAGGACTGATCCTCAACCCCGCGCGGCCAGGACGCGCGACACGATCGGGCCGAGGCTGTCGGCCTTGGCCCGGTCGATATGCGAACCATGGGTGATCAGCGCCTGGTCGAGCACCGTATCGATCGGCGACGCGGTCCGCTCCGCGGGCAGCAAGGCCGCCAGCTCGGTCACCAGCCCGCGCGCAGTCGCCGCATTCCGGGCCAGTTGCGCCAGCACCGCGTCGACCTCGACATGCGCCTCGTCCTCGCGCCAGCAGTCATAATCGGTGACCATGCCGATCAGCGCATAGGGCAGCTCCGCCTCACGCGCGAGCTTGGCCTCGGGCATGGCGGTCATGCCGATGACGTCGGCGCCCCATTGGCGATAGAGCAGGCTTTCGGCACGGGTCGAGAATTGGGGCCCCTCCATCGCCAGATAGGTGCCGCCATGCGTCACCGACGCCCCGGCGCGCTCCCCAGCCTGCGCCGCCAGCGCCGACAGGCGCGGACAGACGGGGTCCGCCATCGAGACATGCGCGACGAGGCCTGCGCCGAAGAAGCTGGTGTCACGGTGCACCGTCCGGTCGATGAACTGGTCGACCGCGACGAAACGGCCCGGCGCCAGCTCCTCGCGCAGCGACCCGATGGCCGAGATGGCGAGGACGTCGGTGCATCCCGCCAGCTTCAGCGCATGGATATTGGCGCGCGCATTGACCTCGGTCGGCGAGAGGCGATGCCCCCGGCCATGGCGGGGCAGGAAGACGAACCGCACCGCACCGATCCGCCCGCGCACCAGCGTGTCCGACGGCGCGCCCCAGGGCGTGTCGACCACCAGCGGCTCGACATCCTCCAGTGCGTCGATCGCATACAGACCCGATCCGCCGATGATCCCGATCGTCCAGCCCGTCATGCCCTGCTCCTGTTCCATGACGGGCCGGTTAGGCGCTCCGGGTCGCAAAGCAAAGGGGTGGGCCGGCGATCCCCCTGTCCGCATGCCAAAGCCGCCAGCGGCGACGGCCCGAAAGGCGAAAATTTGAGCCGGCCGTGAAACTCCCCGAACCTCATGACGTTCAAGTCCTGCAATTCCCCTGGACCACGCATTTTGCATAAACGACACGACGCGGTGCAGTTGAATTTGACGGCGCAGGGATAAGGCCGCAGAAGGGGGATCATGGCCATTACGAAAAGGACTGCTGGTCGCCCGACCCGGGAGCAGGCACAGCAGATCGACGATATCATCATGTCGGGGGCGCGCGAGGCGTTTTGCCGTCGCGGGATCGAGGGCACCTCGATGGAGGAAATCGCCCTTTCCGTCGGCGTCAGCAAGCACACCATCTATCGGCGTTATGCGGGCAAGATGGCGCTGCTCGACGCGGTGGTGTCGCGCGATCTGGATCGCCTCAACCAGGCGATGGTCGAAGACAGCAAGGGCAGCGATCCGCTGGAGCGGCTGAAGAATTCCGCGCGCCGCTTCTTCTTCTTCTGCGTCGAACCCGACACGGTCCGTTTCCTCGCCTTCCTGACCTCCGAAGCGGTGTTTTCCGACGAACTGCGTCGGCGCTTCGCAACCTGGGACCGCGTCCTCTCCGATCCGATCATCGCCTGTATCCAGGCATCGCAAAAGGTCGGGCTGCTGCGCGCGGACGAGACGCCGATCGCGCTGTTCAACCTGCTTGCCGACATGATCGACGGCCCCAGTCGCCGGATGCAGTTCGAATTGCCCGATCCCTTTTCGGGGTTGGACCCCAGCGACTTCTTCGAGCATCGCTGGTCGGTCTTCCTGAAGGTCGCCAGCGCCGGATGAGCGGGAACGGGCGATGACAGCAGGCGTTGGCGGCACATGTCCGACGACCTGCTGATCTTTC
Organism: Sphingomonas sp. SORGH_AS_0950; assembly: GCF_030818415.1. Taxonomy (NCBI): domain Bacteria; kingdom Pseudomonadati; phylum Pseudomonadota; class Alphaproteobacteria; order Sphingomonadales; family Sphingomonadaceae; genus Sphingomonas; species Sphingomonas sp. SORGH_AS_0950. The sequence goes on from NZ_JAUTAE010000001.1 coordinate 778,545, forward strand.
GCCCCGACGATGTCGACCTGTCCCGGTCGCCGCTGCGCCGGGGCATCGCCGAGCCGACCTATGTCCTGGGCGCCTTCAATCCGGGCATGACCCGGCTGGCCAATGGCAATCTGCTGCTGATGGTCCGTGTCGCCGAGGCGCTGTCGAACCCGGTCGATGGCGATCATGTCCGCGCGATCCGCTGGACCGGGGCGGGCTATGCGCTCGACCGCTATCCCGTCGACCGGGTCGACATGACCGATCCGCGCCAGTTCGCGATCCGCGGCTCGGCCCATCGCATATTGGCGCTGACCTCGCTGTCCTGGTTGTTACCGGTCGAGCTTTCCCCCGACGGCGCGACCGTCCTGGCGGTGCATTACGACAAGGCGATCGAGCCCGCCGCCTCATGGCAGGATTATGGGGTCGAGGATGCGCGGATCAGCCGGGTCGGCGATCGCTGGTACATGACCACCTGTTCGGTCTCGGCGGAGCGGCATTCGACGACGCTCCACATCTCGGACAACGGGCTCGACTATCGCCTGGCGGGGATCATCCTCGACCATCAGAACAAGGACATGCTGTTCTTCGAGGGGCTGGTCGACGGGCGCTTCATGGCGCTGACCCGGCCGCTGGGCGAAGTCTATTTCGCCTATCCCGAGGACAGCCCCTTTGTCGGCGGTCCGTCGATCAATTTCGCGACATCGCCCGACGGGCTTCACTGGAAACCGGTCGAGGCACCCGGCATCCGCGCGCGCAAGGCCTCGACCTCGGCGATGAAGGTCGGCGGCGGCACCCCGCCGATCCTGACCGACCGGGGCTGGCTGACGCTGTATCACGGCGTCGAGCGGCGGGAGTCGGTGGGCATCTACCGCAGCTTTTGGGCGCTATTCGACAGGGACGATCCGACCCGTATCCTGCGCATCGAGGACGAGCGTCCGCTGCTGGAAGCGAACCCCAGCCTCACCGCCTCCATCGCGCACCAGATGTACCTGCCCACGCCGGTCGTCTTCTCGACCGGCATCGTCGATATGGGCGATCATTATCTGGTGGCCAGCGGTGAGGCCGATCTGGCCTGCCGGATGACCCGGCTGCCCAAGGATCTGTTCCAGTGAGCGTACGGCCCTGGTGGCAGTCGGCCGTCCTCTATCAAATCTATCCCTGGTCGTTTCAGGACAGCGATGGCGACGGGATAGGGGATTTGCGCGGGATCGAGAACCGGCTCGACTATCTGGTCGAGCTGGGGGTGGATGCGATCTGGCTTTCGCCGATCTTTCCGTCACCTATGGCGGATTTCGGATATGACGTGGCCGATTATTGCGGCATCGACCCGCGCTTCGGAACGCTGGCGGATTTCGACTCGCTGCTCGCCTCGGCCCATGCGCGCGGGTTGAAGCTGCTGCTCGACTTCGTGCCCAATCACAGTTCCGACCAGCATCCCTGGTTCGTCGAGAGCCGGGCATCGCGCGACAACCCCAAGCGCGACTGGTATATCTGGCAAGACGCCGCGCCGGACGGAGGATCGCCCAACAACTGGATCAGCGATTTCGGCGGCTCCGCCTGGACCTGGGACGCGACGACCGGCCAATATTATTATCATGCCTTTCTGAAGGAACAGCCCGACCTCAACTGGCGCAACCCGGCGGTGCGGGCGGCGATGCTCGACGTCCTGCGCTTCTGGTTCGCGCGCGGGGTGGACGGCTTCCGGATCGACGTGTTGTGGCACATCGTCAAGCATGCCGGGTTTCCCGACAACCCGCTCAACCCGGACTGGGACCCGGCGACCGGCGAGATGAACCGGGTGTTCCAGCTTCATTCGACCGACCAGCCCGAGGTCCATGACATCGCCGCCGACATGCGCGCGATCGCCGATGCCTTTGGTCGCAAAGGTGACGACCGGGTGCTGATCGGCGAGATCTATCTGCCGGTCGAGCGACTGATGCGCTATTACGGACTGGCGGGCGAAGGCGTCCACCTGCCCTTCAATTTCCAGCTGATCGATGCGCCCTGGAATGCGCGCGGACTGGCCCGCATGATCGCGGGTTACGAGGCCGCCCTCCCCCCGGGCGGCTGGCCCAATTGGGTGCTGGGCAATCATGACCGCCCGCGCAGCGCCACCAAGCGCGGATGCGCGCAGGCGCGGGTTGCCGCCATGCTGCTGCTGACGCTGCGCGGTACGCCGACGCTTTATTATGGCGACGAACTCGGCATGGAGAACGGCCATATCCCGCCCGATCGGGTCCGTGATCCCCGCGAGTTGCGCGAACCCGGACTGGGGCTGGGTCGTGATCCCGTCCGCACGCCGATGCCATGGGACGACAGCCCTCATGGGGGGTTCACCACCGGCGAGCCCTGGTTGCCGCTGGGCGGTGACTGGCCGCGCCGCAATGTCGCCGCCGAGTTGGAGGACCCCGCTTCGATGCTGGCGCTCCACCATGCGCTGCTGCGGCTCCGGCGCATGACGCCCGCGCTCGCCATCGGGTCGATCCGGCTGATCGAGGCGGACGGCGATGTGCTGGCCTATGAACGGGAACAGGATGGCGAGCGGCTGGTCGTAGCGCTGAACCTGGGGTCCGCCCCGGCGCCGGTCGTGCTGCCGCCGGGCGTGGCGCTGCTCTCCACTCTGCCCGGCCCACTGTCCGATGCCGATCCCACCCTGCTTCGCCCCGACGAAGGGCTGATCCTGAAAGTCGATACCCACGCATGAAAATCGCCATGATCGCCCCGATTGCGTGGCGTACCCCGCCCCGCGCCTATGGCCCGTGGGAGTTGGTGACGAGCCTGTTGACCGAAGCCCTGGTCGCGCGCGGCGTCGATGTGACGCTGTTCGCCACCCAGGACAGCATCACCAAGGCCAGGCTGGCCGGGCCCGTGCCCGCCGCCTATTCGGAAGACCCGTCGATCGATGCCAAGGTCTGGGAGATGCGCCATCTCGCCGCCGTGTTCGAGCGGGCGGACGAGTTCGACCTGATCCACAATCAGGCCGATTTTCCGGCCCATGCCTTTTCGGGACTGGTCGATACGCCGATGGTCACGACGATCCATGGCTTTTCGTCCGAGCGTATCCTGCCGATGTACGCCCCCTATCAGGATCGGGTGCATTATGTCGCCATCTCGGACGCGGATCGGCACCCCGATCTGCGCTATGCCGCGACCATTCACCACGGCATTCCGATCGAGGATTTTCCCTTCGATCCAAGGGGTAGTGACGACCTCCTCTTCTTTGGTCGCATCCATCCCGACAAGGGCGCGTCGGAGGCGATCGCGACCGCGCGGGCGGCCGACCGGCGGCTGGTGATGGCCGGGATCGTACAGGATCAGGGCTATTGGGAGCGCGAGGTGCAGCCCCATGTCGATGGCGACCGGATCGTCTATCGCGGCCCCGTCGGCGGTGCGGACCGGACCGCGACGCTGGGGCAGGCCTTTGCCCTGCTGCACCTCATCAATTTCGACGAGCCCTTCGGCCTGTCGGTGGTCGAGGCCATGGCCTGCGGCACGCCGGTCATCGCCATCCGGCGGGGCTCGATGGCCGAGCTGATCGAAGACGGCGTGACCGGCTTTCTGGTCGATACGGTCGAACAGGCGATCGAGGCGGTGGCGCGCATCGGCGAAATCGATCGGGCCGCCTGCCGCCGCGCGGCGGCGACACGCTTTTCGGTCGACCGGATGGCCGACGAATATCTGGCGCTCTACCGCTCCATCTTGGGCTGATCGCGCAGCGACAAGGCGACCGCGTCGATCCGGTGGAGCATGGCGACGAATGTCTCCAGCTCCTCCGGTTTGAAACTGGAGAATAATTGTTCCTCCAATTCCAAGGCCTTGGGTGAAACATCTGCGTAGAGTTCTCGCCCCGCATCGGTCAAGACGAGCAAGTGCGAGCGTCGGTCGCCGTCATGCGCGGTGCGGGCCAGCAAGCCGCGCCCGACCATCGCGATCGCCGCGCGCGAGACGGTGACCTTGTCCATCCGGCTGCGCTCGCACACCGCCGACTGCGCCACCGCGCCTTCCTCCGCCACGATCGCGATCAGCCGCCATTCCGGGATCGTGAGCCCGAACAGCTGCTGATAGGCGCTGGCGATATGGTCGCTGACTAGGTTCGAGGTGATCGACAGGCGATAGGGCAGAAAGGCGTCCAGCCGCAATTCGCGAGATCGTAACATTTGACACCAATTCTCCGGTCTGCGATTTAGTCTCCAACGTTACTGGATCAGGAGTTGGACGTCATGGCAACCACCCCGAACAATCCGCTGGGCCTCGACGGCTTCGCTTTCTGCGAATTCACGACCCCCGAACCCGACATGCTGGCGCGCCAGTTCGACATGATGGGCTTCGTCCCCACCCATCGTCACCCCACCAAGGCGATCACCCGCTACAAGCAGGGGCGCATCACCCTGCTCCTCAACGCCGAGGCCGAAGGCCAGGCCGCCGAGTTCCGCAGCGAGCACGGCCCCTCGGCCAGCGGCATGGGCTTTTACGTGGCCGATCCGGCGGAGGCGTTCGACCATGCGGTGAAGGGCGGCGCGGTGCCGGTCGACGCGGCACGCGGCTGCCTGAACCCGGACGCCCGGGCGATCGAGGGGATTGGCGGCAGCTATCTCTATCTGGTCAAGGCGGGCGACGACCTGTTCGCCAACTGGACCGAGGTGGCGGGCTGGCAGCAGGCGGAGGCCGAGAACAATGTCGGGCTCGACCTGCTCGATCATCTGACCCACAATGTCCGTCGCGGCGAGATGCGGACCTGGTCGGGCTTCTATTCCAAGCTGTTCGGTTTCGAGGAACAGAAATATTTCGACATCAAGGGCAAGGCGACCGGGCTGTTCAGCCAGGCGATGATCGCCCCCGACAAGGCGATCCGCATCCCGCTGAACGAGAGCCAGGACGAGAAGAGCCAGATCGAGGAATTCATTCGCGAATATAATGGCGAAGGCATCCAGCATCTCGCGCTGACCACCGACGATATCTACGAGACCGTCGAAAAGCTGCGCGCGCGCGGCGTCCGGTTGCAGGACACGATCGAGACCTATTACGAACTGGTCGACAAGCGCGTGCCCGGCCATGGCGAGGACCTGGAACGGCTGAAGCGCAACCGCATCCTGATCGACGGCAATGTCGGGGAAGAGGGCATCCTGCTCCAGATCTTCACCGAGAATATGATCGGCCCGATCTTCTTCGAGATCATCCAGCGCAAGGGCAATGAGGGCTTTGGCAACGGCAATTTCCAGGCGCTGTTCGAGAGCATCGAACTCGACCAGATCCGTCGCGGGGTGATTACGGTCGACGCCTGACCAGGATCGACCGGCTGGCACGGTGGGGCCACGCCACAGGGGCGCGGCTTCGCCGTGACCGACGGCGTGGCGGGTAGGAGTGCCCGGACAAAGGAGAGGATCATGAACGAGACGGCAACCCCGCGCTACATCCCCGGCTTCGGCAACCACATCGCGACCGAGGCGGTCCCCGGCGCGCTCCCCATCGGCCGCAATTCGCCGCAGCGCCCCGCCTTCGGCCTCTATGCCGAGCAACTGTCGGGCACCGCCTTTACCGCGCCGCGTCACGAAAACCGCCGTTCCTGGCTCTATCGCCTGCGCCCGACCGCCGAGCATCCGCCCTATCGGCCCTATGACGGCGCGCCGCGTTTCGCGGCCGGCACCAGCGACGCCCCCCTGCCCCCCAACCGGCTGCGCTGGGACCCGGCACCGATGCCGCCCGCCGGGACGGACTGGCTGGACGGCATGACGACGATGCTCGCCAATCGCGACCCCGCCGACCTGGAGGGCGTCGCGGTGCATGTCTATGCCTGCAACCGCGACATGGCGCGGGTCTTCGTCGACGCCGATGGCGAGCTGGTCTTCCTGCCGCAATCGGGGCGCCTGACGATCCTGACCGAACTGGGCCGGATCGACATCGCGCCCGGCCAGATCGCGCTGGTGCCGCGCGGCGTGCGCTTCCGCATCGAGTTGCCCGATGGCGAAGCGTCCGGCTATGTCGCCGAGAACCATGGCAGCCTGTTCCGGCTGCCCGACCTGGGACCGATCGGCGCCAACGGCCTGGGCAATCCACGCGATTTCGAGACGCCCGTCGCCTGGTTCGAGGATCGCGACGAGCCCACCCAGGTCGTCCAGAAATTCCTCGGCTCGCTCTGGACGATGACGCTCGGCCACAGCCCGCTCGACGTGGTGTCCTGGCACGGCAATCTGGCGCCGTGGCGGTACGATCTGTCGCGCTTCAATACGATCAACACGGTCAGCTTCGACCATCCCGATCCGTCGATCTTCACCCTGCTGACCTCGCCCAGCGACGTGCCCGGCCGGGCCAATGCCGATCTCGTGCTGTTTCCGCCACGCTGGATGGTTGCGGAGGATAGCTTCCGTCCGCCCTGGTTCCACCGCAACGTCATGTCGGAGGCGATGGGCCTCATCACCGGCGCCTATGATGCCAAGGCGGAAGGCTTTCGCCCCGGCGGGCTGTCGCTGCACAATCTGATGGCGGGGCACGGCCCCGACCTCGCCAGCTGGCAGGCGGCGAGCGCGGCCGACCTCAAGCCGCACCGGATCGAGGGGACGATGGCGTTCATGGTGGAAAGCTGCTGGCCCTATCGGCCCACCACCCATGCCCTGTCGCATGCGCAGCTCGACTATGACGCGGTGTGGAAGGACTTCCCCAAGGCCCGGCTGCCATGAGCCTGACGCTCCACGGCTATTGGCGGTCGAGCGCGGCCTATCGCGTCCGGCTGGCGCTGGCGCTGAAGGGCCTCTCCTATGACAGCGTGTCGCACGACCTGCGGACGGGGGCGCAGCGGGCGGAGGCGTATCGCGCGCTGCAACCGCAAGGGCTGGTGCCGGTGCTGGACGGCCCGGACGGCGCGCTGATCCAGAGCCCGGCGATCCTCGAATGGCTGGAGGAGCGCTATCCCGATCCGCCGCTGCTTCCCGCCGATCCGGCTGGCCGCGCGGTGGTGCGCGCCATGGCGGCGATCGTCGCGTGCGACATCCATCCGATCAACAATCTGCGCGTCCTGACGATGCTTCGCCAAGACATGATGGCCGATGACGACGCGGTCCGGCGCTGGATCGCCCACTGGATCGCGGAGGGCTTTGCCGCGCTGGAGAAGCTGATCGCGCGGCATGGGCGCGGCTATGCCTATGGCGATACCCCGACGCTGGCCGACTGCCATGTCCTGCCACAGGTCTATAACGCCGAGCGGTTCACGGTCGACCTCAGCCCCTACCCGCATCTGGCCGCCGCGGCCGACCGGCTGCGACGCCGCACCCCCGAAGCCGCGCCCGAGGCGCAGGAGGACGCGGGATGAGCGAGGAACGGCTGGCCGCCACCCCGGCGGGAATCACGCTCGGCCCACTGGAGACGATCGCGGACGGCGCGGCGCGCAACTTCGTGATCCAGATGCGCGCCGGACGTTTCCACGGCTTCGTCGTCCGGCGTGGCGCCATGGTGCATGGCTATGTCGACCGCTGCCCGCATATGGGCCTGCCGTTGGCGCAGGAACTCGATGCCTATCTGACGCCCGGCGGCGAGCGCATCGCCTGTTCATGGCACGGCGCGCTGTTCGCGGTCGAGGACGGGCATTGCCTGGGCGGCCCCTGCATGGGGCAGGCGCTCACCCCCTGGCCGGTCGCCGTCTGCGACGGAAAGATCGTCACGGAATAGCCTGCGTCAGCTCGGCCTGGGCGATGGCCTGCAACCGGCCGACCACGCGCGGGTCGAGGCCCAGATCGCGCCCCGCCCGCTCCTGCTCGCCCAGTCGCCGGACGTCGTAGCCGGTCACTTTTCCGAACACGACCAGCGCCTCCAGATAATAGCCCGCCGCGCTGGCATGATACTGGTCCCAGGTCCACAAATCGACCTGACCATAGGCAATGCCGTCATAGGGGTTGGGATCGGCCACCCGGTCGCGCCATGCCCGGTTCCAGGCCTGCCCCACCGGGATCGCCCCCGCGATCTCCGGATTGCGACGCAGGGCATAGGCATTGCCCGCCGCCAGATCGTCCGCCATCGCGTCGATCGGCTTGCCCCGCCACGGACTTGGGGTGCGATAGGTCAGGTCGGCGCGGCTCCAGGTGGTGACCAGTTCGATGCGGACGCGCGGATTGGCGCGACGGAGCATCGACGCGATCAGCCCCGCCGCCTCGGCATGGCGGGTCGGATCGCCGGGGCGCTGCGCATCGAGCGTGCTGTAATCCTGGAGGATCACGACATCCCAGCGCCCATCGATCTCGCGCCGTTTCTGCTCGTAATGGAACGCCAGGTCCTTGCCCGGCGAGGTCTCCAGACTGACCGTCCAGTTCTGCCCCGCCTCCTCGGCAAAGGTCTTGAACAGCGCGGGCACGCCGCCGATCCCCTCATTGTTGAGATCGCGGACCAGATCGGGGCGATAGCGCATGACCGGCGAGTGGGCGCCGAAGGTGAAGCTGTTGCCGACGAACAGGATCGTCTCCGCCCGGACCGGCAGAGCCGCCGTGCCCGCCAAGAACGCCGTCAGCGCCACACTCCATCGCCGCCATGCCTTCACGTCCGCCATCTCCCGCCGTTGCATCCGCCACCTTGGCCGAACCGACGCCGCCCCGGCAAGCCGTCTTGCGGAAACGCCCGATATACCCTATACCCCTATGCGTTATGGCGCATGTCACCACCAGCAAGGAAAAGATCGTCGCGCGCGTCCGCCGCATCGCGGGGCAGGTCGCGGCGATCGAGCGATCGGTGACGGCGGATGCCGATTGTGCCGAGACGCTTCATCTGGTGGCGGCGGTGCGGGGTGCGGTGGCCGGGTTGATGGACGAGCTGGTCGAGGATCATCTCCACGCGCATGTCGCCGCCCCCGATCTGGGCGACGCCGAGCGGACCGCCGCCGCCACCGAGCTGGCCAAGCTGCTTCGCCGCCATTTCCGCTGAGTTCCCATCCCGTGACCCGATGCTGCCGAAGGACCCGACCGTGACCGCCCACAGCCATGATTATTTGGGCCATGCCCATGACGAGAATGCCCGGCGGACGCGGGCGGTCGTCTGGCTATCGGCCGGAATGATGGTCGCGGAGATCGTCGCGGGCTATCTGACCGGATCGATGGCGTTGCTGGCGGACGGCTTTCACATGGCGACGCATGTCGGCGCGCTGGGGATCGCCGCGCTCGCCTATTCCTATGCCAAGAAGCATGTCGCCAATCCCCGTTACAGCTGGGGCACGGGCAAGGTCGGCGAACTGGCGGGGTTCGGATCGGCCATGGTGCTGGGCATCGTGTCGCTGGGCATCGCCTATGAGTCCGTCGTCCGGCTGGGCGATCCGCATCCGGTCGCGTTTCGCGATGCCATATTGGTCGCGGTGCTGGGCCTGGCGATCAACCTGATCAGCGCGTGGATGCTGGCCGGTGGGCACGGGCATGATCACGGACACGGGCACAGCCATGGGCATGGGCATGGGCATGGGCATGACCACGGCCATCATCACGGGCATCATCACGGCCATGCCCATGACCGGCATGGCGGCGACACCAATATGCGCGCGGCCTATATCCATATCCTTGCCGATGCGCTGACCTCGGTCATGGCAATCGTCGCGCTGGTCGCGGGCCGCTATCTGGGTTGGGTCTGGCTCGACCCGGCGGTCGGCCTGTTGGGCGCGCTGGTCATCGCCAACTGGGCGGTCGGGCTGATGCGACAGGCCTCGGCCGTGCTGCTCGACGCTGCCGATCCCAAGCTGGCCGCCGAAGTGCGCGAGCGGATCGAGGCGTCCGGCGATACGCGCATCCATGACTTCCATATCTGGCGGATCGGCCCGACCGCCCATGCCGTCGTCCTGTCGATCGAGGGGATCGGCACCACGCTGGACTGTGCGGAGGTCTATCGCCGCCTGGATGGCATGCCCGCAGTCGGCCATGTGACCATCGAAATCCGGTAACGCTTCGTTGAAGCCATTCTGCTAAAGCGCTGTCCATGCGCCCCATGCAGCTTCTGGCCGGTGCGATTCTGATCGGTGCCCTGGGTGGCGGCGTGATGCTGATCCGGCATTCCGCCGATGCGGACGCCACGCGGTCGAAGGTCGCGGCGGCGCCACAAACGGCGGCTACCCGTCCCCCCGCGCCCTCTCCCTCCCCTAGCCCCTCGCCCGCGCCTTTCGTCGTGCGCCGCATTCTCGACCTGAAGGCACCGCTGCACCATGGCGACTTCGTGTGGGACGAGAGTGGCGCGCCGCAGGGGCCGGTGGTGATTACCGTCGACCTAGCCGCGCAGGTCGTGTCGATCTTTCGCGACGGCTATGAGATCGGCACTGCGGCCATCATCTATGGCGCGGACAATATGCCAACTCCGCTCGGTGTCTTTCCCATCCTGGAGAAGGACGCCGACCATGTGTCCAACCTCTATGATGCGCCCATGCCCTATATGTTGCGGCTGACCCGCGACGGCGTGGCGATCCATGGCAGCGATGTGCGTTATGGCTATGCGACCCATGGCTGCGTCGGCGTGCCCACCGCCTTTGCGCGCAAATTGTTCGCGGCGACACGGATCGGCGACCGGGTGATCGTCACCAATGGCAAGCGGCTCGCCATGGGACAGAGCATCGTCGGGTAAAGACGCATTTCGCACATGGCCCGCGTTAAATCATATCTATTTCAGTACCTTGTACGCCAAACCTCATCTCAAAAAGCAGGATGAGAAGTCGAGTCGGTCCGACCAATGACGCACCGCCCTTAGCATTAGCTCGTAGAACCTAATGCGAGTCATGTGCATTTTTCCATTGAGAATTGCACCTTAGCGTCTTATTGCGAGTGATAGGCAATAGATGAAAGGGGTCATATGCTTCTGGCGCTCGCCGTAATGGCTGCGATCGGGGAACCCGGGGAAAAGGCTGACGAAAAGACCGAACAGCGCGATATCGTCGTGACGGCGACCCGCGCGCCGATCGAGGCGCAGGACGCGCCGGTCACCATTTCGGTCAAACGCGCCGAGACCATCGCCGACGAACTGGCGACCGACATCAAGGATCTGGTCCGCTTCGAACCGGGCGTCAGCGTCCGCCGCGCGCCCACCCGCTTCGGCGCCGCATCGGGATCGACCGGACGAGCGGGCAATGAAGGCTTCGTCATCCGCGGCATCGGCGGCAATCGCGTGCTGATCCAAGTCGACGGCGTACGCGTGCCCTACGGCTTTAGCTTCGGGGCGCAGGATGCCGGGCGCGGCGACTATGTCGACATCGGCCTGATCAAGTCGGTCGAGTTCCTGCGCGGCCCCGCCTCGGCGCTCTATGGCAGCGACGGGCTGGCGGGTGCGGTCAGCTTCGTCACCAGCGATCCCGCCGACATTCTGGGCGACAAATCCTTCGGCGGATCGCTGCGCACCCAGTATAATTCGGCGGACGAGGAGTTCACCCAGTCGGGGATCGTCGCGGGCCGATCGGGCGCGGTGTCGGCCATGCTCGCCTATACCCGGCGCGACTTTTCCGAACTGAAGAACCGGGGCGATGTCGAGGGCACCGGCGTCACCCGCACCGCGCCCAATCCGCAGGATGGCCACTCCAATGCCCTGCTGGGCAAGCTGGTCTGGAACGTCGCGCCAGGCCACCGCCTGCGCGCGACCGGCGAGTATCTCGGCAACCGCGTCGCCACCGACGTGCTCACCGGGATCAACACCAGCGTCGCCGGGTTGCAGGCCCGCGATACCGCCGAGCGCTGGCGCGGCACGCTCGACTGGACCTATGACGGGACCGGCCTGATCGAGTTCGCGCGCGCCGCCGCCTATGTCCAGAATGCCGAGGATCGCCAGTTCAGCGCCGAGGACCGCCGGACGCTGGCCGATCGCACCCGGCTCAACACGCTGGAGAACCGGGTCTATGGCGGCTCGGGCGAGGTCCGGCTCGGCTTCTCGACGGGGGCGATCACCCACCGGCTGGTGACAGGCGCCGATGTCAGCGTGCTGCGCCAGCGGGGCGTCCGCGACGGCACCGTGCCGCCCTCGGGCGAGACATTCCCGACCCGCGCCTTTCCGACGACCGACTTCACCCTGGCCGGGGCCTTTGTCGGGGACGCGATCGGCATCGGGCCGGTGACGCTGCACCCGGCGCTGCGCTATGACTGGTATCGCCTGTCGCCCCGGCGCGATCCCCTGTTGCCGCAATTCACCGGCGCCGGGCAATCGGCCGACCGGGTCAGCCCGCGCATCGGCGCGGTCGTCACGCTCACCCCCATGGTGCGACTGTTCGCCAGCTACGCCCGTGGCTTCCGCGCGCCCGAGCCGGGGCAGATCAACCAGTTCTTCTCCAACCTCGCCTTCGGCTATACCTCGATCCCCAATCCGAACCTTCGCCCGGAGACGAGCGAGGCGGTCGAGGCCGGATTGCGGCTGAACAGCGATGCCGTGGACCTGTCGGCGAGCGTCTTTCGCGCCGATTACCGCGACTTCATCAGCCAGGAGGTGGTGGGCGGCCGCTTCACCCCCAGCGATCCCGCGCTGTACCAGTTCATCAATCTCGACCGCGCGAGGGTGAAAGGCGCCGAAGCCCGGTTCGAGGGGCGGGCCCGCAACGGCCTGACGGGCCAGCTCGCCATCTCCTATTCGCAAGGGGACCAGATCGCCGCCGACGGCACCCGCAAGCCGCTGGCGACGATCGACCCGCTCAAGCTGGTGATGGGGGTGGGCTGGCGCGAACCCGGCCAGGGGCGCTTCGGCGGTCAGGTCGTGATGACCCACAGCGCGCAAAAGGCGGCACGGGACACCACCGGCCTGTGCTCGACCACATGCTTCCGGCCGGCCGCCTTCACGATCCTCGACGCGACGCTGTTCGCGAAGCTGACCGACACGCTGACCATGCGCGCGGGCATCTTCAACCTGACCAACGCCACCTATGCCTGGTGGTCCGATGTGCGCGGCCTGTCGGTGCCGCGCCCCCTCCCCACCGGCGCCGCCGATGTGCCCCCCGCCGCCTTCACCCAGCCGGGGCGCAACGCCAGCGCGTCGCTCTCCTTGCGCTTCTGAAAGGACTGACCCGATGATGAACCGTCCGATGCTGATGCTGGCCGCGCTCGCGCTGCTCCCCGTTCCCGCTCATGCCGATGGCCCGGTGAAGCAGACCATGGCCGAGGCCCAGGCCGCCAAGGCCGCCGACCGGGCCGAGATTCTGGCGATGGCGGGCGATTACAAGGTCCGCTTCGACATGCAGGAAACCACGCCCTGGGCGGCGGACTATGTTCCGTTGGAGCGCAAGATTTCCGGCGGCAACGAAGTGGTCCGCGTGATCGAGGACACGCCCGACCATATCGCGCTCCAGCATCTTCTGGTCGTCGAGCATGGCGGCAAGACCCATGTCATCAAGCATTGGCGGCAGGATTGGGATTATCAACCGTCCCGCGTGCTGGTCTATGCGGGTCCGGGCCGGTGGGTGTGGGAGGCCGTGCCCGAGCGGATGCGCGCCGGACGCTGGTCGCAGACCGTCTATCAGGTCGACGACAGCCCGCGCTATGCCGGATGGGGCCAGTTCGAGACGCAAGCCGGAGTCCGGCGCTGGCGGTCGAACTGGACCTGGCGCCCCCTCGCCCGCCGCGATGCGGTCCGCCATCCGGTCTATGACCGCTATTATGCGATCAACCGGCACCAGCCGACCCCGACCGGCTGGATCCATTGGCAGGACAATACGAAGATGGGCCTGAAGGACGGCAAGCTCGTCCCCATCGTCCAGGAATCGGTGCTGAACAGCTATGAACGCTTCGACGGCTATGACGTGAAGGCCGCCGACACCTATTGGGCGAAGACCAGCGACTATTGGGCGGCGGTGCGGGCCGCATGGCAAAGGGTCGCCGACACGAAGGGCGGGATCGCGATCCAGGAAGAGCCCGAAACCGGCACCGTGATCAGCGGCCGCCTGCTGACGATCGCCGACGAAATCCAGGCGGGCAAGATCACCAACGCCGCCGGAACGGCCGAGGCCATCGCGCTGATCGACGGGCATACGAAGCGGATCGGGTGATCGGCTGACGGGGTTTCGGGACCGTTCGCATTTTGCCGTCGATCACGACCCGCCGGTTTGCCGACCGGCGGGTCGGACGGTTCGGCGGCATGGCCTTTGTCAGCCGAAGCGTGCGTCGTGGAATTTCGGGGGTTCAGGGCCGCGTTGCGGCGATCATCGTCCGGCGATCGGAAATCTGCCGAGCGGGACCTTCATTTCAGATTGGAGCGGGTGAAGGGAATCGAACCCTCGTCGTAAGCTTGGGAAGCTTCTGCTCTACCATTGAGCTACACCCGCATCGCGCCCAGTTTACTGGAAAAACCGCGCTTTGCCGTTCGTCGTTCCAACTTCCGTTCCGTTGGAATTCCGACATGGTGTAAGCCCACTATAAAAGTGCGCCTCCCTTGGCAAGCACCCGGATGCCGTTTTCTTCATTCCGTCATTGCGCGGCGGTACCGGTTTCGTCACGCCGCCCCGCCTTGGCGGGTGGATTGCGCTTCGGCAGGGTGCGCAGATAGAGGATTCGCACGACGCACAGGGCCAGTGCCGTCCCGACAGCCGAAATGCCTGCGCCGATCAGGCCGAACAGCCAGAGGCTCAGCGAACTCAGAAGCACCGTCAACAGCACGCCGCCGACATTGGTGATGGCATAGACGCGATCCTTGCCCGCGCTGGTCAGTCCGACGCTCAGCAGGTCGCCACAGGCTCGCAGGACCGCCGCGATCAGCATGAGGATCAGCAGCGGGCGGGCCACCGGGAAGCGCCCCGGCGGCGCGAAGCGGATGATCGCCTCGGTCGCCAGGAAGATAACGACGCTCAGGACGGCGGCGAACGCCAGGACCTTGAGAACCTCGCGACGCAACGCCGCCAGCCACTCCTCCATTCCGCGCTGGCGCAGCACCAGCACCATGCGGGGCAATGCCAGCTGGACGACCGCGGTGCTCAAAAGCGTGTAGAGCGCATTGGTGATCGACCAGTAGAAGCTGTAGATGCCGGTCGCCGCGAGCCCCAGCATGGCGTTCAGGATGAAACGATCGGCATAGCTGAGGCCCACGAGCCCGAGGTCGCTGAGATAGATATACCATCCGTTACGAATGCGCAGCCACATCCCCGCGCGGTCGAGCCGCTTGGAAAGCGCGGCGCGCACCGGCCAGTGGCGCAGAAAGACGAACAGCAGGGCGATCGCCATGAAATGGCTGACGATCCAGCTCGCGAAGACGGTTTCCAGATTGCGGAACGTCGGCGACACCATGCCCAGCCCCACCGCCACCGGAATCCACAGGGCAGACCGCACAAGGACCAGAATATTGGCCTGCAAGGCCATCTGAAGCCCGACCAGCGGCATATACACGTCAAGCGCCAAGGTTTCGAGCCACAGGAGCGCGAGGATCAGCATATAAACGGTTGACACCCCGCCGGTCTGCGCGACGATCACGGGAATGGCGACGGCCGTGCCCAGGGCCAGCGACACCAAGGTCACGGTCAGGCGATCGCGCACCAGCGGCGCGGCCCCATCCGGGGTCATGCCGACGACATCGCGCGACACGAAATAGTTCAGTCCCCAACCCAGCAAGGCCGGCACGATGCCGATCGCACCGATCGCCAGGCCATAGACGCCGGCCGCCTCCAGTCCGAGATAGCTGACCACATAGAAGGACAGCGCGAAGCGGAAGAACAGCGTTGCCGCACGGATTCCCATGCTGACGAAACCGCTGCGCATCAGGCGAGAAAGGAGTGCGGCCATTCGTTCGGGACCTATCCTGTTTCTGCCGTCCTGACCACGGGGATTGCACTCCGGGACATGACGTTCGGGCGTGAAGGGCCACCGTCTCGCAGACGGGCCGCTGGCCGGACCGGGACGTTGATGCAGCGCAGCATGATGTCCCAATGCGGGAAGAGGGTGCCTCTGCGCAAGGGTTAAAAAAGGGACAATCTGTCCCTCAAATAATGGCGATCGGCATATACCCCGGCATATTGCATGCGCTAAGGCATTTGACGGAATGGGTTTCGTCGCACAGCGGAGGCAGACCCGTCTTGTGGTGTTACGAAGCGGGAGAGTGAACTCTGATGCGTTCCCAACGGGTCGATTCACTACAGGTCCTGCGCTTCGTCGCAGCATTCCTGGTCTTGTGCGGTCACGCGCAGCAGGCGCTGGTCAAGCTGACCGGCGCCCCCCCCCGCCCCTGGTCGGTCGTCCCCCTCGATTGGGGACTGGGCGTCGACATCTTCTTCGTCATCTCGGGTTTCGTCATGTATTATATGATGCATGATCGGTTCGGGGTGCCGGGCGTCGCCGCCGACTTCTTGCGCCGCCGGGTCATTCGGGTGGTGCCGCTCTATTACCTGTTCACCACGCTGACCCTGGTCATGGGGCTGGTGCTGCACGTGCCGCTGCCCAGCACGATACGGATCGTCTTCTCCTATCTGTTCCTGCCGGGACCGACCTGCGACCTCTATTGCACGCCGCTGCTGACGCTGGGCTGGACGCTCAATTACGAGATGATGTTCTATCTGGTGTTTGCTGCGGGGTTGCTGCTGCCCTATCGGCGGGGACTGATGCTGATCGTCGGCATTCTGCTGCTCCTGATCGCAATCGCCGCGCCTACGCCGCCCGATTGGCGCATGATCCGTTTCTGGGGCCTGCCGATCACCCTGGAGTTCGTGGCGGGCATGGGAGTGGCGCATATGTTCCTGCGCGGCATGTCGATTCCCCGCGCCCTGGCATGGACGATCGTCGGCGCAGGATTTGCACTGGCGGTGCTGTTCTATCAGATTGGGGCCTATGACACGATCGGCCGACCCTTTACCGGAGGGCTGCCCGCCGTGATGATCGTCACCGCTTCGGTTCTGGGGCTCGAGCCGCAGCGGCGAACGCGCTGGATAAGCTGGCTGATCGCGGGCGGCAACGCGTCCTATGCGCTGTATCTTTCCCACCCGTTCGCGATCCATGTCGGCGAGATCCTGGACGCGCGGCTGGGACTCTCGGCGCGGTCGCCGGCTCTGTTCTTGGCGATGGTCATTCTCGGCGCCTTGATCGGATCGGCGATCGTTCATGTCGGCATCGAAAAACCGATGCTGCGATGGTTGAACCGTCGCTGGAGCCGCGAAGGCAGCACCGGGCGCGGCGACGGCCAGCCTGCCCCCGGCCGATCGGGCATCATCGTAAAAGCTGAAACGGGAGCTCGGTAAATGGCGACGACCATCGGCGAAATCCTGCCAATACGGCGCTGGCGCTCCGCCCCATCGCGCAAGACGACCGAAGCGCCGATCATCGGCGAGCGCGCCTATCTGCTGATCCTGGCGGTGGCGTTCATGTTCTTCTTCCGGGATACGCTGACCAGCTCGCTACGCTATTACCTGTCGCTGGTTCACCTGAGCGCGGCCTGGTTCATCCCCGACCTGTTCAGCCTGTTCATCTTCTTCTATTTCGCATGGCGTGTCGCATGGCAACGCCGGTCGCCCTATGCGATCCTGCTCACCTGCTCCTTCCTGTTCTCGACGATCGTCGGCCTCGTGTTCATGCAGTCGACGGTGTTCGCCTTCGTGTCGTCGATCAAGCTGTTCCTGCCCTTCTTCGTGGGGGCGGTCATGGTCGATCGTTCGCTGACGGCAACATGGCCCGCACGGTGGGCGCTGACCGCCCTGTTCGTCGCGTCCACCATCGGCCTGCTGATATCCCCCTATGTGGATTTTCCCTGGCTGGGACAGAATCTCGACAATTTCGGCGCGGTCAAACAGGTCGGCAAAATCTGGTGGACGGGCGGCAAAATCCGGTACGGGGGATTCGCCGGAGAATCGACCATGGCCGCCTATATGGCGGTGATCCCCTATATCGTCATGCACCGCCATTTTCCGCGGATGGTCAACTTCGCGCTGTGGATCCCGCTCTATATCGCGGTGGAGCTTTCGACGAGCAAAACCGCTCTGTTGACCCTCATCGCTTTCTCTGCGATTTATATTGCGGTAGAAATTCAAAGGGATCGCGAACTGCGGGTCGCCCAGTTTCTGGCTCGCGCCTCCTATCTGACCATTCCAATCCCATTCATCCTGATGCCGCTGATGGGCGGCATGGACCTGACCAAGATCAGCCCCGTCCTTTTCAGCATGCAGGACCGGATCAGCCGCACATGGATCTTCCCCTTCACCTGGCTGGCGGAAAACGCACCGGCGGCGATCTTCGCCGGGTGCGGCCTGGGCTGTTTCACCTATCCGATGGAATATACCAAATTAGGTTATCTTATTGTTCCAGTTGACAATTTCTACGTAGCAACCTTTATCATGATGGGGTTGCCGTTTTTGGTTTTCGTCATCGGGTCCTATTTCACGATCGGCAAGAATCAAAATATCGAAAAGCTTTTGTTGCTCACCACGCTGAATTTTTATGCGGTCACGGTGCAATGTTACGGTCCTTCGACTGCAACCTTGTTCCTGGGATATGCGTTTAGCAATATGTTCATCAGCGGTGACAGATGGAAAAGGAGTTGGCGTGGTTCTGGTAAGGCTGACACCTCTTCGGATTTTGCCGGACAGACGTAGTATGTATTTCCGACGGCGAGCCGATTGATGCAAAAGCCGCGACTTGACTGGATCGACGCCGGACGTGGATTTTGCGGCGTGGGTGTGGTTTTATACCATGTCTGCGACTGGTTTTCCGAATTCTCGCCCGACCGTTTCCTGCTGCAAGATGTCGCGCTGGCACTGGCGCCTCTTCGGATGCCCTTGTTCTTCCTGATCTCGGGCATCCTGTCGCAGAATATCCACAAGGCTCCGGTCGAGAAGCGCGACGCCCGCATCGTCGGCCTGTTGTTCATCTACCTCTTCTGGTCCTGCATATTATTCTCGCGCAGCTTCCTGATCACGCTGGCGACCGGGGAGACGGCCCCGACGGTCGGTGAGTTCCTCACCGCTTTGGCCATTCCGACTATCTACTGGTTTCTGCTGTGCCTGCCGCTGTTCAACGTGCTGATCATCCTGTGCAAGAACCGGATCGGGCCTCATCCCTGGCCGGTGCTCCTCGTCGCACTGGCGATGGCGCTGCTATCCAATGTCGCGCAACAGCGTGTCGAGCCGATGGTGACGAACACGTTCGGGCACGTCCAGGTCGGACCGATACTGTTCAATTTCATCTGGTTCGCGCTGGGGGCCTATTTCGGCGAAATCTACAAGCGGATCGTTCAGCAGGCGAACGGGGTGCGGCTGCTCTTGACGGGCCTGTTGTGCACATTCGTCATCTGGGCGAGCTGGGGGTCCGACGCCGCTGGCGTTCGACTTATCAAGTCCATACTATTGCTGTGGTTCTTCGCCAATTTGCTGGGCATGATCCCCGGCCGACTGGCGATCATGCGGATTTTCAAATCGGTCGGCAAACAGACCCTGCCGCTCTACATCTTCCACATTCTGATCATCGCCGGGGTCGGCGGACTGATCCGCATCATGGCGCCGCCGCTGGACGCGATCCATCAATCGTCGATCGTGGCGAATGGAGTCATCCTCGGGGTCACCGTCTTCCTCACGGTGATATGCGTCGTGGCTGGCCAGTGGTTGAGCAACAGCCGATTTTCCTGGCTGATCGTGCCGCGCTATTGGGGGCGGGCGCCGCGAGCGGAAAGGCGGGAAGCCGTTTAGGCCCCCGCCCCATCCCCTACCGCTCCCGCGCCGCTTCGGATACGTCGCGGCTGACCGGGTCGATCAGATATTCGATCAGGCGCCGCTGACCGGTGCGGATGTCCGCCGTGGCGCTCAGGCCCGGGGTCAGCGGCACCTGCCGCCCATCCACCCCGATCGTCCGCCGGTCGAGCGCGATGCGAGCCAGATAATAGGGCGCGCTTTTCTCCTCGGTCACCGCATCGCGGCTGACCGACAGGATATGGCCCGGCACCGTGCCGTAGCGGGTGAAGGGATAGGCCTCAAGCTTCACCGCGACCGACTGGCCCGCGCGGACGAAGCCGATGTCGCGGTTGAGGAGCTTGGCCTCCACCGTGACCTGTCCGTTGGGCACCACGACCATCAGCGGCCGGACCGATTCGACCACACCGCCCAGCGTATGGACGCTCAACTGCTGCACCGTGCCATCGACCGGCGCGGTCAGCCGCTGCATCCGGCTGTGCTGGCGCGCCTTGGTCAGTTCCTCGCGGCGCTGCATCGCCTCGGTCTGCGCCTTGGACAGGTCCGCCAGCGCGATCTGGCGCGCCTGCTCGCGCGAACGGGCCAGTTCCTCGGCATAGCGCCCGGCTTCGGAAAGTCCGCGTGAGCGCTGGGCGGCGGCGACGTTGCGGTTGCCCGCCTCGGCCCGCTGCTGGCGTTGCATCTCGAGCACGCGCATGCCCGATGCATAGCCGCGCTGGGCCAGCGTCTCGACCGCCTGGACCTGCCGGTCGAGCAGCGGCTGGTTGGCGGCATAGGTGCGCATCTGCTGCGCAGCCGCCTCGGCATCCGACAAAGCCGAGCGCCGCGCCGCCGCCAGTCCCGCCTCGGTCGCGCGAGCGCCGGCGATCTGCGCGGCGACCAGGCGGCGCTGGGTCGCGGCGACATCGGCGGGCGTCCCCTCGGGCGCGGTGAAGCCCCCTGCCCCGCCGCTCAGGCCGTCGACGATCGCGGCGTTGCGCGCGACATCGATCTCGGCCGCGAGCAGCGCCTGACGCGCCTGTGCCTCGTCAGCGCTTGACAGCGTCGGGTCCAGATCGACGAGCGGCTGGCCGCGCCGCACCACATCGCCCTCATGCACCCAGATGCGCCGGACGATGCCGCCGGTCGCCGACTGCACGAGCTTGACCGACTCCGCCGGGACCGTCCGCCCCTGTGCCGAGGCGACGACATCGACCTTGCCCAGCACCAGCCAGCCGCCGGTCAGCGCCAGACCGCCCATCAGCAGCCAAGCGGTGATCCGCGCGGTCGGCGATACCGGCCGCTCGATCACCTCCAGCGCGGCGGGCAGGAAGCTGTGTTCGAGGGGGCGGGCCGCCCCGCGCCGCTCGGCACGATCCTCGGACCATGCGGTGCGAAAGAGCGCCCAGTTCTGCGCCAGCGTGCTCATGATGCAATTCCATACAGGACGCCCATCTGGCGTCGGTGAAGATCGGCATAGCGCCCGCCGGTGGCGAGCAGTTCGTCATGCGAGCCCGTCTCGACCAGCCGCCCGCGCTCCAGCGCGACAATGCGGTCGCACTGGCGGATCGCGGACAGGCGGTGGGCGATGATGATGACGGTACGCCCCGCCGCCATGCGCTTGAGATTGGTCTGGATGATCTCCTCGCTCTCGGCGTCGAGCGCGGAGGTCGCCTCGTCGAAGATCAAGATGCGCGGGCGGTTGATCAGCGCGCGGGCGATCGCGAGCCGCTGACGCTGGCCGCCCGACAGGTTGGCGCCGCGCTCCTCGATCATCGTGTCATAGCCTTGCGGCAGGCGCGTGATGAACTCGTGCGCGCCCGCCAGCTCTGCGGCCTCCATCACCCGCTCCATCGGCAGCGCGGGGTTGGCGAGCGCGATATTCTCACGCACCGTGCGGTTGAACAGGATATTCTCCTGCAACACCACGCCGATCTGCCGCCGCAGCCAGGCCGGATCGATCTGCGCGACATCGGTGCCGTCGATCAGGACGCGGCCCCCCGCCGGGACATAGAGCCGCTGGAGCAGCTTGGTCAGCGTCGACTTGCCCGAGCCCGACGATCCGACGATGCCCAGCGTGGAGCCCGCCGGAATGGCCAGGTCGATATCCTCCAGCGTCCAGGGGCCGTCATCGCCATAGCGGAAACGAACCCGCTCGAACCGGACGTCGCCCCGGATCGACGGAAGCGCGGTCTGGCTGCCGCTGCCCGGCTCGACCCGGTGGTTGAGCACGTCGCCCAGCCGGTCGACCGCGATGCGGACCTGCTGGAACTCCTGCCACAGCTGCGCCATGCGGATGACCGGACCCGACACGCGCTGCGCGAACATATTGAAGGCGACGAGCGCGCCGACCGTCATGTCCTGCGCGATCACCGCCTGCGCCCCGAAATAGAGGATGGCGGCCAGGTTCAGCTTGGAGATCAGCTGGATCGCCTGCGACCCGCTATTGCCCAGGTCGATGACGCGCTGGTTGGCGGCGGAATAGCCCGCCAGCTTGCGCTCCCAATTGTCCTGCCATTGCGGCTCGACCGCAGCGGCCTTGACCGTCTGGATGCCCGCGATCGTCTCGACCAGAAGCGCGTTGTTCGCCGCGCCGCGCTCGAACTTGTCATCCAGGCGGTTGCGCAGCGGGCCGGTGACCAGCACCGCGACCGCGATATAGGCGGGGATGGCGATGATGCTGATCAGGAACAGCTTGATCGAATAGAGCGCCATCACCGCCAGGAAGACCAGCGCGAAGGCCGGGTCGATCAGCACGGTCAACGAGGCGTTGGTCAGGAATTCGCGGATCGTCTCCAGCTGGCGGACGCGCGCGGCGGTGTCGCCGACCCGGCGCTGTTCAAAATAGCCGAGCGGCAGGCGGAGCAGATGGCGGAACAGCCGCGCACCGAGCTCGACATCGATTTTCTGGCTGGTTTCGGAATAAAGGCGGGTACGGAGCCAGCCGAACGCGGTTTCCCAGAAGGACACCGCGACGAACCCGATCGCCAGCACCGCCAGCGTCGACATGGTGCCATGGACCAGCACCTTGTCCACCACCGTCTGGAAGAACAGGGGCGCCGCCAGCCCCAGCAGGTTGAGCGCCAGCGTCAGCAGCAGCACCTCACCGATCAGCCGGCGATAGCGGACGATCTGCGGAATGAACCAGGAAATGTCGAAGCCGCGCTGGTTGAGGCGTGCGCTCTCGCGCGTGGCGATCAGGACCAGTTCGCCCGACCACATCGCCTCGAACTCGGCGCGGCCGATCTTCACGACCGGCGCCCCAGCCCGCTGGACCAACAGCTCCTCACCCTGCATCCGGCCGATCAGGAACCAGCCCTCCGGGCCGTTGCCCAGCACGGGCAAGGGCATGCGGCCCAGCTCCGTCCAGTCGGCACGGCGCGTCTTGGCGCGAACCCCGTCCATGCCATTGGCCAGACGGACCAGATCGTCCCCGGTCAGGCTGTGGAAATGCCCCAGGCCGTGGCGAAGCTGCTCGGGCTCGACCGCGATGCGATGGATGGCCAATAGCGCGGCGAGCGCCGTCAGCCCGCTATCGTCACGAATAGTTTTGAAATCCACTGTCGACCGTCCACCCGCTCATGGCTTGCCGGAACCGGCGGGCGGCGGGGTGCCGCCCTGTCCGGGCTTCCGACGGTCGGATCGTGGCGGCCTGCACCCCGCTCGGCACCACCATCCGATGCGACCGCAATAGCGTGAAATCCCTACATTTTCGTTGTCACGACAGCGCCTGGTCGATGGGCCGAACAAAAATAAGGCCCGGACGACGGAACTTCGTCGTCCGGGCCTCGCTCTGGCCGCCCAGCTGCGGTCAGCCGAGCTGGAACAGCCCCGATGCCGCCTGATTCGTGTTCAGCTTGTCCGGCGTGACGCCGACCAGCGTGACCGATTCTCCCCCGGCATAACGGAGCAGCGTATTGCCGCCCTCCAGCGAGATCATCGGCTGATAGCCCGACTTGGCAAAGGCGCTGAGGTCGAGCAGGTCATGGCCCGCGCCGAAGTCTCGGATCGTGGCACTGGCCCCCAGCGTGACCAGGAACCGGTCGCTGCCGCTGCCGCCCGTCAGCACCATGTCCCGCCGGTCGGCGAGCAGGATGTCGTCGGTCGCGCCGCCGCTGATCCACCCCTTCGAGTCCGAAACCATCACACCGAAACCGGGCTGGGCCGCGACCCTGGTCGTATCGTGACCACTGGCCGAGAAGGTCTCGGTCGTCGCGCTGCCGCCCGCCGTCTGGGTCACGCGGCGGACCAGAACACCGCCCGTATAGGTCGAGACCACGTTCGTCCCATCGGCCAGCTTCGCGGTGGCCGACAACGGCGTGCCGGTGGCGGCATCCAGCTGCGTCTCGATCCGGTCGCCATTGGTGCGGACCTGCAACTGGGTCGTCGCTCGGCCCTGCGCATCGCGGTACAGCTCGGTCCGGCCATCGGCGCCCGTCTGGCTGGTAAAGGACAGGGTGCCGTCGCTGCGATAGCGGAACACCGCCACAGCCTTGCCGTTAGCATCGACCACCTGCAGCTGCTCGGCATAAGGTTGACCCGAGGCATAATATTGGGTGTTCTCGCCCGTACCGTCGGCATGGGTCACGTACTTGGTCGTCAGCGTCCCCGAAGCATCGTACTTCAGCGTCGTCCACTCTCCGGCAGCCGTGACCGTGACGTCGGACACCAGGGTTCCGGCGGCATTGTAATCGCGGGTTCGCTTGGCGCCGTCGCTTCCCTTGGAATCGACGCGGCTGACCTTGCCGCCGGTATAGGTCGTCGCAGTCACGCCATCGGCCTGCTCGGAGACCAGGTTCAGCAACGTGCCGGTGGCCGCGTCATAGTTGCGCGTGTCGCGCGCGCCCGACGTCGCGATCGTGACGTCGGAGGTCTTGCGCCCCTTTCCGTCATAATAGGAGGCATCGATGCCGCCATCGGCGCGACGCTGCTCGGTGTAGCGCAACGATCCATCGGACCCCAGACGCGTCACCCCCACGACCACGCCCTTGGCGTCGACCTTCTGGACCTGGGTCGTATAATTCTGACCCGTGACATTATAGACGGTGTTCTCCGAGGTGCCGTCCGCCTGCTGGACGAACAGCATCGTCGGCCGCCCGGTCGCCGCATCGACCAGCGTCGTGCGCCAGGTGTTCGATGCGTCGCGGCTCTGGGACTGGATCTTCGAGCCTGCGCTGTTCAACGTATCCGCCGACCACGACCCGTCGGCGTTGAAGGTTTCGAGAACGATATTGCCGGTCGCCAGCTGGCTGCGACGGCTGACCATCACGCCCTGGTCGAACTGGCTTACGATGACATCGCCCGACGCCGGCCGGTCCAGCTGACGCTTCAGCTTGCCGCTGGCGACGTCATAGTCCTTGACGACCTCGCCACCATCGGCGGCGATGACGACATCCTGCGTCATCCGGCCGCTCTGGTCGAAGCTGGTCATCTGGCGCCCGCCATTGTCCAGACGCCGGTCGAGATAGGCCAGGCTGTCATCAGCGTTGCGCCGCTCGACCCCGATCACCTTGCCCTGCGTATCCAGCGTCTGATGCTCGCTGACATAGGTCTGGCCGGTGATGCCCCAGGCATAATTGTCGCCCGAACCATCGGCCCGCTTGACATAGCGGCGGCTGACATTGCCGTTCGCATCGTAGTTCGTCGTGGTCCATGTGTTGGCGGCATCGACCAGCTGCTCGCTCAGCTTCACGCCCTTCGCGTCATATTTGGTCG
This sequence comes from Sphingomonas sp. SORGH_AS_0950, assembly GCF_030818415.1. Taxonomy (NCBI): domain Bacteria; kingdom Pseudomonadati; phylum Pseudomonadota; class Alphaproteobacteria; order Sphingomonadales; family Sphingomonadaceae; genus Sphingomonas; species Sphingomonas sp. SORGH_AS_0950. The sequence continues at coordinate 803,782 of NZ_JAUTAE010000001.1, forward strand.
TTGTGCGTGCGCCATCGGGCGCGACCGTCAGCAGCGAGGTCACGATGCCCGACGAGATCGTGGCAGTGGTCGAACCGCCCGCTGCGGGCTTGGTCACGCGCTGGGTCAGCTGGCCATCGGATGCGTAGGTGAGGATCGTCTGGCCGCCATCGGTCGCGGTCATCGTCTCGACCTGCTTGCCGCCCTTTGCGTCATAGGTCGTCACGGTCAGGCCGTTGCCGTCGCGCCGTTCGGTGTAGACCGCGCTGCCATCGGCGCGGGTCCGGGTCAGCGCGATCACCTTGCCGGCGGTGTTCGTGACCTGAACCTCGGCCGTCCAGCTCTTGCCCGTAATCCCATAGAGCCGCGTCTCGCCGCTGCCATCGGCATAGGCGGCATAGACCGCCGTCACCGCGCCCGTGGCGGTATCATAGGTGGTGGTCGTCTTGTTGCCCGCGGCGTCCACCGCCAGCTGCGACTTGCGCACGCCGTTGGCGTCATAGGCATAGGTGATGCTGGTGCCCGAACCGGCAGGCGCCGCGTCCGTCGAGGTGCCGCCATTGGTCGTGGTCTTGTTGCTCTCCACGAGCTGCGGGGTCTGCCCGGTCTGCGAAGCTGCGGACATATCATAGGTCTTGGTCGTGCGGCTGCCGTCCGGCGCGATGATCGTCGTGCTCGTGCGCTGTCCGCTTGCATTATAATAGGTCAGCGTATGGCTGCCGTCGCTTCCGGTGACGTCGGTATAGTCATAGGTTCCATCGGCATGGGTGCGCACGACGGACATGACCTTGCCCGCCTTCGAGACGATCTGGACTTCGGTCACATAGCTCTTGCCGGTGATGCCGAAGGTCGTGTTCGTATTGGTGCCGTCGGGGCTGGTGACATAGATCTTCGTCGGCTTGCCCGACACCGGATCGAATAGCCGCGTGGTAAAGGTCGCGTCGGCCGCCACTTCGACGAGGCGGATGCAGACGCCGTTCGAGAAGGTCTCCGACTGGCGGCTGCCGTCCGCGCGGACCAGCGTGCGGTCGGTCATCGCGCCGCCGCTATAGGTGATCGTGGTGGTCCCGGCCGTCGTCTGGTCGACACGGGTCTTCACATTGCCGCTGGCCGTATCATAGACCAGCGTCGTCCGATCCCCCTTGGCCGAGACGCTGACCTCCTGCTGCCTGACACCACGGCTGTCGAAGCTGGTCACGACGCTGCTGCCGTCGCCCGGATAACGTTCCGTGCTGACGAAACTGCCATCGGCGCGGATACGCTCGACAAGCGTGACCCGTCCGCCCGCGGCCGTCACCTGGCGCTGGGTGGTCCAGGCCTGGCCGGTGATACCATAGGTGGTGTTCTCGCCGGTGCCGTCCGGCCGTTCGATGAAGACGCGCGTCGCCTTGCCAACGGCATCCAGGTTCGTCGTCGTCCAGACACCGGCCGTATCGACGCGGACGGTCGTGGTCAGCCTGCCGGTCGAGTCGTAGCTGTCTACTTCGCTGCTCTTGTCGGCGGCATTGATCGTCCGGGCCGACAAGATCCCGTTCTTATAGACGCTGTACGTCGTGGACGACGACGTAACCTCGGACATTGCGGTGGGCTTGCCCGTCGCCACGTCATAGGTGATCGTCGTGCGCAGCCCACCAGGCGCCAGCGTGGTCACCTGCGCCAGCTTGCCGCCATTATAGGTCCGATCGCTGACCGTCCCGTCGGCCAGTTCGCTGTGGACATTGGCGAGGACACCGGCCGAATAGCCATAATCCACCGTGCCGGTGAGCTTGCCCGCGCTGTCGAAGCTGCGCTCTTCCTTCCAATTGTCTCCGGTCTGCGTGACCTGGAAGGAATAGCTGCCCTTCACCTTGGACAGGACCGAGCCGTAATTGGCGACCATGTACTTCATCGTCGCGTCCGACGCGACCTGCAGCACCGAGGAGCCGGTCAGCGTGACGCTGTTGAGCCCGGTCGACACCGCGAGCTTGTCGATCTGCGCGACAAAGGCTTCCGCCGTCAGGGTCAGGTCGGGCGCGACGCTGGGCTTGACCTCGGTATAGGCGCCCTTGGCGCCAACCTCGACGATCAGCGGCCGGTCGCCCATGGCGACGGTGATCGAGCTGACATTCGTATAGGTCGCGATCGGCGTCGTGCCGTTCAGCGGATCATAGACATAGACGGTCTTCTGCACCCCGCCAAGATCGATGGTCATCGAACGCGGCGCGGTCGTCGTTTCGGTCTGGCTGGCGCTGTCCCACATCTTAACGTCGCGCCACAGCACCAGGTCGTAGGCGCCATTGCCCTTGGTCATCGCCATCGAATGCCCATCGGCGGGCATATCCTTCAGCGTATAGGCGGTCGCGGCGCTGGCCGCCGTGCCGGTCCCGGCATCGGTATAGGCCAGGATGCTGGTCAGGTTGTGCAGGGCAACGGCCGCCTGCTTGGGAGTGCCGTCCGTCTTGAACAGGCCGAAGTTGAATTCCCGCGCCGGACCCGTCGGCTCCAGGCTGCTGTCAAAAAGTTCGTAAAGAAATGTCTTGCTCGAGCCGTTCTCATACGCATGCAGAACCGCGTTCAACGTCAATTTGGCCTGCGCGCTCTCGTTGACGCCCAGACCGGTGTCGCTCTTGAGGGTCGTATAGCCCGTTTCGGTGACGATGACCGGATCGCCCTTGGCCGCGCCCGCCGCGCGCGCCATCGACGCTTCCATGACCTTGTCCGACTGCCACCCCGTCGCGGTATAGGCATGGGCGTTGCCGTAATCGGCATAGGCCCCCAGATTGCCGATGGCGGCATAGGCCGAGCTGCTCTCAAGACCGATCGACAGGTTGATGACCGGAATGCCGGACAGGGCGGAGTCGCCCTTCACGGCGCCGTACAATGCCTTCTGATAGGCCGCCGCAGCCGCCAGATCGCCGCTGCCCTTGTAGTTGAAAGCCTGAATGTTGACTTCATTCAGCCCTTCGATCGCAAAGATGCTGCCCGCATATTTGCTCTGGAACGCCTTCAGTCCGGCGACATAGTCCGCCATCCCCGCATCGCCCTTGGCAGGCAGATCGGACGACGCCACGAAATCGAACTTGATACCGGCCGCGGCCATCGCGCCGACCGCGGCGCCGCCGGTGCCCAGGTTCGTGAAATGATCACGAACCGTGCTGATCCCAAGGTAATTCAGCGCGCTTAGCACCATGCTGGAATTCGCATAGGCACCGTTCGCGCTGCCCGCATGGGCGTTTACGCCCAGCGTCGAAAGAAAGGCAGAAACGGAAGCAGGTTGAGCAGCCACGGGCTTGGAACTCCGATTAGGTTCGGTCCCCAATATCGGAGTCCATCCGTGGCCGAATCTCTAATCGGAATAGCTAAACCAATTTTAAGTAAATTGGATCAGCGACATAACTCATTGCGCAAACGTTACGTCGCAAAGACCAACAAATGATTAATGCTGCGGAAAGCCTGTTCCCAGCGGCTGCCTGCCCTGAACGTATCAGGCCTGGGTTGGTTCAACCCCGGTCGGAATTTCGGGCTGGGCGCGGCTCCGGGACAGGCGATTGAAAAAGCGGCGACCGGGAACCTCGACGAACCGATAGGTCAGGGTCGCACAGATGACGACCGTGATCAGATAGCCCAGGGCGACCAGATCCATGAGCCAGGACGGGCCGAAATCCATCACCTCGATCCCGCCGATCGCGCCGATCAGCGGCACGTGCAACTTCGCCTGTGCCAGCCGCACGATGACGAACATCACGGCAAAGATGATGAAGTGCACGAGGTAGATCGAATAGGACAATTCCCCCAGCCGCTGCAGCGCCGGAGCACGCATCACACGCGCCACGGCGCCGCCCTCATAGGAGAATAGCAGGATGACTAGGCCGAACACCAGAATATCGAATGAGATGAAGGGCGGCTTGAACCAGAACAACAGAACCATCAGCATGGTCGCGAGTATCTCGGGCCGTGTTCCCTGAAATACGGGATTGCCACGCAGACGCAGATACAGCTCGTATGTCAGATTGCCCGTGAAGAAACCGAACACGCACTGCGCCATGCCCATGCCTTGCACGATGCCCAGTTGCGGGTGGAATATCTCGATATTCAACAACACCAGCCCGGATGCGACAAAGGCCAAGGCGCATCCCAGCAGGCGATGACGGGCCCCGGACAGCAGATAGACCAGCAGAAACACGAGATAGGTGTAGAATTCCGTGCTGATCGACCAGCTCGCTGCGTTCCAGCTCAGGTCGGGGAATGGAATGATGGCATGCAGCAGGAAGATGTTGGCGATCAGCGACGATATGTTGTTCGTACCCTGAAACGCGCCCTCGGCGGCGGAAAACCCGAACTGCATCGCGGCCAGCTTTGCGAGTTCCAGCACGACAAGCACCATCAGCGTGACGAAGTGCAGCGGATATAGGCGTCCAAAACGCCGGATCATGAACCGCCAGCCGTCCCCCGCATCATGCAGCTTGGATCGATAGGCATGGGTAATGACGAAGCCGCTCAGGACGAAAAAGAACGGCACGGCCAGGTTGCCATGCCGCACCAGCGGAACCGCGTAAAAATATCCGGCTGCCTGAAAATGGAACAGGGCGACGATCAGCGCCGCAATGCCCCGCCACGCGTCCAGCGCATCGAACCTGATTTGTCGTTCCGCCATCCAAAAGCCAACCCCGTTCGTTCCCCATGCGGAACAGTGTAACGGGTTCACAACATGAGCTTCTTTAAGGATTACTCAATAGGCCAACAGGCGAATCTGTCCCATGGCGGTGCCACACGGCGTGTCCGGAGACCAATTTGGCCGAAAAGATTGCTGCAGATTACCGGAACAAAATCATTTGGTCATCAAATCGCGATAAACATCGTCAACTTGGCTGACCATACGGTCCGCGGAATACTCCGCCAGAAAACGTTTGCGACCAATTTCTCCAAATGACGGCAATTGATCTTTATCAAGATTGGCGAGCAGAATACGAAGTGCTTGGACGTCACCGGCGGGAAAACTGAAACCATAGCGGCCATGATCCAGAATGTCGTTCAGTCCGCCTGCGTCGGATGCGATCACCGGGCGGCCGAGCCGCATCGCCTCGATAGCGACCAGGCCAAAGCCTTCCCAGCGTGACGGTACGATCACCGCGTCCGCAGCCTTCATCTCGGCCGAGACCTCGTCTCGATCGCGCCAACCGACGAAATCCACAAAATCCAGCGGCTCACCCAAATCGACGCCGTTGCCGACCACCTGACGGCCGACGACGCGGACGCTATATTTCGCCCCAAGAGGTCGAATGGCATCCAGCAGCAAATCCAACCCCTTTTGTCGATCGAACCGCCCGACAAACAACAGCTTGATCCGCGTATCCTGCCATGAAACCGCCGCAACCGGAGGCGGCTCCGTCGCGATCGCATTCGGAATGGTTACCAACTTTCGGACGGGCATTCCGGCTTGTTCGGCAGACTGCCGCTCGTGTTGGGATATCAAAAGGATGCGGTCGACGCGCATAGCCAGAATGCGCTCGACAAGGGTTATCGCACTCCGAATCCATGCGCTCACGGGCATGTTGAAAGCCCAGCCATGCGGGCAGAAAACCAAGCGGTGGCGGCGAAACCAGGGTACGATGCGGGTACAGACCCCAGCGCCGAACGAATGAGCATGGACGATGTCAGGGCGATAGCGCCTCAAACATGCCAAATATGCAAAAAACAACATCACCATGCCCAGTAATCGATTGGGGCGATGGAAATATATGAGTGAAATGCCACTATCGATCAGTCGAGGCTCAAGATCAGGGATGTGCTGGCGCGGCATCAGCAGCATAAGCTGCGCGGGCCCGTATAGCTTGGCTTGCGGAGTAAGGAGCTCCGCAAGATAGCTTCCAGTCCCCCCGATGATGCTGTCGCAAACGTGCAGCACCCGAGGTGCCCCGCGCGCAGGACCGTGCTCCGACGCCATGGCGCGACTCAAACCAGGACCGTACCGACGATCGGCACGCGGTGCTGGTCCAGAACGTCGATCAGCGCACGGGTCGGCCGGACTTGCGTCACATTCTTGCGCGCGACGATCACCGCCGCGTCGAAGCCATGCAGCGCGTTGGCGATGCTGGCGGCGCTATGCGCCTCGTTCAGCGCGATCGCGACGATGACCTGATCGACCCGCGCATTCCATTCGTCGCGCTGCTCGATCAGCGGACGACGCTCGACCGGATCGGCCACGCCGCCCTCGCCGCGCCCCGTCCCGATCACCGTCAGCCCGACCAGCGGCGTCGACTGGACCACCGGCGAATCCGAACAGCCGAACAGTTCGGCGACGCGCGGATGCGCATGGTTGGTGTCGACCACCAGCGTCGACGATCCCATATGCGTCGTCACCACCGCCAGATTGGCGGCCATCACCGCCAGCGCCTCGTTGCAATCGAGACCGATCAGCGCGCAGTAACGCGTGTCGCGCGACACGTCTTCATAACGCTGGACGATCGAGCTGCGGATGCTGCGGATCGCGACGACATAGGGGTCGTCCATCGTGAAGGCCGCGACCAGCAGGGGATCGATCCCCTGTCCTGTCGCCCGCCCCTGAAGCGCCTCAGCCTCGGCATAGGACTGCGCGGAATTCGCGCTCGAACGGAGCCTCACGCCATTACCTCCCGGTTTGCGGCCCAGCCGCTATTTTGCGTCGACCGCAAGTCGGTCATATCCGCCAGCACGTCCAGATCGAGCGACTGCGACGTGCCCGCCGGCGTGCGCAGGCGCGGCCGGAGCATTTCGGAGCCCAGTGCCGCCGCCAGTCCGGTGCCCGCGCCCAGGATGATGGCGGCGATCAGCCACAGCACCAGATTGGGCTTGGACGGCAGCAGCGGCGGTTCGGCCGGATCGAGGCTGCTGGCATTGGCCCGCGAAATCTCGCTCTGAAGCGTGGCTTCGTTGAAGCGCTGGCGCACCGTGTCATAGGTCTGGCGCGCGGCGTCGACGTCACGCTGGAGCACGTTCAGATCGTCCTGCACGCTCGACAAGGCAACCATCCGGGCCTGCTGCTGCGCCAGATCGGAACGAAGCGTGGCTTCGCGCTGGGCCGCTGCCGAACTGGCGGCGGTCAGGGCCTGGGCCTGTACCGACCGAGCATTGCCCAGCTGGCTGCGCAGCGCAGCAAGTTGCGCATTCGCCGCGACCATGTCCGGGTGGTTCGGACCCAGCGTCTTCGACAGTTCGGCCACGCGACCGGCCTGGACGCCGATTTCGCGCTGGAGATCCTGCACGATGGTCGACTGCGCAACCTCCGGCTGCGCGGCCGAGCCCGACTTGGAACGGGCGGCGGCAGCGGCGGCCTGGGCCGCGACGAGCTCGGTCGACAGGCTGCGGGCCTTGTCGGCCTCGAGATCCATGCGGTTCACGCCGACGATGCCATGCTGGCGCTGGAAGTCGGACAGGCGGCGCTGCGCCTGTTCCAGTCGGCTGCGAACCTCCGCGGTCCGGGCGTCATACCATTTGGCATTCTCGCGCGCAGCGACGCTACGCAGCGCCACCTGCTTGCCCAGAAACACCTCGGTGATGATGTTCAGCGTCTTGGCCGCTTCCTGCGGGGTAGGTGCCGTATAGCTGAGCTGAATGACATTGCTGCCCTTGTCGGCATCGGCCTTCAGATTGCGGCGAAGAATGCCGACCGCACGCTGCATGCGCGATTCCGCCGTGCCTTCCCCCGCCTTGGCGAGGACCGATGGCGGCGCACGACGCGCCACCTCTTCGAGCACGGCACCGCTGCGGATGATGTCGAGCTGGGTCCCGATGATCGTGTCGATCACCGAGGCGGCGGTCTCGCTGGCCTGACGTTCGGTCGTCGGATCGCGCTGGGTCAGATCGATCAGGATCGACGAACTGGCGGTGTAGGCGCGCGGCTGGAGAAAGCCGAGCACCGCGATGAGCGCGAAGACCACGCCGCCCACGACGATCGCCAGTCGGCTGCGATGGCGCAACGCCATCAAAAGATCGGAAAAACTGGTCATGCCATGGGCCCTCCCTGCTCCAGGAACGCTCGCAGGTCGGAGCGCAGGCCCTGGTCGGCCGGTTGCGGATCAATCCTGCCGCTGTGCAGCAGGAGGTAGAATTGCGGCGCAAGCGCGTCGTCGAACAGATATTGGCCGTCGATCGCGCTGGGCCGCAAGATGGGACGGAGCATGTCGAACGCGGCCTGGACGACCGCCGGGTCGAGCGAGCCGTCGCCGATCGCCAGCGCGGTGATCTCGGCCTGGTCGACCCGCGTGCGCATCGCCGCCGCATAGGCGATCAGCGCGATCACGAAGCGGTGCCCGGTCGGCAGCCGGGCGCACCGCACCAGCAGGTCCGCCGTCGTGGCGCTCAGCATTCGCCAGTCCGCAAAGGCCTTGCCGAACCCGATGCGCACGATCTCGCGATCGATCCGGCTCACGCCCGCCTTCTCGGCGGCCAGCGCGCAGTTCAGGCCGAAAAGCCGCAGGTGATAGGGCGAGCCATAGGCCGCCGACGCGACCTCGGTCGCCGCGCCGTCCTCGACCGTCAGCCCGGCCTGCGTGCAGCAGCGCACGAACAGGTCCTTGAGCGACTCCGCGCCGATCCCGCCGACCGGCACCGACACCATGTGGCGGCGCAGCGAGGGATGGCCCTGGATCAGATCCTCGACATTGGCGGCGATGCCGACCGTCACGACCCGCGTCGTGGCGCGCATATCGGTCAGCAGCTTCATCAGCGCCGCGACCTCGGACTTGGTCGCCGCCGACTCCACGCGATCGAATTCGTCGAGCACCAGGATGACCGGCCGACGCACCCGCTCCGCCAGGATGCTGGCCAGCGCGCGCGCGTCGAACGGCGCATCAAGCAGCGCCGCGATATCGCCGCGCCGCAATCCGCCGCCGGGAATGGTCGCCAATTCGGTGAGATAGGGGCGATACAGCTCTGAGAAGCTCAGGTCGCCGCTGGCGAGATTATAGAGGACCACCGCCCCCTTTTCGTCCGCCAGATCGCCGAACACGCGCGACAGCGAAGTCTTGCCCGAGCCGCGCGCGCCGAAGACGATGCCGTGCTTGCCATTCTCGATGACCGCCTCGACCAGACGGTTCAGCTCTTCGGCCCGCCCCGCCAGTCCGGCGCGGCTTTCGACCGGCATGCCGGTGTCGAACGCGGCATGGATCCGCGCACGCGCCGACCCCGACGGAGCGGGCGCAGGCGCGGCGAAGGCCGGGGCGACCGGCACCGGCGACCGCACCGCGCCGTCGACCGGCACGCGGCCCATCGGCCGCTCACCCGTTACCGGGCGCGGCAAGCCGGTGGCCGCTTCCGCCGTGCCCCCCATCAGCCAGGCCTTGATCGCGGCCAGCCATGTCTTGAACCCCATCTACGCCACTCCCAACGCCATTACCGGGTTCCACGGCCCCAGGATCAGAACCATTTTTCCTTGATGACCAGCACGTCCTCGGGCTGGACCACGTCGTCGAGCGTCGCCTTGGGCAGGACCTTGCCGCCGCGGCGCACTTCGATCCGCTTGGTCGAGCCCGCCAGCGTCGGGCCACCGGCCAGCGCCAGGGCCTGACGGAAGGTCATGCCCGGCTGGACCGGGAAGCCGCCGCCCTTCTCGACCTGGCCATAGACATAGACCTGCTCGGCGACCGGCACGAACAGCGTGTCGCCCGGCTGGACCAGCCGCGCGGCGCCGCCGCTGACATCGGCCAGCGAGATGCGCTCCGGCTGGCCGCCCATCGGGGTCAGGATCACCGTGTTGGCCCCGTCCGCGCGCGGGCCGCCCGCACGCGCGACCATCGCCGCGACCGTATAGGGGCGATCGAGTGGATACAGGCCCGCCTGCCCGACCGAGCCGAGCACCGTCGCGCTCTTGCTGGCATAGTTGGTAACTTCGATGTTGATCGACGGACGGCTGAGATAGCCGCCGCGCAGATAGGCTTCGCTCAACTGCTGGGCGAGCTGCGCGGTGGTCCGCCCGGCCGCCTGGATATTGCCCAGGAACGGCGCGGTGATCGTGCCGTCGGCGCGGATGCGGGTCTTGAGCGACATATTGTCCTGCCCGAAGACCTTCATCTCGATCTCGTCGTCCGGGCCCAGCACATAGGCGCTGGCGGCGGTATCGACCGGGCGCACGCCCGGGGTCGGCAGCGGGGCCGTCCGCACGGGGGCGGGCGCGACACCCTGCTGGGCCGACGCCATGCCCGGCGTCAGCACGACCATGGCCAGCAATAGCTTATGCTTACGGCGCATTTTTCGTCCTCATGCTATTCGCGCGATATCCGGCCGGTCCGGGGAGGACCGATCAGAAACGATAGGAAACTCCGGCAACAAGGCGGGTGAAGTGATATTCGTTCACACCCGTATCCGTGTTGCGATTGCTATACTGCCCGTCCACATTCAGGTTCAGACGCTCGCCGAGCTGGCGTGTCACGCCCAGCGAGTAGGACTGAAAATCGTCCCTCGCGAAGGGCGAGGCAATGACGAGTGGGTCGCCCCGAAAGTTGCGATGCCCCAATATGGCACCGGCCCGAAGGCGCGTCCGCTCGGCGAAGCGCAGCTCGCTCGCCAGCTGGACATCGGTCTGCACGGCGAAACCGGCCGGGACCAGGGAGTCGTTGACGATCCGGCGCTCCGTCTCGATCGAGAAGGAGGCGGCGGGAACCGGCTTGAGTTCGAGCTTGGCGTCCCAGCCCGGCCCGCGATAGGGTCGCACATTCGCCCCACGCGACGTCACGTCGAGATAGCTGAGGTCCAGGTCCAGCGTCACGCGGCTGACCACCGCGCGGTGGAAGGTCACCCCGACCTGCTCGGCCCGGTTGGTGACGTTGATCGTCGGACGCTCGCTGTTCAGATGGCGATAATAGAGCACTGCCTGACCGATGCTCGGGCGGCTATAGCCGATGCCGCCGAGCAGCGAGACGCTGCGCAGGTCGGCAAAGTCGAACGCGGTGCTGTTCGTCGTCGTCCGGCGGCTGATGTCCGCCACGGGATAGAAGCCGACCGTGCGCGGGCAGCTGACGCGAAGCGACAGATTGCTGACCGTCTGGAAATTGTCCCGCGCCGCATTGATGTCGCCATAGTCCGATTGCTGCCGCAGGATGCGCGCATCGGGCTGGATCTGGCACACGCCCGCGACCCGGAACGTCCCGCTGCCATGCAGGTCGGCGCGACCCCGGCTTCGATCCGGGTTCAGCGTGAAGAAGCTATAGGCCAGATCGGCATCGACCCGCACGTCGTTCAACCCGACCTGCCGCCAATATACGCCGCGCACGCCCGGCGTCAGGATGAAGTCGTCCACCGACGGCGTCCGCCGCGAATTCGTGCGGAAGATATTGTCGTCATAGGCCGCCTCGGCCGAGGTGGTTAACGAAAGGCCGGGATCGGCGACGACGGGTCGCGCGACCGGCAGGACCGGCACCAGGGGAACGCCCAGCCGCTCGTCCTGTGCGTAAGCGGTGCCGCCGACGCACCATAAGGCGATCGCGGCAATTCCCATGCAGACAGGCCGTGATGGCAGCCGCAAAATGTCACCGCTTTGCAGCATCCGGTTCGTGCCCTCGTTACGTTTACCCAACCAACAACGACCTGCGGTGCCCTTTCCCCTATCACCGGTCAAGCCCGAGCACTGTCCCAAAAGGGGCGGTTTTGTTGCAACGCGGCAAAAATGGGACAGGTCGAAATTATCTCGTCGACAGGGAACCAAATCGAATTTTTTTAGATAACCGCAAAATCCCGGTGAATCCGGCATTAACCAGTGCACTTAACCACCCTGCATCATGCTCGGCCTACAAGGTGATGAAACCCAGCAAGGCTTTGTCATGCGTGCCCATTTTGCTCTGCTCCTCCTTCCCCTGATGGCCGCGTGCGGCGGCGGGGGCGGTTCCACGTCATCGGGCGCGGTGAGCGTGGTCACGGGCCCGACACCGACGCCGACACCCACCGCCACCCCGACGCCGACCGGCTCCACCTCGGCGGACGCCACCGCGCTGGCCAGCGATCCGGGCGCCACCGCCATCATCTTCGGCGCCGGGGACCTGTCCACCCGGTCGACGCCCTATGAGATCGGCGTGGCGACCCATTTCGCCTATGCCAGCAAGTCCGGCTATGACGCGGCCACCACCACCCAGTGGATGAAGGCGGCCAATGTCACCGCGTTTCGCGACGACATCTTCTGGAACGACTTCGCGCCCGACTGGGACGTCAACGGTTCGCACCTGGCGCCCGCGATCAGCGGCTTCCTGAAGCAGACCAGCGCGCGGCCGATGTTCATCCTGACCAACGGCAATCCCTTCATCCCCGAAAGCTGGCCCCCGATCAGCGCCGCCGGTCGCGCCGCCTTCGTCGCCTTCGCCAGGCGCGCCGTCGCGGCGACGGCGGGCCGCAATGCGATGTACGAGATCTGGAACGAGTGGAACGTCACCGCCGCGCCCGACAAGCCGATGCTGATGACCGCGGGCGAGGAAGGCGATGTCCGCGCGGCGCGCTATTATGCAGCGCTGGCCAGCGACACCGTCGCCGCGATCAAGGACAGCACGCCCGACACGAAGGTGATCGTCGGCGCAGGGGGCAGCGACCCCAGCTGGGACTGGATCGCCGATGCGGTCGCACGCGGCGCGGCGAAACGGGCGGACGGGGTGTCGGTCCACCTTTACAACCAGTGCGAACGCACCGACCTGCGCACCGCGACGGCGGCGATCGCGCGCCTCTATCAGCTTCAGACCCGTCTGGCATCGGTCACCGGCGGGCAGACGCCGCCCATCTACATCTCCGAATGGGGCTGGCCGGGCGGATCGCTGTCCTGTTCGGTGGCCAGCTCGGTCGTCGCGACCAGCGTACCGCAATTCCTGCTGCACACCGCCGCCCTGCCCTGGGTCGCGGGAAGCTGGATCTACGAACTGAAGGACTCCGGCACCAACGCCAACGATCTGGAGCATCATTTCGGGCTGTACGACGCGGCGGGCAACGCCAAGCCCGCGCTGTGCGGTTTCCGCGAAGCGGCGCAGATCGTCCGCAACGCCACCGCCATGTCGGTGCAACAGGTCGGATCGGGCCTGACCGTGGTGCGCGCGGCGACGCCGCAGGGACTTCAGGTCATCGCGTGGAGCAGCCTGGCCGGACGGACCGGCCGCCTGACCGTGGGCGGCACCGCGGCCTATACCACGCGCACGCTCTGCCAGTCGGCGACGGCGGGGACGGCCGACCGCACCGTCACGGTCGGCGAGATGCCGGTCGTCATCGACGTACCCGGCGTCAGCCGGCTGGGGGTCAACGCCCGGCTGCTCTGACCCGCGGCCCCCGCGCTCCTGAGCGATCAGGCTGCGCGGGCCGGTTGCGCGGCGATATGTTCCAGCGCCGCCATGATCTCTCGGCCCAGCCGGTCATAGTCGAAACGGTCGGCCGAACGGATCGTGCTTTCGCGCAGCGCCGCCATCTTTTCGGGGTGGCGCAGCACATCGGTGATCGCCGAGCGCCACAGCGCCTCGTCGCCCGGCGGCACCAGCATTCCGTTCTCGCCCGGCTGGATCAGCTCGGGCAGGCCGCCCTTGTCGCTGCCCATCACCGGCAGGCCGTTGGCCAGCGCCTGGATCACCACGCCGGGCGAATTCTCCGCCCAGAGCGACGGCGTGATCAGCAGGTCGCTGGTCGCCATGATGTCCGACACCTCCTGCTGCGGGACATGGCCCTTCAGCTCCAGCCAGTCGTGATGGCCATATTGCTCGCGCAGGCGCGGTTCCTCGGGGCCCTTGCCCAGCACGGTCAGATGGAAATCGAAATCCTTCGACAGCGTGTCGAGGATGCCGAGCAGGAAGTTGATTCCCTTGGTTTCCTCCAGACGCCCGACGAAGAGCAGCCGGGTCCTGGCCTGCGGCGAATGGCGCACCGTCGGGGCCGGATAGCGGTTGGGGTTGAGGATATGGAACTTCGGGTAATCGTCGATCGGCAACAGCTCGGCCACCCGGTCCAGATTGGCCTGAGACGGCGAGATGAAGCCCAGGCGGGGCAGCTGGCGCAGATAGCCCATCTTCACCTTCGCGCTGAACTTGCACGTCCCGCATTGCCCGGCGCATTCGTCGATGCCGCGGAACATCGTCGTGCGGACGCAGGCCAGCGCCAGATCATGGAGCGTGATCGCGGTCGGGATGCCGTGCCGGGCAATGACCTTCAGCCCGTTATAGCCCAGCCCCTGGATCCAGTGGATATGGATGAAGTCGGGCTTGAACTCGGCGATCACCCGGTCGAACACCGCCTCGTTGCGGGGATCGAGAATGTCCTGCATGTGCCAGATCGGCTTCTTCCAGCCCGGTTGCTGGTTGGTCGCGGCGACCGGATAGAGATGCGGCGTGCTGACGCGATAGACCTTGTAGCCGTCCTTGTCCGCGCCCCATTGCTCGTCCGCCGGGGTCGGCGCGGCGGTCAGCACCGCTGCCTCATGCCCGTTGGCGACGAACCAGTCGGTCAGGTTCTGCGCGCACATCTCCGCGCCGCCGATGACGAAAGGGGTGTAGAAGGCCGTGATGCTCAGGATGCGCATGGGGTAATCCTCTGGAAAGTCGGCCGGCGAGGCGAAGGCGTCAGCCGCGCGTGATGATCCGGGCGGGAATGCCCACGGCGGTGGCGCGGGCGGGCACATTGGTCAGGACCACCGCATTCGCGCCGATCACCGCGCCCTCGCCCAGCGTGATCGCACCGACCAGCACCGATCCGGCCGACAGGTAGCTGCCGCGCCCGATCACCGCCTGGCTGGGCGCTTCGGGGCCGCGCGCGCCGATGGTGACGTTCTGAAGGATCGCGACATCCTCGCCGATGGTGCAGACGCCGACCACGATGCCATAGGGGTGCGGGATATAGAGCCCGTCGCCCACCGTCGCACCGATCGCGATCTCCGCGCCGAAGCGGCGGCAGGTCCACCACCACCAGACCCGGCGCAGCGGCCGCCCGGCGACCGGGATCCGCACGATCAGATCCTGGATGCGGCGCGCCAGCACGAACTGGAACCCCTGGGTCAGCAGCAGCATGCGAACCGCAAAGGCGAATGACGGCCGCGTCTGCTCGAAATGGGCATAGCGGTGAAGGTCGCGGCAGACCGATCGTAGAAATCCGTTCACCTTGATCCTCTTGATGGCATCGACGTGGAGACAACGCCGCTGCGTAGCGGGTTGGATCGAAAGGGTATAGCGGTCGCGACCGGGGCAGGCTGTACCATTTTGCGGCGCAGCATGGCGAAGTCGGGCTGAAATGCACCGTCACGGACGGGCGTGCCGAAAATTTCGCTGTCCTACACGAAAATTGGAACATAACTGGAACAACCATGGAGCGGACGATCCCGTCCGCCCCGATGGGAGAGTTTCGCATGGCCGATCCACGCAGCATCATCGACACGGTGAACAGCCCCTCGCGCGCGCCCTTCCCCGTCACGCCCAGCGATACCCAGCCCCTGCCGCAGATTCCCAAGGGCATTTACGTCGGCATCGGCGGCGACGTGACGCTTCGCGGGATCGATGGCGCGGTCGACGTCACCTATCGCAACCTGCCCGACGCCAGCTACATCGCGGTGCACGCCGCCTATGTCCGCGCCACCGGCACCACCGCCGCCAACCTGATCGCGGAGGCCTGAGCGATGGGATATGCCTCTGGCAGCATCGGGGTCGGCCTGTCGCGTCTGGCCCGCCTGAATGTCAGCCCCGACCGGCGGCTGACCAAGCAACTGACCGCGCTCGGCGACAGCCGGGTGGCGATCATCTATCTCGACTTCGGCCGCCGCAACCGCTGCGCGCGGTCGCCGATCAACTGGGCCAATGCGCTGCTCGGCCACAATATGACGATCGGGGACACGTTCGGCGTCAGCGGCGACCGGACCGACCAGATGCTGGCGCGGCTGCCCGCCGCGATCGCGACCGGCGCGGGGCTGCTCTATGTGCAGGGCGGTATCAACAATATCGGCCAAGTCGCGACGGGATTTACCTATAATCACGCGGTCACCGGCGAGACGGTGACGATCGACACGATCGCCGCCGTCGCGATGCGGGACCTGAGGCTGATCGCCGATACCGCCTACGCCGCCGGAATGACCGTGGTCCTGGAGAATGAGGTCGGCGGATCGAGCCTGACCAGCGGAGAGAAGATCGCGGCGCTGGTCCAGCTGCGTCACCTGATCGCCGACTATGCCGAACGGACGCCCGGCATCCATGTCCATGACGCCTATCCCGTGGTGATGCAGGCCGGGGCGACGACGCCGACCTTTCGTTCGGGCTATTCCTATGACGGCATCCATATGAATGCGCGCGGGGCCTATTGGCACGGCAAGAGCCTGGCGGCGCTGCTCGCGCGGATCGTACCGCCGCGCCCGGTCCTGTCGAGCGGGGTCATCGACACGCCCGCCAATGGCCGTCGCCAGATCCTGACCAACCATCTGTTCACCACGACGACCGGCGGGACGGCGGGCAACGGGGTGACGGGCGATGCGCCCTCGGGCTGGACCGCCGCGATGAGCAGCGGCGGCGGCTCCGCCACGCTGTCGAACGTCACCAATCCCGACGGCATCGGCAACGGGGTCCAGGCTGCGATCAGCTTTGGCGGCGCGGGTCATTTCCGGCTGGAGCAGACCTTGCCCGGCACGGTCGGCGGGCAATATCACGCCAATCTGCGGCCGGGCGACGAACTGGAGGGCTTCGCGCTCGTCGAACTGGTCGCCGCTCCCGCCTCGCTCCAGTCGATCACCCTGGAACTGGCGGGGGCCAGCATGGGCTCCAACGGCACGGCCTTCGGATCGCAGGACATGAGCAATCCGAACGGCGCCAACGATCAGGGGATCAACGACCCCGCGCTGATGACCCTGCGCACCCGCCCCGCCATCGTCCCGGCGTCGAGCGGCCCCTATCCCTATCTGATCGCGACGCTTCGCGTCTCCGCGCTGGCGGCGGGCAATGCGACGGTGATCGTCCGGCAGATGGGGCTTCGCCGCCGGGTGACGGCGGCCTAGACCGCCTTCAGCGCGCGCAGCAGGGCATCGGCGCTGGCATCCCAGCTGAACTGCCGACTGCGCGCGCTGACTCGGCTGGTCACATCGGCATGCACGGCGTCGTCGCGCAGCATCGTCTGCATCGCCGTCGCGATCGCCTCGACCGACTGCGGATCGCAATAGAGCGCGGCGTCGCCGCACACCTCGCGCACCGGGGGAATGTCGCCCGCGATCACCGGGCGGCCGAACCGCATCGCCTCCAGCGGCGGGATGCCGAATCCTTCGTAAAGACTGGGAAAGACCAGCGCCCGTGCCGAGCGATAAAGGCTCATGAGCGCCGCATCGCTGATCCGGCCGGGCAGCACGACGCCCTCGGGCGGCACGTCGCCCAGCCCATTCTGCGCAAAGGACCGCACCGCCGCGCCGACCAGCACCAGCCGGTCCTCGGGCCGCCGAATCCGCGCGAACGCCTCCAGCGCGCGCGGCAGGTTCTTGTTGGGCGCGAAGGATCCGACGAACAGCAGATAGCGGCCGCGCTCGACATCGAGCGCGTTCAGCACCGTGTCGTCGGGGGCGATCGCGTCGATATGATCGGCGGCATTGGGGATGACCGGGATGGCGTCCGTGGGAACCTTAAGCACCGCCGACAATCTGTCGCGCGAGAACATCGAAACCGTCCCAAGATGGGATCGGCGGGACAGAAGCCGCCCCAAACTCTGGTGCAGTAGCCGGTAGGGGCGCGAAAAATTGCCCGGCATGTCATAGACCAGCGCATCGTGAATGATGGTCAGCGACCGACGTGGCAGCACCGGCCCCGAATTGCACAGATTGACCAACACCCCGTCCCGCGCAGCCCCCGGCAGCGTCGCCTGCTCCCAGAAATGCCCGCCCCAGCTTCCGACGTTTTTTGCCGCGAAACCAGTCCATTGCGCAGGCTTTTCAACCCCAGGCGGCAGGAGGAGCGTCCATCGCGCGGGCTCCGCGCCCGAAACGATCCGCGCATGGACGCGGTCCAGCACCATGAAGGCGAAGCGTTCGACCCCGGTCATCGTCCGGCCGAGGAACCGGCCGTTCACGTAGATCTTCGTCATGACTTGGTTCCATTTGATACGACCCGGACCGGGTTTTCAGAGAGCTGTCGGTACCCCGTGCTCATAATCTGTTGAACGGTCGTAACAGCTATGTTGCAGGTGCGAAAGCAGATTGCTGGCCCGGATGAACCGGGCTAGCCATCACATGCCTGGACAGCGGCGGAGCGTCCTTATGCCGGCTATGGGAAATCAGAATACGATGAGTTTCGCGACAGCGCTGACGGATGAAATGTCGCTCGCCGGGGCTATCCACCGGCGGAACGTCCGCATCCGGCTGTATGTCGCGCTGATGATGATCGACGTGATCGCGATCAGCCTGGGCTTTCTGGTGGCCAGCCTGTTCCGCGACGGCCAGTGGCTGTCGTTCAGCGGCATCGACCTGGCCTATCCGATCCTGCCCATCTACCTGATCATCGCGTTCAACAGCGAGGCCTATGGCCGCGACGCGCTGACCAGCGGGACGATCTCGCTGCGCCGGTCGCTGACGCCGCTGGCGATCACCTTCTTCGCGGCGATGACGCTCATCTTCTTCTTCAAGGCCGGGCCCGAACTGTCGCGCGTCGCGCTGGCGATCGGCATGGCGAGCAGCGCGGTCTTCATGGCAGCGATGCGCATGACGCTGGTCATCATGGTCCGCCCGACCGCCGCGCCCAAGCTGGTCGCCGAACTGCTGATCGTCGACGACATGACGCGCGAGGAATGGTCCGAGCCGCAGCTGTGCGACACCGTCTTCTCCAAGGAAGCCGGGGTCGAGCCCGATCTCGAAAACCCCTATATGCTCCACCGCCTGGCCGAGCTGCTGGCGAAATATGAGCGCGTGGTCGTCCGCTGCGCCCCCAATCGCCAGCATGACTGGGCGCTGCTGCTGCGCGGCGCGGCGGTGGACGGCGAGATCCTGATCCCCGGCTTCGGCTCGCTCGGCGTGCTGGGGCTGACCGATTTCAAGGGGCGCCAGACCTTGGTCGTGGCGCAGGGGCCGCTCAGCTATCGCGACATGTTCAAGAAGCGCATGCTCGATCTGCTGATCACCGTGCCGCTGGTCATCGCGCTGACCCCGATGCTGCTGCTGATCGCGCTGGCGGTGAAGCTCGACTCGCCGGGCCCCGTGCTGTTCCGGCAGGAACGGATCGGGCGCGGCAACCGTATCTTCCACATCCTGAAATTCCGCTCGATGCGGGTCGAGAGCAGCGATGCCAAGGGCAACACCTCGGCCTCGCGCGACGACAAGCGGATCACCCGCGTCGGCGGCTTCATTCGCAAGACCAGCATCGACGAACTGCCGCAGCTGCTGAACGTCCTGCTGGGCGACATGAGCCTGGTCGGCCCGCGTCCGCACGCGCTGGGCTCGCTCGCCGGGGACCAGCTGTTCTGGGAAGTCGACCGCCAATATTGGCAGCGTCACGCGCTGAAGCCCGGCATCACCGGACTGGCGCAGGTGCGTGGCTTCCGGGGCGCGACGCACCGCGACGTCGACCTCAAGAACCGCCTGCGCGCCGATCTGGAATATCTGCACGGCTGGAGCCTGGCACGGGACATCTCGATCCTGTTCCGTACGGCGGCGGTTCTGGTGCACAAGAACGCCTATTGACGGGAAAGCCGGTCGCGCCGGGGGGCGCCGTTGGACAACGAGGGAGACACCACGTGAAACGACGATCATCCCCCGCATCGCTGGTTCGGCTGGGCGGCCGTGTGCTGGCCTGCGCCACCCTGCTGGTCGCGACCCAGTCCGCCTGCTCCGGACAGGCGGCGGGCACGCTGCCCGATGGGCCGCTGACCAGACGCGCCACGCCGCTGATCGTCGGGGTGGGCGTGCATTTCGGCATCGGCGGCCAATTCGGCTATGAGCCCGCTCCCACCGCCAAGGCGATCGACGAGCTGGGCGTCGCCTCGTTCCGCGACGACATCCCCTGGGTCGCCTTCAAGCAGAAGGGACTGGCGGTTCCCGGCGACATCTCGCCCCGACAACAGGCGATGGTTGCCGCCACCCGCGCGCGGCCGCTGTGGATCCTCACCTATACCCACCCCGCCGTCGATGGCGGCAAGGCGCCGGTGTCCGATACGGCGCGGCGTGCCTTTGCCGCCTTCAACCAGGACGCGGTGCGCGTCACCGAAGCGCGCCAGCCGCTTTATGAAATCTGGAACGAGTGGAATCTGAACGCCGCGCCCGAGCGCGGGATGCTGCGCGGGGCGGGCACCGCCGACGATCCGCGTTCGGGCATCAACTATGCCCGGCTCGCCAACCAGGCGACGCGCGCGATCCGCGCGGTCGATCCCAAGGCCATGATCCTGGTCGGCGCGGCGGGCGAGGACAAGGGCTGGGCCTGGGTCCGCTCGGTCGCCGCCAATGGCGGGCTGGCCGGGGCGAGTGCGCTGTCGGTCCATTATTACAACCAGTGCGAGCCGGTGGCGAAGCGGACCGGCGCCGATGCGATCGGCCAGATCGAGGCGCTGCACCGCGCGCTGCCGACGACCGACGGCCATGCGCTGCCCATCTATGTCACCGAGCTGGGCTGGCCGACCACCACGGGCGGCCCCTGCGGCGATATCACGCCCGAGCGCGCGGCGGACAATGTCGCACAATTCCTGCTATGGTCGGCCGCGACGCCCTGGATGGGCGGCGTCTGGGTCTATCAGCTGAAGGATCAGGGACGGCGACCGAGCGAGATGGAGGATAATTTCGGCCTCTACACCTATGACTATCGCCCGAAGCCCGCCGCCTGTGCGGTGCGCGAGGCGACGGCGCTGGCGTCCGCGGGCAAGGCGTGGCGGGTGGACCGGTCGCAGCCGGGCATCACCGCCCTGCGCGTCGACGGGGCGGAGGGTTCGAAGATGATCGTCTGGACCGACGCGCCGGACGATCGGCTCGTGCTGAAATTCTCCGGGTCGGTGCGCTATCGCCCGATCTGCGGGCAAGCGGGTCAGGGCGCGGCGGTGCCGGTCGGCTATCGTCCGGTCGTGATCGCACTCGGCGCGGCTAAGGCGACCGCGCCGCGCTTCGAACGGCAATAGCTCAGCTGAGCAGCAGATCGGCGAGCGAGACCATCATCGTGCCGCCGACGAAGGTCATCGCGACGAACAGCGCGAAACGGACTCGAGGCGACCATTTTTCCTCGACCGATTCGCCACGGCTGGCGATCGGCATGATGCGGACCTGGGCATGCGACACGGGCGACGGCGTCCCTGCCAGCGGGTGAACATTGTCGGCCAGCGCCGAGCCGACGCTGCCCACAGGCAGCGGGCGGAGGAAACAGGCGCCATATGCCCCGTCATTCTTCCATTTCACCCGCGCTTCACGCAGGCCGATGCCGGGAATGCCGATCATCACGGTCTGGTTGACCGAAAGCTCTACCGAGCCATCGATCCGACAGCCCTCGCGATGGAGGTTCGAGATCAGGATGGGCAGCGAATCGCCATCGTCGGCGACGCGGACGGTGCCTTCGCGCTGGATCGGCACGCGGACGTCCTCGCGACGCTCGGTCGGGTCCTGCCACGCGATATTCTCGGGGATGCCCACGCTATCTCTTCCTCACGCTCACCGCCCCGTCGACGGTCCGTTGCGCGTATAGGACGAAATTCGTTTCCAAATGCTTTAAATCGGCACTGACATTGCCGGATTTCGGCAGGATGCTGCCGGACCGGCAATCGATCAGACCCGGAAATAGCCGCGATACCAGTCGGCGAAGCGGCCGAGTCCCTCCTGCAATCGGACGCGCGGGGCATATCCGGTCAGCGCGTGGAGCCGCGAGACATCGGCATAGGTCGCCGTCACGTCCCCCGGCTGCATCGGCTTCATGATCTTCACCGCCTCGCGGTCCAGCGCGCGTTCCAGCGTGGCGATCATCTCCATCAGGCCGACCGGATGGCTGCCGCCGATATTCAATATGCGGTGTCCCCCCGTCTCGGGCGGACGGTCAAGCGCGCCGATGATGCCGTCGACGATGTCGTCGATATAGGTGAAGTCGCGCGCCATCCGCCCTTCCCCGTAAACCTCAATCGGCTGGCCCGCCATGATCCGGTCGGTGAACGAGAAATAGGCCATGTCGGGCCGCCCCCACGGGCCATAGACGGTGAAGAACCGCAATCCCGTCTGCGGAAAGCCATAAAGCGCGGCATAGGACTGGCTCATCAACTCGCAGGCGCGCTTGGTCGCGGCATAGAGCGAGACGGGGCTGGCGGCGGGTTCGTCCTCGCGAAACCCCTGCCCGCCCATCGGCTTGTCGCCATAGACCGAACTCGACGAGGCATAGACGAGATGGACGAAGCCGGGCGCATGGCGACACGCCTCCATCACCGCCAGATGTCCGGCCAGGTTGGAGCGTTCATAGGCGAAGGGATTGGCGATGCTGTACCGCACGCCCGCCTGCGCGGCGAGATGGACGACGCGGGTGATGCCCCGTTCGCGGACCAGACCGGCGACCGCCTCGGCATCGGCCACGTCCATCCGGTGGAAGGAGAAGCCCTCTCGCCCCTCGAAGGTCGCGAGCCGGGCCTGCTTCAGCGCCGGGTCGTAATAATCGTTGACGATGTCGACACCGACCACCGTCTCGCCGCGGTCGAGCAGCCGGTGAGCGGTGGCATGGCCGATGAACCCGGCCACGCCCGTGACGAGAATGGGTGCGTTCCCGCGCATTGCCGCCGCCACCGGGTCAGATGCCGCCCGGCACCACGTCGCGCCCCGTCGCCTCCAGCGCGCGGGTCAGATCGGCCAGGCACGTCTCCATCAGCGCCGGGTCGGGGCTGCGCACGACGAAATTGGCGCCGGTCCGGCCTTCGCGGAAAAAGGGATAGCTGCCGATGGCGACGCCCTCATGCGCCTTTTCGGTCGCGCGGAGCAGATCGGCCACCTCGCTCTCCCCCACCCAGCAGCCGACCGTGCCCGACACGACCGGCCGCCCGCCCTCCAGCGTGCCGGTCAGCGCATCGAGCATCCCCGCCGTGATGTGCGGCACGCCCGCCATGATAAAGATATTGCCGATCCGGATGCCCGGCGCGCCCGACACGCGGTTGGGGATCAGCGAGGCCCCCTCCGGCGTCCGCGCCATTCGCGCGCGGGCCGGGGTCACGCCGCCGCGCGTGGTGTAATAATCCTCCAGGATCGCCCGCGCCTCGGGATGTTCGATCACCGCCACGCCCAGCGACGCCGCGATCGAATCGACGGTGATGTCGTCATGCGTCGGGCCGATCCCGCCGGTGGTGAAAAGATAGTCGTTGCGCGCGCGCAGCGTGTTGACCGCCTCGGCGATGGCATCCGGCTGGTCCGCGACGACCCGCACCTCGGCCAGCCTGATGCCCTGCACGTTCAGCCATGTCGCCAGTTGCGCGATGTTCCGGTCCTGGGTGCGGCCAGAGAGGATTTCGTCGCCGATGACGATCAGCGCGGCGGTCCAGATACGCTCGGAGGCGGGGTCGGCTTGCATGGTGCCGGACATAGCCTCGCAAAAGCCGCGATGCCACGCTATATCGCGGCCATGACCGAATATGTGACCGTTTCCGCCAACGCGCCCGAGGGGCGGACCGGCGCGATCAAGCTGTGGGGCCGCGAGGCGTTCGATGGCATGCACAAGGCGGGCCGCCTGGCCGCCGAGACGCTGGACATGCTCGTGCCCCATATGGTGCCGGGCGTCGCCACCGCCGAGATCGACCGGCTGATCCACCAGTTCATCCTGGAACGCGGCGGCGTGCCCGCGACGCTGGGCTATCGCGGCTATACCCATTCGACCTGCATCTCGATCAACCATGTCGTCTGCCACGGCATTCCGTCCGAAAAGACGCTGAAGTCGGGCGATATCGTCAATGTCGACGTGACCCCGATCGTCGATGGCTGGCATGGCGACACCAGCCGCATGTACCTGATCGGCGACGTGCCGCTGAAGGCGCGCAAGCTGGTCGAGGTCACCTATGAATGCCTGATGCTGGGCATCGAGCAGGCCCGGCCCGGCAACCATATGGGCGATGTGGCCAACGCCATCCAGCGCCATGCCGAGAAGCATCGTTACGGCGTGGTCCGCGATTTCTGCGGCCATGGCCTGGGCCTGTTGTTCCATGACGCGCCCGAGGTGGTCCATGTCGGTCGCCCCGGCACCGGCCCCGAGCTGAAGCCCGGCATGATCTTCACCATCGAGCCGATGATCAATATCGGCCGCCCCGATGTGAAGCTGCTCGACGATGGCTGGACGGCGGTGACGCGCGACCGGTCGCTCTCGGCACAGTTCGAGCATTCGATCGGCATCACCGAAGACGGCTGCGAGATCTTCACGCTCAGCCCGGCGGGCTTCACCCAGCCGCCTTATAGCTGAGCCGGTCATGCTGGGCGCGATCCGGGTTGCGGCACGCGACCGCGCCCGTCTGGCCGAGGTGATCGCCACCGCCTCGCGCTTCGGGTTGGACGTGTTGCTGGCGCACATCGGGCTCGACTCGGCGCGGCGGGGCCCGGATGCCCTGCCCTTCGACCTGCCCGCCAGGACGCGCGCCGCCATGGAGGCGCTGGGCCCGGTCTGGGTCAAGCTGGGCCAGATCCTCGCCACCCGCGCCGACCTGTTGCCGCCCGACTGGATCGCCGAACTCGAAAAGCTGCATAGCGAGGCGCCGCGCCTCCCCTTTCCGCAGTTGCGCGATCAGGTCGAGGCGGCGCTGGGCGAGCCGCCCGAGAGCGCCTTTGCCCGGTTCGATCCCGAACCGCTGGCCGCCGCGTCGATCGCGCAGGTCCACCGCGCGGCGCTCCACGACGGGACCGAGGTCGTCCTGAAGATCCGCCGTCCCGGCATCCGCGCCATCATGGAGGCCGACCTTCGCCTGCTGACCCAGATCGCCGCGATGGTCGAGGCGGCCAATGCCGAGGCGCGTCGATACGGCGCGATGCGGATGATTCGCGCGCTGGGCCGCGACATCCTAGAAGAGCTGGACTTCACCAACGAAGGTCGCAACGCCGACCGGCTGCGCGAGGATTTCGCGGGCGAGCCGCGCGTGGTCGTGCCGCTCATCCACTGGTCGCACAGCTCGGAAACGCTGCTGGTGATGGACTTCATCGCGGGCGTGCCGCCGCGCAACGCCGCGACGCTGGAAGCGGCGGGGATCGATCCTGCCGCCATCGCCTCGGCGGGGGCGGACATCGTGCTCGACATGACGCTGATCAACGGGCGTTTTCACGGCGACCCGCATCCGGGCAACCTCCTCTGCCTGCCGGGCAACCGCATCGCGCTGCTCGACCTGGGCCTGATCGGCCATGTCAGCCCGCGTCGCCGCGAAGAGGTGATCGCCTTTACCCAGTCGATCGCGAACAGCGACCCGACCTTGCTCGCCGAAACGCTGAGACACTGGTCGCAAACCGATGATATCGCGCCCGAACGGTTCCAGGCGGTTGCCGACCGGCTGGTCGCGCGGCATGGCGGCGGCGCGTTGCGGCTGGCGGCGATCCTGGCCGATATCTTCCCCGTGCTTCGCGAAGAACGGATCGTCCTGCAACCCGACATGCTGCTGCTGTTCAAGGCGCTGATCACCATCGACGGCGTGTTGAGCGGCATTGAGCCCGATTTCGACCTGTCCGCCGCGCTGCGCAGGGCAAGCGCCCGGATCGTCGAGGCGCGGCTGTCGCCCGAGCGCTGGACGCGGCGCGCGGCGGCGCTGGCGCTGGAACTGGACCGGCTGGGCGACGACCTGCCCCGGCTGATCCGGGCGACGACCCGCAAGCTGGAAAGCGAGGCCCCCGCCGTCTCGACCACCGGGGTCGAGGCCGCGATCCGCACCGGCGCGGGCTGGATCGCGGGCGCGCTGGCCCTGTCGGGCGTGGCGATCGCGGTGGCGATGCGGCTGGGTTAATCCAGCCGCCGCAGTTGTTCGCCAAGCCCGAAGGGCTGGCGGCGATACGCCTGCCGCCAGTCGACGCCCGAGCGTTCGAGCATCTCCGCCTCGATCGCGCCATAGGCATAGAGCGCGCTGCGCTTCCACGTCTTGAAACCCTGCTCGCGAATCGCCCTCAGGCTCGTCGCCAGCCCCGTCCAGCGGTCGAGCGCATCGGCGCGCATCGCGGCGTCCCCCTGCCGCGCCAGCGTCAGTTCGGTCCAGCGTGCGACGCCCTCCTGCCCGACCTGAAATTCGTAATAGAGCCGGTCATCGGCGCTGACCCGCGCCAGCGCCGTCTCGCGCGCCGCTACATAGGCCCTTCTGGCCGCAAGGCGCTGCTCGGTTGACCGGGCGGTCAGAAAGGCGAGACCCGCCTCCCCCATGGCGAGGAAGGCCTCCCCGACCTTCGGATCGGCATAGGGAAAGGGATAGTTCAGCACCCAGCCGCCATCGGACGAACCCAGCGATCTGCCGACAGCCTGCACGGCCTGGGCATAGCCCGGCAAATGCGATTGACAGAGGTGGAACGCCTCGTGGAGTATCGTGGCTTTCCAATAGGCTGGACTCATCTCCAGCGTCGCGGGATAGCCGATCGCGATGCTCTCGCCGCCGGGAAACACGGGATATGCCGCCGCAAGATCGGGGCTCAGCCGGCGAGGCCTGACCTGTAGATGGCACTTCGTCAGCGGATCGCGCCCGGCGTCCGCAAAGCCCTTGACCGCCGCGTGACAGAACAGGGTCTCGCGATCCGCGCCGATCAGCACCAGGTCCAGCGGCACCTTGCCGAATCCCGGCCACAGCCGATCCCCCGCCCCGCGATAGAGGCCCTGAACCTCCGCCAGCATCGCCCGCTCGGGTCGGGGCGGCAGTTGCGCCCCCGCCAGCGCCGCGCCCATCAGCATCGATAGGATCATCGGATCCCGCCCCCCGCAATTGGTCCCACCGGATAGCAGCACATCATTCGACACAGCGATAGTGACGAACCCGCGACACCTCGCTAAAGGCGCGGGCCATGACCGAGATCACGCCCCAGATCGTCGCCGACCACGGCCTGTCCGAAGAAGAATATCAGCGCGTGCTGAACGCGCTGGGCCGCGAGCCCAATCTCGTGGAGCTCGGCATCTTCTCGGTCATGTGGTCCGAGCATTGCAGCTACAAGTCCAGCCGCATCCACCTGAAGAAGCTGCCCACCGAAGGGCCCCAGGTGATCTGCGGCCCCGGTGAGAATGCGGGCGTCATCGACATCGGCGACGGCCAGGCCGCGATCTTCAAGATGGAGAGCCACAACCACCCCTCGTACATCGAACCCTATCAGGGTGCGGCGACGGGCGTGGGCGGCATCCTGCGCGACGTGTTCACCATGGGCGCGCGGCCGGTCGCGAACCTGAACGCGCTGCGCTTCGGGCGGCCCGATCACCCCAAGATGCGCCACCTGATCTCGGGCGTGGTGCACGGCATCGGCGGCTATGGCAATTGCGTCGGCGTGCCGACGGTCGGCGGCGAAGTGAACTTCCACCCGGCCTATGACGGCAATATCCTGGTCAATGCGATGACCGTGGGCGTCGCCGATCAGGACAAGATCTTCTATTCGGCCGCGAGCGGCGTCGGCAATCCGATCGTCTATGTCGGGTCGAAGACCGGCCGCGACGGCATCCACGGCGCGACCATGGCCTCGGCCGATTTCGGCGAGGATGCGGAGGCCAAGCGCCCGACCGTGCAGGTCGGCGACCCCTTCACCGAAAAGCTGCTGATCGAGGCGTGCCTCGAACTCATGGCCTCGGACGCGATCGTCGCGATCCAGGACATGGGCGCGGCGGGCCTGACCTCGTCGTCGGTCGAGATGGCGTCCAAGGGCGGCGTCGGCATCGAGCTGATCATGGACGACGTGCCCCAGCGCGAAGAGGGCATGACGGCCTATGAAATGATGCTGTCGGAGAGCCAGGAGCGGATGCTCATGGTCCTGAAGCCCGGTCGCGAGGCGTTCGCCGAAGCCATCTTCCGCAAGTGGGAACTCGACTTCGCGGTCATCGGCCATGTCACCGAGACGGGCCGCATGGTCCTGCGCCACAAGGGCGAGATCGTCTGCGACATCCCGCTCGCGCCGCTGGCCGACGACGCGCCGCTCTACGACCGTCCGCATGTCCCGACCGAGGTTCCCGCCGCGATCGCCTCGCCCGGCTGCCAGGACCCGGCGGCGGACCTGCTCAAGCTGATGGGCTCGCCCGACATCGCCTCGCGCCGGTGGATCTGGGAGCAGTATGACCATATGGTCGGCGGCGACACGGTGCAGCGCCCGGGTGGCGACGCCGCCGTCGTCCGCGTCCATGGCACGCAGAAGGGGCTCGCGATGAGCACCGACTGCACGCCGCGCTATTGCTATGCCGATCCCGTGACTGGCGGCATGCAGGCGGTGGTCGAGACGTGGCGCAACATCACGGCGGTCGGCGCCAAGCCGCTCGCCATCACCAACTGCCTCAACTTCGCCAATCCCCAGCGCCCCGAGATCATGGGGCAGATCGTCGGCTGCCTCGAGGGCATGAGCCAGGCCTGCCGCGCGCTCGACTACCCGATCGTGTCGGGCAACGTCTCGCTCTACAACGAGTCGAAGGCGACCGGCGGCGGCTCGGCGATCCTGCCGACCCCGGCGATCGGCGGCGTCGGCCTGATGGCCGACTGGTCCAAGTCGGCGACGGTGGCGTTCAAGGGCACCGGCGACGTCATCGTCCTGATCGGCACGCCCAAGGGTGAGATCGGCCAGTCGCTCTGGCTGCGCGAGGTCCATGGTCTGGAGGGCCGCGACGCGGGTCCGCCGCCGTCGATCGACCTGGATGCCGAGCGCCGCACCGGCGATCTGGTCCGCGAGTCGATCACCGCAGGCCATCTGACCGCCGTGCACGACGTGTCGGACGGCGGCATCGCGGTGACGGTCGCGGAAATGGCGCTGGCGGGCAATATCGGCGCGCTGATCCAGTTCCCGGAGACGGGCGAGGCCTGCCGCCAGCTCTTCGCCGAGGATCAGGGCCTCTATATCGCCACGGTCGAGGATACCGCGCTGGTCGACTTCCTGGCGAACGCGCATCAGGCCGGGGTCGAGGTCGAGCGGATCGGCCGCACGGCGGGCAGCCGCCTGATCTTCGAGCGCGAGGATGGCGATTTCGTCGTCGCGCTGGACGATCTGCGCCGCGCGCATGAGGGCTTCTTCCCGGCGCTGATGGGCGCCGACGCGGCCCTCGCCTAAGGTTCCGGCGGGGTCCCGGCCATGGGTCGGGGCCCCGTGCAGGAGCGAAGGATCGCATAGCCGATCGCGGCCGCCAGGATCGAGGCGATCAGCACCCCCAGCGACGCCGCCTCGCGCATCTCGCCATCGCCAAAGGCCAGCCCGGCGATGAACAGCGAGATGGTAAAGCCGATCCCGGCCAGCGCCCCTACCCCGGTCACCATCCGCCACGTCACCCGATCGGGACGCCGCGCCAGGCCGATCGCGCTGGCCGCCCAGGTAAAGCCCAGAAACCCCAGCGGCTTGCCCACGACCAGCCCCAGCACCACGCCGATGACGAGCGGGCTGGCCACCATCGCCAGCAGATCGCCCGACAGATGGATGCGGACATTGGACAGCGCGAACAGCGGCAGCACGACATAATTGACCCAGGGCGTCAGCACCTCGATCAACCGGCTGCTGGCGACGCGGGTCGCCGACGCCATTTCCTGAAGATAGCCCAGCCGCTCCTCGGCGCGCTCGCGCTGTTGATGCTCCTCCTCGTCATCCTCCGCACGCTCGGCGGCGCCATGGGCATGTTTGAACTCGTCCACCCGGCGCTGGACCCGCTCGGCAAAGGCCGCCTGGGCCAGTCGCGGCGCGACCGGTACGGTCAGGCCGATCAGCACGCCCGCGATGGTCGCGTGAATGCCCGACTCGAGCACGCCGCCCCAGACGATCAGCGCGAGCAGGACATAAGGCACCGAGGACACCCAGCCGATCCGTCGCAGCCCGACGATCCCCGCCAGGGCCGCGCCCGCCACGACCAATCCGATCGGGTCGATCGCATCGCTATAGGCAAAGGCGATGACCAGCAGCCCGCCGACATCGTCCACCGCCGCGAATGCCAGCATCAGCGCGCGCAGCCCGACCGGCAGGCTGGTCGCGAACAGCGCGATCAGGGCCAGGCCGAAGGCGGTATCGGTGGTGATTACCGTGCCCCAGCCCGGCTGGGCCGCGCCCCCGCCCGCCACCAGCAGATACAGGCCGATCGGCACCGCCATGCCCCCGATCGCCCCCGCCAGCGGGAAGGCCGCGCTTCGCCATTGCGACAGGGCCCCGTCGACCAGCTCGCGCTTCACATCGGCGCCGACGATGACGAAGAACAGCGGCAGCAGCGCATGGTCTATCCATTCGGCCAGCCGATGCGACACCGCCCGGTCGCCAAAGGCGATGCGGACCGGCATGTCCCAGAACCGCTCATAGGCGTGAGCGGTGCCGATATTGGTCAGGACCAGCGCCAGGATGGTGGCGATCAGCAACGGGCCGCCCGTGACCTCGCTTCCCGCGAAGAACGGCTCGACCCGGCGGAGGAACGCCGAGGCCAGCGGCGAATGATGCGCGCGGGCGGAGGCGCGTCCGGTCAGGCGAGGCGATAATCCCATCCCAGGCCAATGCTTCGCGGTCGCCGGCAGTTGCATCCGGCGCGCCGCCAGCTAATCCGACAGGCCGCAACGGAGCCCGTGCTTGTCCGATCCCGCCCCCCTTTCGCCCGCCATGACCACCGATCGCGGGCGGCTGTTGACCCTCGATGCATTGCGCGGGGTGGCGGTTATGGCGATCCTGATCGCCAACATGCCGGGCTTCGCGCTGCCCGACCCGGCCTATTCCAATCCCGCGGCGTGGGGCGATGCGGGACCGGGCGACATCGCGGTCTGGCTGTTGACCGAGATCTTCGTCAACGGGCGAATGCGCGGGCTGTTCTCGCTGCTGTTCGGCGCCTCCACGCTGCTGATCCTCCAGCGCGCCGACCAGGCCGGGCTGAACGGCGCGTCGCTGCACCTGCGGCGGATGGGGGTGTTGTTCGTGCTCGGCATGATCCACCGGACCTTCATCTGGACCGGCGACATATTGGTGCATTACGCGCTGGTCGGGGTCGTCGCGCTGGCCTTTGTCGGGCTGTCGGTGCGACGGCTGTGCATCGCCGCGCTGCTCATGGCGGGGCTGTCGATGCTGCTCGGCTGGCTGGACTGTGCGAGCCTGCTGGCCGCCTCGGCCCGCCACACGCCCCAGGCGGTCGCGCTGTGGAATGCCTATCAAGTCGCGTTCGGCACGCCCGGCGCGGCCGCGCTGGCGCCGGAGATCGCCGCGATGCGCGGGCCATGGAGCGCCGCCACCGCCTTTCGCCTGGACAATAATGGCGACCCGCTGTTCGACCTGATGACGATCGGGCCCGATACGTTGAGCGCGATGCTGATCGGCATGGCGGCGCTGAAATCGGGTTTCCTGACCGGGGCCTGGCCGCGCGCCCGCTATCGCCGCTGGACGATCGTCGCGATGGCGCTGTCGCTGCCCGCCTATGCCGCCATGGCGATCGTCACCATGGCGAGCGGCTTCGATGTTCGCGCGGTGTCGCTGGCGGAATTGTGCCTGAACGTGCCCTTCCGGCTGATCGGGACGGTCGGCTATGCCGCGCTGATCCTCCTGCTGCTGCGCCCCGGCGGGTGGTGGACGACCCGGATCGCGGCGGCGGGGCGGATGGCGTTCACCAATTATATCGCGACCAGCCTCGTGATGACCTTCATCTTTTACGGCCATGGCCTGGGGCAGTTCGCCCGCTGGGACCGGGCGGCCATCTATCTGCTGGTTCCGCCGATGTGGGGGCTGATGCTGCTCTGGTCCAAGCCCTGGCTCGACCGTTTCGGTCAGGGGCCGCTGGAGAAATTGTGGCGTCTGGCGACGCGCGGGCACCCGCAACGCCACTGACTTTTTCTGCAAACGAGTTGCAAGAGCCTTGCGATCCACTCTCATTAGCGCTACGAAGGCAGTGCTTCTCAGGGAGATGGTCTTGGTCGTCTGCGTCTGTAATGCCATTCGGGAATCCCAGGTCCGCGACGCGGCCCGTGCGGGATCGGTCACCCCCTGCCAGATGTATCGCGCGCTGGGCCGCCAGCCCAAATGCGGACAGTGCGCTATCCTGGCCCGCGCGATCATCGACGAGGAACGCACCGCCGCCTGACGCGCCCGGCATCCTCGCTGCCGGGTTTTACATCCCTCCCGCCGCGCCGGGACAGGGAGCATCTTCCATCCCCGCTGGTTGAGCGGGAAGATCACCCGATCTTCTCGTGGGTTAGCGCCGGAAGGATGGATTATGAGCGATATCGACACCTCTCGGCGCGGCGTGCTGGGCGGCGCGGCCCTGGGCCTTGCAGGCGCGGTCGCCCCCGGTGCGGCGCTGGCGCAGGCGGCGAGCCCCGCCTCCGTCCCCAGCCTGCGCGATCCCCGCAACGCCTATACGCGCACCCCCTTCCCCGAACAGCGCCAGCCCTGGCCCGCATTGGCCAGCAAGATGACACCACGCCCCGATCATGGCGAAACCAGCTATCGCGGATCGGGCAAGCTGACCGGCCGCAAGGCGCTGCTGACCGGCGGGGACAGCGGCATCGGCCGTGCCGCCGCCATCGCCTTCGCCCGCGAGGGGGCCGATGTCGCGATCAACTATCATCCGAGCGAGGAACCCGATGCGCGCGAGGTCGCCGACCTGATCCGGCAGGCCGGACGCAAGGCGGTGCTGCTGCCCGCCGACATCCGCACGCAAAAAGCCTGCGAGGACACGGTCCGCAAGGCGATCGCCCAGCTGGGCGGCCTCGACCTGCTGGTCAACAATGCCGCCTATCAGCAGTCGAAGGCGGACATCATGGAGATCAGCGACGAACAGTTCGTCCGCACCTATGAGACCAATGTCTTCCACGTCTTCCGCTTCTCCAAGGCGGCGATCCCGTCGATGCCGCCGGGGTCGGTCATCATCAACACCATTTCGCAAAACTCCTACGACCCTGGCGAGGACCTGATCGACTATGCCTCGACCAAGGCGGCGATCCAGAACCTGACCCGCGGCATGGCCAAGCAGCTCGCCAAGAAGGGCATCCGGGTGAATGCGGTGTCCCCCGGCCCGATCTGGACCCCGCTACAGGTCGCCGGTGGCCAGTTGCCGGGCAAGATGCACGAGTTCGGGCAGGACACCTCACTGGGTCGCGCAGGGCAACCCGCCGAGCTGGCCTCGCTCTATGTCGCGCTGGCCTCGGGCGAGGCGAGCTATTCGACCGGCACCGCCGTCGGCGCGCATGGGGGCAAGGGTTTCCCGTAACCCCAAGGCCGTTCCCCACCCTTTCGTCAACCGCCCTGCAATCGATGACTGTAATCGGGTTATCCCGTTATGCCGCGCGCATGCGCTTTCCTAATCGGCCCCCCGCACCACGAACGACACACAAAGGGGCCTTATGTCGATTGCACCCGTTTCCCTGATCGCGATGGTCGCCGCGCTGACCAGCCCGGCGCAGCAGACCGATCGTCCGCAGCCCAAGGCGGCCACCGCCGCCAAGACCGTGACGCAGGACCCGCCCGCGCCGGTCGTCGCCAAGCCCGGCGGGATGACCAACCGCGACTGGTGGCCCAGCCGCCTCGACCTGACCGCGCTTCGCCAGCACGAGGATACGCGCGCCAATCCTTATGGCGCCGATTATGACTATGTGAAGGAATTCAACAGCCTCGACATGGCGGCGGTCAAGGCTGACATCCGCCGCGTCCTGCATACGTCGCAGCCCTGGTGGCCGTCCGACTATGGCAATTACGGGCCCTTCTTCATCCGCATGGCCTGGCACAGTGCGGGCACGTACCGCGCAGGTGACGGTCGCGGTGGTTCGGACGGCGGCGAGCAGCGCTTCGATCCGCTGAACAGCTGGCCCGACAATGTCAGCCTGGACAAGGCCCGTCGTCTCGTCTGGCCGATCAAGCAGAAATACGGCCGCAAGCTCAGCTGGGGCGACCTGATGGTGCTCAGCGGCAATGTCGCGCTGGAGGATATGGGCTTCAAGACGGTCGGTTTTGCGGGTGGTCGCGTCGATGCGTGGCAGCCCGACGTCGTCTTCTGGGGTCCCGAGACCAAGATGATGGGCACCGAGCGTTCGAACCCCGACGGCTCGCTGAAGCGGCCGCTGGCGGCGACGACCATGGGCCTCATCTACGTCAACCCGGAGGGGCCGAACGGCAATCACGACCCGATCGGCGCGGCCGCCGACATTCGCCGCGCCTTCGGCAACATGGCGATGAACGACGAGGAGACGCTGGCGCTGATCGCAGGCGGCCATACCTTCGGCAAGGCGCATGGCGCGCATCCGCAAAAGGCCTGCCTCGGCGTCGAACCCACCGCCGGCGCGATCGAGCAGCAGGGCATGGGCTGGGTCAACAAGTGCGGCAAGGGCCATGCCGAGGACACGATCACCTCGGGCCTGGAGGGCGCCTGGTCGGCCTCTCCCACCCAGTTCACCACGCAATATATCGACAATCTGCTGAACTATGACTGGGTGAAGACAAAGAGCCCGGCGGGCGCGACCCAATGGGTGCCGACCGACCCGGCGGCGGCGCAGCTGGTGCCCGACGCGCACCTGCCGAACGTGCGCCACGCGCCGATCATGTTCACCACCGACATGGCGCTGAAGGACGATCCCGCCTTCCGCAATATCCTGGAGAGCTGGCAGAAGAACCCCGATCTGTTCGCTCAGGCCTTTGCCCGCGCCTGGTTCAAGCTGACCCACCGCGACCTCGGCCCGCGCGCCCGCTATCTGGGCAGCGAGATTCCGGGCGAGACCTATAATTGGCAGGACCCGCTTCCGGCCGCCAGCTTCGCACCCATCGGGGCGAAGGATCAGGCCAAGCTGAAGGCGATGGTGCTGGCCTCGGGCCTGTCGGGCCCGGCGCTGGTCCGCACCGCCTGGGCCTCGGCCTCGACCTTCCGCAACACCGACATGCGCGGCGGGGCCAACGGCGCGCGGCTGCGGCTCGACCCGCAACAGGGCTGGGCAGTCAACGACCCCGCCGAGCTGAAGACGGTATTGGCCAAGCTGACCGCGATCCAGAAGGACTTCGCGCGCAGCGGACGCCAGGTGTCGATGGCCGACCTGATCGTGCTGGGCGGCAATGCGGCGGTCGAACGGGCGGCGCAGGCCGGCGGCGTGCCGGTCAGCCTCCCCTTCACCCCCGGCCGGGTCGACGCCACCCAGGCGCAGACCGACGTGACGTCCTTTGCCCATCTGGAGCCGGTCGCCGACGGTTTCCGCAACTATTACGGACCCAAGGCGGAAGTCAGCGCGCCCGAGGCGCTGGTCGACAAGGCCGATGCGCTCGACCTGACCGTGCCGGAAATGACCGTGCTGGTCGGCGGCCTGCGTGCGCTGGACGCCAATAGCGGCGGATCGCGGAACGGCGTGCTGACGACCCGGCCGGGAACGCTCAGCAACGACTTCTTCGTCAACCTGCTGACCATGGACACGGTCTGGACGAAGTCGGCGACGCCGGGTCTTTACGAGGGCAAGGACCGCGCGACGGGCACGGCCCGCTGGACCGCGACGCCGGTGGACCTGATCTTCGGCTCCAACTCCGAACTGCGCGCGGTGGCGGAGGTCTATGCCGCCGACGACGCCAAGGAGAAGTTCGTCAAGGACTTCGCCGCGGTGTGGACCAAGGTGATGGACGCAGATCGTTTCTGATCCGCAGGAAGCGAGGTCGCGGGCTCAGGCCACGGCCTCGCTTTCCACGATCTGCGGCCTTCGCGTCGCGATCCGGCGAACCTGATCGGCATCGGCCAGCAGGCGCGACGGTCTGCCGATCAGATAGCCCTGAATGGCCGTACACCCCTCGCGCGCGACGATCGCCAGCTGCGCGGGTTCCTCGATCCCCTCGGCCAGCACCGGCATGTTAAGCGTCGTACCCAGCGCGGCGACCGAGCGCAGGATCGACACGGCCTGCTCGTCCCGCTCGATCTCCGAGACGAAGGACGCATCCAGCTTGATCCGGTCGAACGGAAAGGATCGCAGCACGTCGAGCGAGGAATAGCCGACCCCGAAATCGTCCAGCGCGATGGCGATGCCCATCGCCTTGAGCGCCCGCAACTGGCCCAGCGCGAAATGCCGGTCATGGATGATCGCGCTCTCGGTCAGTTCCAGCGACAGCCGCTCGGGCGGCAGGCCGCTATCCTCCAGCGCCGAACGCACCGTCTCGATCAGCCGGGGATCGGCCAGATGCATGGGCGACAGGTTGACCGAGACGGGATGGCTGTTGGCCCAGCGCGCCGCCTCGAAACAGGCCTGGCGCAGGATCCAGATGCTCAGCGGCACGATGTCGCCACTCTTTTCGGCGAGCGGGATGAACTCCGACGGCGGCACCATGTCGCGCATCGGATGGTTCCAGCGGATCAGCGCCTCATAGCCGCAAATCTCGCCCGACGGGATGGCGGCCTGCACCTGATAGTGGAGCTCGAAGGCGTTCTCGTCCAGCGCCGTGCGGAGGTCGGCGACCAGTTCGCGCCCCTGCCGGATCGCGTCGTCCATCTGCGCGTCATAGAAGCAGGGCTGGCGGGAATGGGCGGACTTGGCGCGGTACATGGCAAGGTCGGCCTTGGCGAGAAGCGCATCGGCGTCGAAGCCATCCCGATTGGCGATCGCCACGCCGACATTCCCCCCGATCGAGGCGGTGAACCGCTCGAACAGGAAGGGCGCGTCGCAGGCGGCGGTCAGGCGCGACAGGAAATCGGCCAGCTCCTCGGGCCGGTGATAGGAGATGACCGCCGAGAATTCGTCACCGCCCAGGCGCGCGACGCACTCGCCCGGCTTCAGCATCGCCGACAGCCGGGCGGACAGCGCGGCCAGCAACTGGTCGCCCGCCTGATGCCCATAGGTGTCGTTGACCACCTTGAACCGGGACAGGTCCATCATGACGACCGCCATGCACGGATATCCGCCCCGGATCAGGAAACGCTTCTCGATCTCCTCGATGAAGCTGATCCGGTTGGGCAGATCGGTCAGGCTGTCATGCATCGCCATGTGGCGCAGGCGGCGATAGGTTTCCGACTGGGTATGCCCGTCGATCAAAGCGCTGATCGCGGCACAGCCGACGATGATCAGCGTCGCCACCGTCGTCGTCGTCGCCAGCGCCACCATGGTCACATCGGACAGTCCTTGCCCGAATTGCAGGACGGAGATGCGCATCGCCGTCATGCCGGTGAAGTGCAGCGCCGTCACGGCCAGGCTGAGCAGCCCCATCCCCTCCGCGGTCCGCCAGCGCCCACGCCCACGCCCAGTCAGGACATGAAAGGCCAGCGCCGACAGCCCGCTGGAAAGCAGGATCGAGGCGACGACATAATGCCAGTTCCAGGTCACGATCCCGTCGACGCGATACGCCGCCATGCCGACATAGTGCATCACGCTGATGCCCAGGCCGATCAGCGCGCCGCCGCACGCCCCGGCCCTGCGCCGTCGCCCGGCGGCGACGGCCAGGCCCGGAATGGCAAGGCCGATCACCGCCAGCAGCGACAGGAGCGTCAATATCGGATCGAGGACGACCGGCGCGGTCGTCCGGAACGCCATCATCGCGACGAAGTGGGTCGCCCATACCATCGTACCCGCCCCGACCGCGCCCAGCACGACCCAGCCGAAGCAGCGATAGCCCGAGGACGCGCGAACCCGGCTGAACAGCTGGACGGTCGCCGCCGATCCGATCAGGCAGATCAGCAGCGCGAGCGCGACGAGGCGCAGATCATGCTGCGTGAAGGTGCAGAGCGCGACCGCGATCATGCCGCCCCCCGCATGTCGAGCAGATCCGCCCGTGCCTCCAACGCGGCCGACGCCTGCCGCGCGAGCGCCGCGAGATAGGCCTTCTGGTCGACGGACGCCGGATCGCGCCGCCGGACGTCGATCACGCACAGCGCGCCGACATCCACGCCCGCCCCGACCCGAAGCGGCGCGCCGATATAATATCGGATGTGCGGCGCCCCCGCCACGAACCGCAACGTCGCGAAACGACTATCGCCGCACGGATCGCAGACCTCCAGCCCATCGTCCTGATCCAGCGCGAAGTTGCAGAAGCTGCCTTGGCGGGAATTGCAGTCGATATCCATGCCATGGGTCGCCTTGAACCATTGCCGGTCGGCATGGATCAGCGAGAGCAGGGCGATCGGCGCGTCGAACGCATGCGCCGCCGCCGAGACGAAGCGGTCAAAGCCCGGCTCGCGTGGCGATCCCATGATGCCCAGGGCATGTACGGCGTGGGAACGTCGCCGTTCCCGGAACAGGCTCTTGAGCATCGTCTCTCATATTATGATCGTTGTTCGACCCCCTAGGTTTCACGAAAGGCTTAAGAAATCATGCTTTTCCGGGATGGTTCGGACGACTGGACCTTACGCCCCGTCACGCCGCGCGATCGATGACGGTGCCGCGCTCGCCGACGATCCGGTACCCGTCGCCGTCCACCAGCAATTGGGGGCTGACCGCGCGGCAATTATAGGTCGACGCCATCGCCGCGCCATAGGCGCCGGTGGTATGGAACACCGCCAGGTCGCCCCGGCGCACTGCGTCGATCTCCCGCCCCCGCGCAAAGCTATCCCCCGTCTCGCAGATCGGCCCGGCGATATGCGCCTGCATCCGTCCGCCGCGCGGTGCGACCGCCGCAAAGCGGTGGAACGCGTCGTACAGGGCGGGCCGCATGAGGTCATTCATCGCCGCATCGACGATGACATAGGGATGGGTGACGCCCGGCTTCACCCAGATGACGCGGGTCAGCAGCAGCCCCGCCGCGCCCATGATCGCCCGGCCGGGCTCGAAGGTCAGCGCGACGTTCCAGCCCCGGGTCACGCGACCGACCATCCGGGCATAATCCTCGAACGACGGCACCGTCTCGCCCGGCGCATAGGCGATGCCCAGCCCGCCGCCCAGGTCGACATCGCTCACCCGGTGCCCGGCCGCGCGCAACGTCCGGACCAGGTCGCCGATACGGGTAAAGGCCCGCTCCATCGGCGTCAGGTCGCGAAGCTGGCTGCCGATATGCACCGCGATCCCGCGCAGATCGAGCCCGTCGAGGCGCGCCAGACGCGCATATATCGCCGGGGCGGCATCGATCGGCACCCCGAACTTGGTCTCGCGCTGCCCGGTGGCGATCTTCGCATGGGTGCCCGCATCGACATCCGGATTGACGCGCAGGACGACCGGCGCACGCACGCCCCGCGCGCGGGCGAGGTCGGACAGGACCTGCCCCTCCTCCTCCAGTTCCAGATTGAACTGGCCGATGCCCGCGTCGAGCGCCTGGACCATCTCCCGGTTGGTCTTGCCGACGCCGGAGAAGACGATATCCTGCGGCTTCATGCCGGCTGCGATCGCATGGGCCAGCTCGCCCCCCGAGACGATGTCCGCGCCATAGCCGCATTGCGCGAGCAGGCGCAGCACCGCGATGTTGGGATTGGCCTTCACCGCAAAGGCCCGCCGCGCGACGGGCAGCGGAGCCAGCGCCGCCGAGAAGCCATGAGCGGCATGGCGCACCGCCGCGGCGGAATAGACATGCACCGGCGTGCCCACCGCCTCGGCGATGCGCGGCAGCGGCACGTCCTCGGCATGGAGGATGCCGTCGCGATAGTCGAAAAATGCCATGAGGCGTCTCCGTGATGGAGGGATGGTCAGTCGAGGCGGCGGCGATGCCGCCGGATACGCTCGGCATGGATCACGTCGGCGGTATGGGCATGGCCCCGCCGCTCAGCGCGCAATGCGGTCGCCACCCGCTTGCCATGGGTCATCAGCACCAGCCCCAGCAGCGCGAGCGGAAAGAAGAGGATCGCCAGCGGCGCCTCGCCCAGCCCCATCGCCGCCGCGCAGGAGCCGCCGCACAGCAGCGCGCCCATCGCCCGCCAGGCCCTGTCGCGCCATACCCTGTCATGCCGCGTCATGCCGCCTTCTCCAGCCATGTCCGGTCGTCCTGTGCGATGACGAGGATGGCGGCCTGCGACACGGCGGCCGTGATCGGCCCGCGCCAAATCAGGATGTCGGCGGGCAGATCGCGTTCGGCCCGCAAGGCTTCGTCCAGCGTCAGCGACGCGAACTCCAGCCCGATGGCAGGGTCGCGGGCCCGCCGCGCGGCGCAACGGGCGCGGCCGATCATCGCGGGCGAGCCGCTGATCACCCGCCCCTCGATCGCGGTGAAGCCGAGAATCCGGGCATGGCGCACCGCGCGGATCAACAGCGCCCCCGCGCCGCAATCGGCATCGACGATGCGGACCGAGAAACGCCGCTGCTCGCGCAGGCCGGACAAGGCGGAACGGATGGCGGGCCAGCGCGGGTCATGGGCGATCATCGACCGTCCCCCTCAGGCCGCACGCGGCAGCGCGCGTTCGGACGGCGCGACCGGCACGAAGGCCACCAGCGGGCGGAGCGGCTCGATCGCCACCACGACGGCGGCGTGATAGGCGTGACGCTCGCCCTGCGCATACTGCATCGCGGCCGCGAAGGAGACGAAACGGCCCTCCATCCGCTTGTCGCTATCCTGGACCAGCCAATGGCCCGCGACATCCTGTCCGACATACAGGGTCGGGCCGCTTGGGTCCGTTTCGGGAAGCACTTCCGACATGACGTACGATCCTCGTCATCGACGCGGACCGACCGTGATCCGCGCCACCCCAGCTACGGATCGGCGCATAGGGTTTCGAGATCGATTTCCGGGGATCGCATAGCATTGGCATAGCGTCGCGATATGCGGGTCCCGCTCAATCCTTCGGCAGCGTCTCCAGCCCCTTGCCGACCAGCGGCGCGACCCGATCCGCGATCCGGGCGACGCCCGTCGCATTGGGGTGGACTCCGTCGGGCAGCATCAGCGTCCGGTTGCCCAGCACCCCTTGCAGGATGAACGGGTCGAGCACCGCATGATGGCTGCTCGCAAGGTCGGGCCATATCGCATTGAAACGTGACGCGAAGTCCGGCCCCAAATTGGGCGGCGCCATCATCCCGGTCAGGATCACCGGAATGCCCCGACGGGCCAGTTCGTCCAGCATCGCCGTCATGTTCGCGCGCGTCTCGGCCGGATCGACCTGGCGCAGCACGTCGTTGCCGCCCAGCCCGAGCATCACCAGATCGGGCTTCATCTTCAGCCGGTCGAGCGTATAGGCCAGCCGTCGCCGCCCGTCGGCGGTGGTGTCGCCCGACACCCCGGCATTGATGACCGTGGCATCGATCCCCTGCCCGCGCAGCCGCGCCTGGATGGCATCGGGCAGGCTCTGGCCCCGCTGGAGGCCATATCCGGCATAGAGGCTGTCGCCGAATGCCAGCACCACCCGCCGGGGGCCGGACACGGGGACGCTCGCGCCGGGCGAAGGGCTGGGCTGCGCCGGGGCGGCCGAGGGCGACATTCGTCGCGGGCGGTTCGTCCTCGCGCCGGACATCGCAGGCGGATAACAGCCATGCCGCTTGGAGAAGCGCGGCCCCGGCCACATATGGCGTCCTGGTCATCTCTGTCTTGGAATCCCCGCAACTATGGTCGCAGTCAATATGGTCATCCGGGCGACGGATGTAAGGCTGACGCTGGGCGGCGCCGCGCCGGTCGAGATTCTGAAGGGCATCGACCTGACGGTGGGAGACGGAGAGAGCCTGGCGCTGCTCGGCGCATCGGGATCGGGCAAGTCGTCGCTGATGGCGGTGCTCGCCGGGCTGGAGCGAGCGACGTCGGGCCGGGTCGAGGTGGCGGGAACCGATTTCGGCGCGCTGGACGAAGACGGACTGGCCATCGCGCGGCGCGGCCGGATCGGCATCGTGCTCCAGGCCTTTCACCTGTTGCCGACGATGACCGCGCGCGAGAATGTCGCGGTGCCGATGGAGCTGGCCGGGGAGGCCGACGCCTTCGCCCGCGCGGAGGCCGAGCTGACGGCGGTCGGACTGGCGCACCGGCTGGATCATTATCCCGCGCAATTGTCGGGCGGCGAGCAGCAGCGCGTCGCCATCGCCCGCGCGCTCGGCCCGCGCCCCCGGATCGTCTTCGCCGACGAACCCACCGGCAATCTGGATGCGGCAACCGGCGTGCGGGTGATGGACCTGTTGTTCGACCGGCGCGCGGCGACCGGCGCGACGCTGGTCGTCATCACCCATGATCCGGCGCTGGCCCGGCGCTGCGACCGGGTGGTCGAACTCGCCGATGGCCGGATCGCCGCGTGAGCGGCTGGTCGCTGTCCTGGCGGCTTGCCCGGCGTGAGCTGTCGGTGCGGTTCCGGGGACTGCGCCTGTTGCTGCTGTGCCTGTTCCTCGGCGTCGGCGCGCTGGCCGCGATCGGCAGCCTGAGCGATGCGATCGGCGGAGAACTCGCCGCGCGGGGCCGGGTCATCCTGGGCGGCGATGTCGAATTCGCGGTCTCGCAGCGGCAGGCGGAGCGGCTCGAGCTGGCGGCGATGCAGGCCGCCGGACGGGTATCGGAAACGATCCGGATGCAGTCGATGGCCGTCACCGCCGACGGCGCGACCGCCCCGGTCCAGCTGAAGGCGGTCGATGCCGCCTATCCGCTCTATGGCCGGTTGACGCTGGCCGACGGACGCACCGCCCGCGCGCCGGGTGCGGGCGGCGTCTGGATCGGGCGCGCGCTGGCCGAGCGGCTGTCCGTGACGCCCGGCGCCCGACTGCGCTTCGGCACGGCATGGTTCCGGGTCGGGGGGATCATCGCGGACGAGCCCGACCGGCTGGGCGAAGGCTTCACGCTCGGCCCGGTCGCGATCGTCTCGCGGGCGGGGCTGGATCGCACCGGACTGGTTCAGCCGGGCAGCCTGTACGATAGCCGCTATCGCATCGCCACCGCGCGCGATCCGAGGCAGGTCGCCAAGGCGTTCGAACGCGCCTTCGCCACCGCCGGTTGGGAGACGCGGACCCGCGACCGCGCATCGCCCGGCGCCAGCCGCTTCGTCGCGCGCATGGGGGAGTTCCTGACTCTGGTCGGGCTCGCCGCGCTGGTGATCGCCGGGATCGGGGTCGGCAACGGCGTCGGTTCCTATCTGGAGGCGCGTCGCGGCAGCATCGCGATGCTGAAGGTGCTGGGCGCGACATCGGGACTGGTGGCGAGGATCTATCTGCTCCAGCTATTCGCCGTGGCCGGGGTCGGCATCCTGTTGGGCCTGGCGGCGGGGATCGTCGCGGTGCCGCTGGTCGGGCTGGCTATCGGGTCGGTGCTGCCCGTCGCGCCGGGGCTGACGATCGCGCCCGTTCCGCTGGCGCTGGCGGCGGCATATGGGCTGCTGATCGCGCTCGCCTTTTGCGCGCGACCGCTCGTCGCGGCGGGGCGCGTGCCGGCGGCGGCGCTGTTGCGCGGCGTGCTCGATGCGCGAGCGGGTGGCGGCTGGCGCGGCACCCTTTGGGGCGTGGCGGCGGGCCTGCCCGTCGTGGCGCTCGCGCTGTCGACCACCGGGCGTCCGGGCTTTGCGGCCGGGTTCCTGGGCGCGACGGCGGCGACGCTGGCGCTGCTGGTCGGGATCGGCGCGGCGATCCGGGCGGCCGCGCGCCGCCTGCCCCGCCCACGCCGCCCGCTTGCGCGGCTGGCCGTCACCGCGCTCCATCGGCCGGGATCGCGGACCGTATCGCTGGTCGTCGCACTCGGCCTGGGGCTGACGCTGTTCGTCCTGCTGGCGAGCATCCGGACCAGCATCGACGGCAATATCCGGCTTTCGGTCCCGGCGCGGGCGCCGGCGCTCTTCGCGCTCGACGTGCCGCCCGAACGAGAAGCCGAATTCCGGCGCATCGTCACGCGGGTCGCCCCGACGGCCCGGATCGCGACCGTTCCGCTGATGCGCGGCACGATCACCGGCTATGGCGCCACCCGCGTCGCCGACCTGGCCACGATCCCCGAAGGCGCGTGGGCGCTGCGGGGCGAGCGCGGGCTGACCTTCGCGGCTTCGCTGCCCCCCGGCAGCACCCTGACGGCCGGGCGATGGTGGCGCGGCGCGGAGGGCAGCCAGAGCCTCGTGTCGATCGACGAGCGGCTGGCAAAGGCGCTGAACCTGCGGATCGGCGACCCGCTGACCGTCTCGGTGCTGGGGATCGAGCGGACCGCGCGGATCGCCTCGTTCCGGCGGATCGCCTGGGACACGCTGGGGTTCAACTTCGTCATGGTC
This sequence comes from Sphingomonas sp. SORGH_AS_0950, assembly GCF_030818415.1. NCBI lineage: Bacteria > Pseudomonadati > Pseudomonadota > Alphaproteobacteria > Sphingomonadales > Sphingomonadaceae > Sphingomonas > Sphingomonas sp. SORGH_AS_0950. The sequence goes on from NZ_JAUTAE010000001.1 coordinate 847,752, forward strand.
TTCTCGCCGGGGGCGTTGGCCGATGTGCCGCACAATCTGGCCGCCACCATCGACATGCCCGCCGCACAAGGGTCGGCGGTGACCCGCGCGCTGCTGCCCCATTTCCCCTCCACCTCGGTCGTGGAGGTGGGCGGCGTGCTCCAGCAGGTACAGGACGTCGTCGGCCAGATGGCGACCGCGATCACCGTCGCGGCGGGCATCGCGGTGCTGGCGGGGATCGCGGTGCTGCTGGGCGCGATCGCGGCGGCGCGCGCGGCGCGGACCTATGACGCGGTCATGCTGAAGGTGCTGGGCGCGACGCGGCGGCAGGTTCTGGTGACGCAGGCGATCGAATATGCGCTGCTCGCCGGGATTGTCGGCCTGGTCGCGCTGGTGCTCGGCGTGGGCGGCGGGTGGTTCGTCGTCACGCGGCTGTTCCAGTTCGAATGGCTGCCCGACTGGACCGTCATCCTGGCGACGCTGGTGATCGGCGCGGTCGTGACGATCGGCATCGGTATCCTGGGCACGCTTCCGGTCCTGCGGGCGCGGCCCTCGGCCGCGTTGCGGGCGCTCTAGGGCGGATCGCCATTCAGTATTGCGTCTTCTTCCCCTCTCCCCTGGACAGGGGAGAGGGTTAGCGAAGCTTGCCAGCCTGCTGGCTAGCGCAGCTTGGGTGAGGGGTTGAGCGAGCCCAAAGGCTCGCGCGCTCGCTTCGCGAGCGCCCACCCCTCACCCAGCTCCGACTAAGCCTTTGCTTTCGCAAAGGCCAAGTCTGCGCAACCCTCTCCCCTCTGCGAGGGGCGAGGGAAGGAAAGGTATCGCTGAATGTCGATCCGCCTTGGGTCGAGAGGCGTCCCGCACACTGGCGAGCGGTGCGATCGATATCCATCATGAAGGAATGACGTCTCCCTATCATAGTCCCCAATCGCGTCGCGCCGCCCTGTGGCTGGCCCTTGGGCTGATGATCGGCGCCTGTTCGCCGCTCAAGACCTTCGACGCGCTGGTGCCCAAGGATGGCGAAGCCAGGCGGGTGGCGACGGGGCTGGCCTATGGCCGCGACGCCCGACAGGTGCTCGACATCTATGCGCCGCGCTTGGGCGCCGCCGGGTCCAAGCCGGTGATCGTCTTCTTCTATGGCGGCAGCTGGAACAGCGGGACGCGGTCGGGCTATGCCTTTGTCGGGCGGGCGTTGGCGGCGCAGGGTTTCGTGGTCGTCATTCCCGACTACCGGCTGGTGCCGAACGTCCGCTATCCCGCCTTTGTCGAGGACGGCGCTGCGGCGGTGCGCTGGGTGGAAGCGCAGATCGGGTCGTTCGGGGGCGATCCGCGGCGCATTGTGCTGATGGGCCATTCGGCGGGCGCCTATATCGCGGCGATGCTGGCGGTCGACGATCGCTGGCTCGGCCCAGATCGGAGCGCGGTCCGTGGTCTGGTCGGGCTGGCGGGCCCCTATGACTTCGCGCCCTTCGACGTCGATGTCAGCCGCGCGGCGTTCGGCGCATGGCCGCGCCCCGAGGAGACACAGCCCGTCCACTGGGCAGGCGAAGGCGATCCCCCCGCCCTGTTGCTGGTCGGAGGCGAGGACCGGACGGTCCTGCCCCGCAACAGCGAGGCGCTGGCGAACCGATTGCGCGCGGGCGGCGTGCCGGTGACGCTGCGCACCTATCCCAAGCTGGGGCATGTCGGGATGATCCTGTCGGTCGCACGCCCCTTTCGCGGCCGCGCGCCCGTCATCGCCGATGTCGCGGCGTTTGCTCATGCGATGACGCGGTAGGGCCTGGCCGCTCGGCGCTTCGGTTGCGGCGCGCGTGATGGTGGTCGCGGTGACGGCCGGGTTCCCAGCATGGCGTCGCTTCGGCCATGGGTGCCGCGACGTCGAAGCAATCCTCGCCCATGTCTCCGGCGCCCGGCAAGGCATGCGCCGGGACGGCGGCCAGGCCCGAGCAAAGGGCGATCATCGACAGGCAGAGGCGGCGCATGGGGAATCCTTCGGGCGTGAGGCGTGCGATACCCCGCCGTTTCGCCCGAAAGCCCGATCCGGCCGACTTAAATGAATTTCACCTGATGCGCCGAGCCTTGGCCGTGAACGGCATGTGCGGCTATGCCGGTCGCATGGCTGCCATCCTGGTCATCGAAGACGACGACGCCACCGCCACGGCCATCATCGCGGAGCTGGAGCGGCACGGCCATGAGGCCAGCCGCGCCGCCGATGGCGAGACCGGCCTGACCCTGGCCACGCGCGAGGCCTTCGATGCGATCACGCTCGACCGGATGCTGCCGGGGCTGGACGGGCTGAGCCTGGTCGCCCGGCTGCGCGAGCGTCATATCGCGATCCCCGTCCTGATGCTGAGCGCCTTGAGCGACGTGGACGAGCGGATCGCGGGCCTGCGCGCCGGTGGCGACGATTACCTGACCAAGCCGTTCGATTTCGCCGAGATGGCGATGCGGGTCGAGGTGCTGCTCCGGCGGCGCGAACAGGCCGAGGCGGTGGTGCTGCGCGGCGGCGGGATCGAATGCGACCTCGTCCGCCGCACGGTCAGGGTGGACGGCGTGCCGACCCGGCTGCTCCATATGGAATTCCGCCTGCTCGAATTCCTGATGCGCAACCGGGGCGAGGTGATGACCCGGCGGATCATCTTCGAACGGGTCTGGGGCTATTATTTCGATCCCGGCGCCAATCTCATCAGCGTCCATATCGCCCGCCTCCGCAAGAAGATCGACCGGCCGGGCCATCCCTCCCCCATACTGACGGTAAAGGGAGAGGGTTATCTCTTCGACGCCGGTTGAGCCGCTGCACTGGCGCGAGGTCGTCCGGATCAGCACCTTCCGCCTGTCGGCGATGCTGGGGGCGGTGTTCGTCATCGGGCTGATCGCGATGCTGGGCGTCGTCTATTTCGCCGCCGCCCGCGACCTGACCGCGCGCAGCGACCGCATCCTGCACGCCGTCGCCGAGCGACTGGCGCGGGTGCCCGCCGACCAACTGCCCGACCGGGTCCGGTACGAGCTGAGGCGGAACCGGACCGGCTTCAACTATCTGGCGCTGATCGCGGGCGACGGTACGCCGGTGCTGGGCAATGTCCGTCTCCTGCGGCCGCTGGTCCCCGGCCGTCCCGTCGACGTGGAGAGCGGATCGCGCGGGCCGTTCCGCCTGGTCGCGTTCCGGACGCGCGACGGCGAGACGTTGCTGGTCGGTCGCGACATCAGCCTGCTGCGCGTCCTGCGCCATACCATATTGGAGACGCTGATCGTCAGCGGCCTGCTGATCCTGCTCTGCGTCGGGGCGGCGGCGGTCGGGTTCAGCCGGGCCCCGCTCCGCCGCGTCCGGGCGCTGCAACGCGCCAGCCGGGAGATCGCGGCGGGCGACTTTTCCGTTCGGATGCCAATCGCGGGGCGGCATGACGAACTCGATCAGTTCGCCAATACGGTGAATGCGACCGTCGAGGAGGTCGGCCGCGTCGTCGCGCAGGTGAAGGGCGTGACCGATGCGATCGCCCATGACCTGCGCACCCCGCTCACCCGCGTCCGCGCCACGCTGAACGCGCTCTCCCACCGGCCGCATGACCCGGCGGAGGTGGCGGCGGGCATCGGTCGGGCGACCGCCGACCTGGACCTGGTCCTCGAACGGTTCGCCGCGCTGTTGCGCATCTCCGAGCTGGAGGCGGGGCGTCGACGCGCGGGCTTCCACAGGATCGACCTGGCCCTGCTGGTCGCGCAGGTCGCCGAGCTGTACGAGCCGCTGGCCGAGGACCGCGACATCGCCCTGTCGGTGGCGACCCGGCCGCTATGGGTCGAGGGCGACGACCGGTTGCTGTTCGAGGCGCTCAGCAACCTTCTCGACAATGCGATCAAGTTCGCGCGCCCCGGCGGGCGGGTCGGCATCGCGCTGAGCGAGGACGATCACGGCCCGGCCATCGAAGTCCGAGACGACGGCCCCGGCATTCCGCCCGAGGAGCGCGATGCAGTCCTGCGGCGTTTCCACCGGGGTATGGCGGCGCGGGACGTGCCGGGCAGCGGCCTGGGCCTCAGCGTCGTCGTCGCGATCCTGAACCTTCACGGCTTTCGCCTGCACCTGTCCGACGCCCGGCCCGGCCTGTGCGTCCGGATCGCGTTGCCCCGGTCGGTGTGAAATTCATTTAAGTCGCGTGCGCGCCCGATCGGCGCGAAGAGGCTCCCGTCGGCGACGCGGCCGCGGTCCCCACCCTCTTCCCCCGCGCCGTCGCCGACACCCTGTTCGTGTCCGACACCGGGATGCCCATGCTTCAACTCGTCAAGCTCGCCCTTGCCAAGCCCTATAGCTTCGTCGTCCTCGCGATCCTGATCGTGCTGGGCGGCGGGATCGCGGCGGTGGAGACGCCGACCGACATCTTCCCCGACATCCGCATCCCGGTGATCGCGGCGGTATGGACCTATCGCGGCCTGCCGCCCCGCGACATGTCGGGGCGCGTCATCTATTACTATGAGCGTTCGCTGTCCGCGACGGTCGGCGATATCGACCATATCGAGAGCCAGTCGCTGTCGGGCGTCGGGATCGTGAAGATCTTCTTCCGCCCCGGCGTCGACATCCGCACCGCCACCGCGCAGGTGACGGCCGTCTCGCAGACCGTGCTGAAGCAGATGCCGCCGGGCATCACCCCGCCGCTGATCCTGAACTACAACGCCTCGACCGTGCCGATCCTGCAACTGGCGCTGTCCGGCAAGGGCCTGTCCGAAGAGAAGATCTACGACCTGGGCCAGAACATGATCCGTCCGGCGCTGGCATCGGTCCAGGGCGCGGCGATCCCGTCGCCCTATGGCGGCAAGGAGCGGCAGATCCAGATCGACCTCGATCCCGCCGCGCTTCAGGCGCACCGGCTGTCGGCGACCGACGTCGCCAATGCCCTGGCGCAGCAGAACCAGATCATTCCCGCCGGGACCGCCCGGATCGGCCGCTACGAATATAATCTGCGGCTGAACAACAGCCCCGACGCGATCGAGGACCTCAACGCCCTGCCGATCCGGACGATCGACGGGACCACCGTCCTGATGCGCGACGTGGCGCATGTCCGCGACGGATCGCCGCCGCAGCGCAACGAGGTCCGGGTCGACGGCGCGCGGTCGGTGCTGATGACCGTGCTGAAGAGCGGGTCCGCCTCGACCATCGCCATCGTCGATCGCGCCAAAGCGCTGATGCCGCAACTCGAAGCGACCCTGCCCGCCGGACTGGACGTCAAGCTGCTGTCCGACCAGTCGGTGTTCGTGAAGGCGGCGGTGTCGGGGGTGATGCGCGAAGGCGTGATCGCCGCCGCGCTGACCAGCCTGATGATCCTGCTGTTCCTCGGTTCGTGGCGGTCGACGGTCATCATCGCCGCCTCGATCCCGCTCGCCATCCTGGCCGCCATCGCCGGGCTGGCGCTGGCCGGGCAGACGCTCAACATCATGACGCTGGGCGGGCTGGCGCTGGCGGTCGGCATCCTGGTCGACGATGCCACCGTCACCATCGAGAATATCAACTGGCATCTCGAACAGGGCAAGCCGGTGCGCGACGCGATCCTGGACGGCGCGCGGCAGATCGTCGGCCCCGCCTTCGTCTCGCTGCTGTGCATCTGCATCGCCTTCGTGCCGATGTTCTTCCTGCCGGGCGTCGCGGGCTTCCTGTTCGCGCCGATGGCGATGGCGGTAGTGTTCGCGATGATCGCCTCGTTCATCCTGTCGCGCACGCTGGTCCCGACCATGGGCAATTACCTGCTGCGCGACCATGCGGGGCCGCACACCGCCGAGGTGATGGTGACGCATGACGCCCAGGCCGGACGCCCCGAGAGCCGCAACCCGCTTCGCCGGTTCCAGCATGGCTTCGAGCGCCGGTTCGAGGGGGTGCGCGGCTATTATACCGGCCTGCTCGCCTTCGCGCTGGCCCGGCGGCGGCCGTTCGTCATCGCCTTCATGGCGGTCGTCCTGATGTCCTTCGCGCTTGTGCCGATGCTGGGCCGCAACTTCTTTCCCGCGGTCGATGCGGGGCAGATCAGCCTTCACGTCCGCGCGCCCGTCGGCACCCGGATCGAGGAGACGGCGGCGCTGTTCGACCATATCGAGAACCGCATCCGCCAGGTCGTGCCCGCCGACCAGATCGATACCATCGTCGACAATATCGGCCTGCCGGTCAGCGGCATCAATCGCGCCTATTCCAACACCGGCGGCGTCGGTCCGCAGGACGGCGACATCCTGATCACGCTGAAGGAAAGCCATGGCCCGACGGCCGGGTTCGTGAAGGCCCTGCGCGAACAGCTTCCGCACGACTTTCCGGGTTCGTCCTTCTCCTTCCTGCCCGCCGATATCGTCAGCCAGATCCTGAACTTCGGCTCGCCCGCGCCGATCGACGTCCAGGTCGCGGGCCCCGACACCAAGGGGGGCGAGGCCTATGCGCGGATGCTGGTCGCGAGACTGTCGCGGATTCCGGGGCTGGCCGATGTCCGGCTGCAACAGGCGTCCAACTATCCCGAATATGCGGTCGATGTGGACCGTGCCGAGGCGAGCCGCCTGGGCATTACCGAGAACGACGTGACGCGCAGCCTGTCGGTCAACCTGGCGGGCAGCGCGCAGGTCGCGCCGACCTTCTGGCTGAACCCCAAGAACGGCGTGTCCTATCCGATCGTGGTCCAGGCACCGCAATATCGCGCCGACACGGTCGAACAGATCGACAATCTGCCGATCACCGGCAGCACTCCGGGCAGCTTCCAGACGCTGCGCGCGCTGGGCACGCTCCACCGCGAGCCGAGCCCCGCCCTCGTCTCGCATTATGCGGTGCAGCCGGTGTTCGACGTCTATGCCACGCCGCAGGGTCGCGATCTGGGCGCGGTCGCCGCCGACATCCGCCAGGTGCTGGCGCAGACCAGGGGCCAGTTGCCCAAGGGCGCGACGGTGGCGCTGCGCGGACAGGTGGAGACGATGAACACCGCCTTCACCGGCCTGATCCTGGGCCTCGCCGGGGCGGTCGTGCTGATCTACCTGCTGATCGTCGTGAACTTCCAGAGCTGGACCGATCCGCTGGTGATCGTCTCCGCCCTGCCCGCCGCGCTGGCCGGGATCGTGTGGATGCTGTTCGCGACCCATACGCCGCTCAGCGTGCCTGCGCTGACCGGGGCCATCATGTGCATGGGCGTGGCGACCGCCAACAGCGTGCTGGTCGTCAGCTTCGCGCGCGAAAGGCTGGCGGCGTGCGGCGATGCCGTCCAGGCGGCGATGGAGGCGGGCGCCACCCGGTTCCGCCCGGTCCTGATGACCGCGCTGTCGATGATGATCGGCATGGCCCCGATGGCGCTGGGGCTGGGCGAAGGCGGCGAGCAGAATGCGCCGCTCGGCCGCGCGGTCATCGGCGGCCTGCTCTGCGCGACGCTCGCCACGCTCGTCTTCGTCCCCGTCGTCTTCGCCATCGCGCACCGCCGCCGGACGGCCGCCCCCCCTTCCCCTGCCATGCCCATCGGAGAAGCCATCCATGCATGAAGCCGCCCCGGCCCCCGCTGTGTCGGCCGACACCCCCACGCCCAAGGGCCTGAAGACCGCAGGCCTTGCCGCCGCCGTGCTGGCGATCGGCATCGTGGGGGTGGGAACCCTGTCGCGCAGCCATGACGTCGCGTCCGCGGCCAGCTGGTCGACGGCCAATGCCATTCCGACCGTCCACCTCGTCACCGTCAAGGGCGGCGCGGCGAGCGACGCGCTCGACCTGCCCGCGACGCTCCAGGCCTGGGAGGCCGCGCGGCTCTTTCCGCGTGTCAGCGGCTATGTGCGCCGCTGGTCGCAGGATATCGGCGCGCATGTCGCGCGAGGGCAGGCGCTGGGCGAGATCGACACGCCCGAACTGGACGAGCAGATCGGGCAGGCCCGCGCCGCGCTCGCCAGCGCCCTGGCGCATGAGAAGCTGGCGCGCAGCACGGCGGCTCGCTGGGCCGACCTGCTGACCAGCGCCTCGGTTTCCCGGCAGGAGGTCGACGAGAAGAATGGCGATCTGGCGGTCAAGACCGCCGGGGTCGCCGAGGCCCGCGCCGCGCTGTCGCGGCTGGAGGCGATGAAACGCTATGCCGTGGTGCGCGCGCCCTTTGCCGGGGTGGTGACCGCGCGCAATGCCGAGGTCGGCGATCTGGTCGGCCCCGGCGCGGCGGCGCAGGCTCCCATGTTCGGGGTAGCCGACACCCACCGCATCCGCGTCTATGTCAACGTCCCGCAATCGCTGTCCGCGACGATCCGGCCGGGCATGACCGCGACGCTGAGCGTCCCCGCCTTTCCGGGGCGCCGCTTCCCCGCGACGGTCGCGGGGCTGTCGAGCGCGATCGATCCGCAGTCCGGCGCCTTTCGCGTCCAGTTGCTGGCCGACAATCCCGACGACCTGCTGAAGCCCGGCGGCTATGCCCAGGCGCGGTTCGACCTGCCCGGACAGGCCGGAACCGCAATGGTGCCCTCCAGCGCGATCCTGTTCGGCGCGGGCGGGGCGCAGGTCGCCACGGTCGATCCGCATGGCCGCATCGCGATGCACCGGATCCATATCGGACAGGACAATGGCCCGACCGTCCAGATCCTGTCGGGCGTGACCCCCGGCGAGCGGATCGTCGACAATCCTCCGGACTCGCTGGCGCAGGGCGAGCTGGTGCGCGTGGGGGACGACCATCATGGCTAAACCCCGCGCCCGCTGGCTGTCGGGAGCGATGCTGGCGCTCCTCGGCGGATGTTCGATGGCCCCCGCCTATCGCCCGCCGGTCATGGCTGCGCCCGCGGCGTACAAGGAAATGCCGACGACGGGGGATGGCCTGTGGAAGCCGGTCGATGCGATCGCACCCGCTCCGGCGGCGGCATGGTGGACGGGCTTTGGCGATGCGCTGCTCGATGAGCTGGAGGGGCGGATCGAGCGCGACAATCCGACGCTGGCGGGTGCGCTGGCCCGCTATGATCTCGCCCGCGCGACGCTGGCGGGGGCGCGGTCGGGGCTGTTTCCGCATGTCGAGCTGACCCCCGGCCTGCTCCGCAACCGGCAATCGGACGAACGCCCGTTGCGGGGCGGATCGCAGCCCGACTTCTACACCGCCGCGACGCTGGGCGGCGACCTGTCCTATGAGGCGGACCTGTGGGGCCGCGTTCGCAATTCGGTGGCGTCCGGCCGCGCGCTGGCGGAGGCGAGCCGGGACGATCTGGCGGCGGTCAAGCTCGCGCTGCAAGGGCAGCTGGCGACCGATTTCGTGCAGTTGCGGGGACAGGACCAGCAACTTGCGCTGCTGGCCAAGACCATCGACGCTTTCGCCAAAGCGGACGCGCTGACCCGCAACCGCTTTCGCGGCGGCATCGCCACGGGGATGGATGTCGGCCGCGCGGGCGCGCTGCTCGGCGAGGCGCGCGCCCAATATGCCGCGCTGGAGGCGTCGCGCGCGGTCACCGAACATGCGATCGCCAGCCTGGTCGGACAGCCTGCCTCCACCTTCGCCATCCCGCGCCGCGACGCACCGCTCGCCCAGCCCGCGATACCTGTCGGCCTGCCCTCCACGCTGCTCGCCAACCGGCCGGACGTCGCGGCGGCGGAACGGCGCATGGCGGCGGCCAATGCCCGGATCGGTGTCGCGCGGGCGGCCTTCTTCCCCCGGATCACGCTGGGCGGCACGGGCGGCTTCCAAAGCACCGCGCTGGCCGGTCTGGTCGCCGCCCCGAACCTGTTCTGGGCGATCGGCCCCGGCGCGATCCTGAACATCTTCGACGGCGGGCAGCGTCGCGCCGATCTCGCCGCCGCGCGCGCCGCTTGGAAGTCGGCCATGGCCGACTATCGCAGCCATGCGCTGGGCGCGTTCCAGGATGTCGAGGATGCGCTCGCCACGCTCCGCCACCTGGACGACGCCCAGACCGCGCAGGCCCAGGCGGTGGCCGCCGCCGCCAGCACCGAGCAGATTGCGCTGGACCGGTACATCAAGGGGGCAGCCACCTATCTCGACGTCGCGACCGCACAGGAGAGCCTGCTCCGCGACCAGCAGAGCGCCTTGTCCCTGCAGACGCAGCGGCTGGCGGCCAGCGTCGCACTGGCACGCGCCCTGGGCGGCGGGATCACCCCGGCTTCGGTCCGACCGGGCTAATAGGTGACCGTGACGACGACGGTGTCCGAATAGAGGCCGGGCGCCGGGGTCGGCTGGGGCGGCACGCGGCCATGGATCGCCTGCGACTGCGCCAGCCCGGTGCCCGTGGCCTGGAGAGCGCCATCCCAGCTCGACGACAGCGCCGCGTCGCGGAACAGCCCATAGGCGATGAAGCTCCCCGAAGCGCCCCGCATGCGCCGGACACCCGACGTATCGGCATTGCGCCCCGTATCGAGCCGCACCGCATAGGCGGTCTGGTTGGTGCAGGTCAGGGTCAGCGCGCTTTGCGCCGTCACCGGCCGGGACAGCACGCCGGTCGTCGGGAAGGACAGCGGCGTCGCCGCCACGGTGCAGCCCCTGGACGGCGATGCGCTGACATCGAATGTCGGGCGGATCGAGGCGGAGCCCGCAAAGCCGGTGCAGTTGCTGCTCGCGCCGATCAGTTCGACCCCATAGCTGAACTGCGTGGCGTTGCCGATGAAGCTGGAGCGATAGCTGCCCGGCACCACCGTCGTCTGGCCGCCGAACAGCCGCGCGTAGAGGGTGCGCGTCGCCGACCCCGCCCCGTTGAGCGCGACCGACACGATGATCGCGGGCACGCTGCCCAAGGTCGGATTGTCGAGCGACCCCCATGCGACCGATCGCGCCGCATCCTGATACAGCTGATAGCGCAGCGTGCCCGCCGTGCCGGTCATCAACCGGGCCGACCCATCGGTGCCGCCGCTGCCCGCGCCGATGCCGGGACAGACCTTGACCACGCTGAGCAGCGGGATGCCGGTGCACGTCACCGACACCGTCCCCGTCACATCGACCGGGCCGCTGCCCAAGAGCACCGGGCTGCCGAAATCGATCGTCGAAACCGTCGCCGAACAGGTCTGCGCCTGCGCGGTGCCGGGCATGACAAGGAGCGCCAGGGCGGCGAGCAGCGCCAGGATCAGGGGCTTCATGGGGTAGCACTCCCGATCGGCAGGCAGACGGCGCGGACTCGGACCTGTTCGCCCGGTCGCGCCGCAAAGGCGAAGCGCGCACGGCAACGCCCGCCATCGGGGTCGGTGACGACCACCTCGTTCCGAGCGTCGAGCGCACCGAGAAAGGCGACCCCGTCATAGCCGATCGCCTCGTCGGGCGCGCCCTCCCGCGCGATGCGCGATCCCAGCGGCAGCAGCCGCCCTTCCCCATCGACGAACTCGACCAGCGCGGTATCGGTCTCGCGCGCCACCCCGAAGGCGACTCGGGCGGGCACGCGGGAAAAGGCCACCGCCTCGGCATGGGTCGAGGCGATCCGCGCATCGACGGGCAATGACGAGGGGTCGATCGAGATGGCGCTGGGCTCGAACGGCGCGATATCGGGGACCAGCAGCTTGCCCGACGCGCCGGTCGTCCCGACCAGCCGGTTCTCGCGGTACACGCGCACCCCGCTCGCCCCCGCATCGGCCACCGCGAAGGACTGGTCGAGCCGCCGGGCCGCATAAAGGTCGCCGCCGATCAGCGCCACGGCCCCCTCCGCCTGCAGGGTTCCCGATACCCCGCCCCCGGCATAGAGGCCCGTCGCCTCGAACTGCGCAAAGCCGGTCGTGTGGCGCAGGATCGCATGTCCCGCCCGTTCGCGGCCATCGGCGACGCGCACCGACCATCCCCAGGAGCCCGGCTCGTGCGCGCCTTGGCGCGACATTTCGGCATAACCCGATACGCGCCCCTGCGAAACCGTCGCACCGGTGGTGATCGAGGCGCGTCGTCCGAACGGCAGGCTGGCGCCGACGAACAGGCCGAAGCTGCGATCGCCGCCCAGATCGGCCACGGCATTGGCGAACAACGACAAGCGCCCGACATTGGCGGTCGAGGACAGGCTGGCCAGCCGATAGCGATCCCCCGCCGCCGATTTGGAATTGACGAGGCTGATGCCGATCGACGCCGAGGTTGCCTGGATGGGAAGCGACAGCGAGAATTGGTCGATCTCGCGCGGCGCGCCGAAGATGCGGCGATCGCCCGTCAGGACCGGACCGAAGGATGCCGTGCGCGACGCCAGGTCGGCATAGCCGCCGATCGTCCGCATCGAGCGCAGAAGGACCGAGAAGCCGGGACGGCGCGCCTCCAGGCCGATATCGACAAGCCCGCCGGTCCGCCCACCGGCCTGGCTGATCGCGCCCGCGACCGACAGCAGCGCCCGGTCGCGCAGCGTCACGACGCTCCCCGCGCCGATCTGGAGGAGGCCCGCGCCAGCCTCGAGATGCGCCTGGAGCGTCCACCGGCTGGAGATGCCGCGCCGCGCCGATGCCGAGGCGATCAGCCGCCGGTCATAGTCGTTCGACACGATCGCATAGCTGCGCCGCGCAAAGCCGATCTCGGCGCTGAAGTCCGTCAGCCCCTCCGCCAGCAATTGCGGCGAGGCATAGAAGGGCGCGGTCGACACCGTCTCGCGGCCCAGCGCGTCGCGGACGACCACGGTCGCGACGCCCGCGCCCTGCACGACCGGCGGGTGCATCACGGCATAGGGCCCTGCGGGCACGCGCGCCGACAGCGTGCGCACCCGGTCGATGAACAGGTTGAGGGTCGAGGGGGCGGCCGCGCTCCCCGCCAGGCGCGGGATCGGCATGGTGACCAGGTCGGGCCGCATGCCGAACGTCCGCTGGATCTGAAGGCCGCCCATCCGGATCGGCCGGGTCCAGCCATGCCCGCCATTGATCGTGTCGCCCGCGCGCAGCGTCACCAGACGCGACGGATCCTCATAGCTGTAGGTGGTCGACAGTCGCGTGACGCGCGGCCCGCTGGACAGCAGCGCGACGGCGCTGTTCTCGATCAGGCCGAACGTGCCGAATATCCGCGTCCCGAACGCCCCCGATGCGCCCGTGAAGCGGGGACCGACCGCGCTTCGGTCGCCGCTGGCGAACAGCGTATAGTCGAGCACCACGCCCGGCGGCGGACGATCCGGAACCGCCCCGCCGCGACCGTTTCGCCCGCCATCGATCAGCGTCGGCCGCTCCGCGGTCGGCCCCGCGACCAGCCACATGATCTGCCGCATCTCCTCATAGCGATACCGCAGACCGGCGATACGCTCGAGCGGCACGTCGCCCCGATCGACCTCGACGGGCAGCGCGACGCCCACGGTGCGCAACTCGGTCGCCGGGGCGCTGAAGCCGCCATCCGGGCGCTGGGTGAACGACGCGACATAGCCGGTGGGACGGTCGTTCAGATAGACCTCCAGCTGCAACGCCTGTTCCTGGCGGCGGGGGTCCACGTCGACACCTACCCGCAGGCTGCCGTCATCCTGTGCCCGTGCCGGATGGGCGCAGGACAGCGCGGCCAGGATCGTCCAGCCCAGCTCACCGGCGCGGCTGGGACGCAAGGGAGACCTCGATCGGGCCGCCATCGGAAACCGCGCGCATCCGCACATCGGCGCCGTTCGGAACGCTGGTGCCGGGGTTCAGCGGGATGCGAAGCTCGGACCCCGCCAGGACATAGCCGACCAGCCCCGCCCGCGCGAGGACCTGCTGGCTTCCCGCGATCAGTTGCAGGTCGGCCAGGCGCAACCGCCGATTGCCCGTATTCCGCCCGACCAGCGCCGTGGCGCCCCCCGAACGGTCGATCCGCCAGCTGACATCGGGCATCCGGCGGGGAATGTCCGAGAAGAAAGCCGGGATCGACTGGCGGACGACTAGGTCGACGGTGCCCGGCTGCGCCCGGCCCGGATCGGGCACCTCGTCGATCAGGACGCGGTAGGCCTCCTCGCCCACCGGCGGCGCCTTGGCGGTGCGCACGACGCGGATCAGATATTGCTGCTGCGGCGCCAACGTCGAAAAGGGCGGACTGGCGACGACGTCGCTGGTCGGCGTCAGCACGTCCGCGCCGTTGCGCGAGGTCCATCGCATCACGCGGACCTGGACCCGTACCGGCCGCTGCTCGGCATTGCTGAGCGTCAGCGCGGTGGTCCGCGCGCCGGGCAAAGGATCGATGGCGACCGGCGCGACCCGGATGTCCGATGCCCGGCCGATCGCCGGAACCGTCAGCAGCATGGCGGCCGCCGCTATGGCGCGTCTCATGGGCGTTCCTCCTGCCGGCAGCTCAATAGGTGACGGTCACCTGCACGGTGTCGGTATAGCTTCCGGCCGCCGGGGTGGTCTGCGGGGGGACCCGGCCATAGACGGTCAGCGTCTGCACCGCGCCATTGCCGATCCCGGCCAGCGTATCGGTGCCCGCCGTGTTGCCCCAGATCTGCGAGCGTGCAGGGTCGCGGAACAGCTCATAGACCACCGTCGCGCCCGCGCCCGAGGTCATCCGCCGCGCCGTCACCGTCGCGCCCGCCCCCGCGCCCGCGTTCAGGCCGATATTATAGGGCGTCGTGTTGGTGCACTGGACCCCGATCGTGCTGGTCGAGGTGATCGCGGTCTGGATCACGCCGGTCGCGCCGAATGCCAGGTCGCTTGCCGAGGTCAGCCGGCACTCGGCCTGGATCGTCATCGTCACCTGGAACTGCGTGCTTTGCTGCGCGGCCGAGGTCGCGGGGATCACGACGCAGCCAAGCGCTGCGATACCGATGGCGAGATAGCGTTTCACGATGCGGTGCCTCCAGATCACGCCTCGTCAAAGCGCGATCGCCCGCATCGGCTGCTATAGCTTCGAAATCGGAAGCAAATTCCCGATCATGGGTTAAAGCCCGGAGCGTGCGGGCCAATTGCGACCGGGAGCGTGGCACAAGATCGGCGCGCGGCTAGGCGAATTTGGCAGATGGCACCCATGCAAATGTCAACCTTAACTGACGACGGCATCACATTAACCATAATCTGCATAGGATTGCAGGGCTAGATCATTTCCCTTTTCAGAATACGATCCGCCAATATTGGCTTATGACGCCCGCCCAGAGACAACTGGCGTTCTCCGAAGCGGCAGCCGGATGCTCTTCCTCGGATGGACCGGCCTCTGCGCGGAAGGCGAGCGACTTTGCCCCCTTGATAGGACTCGACGACCTATGTCGCTAGAGGCGTGGGTCATCGCACATGTGCAGCCCCCGATAGGACCGAAGATTGCGGAGGCTTTTCCTCCAGCAGGTTCTGCGTGAAATAGTCACGGAACTTGCGCCAGAAGAAGGGTTGATAGACCGAATGCCGGGTATTGGGCAGGATGACGAGATCCACGTCCCGGCCGGCATCGATGATCGCCTTGGCAAGCCGCAGGCTTTCGGTCACGGGCACATTGTCGTCGATATCGCCATGGACGAGCATCAGCTTGCCCCGCAACTGGCCCGCAACCGTCATATTGGAATTGCGCTCCCAGGTGGCGGGATCGGCATTGCCCATCGATGCTTCGGGCCACCACGCCTTGTCGAGCCGCAGGTCGTGATTACCCGACCAAGCGAGGCCGACCTTGAAGAAGTCCGGCCGCCGCAACATGAAACGCGCCGCGTCATAACCACCGGCCGAACCGCCATAGACGCCGACCCGCGATGCATCGAAGGACGGATAACGCGCCGCCATCTGGCGGATCATCGCGATATGATCGTCAAGGCCCACCTCACCCAGATTCTGGTAGGATGAGGAGCGGAACGCCTTGCCCCGCCGCGACGTCCCGCGCCCGTCGATCATGACGACCACCGCCCCGATCTGCGCCACGCTGGAGGAGCTGGCTGAGATCGTGTCGCGCCATCCAATCGGGACCTGGGTCGTGGTCGGTCCGGTATAGACATTGTCGATAACCGGATACCGCCGACGCGGGTCGAAACCGATCGGGCGATAGATCATTGCCCGCAACGGTGTGTGACCATCGGCGGCAACACCGTAAAAGGGTTCGGGCATCTGGTAACCGATCGCGCGCAATGCGCCATCGTCGGCCTGTCCCAACTCGGCCACGATCCGGCCATCGGCGGCATCGCGCAGGACGGTCCGGGTGGGCTGGGTCGGGCTGGACATCGCATCGACGAACCAGCGTCCATCATCCGACACCGTCACCTCGTGATCCAGTGGCTCGGGCGTCAGCAACCGGGGCGCCGTGCCGTCCATCGTGACGCGGTAGAGCGCGCGGTCATAGCGGTCACGATTCGCCTCGCGCCCGACCCCGGTGAGCAGGATCGTATGCGAGGGCGCATCGACATGCTCGATCCCCGTGACCTCCCAGGCACCACGGGTCAGCGGATAGCCTTGATCCGGTGAATCAGGGCGGACGAGATAGAGTTGAGCCCAGCCGCTCCGCTCCGAAACATCCAGTTCCCCACCCAATTCCGGTGCGGAACGGAAGAAGCTGGACGTGACGAAAACCAGCGGATCGCCCTTTTCCCGTGCGACCAGGCGTGCGGCACCCGTGGCCGGATCCGCGTTATAGACGCGAAGTTCGCCATAACCGCGCTGGGTCCAGACCGAGCGGACATGATCCCCTTCCCAGCTGAAGTCAGGGTCCTGAGGATAAAGGATCGACTCGCCAGGAATATCGAGCGGCACCAGCCTGGCGCGGCGATGCCGCATCGCCTGCTCGATATTGACCACCAGCAGTTGCGCCTGAGGCAGCTTGGCCCCGCCCGCCAGCGGATAGATATAGTGGAAGGATCGCGGATACAGGCTGCCGGGCGGATTGGCCTGGGTGATCGACAGGCGCGGCACATCCCGCGTGTCGAGCCGCCAGGTCACGATACGCCGGCTATCGGGAGACCATTTGACCGACACTGGCATGGGCGGCTCTTCGTTGCCCGCCTTCAATATGTC
The DNA here is from genome assembly GCF_030818415.1 of Sphingomonas sp. SORGH_AS_0950. Classification (NCBI taxonomy): domain Bacteria; kingdom Pseudomonadati; phylum Pseudomonadota; class Alphaproteobacteria; order Sphingomonadales; family Sphingomonadaceae; genus Sphingomonas; species Sphingomonas sp. SORGH_AS_0950. Next base: position 864,496 of record NZ_JAUTAE010000001.1, read on the forward strand.
CGGCAGCATCGCTATGCCGCGCCCATAGGGCTGGTCCCGCGTTCCGTCGCTGGTCAGCCGCACCTCCCGCCCCGACTTCCGCTCGCGAGCATAGAGGTCATAGCCATGTGCGACGACCTCGAACCGCCCATCGGGAGAAACGACGCCCTCGCCATCCGGCGGCCCCTCGATCGCTTCGCTCAGTCCGCCGTCGGGCGCAAGCGTCCAGCGGCGATCCAAATCGGTGAAGCTGAGAACACCGGTCGTACGATCATAGCTCGGCTGCTCGATCGACAGCAGCAGCGGATCGACGGGTTTGCCGACCTTCGCCGCAAGCAGCGTCGCCAGCCGCGCTTCGTCGATGATCTCGCGGCGTACGTGGCTGTTCAGATCGAAATATTGCAGCATCCGGCGTCCCTGGATGCCGGTCCGGTACAACAGTCCCCCTCCCCCGTCGGTGAACACCGCACGAAGCGACGCGTTGGCGAGCAGGGCCGGCAATTGGGGCCAGAGCAGGCGGTCGGCACGGGCATAGCGCAGGGCGATGGGTGCGGGCGGCGGGGCGGCAGACGCGTCGACCGGCTCGACCGAGGCCGCCGATGCGCCGCGAGACCAGACAGGCGCGGTAGGCACAACCAGCGCCAGGATCATGCAGGCCGTCAGCGAACGTACGCCGTGAACGGTCCTCCACTGTGACATAAACATAACACCGCCCCTTTTTCGTCGGTGCGTCGCTTGACTCACTCCGACGACTATATTTTGTATACGAAATAAGAATTGAGGGGGCAATAGACATGATCGATCGTAAAAGGGCGTTGCGCGCTGCATTGATGTTGGGATGCGCGTGTTTCGCACAGCAATTGTGCGCGCAAACGGGTCCGCGTACCGACGTGGAGAACCAAGCGAAATCCGACGCCGACGACAGCACCGGCGAGGTGCTTGTGACCGGTTCGCGCATCCGCCGCGATGCCAAGGACAATCCTGCACCCGTCGCCGTTGTCACCGCGGCCGACATCCGGACGGTCGGGTCGCAGCAGATTTCCGACGTCGTCAACCAGCTTCCCGCGCTGGCGATCACGCAGACCAACCAGACCAGCAATCTGGCGGGCAATGCCGGCATCAACGCACTCGACCTGCGCGGCATGGGGACGCAGCGCACGCTGGTGCTGGTCGACGGACATCGCCAGGTCCCGGCCATTCCGGGCACTTCGGCGGTCGATCTCAGCAATATCCCGTCCAGCCTGGTCGAGCGTGTGGAAGTCGTGACCGGCGGTGCCTCCGCGCTCTATGGCGCGGACGCCGTGGCGGGCGTCGCCAATTTCATCCTGAAGAAGAATTTCCAAGGGCTGGAATCGAACGTCCGCTACAACGCGTCGACCCGCAACGACATGAACCAATATGGGTTCGACCTGCTGGCAGGCAGCAATTTTGCCGATAACCGTGGCAATGTCACTTTCTACGCCTTTTACGACAACCAGCCTGGACTGGTGAGCGGCGCGGACCGACCTTGGACGGCACAAGGCTATCCTTATTACGCGAAGACGAAGAGCGCGTCGAAATACACCATCTATGACGGCAACTATAATATTTACTCGTCCGACTCGGCCCAGGTGATCCTCAACAAGCAGCTTTACGCCATCGGGGCCAATGGAGCGCTGCGCGCACCCAATCTCGGACCGCAGGGGATCCTCAACCCCAGCGAAGTCAACATGACCAATACCAGCGAGGCCTTGGGCACGCTGCTCGCGGGCGACGGAAGCGAATATCACGGCCGCTACGACGGCTGGCTGCTCTCGGTGCCCTCGGAGCGCTTTTCGACGCGCGTCGCCAGTCATTATGATTTCAGCGAGGCGTTCAAGCTGTTCGGCAATGTCAGCTTCTCGCGCAACTACAGCACTGCGGCCTATTCGCCGCTGACGGGCTTTGGCTATGATGCGGTTCCGGCCGACAGTCCCTATATCACCGCCCAGATGGTGGCGGCGGCAGGCGGCTCGGTCCCGACGGGCGGCGTCAACTTCGCCCGGCGCGTGATGGAGGTCGGCACGCCCGAAACCCAGTATCGCCGCAAGACCATCCAGGCCGTCGCGGGCGCCGAAGGCGATTTCCGGCTGCTGGCGCATTCATGGAACTACACCGCCTATTATTCCTATGGCCGTTCCGAACAGCAGGTCCGCGACTTCAATGCGACCTCCTACGCCCGCTGGTATCTGGGGCTGGATTCGACGACCGATGCGCGCGGCAATGCGATCTGTCGCAGCACCCTGACCAGCCCGAATGACGGGTGCGTGCCGATCAATCCGTTCGTCACGCTGACCCAGCCGATGATCAACTATATCCAGTACACGTCGAGCTGGGCGAAGTCGGCCATGACCCAGCAGGTCGCCTCCGGCTATATCTCGGGCGGGCTGTTCGATCTGCCCGGCGGCGCGGTGCAGGCGGTCATCGGCGCCGAATATCGCAAGGAACGCAACGATATCGGCGTATCGGCGGAATATAACGCCGACAGTCCCCGCTACGATCCGACACTGGGCGTGACCCAGATGCCGCTGATCGGCAAATATACCGTCAAGGAAGCCTATGGCGAAATCCATGCGCCGATCCTGCGCGACACCGCCTTCTTCAATAGTCTATCGATCGACGGCGCGGTGCGCCTGTCGGATTACAGCACGGCAGGTCGGACCACGACCTGGAAGCTCGGCGGCGAATGGGCTCCGATCCGCGACATCCGCTTCCGCGCCACCTATGGCCAGGCGGTGCGCGCGCCCAATATCGGCGAGTTGTTCACGGCGAGCAGCATCGGCGGCCTGTGGGTGACCGATCCCTGCAACGCCTATAATCTCGCCAACCGTATATCGCGTACGCAATATACTGCGGCCAATTGTGCCGCGATCAAGCCGACCGATCTGAGCAATTACTGGATCTACCGCGATATCATTTCGAAGGGCAATCTGGCGCTAAAGCCCGAAACCGCCCGGACCCTGACCGTCGGCACCGTCATCGAACCGCGCTTCATTCGCGGCTTGTCGCTGACCGTCGATTATTACGATATCGACCTGCGCAACGCGATCGACGCCTTCGGCGCGCAGACCATCATCAACAAGTGCGTCGACCAGCCGAGCCTGAGCAACGTCTTCTGCTCGCTTGTGACGCGCGACGCGGGCAACAACATCAAATCGGTCATCACCCAGAAGCTGAACCTGGCGCAGTATCTGACCCGCGGCATCGACTTCGGCCTGAACTACGCCACCGATCTGGAACGGCTGGGCCTGGGCGCAGGCGCGGGCAACCTGTCGATCAACGCCAACTATACCCGTCTGCTGAACCGTCGCTACACGCTCGATCCGAGCGATCCGAACACCATCACCGAATATCGGGGCGTCTTCGGTAGCCCGACCTGGAAGGGCGTGATCCGGACCAGCTATTCGCAACCCACCTGGGGCACGACCTGGACGCTGCGCCACTTCTCGCCGATGAAGGCGTCAACGACGATCACCGCGGCCAAATATGACCCGGTCTTCACCCCGAACGTTTTCTACAACGACTTCTTCGGATGGGTTCGCCTAAACAAGAATATCGAATTGTCGGGCGGCCTCAACAATGCCTTCGACCGCAAGCCGCCGCGCATCCCAGGCGCCGAGGCCGGCGGCGCGAATTTCGAGCTGAGCTATCAGGCCGGCGTCTATGACGTGATCGGCCGGACCTTCTTCGTCGGATTGCGCTTCACACGCTGAGGTTGTCAGGCAGGCGGGCGATGTGGCGTTACACCCACATTGCCCGCCTGCCCTTTGATTTGCGACCGTACAGGGCGGAACGGGAAAGTCCCGAAACCATATCCTCACCCTTACGACCGCGCCCGAGCAACCACCGGATAAGCCACGCGAAACCCGATATGCGAGGTCGGCAGATCGTGTTCCTGGGCCTGATAGGCGGCGGGGCGGAAATTGGCGCAATAGTTCATCGCGCACAGATAGCTGCCGCCCTTCACCAGCCCCACATCGCCCTCGCCCGCCACCCATTCCCAGACATTGCCGACCATGTCGTAGAGCGTCAGGTCATTGGGTTCGAAACAGCCGACCGGGGCGATCCCGGCATAGCCGTCCTCGGCGGTGTCGCGGATCGGGAAGACGCCTTCCCACACATTGGCGCGCGGCTTGCCATGGTCGAAGGCCCATTCGACCGGGTCGCGCGTGGCATTCTGATTGCCCCGCGCCGCGCGTTCCCATTGCGCCGTGGTCGGAAGCGCGCCGCCGACCCAACGGGCATAGGCGGCCGCATCGTCGCGGTCGACATGGACGACCGGCTCGTCCGCCCGGCCGGTCAGGTCGCTGCCCGGCCCCATGGGATGGCGCCAGTCCGCCCCCTTCGTCCAGCGCCACCAGCGCGAGGCGTCGTCGAGCGATACGGCCTCGGTCGGGGCGACGAACAGCGCGGATGCGCCTTCGCGCTCGGCCCGGGTGCGATGGCCGGTCGCCGCGACGAAGGCGGCGAACTGGCGGTTGGTGACCTCATGCGCGTCGATGCGGAACGCCGCCACCCGCACCGCCTGCCCCGGACGCTCCGCGCCGTCCTCGCCCAGCAGGACGGTCCCGGCGGGCACCGTGACGATTGCGTCCTGGCCGAGACAGCGATGCATCGGCGCGGGGGCCTGCGCGCCCAGCGTCGCGGTCGCCGCCACGGCCAGCAGCAACGCCGCCCCTATCCTCACGGCCGCGCCGCCGGGGCGGCTGCGGCCTCGGTCCCGGCGGGCAGCGGCACCACGCCCTTCGCCTTGGCATAGCGATCATAGGCCGCCACCAGATCGGCCAGCCGCGCGGGCTCGGCGGCGGACAGGTCCTTCGTCTCGCCGGGGTCGGCCGCGATGTTGAAGAGCTGCCACCGCCCGGTGCTGACCCCGCCGCGTGTGTAGCGATTGGTCGGCGCGGGCAGATACACGACCTTCCAGTCGCCCTTGCGCAACGCCCGGCGGAAGAAGAGTTCATAGCCCAGCGCCTGGTCCGGGCCGCGCACCCCCGCCGCATCGGCCGCCAGCACGGGGCGCAGGCTGTGCCCCTCATAGGGCAGGATCGGGCGACCGGCGAACGCGCTGGGCTGGCGCAGCCCCGCATAGTCGAGCAGCGTGGGCGCGACGTCGCGCACGTCCAGATTGGCATTGGCGATCCGCCCGCCGCCCTTCACCCCGCGCCCGGCGGCAAAGGCGCTGACCCGGATGCCGCCCTCGGTGGTATAGCTCTTGACCAGCCAGGACGGGACCGAATTGGCCTGGGCCCAGCCGGGGCCATAGCCGACATAGCTGCTGCCCTTGCCGATATTGCCCAGGCTGTTGTCGATCCCCAGCGCCTCCGCCGGGGGCAAGGCCGCATCGGGCGAACCGACCTTGAAGCGCGGGCTGGGCGCGTGGATGTCGTTTCCTTCGGGGCCATTGTCGGCGAAGAACAGGATGATCGTATTGTCGAGCCTGCCTTGCGCCTTCAGCGCGGCCAGGACGCGGCCGACATTCTGGTCCATCCGGTCGACCATCGCGGCATAGACCTCCATCTTACGCGCCTCGACCGCGCGCGCCTCGGCGGTCAGCGAGGCCCAGGGCCGCGCGAGTTCCAGCGTGTGCGGCACCGCGTCGGCGGGAACCAGCCCCAGTGCCTTTTGCCGCGCCAGCCGCTCGCTCCGCAGCGCTTCATAGCCCGCGTCATAGCGGCCCTTATATTTGGCGATCGTCTCCACCGGGGCCTGGAGCGGCCAGTGCGGCGTGGTGAAGGGGAGATAGGCGAAGAAGGGGCGCCGATCCCCCGACCTGGCCGCCGCGTCGAGATAGCCGATCAGCCGGTCCGCGAAATAATCGGCGGAATAGGTGCCCTTGGGCAGCGCGGCGGGCTTGCCGTCGTCGCGATAGCTGGGGGCGAGGCCCGCCCGGGTCCAGGCGTCGTTCTGGTCCTCGCCGAAATGGTTCGACAGGCCCTGGAGCAGCGCGAAGCTGTGCTCGAAGCCCCGCGCGGCGGGTTCGCGCTCCGGGGTCAGGCCGAGATGCCATTTGCCCGCCATCAGCGTCGTGTACCCGCCCGCGCGCAGCAGCTCGGCGATCGAGGCGACGCGGTCGTTCAGATAGCCCTCATAGCCCGGCCGTCCGCGCGTTTCCGGCCCCAGCAACTCGGCCATGGTGCCGAGCCCGGCCTCATGATTGTCGACCCCGCTCATCAGCATCGAGCGGGTGGGCGAACAGGTGGGCGCGGTATGGAAGCCGGTGAAGCGCACCCCCGACAGCGCCAGCGCGTCGAGGTTGGGGGTCGCGATCTCACCCCCGAACGCGCCCAGATCGGACCAGCCCAGATCGTCCGCGACGATGACCAGGAAATTGGGCGCATCCTTCGCCGCCTGTTGCTGGGAGGGCTGTTGCTGGGAGGGCTGTTGCTGGGAGGGCTGTTGCGGGGCGGGTGCGACCGGTGCGGCCTGTTGGGCCGCCACCGGGACAGGCGTGGCTACCACAAGCGCGGGGATGGCGGACGCCATAAGTCTCAGGCCGATCATATCTGCTCCCTTTGGGCGACCATGGGCGCGGCCGCATGCCCGGCATAAGGCTCTGTGCGGTCGCGACAATGCTAGTTTACCTACTCAACGGGTAGGAATTAATTGGCGCGCCGCCCCCGTCGCCGCTCGCAGCAAGCCCCTTGACACCATCCGCGATGTCATACCGTATATGAAATTGAGGTGACAGCGATAGGCATGGGCACACCGTATCAGCGGGCGTCACACGGGCCGATCGTGGTACACCCCATCAAAGGCGGCACGACAGAGGCCACCCTAAATTCGCAGCAGGAACGGGAGCATAGCAGGACCAAAAAAGGGGAAAGATCATGGTTTATCGACCGAGCCGGTTGCGAAAATGGGCGCTGACGGGGGCGGCCATCGGGTCCCTGATCCTGGCCATCGACGCCCAGGCGCAAACCCAGTCTTCGGGCGGCAGCGGCGCCGCCGAGACCGCCGATGGCGATGCGACGGGTGCGAGCGACGGGACGATCGTGGTGACGGGATCGCGCATCCGCCGCAATCCGCTGGACCAGAGCGCACCGCTGACCGCGATCGACGGCGCGGACATCGCGCGGACCGGCCTTTCCTCGATCGGCGACGTGCTGCAACGCCTGCCCGGTGCGGCGGGAGGGCTCAATTCCCGCTTCAATCGGTCGGGCAATAACGGCAACCCGCCCGATGGCGGCGGCGTCGGCGCGGGGTCGGCCGAGATCGACCTGCGCTATCTGGGCAGCCGCCGCACGCTGGTGCTGGTCGACGGCCTGCGCTTCATCAACGGCAGCGCGGCGAGCGGCATTCCCGGCGCGGTCGACCTGAACGCCATTCCCGACAGCATGATCGAACGCGTCGACGTGCTGCGCGACGGGGCGTCCACCATCTACGGCTCGGACGCGATCGCGGGCGTCGTCAACATCATCACCAAGAAGCGCCAGAACGGTTTCCTCGCCACCGCGCAACTCGGCGGATATGACAAGGGCGACGGCGTCACCCAAAATTACCAGTTGAGCTGGGGCCATCGCACGGAGGACGGTCGGGTCTCGGTCGTTGCGGGCGCCAATTACATCAACCAGGGCTCGGTCTTCGCGGGCGACCGCCCCTATTATGCCTTCCCCGATCCGGGTGCGACCGCCTGCTCCAGCAGTTGCAGTTCGGGCACGCCCAATGGCCGGTTCATCATCAACAATCCCGTCACCGGCGAGGCGATGAACCTGACGCTTAAGAGCAATCCGCTGACCCGGCCGCGCTTCGATCCGTCGGACCCGACCGGTGCGAACAGCGATTTCAAGTCCTTCACCGTCGCCGACCGGTTCAATTTCCGCCCCTATAACTATTTGCTGACCCCGCAGGAGCGATTCGGTGCCTTCGTCAACTTCACCGGTCAGTTGGCGGACAATGTCCGGCTGAGCACCAAGTTGATCTACAACCGCCGCACCTCGGACAACCAGGCGGCACCGCTGCCGCTGTTCGTCGGCCCCGATGCGGGCAACGGCAATCTGCTCGACACCATCTCGATCGACCGGACCAATCCGTTCAACCCGTTCGGCGTGACGCTGAGCGCGGGCAATAACGGCACGCCCGCCAATTACGGCTTTATCGGGCGGCGCTTCGTCGAAAACGGACCGCGCCATTACAGCCAGCGGGTCGACACCATGTATATGTCGAGCACGCTGGACGGCCAGATCCCGATCGGTGCGGGCACCTGGTACTGGGACGCCAATGTCATCTATGCCGAGAACCATGCCAAGCAGGTGGCGCACGGCAATGTGAACGCCGCCAACCTGGCCCTGGCGCTGGGGCCGGTGGCGAACTGCACCGGCGCGTGCGTGCCGTTCAACATCTTCGGCGGCGCCGGTTCGATCACCCAGGCGATGATCGACTATGTGACCTTCACCCAGCGCGACCGGTCCGAACAGACGATGACCGACGCGACCTTCAACCTGACGGGCACGCTGTTCCAGCTTCCCGCCGGACCGCTGGGGCTGGCCACGGGATATGAGTTCCGCCGCCAGACGGGATCGTTCAACCCCGACCCCATCGTCGCGGCCGGACTGGGGTCGGACATTCCGGCCCAGCCGACGGCGGGTGCCTTCGACGTCAACGAGGTTTACGCCGAACTCAGCATCCCGGTGCTGAAGGACGTCCCCTTCTTCCGGCTGCTCGAAGGGTCGTTCGCCGCGCGCTATTCGGATTACTCGACCAGCGGCAACCGCACGGTGATGAAGGGCGGGCTCAGCTGGAAGCCGTTCGAGGATCTGCGCCTGCGCGGCACCTGGGCGCAAGGGTTCCGCGCCCCCAGCATCGGCGAGCTGTTCGGAACGCCGTCGCGGTTCGACGGCACCGTCATCGATCCCTGTTCCGGCATCGCCAGCCTGCCCTCGACCAGCACGGTGCGGCAGAACTGCGTCGCGCTGGGCGTGCCGGTCAACTATGTCCAGAACGGCCTGCAATTGCCGATCCTGACCGGCGGCAACCGCGCGCTGAAGCCCGAAAAGTCGGAAAGCTGGGTGCTGGGCGCCGTCTATAGCCCCAGCTGGGCGCGCGAGGCGGGCATCGCCAGCCAACTGAGCCTGGAGGCCGATTACTACACCATCCGGGTCGATGACGCGATCGCCTCGGTCGGGGCGGACGTGCTGCTGGCGAACTGCATCAACCAGCGCGATGCGGTCAGCTGCGGCGCGATCACCCGCTCCTCGACGGGCAGCGGCCAGATCACGCAGATTCGCGGGCTGCTCCAGAATATCGCCTCGCTCAAGAGCGAGGGGATCGACATCACCCTGCTCTATCGCAGTCCGCGCGTCGGGGCGGGCACGTTCGGGCTGAACTGGGCCAGCAACGTCCTGCTGGAATATTCGACCACCCTGCCCACCGCCACCGGCAGCGCCAAGCTGGAGCGGCAGGGCACCGAACGCGGCGACCAGGCCTATCCCCGCTTCAAGAGCGTCGCGACGATCGACTGGTCGAGCGAAACGTTCCTGGCGTCGCTGACCGGCCGCTATATCGGCAAGGTAATCGAGCCCGCCTATGCCAATCGCGAGATGAAGCCGATCCTGTATCTGGATGCGCAGGTCGGCTGGACCCTGCCCTGGATGTCGCAGCGTATGACGCTGACCATGGGGGTCAACAACATTTTGGGGAAGAGAGCGCCCGACTGCCTGAGCTGCGGCGGGTTCGATCCGACCACCTATGACCTGCCGGGCCAGTTCGGCTATGCCCGCCTGGGCTTCAAATTCTGACGTGACGGTGGCCGGGACGCATGTCCCGGCCGCTCACCCGCGCGTCGAGGCGTCGGCCGGTCGGCCCGTCAGGCAGAGAGGCGTTCAATCTCGTCCAGGACGTGCCGGGGATCGAACGGCTTGGCGAGGAACACCGATCCGTGGGGCAGGTCGGCTATCGGCGGATGCCCCATGCCCGACACGATGATGAGGATCGCCAGCGGACAGCGGTCGCGCACGACATGCGCCAGCTTCACCCCGTCCATCGTCCCCGCCATCTGCACATCGGTAAGCACGATGCGGATGAACGCGTGCGCGGCGAGGATCTCGGCCGCCGTGTCGGCATCCTGCGCCGCGAAGACCTGAAAGCCGCGATCCTCGAAAAAGTCCGCCAGGTCGTGGCGGACGAACGGCTCGTCCTCGACGATGAGGATGCTGCGCGGCAAACTGGCCTGTCCCATATCAGCCGTCGATCAGCTCGCCAGTGTCGGCCAGCGGCGCATCGATCCGGAACACGACCCCTTCGGGCGGAAAGTCGAGCACCGTCCTGCCCCGGAAATAGGCGCCGAGCGAGCGTTCGATCATGCGCGATCCAAAGCCGCGCTGTGAAGGGCGGACGACCGGCGGCCCGCCCCGTTCCTGCCAGCGCAGATGGAAACAGGCGCTGCCCTGCGTGCCGCTGACCTGCCATCGCAAGGTCACCGATCCCGTATCGTTGCCGAGCGCGCCATATTTGGTCGCATTGGTCGCCAGTTCGTGGAAAGCCAGGGTCAACGCCAGCGCGACATGCGAGTTCAATCGGATGCGCGGACCGTCGATCGCGATCCGGTCCCGCATCCCGGAGACGGCCGACAGCCCGGCCTCGATGACATCGTGAAGCTCCGCCTGCTGCCATGCGGTGGTCGTCAGCACATCGGTCGCCCGCCCCAGCGAGGCGAGCCGCGAGGAGAAGGCGGCGGAGGCCTGCTCGATGCTGTGCGCGCCGCGCAACGTCTGATTGGCGATCGACTGGACCAGGGTCAGCACATTCTTCAGCCGGTGGCTCAGCTCGCCGTTCAGGAGCTTCTGCTGCTCGCGGGCTTCGTACAGCGCGGTGAGGTCGCGCGACACCGACAGGATGCGCGCCGGGCGGCCATCCGGGCCGGGGATGGGCGAGACGGAAACCGACCACCATTTGGGAACGCCGATATAGGTGTCCGCAGGCGTCTCGAAATGCGACGAGCGCCCCTCGGCCGCCGCCTTCAGCGCCGCGCGGGCCTGGACCGGGCCGTTGCCCTTCAGGAAATCCGCCCAGGGACAGCCACGGACCGCGTTGAAGTCGCTGATGTCCATCACCTTCATGCCGCCCTCGCTCATGAAGGTCAGGTTGCCGTCCAGGTCCACGACCTTGATGCAGTCGGTGGACGCGGCCAGGACGCTGGACAGGAACACCTCGCGCTCCGCCGAGGAACGCTCCCGCTCGACCAGTTCGGCGTTCAGCGCCAGCGACCGCCGCAGCGTGTCGCGCAATTCGCCGGTCATCATGACCATGCCGATCAGGATGAAGAGGAACACCGCCGCCGCCGCCCATTGATTGTCCGGCAGCCAATAGGGGTTGGCAGCATTGCCGATCGACAGGGCACCGGCGACCGTGGACACCATGCTGGCGAACAGTCCCGCGCCCAGCCCCAGGACCAGCGCCACGCCGATCGTGGCCGGAATGAAGAGCAGCCATGGCAGTTCGTCGGGGATGATGAGGATCCGCGCGATCGCCACGAATGCGACGACCAGCGCCGCCAGCGTATAGCGCGTGAAACCCGACACCCGGTCGGTCGAAAGACCAGATGATGATCCGATCGAAGATGCTGCCTGGCTGTGTCCTGATCATTCTGCCACCCGAAAGCGGGACAAGGCCCCCCGGCCCGTCCCGCCGCCTGCGCTAACGTAGATCATTAAAAAGACAAATGCCCGATGGGTTTGTCCAGCCATTTTCCGTATCCGCGCGGTGGCCCGCACGCCGACCGGAGCGGATCGACCGCCTACGGTCCGGGTTATCGCAGCTTCATGAACGCCGCGACCGCATTGCGGACGCTGTCGGTGAAGCGATCATAGATCATCCGCGACAGCTCGGCGATGACCGGCTGACGATCGCGTCCCCCGCGCGCGAACACGGCGATCGCCACGCGGCGGCCGTCGGGCATGGTGATGAACCCGACATCGTTCGAAATGCCGTCCAGCGTCCCCGTCTTGTCCTCCACCAGCGTTCCGGCGGGCAGCAGCGCGCGGATACGGCGGGTGCCCGTCCGGCATTGCCGCATCAGGCCAAGCAGGAAGGCACGGCTCTGCGGCGCGAGGACCGAGCCGCTGTCGAGCCGTTTCAGCAGGGTGACCATGGCGACCGGCGTCGCGACGTCCTTGATGTCCGCCAGATGGCCGCGTTCGCGGAGGAGCTGGGCGATCGTCCGGTCGACCCGGATGCCGGTGATGTTCTGGGTCCATAGCCATTGCTGGACCTTGGCAGGGCCGCCGACGGCCGCGAACAGCTGGTCGGCCGCCAGATTGTCGCTGCGCACGATCATCGCCTCCATCGCCTTCGCGGCGGTGCGGCCATGGATCATGTCGCCCAGGCTCCGCCGCCCCTGGTCGACCTCGGTCAGATAGGCGGCCGCGATGGCGAGCTTCACCGTGCTCGCCATCGGGAAGGGGATCGTGCCGTTCACGCTGGCGGTATAGCCGTCGCGCAGATCGATCGCGGCGATGCCATATTCCCCCGAACGCCCGGCCAGCAGCGCGTTCATCTCGCGCTGAAGCTCGACCAGTTCGGACGTCGGGGTGACCGCCGATGCCGGGTTCGTGAAACTCGCCGCCATACCCGTCAGAAAAAGACGGAAAAGCAGGGCTACTCGCATCAACCTTCCTCGATCACGGCATGGGATAATGGATCGACGCTAGCCGCAAAAACCGGACGCGTCGCGTGGAATATGACGGTCATGAGACCAGGCGATTTTTTCGGGCGGCACACCGTCATGCCGCCCGGCACCGGCCTATCCGGCGGTCGTCCCGGTCTGCGCCTGCTCCGGGGTGTCGGCGTCCAGGCCCAGGTCCTTGAGCAACGGGCCGACCTGCGGGTCCGCGCCGTTGAAGGCCCGGAACATCGGCGCATAATCCTCGGTATGCCCCTTCGACAGGATCATGTCGCGGAACCGCTGGCCGTTGGCACGGGTCATGCCGCCATGGCGTTCGAACCAGTTGAACGCATTGGCGCTCAGCATCTTGGTCCAGCTATAGGCGTAATAGCCCGCCGAATAGCCGTTCGACCATATGTGAAGGAAATAGCTGGAGCGATAGCGCGGCGGCACCTCGGCAATGTCCAGCCCGGTCGCGGCCAGCGCCTTGTCCTCAAAGGCATCGGCATCCTGCCGCCCCTGCGCCGCCGTCAGCGAATGCCAGCTCATGTCCAGCTCGGCCGCGGCCAGCGCCTCGCCGAAGGAATAGCCCGAATTGAAGGTGCTGGCCCGCTTGATCTTGTCGACCAACGCCTGCGGGATGGGCTTTCCGTCCTTGTAGTTCACCGCGTAGTGCGACAGCACCTTGGGATCGAGCGCCCAATGCTCGTTGAACTGCGACGGGAACTCCACGAAGTCGCGGGCGGTATTCGTGCCCGATACCGAGGGATAGACCTGGTTCGCGAACAGGCCGTGCAGCGCATGGCCGAATTCGTGGAACATGGTCACGACATCGTCGAAGCTGATCAGGGCGGGCTGACCGGCGGCGGGCTTGGTGAAGTTCGCGACGTTATAGATGACCGGCTTGGTCCCGATCAGCTCCGACTGGTTGACGAAGTTCGACATCCACGCGCCGCCATTCTTGTTGTCGCGCTTCCAATAGTCGAAATACATCAGGCCCAGCATGGCGCCGTTCGCTTCGTCCACCTCATAGACCATCACGTCGGGCTGATAGACGGGAATGTCGGTGCGGCGCTTGAAGGTCAGGCCGTACAGCTCGTGCGCGGCATAGAAGACACCGTCGGTCAGGACCTTGTTGATCTCGAAATAGGGTTTCAGCTCATCCTGGTTCAGATCATATTTCGCCTTGCGAACCTGCTCCGAATAGAAATCCCAGTCCCAGGGCTTCAGCTCGAAATCGCCGCCGGTCGCCTTGATCCGCGCCTGCAATTCCGCCGCCTCGCGATGCTGCTCGACGGCGACGGGCTTGCCCAGCCGCTGCATGAAGGCGAGCGCGGTCTGCGGATTCTTGGCCATCTGGTCCTGCAGCACGTAATCGGCCCAGGTGGGGAAGCCGAGCAGCTTGGCCTTTTGCGCCCGGAGCAGGGCGATCTGCGCGATCGTGTCGCGGGTGTCGTTGGCGTCGCCCTTCTCCGCACGCGTCCAGCTCGCCCGGAACAGCGCCTCGCGCGTGGCGCGATCGGTCAGGCTGGCAAGCTCGGGCTGCTGGGTGGTGTTCTGCAGGGTCAGCACATATTTGCCGACCAGCCCCCGCGCCTTGGCCGCATCGGCCGCCGCCGCGATCTCCGCCTCGGACAGTCCGGCCAGCTTGGCGCGGTCCTCGACGACCAGCGCACCCGCCTTGGTCGCGGCGAGCAGCTTCTGCTGGAACGCGGTCTCCAGCGTCGACAGTTGCGCGTTATACTGGCTCAGCGTGACCTTGTCGGCCGGGGACAGCAGCGCGCCCGCGCGCACCATGTTCTGATAGGTGAGCGTCAGCACCTGAAGCTGCTCGGGCGTCAGGCCCAGCGACTGGCGCTTGTCGTACAGCATCCTGACGCGGGCGAACAGCGCGGGGTCCAGGTTGATCGCATCCTGATGCGCGGCGAAGGCCGGGGCCAGATCGGCCTCGGTCTTTTGCAGGACATCGTCGGTATTGGCACCGACCACACCCTCGAAAGCCAGGCTAGCACGTTCCAGCAACCGGCCCGACCGTTCGAGCGCGGCGATCGTATTGTCGAACGTCGGCGCGCTGCGCGCATTGGCGATCGCCCGCACCTCGGCCCGTTGCTGCGCCATCCCCGCCAGCAGGGCGGGCGCATAGTCGCTGCTCTTGATCCGATCGAAGGGCGGCGCCCCCAGCGGCAGCGTGCTGGCCGCGGCAAAGGGATTGGACGCGGGCAGAGACGCAGCATTTGCACCGGCCGGGGCGGACGCCGGGGTCTGGGCAATCGCGGTGGTCGACATCAGCAGGATCGTGGCAGTCGCGGCGAACAGGCGCATGGGGGCTCCATCAACTAGCGAATGGCCCGTGCCATGCTCCTGCGAAGCCTGCGGATCAAGAGCAGGGGCCGGACGGTCAGCATGGGCGGAGGGGAGATGCGCGGTGCGCCCGCCTGCCGTTACGCGCGGCCGCCTGCCGATCGTCGCGTCGTCGCCTTAGGGTCGATCGACATTCACGATTGCTTCTTCTTCCCCTCTCCCCTGGAAAGGGGAGAGGGTTAGCGAAGCTTGCCAGCTTGCTGGCTAGCGCAGCTTGGGTGAGGGGTCGAGCGAGCCCAAAGGCTCGCGCGCTCGCGAAGCGAGCGCCCACCCCTCACCCAGCTCCGACTAAGCCTTTGCTACGCAAAGGCCAAGTCTGCGCAACCCTCTCCCCTCTGCGAGGGGCGAGGGACGGAAAGGCATGGCTTAATGTCGATCCGCCCTAGAGGCGGCGGGCATAGACGACATCGTCATAGACGGTGTCCCCGACCCGGAACTGGCGCGTGCCTGCCAGCGTGAAGCCTTCGCGCTCATAGAAGGCGCGGGCATTTTCGTTGATGCCGAGCACGCCCAGCAGCATCCGGCGTCGCCCGAGTGCGCGGGCATCGTCCAGCGCGCGGGCCATCAGCCTGTGGCCCAGCCCCGAACCGCGCGTCAGCGACAGCGCATAGATGCGGCGGAGTTCGATATCATCCTCGTCGGTCTCGACCGGCAGGTCGGGCGGGACGAGAAGCGTATAGCCGACGGGCGCCGCGCCATCGGGATGCTCTGCCAAAGTGACGACGCAGGCGTCGTCCGCGATCCAGCGATCGAACTTGGCGGGCGAGCTGTTGGTGGTGCAGTGATACACCATGTCGGGACCGGCAATGGTCCCGGCAAAGGTTTCGAGGAAGGTGGCGGCCGCGACGAGCGACAGCGCAGGCGCGTCGCCCGGCCCGGCCCATCGCAGCCGCCATTCCATCAGCCGACGATTTCTTCCGGCTTGAAGAAATACGCGATCTCGATCGCGGCATTCTCGTCCGAGTCCGAACCGTGGACGGTGTTGGCTTCGATCGACTCGGCCAGTTCCTTGCGGATCGTGCCCGGCTCGGCATTGGCGGGGTTGGTCGCGCCCATGATGTCGCGGTTGCGCTGCATGGCGTTCTCGCCCTCGAGCACCTGCACGACGACCGGACCCGAGATCATGAACTCGACCAGATCGTTGAAGAAGGGACGCTCCTTGTGGACCGCATAGAAGCCCTCGGCCTGCTCGCGGGTCATGTGGATGCGCTTCGAGGCGACGACGCGCAGACCGGCGTCCTCCAGCATCTTGGTGACGGCGCCGGTCAGGTTGCGGCGGGTCGCGTCGGGCTTGATGATCGAAAAGGTACGGTTCGCGGCCATGATGGTCACGCAGCTCCTGAATTAGGGTGTTGGCTGGAAGTGGCGTCGCCCTAGTCGCGGCGCGAAGGCAATGCAATGTCTTATGGCAACAAGCTGGTCCGCGCCGGGACGGGGAGGAATGTTACGCCGCCTGTTCCCAGCGGCCCTGGTCGTTCTGCTTCCAATAGCGCCGCTCGACGCCCTCGCGATCGGCGAGCGCCCGCCAGGCGGTGCGCGCCTCGGCGATCCGGTCGCCATCGAAGAAGTGGAAGGCGCGGTCGAAGTCCAGCGCTGCGTCGCGCCACACGCCGTCCGCCAGCGCGACATGCCGTGCGCCATTGGCGGGCTGTACCTCCCCCGAAATCAGGATCGGCTGGGCGGCATCGTCGCCCTCCCCCGCCTGGGCATGCGGCAGGAAGCCGTCCGCCGGAACCATCCAGAGCTGCCGATCGAGAGCGGCCCGCTGGTCGGCATCGCCGCTGACGATCAGCAGCCGCCCGCCCCCCGCCATCACCCGATCGGCGATGACGGGAAGCAGCCGGTCGAGCGGCGCCATGGTCAGATGATAGAAGTCGACCTGCATCGCGCCGCCCTGTGCCTTACGCCTCGAACCGGTCCGCGACGAACTGGTCGAGCAGGCGCACGCCGTATCCGGTCGCGCCCTTGTCGTGGTTGACGCCCGGCTTGTCCGACCAGACCATGCCCGCAATGTCGAGATGCGCCCAGGCGACGCCCTCGTTGATATAGCGCTTCAGGAACTGCGCCGCCGTGATCGAGCCGCCGCCGCGCGGACCGACATTCTTCATATCGGCGATCGGGCTGTCGATCAGCTTGTCATAGGCGTCGGACAGCGGGAAGCGCCACAGCTTCTCGTCGGTGGTCTTGCTCGCCGCGAGCAGCGCATCGGCCAGCGAATCGTCATTGGCGAACAGGCCGCCATGCTCATGGCCCAGGCTGATGATCATCGCGCCGGTCAGCGTGGCGAGATCGACGATGGTCGAGGGTGAATGGGTCTTCTGGACCCAGGTCAGCGCATCGCACAGGACCAGGCGGCCTTCCGCGTCGGTATTGATGACCTCGATCGTCTGGCCCGACATCGACGTGACGACGTCACCGGGGCGCTGCGCATTGCCGTCGGGCATGTTCTCGACCAGGCCCATGACGCCGACGACGTTCGCCTTGGCCTTGCGCGCGGCGATCGCCTTCATCGCGCCCGCGACCGCACCGGCGCCGCCCATGTCCCACTTCATGTCTTCCATGCCCGCGGCGGGCTTGATCGAGATGCCGCCGGTGTCGAAGGTCACGCCCTTGCCGACCAGCGCCAGCGTCTCGGCATCCGCCGCGCCGCCATTCCACTTCAGGACCAGCAGGCGCCCCTCGCGCACCGAACCCTGGCTGACGCCCAGCAGCGCGCCCATGCCCAGGTCGCGCATCTGCGCCTCGTCCAGCACGGTGACTTCCAGCCCCAGCCCCTCGACGTCGCGCAGCACGCGCTCGACGAAGCTCTCGGGATAGAGCTTGTTCGGCGGCTCCGAGACGAGCGTGCGGGTCAGCTCCAGCCCGCCATTGACCGCGTGGATGCGCGCATAGGCGGCTTCCGCCTCGGCGCCTGCCCCCACGATCGCGATGCGGGTCAGCACCGGCTTGGCGCTTTCGGGCAGCTTGGTGCGGTACACGTCATAGCGCCAGCCGCGCTGCACCGCCGCCCCGGCAAAGCCCGCCACGGCCTCGGCGGCGGGCTGGCCGTCCAGCCCGGTCAGGTCGACCGACGCCGACGATGCCGAGGTCAGCAGCTTGGCGGTCAGCGCGCCGCCCGCCTTGCGCCAGTCGGCCGCCGAACCCTCACCGATGCCGAGCAGGACGACCCGGCGCACCGCGCCGTCAACGGTCGCGAAGAATTCGGCGATCGTGCCCGCATCGCCCTTGAAACGCGCCGCCTCGATGGCCGCCTTGCCCAGTGCGCCCTGTTCCTCGCCGCCGAACTGCACCGTGTCGACCTTGCCCTTCGCGACGGGAAGGACGATGACATCGCCGGTTTCGACGGCGGAGGTAAACGCGATCTGCATGGGAAACCCCTGATGAACAAGTAACAGCGGCTATCATCTAGGCCTTGGAGCCGATGTGGCAAGCGCGCGATTGCAGCGGGCGGCCGGTGATGCGATAGGCGGGCCATTCGCGGCGTCGCCCTGCCGGGGGGAGGCTTTCATCATCATGTCGGCAAGGACGGACCTGGTATCATCGTGTTGCGATCGACGCTTCTGACCGGCAGCACCCTGCCCCTCGCCCTGTTGGCCGCGCTCGCTGCGACGCCTGCCGCCGCGCAGGATCTGCAGGATCGCCCCGTGGCACCGCCGCCCGCCGACGGCCCCGCTCCTGCGGACTCCAACCAGGTCCGCTTCAGCGCGGCGCAGCTGGAATATGACATCGACGCCGATATCGTGACGGCGACCGGCGATGTCCGCATGATCCGCGACGGCGAACGCCTGCGCGCGGACAAGGTGACGTGGAACCGCAAGTCCGGCAAGGTGCTCGCCACCGGCAATATCGCGATCACCAATCCCGAAGGCGACATCGCCTATGGCGACCAGATCGAGCTGACCGACTCGATGAAGGACGGCGTGGTCGACAATATGCTGGTCGTGCTCGAACAGGGCGGGCGCCTGGCGGCGGATCGCGGCACCCGCCAGACCGACGGCACCGTCAATCTCGAACATGCCGCCTATACGCCCTGCGCGGTCGAGACGTCCGAGGGCTGCCCCAAGGAGCCGTCGTGGAAGATCACGGCGGTCCGCGTCACCTATCGCCCGGACCGCGAGCGCGTCTATTTCAACGGCGCGCGGCTGAACCTGTTCGGCCTGCCCACCATCCCGCTGCCGCGCCTGTCCGCGCCGGTGGGGTCGGGCGGCGACAGCGGCTTCCTGACCCCCGACATCCGGCTCGACCGGGTCAACGGAATCGAGATCGCCGCGCCCTATTACTGGAAGCTCGCGCCCAACAAGGGGCTGACCGTCACGCCGCACGTCTTCACCGCCGTGCTGCCGATGATGGAGGCGGAATATGAGGCGCTGAACACGCTGGGCGCGTTCCGCCTGACCGGCTATGCTACCGCCAGCCGCCGCAGCGACGACCTGAACACCCTCAACCCGACCGACACGACCCAGGCGTTTCGCGGCTATCTCGACGGGATCGGCCGATACCAGTTTTCCCCCGAATGGAGCCTGTCGGGCTCGCTGCGGGTGACGACCGACCGCACCTTCCTGCGCCGTTACGATATTTCACGCGACGACCGGCTGCGCACCACCGCCAGCCTGGAGCGGATCGACGCCGACAGCTATTTCGCGATCAACGGCTGGTACGTGCAGACGCTGCGCGTCAACGACCCGCAGGGGCAACAGGCGATCGCCCTGCCCGAGATCGACTATCGCCGCCGCTTCAACGACGGCCTGCTGGGCGGCAAGTTCGAGATGCAGCTCAACACGCTGGCGATCAGCCGGACGGCGGGCCAGGACACGCAGCGCGCCTTTGCCAGCCTGCGCTGGGACCTGCGCCGCCTGACCAACTGGGGCCAGGAGGTGACGTTCACCGCCTATGCGCGCGGCGACGCCTATAATTCCAGCAACATCGCGACCACGCCGCTGGTCTATCAGGGACTGGACGGGTTCCAGGGGCGCGCGATCGGGGCGCTGGCGGTCGATGTCAAATGGCCCTTCGTCGGCGAGCTCTGGGGCGGCAGCCAGCGCTTCACCCCGCGCGTCCAGATCGTCGCCAGCCCGCCGATCCGCAATCTCGGCATCCCTAATGAGGACGCCCGCGCGGTCGATCTGGAGGATTCCAACCTCTTCGCGCTCAACCGCTTCCCCGGCTATGACCGGTTCGAAGATTCGACGCGCATCACCTACGGCGCGCAATGGGCGCTCACCCTGCCCGGCTTCACCCTCGACACGCTGGTGGGACAGAGCTTTCGCCTGAACGACCGGCAGACCATCCTCTATCCGGGCACCGGCCTGTCCGATCGCTGGTCGGACATTGTGGGGCGGACCGAGCTGCGCTTCCGCGACTTCGTCTCGCTGACCCACCGCTTCCGGCTGGACAAGGACAGTTTCGCGGTTCGCCGCAATGAGCTCGACGCGACGATCGGATCGCGCGCCACCTATTTCCAGGCGGGCTATCTGCGCCTGAACCGGCATATCTTCCCCTCAATCGAAGATTTGCAGGACCGCGAGGAAGTCCGGCTGGCAGGGCGCGTGCAGTTCGCCCGCTTCTGGTCGGCCTTTGGCTCGACGGTCATCGACCTGACCGACCGGTCGGAGGATTCTCTGTCGGTTGCCAATGGCTTCGATCCGATTCGTCACCGGCTGGGCGTGCAATATGAGGATGATTGCCTTCGCCTCGGCTTCACCTGGCGGCGCGATTATGTGAACACCGGCGATGCGCGGGCGGGCAACAGCTTTCTGTTGACGCTGGCCTTCACCAATCTCGGTCGCTAAGCCGACATTCAGCATGGTTGCCCCATACCCCCGCGGTTACGCGCCGAGAGCTGGCGCGATGAGGATCACAGACACGGTGAAGCACGACATTCGTTCCAAGGCCCGCTTCCTTCGCATCGGGGGCACGCTGATGCTCGCCGCCGTCGCCGCGGGCGCGCTGGCGCAGACGGTTCCGGATCAGGCCGTGCCCGACACGGGCGGGCTCAACATCCCCTCGAATCTTCAGCTGTTCGGCAAGCTGGACCCCAATATCCGCAAGCCGACCGCGATCGTGAACGACACGGTGCTGACCGGCACCGACCTCGACCAGCGCATGGCGCTGGCGCTGGCGCTGAACAACGTCACCAACCTGTCGGCGGAGGACCGCGACCGGCTACGCATGCAGATCCTGCGCCAGCTGATCGACGAGACGTTGCAGATCCAGGAGGCGAAGACCGCCGACATCACGGTCACGCCCGACGAGATCAACCAGGCCTATGCCCGCTTCTCGCAGCAGTTCGGCAAGACGCCCAGCCAGATGAACGCGTTCCTGCGCCAGGTCGGCTCGTCGGAAAAGTCGATGCGCCGCCAGATCGAGGGCGAGCTGGCCTGGAGCCGCTATCTGCGCCGCAAGGTCGAGCCGACCGTCAATGTCGGCGACGAAGAGGTGAACGCGATCCGCGCCCGCCTGGAAGCCGCCAAGGGCACTGAGGAATATAACCTCAAGGAAATCTTCCTGTCCGCCAACGAGGCGACCGCGCAGCAGGTGTTCGCCAATGCGCGACAGATCATCGCCGAGATCCAGAAGGGGCAGCAGCCCTTCGAATATTTCGCGCGCAGCTTCTCCGAGGCGTCGACCCGCGCGGTGAACGGCGATCTGGGCTGGGTCCGTTCTGCGCAGCTGCCGCCCGAGCTCCAGGCGGCGGTGGGCCAGATGCAGGTCGGCCAGGTCGCCGGACCGATCCAGATCCCCGGTGGCTTCTCGATCCTGTATCTGACCGACAAGCGCCAGGTGCTGACCGCCGATCCGCGCGATTCGCGGCTGTCGCTCAAGCAGCTGACCGTCAAGTTCCCGGCGGGCACCACCCAGGCGCAGGCGAGCGCCCGCGCGGCGGAATTCGCCAAGGCAACCCAGGCGATCCGCGGCTGCGGTGACGTGCAGCGCGTGGCGACCCAGCTGAAGGCCGAGGTGGTCGACAACGACCAGGTGACGATCCGCCAGCTGCCCGCGCCGCTCCAGGAAATCCTGCTGAAGCTCCAGATCGGCCAGGCGACCCCGCCCTTCGGCTCGCCGGAGCAGGGCGTCCGCTCGCTGGTGCTGTGCGACCGCGAAGAACCGCGCTCGGGCAATCTGCCGACCAACGACCAGTTGCAGAACCAGCTGGAGCAGCAGCGCGTGAACCTGCGCGCCAACCAGAAGATGCGCGACCTTCGCCGCGACGCGGTGATCGAATATCGGTGATGGGAGCGACGGCATGATCCGGCCTCTGGCGATTTCGATGGGCGACCCGGCCGGTATCGGTCCGGAGATCATCGCCAAGGCCTGGGCCGCGCGCGACGCGGCCGGTTTGCCGCCCTTCGTCGCGGTCGGCGATGCGCGCGCGATCGAGCGGGTCTGGGACGGGCCGACCCTGCGCGTCACCGACATGGCGGCGGCGGTCTCGGCGTTCGATACGGCGCTGCCCATCCTGTCGGTCGACGATGCGGGCGAGATCCATCCGGGCCGCCCGGATGTCGAAGGCGCACGCTGCGCGCTCCACGCGCTGGAGCTGGCGGTCGGCCTTGTCCGATCGGATGCCGCTGGCGCGCTGGTGACCGGGCCGGTCAGCAAGGCGCAGCTCTACGATATCGGCTTCACCCATCCGGGGCAGACCGAGTTCGTCGCCGAGCGTTGCGGCGTGGCGGGCGCCAATGCCGTCATGATGCTGGCGGGGCCGTCGCTGCGCGTGGTGCCGATCACCACCCATGTGCCGCTCGCGGCGGTATCGGGGCTGTTGTCGGTCGAGCTGATCGTCGCCAAGGGCCGCGCCACCGCGCGCGGGCTGTGCCGTAATTTCGGCATCACCGCCCCCCGCCTGGCCTTTGCCGGGCTGAACCCGCATGCGGGCGAAGGCGGCGCGATCGGGCGCGAGGAGATCGAGCTGATCGAACCGGCCATCGCGCAATTGCGGGCCGAGGGGATCGACGCGACCGGCCCCTTCGCCGCCGACACGCTGTTCCACCCCCGCGCGCGCACCGCCTATGATGCGGTGCTGTGCTGCTATCACGATCAGGCGCTGGTGCCGCTCAAGACGCTGCATTTCGACGAGGGGGTCAACATCACGCTGGGACTGCCGATCGTGCGGACCTCGCCCGACCACGGCACTGCCTTTGGCATTGCCGGGCAGGATCGGGCGCATCCCGGCGCGATGATCGCCGCGATCGCCATGGCGGGCGATGCGGCGCGACGCCGGGCCGAGGCCGCGGCCTGACCGCATGACCCCGATCACGCCCCTGCCGCCGTTGCGCGATGTCATCGCGCGCCATGGCCTGTCCGCCGCCAAGTCCCTCGGCCAGAATTTCCTGTTCGACGGCCAGCTGCTCGCGCGGATCGCCGCGATCCCCGGCGACCTGACCGACCAGGAGGTGCTGGAGATCGGCCCCGGCCCCGGCGGCCTGACCCGTGCGCTCCTGATGGCGGGCGCGCGCGTCACCGCGATCGAGCGCGACCGTCGCTGCATCCCCGCGCTCGCCGAACTGTCCGAGGCCTTTCCCGACCGGCTGAAGGTCATTGAGGGCGACGCGCTGCGCATCAACGCGCCCGAACTGTTCGAGAGCAAGCCGCACATCGTCTCGAACCTGCCCTATAATGTCGGCACGCCGCTGCTGGTCGGCTGGCTGTCGGGAGCATGGCTGCCCTGGTGGCAGTCCTGCACGCTGATGTTCCAGAAGGAAGTGGCCGAGCGGATCGTCGCCGGTCCCGACCAGTCCGCCTATGGCCGCCTGGCCGTGCTGACCCAGTGGCGCAGCGATTCGCGGATCGCGATGCCGGTCCATCGATCCGCCTTCACCCCGCCGCCCAAGGTCATGTCGGCGGTCGTCCACATCACCCCGAAAGAGGCGCCCGAGGGGGTCAGCTTCCGCACGCTCGAACGGCTGACCGCCGCCGCCTTCGGCCAGCGTCGCAAGATGCTGCGCCAGAGCCTGAAGCCGGTGGCGGGCGCGACCGAAGCGATGGAGGCGGTGGGCATCGACCCGGCCCGCCGCGCCGAGACGCTGTCCGTGGCCGAATTCGTCGCCCTGGCCCGCGCGCTGGGGTGAAGGATTAGGTGTTTAGTCCCGGGGAGTGGCGGTACGGATCGATTTTGAATCGGCTCGGGTTTTCTGTCCAGATGCGTGTGACATATTCGTAGGGTGTGAGGCCGCGGAGCGTCTTCAACCGGCGGGCATGGTTGTAGGCGTCGATGAACAGCTGGAGGTGCTGTCGAAGCTGGTCATGGCTGTCGTAGTGATAGCGTTTGACCGTTGCGTCCTCGATGGTGCGGTTCATCCGTTCGACCTGGCCGTTGGTCCAGGGATGGTTCGGCTTGGTGAGCCGATGCTCGATCTCATGCCGCCAGCAGGCGCGATCGAAGGGATGGCCGCGCAGGCGTGCCGTGGGTCCGTCACGGTTCTTCGGCAGGTCTGCGAACTGGATGCCGTTGTCGGTCAGCACGGTGTGGATGTCATAGGGCACCGCCTCGACCAGCTCGTCGAGGAAGGCGACGGCTCCGGCAACGTTGGCCTTGTCCTTGAGCCTGGCAAAAGCGAGCTTCGAAGTCCGGTCGATGGCGACGAACAGGTAGAGCTTGCCTTCCCCGGTGCGGACCTCTGCGATGTCGATGTCGATGTGGAAGTAGCCGATCGGGTAGGCCTTGAACTTCTGCCTGGCTGGTTGATCGCCATCCACCTCGGGCAACCGGCTGATCCCATGCCGCTGCAGGCAACGGTGTAGAGCGGAGCGGGTCAGGTGCGGGATCGTCGGCTGGAGGCCGTAGAGACAGTCCCCCGCCTACGCGGGGGCAGGCTAACGGCAGCAGTGTGTGGCGCCGGAACGCCACGATCATCGCTTCCTCCTCGATCGTGAGGACGGTGGAATGAATGGCCTTCGGCCCCATCGGGGCATCGCTGACGCTCGCTCTCTTGCGCCACTTCTGCACGGTGGTCGGGCTAGAGCGTTTTCCGGCCGACCTGAGTCGACGGGGGATTCCCATGGCCGAGCTGATCTGATTCACGGTGCTGGCTGGATGGAGGCCGGCATTGATGGGCAAGCCGTTGTCGATGGATCTACGATCGCGAGCGCTGGCCGCGGTTGACGAGGGGATGAGTTGCCGGGCTGCGGCGGTGCGGTTCGGTGTGGCGGCCGCGACGGTGATCCGGTGGCACGACCAGCGCCGCAGCACGGGCACCTATGCCGCCAAGCCGCAGGGCGGGGACACGCGGTCGCGGCGGATCGAAGCGCATGCGCCCACGATCCTGGCGCTGCACGAAGCGCGTCGCGACATCACGCTGGACGAGTTGCGTCGCGAGCTGGGTCAGGCGGGCGTGACGGTGGCGATCTCGACGCTGCACCGCTTCTTTGCCCGTCACGGGATCACGCGCAAAAAAAGACCGGGCATGCGATCGAGCAGGATCGCGCCGACGTCCTGAGTGCGCGTGAGGACTGGTTTGATGGCCAGCTCGACCTCGACCCTGCGCGGCTCGTCTTCGTCGACGAGACCTGGACGGCGACCAATATGACCCGCAGCCACGGCCGCTGCCGGCGGGGCGAGCGGCTGCGGATGGGTTAACGTCCGGATCCGGGAACCAGACGCGCTGCGCTACACCATTGCCGGCTTGGCCGCGGTGCTGGCCGGGATCGGGGTCGCCAATGCGCTGCGCGTTCCGCCGATCAAGGACGTGACGGTGGCGATCCGCGACCTTCCGCCATCCTTCGACGGATATCGGGTCGTCCAACTTACTGACTTGCATATCAGCCGCCTCTTCACGTCCCGTTGGGCGCAGGCAGTCGTCGATCGCACCAATGCCTCCGGCGCCGACCTGATCGTGGTGACCGGCGACTTCATCGACGGGTCGGTCTGAGCTGGCCCCCATTTCGACCGGACGGATTCAAGCCTAAGAAGGAGGCTTGGGGCTATCCCCTAAGCATAGGCTTATGTCCGTGTCCGAAATCATCACCGACGGCGGTCGTCGCCGTCACTGGAGCACGCCTGAGAAGCTGAGGATCGTCGAGGAGACGCTCGATGGTCGCGAGAGCATATCGGTGGTGGCACGCCGCAACGGCGTGGCGCCGAACCTGCTGTACCGCTGGCGGCGGCTGATGCTGGAGGGCGGGAGCGTCGCGGTCGCCGGCGACGACGACGTGACCAGCAATCGCCAGGTCCGCGAGATGGAGACCCGCATCCGCGAACTGGAGCGCCAGCTCGGCCGCAAGACGCTGGAGGTCGAGATCCTGAAGGAGGCGCTGGAGCGCTCGCGCCCAAAAAAAGCGAGCTTGCTCATGCACTCGCCGTTGCCGGAGACTATCCGGTGAGCCTGGTCGCCAAGACGCTCGGGGTCGGGCGCTCGACGGTGTACGACCGCCTGACCGGCCGCACCCGGACGCGCGGGCCGTACGCCAAGGCCGACGACGCGGACCTGCTGCCCCGCATACGCCAGATCGCCGCGCAGCGGCCCACCTACGGCTACCGCCGCATCGCGGCGGTCCTCAATCGACAGCAACGCGCCGAAGGACTGGCGCCGGTCAACCACAAGCGCGTCTACCGCATCATGGCAGCGGACCGCCTGCTGCTGGCGCGGCGCTACACCGAGCGGGCCGACTATGGCCATGACGGCGTCGTGGTGGCGATCCGCTCGAACCTGCGCTGGTGCTCGGACGGCTTCGAGTTCACCTGCTGGAACGGCGAGGTCGTGCGCGGCGCCTTCATCATCGACGCCCATGACCGCGAGATCATCGCCTGGCGCGCGATCGCCAATGCGGGCATCAGCGGCTCGGACGTGCGCGACATCATGCTGGAAGCCGTGGAAACCCGCTTCGGCGGTATGCGCGCGCCCGTGCCGGTCGAGATGCTGTCCGATAACGGCTCGGCCTATACTGCCCGCGAAACACGCACCTTTGCCCGGCAGCTGGGCCTCAAACCCTGCTTCACGCCCGTTCGCAGCCCGCAGTCCAACGGCATCTCGGAGGCCTTCGTTCATACCCTCAAGCGCGATTACGTCCGCGTCTCGCCGCTGCCTGATGCTCCCACCGCGTTGACATCGCTTGCCGGATGGATCGAGGACTACAACGACAACCACCCCCATTCAGGGCTCAAAATGCGTTCACCGCGCGAACATCGCGCACTGGTTTCTGCAACCGCCTGAATCCGTCCGGTGAAACGGGGGCCAGATCACGGTCGAAATGCGTCGCCATGACGTAGCGCCACTACAGCAGCTGCGTGCGCCGAACGGGGTCTATGCCATCCCGGGCAACCACGAATATTTCTTCGATTACGGCGCGTGGATGCGGTGCCTCTCGGGCATGGGTTTCCGCATGTTGCCCAATGCGCATGCGGTGATCGAACGCGGCGTTGACCAGTGGTCGTTGCCGGTGTCACCGACCTGTCGGCACCAAGCGTCGGCGAGTCGCTTCGCCAAGCGGGTGGTTGACTCGGAATAGATGCGCCTCGCCAGTGCGCCGCGGCAGCTCGTACAGGCCGGTCGGGACGTTCGCGCCATTCACCCAAGCCGGCAGGGCGTTGAGGCGGAAGGACGAAGAGTCG
The DNA here is from genome assembly GCF_030818415.1 of Sphingomonas sp. SORGH_AS_0950. NCBI lineage: Bacteria > Pseudomonadati > Pseudomonadota > Alphaproteobacteria > Sphingomonadales > Sphingomonadaceae > Sphingomonas > Sphingomonas sp. SORGH_AS_0950. The sequence continues at coordinate 891,999 of NZ_JAUTAE010000001.1, forward strand.
AGGAAATCGGCGGCATCACGAAGCTCATGCCCGGCAAGCCTCATCAGCTGGCGCTCGAAGGCATCGAGATACTGGTTTGTATCGGCGTTGCGCAGCTTCAGCTTTTCGCGGACCTCATCCGCTTCGGCCAATCGCTCGATCGCGGCGCGAGGTACGCCCGCGCGGCGCCATACCTCCTCGACGGACTGGAAGGGCACGTCCCCCCGCGCCGCGACGATCGCCGCGCCGTGCGCATTGGCGAGCCCACGCACCTGACGCAGCCCCAACCGCACGGCGAGATAGCGGCCGCGCGACGGCTCCAGCGTACAGTCCCAGCGGCTCGCGTTGATGCAGGCTGGCCGTACCTCCACGCCGTGCTCGCGTGCGTCGCGGACGACCTGCGCGGGTGCGTAAAAGCCCATCGGCTGCGCGTTGAGCAATGCCGCACAGAAGACGTCGGGATGATGGTGCTTCATCCAGCAGCTGGCATAGGCGATCTTGGCGAAGCTGGCCGCATGGCTCTCGGGGAAGCCATAGGAGCCGAAGCCCTCAATCTGCTTGAAGGTCCGCTCGGCGAAGTCGCGGGGATAGCCGCGCGACACCATACCCTCGACCAGCTTGTCGTAGAAGTGGCTGACCCCGCCGGTAAACTTGAACGTCGCCATGGCGCGGCGGAGCTGGTCGGCCTCGACCGCAGTGAAGCCTGCGCCGACGATCGCGACCTTCATCGCCTGTTCCTGGAACAGCGGCACGCCGAGCGTCTTCTCCAGCACCGCGCGCAGTTCGGGGCGTGGATAGTCGGGCTTCTCACGCCCCTCGCGGCGGCGCAGATAGGGGTGGACCATGTCGCCCTGGATCGGGCCGGGGCGGACGATCGCGACTTCAATGACCAAGTTGTAGAAACGCGCGGGCTTCATGCGAGGCAGCATGCTCATCTGCGCTCTGGACTCGATCTGGAAGGTGCCGAGCGTGTCGGCCTTCTGGATCATGGCATAGACGTTCGGATCGTCGTCCTGCAGGTCGGCCATGCCGACGCGCAGGCCCTTGGCTTCCTCCAGCAGGTTGAAGACGCGGTTCATACAGCCGAGCATGCCCAAGCCCAGCACATCGACTTTCATGAACTTCAGCGCATCGATATCGTCCTTGTCCCATTCGATCACCTGCCGGTCGACCATCGCGGCGGGCTCGATGGGCACAAGATCGTCGAGCCGGTCATGGGTCAGCACGAAGCCGCCGGGATGTTGTGACAAATGGCGGGGCACGCCGATTAGCTGGCGGGACAACTCCAGCGCGAGGCGCAACCGCCGGTCGTTCATGTTGAGGCCGAGCTGAGTTACCTGTTTCTCGCCGACGCCCTCCTGGCTCCAGCCCCAGATGAGGCCGGCAAGCGCCTTGGTCAAATCCTCGGGCAGGCCCAGCGCCTTGCCGACCTCACGCACCGCTCCGCGGGCGCGGTAGCGGGTGACGACCGCGGTTAGCGCGGCATGGTTGCGCCCATAGGTGTCATAGATCCACTGGATGATCTCCTCGCGCCGTTCATGCTCGAAATCGACGTCGATGTCGGGCGGTTCGCGGCGTTCGCCGGAGACGAAGCGCTCGAACAGCAGCTCATGCTTGATCGGGTCGATGCTGGTGATACCGAGCACGAAGCAGACGCAGCTGTTGGCGGCCGATCCGCGCCCCTGACACAGGATGCCGCGCCGCCGGCTTTCCGCAACGATGCTGTTCACGGTGAGGAAGTAGGGCGCGTAACCCAGTTCGCCGATCAGCTTCAGTTCGTGCGCGATCTGGTCGCGATAGGCTTTCGGAAGTCCGTCAGGGAACATCCGCGCCGCGGCGGTTTCGGTCAACTGTTCGAGCGCGCCTTGCGCGGTCAGCCCCTCGACGACGCGTTCATGCGGATACTGGTAGCTTAGTTCGCCGAGGTCGAAGGTGCAGGCGCGCGCGATCGCGGCGGTGGCGGCGATCGCATCTGGCGAGGCGGCGAAGCGCCGCTCCATCTCGGCTGGGGATTTAAGGTGCCTGTCGGCATGCCGCTCGCGCCGGTAGCCGAGTGTATCGACCGTGCACTTCTCGCGGATCGCGGTGACGACGTCCTGCAACAGCCGGGCTCGGGGGCATGGTAGAGGATGTCGCCGAGAGCGACGGCGCCGCGCCGCTCGAACCGGACCGTGACCGGGATGGCCGTCCCGGCAGCTGGCAGGCGCATCATGCGGCAGAGCAGCCGCGCCAGTGGGTTGGGGCTTGCCTCGACCTGCGCCACGCCGCTCCAGTGTTGGTCGATCCGGCTGTCGTGCGCGTCGCGCACAACGGGTGGTAGGTCATCGATTGTGCTGCCGAGGAGACGACGGAACAGGGGCGGAACAGGGGCTGGGTCACCACCCGAACTCCGGTTTGGTCACCATCAGCCAGAAGATAACGATCACCCCGATAAACGCCGGCCAGCCGAGCAGGAACCACATGCGCGACAGCTGGAAATAGTGCGCCGGCAGCGGCATCTCCGCCGGGGTGGCATCGGCGATCCGGCGCATCCGGATCTGGATGCCAACTACCGGCAACCAGCAGGCTCCAACTATAAGATAGAGCGCGATCGACGCCGCGAGCCAGCCGGTCGTCAGCGGAAAGCCCGCAAGTTGCGCCAGCCACACCCCGGTCACCGGCTGAACGATGACGGCGGGAGTCGTGAACAGCCAGTCGGCGAGGACGACGTTGCGATTGACCACCCGTCGCGCGCCCGCGTTGCCGGAGCGGTTCGCCATCCAGCTGTGGAAGGCGGTGCCGAGCCCGGTCCCAAACAGCAGGGTCGAGCTGAGGATATGGACGGTTTTCAGCAGCAAATAATCAGCCATGACGGGTCTCCAGCGCGTTGACGGCAAGCGACAGGGCGAGGACGGCGATATTCTTGACGAGCGGGCCGAAGGGATCGGCCCACAGTTCGGGCGCGATATGGGTCAGGATCAGCGTATAGATCGTCATCAGTCCGATACCGGCGAGCGCCGCGCCACGGACGTGCAGGAGGAGTGTGGCTCCGATGGCGATGTCGGCCAGCGCGCTGGCCCATAACGCCGTCGTTGCCATGCCGCCTGACAGGCCGACCCGTGCCAGCCACGCCAGGTTCGTCGCCGCCGGGGTGACGAACAACGGTATCGCTCCCCCGGCGAACCAGACCAGCGCGAGCGCGGTGCCCAGGGCCGGCGCGACAGGGGCGAGCCGTGCCGTCCGCAGATCGGCGCCATTCGCCGGGCGCCGGGCCAAGGCCTGGGCGATCGTTGCCGGTCGAAAGCCGGTCATGGCTATCAGCTGCTCGACGGGCGCTGTGTTTCCAGCCGCCAGCATCGCCATGCCTTCGCGCGTCACCGGCCCGATGCCGAGGCGAGCGGCCCCTGCAATCAGCCAGCGCGGCATCGTGACGCGTATTGTGTCCGGGAGGCCTAGCCAGTTGCGGAGGATCGTCACCAGCGCCGCCGTGCTCATTGCCTCCGGCCCGACGGCGTCGATCCGGACGGCCAGCGGCAACGGAGCGCGAAGCAGGCGAACCAGTATCTCGACCAGATCGTCGACGTGGATAGGCTGAACCAAGCCATCGACGCGGCCGAGGTCCAGCGCGACCGGGAGCGCGGCGAGCGTGGTGAACAGTGCGTTGCTCTGCCCGCCATGGCCGATAACGAGCGACGGCCGGACGATCGCCCAGCCCATCGCATCCCCCATCCCCGCCAGATGATCGTCGGCAGCGGCCTTGCTGCGGTGATAGGCGCTGGCGGCAGCGGTTGCCGCGCCCAGTGCGGAAATCTGGATCACGCGGCCGACTCCGGCGGCGCGGCAGGCGTCGAACAACGCGATCGGCCCGTCGGAATGGACGTTCGCATAGCCCCGATCGTCACCGAACAGCCCGGCGCAGTTCACCACCGCATCGACGCCCGCCAACCGCTCGTACCAGTCCTCCGCACGGTCGGCGGCAAGGTCACAGCGGATTGCTACTGCGCCCGGCAGGCACCGCCTCAAGTGATCCGGCGCGCGACCGGCGGCGGTGACACAGACGCCCTCCGCCACCAGCCGGGCGGCAAGGTGCCGCCCGATAAAGCCGCTCGCGCCCACGATCAGGACATGCATGAACTTTTGCTCCCGTCAGGCGTCGGCGCGGGGGCTGCGGCTCCACACCGCCATGCCCATGCCGGCCAGCGCCATCAGGATGCCGAGCAGCGCGCTCGTCATCGTACCCTGCACCAGCTGTGTCGGCTCGGTGGCGACGCCGCGCCAGGACACGAACAGCATCGGCGTCACAACCATCATCACGGTCGACCACACCGTCCAGAAGCGTGACCGCTCCTCGGTTCCGCAGAGCTCGGCAAGCAGGATCGCCAGCGGGCGCCAGAGCACGACGGCGGCGAGCAACGAGATAAGCGCAGTCAGCGCATAGGTCAGCAGCAGAGCTGCGATCGGCAGCAACATGGTTCGGTCTCCCTTCAAGTGCCTGGCGACGATCGCCCGGCTTGGGAAAGGCGTTGCGAATGGCATGCCAATTGCCACGATCGACGGAAATCCGTGCTTTTCCGCCTGTCGGAATGGCCTGTGATGTTTACACCGTGAACGGAAGATGCTGCGATGCTGTCAACGATGGATATAGCTGTTGGCCTCTTCGCCTATATTGGTGCGCTCTCGCTGACCGCGATCGCCAGCATATTATTGGCGCTGTTCGTTGTGCTCCGTGCCAGGGCCGTGCCGGGATCGACGCTGCTGGCGGTGTTCCTGCTGGGTGTCGCCCTGTGGAGCGTCGCGCAGGTCCTGCCCGCCATTCTCGGCCCGGCCGCCCGGCCGGTGACGACCACGCTGATCGCATTGTCACCGCTGCCGGCTGCGGGGTTCATCCATCTGGCCTTCGCCTTCGCGCTATGCGGCGCGCTACGGCCCGTCGCCATCGCGGCCTATGCGACCGCAGCCTTAATGACGCTGATCGGGCTCATCTTCGGCGTCGGCAAGGTTGTCCCTTGGCATGACTTTCCGGGCATGTTTGTGCCCTCGACGATCGGCTGGTGCGCGCTGGCGGTCGCAGCCATACTGTCTATCGCCGGGCATCTGCGGCTGGCGCAGACCTGGCGCGAGCAGGACGGCCAGCACCGTAGGCAGGCGGGCGCTGTGTTCGTCTCCAGCCTGATCGGGCTCGTCGCGCTGACCGGCTTCGCCTTTCCGGCGCTGGGGATCGATGCCTATCCCTGGCCGGTCCTGCTGCTGCCCCTTTACTCGGTCGCCTTGGTCTATGGCATCGTGCGGCATCGGTTCATGGCCGCGGATGTTTGGGCGCGCCGGGGGCTGGTATGGCTATTACTCGTCGCCGGCGCGGGCGCGGCGAGCGCGCTGATCGCCTCGCTGCCGCTGGCGCTGGCGGGGCGTCCGGCGGGACTGTTCGCGACCTGGGCAGCGCTGGCGGCGACACTGGCGCTGGGGCTCGCGATCCTTGCGCCATTGAAGCGAATGGCTGACCGGATCGTCTTTCCGGGCGGGCGGATCAGCGAGGCGGACCTGGCCGAATGGCGGGACCAATTGGCGGAGCCGACCGACGAAGCGGCATTGGGCGAGACGGCGCGTTCGCTGCTTCGACAGCGCTTGAGCCTGCCGGCGGATGGCCCGACGTTGTCAGTCGACGGCGAGACGGTGAGCCTCACCGGCTGGGACGACGCGCCAATCGCCACGCGGCATGTCGCCGAGCGCTTCGCCGGACTGGTGACGGAGAGCGCCCGCCGCCTCACCGTCGCGCGCCAGATGGTTGAGGCGGAGCGGGAGGCGCGGCTGGCGGAACTCGGTACGCTGGCGGCGACGGTCGCGCACGACCTTCGCAATCCGCTCGGCATCGTACAGATGGCTGCTACCGGCGCGCCGCCCGAGATCCGCAGCGAGATCGGCGAGCAGGTGGCACGAATGAACCATCTCGTCACCGACATCCTCGATTATGCCCGCGCCTGGACGATCGTGCCACAGCCGCTAATCGTGGCGGACCTCGTCGCGTTCCTGCGCGTGGAGGCCCACGTCCCGGACAGCCTGATGGTGACGGCAGATCGCCACGCGCTGCTGCGCGCACTCACCAACCTCGTCGACAACGCCCGCGCGCTCGGTACCCGCGTCGCGCTCGTCGCGGAGGTCGGGCCGCCGGTTACCATCGACATCTGCGACGACGGTCCCGGTATCGCGCCCGAAATCTCGGACAGCCTGTTCCGCCCCTTCGTCTCCCGCCGCCCCGGCGGCACCGGCCTCGGCCTCGCCATCGTCCGGCGGATCATGGAGGCGCATGGCGGGACCGTCACGCTTGCCGAGCGGCCCGGCTGGTCGACCTGTTTCCGCCTCACCTTCGGAGCATCCCGATGATCCTGCTCGCCGATGACGAACCCGCCTTCCAGCGGCTGACCGGTGCATGGCTGCGTGGCCTTGGCCATGACGTGGAGGTCGTGGGCGATGGCGCCGCGGCGGTGGCGGCGTTCAGGGTCAAAGCCGCCGACCTCGTCCTGCTCGACCTCGCCATGCCGCCGCATCATGATCCCGAAGCGGGCCTTGCACTGATCCCTTCCTTCGCGCCGGCCGCCGTGGTGGTGATGACCGGCCATGCCGATCATGCGCTGGCACTGAAGGCGGTCGAGGCGGGGGCGTGGGACTTTCTCGCCAAGCCGGTCGATCCCGACATGCTGCGCGTCGTCGTCGCCCGTGCGCTGGAGCGGGCGCGGCTTGCGCGCGAGGTCGCCGCCCTGCGGGCGCAAGCCGGGGCCGAGGAGGATATGGGGCTCGTCGGCACCTCACCGGCGATGGCGGGGTTGCGCGACCTGATCCGCCGCGTGGCGCCGACCCGCCTCCCAGCGCTGGTGCTGGGGCCGAGCGGCACGGGCAAGGAACTGGTCGCGCGCGCGATCCATGCCGCCTCGCCCCGCGCCACCCGGCCGCTGGTGACGATCCATTGCGGCGCGGTGCCGGCTGAGTTACTGGAAAGCGAGCTGTTCGGGCATCTGAAGGGCAGCTTCACCGGCGCGACCGCCGACCGGCCCGGCCTGATCGAGACGGCGCATGGCGGCACGCTGTTCCTAGACGAGATCGGCGAGATGCCCGCCGCGATGCAGGTCAAGCTCCTGCGCTTCCTCAACGACGGCAGCTATCAGCCGGTCGGTGCCCGCGCTCCGCGCGAGGCCGATGTGCGCATTGTGGCTGCGACGCATCGCGACCTCGCCGCGGCCGTGGCGGAGGGCAGCTTCCGCGAGGACCTGTTCTATCGGCTGAAGGGCGTCGTGCTGCGCACGCCGTCGCTGGCCGAGCGTGCGACCGATGTACCGCTGCTCGCCAGATTGTTCCTGCAGCGGACGGCCCGAGGTCGGGCCAACTTCTCGCCGGACGCGCTGAATTGGTTGGCCGGCCGGGGATGGCGAGGCAACGTCCGCGAATTGCGCGCCGCCGTCGAATGCGCCACAGCACTGGCGATCCCGGGCGCGGCGGGCACCATCGTCACGGCCGCCGACCTCGCCTTCGCGGTCGGCGACGCTCCGTTGCCGGTGGAGAGCGTCGCCACCACCGCTCCCCAAAGTCTCGAAGAGGAAGTGGCCGCGCTGGAACATCGCCGCATCGTCGAGGCGCTCCAGCGCACCGGGCATAACCACACCCATACAGCGCGCGAACTGGGCCTGTCGCGCGTCGGCCTGCTCAAGAAGATGGATCGGATGGGGCTGCGCTGATTTCCGTCCCGTAACCGCGCCTGTCAGCCTCGCGCCCTACGGCCCGCCGACTGACGCGTCGGGCGCGCACAGCGCAGATGCTTCGGAAGGAGGTTGATGGTTTCGGGCGACGGCAGATGGCCGGTGACGATGGGCAGGCGGTCCACGACATCCGCCAGGATCTCCAGCCGCGTCGCTCCCGCATAGCGAACGGCATTTTCGCCGCCGATCTGCTGCCCAAGGAGGTCAGCCCGCGTCTCTTCGAAGGTCTGCAACGCCTTCAGCTCGGTGCTGACCATGTGTCGACCGCTATGCACCGCCTGGCCCGGCTTGATGAGCGTCAATAGCGGCTTGATCTTCAGCCAGATGGTGTTGAAGAACACATCGCCCAACGGTCGCCCCCCCTTGCCGGGCACAATTTCCGGAAAGAGATATTCTTCGCCCGCCGCCCGCATCGCGGCGACGTAGTCCAGCAGGCCGAGCCGGCGAAGCTCCGCGCAGATGGGAACCTTCCGAGTGCTCTTGGCCGTTTTGACCCGTCCGGCGCGGGTGTTGCGGATATCGAAATACGGGACGCCATCTTCCTCGCCGATGTCCTCGACTAGCAGCTTGCAAGCTTCCTCACGCCGCATACCCGAGTACCAGACGATAGGCATGATCCAATAAGCCGCATCATGCCAAATCCGGCCGTCACTTCCCTTCGTGAACCGGTCGTCCAGCGTGGGGCTGCCGGTCCAGATTCCGAGAGCGAACAGCTCTTGCCCCTGCTGGATGGTGTAGGGATCACGCTCCGTCCGTTCGTCGCGCTCCTCTTCCACGAGAATGTAATCGGAGAAATCGAGCACCCGCATTTTCGTCTTGCTGGCCAGCCATGTGGACAGCTTTTTCAGGTTGGCAAAGTGCCTATTGATCGTACCGACATCCAATCCGATCGTGAAATTAATGGCTTCTTCGTGCTTCTCCGCCTCCTCCACCCGGTTGGCAGCCTCAAGGCAGATGTCTTCGATCTTCATCGGCTCGTGCCGCACGGACTTGTGATGCGTGGAAGGCATGCGGTTGAGCTGGTCGTAGAACCGGTTGAGATCCTCCTGCCTCGTTCGCGCCAAGGGCTTGCCGCCATTGGACTTGCCGAACAAGAAGGCTGCCGCCTTAAACTGACGCCGCTGACTGTCGGCCCAAGTCTTCGCCTGCGACTTGGGCTTGTTAGCGGCCGCTTTGGTCACGGTGGCGCGCCCTCGGGCCTTTGGCTTGAGGCTCATATACGCCTCAACTACCTCCAACGGGCTCATGCGCGCGTAGCGCTGCCTTTCCGCTTTCTCGTCCTCCCCATCCTCCTCATCCCATTGCTCGGGATCGGCCGCGACATTCGCCGCCGTCTGCGCGGACATGGCGGCTGGCGTTGGAGCTACGATTTGTGCAGGCGAAGGAGCCGCCGCGCCAAGGGATCGCATAATGGTCGCCGCGACGGCCATTCGATTTGCCATATCCTGCAACGCCGGATCGCCGTACGACGCCGCAGCCGCCGCTCGCGCCTGACACATGATCTGACGGGCGGCCTCACTCCGGTCGCCGGAGTCGTCGACACCCACGCAACGCAACAGGTCTCGCGCTTCGTTGAGCAGGTGCTCGGGCAATTCGGGGGTTCGACCGAGCATCGCATAGAGATGCCCGCGAGCTTCGTCGTCCAAGTCGGCAAAGCGGCGATCGAAGCCGCCTACATAATCGATACCAAGAAAATCGGTGAAGCCATTGTCGGCAAAATCGCGGTTCACCGCACTATAGATGGCCCGCATCTGCGCGAAGCGTTCCGCGACATGGCCTTCGCCGTCCTGCTGGATCGACTGGTGCTGATAGGCCAGCATATTTCGGTAGCGGATCATCTCCTCCTGGAATACGGCACTGGCTTGGTCGGCGGTTAGGCCGTCTCGCTCAATCTTCTCGTACAGGCTCATCCGCACCGTCTCGCTCTGCCCGGTCATCGCGACCGCGCGTCGACGCGCGACCGGCTGATCCTTCGTCAGAAGGCTGACCATCATTACTACGGTTATAGGTTTTGCGCTCGCTGGCGCCAAACGCAGTCTTCGCCGCCACCAATAGACCGCGCTGCGGCGGGTGACGTTCTCGATCGCTGGCATCAGGGACTGGCTCCATCGACTGGCGTCAGTTGACGCCAGTCGATGGTTGAATCCCTGCCAAGTTACCGAAAACCGCAGTTTTCCGTCCCCTTAGCTGGGGCAATCAGTGCTTGGCTGGGGCGGCAGGATTCGAACCTGCGTATGACGGTACCAAAAACCGTTGCCTTACCGCTTGGCGACGCCCCAGTGGAGAGGCGCGCCTTATACCGGGCGCGCCGCTCTTGAAAAGCCCCTATTGCGGGGAAAATCGTCAGCCCAGGCGGCGCATCCAGCCGTGCGGATCGGGGGCCTGGCCGCGCTGGATCGATACCAGCTGGTCGCGCAGGCGGGTGGTCAGCTGGCCGGGACCGCCGCTGCCGATGGTGAAGCGGCCCGCGGGCTCGGCGACGCTGCCGATCGGGGTGACGACCGCCGCCGTGCCGCAGGCGAACGCCTCGACCAGGCGACCGGTGGCGGCGTCGGCACGCCACTGGTCGATGGCATAGGGCTCCTCACGCACGGTCAGGCCCTGCGCGCGCGCGATGGTCAGGATCGAATCGCGGGTGATGCCGGGCAGGATCGTGCCGGTCAGCGGCGGCGTGACCAGCGAGCCGTCGTCGAACACGAAGAAGACGTTCATGCCGCCCAGTTCCTCGACCCAGCGGCGCTCGACCGCGTCGAGGAAGACGACCTGGTCACACCCGTTGGCGATCGCTTCCTTCTGCGCGAGCAGGCTGGCGGCATAGTTGCCGCCACACTTGGCCGCGCCCGTGCCGCCGGGAGCCGCGCGGGTATAGCCCTGGCTGACCCAGATCGACACGGCGGGCGCGCCGCCCTTGAAATAGGCGCCCACCGACGAGGCGATGACCATGTAGAGATATTCGGATGAGGGCTTCACGCCCAGGAAGACCTCGCTGGCGAACATGAAGGGGCGCAGATAGAGCGCACCGCCGTCCTGCTCGGGAATCCAGTTGCGCTCCACCTCGACCAATCGCTCGACCGATTCCAGGAATAGGTCCTCGGGCAGTTCGGGCATCGCCATGCGCCGCGCCGAATCCTGGAAGCGGCGGGCATTGGCCTCGGGCCGGAACAGCGCGGTGCCGCCATCGGCCAAGCGATAGGCCTTCATCCCCTCGAAGATCTCTTGCGCATAATGCAGGACCGAGGCGGCCGGATCGACCTGGAGGGGCACGCGCGCGGTAATCTGCGCGTCGTGCCAGCCCTTGTCGTCGCTGTAGCGGATCAGGGCCATGTGATCGGTGAAAACGCGCCCGAAGCCGGGATCGACCAAACGCGCCGTCCGCTCGCTCGCCTCGACCGGGGTCTGGCTAGGATCGAACCGAAACGTAAGGGATTGATGCGCTTCCATGATCAACTCTCTGTTTTGGGTTGCCGTGGCCTAGGCGCTGTGAGTAGACGGGTCAACATGGCTGCCTCGAACCAGTCCGCATCGGCACAGTTTCTTCGTGAACCCGAACTCCGCAGGGGTATGGAATTGCTGTATTTCGGCAATAGCCACCTCGTGCGATCCATCGATCGTGGCCTCGCCGCGCAAGGGCTGGGGCGCGCGCATCACCGCGCGCTCTATTTCATGGCGCGGCGGCCCGACATGACGGTCAGCGAGCTGTTATCGCTCCTGGCCATCACCAAGCAATCGTTGGGGCGCGTGCTCAACGAACTGGCGAGCCGCGACCTAGTGGAAACGCGGCCGGGCGACCGCGACCGGCGGCAAAGGCTGCTGCGGCTGACCCCGGCGGGTGCGGCCATGGAGGCCGAGCTGTTCGACGCGTTGCGCGAGAAGCTGGCCAAGGCCTATGCCCGCGCGGGGCAGCAGGCGGTGACCGGGTTCTGGACGGTGCTGGAGGGGTTCATTCCGGAGAATGAACGCGCCCGGATCGAGGAACTGCGTTCCAACGACGGTTGATTTCGGTTCACGCGAAGGCGCGATGGCGCGAAGAGGTTTGTCGCGCGAAGGTGGTGTTGCGAGCGAGGCCCTAGGTGTTTAGTCCCGGGGAGTGGCGGTACGGATCGATTTTGAATCGGCTCGGGTTTTCTGTCCAGATGCGTGTGACATATTCGTAGGGTGTGAGGCCGCGGAGCGTCTTCAACCGGCGGGCATGGTTGTAGGCGTCGATGAACAGCTGGAGGTGCTGTCGAAGCTGGTCATGGCTGTCGTAGTGATAGCGTTTGACCGTTGCGTCCTCGATGGTGCGGTTCATCCGTTCGACCTGGCCGTTGGTCCAGGGATGGTTCGGCTTGGTGAGCCGATGCTCGATCTCATGCCGCCAGCAGGCGCGATCGAAGGGATGGCCGCGCAGGCGTGCCGTGGGTCCGTCACGGTTCTTCGGCAGGTCTGCGAACTGGATGCCGTTGTCGGTCAGCACGGTGTGGATGTCATAGGGCATCGCCTCGACCAGCTCGTCGAGGAAGGCGACGGCCCCGGCAACGTTGGCCTTGTCCTTGAGCCTGGCAAAAGCGAGCTTCGAAGTCCGGTCGATGGCGACGAACAGGTAGAGCTTGCCTTCCCCGGTGCGGACCTCTGCGATGTCGATGTGGAAGTAGCCGATCGGGTAGGCCTTGAACTTCTGCCTGGCTGGTTGGTCGCCATCCACCTCGGGCAACCGGCTGATCCCATGCCGCTGCAGGCAATGGTGTAGAGCGGAGCGGGTCAGGTGCGGGATCGTCGGCTGGAGGCCGTAGAGACAGTCCCCCGCCTACGCGGGGGCAGGCTAACGGCAGCAGTGTGTGGCGCCGGAACGCCACGATCATCGCTTCCTCCTCGATCGTGAGGACGGTGGAATGAATGGCCTTCGGCCCCATCGGGGCATCGCTGACGCTCGCTCTCTTGCGCCACTTCTGCACGGTGGTCGGGCTAATCCCGTGTCGTCGCGCCAGCGCCCTTACGCTCTCTTCACTCCGCTGTATCGCTCGACGGACTGCCTCCGTCGTGCGGGCGCTCCCGTGTAGAACCTGCGCCATTGCTCCTCCCGCCATGCATGATGGTCAAACGTACCACCACACTGCGGGATCAAACACCTAGGCCTCCCCTTTTCAGGGGAGGAATTCGAGTTAAGGCGTCGGCGGGGTCTTGCTGTCGACCTGCGCGGTCGTGACTGGGGGGCCCTTGGCGATCAGCGCGGCGAGCGCGGTGGCATCGCCGCAATCCTGTTTGCACAGCGTCTTGATCTTGGCGAGATTGTCCTTGGCGCGGGCGATCGCGCCCTTCTGCACCAGGGCTTCACCCTGACCGCGCAGCGCGCGCGTGTCGTTCGGGTCGAGCAGCAGCGCCTCGCGATACAGCCGGATCGCCTTGCCCGGCAGACCTCGCGCATCGGCGACCTCGGCGAGCAGCACGAAGGCGGCGCGGTTGCGCGGATCGACCGTCACCGCCGTTTCCAGAATGTCGGTCGCACCGTCGAGATTGCCCGCCGCCTTCAGGCTGCGCCCCTGCTCCAGCAATTGCAGCGACCGGGCATCGATCTGGCTGTCGGGACGCTGGCCGCTGAGCGACGTGGAAAGCGAGACCACCGCCAATGCGGCGGCGGCGGCCAGGGACGTCAAACGCATGAGGAACTCCGGACTGGGCACGAAGCCGGATGCTAGCATGGTGCCCGGAGGCAGGCGACAAAAAAGCCGTCGGTGCCGTGCGTCGCGGGATCGAGGCGACGGCCCGGCCCATGGCCCGTACCGATCGCGGGTTCGATAGGCGCGGCCACCCAGCCGGGATGCCGCGCGAGAAAGGCGGCGACCTGGTCGCTCCCTTCGGCATCGAGCAGCGAGCAGACGATATAGACCATCCGCCCGCCCGGCTTCACCAGCCCCGCGCCGATCGTCATCACCTGTTCCTGCATCGCGCGCAGCCGCTGCAATCGCTCCGGGGTCAGCCGCCACCGTGCTTCGGGATTGCGCCGCCAGGTGCCGGTGCCCGAACAGGGCGCATCGATCAGGACGCCATCGGCCTTGCCCGCCCAGTCGGCCAGCATCTCGGCCTCGTGCCCCGGATTGAGCAAGCGGCTCTCGATGATGCTCGCCCCCGCCCGCTCGGCGCGCGGCGGCAGTTTCTGGAGCCGCGCCCGGTCGATGTCGCAGGCGACCAGCGCGCCCTGATTGGCCATGGCGGCGGCCAGTTGGAGCGTCTTGCCCCCCGCCCCGGCGCACAGGTCGACCAGCCATTCGCCGGGTTTGGCGTTCAGCGCCGCGCCGACCAGCTGGCTGCCCTCGTCCTGCACCTCGACCAGTCCGGCGCGATAGAGGTCGGACGACTCCACCGCCGTCCCGTTGGGCAGGCGGATGCCGAGCGGGGCGAGCAGCGTGGCCGCGCCCTCGGGCCATTGCTCCAGCACCGCCTCGCGCGTGGTCGCTAGGCTGTTGACGCGCAGATCGAGCGGCGCGCGGTCGACCAGCGCGGCCTGCCGGGCCGCATCCAGCCCGGACGCGGTCAGCGCCTCGACCAGCCAGCCCGGCGCCACCCCGCCCTCGGCGCGCGGTTCATCGGGCGCGATCGGCGCGGGGCCATGGCCCGCCCCGTCGAAGGTCGCCGCCACCGCTGGATCGCGATCGGCGACCGCCAGCATCGCAGCCCGGCCCGAAACCGGCATCGGTCCGGCCTGCCGGATCGCGGCATAGACCAGCTCGCGCACCGCCCGCCGGTCCTTCGACCCGGCATAGCGACGCGTCGCGAAATAGCGCGCGATCAGCGTGTCCGCCGCCGCACCGCCGCTGGCGGCGGCGGCGACGATCTCGTCCAGCAGTTCGATCGCCGCCTGGGTGCGGGCACCGGGGGTCATGCGCGGGCGTCCCTCGGCTCAGCGGGTCGGGTAATTGGGAGCTTCCCGCGTGATCGTCACGTCATGGACATGGCTTTCCTTCAGGCCCGCCCCCGTGATCTGGACGAACTGGGCCCGTTCGCGCAGGTCCTTCAGCGTCGCCGAGCCGGTATAGCCCATCGCCGCCTTGATACCGCCGACCAGCTGGTGGATGACGTCGCGCGCCGGGCCCTTATAGGCGACCTGGCCCTCGATGCCTTCGGGCACCAGCTTCATCTGGTCCTTGATATCGCCCTGGAAATAGCGGTCCGCCGAGCCGCGCCCCATCGCGCCGACCGAGCCCATGCCGCGATAGGACTTATAGGCGCGGCCCTGATACAGGAAGGTCTCGCCCGGCGCTTCCTCGGTACCCGCGAGCAGCGAGCCGACCATGCAGGCGCCCGCCCCCGCCGCCAGCGCCTTGGCGAGATCGCCCGAGGTGCGCAGGCCGCCATCGGCGATCACCGGCACGCCCGACTTCCAGCCTTCCTCGGCGCAGTCCATCACGGCGGTCAGCTGGGGCACGCCGACGCCTGCCACGACGCGGGTGGTGCAGATCGAACCCGGCCCGATGCCGACCTTCACCGCATCGGCACCCGCATCGATCAGCGCGCGGGTGGCGGCGGCAGTGGCGACATTGCCCGCGATCACCTGCACCGTGTCGGACAGCTTCTTGGCCGCCTCGACCGCGCGGGCGACGTCGCGGTTATGGCCGTGCGCGGTGTCGATGATGACGCAGTCGACCTCCGCCTCGATCAGCGCGCGGGTCCGCTCGAAACCCTTCTCGCCCACCGTGGAGGCGGCGGCGACGCGCAGGCGACCGGCGGCATCCTTGGTGGCCGAGGGATAGGTGACGGCCTTCTCGATATCCTTGACGGTGATCAGGCCGACGCAGCGATAGCTTTCATCGACGACCAGCAGCTTTTCGATCCGGCGCGCGTGGAGCAGGCGGCGCGCCTCGTCCTGGCCGACGCCGACCTTCACGGTCGCCAGATCCTCATGCGTCATCAGCTCGGACACCGGCTGTTGCGGGTTTTCGGCGAAGCGCACGTCGCGGTTGGTCAGGATGCCGACGAGGCGGCCGTCGAATTCGACGACGGGGATGCCGCTGATCCGGTGCCGCGCCATCAGCGCCTGCGCCTCGGCCAGCGTCGCGGTCGGCGAGATGGTGATCGGGTTGACGACCATGCCGCTCTCGAACCGCTTGACCTGGCGCACGGCGGCGACCTGCTGATCGAGCGTCAGGTTGCGGTGCAGAACGCCCATGCCGCCCAGCTGCGCCATGACGATCGCCATGTCGGCCTCGGTCACGGTGTCCATCGCCGCCGACAGGACGGGGATGTTGAGCGCGATCGAGCGGGTCAGTTGCGTGCGCGTGTCAGCGCTGCTCGGCAGAACGTCGGACTCCTGCGGAACGAGGAGCACGTCGTCGAAGGTGAGGCCGAGGCGGATATCCATGGGGCTGCCAAATCCTGCGAAGGGAACAAGTGGCGGGCCATGTAACCAAAGCGAGCCGTTCCCGCTAGGCCCTTGCTGCACCGCCATGCTAGAACGTGTCAGGATCGATCTCTGGGGGAGTTTGTCGATGGGCCTGATCATTGCCGCGCTGGCGGTGCTGTTGGTGCTTCTGTATCTGATGATGTCGATCAAGATCGTCCGCCAGGGCTATCAGTACACGATCGAGCATTTCGGCCGCTATACCGGCACGGCCGCTCCCGGGTTCAACTTCTACCCCGCCTTCTTCTATCGCGTCGGCCGCCGCGTGAACATGATGGAACAGGTGATCGACATTCCGGGACAGGAGATCATCACCAAGGACAATGCGATGATCTCGACCGACGGGGTTGTCTTCTTCCAGGTGCTGGATGCACCCAAGGCCGCCTATGAGGTGTCGGACCTGTATGTCGCGCTGCTGAACTTGGTGACGACCAACTTGCGCACCGTCATGGGCGCGATGGATCTGGACGAAACCTTGTCCAAGCGCGACGAGATCAATGCGCGGCTGCTCAATGTGGTCGACCATGCGACCACGCCCTGGGGGGTGAAGATCACCCGCGTCGAGATCAAGGACATCCGTCCGCCGGTCGATATCGTCAACGCCATGGCCCGCCAGATGAAGGCCGAACGCGAAAAGCGCGCCAACATCCTGGAGGCGGAAGGCTCGCGCGCCTCGGAGATCCTGCGCGCCGAAGGACAGAAGCAGGCGCGCATCCTGGAAGCCGAAGGCCGCCGCGAGTCGGCGTTCCGCGACTCCGAAGCCCGCGAGCGCGCCGCCGAGGCGGAGGCCAAGGCGACGCGCGTCGTGTCCGATGCGATCGCCTCGGGCGGGACGCAGGCGATCAACTATTTCGTCGCGCAGAAATATGTCGAGGCGGTGGGCAAGTTCGCGACCAGCCCCAATGCCAAGACGATCCTCTTCCCGGTCGAGGCGACCCAGCTGATCGGGACGCTGGGCGGCATCGGCGAGCTGGCGAAGGAAGCGCTGGCCCCGAACAAGCCGGGCGCCGCCACCCCGCCTGCCAGGCCGGGGCCGTTCGAGCCGTCGGGTTCGTGAGCCTGGGGGAGATCGACCCCGCCGCGCTCTGGCTGGCGGCGGGGTTGGTACTGGGCATCGCCGAGCTGCTCGTGCCGGGCGTATTCCTGATCTTCCTCGCCATCGCAGCGGGGGTGACGGCGTTGACCGTCTGGGCGCTGCCGGACCTGCCGGTCGGGCTGCAACTCGTCGATTTCGCGGTGTGGAGCGTGGTGTGCGTCGTGATCGGGCGGCGCTGGTACCGGGACTTTCCCGTGGACAGCGATGCCCCGATCCTGAACGAGCCCGCCCGGCGGCTGCGCGGGCAGATCGTGACGGTCACGACGCCGATCGCGGGCGGCGAAGGGCGCGCACGGCTGGGCGACGGCGAATGGCCGGTGCGCGGCCCCGATGCCGCCACGGGGACTCGGCTGCGCGTGGCGCATGTCGATGGCGGGGTGCTGCTGGTGGAGCCTTTGGCGGATTAGGCCGGGCGTTGGGGCGTGGCCTTCGACTTCGCTCAGGCTGAACGAGCGTTGTTGCGGATTCCCGAAACCCCGTTCAGCCTGAGCGAAGTCGAAGGCCAAGGGAGAACGCCCGCCACGAGCGCCCTCCCCACCCGAGAAGCTACGCCGCCACCGTCACCTTGGGCGCCGCCGCGCGGACGCCTTCGTCGACATGGTCCGCGAACTGGCCGAAATTCTCGTTGAACAGATCGACCAGCTTGGCCGCCGTCGCGTCATAGGCCGCCTTGTCCGCCCAGGTATTGCGCGGGTTCAGAATCGCCGGATCGACGCCGGGCACCGCGACCGGCACCTGGAAGCCGAAATTGGGATCGGTCCGGAACTCGGCCTGGTTGAGACTGCCGTCGAGCGCGGCGTTGAGCAGCGCGCGGGTCGCCTTGATCGGCATGCGGTGGCCGACGCCATATTTGCCGCCGGTCCAGCCGGTATTGACCAGCCAGCAATCCACGCCCCCCTTGGCGATCCGCTCCTTGAGCAGATTGCCATAGACCGAGGGATGACGCGGCATGAAGGGCGCGCCGAAACAGGTCGAGAAGGTCGCATCGGGCTCGGTCACGCCGATCTCGGTCCCCGCGACGCGCGCGGTATAGCCCGACAGGAAGTGATACATGGCCTGTTCGGGCGTCAGCTTGGCGATCGGCGGCAGGATGCCATAGGCGTCCGCCGTCAGCATCACGATATTGCGCGGTACGCCCCCCATATTGTCCTTCGACGCATTGGGGATGAAATCGATCGGGTATGCCCCCCGGCTGTTCTCCGCCAGGCTGTTATCGTTCAGGTCGAGCTGGCGCGTGACCGGGTCCATCACGACATTCTCTAGCACCGTCCCGAACCGCTTGGTCGTGGCGAAGATTTCGGGCTCGGCCTCGGGCGAGAGGCGGATCATCTTGGCATAGCAGCCGCCCTCGAAATTGAAGACCGCCGTGTCGGACCAGCCATGCTCGTCATCGCCGATCAGCGTACGGCTGGCATCCGCCGATAGCGTCGTCTTGCCGGTGCCCGACAGGCCGAAGAACACCGCCGTCGATCCGTCCGCGCCCATATTGGCCGAACAATGCATCGGCATGACGCCGGTCGTCGGCAGCAGATAGTTGAGGAGGCCGAAGACCGACTTCTTCATCTCGCCCGCATAGCGCGTGCCGCCGATCAGGATCAGCTTCTCGGTCATGTTGACCGCGATGACGGTCGAGGAGCGGCAGCCATGGCGCGCGGGATCGGCGCGGAAGCTGGGCAGGTCGATGATCGTATAGTCGGCGACGAACTTGCGCAGCTCATGCTCTTCGGGGCGGACCAGCATGGTGCGGATGAACAGATTGTGCCAGGCCAGCTCGGTCACGACACGCACGCGGACCCGGTGCTCGGGCTGCGATCCGCCATATAGGTCCTGGACGAACAGATCTTCCTTCTGCCCCAGCGCGGCGAAGAAATCGGCCTTGAGCGCGGCGAAATCGTCGGGGCTCATCGGCTTGTTGGTCTTGCCCCACCAGACGGTGTCGCGGGTCTCGTCGTCGCGGACCATGAACTTGTCCTGCGCCGAGCGGCCGGTATGCTCGCCGGTCTCGACCACCAGCGGGCCGTCGGCGGACAGCTTGCCCTCGCCCCGCGCGACCGCCGTTTCGATCAGCCGCGCCGTCACCAGGTTCCAATGCAGCGTCGCGCGGGTTTCGATCCCCTGCGCCTGCAATCCGATCTCCGGAATCCGTTCGTTCATAAGAGCTTCCTCATTCCCTCATGCCGGGCGCCGGAAGTTCCGGCACCTCTTGCCGCCGCATAGGAATATGTATGCGTCCCCCTTTTCATAGCCGCTTTGTTTAACACGTCAAACACACGAATCCGCAAAGACGGTTGAGCCGTGTCCCGCTTTGGCCTAACCGAGTGCGCATGGCCGACCGATCGCAAGCCTCGTTCCAGGGCAAGTCCATCGCATGACCGCTACGATCGCGCTGGTCGACGACGACCGGAACATCCTGACCTCGGTGTCGATCGCGCTTCAGGCGGAGGGTTTCCTCACGCGCATCTATGCCGATGGCGAGGCCGCGCTGAAGGCGCTGATCGACAATCCGCCCGACCTGGCCATCTTCGACATCAAGATGCCGCGCATGGACGGGCTGGAGCTGCTGCGCCGCCTGCGTGAGAAGAGCCAGATCCCGGTGATCTTCCTGACCAGCAAGGATGACGAGCTGGACGAGGCGCTGGGGCTGGCGATGGGGGCGGACGATTATATCGCCAAGCCCTTTTCCCAGCGGCTGCTGATCGCGCGCATCCGTGCGATCCTGCGCCGGTCGGAGGCGTCCGGGCAGGTGCAGGGCACGACCGCCGCCGAGGTGCAGGGCCCGCTGACGCGCGGGGCGCTGGCGATGGACCCGGCGCGGCACAAGGTGACGTGGAAGGACGAGCCGGTCACCCTGACCGTGACCGAATTCCTGATCCTGGAGACGCTGGCCCAGCGGCCCGGCATCGTGCGCACCCGCAACCAGTTGATGGATGCGGCCTATCAGGACGACATCTATGTCGACGACCGCACGATCGACAGCCATATCAAACGCCTGCGCCGCAAGTTCCGCCAGGTGGACCCCGATTTCGACGCCATAGAGACGCTTTATGGCGCCGGTTACCGATTCTCCGAGGAGTGAAGCCCCCGACCTGGCCCTGCGCTGGTCGGGCCAGATCTCGCTGACCCAGCGGATCCTGGCGCTCAACATCTTTGCGCTGCTGCTGTTGGCGGGCGGGTTCTTCTATCTCGATTCCTATCGCACCCGGCTACTCGACAACCGGGTGGCGCAGGCGTTGCGCGAGGTGCGGCTGGTCGGCGAGGCGCTCAGCTCGGTCCGGCCGGGCGAGCGCGATGCGCTGATGATGCGGATCGCCAAAGACACTGGCGGGCGGTTGCGGCTCTACGATCCGCAGGGGCGGATGACCGCCGACAGCCGCGACCTGGGCGTGCGCAACTTCGTCCTGCGCGATCCCGACAAGCAGGATTGGGGGCAGGCGATCGCGCGCTTCCTCGACGCCGGGATCGACACCGTCGTCGGCGCCGCAAGGCCGCCCCTTTATCGCGAGCGGCGCGGCGGCGCGGAATGGCCCGATGTCGTGGCGGCGCGGCAGGCGCGCGTGTCGGGCTCGGTCTGGCGCGCGCCCGACCGTACCCCCGTCATCACCGCCGCCGCCCCGCTACCCGGCGGCGGCGCGATCATGACGACCGAGAATGCCCGCTTCATCACCGAAACCGTCCGGATCGAGCGGTTCCGGCTGAGCGTCCTGCTGGCGCTCGTCGCGCTGATCTCGGTCCTGCTTTCGCTGTTCCTGGCGCGCACCATCGTCCGTCCGCTCCGGCGGCTGGCGCGCGCGGCGGTGCGCGTCCGGCTGGGCCGCGCGCGCGAAGTGGTGGTGCCGCGCCTGCCCGATCGTCGCGACGAACTGGGGATGCTGGCCCGCGCGCTGTCGGACATGAGCCTGGCGCTGCGCGCGCGGATCGACGCGACCGAAGCCTTCGCCGCCGATGTCACCCACGAATTGAAGAACCCCCTCGCCTCGCTCCGCTCTGCGGTCGACAGCCTGGAGATGGTCCGTGACCCCGCGCTCCAGGCGCAGCTGCTGGCAATCGTCCGCGACGATGTCCGGCGGCTCGACCGGCTGATCACCGACATTTCCGACGCCTCGCGGTTGGACGCACAATTGAGCCGCGCGAAGTTCGATCCGGTCGATCTCCACGCGCTGATCGGCAGGCTGATCGAACAGCGCGAGGCGCGCGGGGTGGAGCGCGGCATCCGCCTGCGCTTCGACTCGCCCGACCCGCGCCCGGCGATCGTCATGGGCGAAGGCGCGCGGCTGGAACGGGTGTTCGAGAATCTGGTCGCCAATGCCTTGTCCTTCTCGCCCGATCAGGGGGTGGTAGCGATCAGCCTGGCGCACGACCATAATGACCTGATCATCCGCGTCGAGGACGAGGGCCCCGGCGTCCCCGAGGAGGCGCGCGAGGCAATCTTCCGCCGCTTCCACTCGATCCGCCCCGCCGCCGAGGATTTCGGCCGTCATTCGGGCCTGGGCCTCGCCATTGCGCGCACCATCGTCGACGCGCATCAGGGGCGCATCCATGTCGAATCGCGGGAGGACCGAATGAGCGGCGCGCGTTTCGTCGTCCGACTGCCGCTGGCGCCCATGTCATGACCCTGGCCGATGATCGCGTCGAGCTGATCCACGCGACCTGTGTCGTCGTGAAGGGCATGGGCGTGCTGCTGCGCGGGCCGTCGGGCGCGGGCAAGTCCGACCTGGCGCTGCGACTGATCGATCGCGGCGCGACGCTGATCGGTGACGATTACGTCCAGGCCCGCGGCATGAACGGCCAGTTGCAGGTCCGCGTGCCCGAGACGATCGCCGGTCTGATCGAGGTCAGGGGCGTCGGCCTGTGCCCCATGCCCCATCAGCCCGAGGCAATAGTCGGGCTGGTCATCGATCTGGGCGATGAGGACCGCATGCCCGAATGGGCCCGGAGCCCGATCGCGGGCGTTTCCCTGCCTGTGTTTCGCCTCGATCCCCGCCCCGCCTCGGCACCGATCAAGGTCGAGCTTCTCGTTACGCACATCAAGGAGCGCTTGTGATGGACCGCAAACGCATTCTGCTGGTCACCGGCATGTCCGGTGCGGGCACGTCGACCACGCTGAAAACGCTGGAGGATCTGGGCTGGGAGGTGGTGGACAACCTCCCCCTCTTCCTGCTCGACAGTCTGCTGGAGGCGCCGCCCCCCGCCGGCATGGAAGGCAAGAAGCGCCCGCTCGCCATCAGCCTGGGGGTCCGGACGCGCGATTTCGATCCGCACAAGATCTCCCAGCGCGTCGCGCGCCTGAACGAAAGCCCCAGCATCGCGGTCGAGACGCTGTTCCTGAACTGTGGCGGGGCCGAGCTGAAGCGCCGCTATGCCGAGACCCGGCATCGCCATCCGCTGGCCATGGACCGGGCGGCCGATGACGGCATCGCGCACGAACGCGCCCTGCTCGCGCCGTTGCGCGACATGGCCGACCGCCTGCTCGACACGACCAACATGACCAGCAACGACCTGGGCCAGTGGCTGCGCGCCAATTATGCGGTCGAGGGGCTGAGCGAGCCGGTGATGACCGTCATGTCCTTCGGCTTTTCCAAGGGGTTGCCGCGCAACGCCGATCTCGTCTTCGACATGCGCTTCCTGCGCAATCCGCACTGGTCGGCCGAGCTTCGTCCGGGCACCGGGCTGGACCAGCCGGTGATCGACTATATCCGCCACGACCCCGCCTATGAGGCATCGCTCGGCCAGATCGAGGGGCTGCTCGACACGCTGGTGCCGCGTTACATCGCCAGCGGCAAATCCTATATCACCGTCGCGATCGGTTGTACCGGCGGGCGGCATCGGTCGGTTCATGTCGCCGAGCGGATCGCGGGACGGTTGCGCAAAAGCGGTTTTTCGCCCACGGTGGTGCATCGTGATTTGCGTGCCGTGCCGAAAGACTCTCTGGAAGCCGGGCCGGCCAAGAAATGATGGATATGCGTGTCTGACATGATCGGTCTGGTTCTGGTGACGCACGGGCGGCTCGCCGATGAGTTCGTGACCGCGATGGTGCATGTGGTCGGCCCCCAGGAGCGGATCGCGACCATCGCGATCGGCCCCGAGGACGATATGGAGGAGCGCCGCGCGGACATCGCCGCGGCGATCGCCACCGTCGATGCCGGGCGCGGCGTGATCGTGCTGACCGACCTGTTCGGCGGCACCCCCTCCAACCTCGCCATCTCGCTGATGGAGCGCGGCCGGGTCGAGGTGATCGCGGGCATGAACCTGCCCATGCTGATTCGCCTGGGGTCGGCGCGCAAGGCGATGCAGGTCGTCGATGCCGTCGCCGCCGCGCGTGAGGCGGGACGCAAATATATCTCGGTCGCCTCCGAGGTGCTGGGCGAGGCCGCCGCATGACCGAGCAGAGCCGCTCCGTCCTCATCACCAACCGGCGTGGCCTTCACGCCCGCGCCAGCGCCAAGTTCGTCACCCTCGCCTCGACCCAGCCCTGCGAGGTGCGCGTGGGCAAGGACGGCAGCATGGTGACGGGCACCTCGATCATGGGCCTGATGATGCTGGGCGCCGCGATGGGCGACACGATCACGATCAGCGCGACCGGCGACGGCGCGGGCGAGACGGTCGAGGCGCTGGCCGCGCTGGTGGAAGCGAAGTTCGGCGAAGACTGATGCCCCGTGAAATTACCGCTTATTCCAACCCGCTGATCAAGTGGGTCCGCGACCTGCGCGACAAGCGCCACCGCAAACAGGCGCGCCAGTTCCTCGCCGAGGGCCTGCGCATCCTGACCGAAGCACGCGAGACGGGTCGGGTGCCGACCCTGCTATTCTATGCCCGCCCCTCGGCCGACCATCCGCTGGTCCGCGAGCTGATCCGCGCGGTCGAACGCGCAGAGGGCGAGGCGATCGAGACGACGCCCGACATCCTGTCCAAGCTGTCGGGCAAGGACAATCCGCAGGCCGTGGTCGGCGTGTTCGAGGAACTGGGCACGACGCTGGACGCGCTCGACCGATCCTCGGCGGGCATCTGGCTGGTGGCGGAGCGGCTGCGCGATCCGGGCAATCTGGGGACGATCCTGCGCACCGGCGATGCGGTCGGCGCTGGCGGGTTGATCCTGATCGGCGAATGCGTCGATCCCTTTTCGGTCGAGGCGGTGCGCGCCAGCATGGGGGCGCTGTTCACCGTGCCCATCGTGAAGACCGAGTGGCAGCCCTTTCTCGACTGGCTGCGGCAGGGGCCGGGCCAGCTGGTCGGCCTCAGCCTCGACACCGATACGGACTATCGGTCCGCCCGCTATGCCGCGCCGACCTTCCTGCTGACCGGTAACGAAGCACAGGGGATGCCCGCCGACTATGCGGCGGCGTGCGACCAGCTGGTCAAGATCCCGATGCTGGGCAAGGCCGACAGCCTGAACGCGGCGGTGGCGACGGCGGTGATGGCCTATGAGGTGCTGGCCCAGCAGGGTGGTGCGTCGGCGGGCTGACGGATTCGCTCTCGTTCGGTCGGGGTAGGACTAGTTGGCCGGGGACAGCGATTCCCTTGCACTTCGACTTCGCTCAGTGCGAACGGCGCTTTGGCTAAGGCGAAGGGTGAGGCCATGACCGTAGCCGCCCCACCCCACCTCCGTTCAGCCTGAGCGAAGTCGAAGGCCACGCCCCGCCCTCGCCCCGACTGCCAGCAGCCCTAGCCGGAAATCTCCGCCCCCTCGCCCGCAAGTTCCGCGACCGGCATCAACTTCGTCAGCGGTCGCGCGGCCTGTTCGCCGATGGGGGGCTGGTCGATGCTCTTGCCCCCCGTGTCGATATTCAGCGCCTCGAACCGGCGGGCGCTGGTCAGGACCTGGCTCTCCAGGCTGCCGACAAAGGCGTTATAGGCGGTCATCGCGGTGTCGAGATTCTTGCCCAGCTTCGACACATGCCCACCCATCACGGCCAGGCGCGCGTAGAGCTCCTTGCCCAGCGCGCCGATCTGCCGCGCTTCCTGCGCCAGCTTTTCCTGCCGCCACACCGCAGCCACCGTCCGCGCGATCGCGATCAGGTTCGTCGGCGTCGCCAACAGCACCCGCTTGTCGAAGGCGAAGTCCCACAGCGTCGGGTCATGTTCCAGCGCCGCCGACAGGAAATGCTCGCCCGGCACGAACATGATGACGTAGTCGGGGGCGTCGTCGAACTGGTTCCAATAGCTCTTATTGCCCAACCCGTTGACATGCGCGCGCATCGCGGCGGCATGGCGTGACAGGCCCGCCAAGCGCTCGACCTCGTCGACCGCGCCGAACGCGTCTTGATAGTCGTTGAGCGACACCTTGGCGTCGATGACCAGCGCCTTGCCGCCGGGCACGCGCACGATCGCATCGGGGCGCAGCCGCCCGCCCTCGCCGTCCGCGACGCTGACCTCGGTCTGGAAATCGGCATGTTCGGACAGGCCGCAGCTTTCGAGCACGTTGCGCAGCTGCTGCTCGCCCCAGCGGCCCCGCGCCTTGGGGGCGTTGCGCAGCGCGTTGACCAGCTTGGCGGCCTCGCCCGACACGCGCTCCTGGCCGATGCGCATCGCCTCGATCTGGCCCTTGAGTTCGCCAAAGGCATCGCGGCGCTCGTCTTCGACCTTGCGCACGCCCTCTTCATAGCGTTGCAGTCGCTGGTGGACGGGATCGAGCAAGGCCTTGAGCGTCTGGCCCGAGGCTTCCTCCGACTGGCGGAAGCGCGCCTCGGCGCGTTCCAGGAATTGGCGCTGCGCGACTTCGAGCGCACGCGCCGCCGCCTCGCCGAACTGGCTGTTGATCTGCTCGCGTGCCTGGCCCAGCGCTTCCAGCGCCTGGGCATGCGCCGCCTCGCGCTCCTGCGACCGGGCGCGCAACTCGGCCAGTTCGCGCAGGGCCGCATTGCGCTCGGCCTCCACGGCGTCGCGCGCGGCGCGGATCATGTCGAGATCGGCGGCACGCCCGCGCAACTCCGCCAGCGCCTGGAGCGCGTCGCTCTTGTCACGCTCGGCGGCGTCGCGGGCGGCGCGCAAGGGATCGACCTCGGCCGCGCGCGCCCTGGCCGTGGCCAGCTCCCCCGCCAGCCCGTCGGCCTTGCGCCGGGCCGCCAGCCATCCGGCCAATCCGCCCAGCAACAGCGCCAGCAGCGCGACGGCAATCAATTCGGGCATTGTCACAACCTGTCAGAACCAAAGGACAGGCCGGAACATAGATCGAACGGGCCCGAACGAACAGGCCCATTCGCGCGAAAGGGATCAGCCCTTGCGCATCTTGTTCAGCTTGCGCATCAGCATGTCGCGCTTCAACCGGCTGACATGGTCGATGAACAGCACGCCGTTCAGATGGTCGATCTCATGCTGCATGCAGGTGGCGAGCAGTCCGTCGAGTTCGGCCTCATGCGCCTCGCCCTTTTCGTCCAGCCACTTCACCTGACAGCGTGCGGGCCGCTTCACCTCGGCATATTGCTCGGGGATCGACAGGCAGCCCTCATTATAGCTGGACAGTTCGTCGCTGACCGACAGGATCTCGGGATTGATATAGGCGCGCGGGTTCTTGACCGGCTTGCCCTCTTCATCCTCTTCTTCCTGAAGGTCGATGACCAGCACGCGCTTGTCGACGCCGACCTGGATCGCCGCCAGGCCGATGCCGTGCGCGTCGTACATCGTGTCGATCATGTCGGTGACGAGCTGGCGCACGCCGTCATCCACCACCTCCACCGGCTTGGAGACGAGACGCAGACGGGGGTCGGGAACTTCGACGATCGGAAGAATGGCCATGACGGTTTCGCTACGGCGCATGGGCAAAAGCGTCAAGCCGGGGCGTCAGACCACCGGCCGGCGCGCACGCAGGGCCTGGGCCAGCGTCCCTTCGTCAAGATAGTCCAGCTCGCCGCCCACCGGCAGGCCATGCGCCAGCTGGGTTACGCGGACCGGAAAACGCTCGATCCGCTCGGCGATGTAATGCGCGGTCGTCTGCCCCTCCAGCGTGGCGTTCATCGCCAGCACCACCTCGTCGATGCCGCCGCCCTCGATCCGGCGGACGAGCGCGTCGATCGCCAGGTCTTCGGGCCGCACGCCCTCCAGCGCGGACAAGCGGCCGCCCAGCACATGGAAGCGCCCCGGAAACAGCCGCGACCGCTCCAGCGCCCACAGGTCCGCGACCTCCTCGACCACGCAGAGCGCGCCCGCGTCGCGCCTGGGATCGGCACAGATCGCGCACGGGTTCGCGGTGTCGATATTGCCGCAGGTCGAACAAGTCTCCAGCCGCTCCTCGACCGCCGCCAGCGCCGACAGCAACGGGGCCAGCGCCGCTTCGCGCTTCTTGAGCAGATGCAGGACCGCGCGCCGCGCCGAACGGGGGCCAAGGCCGGGGATGCGCGCCAGCGCCTGGGTCAGCGCCTCGATCTCGGGGGATGCCATGGGGAACAGATAGGGGGTTGCGCGCCGTCCCGCCAGCGCAGAGAGGCATTGCCATGCGGATCATCTTCATGGGCACGCCGGGCTTTGCCGTCCCGGTCCTGGAAGCCCTGGCGCAGGCCGGGCATGACATCGTCGCCAGCTATAGCCAGCCGCCCCGCCCCGGCGGGCGGCGCGGGCGGCAACTGGTCGCCTCGCCGGTGCAGCAGGCGGCCGAAGCGCTGGGCATCCCCGTCTTCACCCCCGTCTCGCTGCGCGGCGAGGAGGAACAGGCGCGGTTCGCGGCGCATGATGCCGATGTCGCGGTGGTCGCGGCCTATGGCCTGATCCTGCCCAGGCCGATCCTGGCTGCGCCGCGCCTCGGCTGCCTGAACGTCCATGGCTCGCTGCTGCCCCGGTGGCGCGGCGCCGCGCCGATCCAGCGGGCGATCCTGGCGGGGGATGCGGTGACCGGCGTCGGCATCATGCAGATGGAGGCGGGGCTCGACACCGGCCCGGTCAAGCTGGAGGACTCCACCCCGATCGGACGCAAGACGACGGGCGAGCTGACCGACGAGCTGGCGGCGATGGGCGCGCGGCTGATGGTCCGGGTACTGGAAGACCCCGATCGCTATCCGGCGCGGACGCAGCCCGAGGAGGGCGTCACCTATGCCGCCAAGATCGACAAGGCCGAGACGCGGATCGACTTCACCCGCTCCGCCGTCGAGGTCGAGCGGCAGGTCCGTGCGTTCAACCCGGCACCCGGCGCCTGGTTCGAGGTCGCGGGGGAGCGGGTGAAGCTGCTCGCCGCCGAGCCGGTCGAGGCCGAAGGGGCCCCTGGCGAGGTGTTGGACGATGCGCTGACCATCGCGTGCGGCGAGGGCGCGCTGCGCGCCGTCTCGGTCCAGCGCGCCGGGCGTGGCGTGTCGAGCGCGGATGAACTGCTGCGCGGCTTTGCGATCCCGGCGGGAACCCGGCTTTGACGCGTTTCGCGCTGACGGTCGAATTCGACGGTCGGCCCTTCATGGGCTGGCAGCGCCAGTCGCATGGGCCGAGCGTGCAGCAGGCGCTGGAGGATGCGATCCATGCCGTGACCGGCGAGCGCACCGCCGTCCATGCCGCCGGGCGCACCGATGCGGGGGTGCACGGGCTGGCGATGCGGGCGCATGTCGACATCGCCAAGGACATCGCGCCCTTTCGCCTGATGGAGGCGATCAACGCGCGCATCCGGCCCAACCCGGTGGCGGTGCTGGACTGCGTGACGGTGGCCGACGACTGGCATGCGCGCTTTTCGTGCATCCGCCGGTCTTACGAATATCGCATCGTCAACCGCCGCGCCCCCCTGACCCACGAAGCGGGGCTGGCATGGCAGGTGCCCCAGCCGCTGGACGAGGCCGCGATGGCCGAGGCGGCCTCCCGGCTGGTCGGGCGGCACGACTTCACCACCTTCCGCTCGGTCCATTGCCAGGCGGACAGCCCGGTCCGCACGCTGGACCTGCTGTCGGTCGAGCGGGTCGGCGTGCGGCTCTATATCCGCGCCGCCGCCCGGTCGTTCCTGCATCATCAGGTGCGTTCGATGGTCGGCTGTCTCGCGCTGGTCGGCATGGGGCGCTGGACGCCGGACGATGTCGAGGCGGCACTGGTCGCCCGCGACCGCGCGCAGCTGGGGCTGAACGCGCCGTCGGACGGGCTGTTCTTCGTCGCGGCGGATTATCCCTCGGACGGCTGACGCACGAAGCGCGCCGCCAGCTCGACATGGGTGGACCAGCGGAACTGGCCCACCGGCTGCACCCATTCCAGCTGCCAGCCCTGATCGACCATCTCCCGCGCGTCGCGCGCGAAGCTGGCCGGGTTGCACGAGACATAGGCGACCGAGGCGACATCGGCGCTGGCCAGCGCCGCCGCCTGGTCGCGTGCGCCCGCGCGCGGCGGGTCGAGCACGATCGCGTCGAAACGGTCCAGCTCCGCCTTGGTCAGCGGGCGGCGATACAGGTCGCGATGCTCGGCAAAGACCGGCCGCCCCTGCGCATTGGCGGCCCCTTTGAGCGACAGGATCGCGTCGCGCGCACCCTCGGCGGCATAGACCTTGCCGGGCAGCGCCAGCGCGAAGGTGCCGAGCCCGGCGAACAGATCGGCCGTCGTGCGCGGCCGGCCCACCGCTTCGCGCACCGCCGAGACCAGCGCGGCCTCACCATCGCGCGTCGCCTGGAGAAAGGCGCCGGGCGGCAGGGGCACGCCCACGCCGCCGAGCGTCACCGTCACCGGCTCGGGCTCCCAGCGCGTCTCCGGGCCCAGCCCGTCATCGACCGAGAATCGCGCGACGCCGTGCCGCTCGCAAAAACTGATGATCGTCTCCGCCGCTTCGAGGCCATCCGGCGAGAAATTGGTGACGAGAACGTCCGCCCCCTGGTCCGCCAGCGTCAGGTGCACGTCGCCGCGCCGCTTGAACCCCAGCCGCTGGAGCAGCGCGCGCAGGGGCGCGACCAGCGCGAACAGCACGGGGTCGAGGATATGGCATTCGGCGATATCGACGATCGCGTGGCTCTTTTCCTCCGAGAAGCCGATCATCACGCGCCCGCCCTTTGCCTCGGCATGCAGCGTGGCGCGGCGACGGCTGCGCGGCGGCGAGACATGGGGCGCGCGAAGCGGCGCGGCCAGCCCCTGCGCATCCAGCGCGGAGGCGACCCGGTCGGTGACGAAGGCGGCATAGCTTTCGTCATCCAGATGCTGGAGCTGGCACCCGCCACAGCGGGGGAAGTGACCGCAAGGCGGCTCCTGATGATGCGGGCCGGGCGTGACGGTGCCGTCCGCTTCCAGCAGGTCGCCGGGGGCGGCAAAGGCGGCGTGGCGGCCATTTTCGGTCACGCCGTCGCCGCGTGCGGCAACGCGGATGATGATATCGCTCATGCGATCAGCCTCTGACGGCGGAAAGCGCGTCTGCCAAGTCGTCGGCGATGAAAGCCGCCCCGCAACGCCGCGCCGCCTCGGCATGAAGCCACACGCCCGCCGCCGCCGCCTCGAACGGATCGAGCCCGGCTGCCAGCATCGCGCCGATCGCGCCCGCTAGCACGTCGCCGGTCCCCGCGGTCGACAGCCAGGAATTGGCCTCCGGGCACAGAATGGTGCGGCCATCGGGCGCGGTGATGACCGTGTCGGCGCCCTTATGGACGACGACCGCCCCGGTCCGCTCGGCCGCGCGGCGGGTGCGATCGGGCTTGCTGCCGGGGCCATCGCCGAACAGATGGCTGAACTCGCCGCCATGCGGGGTCAGGATCTTGGGGCCGATATGCTGCCCCAGCGCCTCGGCATCGATCAGCCGCAGCGCATCGCCGTCGACGACCAGCGGGCGGCCGCTGCCCAGCGCCGCCGCCAGCCGGGCGCTGGCGTCGCCATCGCGGCCCAGGCCGGGGCCGATGACGATCGCGCCGATCCGCTGCTCGTCCAGTGCTTCGGGCGCATAGTCGCGGCGGACGATGGCATGCGGATGCGCGACGGCGGACGCCCCCGCGCTCAAATGAAGGACATAGCCCGCCCCGGCACGAAGCGCTGCGGTGGCGGCGAGTTCCGACGCTCCCGACATGCTCCCCGCCACCACCGCGACCATGCCACGGCTATATTTGTGCGATCGGGCGTCGGGCTCGGGCAACGCAGGGCGATCCAGCACATGGGTCGTCCCCTCGACCGGCACGCCGATATCGAGCAGCCGCACCTGCCCCATCCGACCGGCGGCGGGTTGCAACAGGTGCGAGGGCTTCACCGCGCCTAGCGCCAGCGTCACGTCGAAGCAGGGCACATCGCCCCCTATCGCGCCGTCATCGCTCGCGACCCCGCTGGGCATGTCCACCGCGATGGCGAGCCAGGCCTCGCCCGCCAGCCGTGCCTGCGCCGCCTGCACTATGGGATCGAGCGCCCGCGACAGGCCGATCCCGAACAGCGCATCGACCAGCACCGGCGCAGGACGCGCCGTCGCCAACAGCTCGACCGGGCCATCCCAAAGCGCGCGGGCCCAGCGCGCACCGTCGCTGCGCGGGTCGTCGCTCGCCGCGACCCGGACGGCGACGCCCTTATGTTTCAGCGTCGCGGCGGCGACATAGCCATCCCCGCCATTATTGCCTGGGCCGCACAGGACCAGAACCTCGCGTGGGCCTGCGAGCCGGGCCACGGCCTGGGCCACCGCTTCCCCCGCACGCCGCATCAGCGCAGTCGGGTCGAGGCCCGATGCGAAGACCGCCGCCTCGGCCGCGCGCATCGCCTCGGCGGTCAGGACGGTGCGGCCAGCGATCGGGATCATCGCGCGCCGACCGTGGCGGGCAGGCGATAGCGGTCGGGGCCGATGGCGATCTCGATCTCCCGGTCGCCCGCGATGGTGACCTGCGCCGGAAGCGCCCCATCGGCGGCGGCGACGCCGTGGCCGTCCTGCGTCACCCGAAGCCGCCGGAATCCGCCATCGGAATGGCGAAGGGTCAGGATCACCGCATCGCCCGCCGCCGATTGCTCGACGGTGCACTCCTGCGAAAATCGCGCGGCCCCCGCCCGGGCACAGGCAATGGCGAGACCGGGCTTTTGGGCCGGAGCGGTGGCGGCGGCGTCATCCCCCGCCTGGCCATCGCTCCGCCCCGAACATCCGGCCAGCGCCAGGGCGCCGGCCATACAGACGGATTCAGATATCCGCATAGACATGGCGCTCGGACTTGGCGCCGGGATGGGTGACGGCGCCCTGGTGCGCCGGGCCGACATTCTGGGCATAGCGCCACAACACACCGGACTGATAATCGTTCATGCGCGGAGTCCAGCGGGCGCGGCGTTCGGCCAGCACCTCCTCGGCCACCACTAGGTCGATCGTCCCCGCCTCGGCATCGATGCGGATGGTATCGCCATTCTCGACCAGCGCGATCGGGCCGCCATCGGCCGCCTCGGGGCCGACATGGCCGATGCAGAAGCCGCGCGTGCCGCCCGAGAAGCGCCCATCGGTGATGAGAGCGACCTTCTCGCCCAGACCCTGGCCATAGAGCGCGGCGGTGGTCGACAGCATCTCGCGCATGCCCGGACCGCCCTTGGGCCCTTCATAGCGGATGACGACCACGGTGCCGTCGGTGATCTCGCGCGCCTCGACGGCGGCGAACGCCTCTTCCTCGCAATCGAACACGCGCGCGGTGCCTTCGAACTGGAGGCGCTTCATGCCCGCCACCTTTACGATCGCCCCCTCGGGCGCCAGGCTGCCGCGCAGGCCGACGACGCCGCCGGTCGGCGTGATCGGGGTCTTCACGTCATAGATGACCTTCTGGTCGGGGTTCCACGTCACCTCGTCGATATTCTCGGCCAGCGTCTTGCCGGTGACGGTGATGCAGTCGCCGTGCAGATAGCCGCCCGCCAGCAGCGTCTTCATCAGCATATAGACGCCGCCCGCCTCATACATGTCCTTGGCGACATAGCGGCCGCCGGGCTTGAGGTCGGCGATATAGGGGGTGGTCTTGAAGATCTCGGCCACGTCGAACAGGTCGAAATCGATCCCCGCCTCGTTCGCCATTGCGGGCAGGTGAAGCCCGGCATTGGTCGAGCCGCCGGTCGCGGCGACGACGCGCGCGGCATTTTCGAACGCCTCGCGGGTGCAGATGTCGCGCGGACGCAGGTTGCGCGCGACCAGCTCCATCACCTGCTCGCCAGCCGCCTCGGCGATGCCGTGCCGGTCGAGGAAGGGCGCGGGCATCATGTTGCTGTTGGGCAGCGACAGGCCGATCGCCTCGCCGACGCACGCCATGGTGTTGGCGGTGAACTGGCCCCCGCACGCGCCGTGACCGGGGCAGGCGACCTTTTCCAGCGCGATCAGGTCATGGAGCGGACAATTGCCCGCCGCATGCTGGCCGACCGCCTCGAACACGTCGACCACGGTCACGTCACGGTCCTGGTGGCGGCCGGGCAGGATCGAGCCGCCATAGACGAAGATCGACGGCACGTTCAGGCGCAGCATCGCCATCATCATGCCGGGCAGCGACTTGTCGCATCCGGCAAAGCCCACCAGCGCGTCATAGCAGTGCCCGCGCACCGACAGCTCGACCGAATCCGCGATGACCTCTCGGCTGACCAGCGAGGACTTCATCCCCTGATGGCCCATCGCGATGCCGTCGGTCACGGTGATGGTGTTGAACCGGCGCGGCATGCCGCCGCCGCGGATCACCCCGCCCTGCGCGGCATCGGCCTGCGCATCGAGGGTGGTGTTGCAGGGGGCGGAGTTGTTGCCCGCACTCGCCAGCGCGACGAACGGCTTGGCGATATCCTCTTCCTGGATACCCATGGCGTAATAATAGCTGCGGTGCGGCGCACGCTCCGGGCCGACGGAAACGTGGCGGGACGGCAGGCGGGACTTGTCGAATTGGCGTGTCATGACGCAGCCCTATGTCGCCAGACACCCCGCCCACGCAAGCAAATTTCGCGAGCCATGCCATCGACGGGGCTTTTCGCACCCCGTCGGAACGGTCAGAGCGACCCCAGCGCCTTCGCCACGCCGTCCATCGTGAACGGCTTTTGCAGGCGCGGGCGGTCGCGGAAGCGTTCGTCCACCGCGTCGTCCGATCCGCCGGTCGCGAAGACGAAGGGCACGCCGCGCGCCGCCAACGCTTCGGCGACGGGGGTGCTCTTCTGGCCGCCCCGCAGGTTGACGTCGAGGATGGCGGCGTCGATACCCCCCTCGGCCACCCGCGCCAGCGCGTCGTCGACGCTGTCCACGGTGCCCGCGACCTGTTTGTCGAGGACGTCCAGAAAGTCCTCCAGCATCATGGCGATCAGGGGTTCGTCCTCGACGATGAGGATCTGCACGGGCTCTGTCATCGGCACCGCCATATCATGCTTTGCGTCATCCGCCAGCCGCTTGTTGCGCCAGCGCGATCTGCGTGGCCTCGGCAAGCTGCTGCACCGAGAAGGGTTTGGGCAGGAAACCGACATTGGGCAGGGTGATCGACTTGCGCAGCTGTTCCTCGGCATAGCCCGACATGAACAGCACAGCCAGGTCGGGATAGCGTTTGCGGACCAGCCCGACCATCGTCGGCCCGTCCATGGTCGGCATGACCACGTCGGAGATCAGCAGGTCGGGCTTGCCATGCCTGTCGAGCATGTCGAGCGCCGCCTCGCCATTTTCCGCCGACAGGACGGTATAGCCCTGCCGGGTCAGCGCGCGTTCGGCGACCGCGCGGACCATGTCCTCGTCCTCGACCAGCAGGATCGTGCCCGACCCCCAGGGCGTCGGCGCGGGGAGAGCCGGTTTGACCTCCACCGCCTTGCCGACGGGCACCGCCGGGGCCGCATGGACCGGCAGATAGATGGAGAAACGCGCCCCCCCGCCCGATGGCGATTCGGCGAAGATATAGCCGCCCGACTGCTTGATGATGCCATAGACGGTCGACAGGCCCAGCCCGGTCCCCTTCCCCATTTCCTTGGTGGTGAAGAAGGGTTCGAAGATCTTGGGCAGGATCTCGACCGGAATGCCCGTGCCGTTGTCGCTGATGATGAGCGCGGTATAGTCCGCGGCGGGCAGGATGTCGTGGTTCATCGCGCGCACGTCGGCCATCGAGACACCGCGGGTCTGGATGGTCAGGATGCCGCCGCCCGCCGGTTCATTCTCCAGGATCGCGTCGCGCGCATTGACCGCCAGGTTGACGACCACCTGCTCCAGCTGCCCCGGATCGGCGCGGATCGGGCCCAGATTGCGGCCATGGCTGACGTCCAGCCGGACGCGTTCGCCCAGCAGCCGCTTGAGCAGGTTCGACACCTCCGACACGACATCGGGCAGTTGCAGGATCTGCGGGCGCAGCGTCTGCTGGCGGGAAAAGGCGAGCAACTGGCGGGTCAGGCTCGCCGCGCGGTTGGAATTGGTGCGGATCTGCTGGATGTCGTCATAATCGCTGTCGCCGGGCGAATGGCGCATCAGCATCAGGTCGCAATGCCCGATGATCGCGGTCAGGATGTTGTTGAAGTCGTGCGCGACGCCGCCCGCCAGCTGGCCGACCGCCTGCATCTTGGTCGCCTGCGCTACTTCGCGCTTGAGGCGGCTTTCCTCGGAATTGTCCTTCAGGCTCAACAGCACGGCGGCGTCGCCCAGCCCCCGCGCGCCCGCGATGGTCAGCGCGACGGGTTCCTCGGGATGATCCTTCAGCCGGACCGCCATGTCGGCCGAATGGGTCGCCCCCCCGGCGAAGCGGCGGATCGCGTCGGCCACCGCCGCCTTGTCCTCGCGCACCACCAGATCGCCCGGATAGAGCGGCGGCTGCCCGCCATTCACCCCGGCCGCGCGCATGAAGGCGGAGTTCATCTGGAGGAACCGCCCGTCCCGGTCGACCAGCGCGATGCCGAACGGCATCAGCGAGACGAGCCCACGGACATGGTTGCCCGCATTCGCCCCGGTGGGCGCGACCATCTGCTGCTCTTCGTCGAGCAGGACGACCAGCATCGGCGCGCCCTCGCCCTCGACAAAGGGGATTTGCAGGATGCGCAGGCTATGCTGGGTCGCGGCATCCTTTTCGGCGACGAACCGGATCTGGCCGGAGGGGCTGTGGGCGAGGAAGGTCGCGAAGTCGCGGCCGACGATCGACTCCATCTCGCCGCCCATCGCCCGCGCGCACAGCACCCGGTTGGCGGCCCGGACGCGGCCATCGGGGGCGATCAGCGCCGCCATGATCCCCGCCGCGCCCAGCCGGTCGCCATGGATGCCGCCGATCAGTTGCTCGACCGTCTCGGCCAGGTCCTGCTCCTCGGCGATGGCGAAGCGCCAGACCAGCAGGTCCGCCTCGTCCCCCGACCGGGTGACCAGCACCGACAGCTCGGTGCCCATCACCCCGATCCGGTCGGCCCGGCCCAGTCCGTCGCGCCACGCCGTCCGACCCGCCTGGGCCAGCGCCTCGACACACGGGCCGTCCAGCGGGACGCCCGGCGGGGTCGGCATGCCGGGAAACAGCGCGGCATAGGCCTCGTTGGCGCAGACCAGACGCCCGGCGCGGTCGGTCACCGCGATCGCGTCATGGCTGGCATCGGCGACGACGCGCGCGAAATCCCAGTCGATCGTGCGCCGCATCTCCTGCGCGCGCGGGCTGAGCAGCCGCCACATGACGAGGATGGCGAGCATCAGCAGCGCGGTCGCCAGAAAGCCGGCCGCGACGATCCAGTTCCGGATCGCGAAGAACATCAACCCCGCCGCCGCCGCACCGCCCAGGATCGAGACGAGCGCGGCGGCACGGACGGGGGACAGGGTTTCGGAAGACGCGATCGCCATGGTGCGACTCATCGTCCGCCGACGGGGCATGGGTCAAGCGCGATCCTGAACCATGCCCCCATGCGGGGCCCGCTTACCAGATGCGGACGCGCTGCGCCGGGGTCAGCGCCATCTTGTCGGTCGGCTTGACGCCGAACGCCTTGTACCAGGGGTCGAGGTTGCGGACGGTCAGCACCCGCTCATGGCCGGGCGAATGCGGATCGGACAGCAGCGCCTGCTGCAGCGCGGGGTCGCGCCACTTGGTCCGCCACACCTGCGCCCAGCCATAATAGAAACGCTGGTCGCCGGTCGTCCCGTCGATGATCGGCGCGGGCTTGCCGCCCAGCGACTTGTGATAGGCGTCGAGCGCGACGGTCAGACCCGCCAGGTCGGCGATATTCTCGCCCAGCGTCAGGCCGCCCTGGACATGCTGGCCGGGCAGCGGCTCATAGCCGTCATATTGCTTCACCAGCGCGTCTGTGAAGGTCTTGAACCGCGCCACGTCCTGCGGCGTCCACCAGTCGGTCAGCTTGCCGGTCGCATCGTATTTGCGGCCCTGATCGTCGAAATGGTGGCTGATCTCATGCCCGATCACCGCGCCGATACCGCCATAGTTGACCGCCGGATCGGCCTTCGGATCGAAGAAGGGCGGCTGGAGGATCGCCGCCGGGAAGACGATCTCGTTCATCGGCGGGTTGGCATAGGCGTTGATCGTCATCGGCGTCATGAACCATTCGCCGCGATCGATCGGCTGGCCCAGCTTGTTGAGATCGCGCTGGAACTCGAAGGCATTGGCGCGTGCGACATTGCCGACCAGGTCGTTCCGGTCGATCCGAAGCCCCGAATAATCCTTCCACTTGTCGGGATAGCCGATCTTGGGCGTGAAGGCGGCGAGCTTGGCCAGCGCCTTCTGCTTGGTCTCGGGCGCCATCCATTCCAGATTGCGCAGCCGGTCGCCCATCGCCGAGATCAGGTTCCGGACCAGCGCATCGGCGGCGGCCTTCGATTCCGGCGGGAAGTATTTGGCGACATATTGCTTGCCGACCTCTTCGCCCAGCCCGTTGGAGACGAGGCCGACGCCGCGCTTCCACCGCGCCTGCTGCTCGGGCGTGCCCGACAGGGTGGTGCCGTAGAAGGCGAAGTTGGTCTTGTCGAAGTCGCTCGACAGATAGCCCGCATAGCTGCGCAGGACCTTCAGCATCGCATAGTCCTGAAGGACGTTCAGCGGCGTCTCGCTATACAGCTTGGCCTCGCCGGTGATCGCGCTGGGCTGCGCGACCAGATAGGCGGGGCGGCCCGCAATGCCCAGCGTCTGCATATATTGCGCCCAGGGGAAGCCCGGCGCCTTGGCGGCGAAGTCCGCCGCCAGCCACTTGTTATAGGTCTTGTCCGCGTCGCGGCTTTCGATCCGGGTCCAGTGGACACCCGCCAGCGCCTTTTCGAAGTTGAACACGGCCGCCGCGCGTGCCTCGGCATTGGGCTCGCCCGCCAGCGTCAGCATCCTGGCCAGATAGGCCTGATAGGCGGTGCGGATCGTCGCCAGCTTGGCGTCGTCCTTCAGATAATAATCGCGGTCGGGCAGGCCGAGCCCGCTCTGGCCGAAATTGGCGATATAGGTGTCAGGCGCCTTGTCGTCCTGGCCGATATAGACGCCGAACGGCGCGCCGACGCCCTGCCGCTGGAGCGTGGCCATCTCGACCGCCAGTGCGTCGCGGCTCTGGGTCGCGCGGATCTGGTTCAGCCACGGCTTGACGGGCGCGACGCCCTTGGCGTTGACCGCCGCCTCATCCATGAAGCTGGTGTAGAAATCGCCGACCTTGTCGCCCGGCCGCTTGGCCGCGTCGTCCAGGATGGTGCGGGTCTGCTCGAGCGAGCGGTCCTGCAGGACGTGGAACATGCCATAGGAGGAACGATCGGCGGGGATCGTCGTGGTCTTGTACCAGATGCCATTGGCATAGTCGAAGAAATCGTCACCCGGCTTTACCGTGGTGTCGCGGCCCGCCATGTCGAAGCCGAAATCGCCGATTTCGGGGCCGTTCTTGGCATGCGGCTTGACCGGGCCGACGGCGGCCTTGTCGACGGGGTTTTGGGTCTGGGCGAAAGCGGGGGAAATCGCGGTGGACAGAAGAGCGGCGACCAGCAGAGAGCGCATCGAAATTCCCGAACAGGACAGTGATGCGACGGTTGTAGCGGGACGACACGGCTAGTCAAACCGTTAGAAACCCACGCCAAACCGATATACCGCTATCAAATTGCGGGCGATCTCCGCCGGTTGCGCCATTTGCGCGCGATCCACAGCCGCCAGCCCAGCGCCGACGCCGCATAGCCGACCACCGCGCAGGACGCGGTCAGGACGCACAGCCCCAGGCCGAAGGCGGGCCCCTGCTCCCACAGCCAGTGAAAGGCGCTGAGCGCCCATTGCAGCCATCCGGTCGCGGCCTCGGCCACCGGCTGGGTGTTGATCGGCGTCTCGCTGCGCAACAGGAACGTGCCGATGCGATAGGCGATGACCCAGATGA
This sequence comes from Sphingomonas sp. SORGH_AS_0950, assembly GCF_030818415.1. Lineage (NCBI taxonomy): Bacteria > Pseudomonadati > Pseudomonadota > Alphaproteobacteria > Sphingomonadales > Sphingomonadaceae > Sphingomonas > Sphingomonas sp. SORGH_AS_0950. The sequence goes on from NZ_JAUTAE010000001.1 coordinate 931,276, forward strand.
TCGGGGTGGTCAGCGGGTTGGTGATGAAGGTGGTCAGCGCCGCGACCGGCACATTGGCGCGGAACGGCAGCGCGAAGACCGCCGCGATCGCGATCTGCGCGACCGGGAACAGGAAACCCGCCACCACGCCCAGCGCGACGCCGCGCGGCACCGACCGGCGGGTGAAACGCCACAGCTCGGGCGCCAGGACACGGTGCGCGACCGGGCGGAGCAGCCGGTTGCTCTCCATCGAATCGCGGGTCGGCATGTTGCGCCGGACCCAGTTCATCGTCCGGCCCCACATCGTCGGCGCGGCCGTGGCCATCAGCCGCGATCGCGCAGGATACGGCCCTGCTCGCGCTTCCAGTCGCGTTCCTTGATCGAATCGCGCTTGTCGTGCGCCTTCTTGCCCTTCGCCAACGCCAGCTCCACCTTCGCACGTCCGCGCGAATTGAAATAAATCATCAGCGGCACCAGGGTCATCCCCTCGCGCGCCACCGCACCGTGAAGCTTGTTTATTTCGCGCTCATGAAGGAGCAATTTACGCGGCCGCTTGGCTTCGTGGTTGAAGCGGTTGCCGTGGCTGAATTCGGGCACGTTGGAATTGACCAGCCAGACCTCCTCGCCGCGCACCTCGGCATAGGATTCCGCGATCGATCCCTCGCCGAAGCGAAGCGATTTCACCTCGGTCCCGGTCAGGGCGATACCGGCCTCATAGGTCGTCTCGATGGCGTAATCGAAGCGGGCGCGCCGGTTCTCGGCGACGATCTTCTTCTTGTCGAATGTCTGGGGTTTCGGGCGCATGGACGGAGCGATGTAGGCGTTCGCGTCCGCCATGAAAAGCCGCTCGCTGTGCAATGTCCCGTTTCCGGGCGCTCCCCGCCTGTGCCATCCCGCGACAGGGCTGGCCCCGGGCGGAATGGCGGCGCAAAGGCGCGGGCATGGGCCGGACACGCAAGCATCGATCGCTCTCCCGCATATGGCGCCTGGGCGTCGCCTGCACCGCGCTGGCGATAGTCGGTGCCTGTGGCGGCGGCACGGCGGACGGCGACCCGGTGATCGTGACGCCCACGCCCGTCCCCTCGCCCACCCCGGCCGCCACCCCCACGCCGAGCGCGGGCGGATGGTGGCGGCCCGAGCGAACGCTCAGCTGGCAATGGCAGCTCAGCGGGACGCTCAATACCGGCTATGCCGTCGCCGCCTATGATATCGACCTGTTCGACAGCCCGGTCGCGACGATCGCCGATCTCCATCGTCAGGGGCGCCGCGTGATCTGTTACTTCTCGGCGGGCAGTTCGGAAAACTGGCGCCCCGACGATGCGCAATTCGCCAGCGGCGACCGGGGCAAGGCGCTGTCCGGCTGGGCAGGCGAGCGCTGGCTGCGCATCGATTCGTCCGGCGTCCGCAAGGTGATGGCCGCGCGGCTCGACCTGGCGAGGGCCAAGGGCTGCGACGCGGTCGAGCCGGACAATGTCGATGGCTATGCCAATGATAACGGGCTCGGGCTGACCGCCGCGATGCAGCTGGACTATAACCGCTTCCTCGCCGCCGAGGCGCATGGCCGGGGGCTGGCGATCGGGTTGAAGAACGACACCGACCAGATCGCCGCGCTGCAACCCGCCTTCGACTTCGCGCTGAACGAGCAATGCCATGAATTCTCGGAATGCGGCGGCTATTCGGCCTTTCTCGATGCCGGAAAGCCGGTGCTGGTCGCCGAATATGCCGACCGCTATCGCAGCAACAGCGGCGGCGCGCGCGACACGATGTGCGCGGCCTCGCGCCAGCAGGGGGTCCGCACGCTGGTCCTCGCGTTGGCGCTGGACGACAGCTATCGCTTCAGTTGCGACGACGCGCGCCCAGCGGGATCTTGAGCCGGATCATCGCGCGGTTGCTGGGAAAGCCGCCGACGCCCCCCTGCTCGACCTCCGCCGACAGGGTCCCCACGCCGGGGATTTCGGTGCGCGCCGTGGGCAGGGTCAGGGGCGAGGAACGGTCCGGGATGGGCCGCAACCGATAGCTTTCGGACGACCGCCCGCACACCACGACATCGCCGCCCGCATCGTCCGCCGGACAGCGGCCGGTGGAGGGACGCCTGAGCGCGGGCAGGACCGGGCCCGCCACCGCCCCGGCTTGCAAGGCCATCATCACCGCGATCCACATCGGCCGACCTTTCCCTGATCTCGGGAAAAGGTCGGCGATGATTGCGGCAGGAACAGGGCCGGACGGCCCGGGTCAGATCAATCCGGCATGCGCCAGCGCGGCGTCCACCTGCGCGCGCGCCGCCTCGGACGGCCAGGTCATCGGCAGGCGGATGCCGGTCGGGAAATGCGGCATGATCCGGCTGAGCGCATATTTGACCGGGCCGGGCGAGGCGTCGGTGAACATCGCCTCGTGCAGCGGGAACAGCCGGTCATGCAGTTCGAGCGCGCGCGCGCTCTCACCCGCCGCGCAGGCCGCCTGGAACTCGGCGCACAGGCGCGGCGCGACATTGGCAGTGACCGAGATGCAGCCGACACCGCCCATCGCGTTGAACGCCAGCGCCAGATCGTCATTGCCCGACAACTGGCAGAAATCCGCGCCCAGCGCCGCGCGGTGGTGCGAGACGCGCGGCAGCGCGCCGCTGGCATCCTTCACCCCGACGAAGATGTCGGGCGCGGACTGGACGATCCGGATCAGCGTCGCCGCCTGGATGTCGGTCACCGTGCGGCCGGGCACGTTGTAGAGAATGATCGGCAGCGGCGCCTCGCGCGCCAGCTCGGCGAAGTGGCGGACGATGCCGTCCTGGCTCGGCCGGTTGTAATAGGGCGGCACCATCAGCGTGGCGTCGGCCCCCGCCGCCTGCGCGGCCTTCATATTCTCGATCGCGACGATCGTGTCGTTCGATCCCGCACCCGCGATCACCGGCACCCGGCCATTGGCCTGGTCGACGCACACCCGGACGACATGGAAATGCTCGTCCTTGGGCATGGTCGCCGCCTCGCCCGTGGTGCCGCACGCGACCAGCGCCGACGATCCCTCGGCGATCTGCCATTCGACGAAGTCCCGGAATTTCGCTTCGTCGAACGCCCCGCCGAGATGATCGCCACGATCGTCGAACGGCGTCACGAGCGCCGGAATGGACCCTGAAAACATGAGAGGAAATGCGCTCCTGCTGCGCCGAAATTGGGCCGAAATGGGAAATTGTTCAGGACATGTACGGGTAGAGGCCCTATTCTGTCCACCATGATGGCATTGACGAAGGCGGGGGCGATCCTCGCGACGCTGGCGAGTTCCATGGTCGCATCGGGCGAGCAGGATCAGCTCGAACGGTATCGCACCCAGATGGCGAATATGAGCCCGCAGGAGGTTCGGGGGATGCCCGCCCCCGCCGATGGCGCGATCGCGGCGGCGCTGGCTCAGTGGCGCGCGCTGCAACAGACCGATTCGCTGCCCTTCGACAGCTATGCCGGGTTCGTGATGGCCCATCCCGGCTGGCCCGGCGAGGCGAGCAACCGCCGCGCGGCCGAGCGACAGGCGGCGAACTTCACCGCCGCGCCCGGCAGCATCGTAGCCTATTTCCGCCGTTTTCCGCCCCTGACGGCGGCGGGCGGCGTCGCCTATGCCCGCGCCCTGCTGGCGACCGGCGCGCCGGGCGAGGCGGCGCAGGCCGCGCGTGCGGCCTGGCGACGCGGCGCGCTGTCCCCGACCGACGAGGCACTGGTCATGTCGACCTTCGCCTCCGCGCTGACGCCCGAGGATCATGACGCGCGCATGGACATGCTGCTGTGGAGCGGCCAGACCAGCGCCGCGGCGCGCCAGCTTGGCTATACGACCAGCGCCCGGCGCCCGGTCTTCGCCGCCCGTCTGGCCTTCCGCACCAAGTCGGCGGATGCGGCCAGCCTGTCCGCCTCGACCGCCGAGCTTTACGCCAATGATGCGGGCTATGTCGCGGACCGCGCGATGTGGCTGCGCGACACCGGCGACAGCCTGACCGCGCGGTCCTGGCTGGCGCGTAGCCGCCAGCTGACGGTGCGGCCGGGCAATGTCGAGAAATTCTACGAAGCGTTGCTGGTCAATGCGCGCGCCGCCTCGGCCGACAACCAGCTTCAGACCGCCTATGACATCGCGCGGCAGGTCGACGACGCCTATCCGCCGGGCACCGACGTCTCGACCAAGCCCTATGGCGAGCGCGACGATTATACCAGCCTCGTCTGGCTGGGCGGGCAGACCGCGATGAAGCTGGGTCGTCCCGCCGACGCGATGACGCTGTTCGACCGTTATGGCCGGGGCAGCCAGTCGCCGCAGACCCGCGCCAAGGGCTTTTACTGGGCCGGACGCGCGGCCGAGGCGGCGGGCCGGACGGCGGAATCCGCCGCCTTCTACAATCGCGCGGCGCAGTATCGCGATCAGTTCTACGGCCAGCTCGCGCTGGAGCGCACCGGCCGTCCGCTGGTCGCACCGCCCGCCATCGCCGCGACCGGCATCGCGCCCGCCATCCGCGCCACCTTCGACGCCAAGGAGATCGTCCGCGCGGCACGCTTCCTGGGCCAGATCGGCCAGTGGCAGGACCAGACCGCCTTTGTCCGCCAGATCGCGGCCGATGCGCAGGACGAGAACGACCATCTGCTCGCCGCCGACCTGTCGCGCAGCATCAACCGCCCCGACCTGGCGGTGATGGTCGGGCGCAGCGCGATGCAGAATGGGCTGACCGATTATTCCGCCGCCGGTTTCCCGACCGTGCCCGTGCCCCCCGGTTATGAATCGAGCTGGACGATCATCCACGCCATCGCGCGCCAGGAAAGCCAGTTCGACCGCGCCGCCGTCAGCCATGCGGGCGCGCGCGGCCTGATGCAGCTGATGCCCGCCACCGCCGCCGAACAGTCGAGCAAGATCGGACTGGCCTATTCGCCCGCCGCGCTGACCGCCGATCCCAATATCTCGATCCAGCTGGGGGCCAGCTATTTCGAGCGGATCCGCAACAACTTCGCCAGCTATCCGCTTGCGATCGCGGCCTATAATGCCGGGGGCGGCAATGTGAACAAATGGCTGCGGCTGAACGGCGACCCCCGAACGGGCAGCGTCGACATCGTCGACTGGATCGAGGCGATCCCCTATTCGGAGACGCGCAATTACGTCCAGCGCGTGCTGGAAAACGCCGTCGTCTATGACCTGATGAACCCGGCCCGCGCGACCAGCCGGGGGCCGACGCCGCTCAGCTGGTATCTGGGCAAGACGTCCCGACCGGGTTGATCGGGCGGGTTGATCAGTTGGGCCCAGTCGATAGAGCAGGCGGATGGATCGCCCCAATTACATCACCCCGGCGGGTTATGCCGCGCTTCGCCAGGAATATGAGACGCTGTTCGCCGTCGAGCGACCCAAGCTGGTCGACACCATCGCCTGGGCGGCGGGCAATGGCGATCGGTCGGAGAATGGCGACTATATCTATGGCCGCAAGCGCCTGCGCGAGATCGACCGGCGGCTGGGCTGGCTGTCCAAGCGGATGAAGGCGGCCAAGGTCGTCGATCCCGCCCGGCAGGAGGACCGCAGCAAGGTGTGGTTCGGCGCCACCGTCACCATCGCCGACGAGGATGACAATGAGCGCATCCTGACGCTGGTCGGCGATGACGAGGCCGAGGCGGGCAAGGGCCGGGTCGGCTGGAATGCCCCGCTGGTCCGCGCGCTGCGCGGGGCGGCGGTGGGCGATCTGCGCCGCGTCGTCCTTCCGGCCGGTGAAAAGGAATATGAGGTCATCGCCATCACTTACCCGACGAACTGAGCAACGGGTGATCGCTCTCATGCGCTGGATGCGCAGCACAGGAGAGCGACCCTGGAACATCCCCGCACCACCAGCCCGCGCGATCATGACGACAGCGCGATCATCGACGCGGCCGAGGCGGCCCCCTCGGCGGTCGGTCGGACCGGCGGCATCGCCACCGATGTCGGCACGCGCGACGAGCTGACCCGCGCCGTCGACGATCCCGAAAGCCATGAGCGCGTGACCAAGGGCACCGAAATGGCCAATGGACAGGTCCGCAACGGCGGCCGACGCTGACGCTTCGGCCCATGGCTCCGGCGGCGCGGCTTTGCTAGACAGGGCGGATGAATGCCCCGACCCGCAACATCGCGCTGCTGATCGATGCCGACAACGCCCAGTCGGCCGCCATCGACCCTGTCCTGACCGTGCTGGCCGAGCTCGGCACGGTCAATGTCCGCCGCGCCTATGGCAATTGGTCCAAACCCGGCCTGAAGGGCTGGCGCGACGTCATGGTCAAACATGGCATCGAACCGCAGCAGCAGTTCGACCTGACCAAGGGCAAGAACGCCACCGACATGAAGATGACCATCGACGCGATGGACCTGCTGTTCCGGGGGCGGATCGACGGCTTCGGCATCATGTCGTCGGACAGCGACTTCATGCCGCTCGCCACCCGCATCCGGCAGGACGGCTTTCCCGTCTATGGCTTCGGCAATTCCCGGACGCCCGAGGCCTTCAAGCAGGCGTGCAGCCGCTTCATCGATGTCGGCGCGCTGATCGGCGAGGCGACGCGCCCGGCGAGCGCCAAGCCGACCGCCGCCGACGTACCACTTGCCGAATCGCTGCCCCCTTCGATCGAACAGACCAAGCGGACCGCAGGCACGCCGCGCCCGATCGACGAGGAACTGCTGAAGCTGCTGGTCGATGCCTATAATTCGGTGAAGCGCGACGAACGCGGTTTCGCCAGTCTGTCCGCCATCGGCCAGCTGGCGGGCAACCGCTCCAGCTTCGACACGCGCAATTACGGGTTCAAGCGCCTGTCCGAGCTGATCGAGGCGGTGCCCAATTTCCAGACCGAACGCCGCGAGGACGGCCGGACCTTCGTCAAGCGGGTGCGGTGATCCCGTAGCATCCTCCCCGGCAAGGGGAGGAATGTCCTACTCCCTCGGGTCGGGCATGGTCAGCGTCGCGCAGGTGCCGGGCGCCGCATCGTCGAACCGCACCTCGCCGCGCAACTGGCGCGCCAAGCTGGCGATCATGCGCATCCCCAGGCTGTGCCGCGACGCCGCTTTCATGTCGAAATCGGCGGGCAGCCCCTGGCCATGGTCGCGCACCGTCAGGACGATCTGGCCGTCGCGCGCGTGGAGCGAAACGTCGATCGCCCCGCCCTGTTCGTCATAGGCATATTTGATCGCGTTGGTCAGAAGCTCGGTCAGCATCAGGCCGATCGGGATCGCGGTATCGGCGTTCATCTCGATCGCCTCGATATCGCAATGCACCTGATGGTTCTGCGCCTGCTCGGCCAGTTGATGCGCGATCCCGCAGGCGAGATCGTCGAGCGACACCATCCCCACCCGCTCGCCGCGCCAGAGCTGGTCATGCGTCTGGGCGATGGCGGCGATCCGGGCCTGCGCGTCGTTCAGCATGCGCAGCACGCGGGGATCGTCATCCTCCTGCTTTTGCAGGTTCAGCATGGCGGAGACGAGCGCGAGGCTGTTCTTGACCCGGTGGCTGGCCTCGCGGGTCAGCAATTGCTGATGCTCGACCGCCTCGGCCAGCCGACGCTCGGCCTCCTGCCGTTCGATGGCGACGCCGATCAGATTGGCGAAACCCTGCATGAAGGCGAGGTCGGCCTCCTCAAATCGCCCTTCGTCGGGGCTGTCGACCTCGAGCACGCCGTAACGCTGCCCCGAGGCTTCGACGAGAACGTTGATCGCGCGGCGGATATGGTGGTCGGCCATGAATTGCGGAGTACGAAACCGCTCTTCCTGGTCGAGATGGTTGGAGATCACGCCCTGCCCGGTCTGGAGCGCGAAGCCCGCAGGCGAGCCCATGTCGGTCCGCATCTCGGTCGACCCGACCACGCCCGGCCCCCAGCCGACGCCGGTGCGCACCAGCAGGGTGTCACGGTCGGCGCGATATTCCAGGAACTTGCAGAAGCGCGAGCGCATCCCCTCGGCGCATAATTCGGTCGCGCGTTGCAGCATCGGGTCCAGATCGCGCGCGCGCAACGCCTCGATCCCGAAGGCGGCGAGCACCGATTGCTGGCGAAGCCGATAATGCAACTGCCCCGCGCCGGCGATTTCCAAATCCTCGCCCTGCGCCTGCTCCACCACCGCCATTCGCCGTCGAACCCCTTTCATCCTCGTTCCGGACGCGTCCAGAATAAGGATTGTTTTAACCATTTTAAACCCGATCCGGGTCCGTTCCGAAGGCGATCGGCCCCCCTGGCCGCAAATGGGCCGACCGCCCATGGCACGACGCCCTCCCCGATCGCTCGGGAAGGGCGCCGGATGTCAGCGATGCGCGAGGGGGATCAGCGCGTCAGCTTCTTATAGGCCAGACGGGTCGGACGGTCGGCGGCATCGCCCATGCGGCGGCGCTTGTCCTCTTCGTACGACTCGTAATTGCCCTCGAACCATTCGACATGGCTGTCGCCCTCGAACGCCAGGATGTGGGTGCAGAGGCGGTCGAGGAAGAAGCGGTCGTGGCTGATGACCACGGCGCAGCCCGCGAACGTCTCCAGCGCCTCTTCAAGCGCGCGCAGCGTTTCCACGTCGAGGTCGTTGGTCGGTTCGTCGAGCAGCAGGACGTTGCCGCCCTCCTTGAGCATCTTGGCCATGTGGACGCGGTTGCGTTCACCGCCCGACAGCTGGCCGACCTTCTTCTGCTGGTCGGGCCCGCGGAAGTTGAACGCGCCGACATAGGCGCGCGTGCCCAGTTCCTGCTTGCCGAAGCGGAAGACCTCCAGCTCGTCGGAGATTTCCTGCCAGACATTCTTGTTGGGATCGAGCTTGTCGCGGCTCTGGTCGACATAGCCGAGCTTGACGGTCGAGCCGATCTCGATCGTGCCCGCATCGGGCTGTTCCTGGCCGGTGATCAGCTTGAACAGCGTCGACTTGCCCGCGCCGTTCGGCCCGATCACGCCGACGATACCGCCGGGCGGCAGCATGAAGTCGAGATTTTCGAACAAAAGCTTGTCGCCATAGGACTTCGTCAGCCCCTTGGCCTCGATCACCTTGCCGCCCAGACGCTCGGGGATCTGGATCAGGATCTGCGCCTTGCCCGCGACGCGGTTCTCCTGCTTCTCCATCAGCTCCTCGAACGCGCGGATACGTGCCTTCGACTTGGTCTGGCGGGCCTTGGGCGTCTGACGCATCCAGGCCAGCTCGTCGGCGATCGCCTTCTGCTTGCCCGCCTCGTCGCGCTCTTCCTGCTCAAGCCGCTTGGCCTTCTTCTCCAGATAGCCGGAATAGTTGGATTCGTAGGTGTAATAGCGGCCGCGATCCAGCTCGAGCACCCAGTTGACGACGTTATCCAGGAAGTAACGGTCGTGGGTGACGAGAATGACGTTGCCGGTATATTCCTTGAGGTAATTTTCCAGCCACGACACGCTCTCGGCGTCGAGGTGGTTGGTCGGTTCGTCGAGCAGCAGGATGTCGGGCTTTTCGAGCAGCAGCTTGCAGAGCGCGACGCGGCGCTTCTCACCGCCCGACAGGCGGGTGACGTCGGCATCGCCCGGTGGGCAGCGCAGCGCTTCCATCGCCTGTTCCAGCTGGCTGTCGAGCGACCAGCCGTCGACCGCGTCGATCTTGGCCTGAAGCTCGCCCATCTCTTCCATCAGGGCGTCGAAATCGGTGTCGTCCTTCGGGTCGCCCATCTCCGCCGAGATGGCGTTGAAGCGATCGACCAGGTCGGCGATCGGGCGGACGCCGTCCTTGACGTTGCCCATCACGTCCTTGGCGGGGTCGAGCTGCGGCTCCTGCGCCAGATAGCCGACCCGGACGCCCTCGGCGGCCCAGGCCTCGCCGGTGAAGTCCGTGTCCATCCCCGCCATCACCTTCATCAGCGTGGACTTGCCCGCGCCGTTCGGGCCGATGATCGCGATCTTCGCGCTCGGCAGGAACTGGAGATGGATGTTGTTGAGGACAGGCTTGTTGGCGCCGGGGAAGGTCTTGGTCAGACCCTTCATCACATAGGTATATTGGACGGCCATGGCGGCGCGGGGCTCCGTGCTTTTTTGCGACTGTTGGATGTTTGCCCGACCATGTAGTGGGTGCGCGGGCGGTTGGCAAACGGGACGGGCTGGGCAACAGTCGCGCCCATGAAGCGAATTGTCCTTGCGGCACTGGCCGCCTCCGCCCTTTCCTCTCCCGTTCTGGCACAGCGGACGCCCCCGCCCATGCCCGCGACCGTCGCGCCCGAGGTCGAACGGCTGCGCGACGCCGCGCTGACCGACACGGTCGCCTGGGACATTGTCGAGGGGCTGACGACCGAAGTCGGCCAGCGCCTGGCGGGAACCGAGGCGGAGGCGCGGGCGCGACAATGGGCGGTCGCCCGGCTGACCGCGCTGGGGTTCAAGAATGTCCGGATCGAACCCTATCAGATGCCCGTCTGGGAACGCGGTGCGGAGAGCGCCGAGATCATCGCGCCCTTCCCGCAGAAGCTGACCCTTGCCGCGCTCGGCAATTCGGGGGCGACCCCGGCGGGCGGGCTGACCGCCGACGTCGCGGTCTTCCCCAGCATGGCCGCCTTCCAGTCGGCGCCCGACTCGGCGATCAAGGGGCGGATCGTCTATATCGGCAACGCCATGCCCCGGACCCAGGACGGATCGGGGTACGGCGCCTATGGCACCGCGCGCTTTACCGGACCCGCGCTGGCGGCCAAGCGGGGCGCGCTGGCGATCGTGATCCGCTCGATCGGCACCGACCATCACCGCTTTCCGCATACCGGCACGACCAATTTCCCCGAGGGCGTGAAGCCGATCCCGGCGGCGGCCCTGTCGGTGCCCGATGCCGAACAGCTCGAACGCGTCGCGGCGCGCGGCAAGCCGGTGCGGATGAAGCTGATCCTGACCCCGCGCATGGTCGGCACGCGCGAATCGGGCAATGTCATCGCGGAGGTTCCGGGCAGCGATCCGTCGGCGGGCATCGTGCTGGTCGGTGGGCATCTCGACAGCTGGGACCTGGGCACCGGCGCGATCGACGATGCCAGTGGACTGGCGATCACCACCGCCGCCGCCAAGCGAATCATGGATGCGGGCCAGCCGAAGCGGACGATCCGCGTCGTCTGGTTCGGCGCCGAAGAGGTCGGCGGCATGGGCGGCGCGGCCTATGCCAAGGCGCATGCGGGCGAACGCCACGCCACCGCGTCGGAAAGCGATTTCGGCGCCGACCGGGTCTGGCGGTTCGAGGTCAACCTGCCCGCCGCCGCCAGCCCGGTCGCGGACCGGCTCCAGGCCGCTCTGGCCCCGCTGGGCATCACGCGGGGCAGCGGCCTGGGCGGCGACGGCACCGATATCGGCCCGACGCTGAAGCTGGGCACGGCGGCGATCGACCTGAACCAGTCGGGATGGGATTATTTCGATACCCATCACACGCCGGACGACGTACTGGACCGCGTCGATCCGGCCGGACTGCGCCAGAATGTCGCGGCCTGGACGACGATGCTGGCGGTCGTGGCCAACGCGCCCGAGCCGATCGGGGCCGTCACGCCGCGCTGACCGGGGCGATTCCGGTAACCTTTTGGTAACGTCAACGCCTTGAAAAAGCCCGATAGGCGCCATCGGTTCGTCGCGAACCTTGCTTTCGTATGAATTTTGCGGATTGACCGCGATGAACCGCACGTTATTTGAGCCGCTTCGCGACGGCATTCGGGTCGGCCGCGATGATTGCTTATGCTTGGGAGCATTCGAATGAAGAAGATTGCCTTTGTTCTCGCTGCCGCCGGCCTGATGTCCGTGGCCGCCTGCACGAAGTCGCCGGAAGCGGCCGCTGTTGAAAACAACGCGGACATGCTGGCTGACAACATGGAAATGCAGGCCGACAACCTCGACGCGGTTGCCGACAACACCTCGAACACCGCCGCTGCTGCGTCGCTCGAGAACGCTGCCGACAACATCAACGCCGCCGCCGACAACGTCCGTGACGCTGCCGACGCCAAGGCTGACAACCTGCAGTAATGCGGCCTCGGACCTTCGGGTCCGAAGCGCAGACTGTTTGTCGGAAAAAGGGTGCTTCCCCAGGGGGAGGCGCCCTTTTTCTTTGCCCGAATTTCTTGTGGAAATTGCCGATCCGGCGTTGCGAAAAGGCCCTGCGTCACGCTACGGACGGATCACGGTTGGGCCTGTAGCTCAATGGTTAGAGCTGGCCGCTCATAACGGCTAGGTTGCGGGTTCGAGTCCTGCCGGGCCCACCAACCGTCCCCGCGCACGTCGCCCGGCTCCGGGGTCAGCCCAGATTGAGCGACGCCTGGTTGATCCGCCCGATCTCCACCAGCACATCCGACGTCTCCAGCGACAGGTCGCGGACCTCGTCGGCGACGACCGCGAAGCCCCGCCCTTCATGGCCCAGCCTCGCCGCCTCGATACGGGCGTTCAGCGCGACGAGCCGGGTATTGGCCGAGATTCGGCCGACCCGCTCCAGCATCGCCTGAGCCTGCCGCGCCAGATCCTCGCGACGTTCGCTCACCCGCGCCAGGTTGCGGGCATGGGTCACGTCGACAAAGGTCATGACCGCGCCATGGCCGGCCTCGGGATGAAAGGTGATCTCGAACACCAGCCCGTCATCGAAATGATGGTCGAACTGCCGCCGCACGCCTTCGCGGGCCCAGCTCCGGTGATTCTCCAATATGCCCGCCACCCGCTCCCGCGACCAACCCACCGTCTCGCCGACACAGGCGAGATAGTCCGAAAGCGTCGACCCGACCGTCACCGCCGTTTCGGCGATCCCGAATATGCGGCTGACATAATGGTTGATCAGCGTGATGCGCTCGTCCCGATCGTAGATCAGGATGCCGTGCCGCAGATGCTCCATGACCCGGGCCAGTTGATCCGTCGCCTGTCTCGCCAGAGCCCAGCCTTCCATCTCGCTTAACATATATTGGGAATACCACATTTTGCGGCGACCGGGAGGGCGTTTCGCACCCTATCGGCAAGGGACGGCTTGTCGCCCGGAACTAACCGCCATTAAGATGGCGACCGAAACGATCACAAAGGACGAGCATATGGCCGCAAAAGGCGACCCCAAGGTCATCGAATTTCTGAACGAGGCGCTCAAGAACGAGCTGACCGCGATCAACCAGTATTTCCTCCACTATCGCCTTCTGGACCATTGGGGCGTCTACAAGCTGGCGCAGTTCGAATATCACGAATCGATTGACGAGATGCGCCATGCCGACTGGCTGGCCGAGCGCATCCTGTATCTGGATGGCCTGCCCAATTTCCAGCTGCTCGGCCGCCTGCGCATCGGCGAGACGGTCGAGGAAGTGCTGAAGGGCGACCTGGCCATCGAGATCGAGGCCGTGGCGCAGCTGAAGGGCGCGATCGCCTATTGCGAAGAGGTGAAGGACTATGTCAGCCGCGACCTGTTCGCGCGCATCCTCGCCAGCGAGGAAGAGCATGTCGACACGCTGGAGCGCCAGTTCGAGATGATCGAGCGCATGGGCATCCAGAATTACGTCCAGCTCAACGCGATGGCCGAGAACGACACGCCCAAGTCGGGCGCGGCCCCGCATCTGAAGGGGTGATTTCGAGGGGGCGGGCCTGAGGGTTCGCCCCCCAGTTTTTCGTGGCACGGCCCCGCCGCTGGTGAATGGCGTGGCCTTCGACTTCGCTCAGGCTGAACGGGGCTATGGGTTGGATAAGGCGAGAGCGGGTCTTGGGCGGCGCTCTTCCATCGCCTGTCACGATGCCGTCCCACCAGCCGTTCAGCCTAAGCGAAGTCGAAGGCCAAGGGCAGACCTCCACCCCGTCGCCCCGATTCCCTAGCGATGATATGAGACTGACCCACCCCTCTCCTTCAGGGGAGGGGCTTAGCCCCGCTTTCGCCAGGGCAGGCTGGGACGCCCCCCGCCCTTATCCGTCTTTGTTGCCGAACGGATTCTTCGGCGCACGCAGCGTCAGGCGGACGGGAACCGCGCCGAAGCCCAGTTCGCGGCGCATCGAATTGACCAGATAGCGTTCATAGCTGGCGGGCAGCTGATCGACGCGCGTGCCGAAGATCACGAAGCTGGGCGGGCGCGACTTTACCTGGGTGACGTAACGCAGCTTGATCCGCTTGCCGCCGGGGGCGGGGGGCGGGTTGGCGTCGACCGCGCGCTCGAACCAGCGATTGAGTTCGCCGGTCGGAACGCGCTTCGACCAGGCGGCGCGCGTCTCGAACGCGGCCTCGATCAGCGTGTCGAGCCCCTTGCCGGTCGCCGCCGACACCGCCAGCAGCGGCACGCCCTTCACCTGGCTGAGCCCGTCCTCGAGCGCCTTCTTTACGCCGTTGAACAGCGAGGACGGACTTTCCGCCACGTCCCATTTGTTGAGCGCGATCAGCAGCGCGCGGCCTTCTTCCAGCACGCGGTCGGCGATGCGCAGGTCCTGCGACTCCAGCCCCAGCGTCGCGTCGAGCAGCAGGACGACGACCTCGGCGAAGTCGACCGCACGCAGGGCATCGGCGACCGACAGCTTTTCCAGCTTGTCCTGCACCTTCGCCTTTTTGCGCATGCCCGCCGTGTCGATCAGGCGAACCTGCCGCACTTCGCCGTCCCGGTCGCGCCATTCCCAGTCGATCGCGATCGAATCGCGCGTGATCCCGGCCTCGGGGCCCGTGATCAGCCGGTCCTGGCCGAGGAAACGGTTGATCAGCGTCGACTTGCCCGCATTGGGGCGGCCGACGATCGCGAGCTTCAGCGGGGCATAAGGATTGTCGAGATCGACCTCCTCTTCTTCCTCCTCATCCTCGCGGTCGATGAAGGGCAGCAGCGCCTCGAACAGGTCGCCCACGCCTTCGCCATGCTCGGCGGACAGCTGGACCGGGTCGCCAAAGCCCAGCGCGAGCGTCTCGAGGACGCCCTGCTCGGCGGCACGGCCTTCGGCCTTGTTCGCGGCGAGCACGATGGGGGTGTTCGAGCTGCGCAGCCAGCGGGCGATTTCCTCGTCCAGGGGCATGACGCCTGCGCGCGCATCGACCAGGAACAGCGCGACATCGGCCTCGCCGATCGCGGCTTCGGTCTGGCGGCGCATCCGGCCGGGCAGGGTATCGGGGTCTTCGTCCTCGTAACCCGCCGTGTCGATCACGCGGAAATCGAGGCCTAGGAGATGCGCGTCGCCTTCACGCCGGTCGCGCGTCACGCCAGGCCGGTCGTCGACCAGCGCCAGCTTCTTGCCGACCAGACGGTTGAACAGCGTCGACTTGCCGACATTGGGTCGGCCGACGATCGCGACGATAGGGAGTTTAGCCATCACGCTGCGTTAGCGAAAGCCGAGCCCTTCGTCACGGTACAAACGTATCGCCTCCCCGACCGTGCCGGGGAGGCGCAAGCGATCACTTGTAAGCGGTGACCCGCCCCTTCTGATCCAGAACGTACAGCGTGCCGTTCGCGACGATCGGCGGCAGCGCGAAGGGCGCCTTGGTGTCGACCGTCGCCTCGACCGAGCCGTCGCCCGGATTGGCATAGACGATCTGCCCTTCCGAATTGGTCAGGATCAGGCGGTTGCCCGCCAGCACCGGACCGAACCAGGTGATCGCGCCGGTCTTCTTCTTCTCGTTGTGGAAACGCTGGAGCTGGGCGATCCAGCGTGCCTTGCCGCTCGACCGGGCGAGCGCGACCAGACGCGCATCGTCGGTGACGAGGAAGATCCATTCGCCCGCGATCCACGGCGTCGAGATACCGGCGAAATTCTGTTCCCACAGCCGCTGTCCGGTCGACAGCTCCAGCGCGACCATGCGGCCGCCCTGGCCCAGCGCATAGACGCGGCCCTGGTCAATCACCGGCGCGGCGTCGATGTCGGACAGGCTCGACACCGAGGTCGAGATGGTCGTGCGCGACAGCGCGTCCTGCCACAGCATGCGGCCATTCTCATAGCGATAGGCGTTCAGCTCGCCGCTGGAGAAACCGGCGATCACCGTGCCCTGGCTGGCCGACGGGGCGGCGACGCCGAGCACGCCCTGCGTGCCAAGCGTCCCCTGCCCCGCCCAGACGATCTTACCATCGGCCTGGTTGATCGCATAAAGCTGGTTGTCCTGGGTCAGGACATAGACATTGCCGTTGGCGATCGTCGGCGAACCGCGCAGCGGGCCGCTGGGCTTGGCGCGCCACAGCACCTTGCCGTCGGCCGCGCTGGCGGCGATCACGTCGCCCAGGCCGTCGGTGGCGAAGACGGTGCCGGAATCATAGCTGACCCCGCCGCCGAAACGGGCCGAACGGTTGGCCTCCCCCTCGCTGACCGCGGTCGACCAGAGCTTGGCCCCGGTATCGGCGTTCATGGCGATGACGTTGCCGTCGACATCGACGACGAACAGCTTGCCCTCTGCCACCACCGGCGCGGTGGTCAGCGGATCGCGGGCCGAGCCGCCGTCGATCGTGCTCTGCCACAGACGCTGCGGCTGCGCCGCCAGCGCGAGCTGTCCCATCGACTTGGCGGCATTGCCACCCGGCTGTGACCAGTCGGTGTTGGTTTCGGGTGCGGGCAACAGGACCTGCACGTCGGCGATCGTCTTGTCGGCCTCGACCCCCGTCTCGGAGACGAGGATCGGCACCCGGTTGCCGATGGTCGGCGTCTTCTTGGGTGCGCCCTTGAATACCCCACAGGCGCCCAGCGCCATCAGCGCGGCAAGCGCTGCCGAGGTGCGGAAATGCTTCGTCATTGGGTCTTCGTGTCCTCGCTCTGGCCGACCGCATCGACCCCCAATACGCCGGCCATCTGAACCGCACGTTGCCGCAACGTATCGGGCACATCCTTGTCGCTGGCAATCTGTCCGAACAGGCGGCCCGCTTCGGCGCGCTTGTTCATCCGCAGATAGGCGACCGCGACCATCTCGCCCGCGCTGCCGAACCAGGCATTGCCGGGCACCGCCAGCGTGCCCAGACGGGCAACGACCGCCTGGGGCTTCATCGTGTCATATTCGGCCATGGTCTGGCGAACCAGCGCCAGGTCGCGGAACGGCTGCGCCAGCGAGTTGTCGCCCGCGATCGCAGCGAACCTGGCCGCCGCGCCCTTCAGGTCGTCGCGCTGGAGCAGGATGTCCGCCTGGGTGAATTCCGCCAGCGCGCGATAGGCGTCGACATTCGACCCGGCCAGCGTCTTCAGCTTGGCGTCCGCGGTCTTGGTGTCGTTCTGCGCCAGCGCGTCATAGGCGCTCTGCAACTGCTCGCCATCGACACCCGCCGCCTGATGCTGGCGGTGCTGCCAATAGAGATAGCCGCCAAAGGCCGCGAGGCCGATCAGGATCGCCGCCCCGACCACCAGGCCCCAGCGGGTCCAGAAACGGGTCAGCCGGTCGCAACGCAGTTCGTCGTCGACCTCGCTCATAAAGGCCTGGCTGGATTGGGGCGTTAGGGCCAAGACGGGCTCCGCTATTCTGGATCAGGGCAATAAGGAAGCCGCGACCTTTAGCGAGGAGCGGCCCCGGTGGGAAGCGGGGTTGGGAATTGGGCCCCGCGCGATCAGGACTCGCGGGGGGCGTAGACCTGTTCGGGTCCCGGAAAACGCCGCGCGCGGACATCCTCGGCATAGGTCCGCGCCGCCTCGCCGATCCGCTCGCCCATCGTCTCGTAGCGGCGGACGAAGCGCGCGGTGCGGTCGAACAGGCCCAGCATGTCCTCGCCGACCAGCACCTGCCCGTCGCACTCGGCCGACGCGCCGATGCCGATGGTCGGGCAGGCGACCTGCCGGGTGATCTCGATCGCGATGGGTTCGACCACCCCCTCGATCACCACCGAAAAGGCCCCCGCCTCCGCCACCGCCACCGCATCGGCGACGATCTTGGCGGCTTCCTCGGGGCTGCGGCCGCGCGCGCCATAGCCGCCCAGCACGTTGACCGCCTGCGGTGTCAGGCCGACATGGCCCATGACGGGGATGCCGCGCTCGACCAGGAAGCGGACGGTCGGCGCCATGGCGACCCCGCCCTCCAGCTTGACCGCCGCCGCGCCGGTTTCCTTGAGCAACCAGGCGGCATTCTCGAACGCCTTTTCCGGGCTCGCCTCATAGCTGCCAAAGGGCAGGTCGATGACGACCACCGCATGATAGCTGCCCCGCACGACCGCCGCCCCGTGCGCGGCCATCATCTGGAGCGTGACCGGCACGGTCGAGGGCAGGCCGTATATCACCTGCCCCAGGCTGTCGCCGACCAGCAGCATGTCGCAATGCGGGTCGAGCAGCTGCGCCGAGCGCACCGTATAGGCGGTCAGCATGACCAGGGGCGTGCCGCCCTTGGCGCGGCGGATGGCGGGGATGGTCAGCCGCTTCATCGGCGCGGGCGTGGGATTGGCGCGACTCGTCGCGGTGTCGAGCGTGTAGGTCGTGGACATGGCGCCAGCCTCTACTCCCGCTAGGCCACCGGCTCCAGCCCCCTGCTTTGCGGGCGGATTTTCAGGGGAGGATTTCGGCGTAGCGTTCGGGCTTGAAGCCCACGGTCAGCGTGCCGTCGCGGTCGAGCACCGGCCGCTTGATGAGCGAGGGCTGCGCTTGCATCAGGCGGATCGCCTTGTCGGCATCGATATCCTGGCGTTCGGCCTCGTCCAGCTTGCGAAAGGTGGTGCCCGCCCGGTTGAGCAGCACTTCCCAACCCAGCTGATCGACCCAGCGGCGCAAGCTGGCCTCGTCGATCCCGTCGGCCTTGTAGTTGTGGAAGCGATAGTCGACGCCGTGCTGGTCGAGCCAGGTCCGCGCCTTCTTCATCGTGTCGCAATTGGGGATGCCGTAGAGTTGGACGGTCATTCGAGGCTCCGGATCATAGTTCGTCGGGGGCATTAGCGGTGATGTGGGGGAATTGCAGCAGGCGGGTTCGGGGATTGGGCTGGCGGGTGGGCGTGGCCTTCGACTTCGCTCAGGCTGAACGGAGCGGGGGATGACAGCTTTCCCCAACCGCCGTTCAGCCTGAGCGAAGTCGAAGGCCACGCCCTCTACAAACCTAACCCGTGGCAATCCACACGGGGTGGCGCCCCCCTTCCCGGCCCGCTATCCCGACAGCCATGCAGGATCATCCCTTCTACGCGCTTCACACCCATGGCCTGATCCGGGTCGCCGCCGCGACGCCCGCCGCCTCGGTGGGGGATGCGTTCGCCAATGCGCAGGCCATGCTCGACCTGGCGCGGACGGCGGATGAAGACGGGGTCGACCTGGTCGTCTTTCCCGAATTGTCGCTGACCTCCTATGCGATCGACGACCTGCACCTTCAGGGCGCGATGCACCGCGCCACGCTGGAGGCGCTGGGCGAGATGGTCGATGCCAGCGCCGCCCTGTCGCCGGTGATGCTCGTCGGAGCGGCGCTGCCGCGCAACGGGCGGCTCTACAATTGCGCCATCGCCATCGCGCGCGGCCGCATCCTGGGCGTGGTACCCAAGAGCTTCCTGCCCAATTACCGCGAATATTATGAAAAGCGCTGGTTCGCGAGCGGCGCCGGGCTGACCGGGCTGACCATCGATCTGGACGGACAGTCCGTGCCCTTCGGCACCGACCTGATCTTCGCGGCGGAGGACCTGCCCGGCTTCGTCATCCACGCCGAAATCTGCGAGGATTACTGGGCCCCCACCCCGCCCTCGACGCTGGGCGCGCTGGCGGGCGCGACGATCTGCTGCAACCTGTCGGCGTCGAACATCGTCATCGGCAAGGCGCGCGACCGGACGATGCTGGCGGCGGCGCAGTCGGCGCGGGCGGCCTGCGCCTATGTCTATTCGGCGGCGGGGATTGGCGAGAGCACGACCGACCTGTCCTGGGATGGCCAGGGGCTGATCCACGAACTGGGCGAGCTTCTGACCCAGTCGGAGCGGTTCGACCGGCAACCCGCGCTCACCATCGCCGACGTCGATGTCGAGCGGATCGCGCAGGAACGGCTGCGCTTCGGCACGTTCAACGACGCCGCCGCCGCCATGGGCCATCCCGAGACACGGTTCCGCCGCATCGGCTTCGTCCACGGGGTCGAGCCGGTCGAACAGGGCCTCCGCCGCCAGGTGCAGCGTTTTCCCTTCGTCCCCGACGACCCCGCGCGGCGCGACGAGGATTGTTTCGAGGCCTATAACATCCAGGTCGAGGCGCTGGCCAAGCGGCTGGAGGCGAGCCGCGCCCGGTCGCTGGTCATCGGCGTGTCCGGCGGGCTCGATTCCACCCATGCGCTGATCGTCGCGGCCAAGGCGACCGACCGGCTGGGCTGGAGCCGCGACCGTATCCTGGCCTTCACCATGCCCGGCTTCGCCACCGGCGAGGGGACGAAGGCGCAGGCCTGGGCGCTGATGCGCGCGCTGGGGGTGAGCGCCGAGGAGATCGACATCCGCCCCGCCGCGCAGCAGATGCTGGCGGACATGGGCCATCCCTTCGCCGCCGGGGAGCCGGTCCATGACGTGACCTTCGAGAATGTGCAGGCGGGCCTCCGCACCGACTATCTCTTCCGCCTCGCCAATCAGCGCGGCGGGATCGTGCTGGGCACCGGCGACCTGTCGGAGCTGGCGCTCGGCTGGTGCACCTACGGCGTCGGCGACCAGATGAGCCATTATGCGGTCAATGCGGGTGTCCCGAAGACGCTGATCCAGTTCCTGATCCGCTGGTGCATCCGCACCGGTCAGTATGACGCGGCGACCAACCAAGTGCTGGCCGCGATCCTGGCGCAGGAAATCTCGCCCGAACTGGTCCCCGCCGATGCGAGCGGCGCGATGCAGTCGACCGAGGCGATGATCGGCCCCTATGCGCTCAACGACTTCTTCGCGCATTACGTCATCCGCTTCGGCCTGAAACCCTCCAAGATCGCCTTCCTCGCCTGGCATGCGTGGCGCGACGCGGAGGTGGGCGGCTGGCCCGAGGATTTGCCGCAGGATGCGCGCATCGCCTATGACCTGCCCGTGATCCGCCACTGGCTGGAGCGGTTCCTGACCCGCTTCTTCCAGACCAGCCAGTTCAAGCGTTCGGCGCTTCCCAACGGGCCGAAAGTGTCGCCGGGCGGCGCGCTTTCGCCCCGCGGCGACTGGCGTGCGCCCTCGGACGGCAGTGCGGCGATCTGGTTGGCGGAGTTGCGGGACACCCTGCCACCAGCCTGACCAGAGCGGGCTTGGCAGGGGAGGACGTTCGGCGCTATGCTGAAAGCTTGACGTATACGTTTCTTCCCAAATTACAGGCTCCTCCCGGCCTGTCGGCACGAGAGATACCATGAGCCTTGTCGTTCGCACCCTGTCGGAGCAGATCTTCACGATCGTCCGCGAACGCATCATCAGCGGCGCCCTGCCCGAAGACCAGCCGATCCGCCAGGACGCGCTGGCCAACGAGCTGGGCGTCAGCAAGATTCCGCTTCGCGAGGCGCTGGCGCGTCTGGAGCAGGAGGGGCTGCTGGTCAGCCAGGCCAATCGCGGCTTCTTCGTCCGGTCGCTGGGCGCGGGCGAGGCGGAGGAGATCTACGAGCTCCGCCTGTCGATCGAACCCGATGCCGCCGCGCGGGCCAGCCGCGTCGCGTCGATCGCCGATCAGGCGGCGGCGCGCGAGGCGCTGACCGCGCTCGACGTGGCGGCGCGCGAGGCGCTGCACGAGGTCGCGCTCCTCAACCGCGCCTTCCACCTCGCGCTGGTCCGGCCGCTGGGCGCCGCGCTCACCTTCCAGCTGATCGAGCGGTTGCAGGTGCTGGCCGAACGCTATGTCGTCCAGCATCTGAAACCCGCCGGACGCGAGGACCGCGCGCATGAGGAGCATCACGCGCTGCTCGATGCATGGCTGGCGCGTGACGAAGCGCGGGTCGCCGGGCTGCTGACCGATCATATTGGCGCGACGATCGTCGACCTTCGCGCCCAGCTGGCCGAATAAACGCTATCCCGAACCCCGCACCACGGGCGTCGTGATGATGCGCGCGCCCCGGCGATAGGTCAGATAGCGCCAGAGCCATTGCAGGCTGACGCGGATGCGCTGCGCGAAACTGACCAGCAGCACGACATGGACGATCGCCCATAGCATCCAGGCGGGATAGCCCTTCAACCGATAGCGGCCGAAATCGAAGATCGCGGCGTGTCGCCCGATGATGGCCGCATTGCCGCGATTGTGGAAGCGAAAGGGCGGCGCGGACCGGCCCCGGGTCAACAGGTCGCGCAAAGCCTTGCCCAGATAGTCGCCCTGTTGCTGCGCCACCTGCGCCAGTCCCGGCAGCGGCTTGCCCGCCTCGTCCGGACAGGCAGCGACATCGCCCAGCGCATAGACACCCTCCAGCCCCTCGACGCTCAGGTCGGGTTTTACCGCGACCCGACCGCCCGGCCCCGGCTTCACCCCCAGCAGCGCCGCCGCTCCCGTCGGCGCGACGCCCGCCCCCCACAGGACGGTGCGCGCCGGGATGAAGCGGCCGCCCGCGGTCAGCCCTTCCTCGGTGATCGTCTCGACCGGCATGTTCGTCATGATCTCGACGCCCAGCCGCCCCAGCGCCCGCTCGGCATAATCGGCCAGCGAATCGGGAAAGGCCGCCAGGATGCGCGGACCCGCCTCGACCAGGATGATCTTCGCCGCCTCGGGCCGGATGCGCCGGAAGTCCGAGGTCAGCGTATAGCGCGCCAGCTCGGCGACCGAGCCCGCCAGCTCCACCCCGGTCGGGCCGCCGCCGACGATCACGAAGGTCATCAGCGCCTCGCGATCTGCCGCACCGTCGCGCTCCGCCTCCTCGAACGCGCCCAGCACGCGCGAGCGGATCAGCCGCGCCTCCTCGATCGACTTGCAGGCGGGCGCGACGCTGCGCCATTCGTCATGCCCGAAATAGCTGCTGGTCGATCCGGTGGCGACGACCAGCCGGTCATAGGACAGCGTCTCGCCGGTCGACAGGCCGATCCGGCGCGCCCCGGTGTCGATCTGCGCGACCTCGCCCAGCACGACGCGGATATTGGGAAACCGGCCGAGGACATGGCGGATCGGCTCGGCCACATCCGCCGGGGACAGCGCGGCGGTCGCGACCTGATAGAGCAGCGGCACGAACAGATGATAGTTGTTCCGGTCGACCACCGTCACCCGCACCGGTGCGCGGGCCAGCCGCTTGGCCACCGCCAGCCCGCCAAACCCGGCGCCGATGATGACGACATGGGGCCAGGCGGGATCGACGGCGTGGCCTTCGGGCCCGCTCATGACGGCGCCCTCACCATGTCACCGCGATCTTGCCGAAATGCGCGCCGCTTTCCTGGTGGCGGAACGCATCGCCGAGTTCGTCCAGCGCAAAGCTCCGGTCGATCACCGGGCGCAGGTCGGCGGTGTCGAGCGCGCGGACGAAATCCTGCTGCATCCGGCGGCTGCCGACGATCAGGCCCTGGAGCCGTGCCTGCTTCAGCATCATGGTCGCGGTCGGCACCTCGCCGCTGGCGCCGGTCAGCACGCCGATCAGGCCGATATGTCCCCCGATCCGCACCGCATCGATCGACTGGGCGAGCGTACCCGGACCGCCAACCTCCACCACATGGTCGACGCCCTCTCCGGCCCAGTCATGGACCATCCGGCCCCAGTCGGCATGGGTGCGGTAGTTGATGACATGATCCGCGCCCAGGGCCCTGGCCCGTTCCAGCTTGGCATCGGAGGACGAGGTGACGACCACGCTCGCCCCCATCAGCTTGGCGATCTGGAGCGCCCAGATCGACACGCCGCCCGTGCCCAGCACCGCCACCCGGTCCCCGGCCTTCAGCCCGCCATCGACCACCAGGCTGCGCCACGCGGTCAGCCCGGCGGTGGTGATCGTCGCGGCCTGGGCATGGTCATAGCCCTTGGGCGACAGGGTGAAGGCGGTCGCGGGCGCGACCACCGTCTCGCAGGCATAGCCATCAATGCCGTCGCCGGGCGTCCGGGCGAAGTCGCCGACCCGCGCGGGCCCCTCCTGCCAATCAGGAAAGAAGCACGCGACGACCGAATCGCCTGCCGCGAAGTCGGTCACGCCCTCGCCCACCGCCTCGACGATCCCGGCGCCATCCGCCATCGGGATGCGGCCATCCTCGGTCGGCATCCGGCCCGAGACAACGCCATAATCGTGATAGTTGAGCGACGTGGCATGCAGCCGGACCCGGATCATGCCCGCGCCCGGTGCCCCCGGATCGGGACGCTCGACCAGACGCAGACGGTCCAGCCCGCCGGGTGCGTCGAGGATCATCGCTTTCATGTTGTCGCCCTTTGCCGATATCCGTTACCGACACGCCAACGTTGCAATGCAGCGATGCGATCCTCAGCCGGTCGCCAGGGACCATCCGCTGGGCAGGAAATCGAGCGACATATAGAAATAGAAGGCGCAGCTGCCGTCGGCGCGGTAGCTGCCGCCCTTGACGATCCCGAAGGCGGTGCCGCCCAGGAAGACCGGTCCGCCGCTGTCGCCGCTGCGGCAAGTCGGCCCGCGCACCGCGACCCAGGCCGCCGTGCAGCCGCCGCCGCACAAATCGCCGGCGGGCGCGAAATCGGGCATCCATATCTCGGCACAGCTATAGCCGGTCCGCTCGCCGCGATGGCAGACGATGTCGCCCGCCCGCGTCGAATCGCGCGGACGCTCGGCGGTGACGGTCCGGCTGATCGTCTTGGCCGTATCGCTCCAGAAACGCGGTCCGAGCGGCACCGGGCTGCCATTGACCTGCACGTCCTGATAGCCCCAGCCCCATTGCCCCAGGAAAGGCAGCGGATGTTCGGTGCGGGCGGCGTCGCTCCACGACAGATTGTCGGGACAATGCGCGGCGGTGACGACCGCATCCTCCGCGCCGCGCCGCACGACGAAACCGCTGGTACAGGCATAGCGCCGCCCGTCGGCCGGATCGACCCCGACCAGCCGCGCACCGCCTTGCAGATCGGCAAGGTCGGTATCGGGCGTCTCCATGGTGGCGATCCGCACCGGCACCCCCGCCAGCCGCGCAATCCGGTCGCGCAGGGCCTCGCCCGGCTCGGCCAGCAGGTCCGCCTGCCCCACCATGACGACCAGCGCGCCGATACGCGGATCGACGCCGATCCCCGGCGGGCGCGTCAGGCTGGCGCGGATTTCGGTCTGGTGAAGCGCGAGCGCGGTGACGAGCTGGCCATGGGTGGCATAGGCTCCGGTGCGAAAGCGGATCAGCACCGGCATGCCCGCCACCTGCACCACCCGGTCCGCCACGGGCGCGTCGCCGGTCAGCAGCACATCGACATGGAAGGGCGCATGCCCCACCGACAGCCCGGCCAGCCGATCGGCGAACTCCGTGCGAAGCGCATCGGTCACCGGCACCGAGGCGTCCTGGACCTGCAACTCGCGCAAGGCGGCGGACGGCGACAGGCCGGACTGCGCCGCATAGGTCGCGGCGTCGAGCCCAAGCGCCGCCTGTCCGTCGAGCGCGGGCGGCCCGACCGGCTGCGCGCTGGCGACACCGGCGATCGACACCATGCCGACCAAGGCCAATATCAGGCGCCGGATAGCCCAGCTATCAGCCGCAAAAGAATAGCGCTTCTTATATCCCATCGATCTGGTATGTATTTATCAGACCGAGCCGAACAGGGCTGTACAGGGACAGAAGGGAACCGGATTCATGATGCGACGTCGCGCCTTTCCATTGATCCTGCTGGCGTCGATCGCGCCGCTTGCCGGTTGCTCGCCCAAGGGGACCGCCGCCGACAATGCCACGCTGGATAACGGATCGGTGGTGCTTGCCAATGACGAAACGCCGGTGGCGGATAACGAGGCCCTGGGCAACGACCTGCTGACGTCCAACGACGCCGACTTCAACAGCACGGCCCCGCAATAGCGGCGGACGGACGCGGGCGACGCGGCCCGCCACCTCTCCTGCTCGCCAAAGGAAGCTCCCTATGGCGTTCGACTGGCCCGGCGGCATCCCGCCGGGCCATTTTTATGCCTGTCATCGGTCGGGAATGCCCAGCGTGCGCAGGACGCGCATATCCTGTTCGACCACCCCGGCCGACAGCCGCTCGATCAAACGCTGCGCCTGTCGCCACATGCCGGTCGCGGGCGGCGCGGCGCGCGGTGCCTCCAGCAACCGCCCGCCACAGGCCTGTGCCAGCGCGGGTCCGTGCATCGCGCCGTCGATCACCAGCGACGGGAAAGGCAGCGCCGCCTCGGGCGAGGCGAAGAGTTGCCCGCCGGACCGGTCGAGCGGCGCGATGGAGGGCGGCTGGAAGAACAGCGCCCCCGCGACCTTGGAGACATAATGGCTGGGCGACAGCCGCGCCCACCAGATGCTGGCCAAGCAGGCGGCGTTTTCGGCGACCAGCAGAACCGCCTTGTCGGCATGCGCCACCGCATGGTCGAGCCGGGTGGCCCAGGCATCGCGCGCCTCGCGGCTGCTGGCGTCGAAGGGAAGCTGGACATCGCCACGACGGGGCCAGGCGAACAGCCTTTCCCACGGCGCCGCCTGCTCGCTGCCCGGCGCGCCCGCCATGGGCAGGGTGATGATCGAAAAGGGGTCGGTCAGACGCAGTTCGGCCGCCATGGATCTGCTCCGTCGCTGATCCCCCCAAGGTACGCCGCTTATCGCGCGAGGCAAGGGGCATCGACGCGACGCCGCCTCGTCCCGGCGCGAGGATCGCCGTCAGGCGGCGGCGGCGATCCGGGTCGAACGGCGCGAACCCGCCAGCGCGGTCGCGATGCTGTCGACCATCAACTCATATTGATCGGGGCTGTACCCCGCGGCCAGGAACGCACGGACCTCATGCGAGGGCACGCTATAGCCATGATGCCAGCTCAGCACCGCCATCCGGCGCAGAGCCTCCAGCGAGGGATCGGCCAGCCGGGGATTGCGCGTCTCACCGAAGATGGAGCCGAGCGCGCGGCCCAGGCGGCTGGGGGCGCGCAGCGACGAGACGCGGTCGCGACGGGCCAGCGCCACGACCTGCCATTCCAGCGCGGACAGGCGAGCGTCAGGACGGATCGCCGCCGCACCCTGTTCGGCGGTGGCGGCATCGAACGCGGCCCGCGCGGCACCGATTTCCTGAAAAGCGACATAGGCCATGACATACCCCTTTTGCGTCGCGCGACACCCTGTCCGGCAAAGCGCATCCGCCCGCCGCGATCCGGCGACCCCATGCCGCCCGTATCCATGTCTCGCCAATGATGTTCGGAAGACTGCCAGGCGCCTTCCATACCAAGCGGTATATTAAGCCACCAACGCCCCGTCAAGCATTTTATACCGACCGGTATTCAACGCGTCGGCCAGCATTTCAGCCCGGTCTCGACCAGCCTTTCCAAATCGGCGCGGCTGGCCCCCGACCCGGCCTGCACGGCCATTCCCTGGAACAGCGCATAGAGCATCGCGGTCAGCCCCTCGGGCTCCACATCCTCGCGCAGATCGCCTTCGTCCTTGGCGCGCTGGAACCGGGCGAGCAGCGCCGCCTGTGACGAGGCGCGGCGGGCGACGACCTCCGCCTTGATCGATTCGGCTTCCGACCCGCAGGCGACCGAGTGGATCACCCCCAGGCAACCGCGCGGTTCCTGCTGGTTGGTCTGCGCATCGACCGCGCCGCGCAGCAGATGCTCGGCCACGCCCCGCGCGGTGGGCTGGTTCAGCGCCTCGCGGATAAAGGCCATCTTCTCGGCCTCATAGAGGTCCAATGCCTTGTGGAACAACGCTTCCTTGTTGCCGAACGCGGCATAGAGGCTGGGCTTGGTGATCCCCATCGCTTCGGTCAGGTCCGCCATCGACGCGCCCTCATACCCCTTGCTCCAGAAGACCCGGAGCGCCGAGGCCAGCGCCTGCTCGGTGCAGAATTCGCGAGGACGCCCCTTACAAGCGGGCAAAGCATTTTCCATAACAGTCGGTATATAATTATCCCGGCGATTTTTGAAACCCCCGAACGCCCTACCCGGTCGGCTTCCTCCGATCTGGTGCCAATGCCCTTAAATGTTCGGAAAGCGGCGTCGTCCTATGAAGGGGCGTCGGGGAACCAAGACAGCATGCTCAATATCGTCGGATGTATCACCAAAGACCATGATCCCTGGCTGGTCGGACTGGCCGCCGGGATCTGCGTCCTGGGATTGTCCGCGCTCTTCCTCCTGCACGCCCGGTCGGAGGAATGCGTCGAGGGTCGCCGTCGCAGCTGGCTGGCCTTTGCCGCGATCACCGCGGGGATCGGCATCTGGGCGACGCATTTCCTGGCCATGCTCGCCTATCGGGGGCCCTTGCCGCTGGGCTTTGACCTGTCGCTGACCGTCGTTTCGATCGGGACTCCGATCGCGGGCATCTGGCTCGCGCTGACCTTCATCGCCCGGCGGCGGGAGACCGGGATGCTCGTGATCGCCGCCACGATCATGGCCGCCAGCATCGCCGCGATGCATTTCGTCGGCATGAGCGCGCTGATCGTGCCCGCCCGCATCCTGTACCGGCCATGGGGCGTCACGCAGGCGATGCTGGGCGCGACGGCCTTCCTCTCGCTCGCGCTGATTGCCCATATCCGGCTGCGCGGGATGACGCGCGCGGTCCTGCCGATCCTGGCGGGCGCGATGGGGGTCGTGATGCTGCATTTCGGGGCGATGGCGGCGACGACGCTCCTGCCCGGCGGGGTGGTGGTCGATCCGACCCTCGAACCGCTCCAGCCGCACGGCCTGGCCCGCGCCGTGCTGGGGGCGACCGGCCTGATCGTCGTGATGATGATCGGCGCGGCCATCCTCGACCGGCGACTGACCGACCTGCACGGCCTGACCCAGGCGACCCGCGAGGGGATCGCGATCCTGCTGAACGGCCGTATCGTCGAGACCAATGCCCGGCTCGCCGCGATGCTGGGGGTCGAGCCGCAGGCGTTGATCGGCTCCACCCCCGGGGACTGGCTGGAAACCATGGACAGCGTGCCGCTGAGCCTGACGCACGATCACCCGGTCGAGACGCGCCCCTGCCACGCCTCGATGGAACGCTATCTGGAGGTCGCCTGTCACGAGATCGAATATCGCGGACGACGATCGACCGTGATGGCGGTGCGCGACCTGACCGAGCAGCGGCGGGCGCAGCGCCAGATCGAATATATGGCGGTCCATGATCCGCTGACCGGATTGCCCAATCGCGCCTATTTCGCCCAGGCGCTGGAGGGGGCCATCGCACAGGCCGACCAGAAGGGCCCCTTCGCGCTGCTCGCGCTCGATCTCGATCGGTTCAAGGCGGTCAACGATCTGTTCGGCCATGCGGCGGGGGACATGATCCTGTGTCGCGTCGCCCGGATCCTGACCGGCGTGGTCGACGAGGCGGCGGTGGTCGCACGGGTCGGCGGCGACGAGTTCCTGATCCTCCAGCGCGGGGTCGACGATCCCGACCGGGTCCACAAGCTCGTCGCGACGATCCTGGGTGCCTTTGCCACCGAAATGGACCTGAGCCGCGATCCAACGGCGGTCGGGGTCAGCATCGGCGTGTCGCTGTTCCCGCAGGATGCTGCCGACGCCGATGGGCTTCGTCACAATGCCGATGTCGCGCTGTACCGCGCCAAGACGAGCGGACGCGGCGCGGCGTCCTTCTTCGACCAGGACATGGACCATGCGGTCCGCCATCGCCGCGCGCTCGAACATGACCTGCGCCATGCCCTGCTGCGCGACCAGATGCGGCTGGTCTATCAGCCGCTGGTCTCGACCGAGGGCGCGAGCGTCATCGGTTATGAGGCGCTGCTTCGCTGGCAGCATCCCGAGCGCGGCGAGATCGTCCCCGACGAGTTCGTGCCCATCGCCGAGGATACGGGCATCATCCTGCAACTCGGCGAATGGGTGCTGGGCGAGGCCTGCCGCGCCGCCGCCGCCTGGCCCGAGCCGATGACGCTGGCGGTCAACGTCTCCCCCATCCAGTTCCAGCTCCCCAACCTGGCCGAGATCGTCGCCAAGGCGCTGGCCGAAAGCGGCTTTCCCGCGCGTCGGCTGGAGCTGGAGATCACCGAAAACGTCCTGCTCCACGACCGGGAGGGCACGCTGCGGACGCTGCACCGGCTGAAGGCCATGGGGGTCGGGATCGTCATGGACGATTTCGGCACCGGCTACAGCTCGCTCAGCAACCTCCAGTGCTTTCCGTTCGACAAGATCAAGATCGACCGCAGCTTCATCTCCGGCGTCACCGATGACGAGGCCGCGCGGTCGATCGTCCGCGCGATCGTCGGGCTGGGCCAGAGCCTGAACCTCCCGGTGGTGGCCGAAGGAGTGGAGACGGCCGAACAGCATCGCATGGTGCTGGAGGAGGGATGCCCCCAGGCCCAGGGTTATCTGTTCGGCCGCCCCGGCCGCCTGCCCGCTTATCCCGCCGCCAGCGCGCTCCGCCGCCGACCATAGACGAAGTAGAAGGCCAGCCCGGCCAGGTTCCAGACGACGAACCGGATGATGGTCGAACTGGGCAGGCTGAACAGCAGATAGATACAGCCCAGGATGGCGAGCGTGCCGACCAGATAGGGCTGCGGGCAGCGGAACAGCCGCTTGGCGTCCGGCGCCTTGCGCCGCAGCACCATCAGGCAGGCGCCGACCGCGATGAAGGCGAGCAGCG
Organism: Sphingomonas sp. SORGH_AS_0950; assembly: GCF_030818415.1. NCBI lineage: Bacteria > Pseudomonadati > Pseudomonadota > Alphaproteobacteria > Sphingomonadales > Sphingomonadaceae > Sphingomonas > Sphingomonas sp. SORGH_AS_0950. The sequence continues at coordinate 961,592 of NZ_JAUTAE010000001.1, forward strand.
TGCCCGCATTGGCCAGCTCGGCGATCTCATCCAGTCGGAAGGTGCCAGCGACCAGCGCGATCGAGAGGCCGGTGACCAGCGTGATGCGGGTCGGCGCGCCGCTGCGCTTGCTGACCACGGCCAGCGACTGCGGCAACAGGCCGTCGCGTGCCATGGTGAAGAAGATGCGGCTCTGCCCGTACATCATGACCAGGATGACCGAAGGCAGCGCGATGACCGCGGCCAGCGCGATCAGATGCGCCGCCTGGGGCTGGCCCAGCGAGCGAAGGACCAGCGCCAGCGGCTCGGGCGAATTGGCGAGCTGCTGGAAGGGCATCGATCCGATCGCCGCAACGGCCACCGCCATGTAGATCAACGTGCAGACCAGCATGGAGCCGACGATACCGATGGTCAGGTCACGGCTGGGGTTCTTGGCTTCCTCGGCGGAAGTCGCGACCGCGTCGAACCCGTAAAAGGCAAAGAACACGATCGCCGCCGCCGCCATCACGCCGCGCTTGGCACCGTCCACCTCGTGCGCGGCAAAGCCATAGGGCATGAAGGGATGAAGGTTATCGCCCTGGAAGGCGGGCAGGGCAAAGGCCACGAAGATGCCCAGCGCCACCAGCTTGATGACGACGAGGACGATATTGAGCGTCGCGCTCTCACGCGTGCCCGCGATCAGCATGCCCATCACCGACAGGGCGACGACCACCGCGGGCAGGTTCACGATGCCGCCGCCATGCGGCCCGGACAGGAGCTCGGGCGGCAAATGTATCCCCGCCGCCTGTATCCAGCCGACCAGATAGCCACCCCAGCCGACTGCGACCGCCGAGCAGGACAGCGAATATTCCAGGATCAGGCTCCACCCCACGACCCAGGCCAGCGTCTCGCCCAAGGCGGTGTAGCTGAAGGTATAGGCGCTGCCCGCCGCCGGGATCAGCGTGGCCAGTTCGGCATAGGCGAGCGCCGCGCAGGCGCAGACCGCGCCCGCGATCGCGAAGGCCAGGATGACGGCGGGCCCCGCCCGTTCCGCGCCCACCCCGGTCAGCGTGTAGATGCCGGTGCCGACGATCGCGCCGACCCCCAGCGCGATGAGGTGCGGCCAGCTGAGCGTCTTGGCCAGCGCCTGCCCTTCCCCATGCTGGGTCGCGCTGCCCAGCGGTTTGAACGGTCCGAACATGTGAAGCAAAATCCCCCGCCTCGATGGTTTCCATGCTATCCGGCGAGTGCGAACCCGCCCTTCAGGTCCATCAGCGTGGACCGGATATGCGCGTCAAGCAATGATTGAACCCGTTCCGCGTCGCGCGCCAGAAAGGCATCGAGCTGTTCGCGGTGTTCCAGATGCGCGCGGGCATCGCGCCCGGCGGGTTGCAGATGCGCGACGACATAGCGCTCCGCCAGCACCGCCAATTGTCGGATCATGCGGATGGTGAGCGGCCGTCCGATCGGGCGGACCATCGCCATGTGGAATTGCCGGTTGGAAATGGCGACCTGCGCCAGATCGTTGGTCGCGGCGCGGTCCAGCATGTCGAACGCCGCGATCAGCCGCGTCCGGTCCTCGTCATTCGCGACCAACGCCGCGCGCGCCGCCGCCGCCGGTTCGAGGCGGCAGCGAAGCATGTAGATTTCCTCGGCCCGCGCCGCACTCAGCCGACCGACCAGATAGCCGCGATTGGCGACCCCCTGGAGCAGCCCCTCCTGCTCCAGCCGGGCGAGCGCCTCGCGCAGCGGGATCTTGCTGACCCCCAGCTCGGCGGCCAGCGCGTCCTGCCGGATCGGCCGGTCGCCCCCCAGCGTCCCGGCCACGATCCGTTCGCGGACGATGGCGAAGATCCGATCCGCCAGCGTCTGCACGACGATGACGCCCCCGCCCCGCGCTCGGCCGTCATCCGGCACCATGTCGCGGGGCGGGAGCGTCGTCGCCATCAGGCGGCCTTGCTCAGCCCGAGGGTCGGGCGGGTCGCGGCGGCCTTTTCGACCATCGCGATCACCTGGGCGCGGCGTTCGCCCTCCAGGACGTAGCGCGGCGGCAGCACGCGCTCCGAACCGCGACCCATGACCTGCTCGGCCAGCTTGATCGACTGGACCAGGTCATGCTCGGCATCGAGGTGGAGCAGCGGCATGAACCAGCGATAGATTTCCATCGCCTTGGCATGATCGCCCCGCTCGAACGCGGCGACCAGTTCGACCGACTCCTTGGGGAAGGCGTTGGTCAGGCCCGAGACCCAGCCCTGCGCCCCGAGGTACAGCCCCTCGAGCGCCACGTCGTCCAGCCCGGCGAACAGGACGTAACGATCGCCAAAGGCGTTGCGGAAGTCGGTGAAGCGACGCGTGTCGGGGGCCGATTCCTTGACCGCGACGATGTTCTTCACGTCGACCAGCGCTTCGAGCACCGTCTGGTCGATGACCGTGCGATAGGCGGGCGGGTTGTTGTAGAGCATGATCGGCAGGCCGACCTGATCCGCCACGCCCTTGAAATGGTTCACCAGTTCATGCGCCTTGGGCACATAGACCATCGGCGGCAGCAGCATCAGGCCGTCGGCGCCGGCCTTCTCGGCGGCCTGCGCATAGCGGACCGCGCGGCGCGTGTCATATTCCGACACGCCGGTGATCACCGGCACGCGGCCGTCGACCGCCTCGACGATCGCGGTCAGCACCGTGACCTTCTCATCATAGTCGAGCGAGTTGTTCTCGCCGACCGTGCCCAGGGCGATGACGCCGGTCACGCCGTCGCGGACCAGATCGTCCACCACGCGCTGCGTGTCGGCGAGATCGATCGAAAGATCCTCCCGCACCTGGGTCGTCACCGCGGGGAATACGCCACGCCAGCCGATGCTCACAATCTGTCTTCCTGCTGTTTATATTTAGATACCGTATACTTTTTAGCAAATCGATCGTCGCAGGTCAATCGTGATCATTCCTCATCGGGATAGGGGCCCTTGCCGCCCTCCGCGATGAACTGATTGGTGCGCTGCGCGATGACGGGCAAGGGGACATAGCCCAGTTGCAGCATCGCATCGTGCCAGGCGCGGATGTTGAACTTCGGCCCCAGCGCCTTCTCCGCCTTGGCGCGCGCCTTCTGGAAGGCGAGCTGCCCCATATAATAGGACAGCGCCTGGCCCGGCCATGCGATGTAGCGGTCGACCTCGGTCTCGATCTCGTGATCCGACAGCGCGGTATTGTCGTGGAGATAGGCCTGGGCCTGTTCGCGGCTCCATCCCATGGCATGGATGCCGGTATCGACCACCAGCCGCGCGGCGCGCCAGGCCTGATAGGACAGCATGCCGAACCGATCATAGGGCGTCTTGTAGAAGCCCATATCCTCGCCCAGCGCCTCGCAATAGAGCGCCCAGCCCTCGCCATAGGCCGACAGATAGCTATCGCGGCGGAAAGCGGGCAGATCCTTGTTCTCGGCGGCCAGCGGCATCTGGAAGGCATGGCCGGGCGCGCTTTCGTGCAGCGTCAGCGCGGGCAGCGCATAGAGCGAACGCGACGGCAGGTCATAGGTGTTGACCAGATAGATACCCGGACCGCCGCGCCCGGCGGTATAGAAGGGTGCGAGATCGGCGGGCACCGGCTTGATCGCGAACCGGCTGCGCGGCAGGCGGCCGAACCAGTCGGCGGCGATGCCGTCGAAGCTCTTGGCGAACCAGGCCGCGCGGTCGAGCAGTTCCTGCGGCGTCTTGGCATAGAATTGCGGGTCGGTGCGCAGGAAGGTCAGGAAGGCGGGGAAATCGCCCCTGAACTTCACCTCGCGCATCACATCGTCCATCCGCGCGCGGATGCGCTTGATCTCCGACAGGCCGATGGCATGGATCTGTTCGGGGGTCATGTCGGCGGTCACATATTCGCGGATCTTCGACCGGTAATAGGCCTTGCCGTCGGGCAGGTCATAGGCGGCCGTGCTGGCCTGCCCGCCCGGCATATAGTCGTTGCGCAGGAAGGCGAGCAGCTTGACATGCGCGGGCAGGACGTCGTCGCGGATCGCCGCCTTCGCCTCGGCCCGCAGCGCCGCGACGGTGGCGGGCGCCATGGTGGCGGGCATGGTGCGGAACGGCGCGTAGAAGGGCTGGTCCTCGCCCAAGCCGGCATCGACCACCTGCGCGACACCGATATCGCGCCCCTTCAGCGTGACGCGCGGCGGGGTGAAGCCCCGCGCCAGTCCGGCGCGCATATTGCCGATCTGCTGGTCGTAATAGCGCGGCATCTGATGGAGCATCGCGATATAATCGCGATACTGGCTTTCCTTGGTGAAGCTGCCCCGCGCCCAGCTGGCGAGATTGCCCCAGAAGCTGGTATCGGCGTTCAGCGGCCTCTCATATTCCCGAAAGCGCTGGGCGGCGAGCAGGGCATCGATCTGGCCGCGATAGACCATGTAATCGGTGCGAACATCCGGCGACAAGGCATTGATATCGATGCCGTCCAGCGCCTTGGCGGTTGCCTCCCACCGCGCGAGCCGTGCCGCCTGCGCTACCGGGCCGACATCGGGCAACTGGCGCGATCCGGCGCTGCCGCTATCCTCGTCGGCGGCGTTCTGGCTGACCCGCCATTTATACTCCGCCTCGGACAGGGCACGGAAGCGGGCGTCCGCCGCACGAGTCGCCGTCGCCGCTTTGCCACGCGGCTGCGCCGTCGGCGCCTTCGCCTCCGCGGCCCCCGGTACGCAGAGAAGGGCCATTCCCGCCAGAAGCGGTGCGATCCGGTTCGTCATGCTCATACCCTTCCTGCTTCAACCATTCAGTGCCGTGACGTCGCGGTGCAGATCGGCGGGGATCACCACGCCCTCCGCCAGCGACACCGCCCGCGCCGCATAGCGCCGGGCCGAGGGCAGGCGCGCGCCCTGCCCCGTGATCGCGGCGAACATCGCCTCCGCCCGCGCCTGATGTTCGGGCAGAAGATCGCCCAAAAACCCCTTGGGATCGATCGCGATGATCAGTTCGCCGCCCAGCGGCGATCCGCCGCGTCCGGCATCGATGTCGATCGACTCGCGGCTGGTCATGTCGCCGATCAGCGGCCCGGCGAGCAGTTCGACCATCGCCGCCAGCGCCGATCCCTTATGCCCGCCAAAGGTCCGCATCGCGCCCGACAGGATCGCGGCGGGATCGGTGGTGGGACGTCCCTCCGCATCGACGCCCCAGTCGTCGGGCACCGCCTTGCCCGCGCGGCGGTGAAGCTCGATCTCGCCGCGCGCGACCATGCTGGTGGCGAAGTCGAAGACGAAGGGCGGGCCATCGGGGCGCGGCCAGCCGAACGCGATCGGATTGGTCCCGAACACCGGCTCGGCCCCGCCCGACGGCGCGACCCAGGCATGGCTGGGGGTGAAGGCCAGCGCGACCAGACCCGCCTCGGCCAGTTCCTCGACCTCGGGCCAGAGCGCGGCGAAATGCACGACATTGTTGAGCGCCAGCGCGGCGATACCGTTCCTGCGCGCCTTTTCGATCAGCGCGGGCTTGCCGGTCTGGAACGCCAGCTGGGCAAAGCCGCCGCCGCCATCGACGCGGACCAGCGCATGCGCGGGATGCGACAGGACGGGTTCGGCATCGGGCACCACCACGCCCTTGTTGATGCTGGAGACGGCGACCAGCAGGCGATAAATGCCATGCGACGCGCATCCGTCGCGCTCGCCCGCGACCATCGTCTCGGCCACCGCCTCGGCATGGGCGGGGGCGAGCCCCGCGCCCAGCAGCTTGGCCCGCGCGAGCGACCGCAACTCCGCCAGCGTCATGCGGATGCCGGTCACGCGGTCACGCCCTTCCTCGCGGTGAACAGGCGCATGCCGAAGATCGGCCCCGCCGTGCTGCGATCATGCGGGACGATGCGGATGCGCACGCTCTTCTTGCCCGCCGTCACCCCTAGCGGAAGCGGATATTCGACGTCGAAGAACTGACCCGGCTTGTCGCTTTCCAGATGCTGGGTGGCGACCTTCACATTGTCGACCAGAATGTCGAAGTCGCGCTTGCGCTCGTCGCCCCAATAGGTCGCCTGAAGCACCAGCGGGCCGGGACGCACCGCCATGCTGAACTCGATATAGCCCCCCGACCGCGCATCGCGACCCTGCCGCCCGCGATAGGAGACGGGATAGGAAATCTCCGAGGTAAGTCCATGATCGCGCTCGGGTTGCATCTCGCCCAGATGCATCACGTCGACCGAGCGCGCGGCGATGTCGCGGGCGCGTTCCTGGTCGGCGAGGAAGGCTGCCTCCTCCGCCTTCCATCCCGCTTCGGTGAAGCGCTTGAAATAGACCGCGCTGCGGCGATCATATTGGCTGAAGAAGGGGACGAAGCTGAGATCCGCCGGGCGAAACACGCCGCGCGTCGCATAGCGCGCCGGTGCGCCCTCGGCCGGGGTGAAGGCGGCCAGCGGATGCGCGCCGACCATGGCGGGGTCGGGCGAGTTCCACGGCGTCTCGACCGACCCCAGATCGGCGGCCATCACCATCGGCCCGCGCACCACCGCGACCACGCTGTCGTCGCCCGGCGTCGGTTCGACCCGCAATTCCAGCGGCAGGCGGATGGCGACGCTGTCGCCCGCCTTCCACCGCCGCTCGACCACCGCATAGCCGCGGTCGAACACCGGCTCGACCGGCTGACCGTTGACCTCCACCACCGCCTGGCCCTGAGTCCAGCCGGGCACCCGCAGCGCCACCGGAAAGCGTCCGGCGCGATCGAGACGGGTGAAGCGCAACGTCGCCTGCCCCTCCATCGGATAGGCGGTGTCGAGCGTGACGGTCGCCCCGCGCCGCTCCCACCGCGCCTCGGCCGGGATATAGAGGTTCACGAGCAGCGCGTCCCCGCCCTGCCAGAAGATCGACTCGCCATGCTTGGCATGCGACTCCATCCCCGAACCGACGCAGCACCAGAAGGCGTCGTCCTTGGGCGTCGAGAATTCACGCGCCATGCCGGTCATCAGCGGCGTCATATAGGTGAAGCCGCCATTCTCCGGATTCTGCGCCGCCATGACATGGTTCAGATGCGCGCGTTCATAGAAGTCGAACAGCGCCGCCTGGGGCTGCCAGCCATAGAGGTGCCGGGTCAGCTTGAGCATGTTGTAGGTGTTGCAATGCTCGCACGTCTGCTCGGTGATGTGCCGCGCGATCGTGTCGGGCTCCGAGAAATACTCACGGTCCGCATTGCCGCCGATGACATAGCTGTGATGCTGCGTCACCGTGTCCCAGAAGAAGCGCGCGCCCGCCGCCGGTGCGGGATTGCCGGTGATCTCATGGATTCGCGCCAGGCCGATCAGCTTGGGCACCTGCGTATTGGCGTGGAAATTGGCGAGCTGGTCCTTCCCCGCCACCAGCGGGTCGAGCACCTTGCGGTCATAGATGCGCTCGGCCAGCGCCAGCCACTGGCGGTCGCCGGTCCGCTGATAGAGTTCGGCGAAGCTCTCGTTCAGCCCGCCATATTCGCAGCCCAGCACTTCCTGCATCCGCGCATCGTCCAGCGCGGCGAAGACGCGGGCGAAATAGCCGCCCAGCCCGACCGCGACCGACAGCGCCTGCGCATTGCCCCAGCCGCCATGGATGTCGAGCAGCCCCGCGAACAGCTTGTGAACCGTGTAGAGCGGCGACCAGGACCCGTTGAGGTCGAACCCGCCCGACTTGATCTTGCCCGCCATGATCTCGGGGAAGATCTCCTCGCCATCGACGATCGTGCCGTCGGGGCGCTTGCGCCCCAGCCCGCCGACATAGCCGTTGCCGCGCTTGGCCTGGGCCTCGGCCAGTTCGGCGACGATATAGTCGGCGCGCCGCCGCATCTCGGTATCGCCGGTCTGCTGCCAGGTCAGCACCAGCGCCGACATGTAATGGCCCAGCGTATGGCCCGCGATCGTATCGCTTTCCCAGCCGCCATAGATCTCCGCCTTGGGCTTCAGACCGGCATAGAGGCGGAAATTGTGGAGCAGCCGGTCGGGATCGAGCCGATAGAGATAGCGCCGGTTGGTCTCGACCGCGGTCGCATAGATGGACGGGCGCAGGCGAACGGCGTTCAGCGGCAGGGGTTCGGCCTTGGCGGGAAGTCGCGAAGCCGGTGCCGCGATCGCGCGGGGCGCCGCACCGATCAAGGCGGCGGTGGCCGCTCCCCGCATCCATTCGCGCCTGCTTGCCCGTACCATCTTGCTCTCCACAAAATACCGTATACCGTTAGCGTTCGTTGGACAGAGGGTCAATCGCGTTGCCATAACCGGCGAAGCGACACCCGATGAAAGGGTTCTCGATGCGTCGTTCTCCGTTCCGCCTGTTCCCCGTGACACTGGCCCTGCTGTCCGTCGCGGCGGTTCCGGCCCAGAAGGCCGTGCCCCGCGCGACCGGGCCCAAGGCGGCCGCACCCTCCGCCCCGGCGATGCGCGTCGGCGCCTTTCGCCTGCGACTCGATCCGGCCAGCCAGACCGCGCGCAGTCTGTCGCCGCTCGCCGATCCCGCTTTCGACTTCCTGCCGGTCGGTCGGTCGCGGGAGCGGAGCGGCAATGGGTACAACCATCTGGGCGACCTGCACCTGCGGGTCCGTACCGGCACCGGGCCGTGGCAGGATTTTTCCTCCTCGAAGCAGCGCGTGCCGGTCCGCGCCCTGCCCGCGAAGGGCGACGTGCTGGCGGCGGCGGACATGACCGCGACGATGGGTCCCGGACTGCCGCTGCGCATCGTGCGCGAATGGACGAACGCGGCGGGCACGCCGGGGCTGGCCTTCACGCTGACCAACACCAGCGGCCAGACGGTGGAGATTGGCGGACTGGGCCTGCCGATGGTGTTCGACAACATCATCTCCGACCGCACGCTCGAACAGGCGCATACCCAGGCGAGCTTCGCCGATCCCTATATCGGGCGCGACGCGGGCTATGTGCAGGTGACGCGGCTGAACGGCGCGGGCCCCGCGCTGCTGGTCCTGCCCCAGGCCGCGACGCCGCTGGAGGCCTATGTCCCGATCCCCACGGTCCGCGAGACCGGCGGCAAGGCGGTGATCGCCGAGGCGAGCCCACGCGCCCAGACGTCGGAAGGCTTTTACGACTGGACGGTCGCCAGCGCCGCCTATGCACAGACCGACTGGACCAAGGCGGGCGCGCCGTGGAACGCGCCGACCAGCATCCGCCTCGCCCCCGGCGAGAGCCGCCGGATCGGCCTTCGCTTCGTCGCCGCGCCCAGCATCCGGGGGATCGAGCCGACCCTGATCGCGCAGAAGCGGCCGGTCGTCGTCGGCGTGCCGGGCTATGTCGTGCCGAGCGACCTCGACGCATCGCTGTTCGTCCGGGCCCCCTCGCCCATCACCGGGATCGAGAGCTATCCGGCGGGCGCGCTGGAGGTGACGCGGGCGGCGGGCAAGCCCGGCTGGGAGAAGCTGTCGGTGCGCGGGCGGCAATGGGGCCGTGCGCGGCTGTCGCTGACCTATGCCGACGGCCAGGTGCAGACCATTCCCTATTTCGTCACCAAGCCGCTCGAGCGGACCATGGCCGATCTCGGCCACTTCGCGACGACGCGGCAATGGTTCGAAGGCAAGGACGATCCCTTCGGCCGGTCGCCCGCCATCCTGACCTATGACCGCGAGGCGGATCGCATCGTCACCGCCGATCCGCGCGTGTGGATTTCGGGGATGAGCGACGAGGGCGGCGCGGGCAGCTGGGTCGCCGCCGTCATGAAGCAGCTCGACAATCCCGACGCGACCGAGCTCGCCCGGATCGAGGAGCTGGTCGACAAGACGGTGGTCGGCCGCCTCCAGGTCGCCGACGGCCCGCATGCGGGCGGCGTGAAGAAGAGCCTGTTCTATTACGACCCGGCCGCCTTCCCCTCGCTCTATCAACCCGCCAAGGACTGGCAGAGCTGGACCTCGTGGAAGAAGGATCAGGCGGACGATCTGGGTCGCGCCTATAATTACCCGCATGTCGCGGCGGGGCATTGGGCGCTCTACCGGATCGCGCGCAACCATCCGGGGATGACGCGTGTGCATGACTGGCGCTGGTATCTCGACCATGCCTATCGCACCATCACCGCGATGATGCGCGACGCGCCGCATTATGCGCAATACGGCCTGATGGAAGGGGACGTCTTCGTCGACATCCTGACCGATCTGAAGCGCGAGGGCTGGACCGCCCAGGCCGCCGAGGTGGAGGCGCTGATGAAGGGTCGCGCGGACCATTGGCGGACGCTGCGCTATCCCTTTGGCAGCGAGATGGCGTGGGACTCGACCGGCCAGGCCGAGGTCTATGCCTGGATGCGCTATTTCGGCTATGGCCCGCAGGCCGACGTCACGCGCGAGGTCATATTGGGCTATGACCCGTCCATCCCCAGCTGGGGCTATAACGGCAATGCCCGGCGCTATTGGGATTTCCTCTATGGCGGCAAATATCCCCGGCTGGAGCGGCAGATCCATCATTACGGATCGACGCTGAACGCCATCCCGCTGTTCGATTCGTTCCGGCGCAACCCGGCCGACCTGCATCTGCTGCGCGTCGCCTATGGCGGGTTGATGGGCGGGATCACCAATATCGGCCAGGACGGATCCTCCTCCGCCGCCTTCCACAGCTGGCCCGACCGGATGGAGTGGGATCCGTATAGCGGGGATTATGGCATGGGCTTTTTCGGCCATGCCTATGCCGCCGCCACCTATGTGGTGAACGATCCCCGGCTGGGCTGGCTGTCCTATGGCGGCAATCTGTCAGAGGCGGACGGGACGATCCGCGTCGTGCCGAAAGACGGCGCGCGCAGCCGGTTGTTCGTCGCGCCCGCCGGGCTCTGGCTGACGCTGGAGGCGGGCAAGATCGCCGAGGTGCGCTACACCCCCGCCACCGGCACGGTGCGGCTGATCCTCGATCCCGCCAGGGCCGACACGCCACAGGCCCGGCTGTTCGTCGAGACCACGACGACCGGCGGCCGCGCCTATACGCCCGATCGGGGGGTGATGGAGCGCGGCGGCTATTCGGTGCCGTTGGCCGCCGGGCCGACCGAGGTCGTCCTCTCGCCCAGATAAGCGCGCAACTGACGCACCAGCGGGCCGTCCGCCGGGGGCATGGGCAACGCGTCCATCGCCTCCGGCATGCGCCACACCAGCCCGTCCGCCTCCAGCGCGACGGGCTCGCCCGACCAGCGCCGGATCACATAGAGCAGCAGCAGGAGATGCCGGTCGGGCAATATCTCGGTCGCGAAGCCCGCGGGCTCCAGTGCGGCGAGATCGACGGTGATCGCCAGTTCCTCATGGAGTTCACGGACCAGCGCCTCTTCGGCGCTTTCGCCCGGCTCCAACTTGCCGCCCGGAAATTCCCACAATCCGGCCAGCGTCTTGCCCGCCGGACGCTGCTGCAACAGCACGCGCCCTTCGCCGTCGACCAGCGCCGCGGCGACGACCGGAAAGAGCGGGCGGGCCATGGGTTCGACAGACATTATTAACCTTTCCTCGTTACGCCATAGAATCGATGAAAGCGCTTGGCCCGATCCTCACCCTGGCACGCGAAATCGCGACGGACCATCGTGGCGCAACCGCCGTCGAATATGCGTTGATCATAGCCTGTGTCATGCTGGCCATCGTCGCGGCCCTGTCGCAGATCGGCGTGGACCTCCAGGCCGTGTTCGACCGGATCAGCACGACCCTGACCGACGCGACCTGATCCGCGCTCGGCCGGAAACCCGCGAATTAAACTTTCTTCAATGAATACAAGCCTATGAATAACCAGCTGATCCGGCCCTCCGGCTCAGACTGTGACTGGTCAACACGGCATTCAAAGGAATGGAGCCCGGAATGAAGACGATCCGCAAGATGATGAAGGACAGCAAGGGCGCGACGGCGATCGAATATGGCCTGATCGCTGCCCTGATCGCGGTCGCGGCGATCGGTGCGATGCAGACGCTCGGCAACAGCCTGAAGAACACCTTCACCAACGTCTCGACCCGCCTCAACAATTCGTCCAGCGCCAATTGATGAACGGACCCGGCAACCGGCGCCAGCGCCGCTTGCCGGATACGAGAAAAAGGGTCGGCGACTGCCTAATGCGGTCGCCGACCCTTTTCGTTTCAGACCCGGCCGTCCAGGCGACCGACGCCGGTTACAGCCGCCCCATCGCCAGGAACTTGGCCGCACGACCGCGCTTCAGCTCGTCGCGGCCCAGGCCGCCCAGCTCGCCCAGCGCCTTCTCGACCGCATCGCCCAGATTGGCGATCGCCCCCGCCGGATCGCGGTGCGCGCCGCCGACCGGCTCGGCCACGATCGTGTCGATCACGCCAAAGCCCTTCAGGTCCTGCGCGGTCACACGCATCGCCTCGGCGGCCTCGGATGCCTTGTCGGCGGTGCGCCACAGGATCGAGGCGCAGCCCTCCGGGCTGATCACCGAATAGACGGCATGCTCGAACATCAGCACCCGGTTGCCCGCCGCCAGCGCCACCGCACCGCCCGAGCCGCCCTCGCCGACGATCGCCGAGACGACCGGCACGCCCGCCGCCAGACAGGCCTCGGTCGAACGAGCGATGGCTTCCGCCTGGCCGCGCTCCTCGGCCTGGATGCCGGGGAAGGCGCCCGAGGTGTCGACCAGCGTCACGATCGGCAGGCCGAAGCGATCGGCCAGCTCGACCAGGCGAATCGCCTTGCGATAGCCCTCCGGCTTGCCCATGCCGAAATTGTGGCGCAGGCGGCTGGCGGTATCCTCGCCCTTTTCATGGCCCAGCACCATCACGCGCCGGCCCCGGAACTGCGCGAAGCCGCCCATGATCGCCTGGTCGTCGCCAAAGGCGCGGTCGCCCGCCAGCGGTACGAACTCGTCGAACAGCCCGCCGACATAATGTTTGAAATGCGGACGCTGCGGATGCCGGGCGACCTGGGTCTTCTGCCACGGGGTCAGCCTGGCGAAGGTATCGCGCAGCAGCTTGTCCGACTTGGCCTGAAGCTTGGCGATCTCCGCGCCGATATCGACCGTCCCTTCGGCGGTCGTGTCGCGCAGTTCGTCGATCCGGCTCTGAAGCTCGGCAATGGGTTTCTCGAAATCGAGGAAGCTCGTTGACATGGCGCTACCGCCTAAGGGCGCTTGTCCCGAAAATCAACGAGCGGGTGGCGGGTGTTGACCAGTTCGACCAGCCGACCCGCCTCGACATGGGTGTAGATTTCGGTCGTCGCGATGTCGGCATGGCCCAGCATCGCCTGCACCGCGCGCAGATCGGCGCCCCCGCCCAGCAAATGGGTGGCGAAGGCATGGCGCAGGACATGCGGGCTCACCCGGTCGGGCGGGATGCCCGCCTCAGCCGCCAGCGCCTTGACCAGTTGATAGAGGCGGATGCGCGAGAGGTGCTTCTTGCCGCCGGGGAACAGCCAGGGCTTGTCCGCCGGGACATGCGCGCGCCACGCCGCCACCGCCGCGCGCGCGCGGTCGGAGATCGGCACCATCCGCTCGACCCCGCCCTTGCCGCGCAGGATCAGGAACGGCCGGTCGGGATGGATGGCGTTGCGGGGCAGCGCGACCAGCTCACTCGCCCGCAGGCCGGAGCCATAGAGCAGCTCGATCAAGGCCGCGAGCCGCAGGTCGGCGGGGGCCGGATGCGCCGCCGTCACGCGCTCGCCGATCGCCGCGAACAGCCGGTCGATATCGGCATGGCTCAGGATCTTGGGAAGCGCGCGCCGCTGGCCCGGGCGCGGCAGCACCGAGGAAGGGTCGTCCCCGCGCATCCCCTCTTCGTACAGAAAGGCATAGAAACGGCGCAGCGCCGCCGCCTTGCGCGCCACGGTGGCGTTGGCCAGATCGCACCAGCCATCCGCCAGCCGCCGCAGCGCCGCCTCATCCGCCTCGGCCAGCCCGCCGATCGCCTCGCCCGCCAGCCGCAGATCGGAGCGATAAGCCGCAACGGTGTTGCCCGCCGCCCCCGCCTCCGCCGCCATCATCTCCAGGAAACGGTCGATCAGCGCCCGGTCGGTCAGAACGGGGTCGGAGGCGCTCATGCCCGCGCGATCGCCTCCGCCGCGATCATCCGCGCCTCGCCGTCCAGCCCGACGCTGCGCAGCGCCTCGACCATGCGGTACAGCGCCTGGGGCGGCACGCCGCTCCAGCTGCCGGTCTGCATGCCGATCGCGCAGAGCAGGACGACCATGCCGGTCTGCCCGTCGGCCACCGCCTGTTCCAGCGCCTCGGTCCAGGGATTGCGCTGACCGATGCGGACGTCGAAGGCTTCGGCCCCGCGCTCCATATCGGCGGCGGACAGGCGGCCGAGCCCGGCCATCCCCGCGAAGAACAGCCGCTGCTTCAACCGCGTGTCGCCGCCCGTGCCCGCATAGCCGGTGATGCGGTCGTACGGGACCTGCCCCTGCTGCTCGGGATCGGTCAGCTCGATCATCGCCCAGCCATCGCCGCCCTGCTTGACCGCGCCGTGCCAGCGCGCCGCGCTGCGATCCAGTCCGGCAGACAGCATCGAGGCGACCAGCCGGTCCGCCTCCTCGCCATCGTCCACCACCGGCAACCGAGCCGCCGCCCGTGCGGTCAGGATCAACCGGCCATAGGGCGTGCGCGCGCCGTCCCCCCAGAGCGAACGGATCGCGCTCAACCGCGCCCCCGCATCCCCGGCGGCATAGGCATTGCGCAGATCGTCGGCGATCGCACCCTGGGCGCGGCTAGCCTGGTCGTTGTCGGCCAGCGCCGCATAGAAATCGACCAGCGCGACGTTGGAGAGCACCCCCATCGCCGCCGCCTGATCGACCACGCTCGCGCGCTCGGTCGCTGGGACGGCAGGCGATGTCGCCAGCCAGCCGCGCACCTGCGGGCCGACATAGGACAGATAGTCTTCGGGGATCGACACGCCGGTCGCGGTCGACAGGCCGAAGCGCCAGGTCGTCAGCCGGTCCGCGCCGCTCCACTCGATCGTCACCGCCCGGCGACCATTGCCGCCCGACCCGATCAGCTTTTCGGCCAGCTTCAGGTCGAAATCGTCGGCGGCGCGCTGTCGCCGGACCTGCCGGACGATAGCGCTGCCACGCGCGGCATCGCCCGCCAGCGCGGCGCACATGCCCTGCGCGACGCGGTATCCGACCAGCCCGGTCACCGCCGCACCGCGATCCGCCAGCGGACAGAGCCCGGCCGGATCGCTGGACGCCAGCAGCGCGTTGATCGCGACCTGATAGAGTTTGGGCGTATAATTGCCCGTATCGACCGACTGGACGACCGCGCGCGCGACCTGCGCCTCGCCCATGCGCAGCAGCAGCCAGGCACGCTCGGCGGCGAAATCCGCGCCGTTCACGCCATTCGGGGTCGTCAGCTGCGCGGCCAGCGTCCGGCGGAGCAGGATCGACATCCAGCGCGACGGCAGCGGGGCGGACAGGCGCCGCATCAGCGCCTCGGCGACGCGGCCATCGGCCCCGGCGAACATTTCCGGCCCCATCGCGCCCTCGCGCGGCCCGGCGGGCCCGACCAGCGCCAGCGACCGGCGTGACGAAGCGGGCAGCTCATATTCGGCCAGCGTCCGCGCATCCATCGCCGGGGTCGGCGAAGGGGACGGCGTGGGCGTCGGAACCGGGGTCGACAGCGATTCGATCAGCGCGCCGACCGGGTCGGCCTGGGCCGGAGTCGGCGCGGGCGACGGCACCGCGACGGGCGTACCGCTCGCGACCGGACGCGGCGTGGCGCGGGGCGTCGCGGTGCCACGCGGCGTCGGCCGGGGGGCGCCCGGCGCGCTCGGCTGGCCGAACCCCGGCGGGAGCAGCGATTCGGGACGATCCTGCGCGGCGGCCAGCGCGGCCGCGCCGGCCATCAGAAGCGCGACGGCCCTCGGCACATGGCGGAGGGCGCGACGACGCTTATTGCAGGTTGCCAAGCGAGACCGCCTTTTCGACCTGCGTCACGGGCCGTTCGGTCGCCCGGCCCGAGAGCAGGAACAGCCCCCCGACAATGACGACGAGCAGGACGATAAGCGATACGACCATACGGGACATGAAACGCAAAACCTTATAATGGACCCGTGAAAGCCCGGTCGGTGTTGCCGGGCGCGCGCCCGCTGTATAGCGCAGAGTGCAATGTTGCAAAGCCACAACCCCGTTGATGCAAGCTGGACCGGTTCGCCGATCGTGCTCGTCGGCCTGATGGGCGTGGGCAAGTCGACCGTGGGCCGCCGTCTGGCGAATCGGTTGCGCGTGCCCTTCGTCGATGCCGACCACGCGATCGAACAAGCCGCCGGCATGAGCGTGACCGAAATCTTCGAACAATTCGGCGAACCCTATTTCCGCGACGGCGAGCGGCGCGTGATCGCGCGGCTGGTCGATGGCCGTCCCAAGGTGATCGCGACCGGCGGCGGCGCGTTCATCAATGACGAGACACGCGCGCTGATCCTGGAACAGGCCACCGCCATCTGGCTGAACGCCAGCCCCGAGGTGCTTGCCGAGCGGGTAAGGCGGCGCGACACCCGCCCGCTGCTGCGCGGCAAGGACCCGCTGAAGGTGCTGCGCGAGCTCTCGGCGGTCCGCAATCCGATCTATGCGCTCGCCCCCATCCACGTCTCCAGCAAGCGCGGCCCGCACGAGGCCACCGTCAACGCCATATTGAAAGCCATCGGACGATGAAGACCGTCACCGTGTCGCTGGGCGACCGCAGCTATCCCATCCATATCGAGGCCGGGCTGCTGGCGCGCGCGGGCGAGATACTGGCGCCGCTGTCGCGCGGCCGCGCCATGGCGATCGTCACCGACGAGAATGTCCGCCCGCACCTGGTGATGCTCCAGGCATCGCTGGCCGATGCGGGTGTCGCCAGCGAGGCGATCATCCTGCCGCCGGGGGAGAAGACCAAGAGCTGGGCGATGCTGGAGCGGGTCTGCGACCGGCTGCTCGAACTGGGGGTGGAGCGGTCGGATCATGTCATCGCGCTGGGCGGCGGGGTGATCGGCGATCTGGTCGGTTTCGCCTGTTCGATCATCAAGCGCGGCTGCCGCTTCGTCCAGATCCCGACGACGCTGCTGGCGCAGGTCGACTCGTCGGTCGGCGGCAAGACCGCGATCAACACCTCGGCGGGCAAGAACCTGATCGGCGCATTCCACCAGCCCGCGATGGTGCTGATCGACCCGGCCGTGCTCGACTCGCTGCCCGCGCGCCAGGTGCGCGCCGGTTATGCCGAGGTCGTCAAATATGGCCTGATCGACGATTTCGCCTTTTTCGAATGGTGCGAAGCCAATGCTCCCGCGCTGCTGGCGGGCGATGCGGAAGCGCGGGTCCATGCCATCGCGCATTCGGTCGCGGCCAAGGCGCGGATCGTGGCGGCGGACGAGCATGAAACGAACGGTATCCGCGCGCTGCTCAATCTCGGCCACACTTTCGGCCATGCGTTGGAGGCGGAGGCCGGGTTTTCCGACCGGCTGCTCCATGGCGAGGGCGTCGCGGCGGGTTGCGCGCTCGCCTTCCGCTATTCGGTGCGCAAGGGGATTTGCGAAGGGCAGGATGCCGAGCGGGTCGCCGCGCACCTGCGCGCGGTCGGCCTGCCCGACGGTCTCGCCGCCGCCGGGATCGATGCGCCGTCCGCGACGTTGGTCGAGCATATGAAGCACGACAAGAAGATGGCGGCGGGCACCCTGCCCTTCCTGCTGGCGCGCGGGATCGGCCAGACCTATCTCGACAAGACGGTCGACTTGGCCGACGTGGCGGCGTTCCTGGACACGGAAGCGCGCTGATGCCCAATGGCGTCCGCAAGCAGGATCTGCCGACCAAGACCTGCCCGGCCTGCGGACGCCCCTTCACCTGGCGCAAGAAATGGGCGCGGGACTGGGAGAATGTGGTCTATTGCTCGGATGCTTGCCGCAAGAAGCGGTGAGGTTTTCGCGTGGCCTTCGACTTCGCTCAGGCTGAACGGTGGTTGGAAAGAGCCCGACCCCGTCCGACCCAGCCACCCCAAACCCCGTTCAGCCTGAGCGAAGTCGAAGGCCACGCCCACCCTATACCCGCACAGCCTTCCCCGCCGCCAGCGCCCGCTCGCGCCCCTCACGATGCCCGATGATCTTGGCCGGATAGCCCTTGGGTCGCCGTCCCGCCTCTTCGGGATCATGGATCACCGCATCGGACAGGTCGCGCAACTCCGGCACCCATTCCCGGATATAATCCCCCGCATCGAACTTCTCCGACTGGCTGAGCGGCGCCATGATCCGGCCGAACATATTGGCGTCGATCCCGGTCCCCGCCACCCATTGCCAGTTCACAGAATTATTACCGTAATCGGCATCGACCAGACAGTCCCAGAACCAGCGTTCGCCTTCGCGCCAGTCGATCAGCAGATGCTTGATCAGAAAGGAGGCGGCGATCATCCGCACCCGGTTGTGCATCCATCCGGTCGTCCAGAGCTGGCGCATCCCGGCATCGACGATGGGATAGCCGGTCCTGCCGGTCTGCCACGCCTTGAGGTCGGCCTCCGCCGCCTTGCCCGTGCGCCAGGGCAGGCGATCGAACGCCTCGCGCCCGTTGCGATCGGCATAATCGGGCAGCGCCATCACCACGCCATCGGTGAAGTCGCGCCACGCCAGTTCCTTGCGGAACGTTTCGGTATCGCCATGCCGGTCGAGCGAGTGCCAGACCGCGCGCGGCGACACTTCGCCGAAATGCAGATGCGGCGACAGGCGCGAGCTTCCCTCCTCGGACGGCATGTTGCGCGCGGTGTCATAGGCCGAGGCCTTGGCCCCGAAATCCGCCATCCGCTCGCGCGCGGCCGCCTCGCCCGGTTCCCAGTCCTCGCCGAAGCCGGTCGACCAGTCGGGCCTGGTCGGCAGCAGCTTCCACTCGGCCAGCGCCTCGCCCTTGGGCCATGCCTCCGGCGCATCCAGCCGGTCGGGCGCGTCGAGCGGATGGGCGGGCGGCATATGGCCCTGCAAGCCCTTCCAAAAGGCCGAATAGATGCGGAACGGCTTGCCCCCGCCCGTCGTCACGCATTCGGGGCGGGCCAGGTGATTGCCGTCATGCAGGGTCAGCACGTCGCTCAGTTCGTCCTCCGCCGCGCGCCACCAGGGTTCGTAATGGCGGATGGCATGGACCTGCGCGGCGCCCGTCTCCTCGACCAGCGCGCGGATCGCCGCGACCGCCGACCCGCGCCGCAGGATCAGACGACTGCCCAGCGCCTCCAGATCCCCGCCCAGCGAGGTGAGGCTGTGGTGCAGCCACCAGCGCTGCGCGCCGCCGATCCGCCAGTCGCCGGGCGTCTCGTCGTCCAGGATATAGACCGGGATGACCGGCCCCGCCTGCGCCGCCTCCAGAAGCGCGGGCTGATCGTGAAGGCGGAGGTCCTGGCGAAACCAGACGATATGCGGGGATGTCATGCAGCCGTTACGTTTCGATCCCGTTCCGGTTCCCCGCGTTCCGGTCGCCGCGCCAATCTCTGGCCCAGCGTCATGAGCGCGGTGACGTGCCGCTCGGCAATGGCCATCACATCGTCGCCATAACCGCCGCCCACCGTGCTGGCGAGCGGCAGCGCATGCGCCAGCGCCAGGTCGGCGATCAGGTTTTCGCGCGCGACCAGCCCCGCCTGGCTGAGCGACAAGCGTCCCAGCCGGTCGTCGACAAAGGGATCGACGCCTGCCTGGTACAAGATGATGTCGGGCCGATGCTCGGCGAGGAACGGGCGCAGCGTCGCCTCCAGCTCGGCCAGATAGCCGTCATCGTCCACCCCATCGGGCAATCCGACATCCAGCGTCGAGCGTGCCTTGCGCGCGGGGAAGTTCTTTTCGGCATGGATCGAATAGGTGACGATATCGGGCCGCCCGGCGGTCAGCGCCGCCGTGCCGTCGCCCTGATGCACGTCGCAGTCGATGATGGCGACGCGCTCCACCGTCCCCTCCTCGACCAGACGCACCGCCGCGATGGCGAGGTCGTTGAACACGCAATAGCCCGCCCCCATCGTCGCCAGCGCATGATGGCTGCCCCCGGCGGTATTGGCGGCAAAACCGTGCTCCAGTGCCAGCATCGCCGCCGTCCAGCTGCCCCCCGGCACCGCCTGCGCGCGGTAGGCGACTTGTTCGGTCACGGGAAAGCCGATCCGCCGCGTCTTGTCCGGCGGCACTCGCGCCTCCAGCACCTCGGCGACATAGTCGGGATCATGCACCGCCTCCAGCCAGCGGCGCGGCATCGGCAGCGGCTCGGTCCAGGCGACATCATCCCCCTTCGCGCGCAGCAGGTCGCGGATCGCGCCATTCTTGCCCCAGCGATAGGTGGAGCGGGCCGGGGCCTCCGTCACATAGGACGGGTGATGGACGACATGGATCATGCGCCCTAGTTAGGAAGCCATGACCCGCGATAGGAGGGCCCCGGCCCCGTTGCCCGAACTGCGCGCCGATGTCGCCCGCTTCCTCGGCTATTACAACCGCCTGCCCGGCCCGCCGCAGCATGAACTGGGACCCGAGGGGGCGCGACAGATGATGCGCGCGGCGCGCGACCTGACCGATCCGCCGGTCGGGCCGCTCGGCACCGATCGCGCCTTCACGATAGACGGACCGGCAGGTCCGATCCCGGCGCGGCGGTTCGATCCGCGCGAGGAGCGCGCGCCCGGCCCGGTCGTGCTGTTCTGCCATGGCGGCGGCTTCGTCATCGGCGACATTTATACCCATGCCTCGCTGGCGGCCGCGATGGCGCGGCGGCTCGACCTGCCGGTCGTGTCGGTCGATTACCGCCTCGCCCCCGAACATCCCTGGCCCGCCGCGCCCGAGGATTGCGAGGCCGCCGCGCGCTGGCTGGCGGGACAGCCGGGTACGACCGGGTTGATCGTCACCGGCGACAGCGCGGGCGGGACGCTCGCCACCGTCACCGCCATGGCGCTGCGCGACCGGCCCGCCGCCGTGCCGGTGATCGCGCAGGGGCTGCTCTACCCCGCGACCGACATGGGCCGCGCGCATCCGTCCTTGCGCGATTTCGCCGAGGGGCATTTCCTGACGCGCGCGATGCTGGACTGGTTCGTCGCCTGCTATGCCGCCGATCTGGGCGATGTCCGCGCCGCCCCGATGCGCGGCGACCTGACCGCCATGCCGCCCGCCGTCATCGTCACCGCCGAGTGCGATCCGATCCGCGATCAGGGCCGCGCCTATGCCGCCGCACTGGCGCGCGCGGGCGTGCCGGTCACCTTCCGCGAGGCGCGGGGCACGATCCACGGCTTTGCGACGCTCCGCAAGGCGATCCCCTCCGGCGTTGCCGACCTGACCGGATTTCTGCTTGCGTTGCGCGCACTGATCGCCGAGGCGATGGGGCATAGCGAAATGGGACAACAGCCATGACCGACCTTCCCTATCGCCCCTGCGCGGGCGTCATCCTGATGAACCGCGATGGCCGGGTCTTTGTCGGCCAGCGGATCGATTCGACGCTGGAGGCGTGGCAGCTGCCGCAGGGCGGGATCGATCCGGGCGAGGATGCCGATGCGGCGGGACTTCGCGAGTTGTTCGAGGAAACCGGCGTCACCGCCGACAAGGTCGAATTGATCGCCAGGGCCCCCCGCGAGCTGACCTATGACCTGCCCGAGGACATGATCGGCAAGGTGTGGAAGGGCAAGTGGCGCGGCCAGCGGCAGATCTGGTTCCTCTATCGCTTTCTGGGCGAGGATAGCGACATCCGCATCGACACCGAGCATCCCGAATTCCGCGCCTGGCGCTGGGCCGAGCCGGAGACGCTGCCCGCGATGATCGTGCCGTTCAAGAAGGCGCTGTACGAGGAACTGCTGGTCGTCTTCGCGGCGCATTTCACCGCAGGGCACGGGGCCCGCGCCGTTTCCGCGGAACCGCCAAAGGCGTAAGGCACGAACCATGAAGACCCGGCTGTTGCTGATCCCCATGGCGCTCGGCCTGCTGGCCAATGCCGAGCCGAACGATCCCGACCCCGCGCTGATCCCGCCGCCGATCCGTGCCATGCTGGAGGCCGCGATCGCCAGCGGGAACGAGACCGAGATCACCACGGTCGTCAAATATGCCCGCAACGCCGTGCCCGAGGCCGCCGACGCGATCGATGCGATGGCCGATGTGTGGCGCGACGAAAAGACCGCCAGCCGCAGCCGGACGCTGCGCGAGGCGACCTTTTTCGACCTGTGGCATGGCCGCGTCGAACTGGGCGGCTTCGCGACGACGGGCAACAGCCAGAATCTGGGGCTGACCGGCGTACTCGACCTGACGCGCGAGGGGCTGCAATGGCGGCACAAGCTGCACGTCCAGGGCGATTATCAGGAGAGCTTCAACGTCACCAGCCGCGAACATTATGTCGCGTCCTACGAACCCAATTACAAACTCAGCGCCAACAATTACGTTTACGGCGCGGCGCAATATGAAGGCGACCGTTTCCTCGGCTATTTCAACCGCTTCTCGGCTTCGGCGGGTGCGGGTTACAGCGCGATCCGGAAACCCCGCATGACGCTGGACGTCGAACTGGGCCCGGCGTTCCGGCATACCGAGTTCACCGACGGTCGGATCGAAAGCGCGCTGGCGGCGCGCGGCAATCTGAACTTCGTCTGGAAACTGACCCCGGCCATGTCGCTGACCCAGAGCGCCTCGGCCTATCTCCAGAAGTTCAACAGCACGATCGGCACCAATTCGGCGCTCAACGCCAAGGTGTTCGGGCCGCTCTCCGCGCAGATTTCGTATAATGTCCAGTATGAAAGCCAGCCGCCGGCGGGCCGCCAGACGACCGACACGATCACTCGCGCCTCGGTGGTGTACAGCTTCTGACGCGGCGGGGGGTTCACCTGCCCCCATGGCATGGCATAGTCTCGCGCGATGGAGAGACTGACACCCATCGAACGCGACGCCGTGGCATCCGCCGCCGCCTATCCGATGCTGCCGCTGGTCGAGCAATGGGCCGCGATCAACAGCGGCACGCGCAACCTGCCCGGACTGGCGATCATGGCCGATCGGCTGGCGGAGCGATTCGGCACCCTGCCCGGCACGCTGACCCTGGTCGATCCCGACCGGGTCGAGCGGGTCGGCGCGGACGGGCGGCTCGCCCCCCTCGACCATGGCCGCCACCTGCATCTCTCGGTCCGTCGCCACGCACCGGTGCAGATGCTGTTCACCGGTCATATGGACACCGTCTATCCGGCCGATCACCCCTTTCAGGTGGTGACGCGGCTCGACGCCAACCGCATCGGCGGGCCCGGCGTCGCCGACATGAAGGGCGGGCTGGCGGTCCTGCTCGCCGCGCTCCAGGCGGTGGAGGCGAGCCCGCTGGCCGAACGGTTCGGCTATGACGTCCTCATCAACTCCGACGAAGAGACCGGCTCCGCATCGTCGGCGGCGCTGATCGCGCGGGTCGCGGCGGGCAAGGTCGCCGCGCTGACCTATGAACCCGCGCTGCCCGACGGGACGCTGGCGGGGGCGCGCGGCGGCACCGGCAACTTCACCATCGTCGTGCGCGGGCGCAGCGCCCATGCGGGCCGTAATCCCGAGGAAGGGCGCAACGCCATCGTCGCCGCCGCACGGATCACGCTGGAACTGGCGCAGTTGGGCTCGGACGACATCACCGTCAATCCGGCGCGGATCGATGGCGGCGGGCCGAACAATGTCGTCCCCGACCTCGCCATGCTCCACGTCAATTTCCGCCCCCGCGCGCTCGCCGCGATCGAGCGGACCGGCCCCGCGATGCAGGCCATTGCCGAGCGGATCGCCGCCGAGCATGACGTGGGCGTGGCGGTGCATGGCAGCTTCAACCGTCCGCCCAAACCCATTGACGACGGTGCGGCCCGGCTGTTCGAGACGGTGCGCGCGGCGGGCGGCGATCTGGGCCTGACCATCGGCTGGCGCGACACGGGCGGGGTGTGCGACGGCAACAACATCGCCGCGGCCGGGGTGCCGGTGGTCGACACCATGGGCGTGCGCGGCGGCGCGATCCACTCGGCAGAGGAATATATGCTGATCGACAGCCTGGCCGAACGCGCGGGCTTGTCGGCGCTGACCATCCTGCGCATCATCGGTGCCGCATGAGCAGCTTCTGCATCCGCCCCGCGGTCGATAGCGACCTTCGCCATTTGTATGAAATGGCCAAGCTGACCGGCGGCGGCTTCACCAACCTGCCCCCCGACCGCCGTGCGCTGACCGCGAAGCTCGCGCGCAGCCATGAGGCCTTTGCGGATGACGGCGACGGCAAGGTCAAGGACGAGCTGTTCGTCCTGATGCTGGAGGACCGCGCGACCGGCGAGGTGCGCGGTACCTGCCAGATCTTCACCCATGTCGGGCAGAAGCATCCCTTCTACAGCTATCGCATCGGCACGCTGACCCAGCATAGCCGCGAGTTGGAGCGCACCTTCCGCGCCGAGATGCTGTCGCTGACCACGGATCTGGAGGGCGCGAGCGAGGTCGGCGGGCTGTTCCTGCATCCCGGCGAGCGCGCGGGCGGGCTGGGCCTGCTGCTCGCGCGCAGTCGCTACCTGTTCATGCGCGCCAACCGGGCGCGCTTCGCCGACCGGGTGCTGGCCGAACTGCGCGGAGTGATCGACGAAGCGGGGGGATCGCCCTTCTGGGACGGGCTGGCGGGGCGCTTCTTCGGGATGAATTTCCAGGAGGCCGACCAGTTCAACGCGATCCACGGCCACCAGTTCATCGCCGACCTGATGCCCAAGCATCCCATCTATACCGCGATGCTGACCGACACCGCGCGCGCCGCGATCGGCCTGCCCCACCCCTCGGGCCGCGCCGCGATGCGGATGCTGGAGAATGAGGGCTTCGCCTTCGAACATTATATCGACATCTTCGACGGCGGCCCGACCATGACCGCGCGGACCGACCAAGTGCGCACCATCCGCGACGCGCGCGAGAGCCGGGTGGTCGCGATCGACGCGCATCCGGGGCGCGAGGCGCTGGTGGCGGCGGGACGGCTGACCGATTTCCGCTGCGCGCTGGCGGAGGTCCGCGACGGGGACGGCGGGATCATCCTGTCCGAACAGGCCGCCAACACGCTCGACCTGGCGGTCGGCGACACCGTCCTGCATATCGATCGGTGAGCGTCATGCTGAGAGAGATCAACTTCGACGGCATCATCGGGCCGAGCCACAATTATGCGGGGCTCAGCCATGGCAATCTCGCCGCGACCCGCAATGCGGGCAAGACCTCACACCCCCGCGCCGCCGCGCTTCAGGGGATCGCCAAGATGCGCGCGAATCTCGACCTGGGACTGGTGCAGGGCATCCTCCTGCCGCATCCCCGGCCCGATCATGGCTGGCTCGGGCGGTTGGCCACCGACTATGACGCCGCTTCGCCCGTCCTGAAGGCGCAGGCGCTGTCCGCCTCGGCGATGTGGGCGGCCAATGCGGCAACCGTCTCGCCCGCGCCCGACACGCGCGACGGACGATGCCACCTGACCGTCGCCAACCTGCTGACCATGCCGCATCGCAGCCACGAATGGCCCGCGACGCTGGCACAGCTCAAGCTGATCTTCGCCGATCCCGCCTTCGTGGTCCATTCGCCGGTCCCCGCCCCGTTCGGCGACGAGGGCGCGGCCAACCATATGCGGCTGTGCAGCGGCCACGATCATCCCGGTGTCGAGATCTTCGTCTATGGCGAGAGCGGCGGCCCCTTCCCGGCACGCCAGCACCGTCAGGCGTGCGAGGCCGTGGCACGCGCGCATCGCCTGTCGCCCGACCGGGTGCTGTTCGCGCGCCAGTCGGATGCCGCCATCGCGGCGGGCGCCTTCCACAACGATGTCGTCGCGGTCGCCAATGAGCGCGTGCTGTTCGCGCATGAACAGGCCTTTGCCGATCGGGAGAGCCTCCACGCCGACCTGCGCACCTTGATGCCCGATGTCGAGATCGTCGAGGTGCCCGCCGCGCGGGTCAGCCTGGAGGATGCCATCACCTCCTATCTGTTCAACGCGCAGCTCGTCACGCCGCCGGACGGCCAGCCCACGCTGATCCTGCCGCAGGAGGCGCGCGACAATGTCGCCGTCTGGTCCTGGCTTCAGGAGCATGTCGCGGGCAATGGCCCGATCCGGCGGCTGGAGGTGGTGAACGTCCGCGAATCGATGGCCAATGGCGGCGGCCCCGCCTGTCTGCGGCTGCGCGTCGTCGCCGACCCGGCCACCATCGACCCGCGCTTCCTGGTGGATCATGCCGCGCTCGACCGGATCGCCGCCGTCGTCGAGGCGCATTGGCCCGAGGCGATCGATCCGACCGGGATCGCCGATCCCCGCCTGGTCGCACAGGTCGAGGGAGCCCGGCGCGCACTGCTGGAATCGCTCGACTGTCTCATATTGGCCGCCGGTTGAGGCTTGGCGCGGGGCCTGAGCGGTGGTGTAAAGCGCCGCATGTGGTCCCGCCTGGTCGCCCTGTTCACCATCAAGACGAAGTTCGAGGCGTTTCTCGTCATCTATGGGCTCGGCCTGGGCGCGGTCGAGCGCGGGATGCATTATCTGACCGCTTATCCGGGACTTCCTGGCAAGATCCTGTTCGCCGCCTGCCCCATTGCGGTGTTCATGGCGGGTGCGCGGATTCTCGACTCGCTGGAGCGGGACTATCGCGATTGACAGGATAAGTTGGTCGCGCGGTTCGCTGGCGACATTATCTGACAATCCGATGATTGGCCTAACCCACCTTCAGCGCCTCGAAGCCGAGAGCATCCACATCCTGCGCGAAGTCGTTGCCGAGACCGAAAGGCCGGTGATGCTCTATTCGGTCGGCAAGGATTCGGCCGTGATGCTCCATCTGGCCAAGAAGGCGTTCTTCCCGGCGCGCCCGCCCTTCCCGCTGCTCCATGTCGACACGACCTGGAAGTTCCAGGCGATGTACGAACTGCGCAACCGTGCCGCCGAGGCGGCGGGTATGGAGCTGATCGTCCACCGCAATCCGGAGGCCGAGGCGCTGGGGATCAACCCCTTCGACCATGGCAGCCGCCACACCGACATGTGGAAGACCGAGGGGTTGAAGCAGGCGCTGACCGCGGGCGGCTATGACGCGGCGTTCGGCGGCGCGCGGCGCGACGAGGAAAAGAGCCGCGCCAAGGAGCGCGTCTTCTCCTTCCGCTCGGCCGCGCATGGCTGGGACCCCAAGGCGCAGCGGCCCGAGCTGTGGAATCTCTATAACAGCCGCATCCACAAGGGGGAGAGCATCCGCGTCTTCCCGCTGTCCAACTGGACCGAACTCGATATCTGGCAGTATATCCTTCAGGAAGGCATCGAGATCGTGCCACTCTATTTCGCCGCCCTCCGCCCGACGGTGGAGCGCGACGGGATGCTGCTGATGGTCGATGACGACCGTTTCCGCCTGCGGCCCGGCGAGGTGCCGGTCGAACGCTCGATCCGCTTCCGCACGCTGGGCTGCTATCCGCTGACCGGCGCGGTCGAGAGCGAGGCGGCGACGCTGTCCGAGGTCATCCAGGAAATGCTGCTGACCACCACCTCGGAGCGTCAGGGGCGCGCGATCGACCATGATCAGGCCGCCAGCATGGAGAAGAAGAAGCGCGAGGGGTATTTCTGAGATGACCGCCTATCAACCCGATGCGCTGATCGCCGCCGATATCGACGCCTATCTCGCCACCCATGCCGCCAAGTCGATGCTGCGCTTCATCACCTGCGGCTCGGTCGATGACGGCAAGTCGACGCTGATCGGTCGGCTGCTCTATGATTCCAAGACCATCTTCGAGGATCAGCTGAGCCAGCTGGAGGCGGACAGCCGCCGGGTCGGCACGCAAGGGGCCAATATCGACTTCGCACTGCTGGTCGACGGCCTCGCCGCCGAGCGCGAGCAGGGCATCACCATCGACGTCGCCTATCGCTTCTTCGCGACGGAGAAGCGCAAGTTCATCGTCGCCGACACGCCCGGTCACGAGCAATATACCCGCAACATGGTGACCGGCGCGTCGACCGCCGACCTGGCGGTGATCCTGATCGACGCGCGCAAAGGCGTGCTGACCCAGACGCGGCGGCACAGCTATCTGGCGCATCTGGTCGGCATCAAGGAGATCGTGCTGGCAGTCAACAAGATGGATCTGGTCGGCAACGACCAGTCGGTCTTCGACGCCATCGTCGCCGATTATGCCGCCTTCGCGCGCGGCATCGGGATCGAGCGCTTCACCGCCATCCCGCTGTCGGGACTGACCGGCGCGAACGTCACCACGCTTTCGCCCGACATGCCCTGGTATGACGGTCCGGCGCTGCTGCCGCATCTGGAGACGGTGGCGATCGACGGCGACCGCGCGGTCGCGGCGTCGTTCCGGATGCCGGTGCAGTGGGTCAACCGGCCCGATCTCGACTTTCGCGGCTTTGCCGGGCTGATCGCCAGCGGCCGGGTGTCGGTCGGCGACCGGGTGCGCATCGCGCCGTCGGGCCGGACGACCAGCATCGCGCGGATCGTCACTTATGACGGCGACCGGGATCAGGCGATCGCGGGCGAGGCCGTGACCCTGGTGCTGGCCGAGGAAGTCGACTGCTCGCGCGGCGACGTGATCGCGGCGGCCGAGGACCCGCCCGAGATCGCCGACCAGTTCGTCGCCACCATCGTCTGGATGGCCGATGCGCCGCTGGTGCCGGGGCGCAGCTATTCGCTCAAGCTCGGCACGCAGCTGGTCGGCGCGACCGTCCAGCCGCCGCGTCATGTGGTGGACGTAAACAGCCAGGAGGAACGCCCCGCCGATACGCTGGCGCTCAACGATATCGGCCTGGCGGAAGTCTATGCCGACCGCCCGATCGTGTTCGAGCCCTATCAAAAGGGCAGCGCGCTGGGCGGTTTCATCCTGATCGACCGCGCGACCAATGCGACGGTCGCGGCGGGGATGATCGACCATGCGCTGCGCCGCGCGCAGAACGTCCACTGGCAGTCGACCGTCATCACCCGCGAGGCGCATGCCCGGCAAAAGGGACAGTCGCCGCGCGTGCTGTGGTTCACCGGCCTGTCGGGGTCGGGCAAGTCGACCATCGCCAATCTGGTCGAGCAGAAGCTGCACGCCATGGGCCGCCACAGCTTCCTGCTGGACGGCGACAATATCCGCCACGGACTGAACCGCGACCTGGACTTCTCCGAAGCCGGGCGGGTCGAGAATATCCGCCGCGTGGGCGAGGTCGCCAGGCTGATGGCCGATGCGGGCCTGATCGTGCTGACCGCCTTCATCTCGCCCTTCAAGGCCGAGCGCGACATGGTCCGCGCGCTGTTGCCCGAAGGAGAGTTTGTCGAGATCTTCGTCGACACGCCGCTGGCCGTCGCCGAGGAGCGCGACGTGAAGGGCCTTTATGCCAAGGCGCGCGCGGGCGAGATCGCCGAGTTCACCGGCATCTCCAGCCCCTATGAAGCGCCCGAACGGCCGGAGATCCGCGTCGACACGACGAAGGAGACGGCGGAACAGGCCGCCTCGCGGATCGTGGAGCATGTGCTGGGCGTCTGGAGCTACGACCTGTGACCGATGCCGAACTCGCACGGGCCATCGCCGTCGAGGCGGGGGCGCTGCTCCGCGACTTGCAGGTTAGTGGCGGGCTGGAAGGCGCGGCGCTGGGTGCCAGGGGGGATCGTGACGCCAACACGCTGATCCTAGACCGGCTGCGCGCCGCACGGCCCGACGACTTCATCCTGTCCGAAGAGTCGCTCGACGACCGTGCGCGATGCGCGGCCAGCCGGGTGTGGATCGTCGACCCGCTCGACGGCACGCGCGAATATGCCGAGGGGTCGGACGAATGGGCGGTGCATATCGGCCTCGCCATCGACGGTCGCCCGGCGCTCGGCGCGGTGGCCGTCCCGGCGCGGGGGCAGGTGTTCGCGACCGACGACCTTCCCCCGGTCCATCCCCCCTGCCCGGCGGGCCTGCGCGTCGTCGTCAGCCGCAGCCGCGCGCCCGACATCGCGCGCTGCGTCGGCGACCGGCTGGGTGCGACGCTGATCCCGATGGGGTCGGCGGGGGCCAAGGCGATGGCGGTGGTCGAGGGGCGCGCGGACGTCTATCTGCATGACGGCGGCCAATATGAATGGGACAATTGCGCCCCCGCCGCCGTTGCCCTGGCCGCCGGGCTGCATGCCTCGCGCATCGATGGCAGTCCGCTCGTCTATAATTGCGCGAATCCCCTGCTGCCCGATCTGCTGATCTGTCGGCGCGAGGTCGCCGCGCAGGTGCTGGACGCGATCGCGCGCGAATAGCGCGCGGATAGCGCGCGACCGGACCCACCCATCCCGTCCCGGCAGGCGACCGCGACTGTTACAGGTAACCTTGTAACGTCACATCGGCTGGTCCATGGGGAATATATGCCGCCTGCCCCCCTTGCCCCCTCCGTTTCGCGGTCCGCCCGATGACGTTCATTCCCCTGGCCTTCGGTCTTGCGGCGATGGGGGCGACGCTGGCGGGCGGATTGCTGGCGTTGCGTCTCCAGCATCGGATCGGGCTGGTCCTGGGCGTGACCGCCGGGATCGTGCTGGGCGTCGCGCTGTTCGACCTGATTCCCGAGGCGCTGGGGCTCGCCGAGGGGCGATGGCCGGTGCGCGGGCTGATGCTGTTCTCGGCCGCCGGGCTGGGGGGCTATATGCTGCTCGACCGGCTATTGGCGGGCATCCCGCGCGCCGCCGAATCCTGGCGCGGGCATCTGGGCCCCGCCATGCTCTGCCTGCACAGCCTGATGGACGGGCTGGGCATCGGGCTGGCGTTTCAGATCGATACGGCGGCGGGATGGATGATCGCGCTGGCCGTGCTGACCCATGACGTGGCGGACGGCGTGAACACCGTCAGCCTGAGCCTCGCCGCCCGCTCCGAAGCGGCGGCGCGGCGCTGGTTGCTGGTCAACGGGCTGGCACCGATGCTGGGCGTGGTGCTGGGGCTGGCCATCGCGATCCCGAGCGGGATGCTCGCGCCGCTGATGGCGCTGTTCGCCGGGGCCTTCCTGTATATCGGCGCGTGCGAGCTGGTGCCGCGCAGCCGGGCGCTCGATCCCCGGCTCTGGACCAGCATGGCGACGCTGGCGGGCATGGCCCTGATGCTGGGCGTCACGCATTTCGCCCATTGAGGCGGGACCGCCGCCGGATCGCGAGGAGCCGGCGGCGATACCCCAAATGTCAGGCGAGCTGAGCCGCTTCCGCCGCCGCGTTCGCACCGCCTTCGGCCAGGCCGGTCAGCTTCTCGTCGGTCGCCTTTTCCTCGGCCAGCGTCTCGTCCAGGATCGCCGCGCAGTCGCTGCGCCCCAGCTGCCGCGCCCAGGCGACCAACGTGCCGTAACGGGCGATCTCGTAATGCTCGACCGCCTGCGCCGCCGCGATCAGGGCCGCGTCCAGCACCTGCTTGTCGGCGACCTCGCCCGCGACCTCATTGGCCTCCTTGATGATGCCGTCGATCGCCGGGCAGGTCACCGCCTTGGCGGTCGTCCCGTGCATCTCGAACACCTGTTCCAGCCGCCGGATCTGCCCCTCGGTCTCGCGCAGATGCTGCTCGAAGCCCGCCTTCAGCTGCGGGTCGGTCGCCTTCTCGATCATCTTGGGCAGCGCCTTCGTGATCTGATGCTCGGCATAGTAGATATCCTGCAACTGGTGAACGAACAGATCGTCCAGCGTCGCGATGTCCTTGCTGAATAGGCCCATGGTCCGTCTCCTTCGTGATGGTCAGCGGTCGGCCGAGCCGGGCTCGGCGATCTTGCGATGGGCTTCGGCCAGCACCGATTGCGGGACGACGCCTGCGGCGGCGACCTGCGCCTTGTTCAGCAGCCCGGCGGTGATGTGCCCCCGGCCCGCCTTCATCGCATCCCAGCCGGTGCGCGCAACCTGGGCGGGATCATCCTTGTCCATGGCCCCGACGCGGGTGTCGAGCATGTCGGCCCGCGCGAAGAATTTGGTGTCGGTCGGTCCGGGCATCAGCGTGGTCAGCGTGACGCCCTTCTGCTCCTTCAGTTCGTTGCGCAGCGCCTCGGTGAAATTGTCGATGAACGCCTTGGTCGCATTGTAGATCGCGTTGAACGGGCCGGGGATGAAGCCGACGATCGACCCGGTGACCAGCACCTTGCCCTCGCCATGCCGGACCATGCCGGTCAGCACCCGCTGGAGCAGATGGACGGTGCCGGTGACGTTGGTGTCGATCGATCGCCGCCAGTCCTCCACCGGCTGGTCGAGGAACGCGCCCCCCTTGCTGTTGCCCGCATTGGCGCACAGCACGTCGATCCGCCGCCCGTCCGCCGCCGCCAGCAGCGTGTCGACGCCCTCCAGCGTGGACAGGTCGGCCTCCACCGCCTGTACCTTGGTGCCGAGTGCGGCCAGATCGGCGGCGGCGGTGTGGATCGCCGGTTCGTCCGCGACGATCAGCAGGTCATAGGCGTCGCGCGCCGCGCATGCCGCCAGATGATAGCCGATGCCCGAAGAGGCGCCGGTCACGATTGCGAATGTCTCTGCCATGTCGGACCTCCTTATTGACCGGGCTTCAGCACGATCTTGGTCACTTCGTTCTGCTTGTCGTGGAACATGCGATACCCCTCGGGCGCCTGTTCCAGCGGAAGCCGGTGCGAGATCAGGAAGGTCGTATCGATCTTCCCCTCCATGATCGCGTCGAGCAGGCCGGGCAGGTAATGCTGGACATGCGTCTGCCCGGTCTTGAGCGTCAGTCCCTTCTGCATCACGGCACCCAGCGGGAATTTGTCGACAAAGCCGCCATAGACGGCAGGCATCGACACCCGGCCGCCCTTGCGCACCGCCAGGATCGCCTGGCGGATGGCGTGGATGCGGTCGGTGCCCAGGAAGGTCGATGCCTTGATCTGGTCGATGGCATTGTCGACGAACAGGCCGTGCGCCTCCAGCCCGACCGAGTCGATCACCGCATCGGGGCCGATGCCGCCGGTCATCACCATCAGCGCGTCATAGGTCGCGCTTTCCTCGAAATTGATCGTCTCGGCGCCGAACTGGCGGGCGAGTTCCAGCCGGTGCGGGAAATGGTCGATCGCGATGACCCGCTCCGCGCCCATCAGGAACGCCGACTGGACCGCGAAGAGGCCGACCGGGCCGCAGCCCCAGACCGCGACCGTGTCGCCCGGCTCGATCTGGGCGTTCTCGGCGGCCATCCAGCCGGTGGGCAGGATGTCCGACAGGAACAGCACCTTCTCATCGTCCACCCCGTCGGGGATGACGATGGGGCCGGTATCGCTGAACGGCACGCGGACATATTCCGCCTGCCCGCCCGCATAGCCGCCGGTCATGTGGCTATAGCCGAACAGCCCGGCCATCGGATGGCCATAGATTTCGCGGGCAATGTCCTGATTGTCGGCGGGCAGCCCGTTCTCGCACCCCGAATATTGATGCTTGCCGCAATGATAGCAGGCGCCACAGGCGATGGTGAACGGCACCACCACCTTCTGCCCCTTTTTCAGCGTCGAGGCGGAGCCGGTCTCGACCACCTCGCCCATGAACTCATGGCCCAATATGTCGCCCGACTTCATGGTCGGGATATAGCCGTCATAGAGGTGCAGGTCCGATCCGCAGATGGCGGTCGCCGTCACCCTGATGATCGCGTCGCGCGGGTTGACGATGCCGGGGTCGTCGACATTGTCGATGCGGACGTCATGCTTGCCGTGCCAGGTCAGCGCCTTCATGCACCCTGCTCCTCGAACTGCTTGGGGTTCATCGCGTTGGTCGCGACCTCGCCGGTTTCCATCAGCTGCTTGAAGCGCGCGAGGTCGCGGCGGAGCTGGATATTGGGTTCGCGCTGGAACAGCTTGGCGACCAGCTTGCCGATCACCCCGGCGGGCGGGTCATAGAGGATCGTCGCGGTCACGACGGTGCCGCGCGCGCCCGCGTCGCGGAAGGTGATGCGTCCCGAATTGGCGATATCGGCCCCCTCGGCGGAGGCCCAGGCGATCAGCCGGCCCTCCTCTTCCTCGGTCACGATCGCATCCCATTCGACGGTCGTCCCGCCGGGCGCCTTGACCACCCAGTGCGAGCGCGTGGCATCGATCCTGTCGATCCGTTCGACATTCTCCATCACGCTCGCCAGATTGGGAAAGTCGCGCCACCAGGCGAACAGCTCGCCCGCCGGGCGGTTGATCGTGGTCGCGCACGCAGTCAGGCTGTCGCCGCGATCCGCGATCGCCTCATGGGTCGCGATCCAGACCGCGGCGTCCGTGTCCTTCGCCGTCGAAAGCGGCGCGTCGTCATAGGGTCTGTCGGCGCTATCCGGCATAAGCCTCTCCTCGTTCCGAGCCCGGACAGCGTCGGGTGAGGCGGCTTGTTCCGTGATTTATATCGGTTTTACAGTATCTTGATAAGCATCAATCACCCATGTGGGTGATTGATGCGTTTCCGCGACCGATGGTGGGCGGCTCAGTCGGCCATGACCCGGATCTGTGCCCGCCCGACCTTGCGCGCCAGCTGACGGGGATCGGGGATGGTCATCGACCGCGACGACCAGATCAGGTCGCCCGCGCGCCGGGCCGCCTGGAGCATCCGGTTGACGTGCACCGCGGTCAGCCCCAGCGCATCGGCCAGGGTTTCCTGCGTGATCGGCAGCTCGAAGCTGCGGCCATGGCTCAGGTCGCTCAGCGCCAGCCGTTCGTGCAGCTCCAGCATCAGGTCGCCGATCCGCTCCATCGCGTTCATCCGCCCCAGCCGCGCGATCTGCGCCAGCAGATACGCCTCGTCGAGCGCATGTCCCACCGCATAGGCCTGGTCCAGCGCGGGCGAGACGCCCCAGTCGGGCGGCACGCAGCTCGTCACCTCGGTCAGCGAGATGACCGTGGTCGGCGCGACCGCACGGGCGTGATGATAGAGGCCGACCACATCGCCCGGCAGGACGAAGTTGAGGAACTGCCGCCGCCCGTCGAGCAGGATGCGCACCCGCGCGGCCCAGCCGGACAGGATCAGGTGCGGCGTCACGATGTCGCGCCCCTCGACCAGCAATTCGCGGCGCGGCCGGAAGACGGTCGAACGGCCCATCGCCTCCATCAGCGCGGCGACGGCGGCCTGGTCGAGCGTCGCCAGCCGCGACAGACGCTGGAGCGCGGGCGGCGAACTGCCGAGCGGTCGGCTGAGACTCAGGCTCATGGGATATTTCCCCATGGCGAACGGGCCGAGGCGGGCATCCGGTCTCGCGATGCGTCGTCGCCCGGCACCCCATATCGATCATAGGAACGGCAGATCTTCATCGCAGGCTATCCTCTTCGGGCCGCCGACCATCGGCCATGCGGCGAGGGCGATGACGCGAACCACGTCACCGGGGAAAAGATCGTGTCGGATCCAACGCGGCGATCGCACCGACCATGTCATCCGTCGTCGGTGCGCCCTCCCGAACTTGCACACCGTGTCGGATGCCGCAGCGGCGATTTCCGTTCACATTGTGTACGAACAACAATCCGCCGGGCTCCATAATTCAAATCAATATCCAGATTATTTCGTGCGTTAGCGCGAAAAACAGGGCGAGCCGAGCTTGCATGCCGCCCATTTGGCATGGTGTTGGCGCGGGATCGGCGCAGGGCGGCGCGGCGGTCGCGACCGCACGGCCGGGACGGCGCGATTTGGGTCATGGCACATTCCCTTTCGGCGCGACGGCCCTATGGTGCGCGCCTTTTCCTCAAGAGGTTCCATCGATGCGTTTCGCCCAACTGACCCGCCAGCCCGACGATCCCTTGTTGCGGATCATCGGCCAGCACGCCGCCGATCCCCGCAGCGACAAGATCGACCTGGGCGTCGGCGTCTTCCGCGACGAGGCGGGGCGGACTCCGGTGATGACCGCGGTCAAGGCGGCGGAGGCGCGGCTGCTGTCCGAACAGTCGACCAAATCCTATCTGGGGCCGGAGGGCGATGTCGGCTTCGTCCGGGCGCTGGGCGAGCTGGTGCTGGGTCAGGTCGTGCCCGCCGACCGCCGGGTCGGGTTGCAGACGCCGGGCGGCACCGGGGCGCTGCGCCTCGCCGCCGAGCTGCTGGCGCGCGCGGGCGTGCCGCGCATCTGGATCGGCAGCCCGAGCTGGGCCAACCATGCCCCGCTGTTCAAGCAGGCGGGGGTCGAGCCCGCCCTGATCCCCTGCTACGACCTGACCAGCCAGCATTTCGACCTGGACGGCTTCCTCGCCGGTCTGGGCGGGGCGGCGCAGGGCGATGCGGTGCTGCTGCACGGCTGTTGCCACAATCCGATCGGGATCGATCCCGATGGGCAGGGCTGGGCCGCGATCGCGCAGCATGTCGCCGACCACGCGCTGCTGCCGGTGGTCGATCTCGCCTATCAGGGGCTGGGCGACGGGTTCGATGTCGACGCGGCGGGCGCGCGCACGATCCTGTCGGCGGTGCCGGAAGCGTTGCTCGCCTATTCCTGCGACAAGAATTTCGGGCTGTATCGCGAGCGGACCGGCGCGCTGTTCGCGCTGTCGCCCGATGCCGATACGGGTGCGGTCGTGCTGTCCAACCTGCTGGCGCTGGCGCGCGCCAACTGGTCGATGCCGCCCGATCACGGTGCGGCGATCGTCCGCATCATCCTGGAGGACGCCGCCCTGACCCGCGAATGGCGCGACGAGCTGGAGACGATGCGCCAGCGGCTGGCCAGCCTGCGCGCCGCCCTGGCGGCGGGCGGGCGGATCGGCGCGATCGATCTGGCGGCGGTCGCCCATGGCAAGGGCATGTTCGCCACCCTGCCCCTCTCCCCCAGCCAGGTCGCCTGGCTGCGCGAGCGGCACGGCATCTACATGGCCGGATCGGGGCGGATCAACATCGCCGGGTTCAGCACCGCCGCGATCGCACGCTTCCACGACGCGCTGCGCGACATGGTCGCGAACGGGGTGGTTTGATCCAGCGGCTCCCGCCGTTCGCTTGGGGCGGCGGGAGGCCCTTGGCCTTCGACTTCGCCCAGGCTGAACGGGGTGTTGTAGCAGGTCCCATCCCCAACCTCCGTTCAGCCTGAGCGAAGTCGAAGGCCACGCCACCCGGCCAGCAAAAAGGGGCGCACCCGAACCACCGGATGCGCCCCTTTTTCAGGAAGCGGGCCGGATCACCCGGCCCGTCGCTTACTTGCCCGAATGGACGAAGCGGTTGACGATATTCTCGATCCGCTCCTGACGGCCCGAACGGGGCTTGGGATCGATCGCCTTCTGCTCGGCGAGATCGGCGATCCCGGCCAGGTCGAGGCTGCCGACCTGCTGGCCGAACTCGCCGGTCCAGCCCGCATAGCGCTCGGCCTTGATCGCATCCAGGCGGCCGTCCTCGATCAGCGCGGCGGCGTTGAGCAGGCCCTTGGCCACCACGTCGATGCCGCCGACATGGCCATGGAACAGGTCGACCGCGTCCATCGACTGGCGGCGCACCTTGGCGTCGAAGTTGAAGCCGCCGGTGGTGAAGCCGCCCGCCCGGATGATCTCGATCATCGCCAGCGTCAGCTCCTCGACCGAGTTGGGGAATTGGTCGGTATCCCAGCCATTCTGGTGGTCGCCGCGAT
This sequence comes from Sphingomonas sp. SORGH_AS_0950, assembly GCF_030818415.1. Taxonomy (NCBI): domain Bacteria; kingdom Pseudomonadati; phylum Pseudomonadota; class Alphaproteobacteria; order Sphingomonadales; family Sphingomonadaceae; genus Sphingomonas; species Sphingomonas sp. SORGH_AS_0950. Next base: position 998,796 of record NZ_JAUTAE010000001.1, read on the forward strand.
TGGCGTCGATCGAACCGAAGATGCCCAGCGCGCCCGCCGTCGCGATCTCATGCTCGAAGGTATGGCCCGCCAGCGTGGCGTGGTTCGCCTCGATATTGACCTTCACTTGGTTTTCCAGGCCATAGGCCTTCAAGAAGCCGTACACGGTCGCGGTGTCGAAGTCGTACTGGTGCTTGGTCGGCTCGTGCGGCTTCGGCTCGATCAGGATGGTGCCGTTGAAGCCGATCTTGTGCTTGTGCTCGACCACCAGGCTCAGGAATCGGCCCAGATTGTCCAGCTCGCGCTTCATGTCGGTGTTGTGCAGCGTTTCATAGCCTTCGCGACCGCCCCACAGCACATAGTTGGCGCCGCCCAGCCGGTGCGTGGCCTCCAGCGCGTCGCGGACCTGCATCGCGCCGAACGCATAGACTTCCGGATCGGGATTGGTCGCGCCACCGGCGGCGAAGCGCGGATGGCTGAACAGATTGGCGGTGCCCCAGAGGAGCTTGCGGCCCGACGAGGCCTGGAGCTGTTCGAGATGATCCACCGCCTCGGCGAAATAGCGGCGATGCTCGGCGACGCCCTGCGCATCGGCCATCACGTCGACATCGTGGAAACAGTAATAGGGCACGTCCAGCTTCGAGAAGAAGTCGAACGCCACTTCGCGCTTCTGCGCGGCCGCCGCGCTGTCGTTCGCGCCCGCATGCCAGGGGCGGTTGAAGGTGCCGCCGCCGAACACGTCCGAACCCGGCCAGCAGAAGGTGTGCCAGAAGCAGGCGGCGAAGCGCAGATGCTCCTCCATCGTCTTGCCCAGCACGACGCGGTTCTTGTCGTAGAAGCGATAGGCCAGCTCATTGTCGCTGTCCGGGCCTTCGTAACGGATCGTGGGGATGTCGGCGAAGAAATCGGTAGCCATTTAGAAGCTCCTCGGGGTGATACGGGAATAGCTGTCGCGGAAACGCGCGATCTTGGGGGCGAAACGCTCGGCGAGCGCCGCGTCGGGCGCGATGCTGTGGCTGACGGGCGGGGGCGCGCAGACCTCCTCCGGCGAGCCGCCATCGACCGCCAGCTGGGCGAGCCGCGCCGCGCCCAGCGCCGGACCGACCTCGCCGCCCTTCAGATAGACGAGCTCGACGTTCAGCGCAGCGGCCAGCGTCTGGCCCCAATAGGACGAGCGCGCGCCGCCGCCGATGACGGAAAGCTGCGTCAGTTCGGTCCCGGCGTCGCACAGCACCGACAGGCCGTCGGCCAGCGCAAAGGCCACGCCCTCCAGCACCGCCTGCGCCAGCCGCTCCGGCGTGGTGTCGTGGTCGAGGCCCAGGAACGCGCCGCGCACCTCGGCATCGTTATGCGGCGTCCGCTCGCCCGACAGATAGGGCAGGAAGATTTCCGGGCCGCTCGCCGGGCCGACGCTTTCGGCGCGGGCGAACAGCTCGGCCGCCCCCGCCGCGCCGGTCAGCCGCGCGACCCAGTCAATACAGGCCGCCGCCGACAGGTGCACCGACATCTGGTGCCAGAGGTCCGGCAGACAATGGCAAAAGGCATGGACGGCACCGGCCGGATTGGGGCGGAAGTCCTTCGTCGCGGCGAAGATCACCCCTGACGTGCCCAGCGACAGCAGCGCATCGCCGTCCTTGACCACGCCGACGCCGACCGCTCCGGCGGCATTGTCGCCACCGCCGCCCGCGACCGGCACCCGGTCCAGCCCCCAGGCCTCCGCCACCTCGGCGCGCAGGCGGCCGGTCTGCGCCGTCCCCTCGACCGCCTGCGGCATCTGCTCGCGGGTCAGCCCGGTCGCGGCAAGGATGTCGTCGCTCCATTCGCGCGCGGCAACGTCCAGCCACAGCGTGCCCGCCGCATCCGACACGTCGGACGCCTTCTCGCCGGTCATCCGCAGCCGGACATAATCCTTGGGCAGCAGGACGGTCCGGATCTTCGCGAACGTTTCCGGCTCGTGATGCGCGACCCAGAGCAGCTTGGGCGCGGTGAAGCCCGGCATCGCCAGATTGCCCGCGACCCGGTGGAGTTCGGGCGCCTTCGCCTCCAGCTCCGCGCATTCGGCATGGCTGCGCCCGTCATTCCACAGGATGCCCGGACGCAGGACCTGATCGTCTGCGCCCAGCAACGTCGCGCCGTGCATCTGCCCGGCCAGACCGATGCCGCGCACCGATCGGCGCACCGCCGGGTCGATCGCGCGGACCGCCGCCGTCGTCGCCTGCCACCAGGCCTCCGGGTCCTGTTCGGACCAGAGCGGGTGAGGCCGCTGCACGGTCAGCGCGGCGGTCCCCTGCCCCACCACCGCGCCATGTTCGTCCAGCACGACGGCCTTCACGCCCGACGTACCGATATCGATGCCCAGAAACATGGCCCGGTCCTTACTTCACGAACGGATCGATGGTCGGGATCGTGCCGTCCGGGTTGAACCTCAACTCGGTCATCTTGACGTTGCGCAGGTGGTTCTTCCCCGACAGCTGGGTGTCGGCGTAGAACAGCCACCACTTGCCCTTCCACTCGACGATCGAATGATGGGTGGTCCAGCCCTGCACCGGGCTCAGGATATGGCCCTTATAGGTGAAGGGGCCATAGGGGCTGGTCCCGATCGCATAGTTCAGGAAATGCGTGTCGCCGGTCGAATAGGTGTAATAATATTTGCCGTCGCGCTTGAATACCCAGGACGCCTCGAAGAAGCGGCGGTCATGGTCGCCGCCCAGCACCGGCTTGCCCTGTTCGTCGAGGATGACGACGTCGCGCGGGGTCTCCGCAAAGGTCTTCATGTCGGGGTTCAGCTTGGCGATCTTGCCCGAGATGGCGGGCTGGTCGTCCTGCTTCAGGTCGGTGTCGCTGCCGTTCGGATCGTACTTGCCGTCCTTCCAGCGCTGGAGCTGCCCGCCCCAGATGCCGCCGAAATACATGTACGCCGTGCCGTTCGTATCCTGGAAGACGGCGGGGTCCATCGAGAAGCTGCCGGGGATCGCCTCGGGCTCGGCCTTGAAGGGGCCCATCGGGTTCTTCGAGGTGGCGACGCCGATGCGGAACGCGCCCAGGCCGTTCTTGTCCTTGGTCTTATCGCGCGCCGGGAAATAGAGATAATAGGTGCCGTCCTTATAGGCGGCATCGGGCGCCCACATCTGCTGCGAGGCCCAGGGCACGTCCTTCACGTCGAGCGCGACGGGGCCGACGGTGACGGGGCCGCCCGGCTCGTCCATGCGCAGCACGCGATAGTCGCGCATCGCGTACTGGTTGCCGAGATCGTCGTCCTTGGTCTCGGTGGGGATGTCGTGGCTGGGATAGATATACATCTTGCCGTCGCCCCAGACATGGGCGGACGGATCGGCGGTGAAGATGTCGCGGACCAGCGGCTGTGACAGATAATGGCGACCGTCGGGGGCGGTCGGGTTGGTGTCGTTGGACGTCGCGGCGGTTTCCTGCGCCGTGTTCCCGGCGTCGGTCGACGTTCCGCAGGCCGTCGTGCAAAGACCCAGCACGGCCACGCTGGCCAGCATCAAGCGCTTCATCGCTTACCTCTCCCTTTCGCTCCATCTTCGGAGCTTTCGAGTAACGATAGCGCTATCAAGCGGAAGGATGCAAGGTCGGTTCATCGTTTTCCGGTGGCGACCCGACGTGGCCGCCGGCTCCGCTCGGGCGGTCTGGCATTCGGGACCAGGCAACCCGCTCCACCCCGCTTGACAACACCCCGCCCCGCATAGTTGGTAACGATACCCGATACGACGAATGAACAGACCGACACGCCCATGTCGGCGCAATCTCCAGGACAGAGGATGACCGCATGGCCCTTCGCCTTTCGCAGCCGCGCTGGCTGATCGCCGCCGGACTGGCGTTGCTTCCGCTCCACGCCGCGCCCGCCCAGATGGCCACCCAGGCCCCCGCCGTGGTGCCGGGCGCGAAGCCCGTGACGATCGAGCGGATCAAGGTCCATTCGCCCGCGATCGAAGGCAATCTGGAGGGCAACAGCCCCGACCGCGACGTCATCGTGGTGCTGCCGCCCGACTATGCCAGGGACAAGGCGCGCCGCTATCCGGTGGTGTATGCGCTGCACGGCTATTCGATCGGCGCGGACCAGTGGACGAAGGAGATCCATGTCCCCTCCTCGATCGAGGGCGCGTTCGCGCGCGGCGTGCCGCCGATGATCCTGGTCTTTCCCGACAGCCGGACGATGCACAACGGGTCGATGTACTCCTCGTCGCAGACGGTGGGCGACTTCGAGCGTTTCGTCAGCCACGACCTGATCGCCGCGATCGACGCGCGCTATCGCACCATCGCCCGCCGCGAAGCCCGTGGCCTGGTCGGTCATTCGATGGGCGGATACGGCACGTCGCGGATCGGGATGAAGCATGCCGACATGTACGGCGCCATCTATATGATGAGCCCCTGCTGCCTGTCGCCGCGCATGATGGCGCGGCCCGAGGGGACCGACGAGAAGCTGCTGACCGGCCTGGCCTCTCCGAAGGAATCGGAAAAGCTGAATTGGGGTCAGCGCGCGATGCTCGCCGCCTCGGCCGCCTGGTCGCCCGATCCCAAGAACCCGCCGCTCTATCTCGACCTGCCGGTCAAGGACGGCAAGGTGCGCGACGACGTGATGGCCAAGTGGCTCGCCAACACGCCGCTGGCCTTTGTCGACCAATATATCACGCCGTTGCGCAGCTACCGCGCGATCGCGCTGGACGTGGGCTCTGAGGACGGGTTGAAGGCGGATGCGCAGGCGCTGCACGACACGCTCGACCGCTATGGCATCGCGCATCGGTTCGAGATTTACGAGGGCGATCACGTCAACCGGATCGGCGTTCGTTTCCAGGACAAGGTGCTGCCCTTTTTCGGAGAAATGTTGACGGCCAAGGGCGGCCGGTGATGCGCCCGTCGCGGCGCGGGGTCCTGCACGGGCTGACCGCCGGCGCGGTTTCGGGCTCGCTGGCGGGGCCGGTCGGTGCCCGTCCGGCGGCCGCGCCCGACCCGACTCACACCCTCTGGTATCGCCAGCCCGCCAAGGCCTGGACCGAGGCGCTGCCAATCGGCAACGGGCGGCTGGGGGCGATGGTCTTTGGCGGCGTGGCGCGCGAGCGATTGCAGCTGAACGAGGATTCGCTGTGGAGCGGCGGCCCCTATGACCCGGTGAACCCCGCCGCCCGCACCGCCCTGCCCCAGGTCCGCCGCCTGATCGCGGCGGGGCAGTGGAAGGAGGCGCAGGCCCTGGCCGACAAGGCGCTGCTGGGCATTCCGCGCACCCAGATGCCCTATCAGCCGCTGGGCGACCTGACCCTCAGCTGGCCGGGGCTGAGCGATGCCGATGCGACCGGCTATCAGCGGCAACTCGATCTCGACGCCGCGACCGCGACGACGCGCTTCTCGGTCGGCGGGGTGGAGCATCGGCGGACCGTCTTCGCCTCGCCGGTCGATCAGCTGCTGATGGTGCGGATCGAGGCGGATCGCCCCTTCGACCTCGACATCGCGCTGACCTCGCCGCAACCCGACGCAAAGGTCGAGGCGGCGGACATGCGGCTGACGCTGACCGGACGCAATGCCGATCATGCGGGGGTGAAGGCGGTGCTGCGCTTTGCCGCCCGGCTCCAGGCCCGGACCGTCGGCGGCCGGGTCACGGTGTCGGGCGACCGGCTGGCGGTGCGCGGCGCGCGCGCGGTGACGCTGCGGGTCGCGATGGCCACCAGCTATCGGCGGTTCGACGACCATAGCGGCGATCCGGTCGCGCTGACCACCGCCACTCTCCGCAAGGCCGCCGCCCGCACCGACGATCGGATCGCCGCCGACGCGGTGGCCGAGCATCGCCGCCTCTATGCGCGCGTCCGCCTCGACCTTGGCACCAGTCCGCAAGGCTCGCGCCCGACCGACGAACGGGTCCGCGCCGACCGCGCGGTGGATGACCCGGCGCTGGCGACCCTGTATTTCAACTATGGCCGCTATCTGCTGATCGCCTGTTCGCGCCCCGGCGGACAGGCGGCCAATCTGCAAGGGCTGTGGAACGAGAGCACGAACCCGCCCTGGGGTTCCAAATACACGGTCAACATCAATACCGAGATGAACTACTGGCCCGCCCAGCCGACGGGGCTGGGCGAATGCGTCGCGCCGCTGGTCGCCATGATCCGTGACCTGGCCGTCACGGGCGAGCGGACCGCGCGCGATATGTATGGGGCGCGCGGCTGGGTCTGTCACCACAACACCGATCTGTGGCGCGCGACCGCCCCGATCGACGGCGCCCCCTGGGGCATGTGGCCGACCGGCGGCGCCTGGCTGTGCACCCATTTGTGGGAGCATTATGACTATGGCCGTGACCGGGCCTTCCTCGCCTCGGTCTATCCGCTGATGCGCGGGGCGGCGCTGTTCTTCCTCGACACGCTCCAGACCGATGCCCGGACCGGGCGGCTCGTCACCAGCCCTTCGCTATCGCCCGAGAACGAACATGCCCCCGGCGTCTCGATCTGCGCGGGGCCAGCGATGGACCAGCAGATCCTGCGCGACCTGTTCGATCAGGTGGCCCGCGCCGCCGCGATCCTGGATACCGACGCCGCCTTCGCCCGGCAGGTTCGTGGGGCACGCGCCCGCCTCGCCCCCGATCGGATCGGGGGCGATGGCCAGTTGCAGGAATGGCAGGAGGATTGGGACGGCCGTGCCCCCGATCCGCACCACCGCCACGTCTCGCACCTCTATGCCCTGTTCCCCAGCGACCAGATCACCCCCGACCGCACGCCCGCGCTGGCCAGCGCGGCCCGCCGGTCGCTGGAGATACGCGGCGACCAGTCGACCGGCTGGGCCACCGCCTGGCGCGCGAACCTCTGGGCGCGGCTGCACGATGGCGAGCATGCGCACCGGATCATCGCCTATCTGCTGGGGCCGCAGCGCACCTATCCCAATCTGTTCGACTCGCACCCGCCCTTTCAGATCGACGGCAATTTCGGCGGCGCGCGGGCGTTGGTCGAGATGCTGATGCAGAGCCGCGACGACGAGATCCTGCTGCTCCCCGCCCTCCCCCGCGCCTGGCACAGCGGATCGGTCGCCGGGCTGCGCGCCCGCGGTCGGACGCGGGTCGATCTGGTCTGGCGCGAGGGGCGGCTGGTTTCGGCGACACTGACCGGCGATCTGGCGGGCAGGCGGACCGTGCGGCTGGGCGAGCGCCGGGTCGCAGTGACGCTCACCCCCGGCCGCCCCGTGCGCCTTGACGGCGGCGATCTGGCCTGACCGTCTTTCGGCGGCACAAATTCCCCGCCTTTTCAATCGCAAGGCGGTGGACAGCGGCGATTTACTCGGACAAGATAAGGCCAAGATCGAATATGGGGAGGATGGCCATGCGGCCTGTCATGAGAGCGGCGCTGGGGAATGCTGTCGCCCTGATCGCGCTGGCGATATCCGGCGGTCCGGCCAGCGCACAGGCCGGGGTCGATCCGCTCGCCCCGACCGGCCGCTGGAGCGCCAATCAGGACGGGCAGGCCGCGCTGCCGCCGATGGGCTGGAACAGCTGGAACGCCTTCAACAGCGATGTCGACGAAGAGAAGGTCATGGCCTCGGCCCGGCTGATCCGGGAAAAGGGGCTGGCGGAGGCGGGCTATCGCTATATCAACATCGATGACGGCTGGTGGCTGCGTCGTCGCCAGCCCGATGGACGCATGGTCATCCGCGCGGACAAATTTCCTTCCGCCGCCGCCGGCCCCGACCAGCAGACCAGCTTTCGCCCGCTGACCGACCGGCTGCATGCCATGGGGTTCAAGGCGGGCATCTATTCCGACATCGGCCGCAACAGCTGCGGTCAGGTCTATACGCCCAGCTTCGCCAACCAGCCCGAGGGCACGGTGGCCGAGCGCGAGGTCGGGCTGTACGGCCATATCGACCAGGACATCGCGCTGTATTTCCGCGAATGGGGGTTCGATTACATCAAGGTCGACGGCTGCGGCATCCGCGGGCTGGGCAAGGATTCCGAGCATGTGCGCAAGGGCGATTATCGCGAGCTGACGCCGCTGATCGACATGAACTCGCTGGCGCGCACCGACATTCCGGCGGTCCGGGCGCTCTATGACCAAGTCGCCGCCGCGCTGCGCCGCGAGAATCCGGACGGCGACTATATCTTCTCGCTCTGCCTGTGGGGATCGTCCGACGTCCGAAGCTGGGGCAAGCAGATCGGCAATGTCTCGCGCACCAGCGACGACATCACCGCGCACTGGTCGCGGATGCTCACCAATTTCGATACCAGCGCCAGCCGCGCGCTCTATGCGCATCCGCATGGCTGGAACGACCCCGACATGCTGTTCGTCGGATCGGGCGATTTCGATGCGAACCACATGACCGAGGCGCGGTCGCATTTCGCGCTCTGGGCGATGATGAATGCGCCGCTGCTGATCGGGTTCGATCTGCGCAAGGCCAATGCCGAGCAGATCGCGCTGCTGGGCAACCGGGCGATCATCGCGCTCAACCAAGACCCGGCCGGGCATCAGGCGGTGCCCGCCTATCTGTCCGACGATGTCCAGATCTTCGTGAAGAGCCTGGCCAATGGCGACAAGGCGGTGGCGATCCTCAACCGGACCGCCAGCCCGGTCCAGCCCGTCCTGACCGCCGACCATCTGAAGCTGCGCGGCGACCGCCCGGTCGCGATGACCGATTTGTGGACGGGTCAGAAGAGCAGCTTTTCGGGTGAGACCAAGCTGACCGTCGCGCCGCACCAGACGCTGATCTACCGCGTCACGGGCGTGCACCGGCTGGCGAAGGGTCATTACCTTTCCGAAGCCCCCGGCGACGTGAACCCCGCCGAGGACGGCATCCGCACGCCCGAGGGCGATCCCACCATCCATCACGAGCTCAGCCCCTGGGGCGGCAGCAAGGGGCCGGGCGACTATCCGCAATATGCGGGCTGGGGCGGCGCGCAGGCGGACCGCACCCCCTTTGGCCGCCCCCTGCGGCTGGCGGGCAAGGGGTATGACACTGGGCTGGGCGTACTGGCCAATTCGCGGCTGGAGGTGCGCAATCGCGGGCAGGCGCGCTTTGCCGCGACGGTGGGCATCGACGACTCCGCTACCGCGCGCGGGCGAAGCGTCGTGTTCGAGGTTTACGGCGACGGACGCCTGCTCGCCCGGTCGCGGCCGATGGCGCTGAACCAGGCCCCCGCCCCGATCGAGGCCGATGTGCGGGGCCGCTCGCTGATCGAACTGGTCGCCCGCGCCGATAGCGCTCCCGGGGCGGCCCTGCCGGTCGTCTGGGGCGAGGCGCGGCTGATCGACTGATCCATTTCGACAGGGGCGATCATGGCCTTGCCGGATCGGTTGGGCCATGCGACTGTCCCGCGCAAAGACCAAGGAGAGGGTGATGGAACCCAATGGAAAGGGGCCGATGCTGACCCGTCGTCAGCAGCTGGCCGGTATCGCGGGCGGCCTGGTTATGGGAGCGCTCCCTTCGCGTCTCGACGCAGCCGGTGACGAACCGTTGAAGGACCTGGCCGCGCAAAAGGGCGTCCTGTTCGGCACCGCGATCAGCGCGGGGCGATCCTCGCCGATGGCCGATCCCGGCTATGGCGCGCTGGTGGCCCGCGAATGCGCGGTCGTCGTGCCCGAGAACGAGATGAAGGTCTATGTCCTCGGCAACGATCCGCAGGCGCTGAACTTCGGTCCCGCCGACCGGATCGCGACGTTCGCGCAGGACCATCGCATGAAGCTGCGCGGCCACACGCTGCTGTGGAATTACGGCAAATATATCTCGCCCGCGCTTGCCCAGATGGTCGAGGCGACCGGGGCCGAGAAATGGCTGCGCGCCTATATCGCGAAGGTCGCGGGGCATTTCGGCGACCGCATCTATTCCTGGGACGTGATCAACGAGACGATCGATCCCAAGACGGGCGAGGTCCGCGGCACGGTGTTCGACAAGGCGCTGGGCTTCGACGTGTTCAAGATCGCCTATGAAACCGCGCGCGAGCATGCCCCCCATGCCCAGCGCGTCTATAACGACTATATGTCCTGGGAGGTCGGCAACGAGACCCACCGCGCCGGCGTGCTCCGCCTGCTCGCGCGGTTCCGCAAGGAGAATGTCCCTGTCGACGCGCTCGGCATCCAGAGCCATCTCGGCAATGACGGCAGCCATTCGCGCGTCCAGCGCGCCGAATGGAAGCGGTTCCTGGATGAAGTCGTCGCCATGGGCTATCGCCTGCTGATCACCGAGTTCGACATCAACGACCGCGAAATGCCGCGCGACGTGGCCCGGCGCGATGCGCAGACCGCCGCCGTCGCCAAAAGCTATCTCGACCAGATGCTGGCCTATCCGCAGCTCGACCAGCTGCTGTGCTGGGGATTGTGGGACAAGCATAGCTGGCTGAACGGCTTCGCGCCGCGCGCCGACGGCCTGCCCCAGCGGCCCCTGCCCTATGACGATGAACTGAAGCCCAAGCCGATGCGCGCCGCCATCGCCGACGCGCTGCGCGCCGCCCCCGTTCGAAAGGGAATCGCATGATCCGCCGCAGCCTGACCGCGCTCGCCCTGGCGCTGGCCGCCGCCGGTGGCGCCGCCGCGCAGACCGCCAGCTTCGATCGCTTCACCTATCAGGGCCGCTCGCTCGAACAGGTGAAGCCGAAGGCGGGCGAGTATCTCAACCCGATCGTCGCGGGCTATTATCCCGATCCGTCGGTGACGCGGGTGGGCAAGGACTATTACCTCGTCAATTCGTCCTTCGCGCATTTCCCCGGACTGCCGATCTTCCATTCGACCGACCTCGTCCACTGGACCCAGATCGGCAATGCGATCGACCGGCCGGGCCAGCTCGACTTTTCGGGCCGTGCCATATCGGAGGCGGTGTTCGCGCCCGACATCAGCTATCACGACGGCACCTTCTATATCGTCAACACCTGCGTCCAGTGTCGGGGCAATTTCGTCATCACCGCGAAGAACCCCGCCGGGCCCTGGTCCGACCCGATCTGGCTGCCCTTCGAGGGGATCGACCCCTCACTCTACTGGGAGGGCGACCGCGCCTATATCGTCAACAATCGCGCCCCCGCCGAGCCGCCGCGCTATGACGGCCACCGTGCCATCTGGATCCAGGAATATGACTGGCGCGCAGGGAAAATGGTCGGCGAGAGCACGCAACTGATCAACGGCGGCGTCGACCTGTCGAAGAAGCCCGTCTGGATCGAGGGGCCGCATATCTTCAAAAAGGACGGCTGGTATTATCTGACCGCCGCCGAGGGCGGGACCAGCGTCAACCATTCGCAGGTCGTTCTCCGCTCGAAGCAATTGCGCGGCCCCTATGTCCCGTTCGCGGGCAATCCGATCCTGACCCAGCGCGATCTCGACCCCGCCCGCCCGCATCCGATCAGCGCGGCGGGCCATGCCGAGCTGATCCAGACTCAGAATGGCGACTGGTGGGCGACCTTCCTGGCGACGCGCCCCTATGCCGAGGATTATTACAATATCGGGCGCGAGACCTTCCTCCTGCCGGTGACGTGGCGCGACGGCTGGCCGATCATCCTGGACAAGGGCAAGACGGTGCCCTGGACGCAAAAACGGCCCCCGCTGCCCGCCAGCCCGGCACCCACGCTGCCGACCAGCGGCGACTTCGGCTATACCGACGAGTTCGAAGGCCAGCGTCTGGCGATGCAGTGGATCGGCATCCGCACGCCCCGAACGCCCTTCTACAGCGTGGCGAATGGCCGCCTGTCGCTGAACGGCGGCGCGGCGTTGGGCGATCGGAACGGCGTGCCCGCCTTTGTCGGGCGGCGGCAGCAGCATGTCATCGCGGACGTCTCGACCACGCTGACCTTCACCCCCAGCGCGAACGGCGCGCGGGCCGGGCTGGCGGCGATCCAGAACGACTATGCCTATCTGTTCTTCGGGCTGACCCGGATCGACGTACAGCCCCGGATCGCGCTCTATGCGCGGGAGGGCCGGAACACCCGCGACGAGACCGCGCCGGAAACGCTGATCGCCTCCGCGCCCTTCGCCGCCAAGGGGCCGGTCACGCTGACCATCCATGCCAGGGGCGGGACGATGAGCTTCGACTATCAGGCGGACGGGCGGACGGCGACGCTCAAGTCCGACCTGGATGTCCGCTTCCTCAGCACCGCCAAAGCGGGCGGGTTCGTCGGCACGGTGATCGGCCCCTATGCGTATAGCCCGCAATGACGGCGCGGCGGCTTTTCTCGCTCGCGCTCGGCGCGACACTGGCGGGGGTGTCCGCCATGGCAGGCGGGCAGGTCTGGCAATCGGATCGCGGTGACGGCACCTATGCCAACCCGCCGCTTTATGCCGATTATCCCGATCCCGACATCATCCGGGTCGGGCGCGATTTCTATTTCATCACCACCACCTTCGCGAACGTCCCCGGCCTGACGATCATGACCTCGCGCGATCTGGTGAACTGGCGCTTCGTCGGCCATGTCATCGACCGGCTGGAGGGCTTGCCCGCCTATGAGCTGAAGGATGGCGGCGCCTATCGCAAAGGCATTTTCGCGCCCAGCCTGCGCTACCGCGACGGCGTCTTCTACATCGCGGTGACGCCGGTGGGCGAGAAGACGCGCATTTATCGTTCGCGCGACATTCGCGGCCCCTGGGCGATGAACCGGATCGGCGAGGAAGCCTTTGATCCGGGGCTGTTCTTCGACACCGATGGCAGCGCCTATATCATGACATCGGTGGGGTCGGACGGCACGACCACGCTCCTTAGCCTGGACCGCGACCTGCGCCGCGTCACCGACAAGCGCGTCGTCTATTTCAACAAGGGGGCCGAGGGGTCGAAGATCGTCAAGCGCGGCGATTTCTACTATATGTTCAACGCGATACCCCGTCGGCTGGGCATGACGGTATCCCGCGCCAAAAGCCTGTTCGGCCCCTGGGAAACGCGCGACCAGATCGACGACAAGACCGGCGGCCACCAGGGTGCGATCGTCGACCTGCCCGATGGTCGCGACTATGGCTTCGTCATGGTCGACGCGGGCGCAATCGGGCGGATGACCAATATCAGCCCGGTCTTCTGGCGCGACGGCTGGCCCGTCTGGGGCACGCCCGACGCGCCCGGCCGCGTTCCCGCCACCGCGACCAAGCCGATCATGGGCCAGCCGATCCGCCAGCTCCCCGCCTCGGACGATTTTGCGGACCGCACGCTCGGCCTGCAATGGCAGTGGAACCACAACCCCCTGCCCGACCGCTGGTCGCTGACCGAACGGCCCGGCTTCCTGCGGCTGCGCGCCACCCAGGCCCCGGCGCTCTGGAGCGCGCGCAACACCCTGCTGCAAAAGGGGCAGGGGCCGTTCGGACGCGGGGTCGTGGCGATCGACACCTCACACATCGTCGCGGGCGACCAGTGCGGCTTTGGCACTTTCGGCAAATATAGCGGCCATATCGCGGTCGGGCGCGGGGCCGATGGGCGGCTGACCCTGACCATGCGGGTGATCGAGGATGTCGCCGCCGACAAGGGCACGACGCAAAAGACCGATGTCCGCGTCGACGCCCGGCCGGTCGCGGGGCAAAGGCTGTTCCTGCGCACCGACATGGATTTCCGCAGCGATCGGGCGAGCCTGGCCTATAGTCTGGACGGGCGCGATTGGCAGGGGCTGGGCGGGGACTTCCCGCTGGCGTTCGACTGGCGGACCGGCACCTTCCAGGGGCAGCAATTCGCGCTGTTCTGCTACAATCCGGGGGCCAAGGGCGGGTGGATGGACGTGGACCGCTTTACCCTGTCGGGGCGGTAGGTCGAAAGCAAATCCCTTGGCCTTCGACTTCGCTCAGGCTGAACGGCTGTGGGAATGGGCGATCTGGATACATCGCGCCGTTCAGCCTGAGCGCAGTCGTAGGCCACGCCCCCTCCCCCGTCAGATCGTCGGCAATCCCCGCTCCACGATCTTGCGGATCAGGTCGCGATGGCGCGGCAAACCCGCCAGCAATCGCCCGGTCTGCACGTCATTCTCCCGCCGCGCCCGCTCGGCGATCACGGTTTCGGCGTGGAGGCTGCCCGGCGCGATCTCGGTCCGCTGGCCCATGCCGTACAGGACATATTGATAGCTGGCCGAGGGGAAGACCTCCTCCACCCGGTCGAACTCGTCATGCATCCACGGCGTCTGGTATCGCCATAGCGCCATCAACTCCTGCAACCGGTCGGGCATCGTCTCGGCCCGGCGATTGTCGCGCCAGAAATCGCTGTCGGTCCGCTGGGTCAGCGCATAATGCAGCTTCAGGAAATCGACGATCCGGCCCCAGCGATACAGGGTCGTGTCGTTGAACCGCCTGGCGACCGTGTCCATTACCTCGCGACAGGCAGGCATCTGCTCGGCGATCAGCTTGGCGGACAGCTCGATCAGGACGATCGCCGAAGCCTCCAGCGGTTCGAGGAACCCCGCCGCCAGCCCGACGGCGACGCAGTTGCGCTCCCAGAAGCGCGTCCGGTGGCCCGCGCGGATCTTCAACTCGCGGACGGGCAGGTCGCGCCCCGCCTCGCCCAGATAGGCGCGCAGTTCGCGTTCGGCGGCATCGCGGTCGATATGGCTGCTCGAAAAGACATGGCCCACCCCGCGCCGGGTCGGCAGGCCGATATCCCATATCCACCCCGCCGACTGCGCGGTCGAGATGGTGTGCGAGGCGATCGGCGCCTCGGGATCGTCATAGGGCACCTGGATGGCCAGCGCCGTGTCGCAGAACAACACGTCGTTCAGCGGCTGGAACGCCACCCCCATCGCCTCGCCCAGCAACAGCGAGCGGAAGCCGGTGCAGTCCACGAACAGGTCGCCCGCCACTTCGCCCGCCTGCGCCGTGCGGACCGCGCGGATGTCGCCATTTTCGGCCAACAGCACCTCCTCGACATCGGCAAGGACATGCCGGACGCCCAGCGTCTCGCAGCAATGGCGGCGCAGGAAATCGGCAAATTTGCCCGCGTCGAGATGATAGGCATAATTGGCCAGCGCGTCATATTCGGGCGTCGCGATGGTCTTGGGTGCCAGCCCCGCGTCGCAGATGCGCCCCTGCGGCGTGACCGCGTCGCAGAAGCTCCCCTCGCTTTCGCCCGCCAGCCAGTGCGAGGCCAGGTTCACCTGCGCAAAGCCCTGCGGCAGCATCAGCGGGTGGTAATAGCCGTCATCCGCCGCGCCGGTGGTCCAGCGGTTGAAGCGCGCGCCCTGCTTGAACGAGGCATCGCACTGGCGGAAGAATTCGGTTTCGGACACGCCCATTCGCTTCAGCGTGGTGCGCAGCGTCGGCCAGGTCCCCTCGCCCACCCCGATGATCGGGACATTGGGGGATTCGACCAGCGTGACGGTAAAGCCATGCGGCCGCCGCCCCTGATGCCGGGCGGCGATCACGCCCGCGGTCAGCCAGCCGGCGGTGCCGCCGCCGACGATCACGATATTCTGGACGGGTTGAACCATGGTGTCAGAAGGTCCGATTGGACGCGGGGATGTCAAGCCGAAGCCCGGCATCCCCGCCCCTGGCCATCGTCAGAAACGATAGCGCGCGCCGACCGTGAAGCGGCGGCCATAGTCGAACACGTCGAGCAGCTGGTTCTTGAACCGGCCATGCGTGCTCTGCTTGTTGTTGTTCAGGTTCAGGATCTCGCCGAAGATCGAGAAGTTCTTCGACACGTCATAGCTGCTGGTCAGATCGACCTGGAAGCTCTGGTTCACGAAGGTCGGCTCGGCACCATAGGAGCCGGTATTCTGGTTCTGGCTGAACGCCAGCAGATACTCGTCGCGCCAGTTGAGCGCGGTGCGGAACTGGAAGCCATTCTTGTCATAGAAGCCGACGAAGTTGGCCGAGTTCGCAAGCCCCGTCACCGCAAAGCCGCTCTGCGAGACGTCCTTGGCGTTGTACGGCTTGTTGGTGTCGACCAGCGTGGCATTGGCCTGGAAGCCGAAGCCGCTGTCGCCGAACACCTGCTGCCAGGCGATTTCGACGCCGCGCACGGTGGCATCCGGGCCGTTGATCGACTGCGAGATCGAGAAGACGGCAGGCTGGCCGGTGGTCGGGTCGACCACGCCGTTCACCGTCTGGCGGGTCACGCCGTTGACGATGAAGTTGCTGACATTCTTCAGGAAGAAGTCGACCGACAGGTACGAGTTGCGCTGATAATACCACTCGGCGGCCAGATCGTAATTGTCCGCCAGATAGGGTTTCAGCTGCGGATTGCCGCCGCTGCCCGACAGCGCGCCGACACGCTGGCCGTTGCCGATGCTGAGCACCGGGCTGAGCAGCGTCAGGCCCGGACGGGTCAGCGTACGCGACGCGTCGAAGCGCAGCTGCAGCTTGTCGGTCACCTCCAGACGCAGGTCGAGGGTCGGCAGCATGTAGGAATAATTGTTGCGACCGACGACCGGCTGGGTCTGGGTGAAGTCGATCGACAACAAGGTCGGGTCGGCGGCGCTGCGCGTGATGGTGGTCGGCTGACGACCCTGCCCGGCCGAGCTGAGATGCGTATTCTCGTTACGCAGGCCCACCGCGATGTGCAGCGGCATGCTGGCGACCTGCGCCTCGATCTGCGCGCTGAAGAACAGCGACCAGGTCTTTTCCTGGATGGTGCGGACCGAGTTGGGATCGATCGCCTGATCGAATGCGCCGGTAAAGCCGTTGACCCCGCCGCCATAGTTGAAGCCGGGCACCGTCTGCGCCTGCGGGTTGCCCAGGCTGGTCAGATAATTCTGATAGGCCTGCGGGCTGTAGATCAGGACCGACGGCGGCAGGCCGCCCTGAAAACCGGGGATGAAGTTGTTGAGGCTGATCGAGCCCTGATACAGGTTCGACGGCAGCGGCGCGATGCCCGAGGTGCGGCCCGAGGGCGAACCGTAACCCGCATAGGCCTGCCAGTAATTGTTGGTGAAGGTGCTGGCATTCTGCTGGTAGAATTTGTCGTCGACATACTGACCGCCGGCCTTCAGCGTCAGATTGTCTTCCTTCCAGGTGGCGACGGCGCGGAATTGCTTCAGCTCGTCGGTGTTCTTCTGGGTCTGGAGCACGGTGACGTGCGAGCCGATCAGCGACGGGTCCGCCCAGCGCGCGCCGTCGCCGGCGGGGCCGAAATTGCTGATCGTCGGGAACGCCTTGTTGCTGTCACCCGTGATGTTGAAGCCCAGATTGGTGCCCAGATTGCCGCCGTAACCGATATCGCCGTTGCTGCTGCCCACGACGCCGCCGGGGTTCAGCCAGCTCTTGGCATAGGCACCGTCCGCCTCGACGGTCAGCTTCGGGCTGACGTCCCATTTGACGTTCAGGCCGGTCTGGTTGGTCTGAAGCACCTGCTTGTTGATCGCGGAGGTGAAGTCGGTCGGGGTGCCGGTCTGGGTGAAGCTGATCGCCGTACCATTGGCGTCCTGCTTCACGTTGCGCAGGTCGCCCTGGTTGAACCACACGCCGAAGCCGAACACGTCGGTCGTGATCGTCTGGCGCGAATAATTGTTGTCGAGGGTCAGCATCACGTCTTCGGACGGATGCCATTGCAGCGCGACGCGACCGTCGACGCGCTCGTCCTTGGTCCGCTGCTGCTCGGCGCCATATTGCTGCGGGAACCAGCCGGTCAGCGTGCGCTGGTCGGACGCCGCCGCCGTGCCGTTGGTGGTCGGCGCGCAGCTGGTCGCGGTGCTGCCCGACAGCTGGCAGGGCGCGAAATTGCCGCCCGGCCAGCCCGACACGAAAACCCGGTTGGTATCGGTGTCGCGGCGGGTGTAGATGAAGCTGGACAGGATGCCGATCGTGTCGTCGGCAAAGGTGTCGCTGACCAGCGCGCCCAGCGTCGGGGTAACATGACCCGAACGGTCCTGGAGCGAGCCCGAGGCGCTGACCGCCGCGCGGAAGCCGGGATGGTCGAACGGCTTGGGGAACTGGATATCGACGGTCGCGCCGATCGAGCTGGAGGCCAGCGACACGTCGGGCGTCTTCAGAACGCTGATCCCGCCGATAAAGTCCGAGCCGACGGTGCTGAAGTCGATCTGGCGGCCGCCTGCGGCGGTCGAGATGCGACGGCCGTCATAGAGGGTGGTGTTGAAGTCGCCGCCAAAGCCGCGAACCGTGATGCCGGTCGGCTCGCCGCGCGAACCGTTGCGCTGGATCGAGACGCCGGGAAGTCGCTGGAGCGACGCCGCGACGTTGGAGTCGGGGAATTTGCCGATATCCTCGGCGGAGATGGCGTCGACCACGCCGGTCGCGGTGCGCTTGATGTCGAGGTTGCGCTGGAGCGAGCTGCGCAGGCCGGTGACGATGATCTCGGCGGAGCTCGCCTCGCCGGAGGGCGACGGAGCATTGTCCTGTTCGCTGGGCGCGGTCGCCTGATCCTGCGGCGTGCCGGCCTGCTGCGCGCTGGTGGCGTTGGCCTGAACGGGCGTATCGGGACGGACGGTACCCGGCGCGGCGGTCTGCGCATAGGCGGTGCCGGGCGTGAGAAGCGCTAACGCCATCAACGGCGAGACGCCGCCCATCAGTGCACGGCGTGAAACCAGTGCGGCAACAGAAACAGTGCGAGACACCATTTTCCCCTCTCCTTCAATCTTTTATCACCGGGGCCGCCAGCGTTATGCCGCCATACCGCCCTTTCGATACGCTTATGCTACTCTTATGATAGCGCTATAACAAGCCATTTGTCAGAGCGACGGGGTCGCGTTATGCCCACCCTTGACGAAGACCTTGGGAACCGAACACAAACCGGGCTTCGACGCCGCTGTCGGCCAGCCGGACGACGCGGGGCGAGAGGATGCGACGCGAAAGGATTTGCCCGTCATGGCCGATATGGAATTGCTCGACAGCGCACGGCATGCCGCGCTCCGCGTCTCCGCCGCACCCGACCGAAACCGCCATTTCGTGCAGTTGGTGGCCGATGAGTTCCTGCCCGCCGCGCTCCATTATCCGATCCTGTTCGCCCGTCATCCGGAAACCGGCGACCTGTATCCCGGCGCGTTGATGGGGCTGGTGCCGGAGGAAAATCTCTGCCTGGGCGCGAACGGAACGCTGGCCGGATACCGCGCCGCCGACTTGGAAAGACAGGGTTTCTACGTCTCCGGCGAGAATATCGCGATCGATCCCGGCCATGCCGCGCTCGGCCAGGGCGAAGGGGACCCGATCTTCGAAAAGGACGGCGACGCCGCCCCGGCATTGCAGCGGATCCAGGCCGCCCTGCGACGGCTGCACCGGGGGCTGCCCGAGACCGAGGCCTTTGTCGGCCGCCTGCTGGCGCACAAGCTGATCGAGCCGATCGACCTCAGCTTCCGCTTCGACAATGGCGAGAGCCTGCGGCTCGACGCGCTCTATACGATCAGCCTCGATGCGCTGCACGCACACCTGCCCGACGAGGCCGCATTGGCGCTGTTCCGGTCGGGCGACCTGCAACTCATCTATGCGCAGACCGCATCAGTCCGACATATCCCGTTCCTCGCGCGGCGGCGCAACGACCGGCTGAGCGGGCTGGCGGCATGACCGACGCGGCGGTCGAGATTGATCGCGCCGCGCTCGACGGATATGACGCGTTTCGACGCCTGGTCGCCGAACCCTGTCGCCCCGCGATCATTCGGGGCGCGGCCGATGGCTGGCCGTTGCGGCAGGCGGCCAGCGCGGCGACGCTGGCCGGATATCTGGCGGGCTTCGATGCCGGACGGCAGGTGGAGGCCTTTATCGGCCCGCGCGCCATCGCCGGGCGCTACAGCTATAGCGACGACCTGACCGGCTTCAATTTCCGCCGCGAGACGATGACGCTGCGCGCCGCGATCGAACGGCTGACGAGCGGGGTCGAGACGGAGGAGAGCCTCTATATCGGATCGGTGCCGACCGAGGCGGTCCTGCCCGGACTGGCGCAGGCCAATGCCCTGCCCTTCGCGCCGCCGGGCGTGTCGCCGCTGATCTGGATCGGCGATGCGTCGACCGTGCCCTGTCATTACGACATGATGGACAATATCGCCTGCGTCGTGGCGGGGCGGCGGCGGTTCACCCTCTATCCGCCCGATGCGATCGGCGACCTCTATGTCGGGCCGATCGACCATACCATGGCTGGCCAGCCGATCGCGCTGGCCGTCGAGGCACAGAGCGGCGATCCGCGCTATCCCCGGTTCGAGCAGGCCCGGCACCGCGCGATCATGGTCGAGCTGGAGGCGGGCGATGCGCTCTACATGCCCAAGCTGTGGTGGCACCGGGTCGAGGCGACGGGGACGCTCAACATCCTGGTCAATTACTGGTGGGACGCGTTTCCGGTCAGCCCCGACCAGCCCTTCGCCGCGCTGCTCCTCGCCATGACCGCCATCGCCGCACGGCCCGAAGCGGAGCGCGCAGCGTGGCGTGCGTGGTTCGATCATTACGCGTTCCGCCGCGACGGCCATCCGCTGGCGCACCTGCCCGAGGAACGACGCGGCGTGCTGGGCGCGGCCCCGGAAAATACCGGGATGCTGCGCGCCCATGCGATGCGGATGCTGCGCGGGGGCTGAGAGGGCGTTCGGGCGGCACCGGCCCGCTCCCCCACCCGACCTCCCATCAAGGATACTCTGTGGGAGGTCGGGTGGGGGAGCGGGCCGGTGCCGTAAAACGTGCCTAGGCACGTTTTCAGACAACCTCTCAGCCGTCAGGGCAGGACTTCGATCCCCTCGAACACCACCTCGGGATCGACCAGCCACAGGGTCACGCGATGCCGCCCCGCCGCGACGCCCGGCAGGGTCGTCTTCGCGACCCGCCGGTTCTCGATCACCGAACGGTCCCAGGTGGCGGGCGTCTCTCCGGCCATCAGGTTCAGGATGACGGGCGTGCCGTCATCGACCGACATCGCGATCCGGTGCCGCCCGCCGCCGCGCACGTCCAGCCCCGGCGCCGCGACGATCGCGAGCTTGAGCGGCCCGGCGCGCTCGGTGGCCAGGTCATAGACGAGGTGCGGGCTCGCCCCGCCCGGCCGCTCGATGGTCGGCGCGGTGGTCGGCGTGGCGATCATCGCGGCTCCTTCGGCGGTGAAGTTCGCGACACGCTGCCACCGGATGCCGCCGCCATCGACCGCCCGGCCCTGGTCGGCTGCGATCCGCTGTACGGCACGGGGCGGCGCGGGTGGCAGGGGGAGCGGCGCGGCGACGGTGGCGAGCGCGGGCATCGCGTCGCTGTCGGGCTGTTGCCAGCCGGTATAGCCGATATGAGTCTGCGCCATCATCGCGGGCCATTTGCCGCCCGCCGTCTCCACCTCGTAACGGCGGCGGATCGCGGCGTCGCGCGCGAAGAAGCTCCGCGCGGCGGCCGCCATCTTCTCCGCCGTCGCCGCATCGCCCGCACTGGCCGCGGCGTGGTTGGCGGCGACCGCCTGATACAGCCGATGCAGGTTCGTCATCGCCTCGATCCGGTGCAGCACCAGTTCGTAATAGGCGTCGCGCCGATCGGCGGGGATCCGCGTCTCGAGCTTGCGGGCGGCCGTGTCGAGCGCGTTCCACTCGGCCAGCACCCGCGCCCATTCGCCGTCCCGATAGTCATAGCTGGTGGCGTCGATCAGCTCGGGCTTGCGACGGCTGGCGAGCTGGCCATAGCGGCGGATCAGTTCGCCGATCTGCGGCCCCTGCGCGGCCCCGAACTGCTGCGTCGCCCAGCGCACCGGATAGGCCTGCATCTCCGACAGGTCCATGCGGTCGGGATTCCACGCCATGTCCAGGAAGAAGCTGGTCGGATATTCCATCGGCTTCAGGTCGCCGACATTGACGATCCACAGCCGGTCCGCGCCATATTGGTGCGCCATCGTCATCTGCTGCCACACACGCGGGATCGCGTTGGTGTCCAGCCACTTATAGTTGCGCGGGCCGCCGACATAATCGAAGTGATAATAGACGCCCGATCCGCCAACACGCGTCTCGCCAATCGGAGGCAGGCGGCGGATATTACCCCAATTGTCGTCGGCGAACAGCAAGGTCACGTCGTCGGGAACGCGCATCCCCTTGTCGTAATAATCCTGCACCTCCTTGTAGAGCGCCCAGACCTGCGGCGTCTGCGCGGCCGGGCGTCCGGTCACATCGGCGATGATCCTGCGCTGGTCGGTGACGATCCGTTCGAGCAGCTCGGTCGCGGTCCCCTCGGTCATCGGTTCGTCGCCGTCGCCGCGCATGCCGATCGTCACCGGGTCCTCGGCCCGGCCGCGCCGCTCTATCCCGAAGCGCCAGAATTTGCGGAGTTCGTCGGCATTCTTCGTATAGTCCCACGCGCCGCCGCCCTGCCGCTTCCACTCGATCTGCGCGCGCTGCATCGGTTCATGGTGCGAGGTGCCCAGCAGCACCCCCATCTCCTGCGCCAGCGGCGCGGTCGCGGGATCGTCCTGCCACAGCGACTTGCCCCACATGGCTGGCCACAGGAAATTCGCCTTGGAGCGGAGCAGCAGGTTGAACACCCGCTCATAGGCCCGGTGGTTGATCCCCCCGAAGCTCTTGCGCGCCCAGCCGCCGAATGCGGGTTCCTCGTCGTTGATGAAGATGCCGCGATATTTGACAACCGGATGATCGGCGACGCGTCCCGCCGTCAAATAGAGCGTCGGATGGCGCTGCGCCGGAACGTCGGCCCACCAGGTCCAGGGGCTGACCCCGGCCTTCGCACTGATGTCGTACAGGCCATAGATGGTGCCGCGCCGATCCGCCCCCACGATCACCAGCGCCCGCGCGACACCCGGCATGGGGTTGTCGACCACCTGCTCGACATAGCCCTCCCATTGCCCGGCGAGACCGGAGACATCGATCTTGCCCGCCTTGACCAGCGCGTCCACGACCGCGCTATGCCCCAGCGTCCCGGCAATGACGGTCGCCCCGCCCGCCGCATCCCCCGCCAGCCGGACGTCCCCGCCGCCCACCGCCTTCAGGTCGGCGACCAGATCGGTGGCGGCGCGGCGGACGCCGGGTTCGTCCCCCGGATCGACGACCACCGTCGCCACCCGCCCCGGTGCCAGCAGCGACAGGGCGCCCGCCACGCTCCGCTCGCAGGCGACGACCGGTGCCGCACAGGTCGGACGGGTGGCGGCCGCAGCAGCGGCGCCGGGGATCAGCGCGACGAGCGCGGCGGACAATAACAGGGGGTTCATCGTCTCTCCGGTCTCCCCGTCGTGCAGGACGACCGGGACTATTTTCGTTTGTCTCGCTTACTGTTATCGCTCACAAACCGCAGGCCGCAAGCGTGGATGCGACAAAGAGAGGATCGGGCATGAAGCACTGGACGATGGTGGCCGCGACGGCCGTGATGATCGCGACCGGCGTCCAGGCGCGCGACACCCGCTGGACTCCCGCCTGGGGCTCGTCCCAGGTGCGGGTCGAGGGGGCCAATGCCGACAGGGTGGCCAAGGCCGGTCCCGTCACGATCCGCCAGATCGTCCGCCTGACCGCCAGCGGCAGGGTGCTTCGCCTTCGCCTGTCCAATGTCGCAGGCACCACCCCGCTCCATATCGGCGCGGCGAGCATCGGCCTGGCCACGCCCGGCCGGTCGGACGTCGCCACGCCGCTGGCGGTGACCTTCGACGGCGCGGGCGAGGTCGTGGTGCCGCCGGGGGCCGAACTCTATTCCGACGTGATCGCACTGCCGGTCGCGGCGGGCGGCGATGTCGCGGTCAGCCTCTATTTCCCCGATCCGGTGACGACCCCGACCGGCCATACCGGCGCACGCTCGACCACCTTCCTGATCGCCGGGAACGCCACCGCGCGGCCCGCTTTGCCCGATGCGCAGAAGATCGGCGGCTGGTGGGCGCTGTCCGATGTCGAGATACGCGACGCCACGCAAACCGCGACCATCGTCACCATCGGCGACTCGATCACCGACGGCTATGGCATCAAGGACGACAGCAACACCCGCTGGCCCGACGATCTCGCGCAGCGGCTGGCGGCCTCGCCCGCCACGCGCCGCTTCTCGGTGGTCAATGCCGGGATCGGCGGCAACCGGATGCTGCTCGACGGGATCGGCCCCAATCTGATGGCGCGGTTCGACCGCGACGTGATCGCGCGGCCGGGCGTCAGCCATGCCATCCTGCTGGAAGGGGTCAATGACCTGGGCGTGCTGACCCGCGAGCATCCGGTCGACGCCGCGACCCATCAGGCGATGGTGCGCCGGATCACCGGCGCCTATCGCCAACTGGCCGAACGCGCCCATGCGCATGGCATCCGCCTGATCGTCGGGACGATCACGCCGTTCCAAGGCAACGACTATTATCATCCCGGCCCCGAGACCGAGGCGGACCGGCAGGCGATCAACCGCTTCATCCGCACGTCGGGGCTGTTCGACGGGGTGATCGATTTCGACCGGGCGGTGCGCGATCCGGCCAGGCCCGACCGGCTGCTGCCTGCTTACGACTCAGGCGATCATCTGCATCCCAGCATGGCGGGCTATCGCGCCATGGCCCAGGCGGTGCCGCTGTCGCTGTTCGCGGCCCCGCGCCGCTGATCAGAAGGCGGCGTCCAGCCCGATGCGCAGCGTGCGGGGGCGCAGCGGCGTCACCTGGTCGCGCCCGGTGGCGAAGGGCGTGCCGAGCGCGAAGCGATTGCCGCGCACATCGGCCAGGTTGGTGACGCTGGCGGTGATCCCGATCGCGCCCCGCCCCAGCCGCGCGGTCAGCCCGCTGTCGAGATAATCGCCCTGGCGCTCGCCCAGGATCGGCCCCACGCCCAGCCGGGACGCCCCGACATAGCGCAGCCAGCCATCGACGCGCAGGTCGCGCCCGCCCGCCAGCATGCGGCGATAGACCAAGCCCGCGCGCGTGGTGACCCGCGCGATATTGGGAATCTGGCTCAACCGCGCCAGCACCGCCGCGCGCGCCGCCGCCGGATCGCCGGCAAGATCCTCGGCCAGCGCGAAGACGCGTGTGCTCGACGGCTCGTCGATCCGGCTGTCATTATAGGACAGCGCCCCCTCGACCCGCAGCCCTTCGGCCAGCCGCGCGCCGACCAGCGCCTCGATCGTCCAGAGCTTTCCGTCGCCGATATTGGCGGTGCTGGGCAGGCCGCCGGAATCGATGAAGTCGGCCTGGATGTCGCGCCACGACGTGTGGGCCAGCGTGATCGCCCCGTCGAACCGGTCGCGCCCCGGCCGCCCGGTCCGCAACCCCGCCTCGATCGTCGCCACCCGGTCGTTGCGGAACCTGCGGACCACCGGCCCCTCGATGGTCAGCCCGCCGGGACGAAACCCCTGCTGATAGCGCAGGAAGAGCTGCGCCCGCGGGGTCAGGTCGATCAGCGCGGAGGCGGCGGGCAGCAGGATCGTCTGCGCGCGCCGCGCCGTCACATCCTGCAACCGCGCCAGTGCCTGGACCGACAGGGCCGAAGGCAAGTCCTCGCCCGCCCCGTCGAGCACCGAATGGGTGACGCGCAGCCCGCCCGTGGTCAGCAGGCCGGGGAGCAGCCGGACGCTCGCCTCGCCATAGAGCGTCGCCTCCTCGACGCCGTTGACCACGCCGGTCCGCGCGACCAGCGCGCCGGGCTCGCCGAACAGGCGGGTCAGCCGGGTGCGGTTATGGACATAGCTGAACCCAGCCAGCCAGCCCGACCCATCGGGCGACGACTGCCACAGCCGGGTCTCGTTGGCCTGCATCCGGGTGGCATTGGCCTGGGCGAACAGCTGGACCGGGCCGCCCGGCGGGGTCGCGTCATAGCGTTCCATCAGGTCGTGCGCGGTGATGCCGCTGCTCGAACGGAAGCGGACGCGTCCCAGGCGGCCCGACAGGACCAGCTGGGCCTGGCCGAAATCGGCCGAAAAGCCCTCCGCCACCGGCGCGGCGCGGGTCAGCGGCGGGCCGTCGCGATCGGCATATTGGCTGTCGGCGCCGCGTATCCGCTGGCCGATCCCGATCGCTTCCACGCTCCAGCCCCCGCCCAGGTCGAGCCGCGCGGCGGCGCGTCCGCCTTCGATCCGGGTGCGGTTGACATCGGTCCGGCCGAGCAGCGGCTTGTCGATATAGCCGCCCTCGCTCGCGGTATCGGCGACGATCCGGATCGCCAGCCGGTCGGCGACGACCGGCATGTTGAGCACCGCCTGCGCATCCACCCCCGGCGCGCCCCGCGCGGTGGCCGATCCGCCCAGCATCACCGATCCCCCGGCCCGCGTCGCATCGGGCGCATTGGGAACCAGCCGGATCAACCCGCCCAGCGACCCCGCGCCGTACAAGGTCCCCTGCGGCCCCTCCAGCACCTCGACCGCCGCCAGATCGGCGAGCCGCAGATCGGGGTCGGGTGCGTTGTAGCTGAGCCGCAGATCGCCGAAATACTGCCCCACCGTCGCCTGGGTCGGGCCGGTGAAGCTGGAGTCGGCGATGCCCCGGATGAACAGCTTGTTGCGTCCCGGACCCAGATAGGTCGAGGCGATCACGGTCATCCGGTCCGCCAGCTTGCCCGTGCCGCCCGCGCCGCCCAGCTCCAGATCGGCGCCCGCGACCTGCACCACCTGCCCCGCGAAATGATCGCGGGTCGTGTCGCGCTTGCTGGCGGTGACGACGACATCACCGTCCGGCACTTCCGGCGGCGGCGGCGGCGCGTACCGGTGGCGATGCGGGATCGCGATCCGGGGCCGCGCCCTGGGAAGCAGCCGCCAGCTACCGGGGCCGAGCGCCTCGACCCGCGCATCGCTGCGCTCGGCGATCAGCGCCAGCGCCCGCTCCACCGACATGCGGCCCCGCAAGGCGGGCAGCGCGCGGGACCAGAGGCGCGCATCGGGCACCACGATATTGGCATGCGCCCTTTGCCCCAGCGCCATCACCTGGGTCGCGACGGTCCCGCCGGGCAGGTCGAGGGGCAGGCGCTCGGCCGCCGTCGCGCAAGCCGCGATGGCCGCCGTCAGGACCGCGAACCCCGCCCCCGATAATCTCACCCGCGCGGTTCCAGCATCCACCCGGCCGCCTTGCGACGGACCCGCACGTCGAGCAACCGGCCCAGCAGGTCGGGCTGCTCCCGCACCGCGTCCAGTTCGATGGTGCCGCGAAATCCCCGGTCCGCGATGGCGGGCATGACGGCGACCGGCTGGCGGAGGAAGCGCGAAAGGTCTTCGGCGACCTCGGCCAACGGCACCCCGTCATAGGCCAGCCGCCCCTGCCGCCAGCCGCCGACCTGTTCGATCGCGACCGGCTGGCGGATCAGCCGATCCCCCTCCGCCACCACCGCCTGTCCGGGGATCAGCCGAAGCGCGGCACCCTTCGGATCGACCATGACGGCGCCCTCCGCCACCGCCACCCGCATGGCGCGCGCGCCCAGCCTGACGTCGAAGACGGTGCCGAGATCGGTCAGCCCGATGCCCCGCGCCTCGACCGCAAAGGGATGCGCGGCGTCGTGCCGCACCTCGAACAGGGCCTCGCCCCGGTCGACCACGGCGCGGCGTCGATCCGCCCGGTCCAGCGTGACACGCGATCCCCCGGCCAGCATGATCCGGCTGCCGTCGGGCAAGGCGATATGCCGCATTTCCCCGGCGGCGGTCTCGACGGCATAGGGCTGCGGCCGGTCGAGCCAGAGCGGGACGCCGACCATCCCGACCAGCGCCGCCGCGACCGCGCCGCCGATCCAGCCCAGCGGTCGCCGCCGCCGGGCGGGCATGACGGGTTCGTCGTCGACGACGACCGGCACCGCCATGACATCGGGATGCGCCGCCAGCGCGTCCGCCGCATCCAGCAGCATCGCCGCGGCGCGGTCATAGCGTCCGGCGTGATCCGGATCGGCCTCCAGCCAATCGGTGAAGGCGTCCCAGTCGGCCGATGCCGGATCGGCCATGCGCAGCGCCCAATCGATCGCGACCGTGTCGATCGTCGCATCGGGCGGGGATTGCGGGGGCTGGCTCATCCAATCTGTTCCTTGAGCGCGGCGAGCGCGTGCGCCGCCATGCGAAGATCGCTTTCGACGGTGCTGATACTGATGCCGAGTTCGGCGGCGATCTGCTTTTGCGGCACCCCCTCCACCCGCGCGCGCCGGAACACCAGCGCGGGCCGCTCGCCAAGCGCCGCCAGCGTCGCGGCGATCCGCTCGGCGGTCTGGCGCGCGACCACGGCGCGTTCGGCGGCGGGAGCCTCGGCATCCCCCGCCTGCTGCCCTTCGGCCCAGTCCCGCTCGCGCCGCTCGGCCTGTCGGCTGGCCCGGTAGCGATCGATCATCAGCATGTCCGCCGCGCGGTAGAGATAGGCCAGCGGATTGGCGATCGGCCCGTCCATCCGCCCCGACACCTTCAACCACAGGTCCTGGACCAGATCCTCGGCCGCGTCGCCCGCCCCGCGCGCGCCCAGGAAGCGCACGAGCCTGTCGCGATTGGCGAGGAAGACGGCCTCGATCCCGGTGGGCGGCATGCTGGTGACCGAAGAAAGGGAAAGGGAATGTCGTGGTTTAGCCGAAGAGCCCCGATGTGGAAAGGAGCCCCACCCGAGGACGGGGTGGGGCTCCGAACGCCCGCCTGCGCTACAGGGGGGATGCACGCGGGCGAACTCGCCTAGAAGGCGAATTGGAGGGCCGCCCGCGCCGCCAGTGCCACGTTGCCCAATCTCTGTTCGGCATTGACCTCGCCGCTCAACCGGATCTCGCTGGTCCCGGTGATCGCGCGCACCCGGCCGACCCAGCCGCCGCGACGCGCCTCGGGATCGAGGATGAAGGGCGTGCCGTCGCCGAAGCTGGCGATCGTGCGGCCTAGCGCCCCGGCGACGCGCTCGCGCCGTCCGCCCTCGATCTCCAACCGGCTCCACTGGTCATAGCGGTTGTCGCCACCGAAGTTGATGCCCGCCGCGACGCTGGCGGTGACCGCCAGTTCGTCGCTGCTCCGCTTGCGCACGGTCAGGTCATACCCCGTCCCGCCGCCGCTCTCGCGATAGCCGTCCTCGTTCAGGCGGTAATAGTCGAGGGCCAGGATGGGCCGGACGCTGAACTGGCCCGCCCAATGTTCCCACGACACCGATCCCGACCCCGAATAGAGCATGCCCTTCCAGTCGGCGGTCGCGCGGCGCTGGACCGCTTCCGATCCCACCACGCCGTTGAACTGACGCTGCGACCCGAAGGACAGGAACGCCGCCGAAGCGCGGGCCTGGCTCGCCAGGGCACCCCAGCGCGCGCGCCAGAAACCGGCCAGCTCATATTGGCTGTGGTCGACGCGGTTGACCGCCGAGCCTTCATTGTCGCGACCGCTCATATAGGACAGCGAGGCGCCGAAATTGCCCGCATCGGTCTTGTGCTCGATGCCGCCGCTGATCCCCCAGCCGCGCACGTCATAGCTGCGGGTCGAGCGCGTGCCCTTGGACGCGTCCCAGCCGATCGGGGTCAGCCAATAGCCCCATTTGCCTTCTTCGCTGAACTCGCCCGCCGGTTCGCGCAGCTGCGCGGCGGCGGTGCGCGAGGCCAGCGTCACGCTTTCGAACACGCCGCCGCTGTAATTGGGCAGCATCTGCTCGATCGCGCCCCGGAACGCCGCGCCGTCGTAAATGCCCCGGATCGCGTCGGACAGCTTGGCGTCCTTTGCGATCGCGGTGTCGATCGCGTCGAAGGCGCTGACGCCCGCGCGGTTCAGACCCAGCTCGGTCTTGGCCTTGCGCGTGACGTCGACCGCGATCTCATTGGGTTGCGTGGCGACGATCGCCCCCTTGTAGAGGAACGGCATCGCGCTCGCGGCCAGGGTCAGGTTGTTCGCGCCGGTCAGCGTGCCCGACCGCAACACGACATAGCGCCCCGTCACGTCCGTGCCGCCCGACACACGAAGCGCCAGCTGGCTGTTGGCGCCGATCACCGTCGCGCCGCCGACCTGGATCAGGTTGCCGGTCGGATTGGCCTTGTCCAGCGCCACGCTCAGGATCGACTGATCGCCCAGCGTCAGCGAGCCGATGCTGGATACGCCGTTGGCCGCGAAGGTGCCGCCGCCGCTGGCGACCGTCACCGCGACATGGCCCGCATTGGCCAGCCGCCCGGCAAAGACGCCCTTGCCGGTGATCGACAGCAGATCCTGGCCCTGGCCCGCGAAATCGGCGACGCCGTCGAACCGCGCGCTGCCGCCGACGACCAGCGTGTCGGCACCGGTGCCGAAGGTCGCGGTGCCCGCATAGGTGCCGCCGCTCATCTCCAGCCGGTTGTTGCCCGCGCCGAAGCTCACATCGCCGCTGACCGAGCCGCCCGCAATCTCCAGCCTGTCATTGCCGCTGCCGAAGCGGATCGCCCCGCTGATGCTCGGCGCGGTGGCGCCGGTCGCGGGGGCGAGCTGCCGGACGACGGCGCCGCTTGTGTTCGCCGACAGGTCGATCGCGATGCTGCGCGAGGAATCGCCCCCCGCCGCGGCGATCGAGCCGCCATTTTCGATCAGGGTCAGCCCGCCCGAACGATCGAGGATCGCGGTGGCCGAGGCGCCGGTCGCGCTGGCCTTGATCGCGCCGGTGTTGCGGAGCGTCGGGACCGATGCGCCGCTATCGATCAGGATCGCGGTCGTCATCGCGCTCGCCGCGCCCCCGCCGGTCGCGGTCACGCTGCCGCCGACCTGAAGCTGCGGGGTCGAAGCGCCCGTGCCGAAGCGGATGGCGGTCGCCTCCGCGCCGTTCGCCGTCGCCTGCACGGTGCCGCCGACAGAGACGCCCTGCGCGATCTGCACCGCGCCGCCCAGCCCGCCGATCGACAGCGCGGTCGCGCGCACGCCGCTATAGACGCCCGCCGCCGACACCCGTCCGTTGACGACCAGCCCCGCCGCCGGGGTGGTGCCGCCGGTCGCGCCGATGACGACCGTCCGGTTCGCCGCGCCGATCTGCATCGTCGGTGCCGCGCCGTTGGTGATCAGGTCGGCCGCCTTGCCCGTCACATTGCCCAGCGTGATGCCGCCCGCGACATTGCCGGCGACGACCAGCGCCGATCCGCCCTGGAGCAGGTCGTCGCGGTCCAGCTTCGACACATCGGCGGGCGGGGTGGTGTAGCGATAGCCGGTCGACCCGATCCCGCCCTCGACGGTCAGCGCCCCGCCGACATCGCCGTCGATCCGCGCGCCGACCGCATTCTCGCCGACCGCGACGATGCTGCCGCCCAGCGTCACATTGCCCGAGACCGCCCCGGTCTGCACGCCCACCGACCGATCGCCCAGCACGTTGATCTTGCCCGACTGGACGAGACTGCCAGTCAGCGGACCGCCCAGCGCGATCCCTGCGGAATCGGTGCCCTTGATCGTGATCTCGCCGCTATTGGTGATGGTGCCGGTGAACGCGCCATCGGTGCGAATGCCATAGCGGCGGGCGCCCTGCGCGAAGGGGCCGTCCAGGTCGCCGTCCTTGTCGACATCGACCGCCGTATAGCGTTCGTCGATGATGATCTTGCCGGTGTTGGTGATCTGGCCGTTGACGCCCGCCGCCGCGCCGATGCCGGTCGAATCGTTGGCGTCGGTGATCTGGATCGTCCCGGCATTGGCGACCTTGTTGTTGCTGTCGATGCGGACGGCGGTGCCGCCGGTCGGGACCACGCTGCCCGCCGTCGTGATGCTGACATCGGCAGCCGCGCCGTTGTTGACGGTGGCGGTGCGGACCGGCGTCGTGCGCTTGGTGTCGATCACGGTCTGGGCCGAGGCGGCCGCTCCCGCCGCCAGCGCGAGCGTGGCGGTCGAGGCGAAGAGCAGGCGATGCACGGATGAGGTCCCCTTTATGTCCCTTTTGCCCCTCCAGACGGAGCCACGGCCCCCGATCCTTGCCGCCCGGATTAAAATTTTGTCAGGTTGCCCGGCGGTGTTGACGATTGCCCTGCGGAGGATCACAGGGCCGGGCAGATGCGGGGTCCCCCGCGTCGTTCCAGAAAGCGAGAACATGTCCAGCGACAGTTCCAGTAGCGCCGCACGCCTCGGGCCCGTTCGCTAGTTTTCGTGACTGGCTTTCGTCCGCCCGGGTCGTGCGGACGAAAGGTTTGAAATGGTCAACGATCTGATTGCCGGCGTCGCCGCCGGTTTCCGTTCCTCGCGGCGCGGCCTGTCCATCGCCGATCTCGTCGATACGTTGCAGTCGCTGCCGGTCGCGGAGGCCGCCGACGCCCTGTCGCAAATGCCAGATGCGCGCGCCGTGGCGGTCCTCGACAGCCCCGAACTCCGCTGCGCGTCCGAAATCCTGCCGCTGCTGACCACCGCGCGCGCCGCCGCGCTGGTGTCGCAAATGGCCGAGGACCGCGCCGCCGACGTGCTCTCCGAAATGGACGAGGACGATGCCGCCGCGATCCACGCCGCGCTCCCCGCCCCCATCCGCGCGTCGATCGACACGCTGCTCCGCTGGCCGCCCGACAGCGCGGGCGGCATGATGACGACCGAATATGTCGCCGCCTCCGCCGACGCCACGGTGGGCGAGGTGCTGGCGCATATCCGCACCGTCGAGCGCAGCCGCGAGACCGTCTATTCGGTCTTCCTGCTCGAACCGCAGGGACGGCTGGTCGCGACCGTCTCGCTGCGCCAGCTGATCGCCGCCGACCCCGACTCGCCCGCGATCGAGCTCGCGCGCGGCCATGATCCGATCACCGTCGCGCCGACCACCGACCGCGAAGAGGTGGCGCACATGATCCGCCGCCACGATCTGCTCGCCCTGCCCGTCATCGACGAACAGGGTCGCCCGATCGGCATCGTCACGGTCGACGACGTGCTCGACGCGCTGGTCGCCGCGCATACCGAGGATACGCAGAAGTTCGGCGGCGTCGAGGCGCTCGACAATCCCTATCTGGAAACCGGCTTCCTCGCGATGATCCGCAAGCGCGCCGGGTGGCTGAGCATCCTGTTCTTCTCGGAGATGCTGACCGCCAGCGCGATGCAGCATTTCGAATCCGAGCTGGAACGCGCGGTCGTCCTGACCCTGTTCATCCCGCTCATCATGAGCTCGGGCGGCAATAGCGGCAGCCAGGCGACCTCGCTGATCATCCGGGCGCTGGCACTGGGCCAGGTGCGGCTGCGCGACTGGTGGCGGGTCGCGCTGCGCGAACTGCCCGCCGGACTGACGCTGGGGGCGATCCTGGGCATGCTGGGCATCGCGCGGATCGCGCTATGGCAGACGCTGGGCTTCTACGATTATGGCCCGCACTGGGTGCTGGTGGCGACGACGGTCGGCACCGGGCTGGTCGGCATCGTTACCTTCGGCTCGCTGGCGGGATCGATGCTGCCCTTCCTGCTCCAGCGGCTGGGCTTCGACCCCGCCAGCGCCTCGGCCCCGTTCGTCGCGACACTGGTCGATGTGACCGGGCTGGTAATCTATTTCACGATCGCGTTGGCGATCCTGTCGGGGACGCTGCTCTAAGCGTCTGTTCGGAAACGCGCTGCCAGCGCGTTTCGGGCGGCACCGGCCCGCTCCCCCACCCGGCCTCCCACAGAGTATCCTTGATGGGAGGCCGGGTGGGGGAGCGGGCCGGTGCCGCTAAAATTTGCCTTCAACGCCGCCAGTAGCGGACATAATCGACCTCCATGCGCTGGGGCAGCGCGGCGTCGTCCACGCCCTTCTTGCCGCCCCAGTCGCCCCCGACCGCCAGGTTCAGGATCAGCGAATAGGGGCGGGTGAAGGGCCAGGCCGCCGCGCCGCCCGGCCGGTCGTTCTTCACCCGCATATAGGCGCGGCCATCGACGCCGATGGTGATCGCCTGCGGCGTCCA
Organism: Sphingomonas sp. SORGH_AS_0950; assembly: GCF_030818415.1. Classification (NCBI taxonomy): domain Bacteria; kingdom Pseudomonadati; phylum Pseudomonadota; class Alphaproteobacteria; order Sphingomonadales; family Sphingomonadaceae; genus Sphingomonas; species Sphingomonas sp. SORGH_AS_0950. The sequence continues at coordinate 1,032,232 of NZ_JAUTAE010000001.1, forward strand.
GTCGAGCTGATAACGGTGAAAGGCGGTGCATGCCCCCGGCACCGGCGTCTCGGCCCCGCGCTGCGTGCCCAGCCGGTGGTTATAGGCCGCCGAGTGGACAGTCGCATGGATCACGTCCGGGTTCCAGCCGACCATTTCCATGATGTCGATCTCGCCCCCGTCGGGCCAGCGCGAGCCGTCCATCGGCAGCAGCCAGATGGCGGGCCACATGCCGCGCCCGCATGGCAGCTTGGCGCGCACCTCATAGAAACCATAGCCAAGCGGTTTTTGCGTCACCAGCTTGGCCGAACTATACTTCTGGCCGCCCCAGTCGGCCTCGCCGCGCAGGGCCTCGGCCTTTGCCTCGATCACCAGCGCGCCGTGTTCGACCCGCGCATTGGCGCGGTCCGGCCCGGCATAATATTGCAGCTCGTTGTTCGGCCAGCCCTTGCGGTTCTGGCTGACGTCCCACCGCCAGCGCGCGTTGTCGATGCGGCGGCTGAACTCGTCCCCAAAGCTGGGCGTGGTGCGGGGGGCGGTCATCGGCCCGGCAAATCCGTAATTGGTCGCGCCCAGCGTGTCGGTCCGGACGGGGGCTTGTGTCTGCTGTGCCGCCCCGCCCGTCGCCAGCGCCGCCACACCGGCCAGCACCAGCCATCCCCGCCCGATCATCGGCCATCCTCCCATCTCGTCCGGCCGCCAGCCTAGCCCCGCCCATCGGCGAAAGCCATGCCGGCGGCCTGCGGGAAATCAGCCTGCAATCGTAAAAACCGACCCGGAATCAACGCGTATGCCCGCGCCGTTGATGAAGCTCGCCCGCTCCGACACCAAGAATGCGACGGCGGCGGCGACCTCTTCGGGGCGGCCGCGCCGCTTCAGCACCATGCCGGGGCGCTCTTCGTCGAGGAAGGTCGCGATCGCCTCGTCGAAGCTGACGCCCTTTTCCTCGGCGCGCTTCTTCATCATCGCATCGGTCATCGGCGTCGCGATAAAGGCCGGGGAGACGGTGTTCACCAGCACATTGTCCGCGCCATAAGCCTTGGACAGCCCCTTCGCCAGGCTGAGGATCCCCGCCTTCGCCGCGCAATAGGGCAGTTCGTCGACATAGGGCTGGACCGCATCCTCGGAGGCGAAGAGGACGATCCGCCCCCATCCCTTGCGACGCATCGCCGGGATCGCCTCGCGGCACATGCGCACCGCACCCATCAGGTCGATGTCGAGCGTCTCCAGCCAGCCCTTGTCGTCGATCTCCAGGAAATCGCCGGTCGCGCCGGTCACCCCCGCCGCGTTGACATAGATGTCGGGCTCGCCCAGCCGCTCGCGCACCTCACGCCAGATCGCGGCGACCTGATCGGGCCTGGTGACGTCGCCGGTCACCGCCACGATCTCGCCCAGCGGTGTCAGTTCGTCCACCGCCTGGTCCATCGTGCCGCCCGGCTTGTCGGTCAGCGCGACGCGGACCCCGGCTTCGAGCAGCAGCCGCGCGGTTTCCTTGCCCATGCCCGAATCCGCGCCGCTGATCAGCGCGATGCGGCCCTTGATGCCCAGATCCATTCACCTTCTCCCTCACATGTCCCGTTCGGTAAGGGGCGAGACGGCATAGGGTTCCGCCGCGAGCGATCCGGTAAATGCCTGATCCGTCACGGAACGACGCCGCACCCCGCCCGTTCGGAACTGGGAATTTCAGGGGATGCCATCGTCCGTGCGCAAGCTGTCCGACACCCAGATCGCCACCATGCCGCCGGTCGGCGATGGCCCCGTGCCCCTGCTCGGCATCGCCGAACTGGCGGCGGGCGTCGCCGGGCATCTGGCGAAGGACGATGTCCTCCTCGCCGTCACCGACGAGACGCGCGCCATCGCGGTCGCGCGGATGCTGGCCGCGATGGCGCCCGACGCGACGGTGCTGTTCTGCCCCGGATCGGATGCGCTGCCCGGTGACGACGCCCCCGCCTCCCCCGCCAATGTCGGCCAGCGCGTATCCGCGCTTCACGGCGTGCGGGTGGCGCTGGCGCAGCCCAGGCGGGGCCGGATCGCGCTGGTCACCTCGGGCGAGGCGCTGGCCCAGCCCCTGCCCTCGCCCGCGACCTTCGATGCCGAACCGCCCTGTGTCGCGACGGGCGAGGCATGCGAGCTGGCCGCGCTGTACGTGACGCTGATCGACCTGGGCTATGTCGCCGACGAGCGGGTGGACGAACCCGGCGAGATCGCGTTGCGCGGGCAGGTCCTCGACATCTTTCCCGCCGATGCCGAACAGCCGCTGCGGATCGAGGTCGGCGACGACCGGATCGTGGCGATCCGCGCCTATGACCCCGCCGACCAGCGCAGCACCGGCGATATCGCCCGGCGCGAACTCGGCCGCGTCGCGGAGCCGGTGCAGGGCGACCGGACCAGCAGCCTGCTGGACCATCTGCCCGACGCGCTCGTCATCGTCGAGCCGGGCGCGGACGAGCGGCGTCGCCGTCTGCTGTTGCTCAGCGCCGATGTCGCGAGGCGCGGCTCGAAGCGCGCCGCGCGGGACATGATCGGCGACGCGGCCTGGAAAGACGCGCTGACCAAGCGCCGCACCGCCACCATCGCGCGCGAGGGCGAGGAGCCGCCCCGCTTCGTCGAGACGCGCGCGCCGCTGCGCGACTTCGCCCGGCTCGCCCGCCCCGCGCTCGACGCCGGGGACCGGATCGTGCTGATCGGCAGCGAGCGCGATCTTCGCTTCCTGGGGCGCCGCGTCGACCATGTCCTGAAGGCCGAGGCGAAGCGGGTCGAAGGCTGGCGACAGGCGACCAGGGCCAGACGGGGTTCGCTGCTGACCCTGGTCGCTCCGGCCGAGCGGGGGTTCCGGCGCAAGGGGATCATCGCCATCGCCGCCGCCGACCTGCTGGGCAGTCGCGCCGATCGCGGCGACGGCGGCACGCCGCATGTCGACCTGTCGCTGATCCAGACCGCCGAGATTCGCGTCGGCGATACCGTCATCCATGAGGATCATGGCATCGCGACGGTCGCGGGCATCGTCCCGCTCGATGGGCAGGATGGGGTGCAGGGCGATGCGATCAAGCTGGTCTATGCCAAGTCCGCGACCCGGCTGGTCCCGGTCGCGGAGGCCGATCGGCTGTGGCGCTATGGCGGCGAGGACGACGTGGTCAGGCCCGACACGCTGGACGGCAAGAGCTGGCAGGAGCGGCGCGGCGACATCGACGCCGCGATCGCGCAGACCGCCCGCCAGCTGACCGACATGGCGGCGGACCGGGCCGAGCGTCATGCCCCGGTGCTCGATCCGCCGGTGGCCGACTATGAGCGTTTCGCCGCCGGTTTCCCGTTCAGCGAAACCCCCGACCAGCTGACCGCGATCGAGGCGGTGCGCGCCGACCTCGCCTCCGGGCGGCCGATGGACCGGCTGGTGGTCGGCGATGTCGGCTATGGCAAGACCGAGGTCGCGCTGCGCGCCGCCGCCATCGCCGCGCTCGCGGGCCGCCAGGTCGCGCTCGCCGCGCCGACCACGGTGCTGGCCCGCCAGCATCTCGACAGCTTTGCCGCGCGGTTCGAGGGGACTGGCGTCACCGTCGCCGGGCTGTCGCGTCTGTCGAGCGCCGCCGAGAAGCGCCGCGTCAAGGCGGGGCTGGCCGATGGCAGCATCCGGGTGGTGATCGGCACCGGCGCGGTGGCGGGCAAGGGCATCGCCTATCGGGACCTTGCGCTGGTGATTGTCGACGAGGAGCAGCGGTTCGGCGCGGGCGACAAGGCGCGGCTACAGGAACTGTCCGCCGGTCATGTACTGACCCTGTCGGCCACCCCCATTCCCCGCACGCTGCAATCGGCGCTGGTCGGCTTGCGGCGGCTGTCGATCATCGCGACGCCACCCGCGCGGCGGCAACCGATCCGTACCGCGGTGTCGCGCTTCTCGCCCGAGACGCTGCGCGCCGCGCTGCTGCGCGAACGGTCGCGCGGCGGACAGAGCTTCGTCGTGGTGCCGCGCATCGCCGACATGGCCCCGCTGGCCGAGCGGCTGGCCACGCTGGTCCCCGAGCTGGAGGTCCTCCAGGCCCATGGCAAATTGCCCGCGGCCGAGATCGATGACGTGATGGTCCGCTTCGGTCGGGGCGATGGCGACGTGCTGCTGGCGACCAACATCATCGAAGCGGGGCTGGACGTTCCCCGCGCCAACACCATGGCGATCGTCCATGCCGATCGCTTCGGCCTGTCCCAGCTCCACCAACTGCGCGGCCGGGTCGGGCGCGGCCATCGGCGGGGCCAGGTGCTGCTGTTCACCGAGGCGGAGGACGCCATCGCCCCGCGCACGTTGAAGCGGCTCCGCACGCTGGAGGCGTTCGACCGGCTGGGCGCGGGGTTCGCGATCAGTGCGCGCGACCTCGACATGCGCGGCGCGGGCGATTTGCTGGGCGATACCCAGGCCGGGCATATGCGGCTGATCGGCGTCGAGCTGTACCAGCAACTGCTGGAGGATGCGCTGCGCACCGCGCGCGGCGAGACGGTCGAGCGCTGGACGCCGGACCTGCGCCTGGGGGTCGAGGGGCGGCTGCCCGAGGACTGGATACCCGATGAGGATCTGCGCATCTCGCTTTATGCCCGGCTGGGTCGGCTGCGCGACGATGCGGCGATCGACGGGTTCGAGGCGGAGCTGGAGGACCGGTTCGGCACGCTGCCCGAGGATGCGCGCATCCTGCTCGCCACCGCCCGGCTGCGCGAGAGGATGCGACGACTGGGCATTGCGCGCATCGATGCCGGTCCGGCCGCGATCGCGCTGACCCCGCATGGCGACGACGCCGATCTGGCGCAGGTGGAGGGGTTGGTCGAGAAGGACGGCCGCTATCTGCTGAAGGAACGCCATGACGACCCGACCGAGCGGCTGGAGCGGCTGGCGACGCTGCTCGGATAAACGCCGCTGCTTATCCCAGGCGATTGGCGGCGCGCGCGCTGCCGCCTAATCCTGGCCGCCAAAGTCAAAGAGGATGATCCCGATGCCCTTCCCCGCCCCCTATGCCGCCGATCCGGCGCGCTATGACGGTCGCATGCCCTATCGCCGCTGCGGGCGAAGCGGGTTGAAGCTGCCCGCGATCAGCCTGGGACTATGGCAGAATTTCGGAGGCGCCGACGTGTTCGAGACCGGCCGAGCGATCCTGCGCCGCGCCTTCGACCGGGGGGTCACCCATTTCGACCTGGCGAACAATTACGGCCCGCCCTACGGATCGGCGGAGGAGAATTTCGGCCGCGTCCTGGCCAGCGATTTCGCCGCGCATCGCGACGAGCTGATCGTCTCGACCAAGGCGGGCTGGGACATGTGGCCCGGCCCCTATGGCGATATCGGCTCGTCCAAGAAATATCTCATCGCCAGCTGCGACCAAAGCCTGAAGCGGATGGGGCTGGATTATGTCGACATCTTCTATTCGCACCGGGTCGATCCCGACACCCCGCTGGAGGAAACGGTCGGCGCGCTCGTCCAGCTGCACCGGCAGGGCAAGGCGCTCTATATCGGCCTTTCCTCCTACGAACCCGGACTGACCCGGCGGGCGGCGGCGCTGCTGGCGGAGGAGAAGGTGCCGCTGTTCATCCATCAGCCCAGCTATTCGATCCTCAATCGCTGGATCGAGCGCGAGCTGCTGGCCACGCTGGAGGAACTGGGTACGGGCTGCATCGCCTTCTCGCCGCTGGCGCAGGGGATGCTGACCGCCAAATATCTGAACGGCGTGCCGCAGGATGCGCGGGCCAGCCGGGGCGGATCGCTGTCCGAGACATTGCTGACCGAGGACAATCTGTCCGCGATCCGGCGGCTGAACGCGATTGCGGAGGCGCGAGGCCAGACGCTGGCGCAAATGGCGATCGCCTGGGTCCTGCGCGATCCCCGGATCACCTCGGCGCTGATCGGGGCGCGCACCGTCGAGCAGTTGGACGACTCGCTCGATGCGGTGAAAAACCTCGACTTCTCGCCGGAAGAGCAAGGCGCGATCGACCGCGCGGCGGAGGATGGCGGCATCAACCTGTGGGCCGAATCCTCGGACATCGTCACCTTGCCCGCCGGACAAGGGGTGCCTGCCTAAAATACGATGATGCGCCCGGCCGTGGGACCGGGCGCATCGCTAGCGCAGGGCGGGCGCTTATTCGGCGGCGTTCTTCACCGCGCCCTTGCCCATGGCCGAGACCAGAACCTGTCCCGATCCCGAGAAATTGGCGGCGGGCAGATCGGCCACCCGGTTGCCGACCTTCACCAGAACCCGGTCGACCGCGCCCTGCGCATTGGTGCGGACCGACTGGACGGCGCCGATCGCACGCCCCTTGGCATCGGTCACCGCCATGCCGGGATTGACCGGGAAGCCGCCGCTGCGTGCTGCGCCGCTACCCGCCAGGGCGAGATTGCCCGACAACAGGCCATTGCCGCCCGAGGCCGAACCCGATCCGGCCGCGCTGCCGCCGATAGTGCCGAGGTTGGAGGCACGCTCGGTCAGGCCGGCGGCCGTGCCGCGCACCCGCTGTCCCAGCGCGCCCGCCGTGCTGCGCGCGCCGTCGGCGACCCGACCCACTGCATTCACCCCGCGCCCGGCGGCGTCGCGAACCGCGTCGGTGCCGACCAGCTGCGCATCGACCCCGCCGCCGACCGAGCCCGAGGCCGAGCCATTGCCGCCCCCCGAAGCGCCGCCGATCCGCGTGGCGTTATCGAGCGTCGATCCGCCCGAGGCATTGCCCGAGGCCGACACGCGGCCGCGACGGGTGTCGACGGCGCGATCGGCGCGGACCGAACCGCGCGTGCGGGTCGCGCCCTCGGTGGCGATCCGGCCCTGATCCAGCGTGCCGTTCAGCGTACCGCCCGCAGCCCCGCTTAGGGTGCCGGTCGCCCCGCCCAGCGCACCGCCCAGGCCGCCGCCAAGTCCTCCGCTGCCACCAAGCAGCTGTGCCGACACGGGGGCCGCGATCAGAGCCACGGCAAGCATCGCGGTGCTGGACAGAAGCGTCTTCATCGTCATTCTCCTTTTCTTCTGCGGAGACAACGGCGCGCCATCGGGGTTTAATCCCGGCGGCTGTCGAATTTATCGCGAAAATGTGCGGCAATCCCCGCAAACCATTCCACGGCCAAAGAATTTATCTTGTCCGCGCGGCCCCAGATCCTCCGCCGAGGCGTCGACGCGCGCCAGCGCCGCCGCGATGGCGCCGGGATCAAGGCGCGGATAGAGTGCCGCGATCCGCCCGGCGACCAGCGGGGCGGCGAAAGAGGTTCCGCGCACCTTGAACCGCCGTCCGCCCACGCCCGCCGCCAGCATATCGGCCCCCGGCGCGGCATAGTCGACATGGCTCGCCTGCCCCGCCTCGATCAGTCGCCGGTTGCGGCCATCGACGGCGGTGACCGCGATGACCCCCGGATAGGAGGCCGGATAGGCCGGGGGCGCGGCGGGGCCGTTGTTTCCGACCGCCGCGACGATCACCAGCCCGCGCGCCCGTGCCGCCGCGACCACCCGCGCCAGCAGCGGATTGGCGGGGCCGACCAGGCTGATCGTCGCGACCGACACCCCCTGTTGCACCATCCAGCCCAGCGCGCGGGCAATGGCGGTGGCGTTGCCGCCCGCCGGGTCGGTGCCATAGACATCGGCCGAGGCGATCCGCGCCCCCGGCAGCGACCCGGTGATGCCATGCCCGCCCGCGATCAGCGAGGCGACCGCCGTGCCATGATCATCGGCGCGCGGCGCTCCGGCCGCAAAACCCTGCGTCACCGCCGCGTCTTCCACCCCGCCATCGATCACGCCGACCAGCGTCCCCTGCCCGCCGCGCTGCGCCAGCGGCATCATCGCGAGGGCGCGGCCGGCACCGCTGGGCATGTGGAGCTGGTCCGCGCTGACCTCTCCCCCCAGCGCGCGGAGCTCGTCCAGCGCGGCCTTCAGCGTCCGCCCCGGCGGCAGCCGCAACCGCACGAAGCCGACGCCCAGCACATCCTCGCGCGCGATCACGCCATATCCCGACCGCGCCGCCGCGTTCAGCAGCGCCTCGCTGGGCGAATCGACCACCACCTCGCCCGCACGCGCCGGAAAGCCCTGCGGATCGAGCACGATCGCATCGGGGTGGTCGCGAACCAGCTGCGCGAAGGCCGTCCGCCGCGCTGCGTCCAGCCGTGCCACCGTCGCGCGCGACACGCGGCCGACTTCGGACAGGATCGTATCGGGGCCGGGAATGTCGGGCAGGCCGCCGCCGATCCCCGGCATGGCGGGCAGCGAGGGCAGGCCCGGCAGCAACTGTGCCGAGGCCGCCCCCCATGCCGTCATGCCCGCCACCAGCACCAGACCCATCATCACCGGCCGCATCGTCACGCTCCCATCGCCGAAACCGGCCCCATTGCCAAAATCGCCACTGACATGGATTAAACGACAATCCTCACCCGTTTCATCCTGACAAACAAGGAATCAGGCTTGGCTGCGTTCGAACAGGAGTTGTTGGCCCTGCTGCCGCGTCTGCGGCGGTTCGCGCGATCGCTCACCCATGACGCGGCCGATGCCGACGATCTGGCACAGGTCACGATCGAGAAGGCGTTGCTCGCCCGCTCGTCCTGGCAGCCGGGAACGCGATTGGACAGTTGGATGTACCGCATCATGCGCAACGCCTGGATCGACACCGCCCGCACCCGCCGCCGCGCGTCCGAGACCTTCATCGCGGAGGATGCCGGAATGGGCGTCGGCGCGCCGGGCGCGGCGGAGGCGCATGTCGCGCTGACCGAGGTGGAGGCGGCGATGCGCGCCCTGCCCGACGAACAGCGCGAGGCGGTGGCGCTCGTCCTGGTCGAAGGGCTGGCCTATAAGGAGGCGGCGGAGATACTCGATATTCCGATGGGCACCCTGACCTCGCGGCTGGTGCGCGGGCGACAGGCGCTGATGGCGCGGCTGGGAGAAGCGGCATGACGATCGAACCCGAAATGCTGATGGCCTATGCCGACGACGCGCTCGATCCGCTGACCGCCAAGCGCGTCGAGACCGCCATCGCCGCCGATCCCGCGCTGGGCGAGGAGGTGGCGCGGCACCGGCGGCTCCGCGCGACGCTGTCGGGTGCCTATGCCCCGGTCGCCGACGAGCCCGTGCCCGACCGGCTGGCCGCGCTGCTGCGGTCCAATGTCGTCGCCATGCCGACCCGCGCGCCCGCGCCGTCGCGCTGGGCCGGGGGCCCGTGGCGCTCGGTCGCGGCGATGGCGGCCTGTCTCGTCATCGGCGTCGTGCTGGGGCAGCGGGTGGACCAGGGGCCGGTCGCCGCGAATGCCGACGGACTCTATGCCGCCGGATCGCTGGCGAAGGCGCTCGACCGGCAGCCCAGCGGGACGGCGGGTGCGGTGCGGATCGCGGTCAGCTTCCGCAACCGGGACAATGGCTATTGCCGTGTCTTCCAGTCCGCCGCCGCCGACGGCATCGCCTGCCGCACCGATCGCGGCTGGGCGCTGGAGCGGACCATGCCGGGCAGCACGCCCGAGCGCGGCGGCGGCTATGCGCAGGCGGGCTCCTCCGATGCCGTGCTGATGGCGGCGGCGCAGGACATGATGGCCGACATGCCGCTCGATCGCGATGGCGAGCGGGCGGCGCTCGACCGGGGCTGGCGCACCCGATAGACCCGGTTACGCCGATCGGGAAAACCCAGCGTTTCCCGATCGGTGCCCCAGCCCCCCGTGCAAGGCGGCCATGCCCGCGCTATCTTGGGGGCATGAAGAAGATCGGATTCCTGTCGTTCGGCCATTGGTCGCCCTCGCCCCAGTCGGCCACCCGCTCGGCGCAGGACGTGCTGCTCCAGTCGATCGACCTGGCGGTCGCCGCCGAGGAACTGGGTGCGGACGGCGCCTATTTCCGCGTGCACCATTTCGCGCAGCAGCTGTCCTCGCCCTTCCCGCTCCTCGCGGCCGTCGGCGCGCGGACCTCGCGGATCGAGATCGGCACCGGCGTCATCGACATGCGCTACGAAAATCCCTTCTACATGGTCGAGGATGCGGGCGCGGCGGACCTGATCAGCAATGGCCGGTTGCAACTGGGCATCAGCCGGGGTTCGCCCGAACAGGTGATCGAGGGCTGGCGGCATTTCGGCTATGGCCCCGCCCAGGGCGAGAGCGATGCCGATCTCGGCCGTCGCCATGCCGAGGTCTTCCTGCACCTGCTGAAGGGTCAGGGTTTCGCAAAGCCCAATCCGCGCCCGATGTTCCCCAACCCGCCGGGCCTGTTGCGGCTGGAGCCGCATTCGCCGGGCCTGCGCGACCGGATCTGGTGGGGCTCGGCCTCCAACGCGACCGCGATCTGGGCGGCGCAGCGCGGCATGAACCTGCAAAGCTCGACCCTGAAGGCCGATGAGAGCGGCGAGCCCTTCCATGTCCAGCAGGCCAGGCAGATCCGCGCCTATCGCGAGGCCTGGGCGGCGGCGGGTCATGCCCGTCCCGCGCGCGTGTCGGTCTCGCGTTCGATTTTCGCGCTGACCACCGACCAGGACCGCGCCTATTTCGGGCGCGACGACAGCCAGGACCAGGTCGGCATCATCGACAATATGCGCGCCGTCTTCGGCCGATCCTATGCCGACGAGCCCGAACGGCTGATCGAACAGCTCCGCGCCGACGAAGCCATTGCCGAGGCGGACACGCTGCTGCTGACCGTGCCCAACCAGCTGGGCGTGGCGTATAACGCGCATGTGATCGAGAACATCCTGCGCCACATCGCGCCCGCGCTCGGCTGGCGCTGAGCCGCATCGGCGTCGGCGCGGCCCATGGCTGCGTCGGCGCTGGAGCGTGGCGACAGGCCCCCTGCGGGTGTCGGTAACGACGATGTGGGAAGAAATGGCGCGCCCGGAACGATTCGAACGTCCGACCCTCAGATTCGTAGTCTGATGCTCTATCCAGCTGAGCTACGGGCGCGCATAAGGCCGTGAAGACCTGTTATTTGATCCACTGGCGCGCCCGGAACGATTCGAACGTCCGACCCTCAGATTCGTAGTCTGATGCTCTATCCAGCTGAGCTACGGGCGCGCTGTGGAGGTGGGCTGATAGAAGCGGTTTCGGATCGTGGCAATATACAAAAAACACTTATCCACATTTTCTTGCAATCGGGTCCGCTTTGCCGTGCCGGGCATTTTCCACCGGACGCTTCCCCGGCTAGGATGGGCGACGATGACCCAGTTCCGCTTTCGCAAGACCGCCCGCCCCCTCCTCGCACTCGGCCTGATGTCCGCCGGTTTGCTGGGGGGATGTTCGCGCGACACCGGCGCCTATCCCTCGCTGGCGGTGCGGCCGGTCGAGAAGCGCGGCTTTGCCGAGCCCGAGGTGGAAACGCCCGAGGCCAGGCCCGACCCCGCGCTCGATGCGCAGATCGCACAGCTGGCCGGGCGGCTGGGCGGCATCCAGGACGAATTCGCCAAGGCCTATGACCAGGCGCGGGCCAGTGCCGCCAAGGCGCGCGGGCAGACGGTAGGCAGCGATGCCTGGCTGACCGCGCAGACCGACCTTGCCGCACTCGATGAAATCCGGGCGCGCACCTCGGGCCTGCTGACCGAGATTGACGACCGCGCGATCGCGCGCGCGGCGGCGCTGGAGGCGGACTATCCCGCGCTCACCGCGCTCAGGACGCGCGCGGTCGAGGCGAACACGCGGCAGGGTGAACAGATCAAGGCCCTGTCGGCCAGCCTGCCCGCGGGCTGAACGTCGCTCAGAAGTTGCGGACGAAGGGCAGGACCGTCGAATAATCGTCGGTCCAGGCGGCGAGCCCCCTGGGCGCGGCGACCCGGCGCCAGTCGCCGCCCTGTGCCGCCAGCCGGGCCAGCAGGTCCGAATCGCGCGACAGCGCCAGCCAGACCGATCCGGTCGCCTCCGCCTCTCGGTCCAAGTCGGTGGGCGCATAGGGCAGCTTGCGCACCGCCCATCCGCCGTCGCGCGCCGCCGCCGCGACCAGCGGCTCCAGATCGACGAAGCGGTTGGAGATATGGATCAGCAGCAGCCCCCGGCGCGACAGCACCCGCGCATAGGTCGCAAAGGCCTCGCGCGTCAGCAGATGCGCGGGCACCGCGTCGGACGAAAAGGCGTCGAGCGCCAGCAGGTCGAGGCTGTCCGGGGCCTCCGCCGCCAGCCGGATGCGCGCATCGCCGATGCGGATCACCGGATCGGGCTGGCACCGCCGCAGATAGGTGAACTGCCCGGTATCGCGCGCGATGCGGACGATGACCGGATCGATCTCGTAGAAGCGCCAATGCTGCCCCGGCCGGGCATAGCAGGCCAGCGTCCCCGTCCCCAATCCGACGACCCCGATCCGCGCACCCGGACCATAGAGCAAAGGCGCCGCCCGCATCGCGCGGCCCACCCCGGAATAGGGGGCGTAATAGGTGGTCGGCGTCCGCTCCCGCTCCGCCGAGCCGCGCAGCTGGATGCCATGCACGGTCGCACCGTGGTCCAGCTCGCGATAACCCGGCCCGTCGCGAACCGTATAGACGCCGAAATAGCTGCGCATCCGCGCGTCGCGCTCCATCGACAGGGACAGCGCGCGATAGCCGCCGAACAGCACCAGCGCCCCCGCCAGCAGCAGGACGAACCCCGTCCGCGCGCCGATCGTCAGGAAGCCCAGCGCCGCGATGACCAGGAACGCCAAGCCCTGCCGCTCCTCGCCGAACCAGGCCGGAGAGCCGACCAGCCGCAAGTCGAGCAGCACGCCCACCACAATCGCCAGCGCGACCAGCATGGTCCGGCGATGCCGCCGCCACAGGTCGCGCAGGGAGGCGGTCATGAACTGCTGCGGGATCAGCATCCCCGCCGCCAGGATCAGCAGCGGATATTCATAGGTCCAGTCGAACAGGACCGGCGCCACCAGCCCCGTGAACACGCCGCCCAGCGCCCCGCCGACCGCCATCCACAGATAGAAGCCCGTCAGCCTGTCGACCGCCGGCCGCGCGCGGTACAGCGCGGTGTGCAGCGCGACCGACACCATGAACAACAGCATCAGCGCGACGACGACGTTGAAATAGGGCCGCTGCGGATAGCCGCCCATGATGACCCCGCCGAACAGCAGCAGCGTGACCGGCGCGATCCGGGTCAGCATGTCCGCGCCTGCGCGCCGCGCGGCAAAGGCGATGATGAAGCTCAGCAGATAGAGCCCGAGCGGCAACACCCATAGCAGCGGCATCGCGACGATGTCGGTGGTGATATAGGTCGAGGTCGCCAGCACCAGCCCCGAGGGCACCGCCGCCAGCGCGGTCCACAGCGCGCGCCGCCGCCATCCGGGTGCGAGCGTCGGCGCGGGGATGCCCTCGGCCTTCTGCCCGGTCGCGGGCAGTCGTGCCGCACAGGCCAGCACCAGGCAGGCGAGCAGCCCATAGCCGATGCTCCACATCAGGCTCTGCCCCCGCAGCGCCATGGCGGGCTCGACCAGCAGCGGATAGGCGATCAGCCCTGCAAAGCTCCCCAGATTGGAGGCCGCGTAGAGCACATAAGGGTCACGCCCCGGCGCGGCGAGCGCAAACCAGCGCTGGATCAGCGGCGCCTGCGCGGATACGGCGAAGAAGAGCGGCCCGATCGACAGACCCAGCAGCCAGGGCACCCACAGGGTCGGCTCGGCATTGGCGGGCAGGTCGACCGCGATCAGCCCGATCGGCAGCCACAAGGCCGCCGCCGCCAGCACCCCGACATGCACCGCCGCCTGCACCCGTGGCCGCCATCGGCCCAGCGCATGGGTATAGGCATAGCCGCCGAGTAGCAGCGCCTGATAGACCAGCATCGCCGAGTTCCAGACGGCGGGCGCGCCGCCCAGCCGGGGCAGCGCCATGCGCGCGACCATCGGCTGGACCAGGAACAGCAGGAACGATCCCGTCAGGATCGTCGCCACGAACAGCGCGCGCACCAGTAGCGCGGGCAAGCGGCCGGACCGGGAAATGGCGATGATCCGGCTCAGCCGTTCAGCAGCCGGGCGGCATGGGCGGCATGATAGGTCAGCACGCCCGAACATCCGGCGCGCTTGAACGCCATCAGCGTCTCCAGCACCATCGCATCGCGGTCCGCCGCGCCCGCCGCCACCGCCGTCTCGATCATCGCATATTCGCCCGACACCTGATAGGCGAAGGTCGGCACGCGGAATTCGTCCTTCACGCGGCGGATGATGTCCAGATAGGGCAGGCCCGGCTTGACCATCACGCTGTCCGCGCCCTCGGCCAGATCGAGCGCGACCTCGCGCAGCGCCTCCTCGGCATTGGCGGAGTCCATCTGATAGGTGCGCTTGTCGCCCTTCAGCAGCCCGCGCGTGTTCACCGCGTCGCGGAACGGACCGTAAAAGGCGCTGGCATATTTGGCGGCATAGGCCATGATCTGGACGTTGACGAAGCCCTCCGCCTCCAGCGCCGCGCGGATCAGCCCGATGCGACCGTCCATCATGTCCGACGGCGCGATCACGTCCGAGCCCGCGCGCGCCTGGGTCAGTGCCTGCTGCACCAGCGCGTCGGCGGTGCGATCGTTGACGACATAGCCCGCCGCATCGACCAGCCCGTCATGGCCATGCGTCGTATAGGGATCGAGCGCGACGTCGGTCAGTACGCCGATGTCCGGCACCGCATCCTTGATCGCCGCGATCGCCCGGCACATCAGATTGTCGGGGTTCAACGCCTCGCGCCCGTCATCGGTGCGCAGGTGCGAGGGGGTGTTGGGAAACAGCGCCAGACAGGGAATGCCCAGGTCCGCCGCCTCGCGCGCGCGCGCCACGATGCCGTCCAGCGACCAGCGCGACACGCCGGGCAGGCTGGCGATCGGTTCCTCCACCCCCTGCCCCTCGGTCACGAACAGCGGCCAGATCAGATCGGCCGGGGTCAGCACCGTTTCGGCGTGAAGCCGCCGGCTCCACTGGGAAGCTCGGGTGCGGCGAAGGCGAAGCGCAGGGTATGATGCCGTCATGATTGTCCGCATTTGGGGGATCGGACCGCGCTTGCCAAGCGTTGCATGCAAGCGTTCCGGGGGCGAAAGGAAATCCGTCTTGAGAGAGATACGATCGGCGGCGATGGTGGTGAACGCCAAGTCGCGGCGCGGACAGGCGCTGTTCGAGCGGGCCTGCAAGGCCATGTCGGGCCTGCCCTATCCGGTCGATGCGCGCGCGGTCGAGGATCCGGAGGATCTGGAGCCGACCGTCCGCGAGCTGCTGGCGGCCAAGCCCGACCTGCTGATCCTGGGCGGCGGCGACGGCACGATCAGCGGGCTGGTCGACCTGATGGTCGGGCATGACGTGATGCTGGGCGTGCTGCCGCTGGGCACCGCGAACAGCTTCGCGCGCTCGCTGGACATCCCGCTCGATATTGAGGGGGCGGTGGAGGTGATCCGGACCGGCCGGCCCCGCCGGATCGACCTGGGCATGATCGACAACGACTATTACGCCAATTGCGCCGCGATGGGAATGAGCCCCAAGATCGCCGAGACGGTGCCGCACAAGCTCAAGAAGGTGGCGGGGCGGCTGGGCTATCTGGGCTGGGCGGCCTATCAGTTCCTGCGCTTCCGCCCCTTCACCCTGATCGTCGAGCAGAACGGAACGCGCGAAAGGCTGCGCGTGGTCGAGGTCCGCATCTCCAACGGGCCCTATCATGGCGGCACCGAGCTGGTGGAATCGGCGTCGGTCGATTCGGGCGAGATCGTCGTCCAGGCGGTGTGCGGCCATGTGAAGCGGCGCCTGATCGTCAACTGGGCGGCCAGCATCCTGCGCAGCGACTATCGCAAGGAGAAGGTGCGCGAGTTCCGGGGCCGCGCGATCCGGATCAACACCATCCCGCCGCTACCCATCTCGATCGATGGCGAGGTGCTGGCGCACACGCCCGTCACCGCCAGGATCGCGCCGGGGATCATCGAGGTGATGGCCCCCGCCTGATCGTCAGCCGACCGGCATCGCCCTGTTGGTCGGCTGCCCCTCCGCCAGCGCCTGTTCCTCGCATTCCTGCGGGGTGGTCGCCTGGGCCAGCCTGCCCTTGCGCCAGCCGCCATGCCGGTAATAGGCGATCGTCATCACCATCGAGGCGAGCGAACCCGCCGGGAAGCTCCACCAGATCGAATCCGCGCCCAGCATCGGCGCAAAGGCATTGGCCAGGCCGAAGCGGACCGGGAACATCGAAATGGCCAGGATGACCAGCGGCCCAACGACCGCCCCGTTGGCGCGCACGGTCGCGGCCAGCACCATCGAGACGCCGAACAGGATGAAGCTCCACCCGCCGATCAGGTTGATCCGCGCGGCGATGGCGATCGCGCCGGGCTCGCTGCCCAGGAACAGCCACAGGACGTGCCGGTCGAGCAGGGTGACCAACACCACCAGCGCCCCGGTCAGCAGCAGGTTCATGCGCAGGCCCGCCTGGGTGATCCGGCCCACCCGGTCCCATTGCCCCGCGCCGATATTCTGCGCCGCCATCGCGCTGACCGCCGCGCCCACCGCCATGGCGGGCATCTGGATATAGGTCCAGAGCTGGTTCGCCGCGCCATAGGCCGCCGTGGTCGCGGTGCCGTGCCGATTGACCAGCCCCATCATCGCCAGCGCCGAGGTGGAGACGACCAGCATCTGGAGCCCCATCGGAAAGCCCTTGACCAGGATCGTCTTCAGCAATGCGGGCGTGGGGATCAGATAGCGCCACTCCGCCCCGCGCAGCCGGATGACCAGGTCCTTGGCATAGAGATAGGCGACCAGCGCCAGCAGCGAGCCGCTATTGGCGATCAGCGTCGCGACCGCCGACCCCTCGATCCCCAGCGCCGGGGCGGGCCCCAGCCCCAGGATGAAGACCGGGTTCAGCACGACGTCGAGCACCGAGCCCAGCGCCATGAACTTGAGCGGGGTGATCGAATCCCCCACCCCGCGCAGCGCCATGGTCAGCAGCACGCTGATGAACCCCGGCGGCATCGCGACGAAGATCACCCGCAGATAGGCGAGCGCGAGCGGATAGACCTCCGCCGGGGTCGCCAGCGCGCGCAATATGGCGGGCGCCGCCCACCAGCCGATCCCGACCGTCAGGGTCGAGATGACCGCGAACAGCCCCAGCGCCGATCCCAGCACCCGGCGCACCGCATCGATATCGCGGCGGCCCATATTCTGGCCGATCAGGATGGTCGCCGCCATGCCGAAGCCGAAGGTCGCCGCGACCAGCAGGAACATGATGATATTGGCGTTGGTGGTCGCGGCCAGCGCGCGCTCGCCCAGAAACTGGCCGATCCAGATCGCATTGATCGACCCGTTGAGCGATTGCAGGATGCTCGATCCCAGCGTCGGCAGCGCGAACAGCAACAGGGTGTGGCCGATCGGCCCGGCGGTCAGGTCCCGGCGTCCGTTGGGCGCGGTCACGGTGTCTTGCCTCCGGCGTTGATTTCCTCGTCCACGAACCGCGCCATCGCCGCATATTGAAAGCCGGGCCTCTGATTGCCCTGGCCCGCATATAGCCCGCGCAGATAGCCCCAGTCGAACGGGGTCAGCCCTTCCGGCGCCGCCTGCTCGTCGAACAGGGTCAGGATCGTCGAGATCCCCTCGGTCCTGCGCGGCCGGACCACCGCCAGCGCGCGCATCGTGGCATAATCGGCGATCTGGTGGATCGTCTTGCCGTTCACCGCGTCCCGGTCGATCATCACCACCGCCGCCGCGATATGCGATTTGGTGGGCAGGGTGATCCGGCTGGCGCTGGGGATGTTGAGGGTCGGAATATTGTTGGCGCCCGGGATCAGCTGATCGCCGTCGCGGCTGGTGATCGCGGTCATGTGCCAGGCATGGACCGGGCCCTTGTCCTTCGCCATCGCCCGGACATCGGCGAAGGGCAGGTCACCGAAGATGCCGGGCCGGTGATCGATCAGCCATGCCACCTGCTGCGCGCCATTGTCGACGAACAGGATCAGGACATTGGGGCGGCATTTGTCGCCACCCAGCCGAATGCCCAGCCGCTCGGCATGGCCCAGCATGCGGTCGGCGACCGGCAGCGCGGCCTTGGCCGCCAGGCCGGAGCTGGCGATGCACAGGGGTTCGGTCAGCCGCGACAGCGGCGCGTCGCCATCGGGATAGCCCGAAATCGCGCCGAACCAGCGCAACGTCTCTCGCCGGGGCGGCAGCGGCCGGGCGGTCACCACGACCGGATCGGCGGGCGATGCGCCAGTCTGCGCCTCCAGCGGCAGGGCGATCGACGCCCCGCCCAGGGAAGCAAGCCATGCCAACGACGTAAGAACCGTTCCTCGCATCGACCTGCCCCCCCTTTGGCTAGTTTCAACCGGCCAGCGCGTCCCGTACCGCCTGAACCGCCTCGGCGCCCTTGGTGCCGTCCGGTCCGCCGCCCTGCGCCATGTCGGGACGGCCGCCGCCGCCCTGCCCGCCCAGCGCCGCCACCGCCTTGCGCAGCAGCTCGACCGCATTGTGCTTGCTCGTCAGGTCGTCGGTCACGCCGACTGCCACCGAGGCGCGGCCGTCATTGATCGCGACCATCACCGCGACGCCCGATCCGCCCAGCCGCTGCTTGGCATCGTCCACCGCGCCGCGCAGCCCCTTCGCCTCGAAGCCGTCGAGCACCTGGCCGATGAACGCGACATCACCGATCTGCTCGGGTCCGGCGGCAGCCCCTCCGGCCCCGCCGCCCATCGCCAGCGCCTTCTTGGCCTCGGCGAGTTCGCGCTCCAGGCGACGGCGATCCTCGACCAGCGCGGCAATGCGAGCGGGCACCTCGTCGGGCGTGGTCTTCAGCGTCGCGGCGGCGGCCTTCAGCATATCATCGCGGTGGCCGAGATAGGCGCGCGCGCCCTCGCCGGTCAGCGCCTCGACCCGGCGCACGCCGCTCGACACCGCGCCTTCGGACACGATCTTGAACACGCCGATCTCGCCCAGCGCACCGACATGCGTGCCGCCGCAGAGTTCGAGGCTGTAGGTGCCGTCGGCATCCTCGCCCATCGACACGACGCGCACCTCCTCGCCGTACTTCTCGCCGAACAGGGCCATCGCGCCCATTTCGATCGCCTCGTCGGGCGTCATCAGCCGGGTGACGACGGGGCCGTTGCCGCGCACCTGTTCGTTCACGCGTGCCTCGACCTCGGCAATGTCGTCGGCGGTCATGCCGACCGGCTGCGAGAAATCGAAGCGCAGGCGCTCGGGCGCGACCATCGAGCCCTTCTGCGCGACATGGGTGCCCAGCCGCTGGCGCAGCGCCTCGTGCAGCAAATGCGTCGCCGAGTGGTTGGCGCGGATCGCGGCGCGGCGGGTGGTGTCGATCGCCAGCTTCACGCTGTCGCCGACCTTGATCCCGCCTTCCTGGATTTCGGCATTGTGGACGAAGACGCGGCCGAGCTGTTTCGAGGTGTCGGTAACCACCGCCTTCAGCCCGGCATCGCTGGAGATGGTGCCGGTATCGCCGACCTGGCCGCCGCTCTCGCCATAGAAAGGCGTCTGGTTGACGATGATCGCGACGCTCTCGCCAGCGCCAGCGCTGTCGACCCGCGCGCCGTCCTTGACCAGCGCCAGCACTTCGCCCTCGCCGGTGTCGGAGGCGTAGCCGAGGAACTCGGTCGAGCCCGTCTCTTCGGCGATGTCGAACCACACATCGTCCGACGCCTTCGCGCCCGAGCCCTTCCAGGCGGCGCGCGCGGCGCGCTTCTGCTCGGCCATGGCGGCGTCGAAGCCCGCGCGGTCGACCGACAGATTCTGCGCACGCAGCGCGTCCTCGGTCAGGTCATAGGGGAAGCCATAGGTGTCATAGAGCTTGAACGCCGTCTCACCCGCCAGCGTCGCGCCGGGCGCCATGCCCGCGGTCGCTTCATCGAGCAGCTTGAGGCCCTTATCCAGCGTCTGACGGAAGCGGGTCTCCTCCTGACGGAGCGTCGCCTCGATCAGCGGCTGCGCGCGGACCAGCTCGGGATAGGCCGCGCCCATCTCCGACACCAGCGCCGGGACCAGCCGGTGCATCAAAGGCTCCTTGGCGCCCAGCAGATGCGCGTGCCGCATCGCGCGGCGCATGATCCGGCGGAGCACGTAACCACGCCCCTCATTGGCGGGCAGCACGCCGTCGGCGACCAGGAAACCGGCCGAGCGCAGATGGTCGGCGATCACGCGGTGCGACGCCTTCTGACCGTCCTCGGCCTTGGTATGGGTCAGTTCGCACGACGCGGCGATCAGCGCCTTGAACGTGTCGGTGTCGTAATTGTCGTGCACGCCCTGAAGCACGGCGGCGATCCGCTCCAGCCCCATGCCGGTGTCGATCGACTTCTTGGGCAGCTCGCCGACGATCTCATTGGCTTCCTGCTCGAACTGCATGAAGACCAGGTTCCAGATCTCGACGAATCGGTCGCCATCCTCTTCCGGGCTGCCGGGAGGGCCGCCATAGATATGGCCACCGTGATCGTAGAAGATTTCGGAGCACGGACCGCACGGCCCATTCTCGCCCATCGCCCAGAAATTGTCCTTGGTCGGGATGCGGATGATCTTGTGATCGGGGAGCCCCGCAATCTTCTTCCACAGGTCGAACGCCTCGTCATCGGTGTGATAGACGGTGGCGGTCAGCTTTTCGGCCGGAATGCCCCAGACCTTGGTCAGCAGGGTCCAGGCATGGGTGATCGCCTGTTCCTTGAAATAGTCGCCGAACGAGAAATTGCCCAGCATTTCAAAGAAGGTGTGATGCCGCGCGGTATAGCCGACATTGTCCAGATCGTTATGCTTGCCCCCGGCGCGCACGCATTTCTGCGAGCTGGTCGCGGTCGAATAGGGGCGCGATTCCAGGCCGGTGAACACGTTCTTGAACGGCACCATGCCCGCATTCACGAACATCAGCGTCGGGTCGTTCTGCGGCACGAGCGGTGCGGAAGGCACGATCTGGTGCCCTTCGCTTCCGAAATAGTCGAGAAAGCCGCGGCGGATGTCGTTGGTCGAGGTCATGCACGCGACTTAGGCGAGGTTTCGCGCGCGCTCAAGCGCCCGCGCGTCAGGGGCGTTCCATCGCATCGGCCCGGACCGCCGGACGACGCCACCACAGATACCAGATCAGAGCGAAACCCAGCATATCCCCGACCAGCCGCCCCGCCGGATGCCCCGCCATGTCCGCCGCATCCTCGAACCGCCCCAGCGTCAGGCCCAGGACGAACAGAAAGGCGGGCCATCGCGGATCGGCCACAGCGAACACTCGGCCGAGCAGCCAATGGGCAAAGGCGCAGAAAATGGCGGTGCCCAGAAGGCCGTTGGCGAACCCGACCAGCAATGCGACGATCACATCGGCGTTCATCATGCCCTCCCTTCGCCATCCGTGCTCCAGGACAGGCCGCCGGGCAAGCTCTCCGCCGACAGATCGATCTGCAGCACCCGTCGATGCCGCCCCGGTGCCGACCGCGCGGACGCGTGAAGGATCGGCGTACGGTACAGCCACACCGAGCCTGCCCCGGCCAGACAGGCATCGTCACCCAATCGGTCGACCACGCCGGATATGGCATCCTCCGCGATCAGGCCCAGCCGGTGGGACCCCGGCGCGACCAGCAGCGGCGCATTGTCCGCATCGACCGGATCGAGATGAAAGCGCACCGTCACCATCCGCTCCAACAGCGACATCGGCGGCGCGACATGGACCCGACCCTGCTTGACCGTCCACGGCCCGAAGCCCGGAACCTCTCGCCGCTCCACCACTTCGATCGTGCGATCCTGATGCCAGCCCAGCGCCCAGTTCCCGCCGTCCTGCTTGTCGAACAGGATCGCGCGAACCGGCCGCACGCCCTGGCCGATCACCGGCACCATGGCGGCACAGAGCCGCCGAGCACCCCCGAGACGCGCGATCCGCGCGGGATCGATCCGCTGTCCCGGGCGCCCCTCGGGCCAGTCACCGAAAAGCCGGGCCAGTTCGGCAAGCTCGCCCCGATCCAGTCGCGACGGCCAAAGGGCATAGCCGCGCGCGTCCAGTTCGGCGATCATCCGATCGGTGCATCGAGCGAGGTGGGCGGCGTCGAGAACCAGACCGGCCCGCTTTCCGTCATGTGGAAGCAATCCTCGATCCGGATGCCGAACTTGCCGGGCAGATACAGGCCGGGTTCGTTGGAAAAGCACATGCCGGGCGCCAGCGGCGTCGCCTCGCCATGCACCAGATTGACCGGCTCGTGCCCGTCCATGCCGATGCCGTGCCCCGTCCGGTGCGACAGGCCGGGCAGGCGATAGCCGGGGCCGAAGCCCTGCCCCTCGTAGAACCGCCGCACCGCATCGTCGATGCTGCCCGCCGGGGCGCCGATCCGCGCCGCCGCCCGCGCCACCTGCTGCCCCCTGGCGACCAGGTCCCAGACCTTGCGCTGCTCGGCGGTCGCCGCGCCATGGACCCAGCTTCGCGAGACATCGGACTGATAGCCCTGCACCGTGCAACCGCAGTCCATCAGCACGACCTGCCCCTGCGCCACCCCGTGCACCTGGCGGCTGCCATGCGGATAGGCGGAGGCTTCGCCGATCAACGCCATGCTGAACTCCGGACTGCCGCCCAGCTTGCGCGTCGCGGCGCTCATCAGCGCGCCGATCTCCGCGCCGGTCATCCCCGCCTCGACGCGCGGGTGGAGCCAGCGATAGGCCGCCATCGTCACATCGGTCGCGAGTTGCATCAGCGCGATCTCGGCGGGAGCCTTGATCATCCGGCACCCGCGCACGACCGGATTGGCCGAGACGAGCCGCGCCCCCGGCAACACCCGTCGCAGCCCGTCAAAGGCGAAGAAGCGCGCCGTTTCCTCGATCCCCACCGGACGGCCATCCAGCTTGCGGTCGTGCAGGAAGCCCGCAACGATGGCGAGCGGGTTCTGGTCCTCCTGCCACACCCGTATCTCGGCGGGCACCGCCAGCGTCTCGCGGACCGAGGGTTCCTCGAAGAACGGGGTGACGATGCACGGCTCGCCCTCGACCGGCAGGATCGCGGCGGTCAGCCGCTCGCTGCGCCACCATTGGACGCCGGTGAAATAGACCATGGACGATCCCGGCTCGATCAGGATCGCGCCGATGCCGTTCGCCTTCATCAGCGCCTGCGCGCGGGACAGCCGCCGGGCCCGCTCCTGCGCGCCGATCGGCACCGCGCCACCGGTCATGTCGGACAGCCCCGCCAGATCGGGTTCGGCCGCGCGCAAGAGGCCGGGGCGGACGAGGAGCGGCAGGGCGGCGGCGGCGAGCACGGCGCGGCGGGACATCGGGGTCTGCATGACCGCGACGATAGAATTCTTGACCTGAGCGCCGCAATGCCCTTGGCTCGCGCGCGTAATCTATATTGGGGTATGCATGGCCAAGCGGCTGACCTTGTACATCTTCATCGGGCTGGTTCTCGGGCTCGTCGTCGGACTGGCGCTCAACCTGTCGCTCGACGACGGCAGCGCCGCGGCGGCCGCCGAGTTGAAGACGATCGCCGGCTATTTCGCGATCGTCACCGGCCTGTTCCTGCGGCTGATCAAGATGATCATTGCACCACTCGTCTTCGCCACCCTGGTTTCCGGCATCGCGCAGATGGGTGATACCAAGGCATTGGGGCGGATCGGTTTTCGCTCGCTCGCCTGGTTCATCTCGGCCAGCCTGGTCTCGCTCAGCCTGGGCATGATCCTGGTCAACCTGCTGCATCCGGGCGTCGGCCTGAACCTGCCGCTGCCCGCCGTCACCGCCGATAGCGGGGTGGTGAAGACCGGGTTCGACCTCCAAAAATTCGTCACCCATCTGGTCCCCGCCTCGCTGGTCGAGGCGATGGCGACCAACGAGGTGTTGCAGATCGTCATCGGATCGCTGTTCCTGGGCGTGGCGATCACCGCGGTCGGCGAACGCGCCGCGCCGCTGGTCCGCGCGGTCGATGCGCTGGTCGCGGTCATGTTGCAGGTGACCGATTATGTCATGCGCCTGGCGCCGCTGGCCGTGTTCGGCGCGGTCGCGGGCACGCTGACCGAGCGGGGGCCGGGGGTCATCGGCAATCTCGCGGTGTTCATGGGCAGCTTCTATCTCGGGCTGCTGCTGCTCTGGGTGGTGCTGATCGCCGTCGCGACGCTGTTCATCGGTGGGCGCATCCGCGAGCTTCTGTCGCATATCCGCGCGCCGTTGATCCTGGCCTTTTCGACCGCCTCGTCCGAGGCCGCCTATCCGCGCATCCTGGAGGGGCTGGACCGGTTCGGCGTGCCGCCGCGCATCGCCAGCTTCGTGCTGCCGCTGGGCTATTCGTTCAACCTCGACGGGTCGATGATGTACATGACGTTCGCGTCGTTGTTCATCGCCCAGGCTTACGGCATCGACCTTTCGATCGGGCAGCAGATCACCATGCTGCTGGTCCTGATGGTCACGTCGAAGGGGATTGCGGGCGTGCCGCGCGCCTCGCTGGTGGTGATCGCGGCGACGATGCCGATGTTCCACATTCCCGAGGCGGGGCTGTTGCTGATCCTGGCGGTCGACCATTTCCTCGACATGGGCCGGTCGGCGACCAATGTGATCGGCAATGCGGTGGCCAGCGCGGTCATCGCGAAGTGGGAGGGGCCGCTCGACGCGCCCGAGCCGGTCGATGTCGAGTCGCTCCACGCGCCGTCGGGACATCCGGCCCAGCCCGCCCCCGACAGCTTCCGGCAGATCGGGGGGCATTGATCCCCCTCGCCCGCCATCCGGGGGCGGCCCTGCCCCCTATGGCCGAGCGGGATCGTCCCTCTCAGGCATAGGCATAGGGGCCACCCTTGGCGAGCGCGACCTGATAGGCGGGGCGGGCGTGGATGCGTTCCAGCCAGGCGATCGTCGCGGGGCGGCTTTCGTCCAGCCCCGCCCGCGACCGCGCCGCCTCGAGCGGGAAGCTCATGATGATGTCCGCTGCGGTGAACTGGTCGCCCGCGAACCAGGGCGAATGGGTCAGCTCGCTTTCGACATAGTCGAGATGCCGGTCGATCATCGGCATGAACCGCTTGATCGCCGCCTTGCCCAGCACGGGAATGCGGCTGAGAACGAGCAGGACGAACAGGGGCGGCATCAGCGAGCCCTCGGCATAATGCAGCCAGAAGCGCCAGCGTTGCACCGCGTCGCGGTGCGCGGGCGGGCCCAGGCGGCCATCGGCCTTGCCGACCAGATATTCGATGATCGCCCCCGTCTCGGCGATCACCATGCCGTCATCCTCGATCACCGGCGATTTGCCGAGCGGATGCACCGCACGCAGTTCGCGCGGGGCGAGCATCGTCTTGCGGTCGCGCCGATAGCGTTTCACCGCATAGGGCAGGTCGAGTTCCTCCAGCATCCACAGGATGCGTTGCGACCGCGAATTTTCGAGATGATGGACGATGATCGTCATGCCTGTTCCCCATGATGCGGGCGGGGTAACGCGCCAGACCGACCCCAAGGCCCAAAGGCTGCCGGAATGCGGCCATGGACCGATGGCTCAGGCCGCTCCCGCCCTTACCCGCCAGATCCAGGCGGAGGCCGGCAGGGCCACCTGATCGCCGGTCCGGTGATGGGACAGCCCCTCGCGCAACGCCGCCGCGATCCGCGCCCGCTCGTCCGGGGCGGCGGCCGCCATCGCGCGCGCCGCCGGGCCGATGCGGGACAGGAAATCGACCGCATCCTCGACCGGCGTCGCGCCCTGCCCGACGACATATTCGAAATCGACCCGCGCGGCGGCCTCCAGCGCCCATCCGGCCTGTTCCAGCCATGCCCCCACCCGATGCGAATCGGCAAAGGCGAAGGGCCCCGGTTCGTAACCGGCGACAGGCGCGGGCGAATGGCCGACCGCCTCGTCCGCCAGCGTCGCAAATCCGTTGCGCGCCCGCTCGTCGAAGCAGGAAAAGACCAGCGCCGCCCCCGGCGACGCGGCCGCCCGCAAGCTCGTGAACGCCGCGACGGGATCGGGAAAGAACATCACGCCGTGACGCGAGACGAAAAGGTCGAACGGCCCCTCCGACGCGGCGACCGACACCGCGTCGCCGCAGACGAAACGGAGCGCCCCGCCCCGGCCCTCCACGTCCGCCGCCCGCGTCCCTGCCAGGGCCAGCATTTCCGGCGACAGGTCGACCCCGACGACCTCCAGCTCGGGACGCGCCGCCCGGAGCGCCAGGCCGGTCGACCCGACGCCGCAGCCTATGTCCAGCGCCCGCCCCCGCCGGGGCGCGACGGCGGCGATGGCGGCGTCGAGATGCGCCGTCAGATGGGTGAAGCTGCGTTCGGTGCGACGCCATTGCTCGGCCCAGACATCGCCGACCCGGCCGCTCCAATCCAGTCCGCTGGTCATCGCCCCCCTATCGTCCCCCAAAGCAAAACGGCCCGCCGTCTCCGGCGGGCCGCTGGTCCCTCTTACAGATCGTCGTCCGCGTCGGGGCCGGTCATCATGTCCTCGGCCACCTGCTCGGTCCGCTGGCGGATCGCGCGTTCCAGGCGGTCGGCCATGTCGGGATTCTCGCGCAGGTAATTCTTGGCGTTCTCACGCCCCTGCCCGATACGGACCGAGTCGTAGGAGAACCAGCTGCCCGACTTCTCGACCAGCCCGGCCTTGACGCCCAGATCGAGGATCTCGCCGATCTTCGAGATGCCTTCGCCATACATGATGTCGAATTCGACCTGCTTGAACGGCGGGGCGACTTTGTTCTTCACCACCTTCACGCGGGTCGCGTTGCCGGTGATGTCCTCACGGTCCTTGATCTGGCCGGTGCGACGGATGTCGAGCCGGACCGAGGCATAGAATTTCAGTGCATTGCCGCCCGTCGTCGTCTCCGGGTTGCCGTACATCACGCCGATCTTCATGCGCAGCTGGTTGATGAAGATCACCATGCAGCGCGAACGGCTGATCGATCCGGTCAGCTTGCGCAGCGACTGCGACATCAGGCGGGCCTGAAGGCCGACATGGCTGTCGCCCATCTCGCCCTCGATCTCGGCGCGCGGGACGAGCGCGGCGACCGAGTCGACCACCAGCACGTCGATCGCGTTCGAGCGGACCAGCGTGTCGGTGATCTCCAGCGCCTGCTCGCCGGTATCCGGCTGCGACACGATCAGTTCGTCGATATTGACGCCCAGCTTCTTGGCATAGACCGGGTCGAGCGCGTGTTCGGCGTCGACGAAGGCGGCGGTGCCGCCCATCTTCTGCGCCTCGGCGATGACGTGCAGCGCCAGCGTAGTCTTGCCCGAAGATTCGGGGCCATAGACCTCGATCACGCGACCGCGCGGCAAGCCGCCCACGCCCAGCGCGATGTCGAGCCCCAGCGAGCCGGTCGAGATCGCCTCGACCTGCATCGTCTCCTTCTGCCCCAGCTTCATCGCCGAGCCCTTGCCGAACGCCCGGTCGATCTGAGCGAGCGCGGCGTCGAGCGCCTTTTGACGGTCTGCGTTTGCGGTTGCCATGCCTGTTTCGATCACTTTCAGATTGGCGGCCATCAGATGCTTCCTTCGCTAGACCAAGCGCGTGGTCCATTCAACGCATCTGCAATGTATGCACTTTGTTCCACAGGAACAAGATGGGAACAAATATCAGGTCAAAAAAGTCGGCAGCGCCCACCAGCCCTGGTCGCGCGCCTGGGTCGCCGCCGCATCCCGGTCCGCGACGGTGTCGAAGATCGCGAAACAGGTCGCCCCCGATCCCGACATGCGCGACAGCCCGACGCCGGGCGCCTGACCCAGAAAGGCCAGCACCGCGTCGATCGCTGGGGCCAGCGCGCGCGCCGGGGGTTCCAGATCGTTCCGCCCCGCCGCCGCGACCGCCATCACCTCGCCCTCTCCCAGTCCGCCGCGATCCATGCCGTCCCAGCGGCCGAACACCGCCGCCGTCGACACGCCGACGCCCGGATTGACCAGCAGCACCGGCACATCGCCCAGCGGCGGTAGCGGTTGCAGCGCATCCCCCTTGCCCCGGCCCCATGCGGTCCGGCCGAGCAGACAGGCGGGCACGTCCGCGCCCAGCTCGCCCGCCAGCGCGAACAATTCGGGATGGTCGGGCGCCACGCCATGCAGCCGCGCCAGCGCGCGCAGCGTCGCCGCCGCATCCGCCGACCCGCCACCGATGCCCGAGGCGACCGGCAGATGCTTGTCGAGCGTGATCGCGTGATGCTGCGCCACCCCGAACCGCGCGCCGAAGCCCTGCGCGGCGCGCATGACCAAATTGTCCTGCTGCGCCTCGCCCGCCAGACGGTCGGCGAACGGCCCGGTCAGCGTCAGGCCGGTCGCGGCGGCGGGTGCGACCGTCACGACGTCACCGTCGCGGCAAAAGGCGAACAGCGTCTCCAGCTCGTGATAGCCGTCCGCCCGGCGCGCCCGGACGTGAAGGGCCAGATTGATCTTGGCGGGCGCGGTCTCGACGATGGCGGTCATCCCCGCCCCATGCGACGCCCCGCGCCCGCCAGCAAGAGCGATCAGCGCGACAGCTTGGGCGTGATCCGCGCCCGTTCGCTCTCGTCGGCGGTCAGCGCCGCCGCGCGCCAGGCATAGCGCGCCTCATAATGCCGCCCCAGCGACCAATAGATGTCGCCCAGATGATCGTTGATCTCTGCATTGGCGGGCTCGGCCATGGCGGCACGCTCGATCAGCGGCAGCGCGCGGCCGGGCTGCCCCGCCCGGAAATAGGCCCAGCCCAGCGAATCGGTGATCGAGCCATTGTCGGGCGCCAGCTTGCTCGCCCGCTCCAGCATGGCCAGCGAGCCCGCGACATCCTGCCCCCGCTCGACCCGCGCATAGCCCAGATAATTGAGCGCCAGCGGCTCGTCCGGCGCCAGCGCCACCGCACGGGCGAGCGCTGCATCGGCCTCCTCGCGCCGCCCCGCCTGATCCAGCGCGCCGCCATATTGCAGCCAGGCCGCCCAGGGCAGCGGCGGATCGGCGCGGGTCACCCGTTCGTACCAGGGCACCGCCTCGGCGGGTTGCTGGGCGGCGATCAGCTGGTCGGCATAGACCTGCCAGTCGTCGACCGTCGCATTCTTCGCGGTCGCCAGCCCGCGCGCCAGCATCAGCGCCTCGCCCATCCGCCCGGCCGCCCCGAGCAGCCCGACCCGCACCACCGCCGCACGGTGGGCAAAGGCGCGGCGCGGGTCCACCCCCGCCAGCGCGGCGATGGCGGCGTCCCATGCCTCGTCCTTCGACAATGCCTCGGCCAGCAACAGCCGTGCCCGATCATTGCCCGGATCGGCGATCAGCGCGGTGCGCGCGAGCGCGATGACCAGCGGGCGCGGGCCGTCGCTCGCCAGCTCGGCACCGACGCGGACGAACAGTTGCGACACGCCGAAGCCCAGGTCCGGCTTGACGCCCAGCGCCTTGCGACCGGCATCGACCAGCGGATCGGTCATCAGGCGGCGCGCATCGGCCTCGTCGCCATGGCCCGCCATCAGCGCGGCGGCGGCGATCCGGGTATCGGCGGGCGGGCGCATCGCCTCCAGCAGCAGCCGGACCGAGGAATCATCCATCTTCCTCGCCGCCAGCGCCAGCAGCAGCCGATGCTCCTCGGCCAGCCGCCGCGCGACCGGCTCCTTGCCCGCGCTGTCGAGCGCGGGTTCGACGGGCTGTCGGCGATCCCAGGCCGCCCAGGCCTTGAGCACCGGCGACAGAATCTTGAGCGGCCCACCGGCGATCCCTGCGATCGCGGCGTCAGAACCCGCGCGATCGCCCTTGCGCGCCGCGATCGCCAGGTCGAGCAGCGTCACGTCGATCGGCGCGACCTTCTCGGCCTGCATGACGCGCGCGGCGCGCAGCGCCAGCGCCTCGTCGCCGCTGATCATCGCCTCGCGATAGGCGCGCACCGCCACCGCCGGATCGTCGGGCCACCCCGCCAGCGCGGTCGCATAATCGCCCGCCGCCTCGGCCGCACGCCCCTCGGCCGCCGCGACGCGGGCGGCGAGATAGGCGGAGAGCGGCTCGGGCGTGGCACGAACCGCCGCCGCCACGGGCGCCGTCCAGGCGGCGGAGGCCAGGACCGTCGCCGATAGGAGGGAGATCAGCCGACGCTTACATATTGGGATAATTGGGTCCTCCGCCGCCTTCGGGTACGACCCAGTTGATATTCTGGGTCGGGTCCTTGATGTCGCACGTCTTGCAGTGGACGCAGTTCTGGGCGTTGATCACGAATTTCGGATCGCCCTCGTCCACGCCCACCACCTCATAAACACCCGCCGGGCAGTAGCGTTGCGCGGGCTCGTCGAACAGCGGCAGGTTGTGCGCGATCGGCACGCTCGCATCCTTGAGCGTCAGATGGACCGGCTGATCCTCCTCATGGTTGGTGTTCGACAGGAACACCGAGGAGAGGCGATCGAAGGTCAGCACGCCATCGGGCTTGGGATAGTCGGGCTTCTTCACCTGATCCTTGCGCCACAGCGTCTCGTGATCGGGCTTGTGCTTCATGGTGAAGGGCATTTTCAGCCCGAAATGCTCCGACCACATGGTGACGTTGGCAAGCCCGCTGCCGACGAAATCGCCATATTTCTTGACCAGCGGCACGACGTTGCGGACGCCCGCCAGCTCCTTGTAGAGCCAGGAGGCGCGGAATGCCTCGGGATAGTCGGTCAGCTCGTCGCCCTCGCGCCCCGCCTGGACCGCCGCGAACGCCGCCTCGGCGGCCAGCATCGCCGACTTCATCGCGCCGTGCGTGCCCTTGATCCGCGGCACGTTGAGGAAACCCGCCGAACAACCGACCAGCACGCCGCCGGGGAAGGTCAGCTTGGGGATCGCCTGAAGCCCGCCGTCATTGATCGCGCGCGCGCCGTAAGAGACGCGCTTGCCGCCCTTCAGCAGCTCGGCGATGACCGGATGGGTCTTCCACTTCTGCATCTCCTGGAACGGGGAGATGTACGGGTTGGAATAGTTCAGCCACGTCACGAAGCCGATCGCGACCTGTCCCCCCGCCTGGTGGTAGATGAAGCCGCCGCCATTGGCGTCATCGCCCAGCGGCCAGCCCTGGGTATGGATGACGCGGCCCGGCACATGCTTGGCGGGATCGATGTCCCACAATTCCTTGATGCCCAGACCATAGATTTGCGGATCGCTGTCGCGCGCTAGGTCGAACTGGCGGATGATCTCCTTGGACAGATGCCCGCGTACGCCCTCGGCGAAGAAGGTGTATTTGGCGTGGAGCTCCAGGCCCGGCTGGTAATCGGGCTTGTGGGTGCCGTCGCGCGCCACGCCCATGTCGCCGGTCGCCACGCCCTTCACCCGGCCATCCTCATGGAACAGGATTTCGGCGGCGGCGAAACCGGGGAAGATCTCGACGCCCAGTTCCTCGGCCTTGCCCGCCAGCCAGCGGCACAGATTGCCGAGGCTGCCCGTATAGGTGCCCTTGTTGTGCATGAAGGGCGGGACCAGCGCGTGCGGCACGTTGCGATGCTTGCCCGCGGTCAGGATCCAGTGATGGTTCTCGGTCACCGGCACCTCGGCGAGCGGACAACCATCGTCGCGCCAGTCGGGCAGCAACTCGTCGAGCGCGATCGGGTCGATCACCGCGCCCGACAGGATGTGCGCGCCGACCTCCGAGCCTTTTTCCAGCACGCAGACCGACAGCTCGGCGCCGCCTTGCGTCGCCAGCTGCTTCAGGCGGATCGCGGCCGACAGGCCCGCTGGCCCGGCGCCGACGATCACCACGTCATAGGGCATCGATTCGCGTTCGCTCATGGCATCCTCGCATCTGGTCCGTACCGCTGCCGTAGCGTCCCGTGGATCGGGCTCGTCCGGGCGCGGACGGGAAACATCTTGTCCTGACAGCCGATCCGACAGATTGACGCGCACGTCAACCTTGCAGCATGGGCTAATCCCATATGGGGGCTTTTCCGACGTTCGACAGCGCACCGTTCGACAGCGCACAGGCGGCCAGCGTGCTCGACTGGTGGCATGACGCGGGCGTCGACCTGCTGGTCGAGGACGAACCCCGCGACTGGATGGCCGCCGAACCCGTGCGGCCGATCGGCTTCCCCGCGCCCGCCCCGCTGCCCGCACCGGGTCTGGTCCCCGCCCTGCCCGCCGCCGCCCCGGCCGCGC
The DNA here is from genome assembly GCF_030818415.1 of Sphingomonas sp. SORGH_AS_0950. Classification (NCBI taxonomy): domain Bacteria; kingdom Pseudomonadati; phylum Pseudomonadota; class Alphaproteobacteria; order Sphingomonadales; family Sphingomonadaceae; genus Sphingomonas; species Sphingomonas sp. SORGH_AS_0950. The sequence continues at coordinate 1,064,049 of NZ_JAUTAE010000001.1, forward strand.
TGCTGCCCGATACGCTGGACGCCTTCCTGGCCTGGCGCCTGTCCGACGCCGCGCCGGAGGCGGCGTGGGACGGCATCTCGCTGACCGCCACCGGCCCGGCCGAGGCGCCGCTGATGGTGCTGGTCGATTGTCCCGACCGCGACGACGGCGAAGCGGGACAGATATTGTCAGGTGCGGCCGGTCGGTTGTTCGACCGGATGCTCGCCGCCATCGGCCAGTCGCGCGAGACCGTCCATCTCGCCTCGGTCTGCGCGCGGCGGCCGCTGGCGGGCCGGACCCCGGCGGGACTGGAGGCGCGGCTGGCCGAGATTTCGCTGCATCATATCGGGCTGGTCCGGCCGCGTTCGCTGCTCCTGCTGGGCAATGCGGCGAGCCGTGCCGTGCTCGGGACCGAACTCACCAGCGCGCGCGGACATTCGCATGCCGTTGACCATAAAAGCGGCAAAAGCCAGGCGGTCGCCAGTTTCCATCCGCGCTTTCTGATCGAAAAGCCGATGGCAAAGGCGGAGAGCTGGAAGGATTTGCAAAGGATCATGGGGGACATGCGCGCATGAAGCTGGGCCAGGCGATCGCACGGACGGCGACCATCGGGGCTTTGCTGGCGGCCGGAACCGGCACCGCCTTCGCCGCCGCGCCGGGAGAACCCGCGGCGGATGCCCGCGCCACCGCCTCGCCAAAGGCCCCGCCCGCCATCCCCGCGCTGCTCGATGCCGATCAAAAGGCAGGCTATGCGCGCATCTTCACCGCGATCCGCGAGAGCCGCTGGACCGATGCGCAGCTGGAGCTCGACTCGCTGAAGCCGGGCCCCCTCCACGCCATCGCCCGCGCCGAACTCTATACCGCCAAGGGATCGCCCAGGGTCGATGCCGAGCGGCTGGTCGCGCTCCTCAACGAAGCGCCCGAACTGCCCCAGGCCGAACAGCTCGCCAGGCTCGCCCGGTCGCGCGGCGCGAAGGACCTTCCCCCGCTGCCCGAGGCGCACAGCCTGATCTGGCAGGACGGCGCCCCCCGCCGCGTCCGCGCCAAGAGCGTGCGGAGCGACCAGATCGCCGCCGAACTGGCGGTGCGGATGCAGCCCTTCATCAAGGCCGATGACGGCCCCTCGGCCCAAGCCCTGCTGGAGGCGACCCAGGGCCTGTCGCCCGAGGCGCTGACCGAGTGGCAGCAGCGTGTCGCCTGGATCTATTTCCTGATGGGCGACGACGCCAATGCCCGGACCATGGCGGCCAAGGCGGCCGACGGGACCGGCGAATGGGCGGTGCAGGGTCGCTGGACCACCGCGCTATCGGCGTGGCGGCAGAATGACTGCCAGGCCGCCGAGACCGCGTTCGAGGGTACGGCGGCGCGCGCCACCGATGTCGACCTGCGTGCCGCCGCGCTCTATTGGGCCGCGCGCGCCGACATGGTGTGCGGCCGTCCCGACAAGGTCGAGGGGCGACTGCGCTCCGCCTCGCAGTTCCGCGAGAGCTTCTATGGCCAGCTCGCGCGCCAGGCGCTGGGGATGCGCGGCGACCGCGAGCCGCGCGGACAGCTGGTCGCGACCGACTGGGTCGCGCTCGACCGCCGCCCCAACATCCTCGTCGCCGCCGCGCTGGTCGAGATCGGCGAGACCGATCTGGCCGACCAGGTCATCCGCCAGCAGGCGCGGATCGGCCAGCCGCAGGAGTTCCGCAACCTCGTCCGCCTGGCCGAGTCGCTCGACCTTCCCGCCACGACCGTGTGGCTGGCGCACAACTGCCCGGCGGGCGTCACCGCCACCGCCGAGGCGCGCTATCCGACGCCCAGCTGGACGCCCGACAGCGGCTGGCGGGTCGAAAAGGCGCTGGTCTATGCGCACACGCTTCAGGAAAGCGGCTTTCGCAACAAGGTGGTCAGTCCGGCGGGCGCCTATGGCCTGATGCAGATCATGCCCGCCGCCGCCACCGACTTCGCGCGCGAACGCGGCGTGTCGATCGACCGCTCGGGCGCTGACCAAGCCGTCGACCAACATGGATATCGGCCAGCGGCATCTGGAGCGGTTGCGCGACATGACCGGCGTGACCGGCGGCCTGCTGCCCAAGGTGATCGCGGCCTATAATGCCGGCCCCAAGCCGGTCGGCGAATGGAACAGCCTGGTCCGCGACAATGGCGACCCGCTGCTCTATATCGAGAGCATCCCCTATTGGGAGACGCGCGGTTACGTGACCACGGTGCTGCGCAATTACTGGATGTACGAAGGCCAGACCGGCAAGGCCAAGTCGCCCAGCCGCGCCGCGCTGGCCCAGGGGATGTGGCCGCGCTTCCCCGGCCTTCCGGGGGCCAGTGCGGTACGGCTCCAACGGCCCAACACCGCCCAGGCGAGCCTGCCCCGCCGGACCACCATCGCGCTGAACGCGGCGGTGAACCCGCAGTCGAGCACCGCGCTGCCCTAGGCGAATTGAGCGGGAGTGTCGGGGCCGAGGGTATCGCTTGGCCTTCGACTTCGCTCAGGCTGAACGGAAGGTGCGAGGTCCATCGCCATTTCTACCCGGTAAAGATCGACGGAGGTGTGTCTTAGGGCCGCTCGACATTCAGCGATGCCTTTCCTTCCCTCGCCCCTCGCAGAGGGGAGAGGGAAGAAGACGCAATACTGACTGTCGCCCCGCCCCCGCTGGCGTGGTCGATCACACCGCCCCTTTCCTGACAGGCCAGGCATGACGCAACCCGAATATCGCTTCCGCCCACCGGTCCCTCCCCTCCGTTCCGCCTGAGCGACGTCGAAGGCCACGCCCCTCCACCCGCCAAGCCGCCCCCGAAACCCCCGCAGAGACGTTCACCCCCCATGCCCATCGACACGACCCGAACCTTCCTGCCCGTCCGCATCGCCGTGCTGACCGTCTCCGACACCCGCTCGCTGGCGGAGGACCGCTCGGGCGACACGCTGGCGGGACTGCTGACCGAGGCGGGGCATGAACTCGCCGCGCGCAGCATCCTGCGTGACGATACCGACCAGATCGTCGCCCAGCTGAACCGCTGGATCGACGATGCCAGCATCGACTGTATCCTGACCACCGGCGGCACCGGCGTCACGGGGCGCGACGTCACCCCCGAGGCGGTCGAGCAGGTCGCGACCAAGATGATCCCCGGCTTCGGCGAGCTGTTCCGCTGGCTCAGCTTCCAGACGATCGGCACCTCGACCATCCAGTCGCGCGCCTGCGCCTGCGTCGCGCGCGGCACCTATATCTTCGCGCTGCCCGGATCGACCGGGGCGGTCAAGGACGCGTGGAACGGCATCCTGCGCGACCAGCTCGACAGCCGCCACCGCCCGTGCAACTTCGTCGAGCTGATGCCCCGCCTGCTGGAACGCTGACCGGCGTCAATCCGCCTGCATCACGGCCAGCTCATGCCCGTCGACATCGCGAAAATGAAAGCGCCGCCCGCCCGGAAAGGCGAAGATCGGCACCACGATCATCCCGCCCGCCGCCTCGACCGCCGAGAGCGTCGCCTCCAGCGCCTCGACCCGGATGACGGGCAGCAGCGCCTTCACCTTTTCGGGTGAGGCGTCCAGCCCGACATCGGTATCCCCGCTCATGGTCGCGGCATAGTCCGGTCCGAAATCGGTGAAGCGCCAGCCGAACGCCTCGGCATAGAAACGCTTCGCCGCCGCCCGGTCCCCGACCGGCAGTTCGAGATAGTCCAGACGCGCCATGACCCGACTCCTTCGTTCTTGCTATGTTCCATTTCTTGCCCTAGTTTCGGGCGATGGGCAAGCGCGATATGGCCAGGCAGACTCAACGCGGCGCGACGGTCAACGCGACCAGCGCCCGTTTCGCCTTGCCGCAGGTCATGGCGGACGGCGACTGGCTCGACATGCAGGATCAGGTCGATGGCGCCCCGCCCCCCTTGCGGACCAGCGTGACCGTCGAGCGGCCGCGTACGGTCCTGAGCCGCAACAGCTCGCCCGACGTGCCGTTCGACCGCTCGATCAACCCCTATCGCGGCTGCGAGCATGGCTGCATCTATTGCTTCGCGCGGCCCAGCCACGCCTATCACGACCTGTCGCCGGGGCTGGATTTCGAAAGCCGGCTGTTCGCCAAGCCGAACGCTGCCGAATTGCTGCGCGCCGAACTGGCCAGGCCCGGCTACCGCGTCGCGCCGATCGCGCTGGGCACCAACACCGACCCCTATCAGCCGATCGAGGGCGAATGGCGGATCACGCGCGACATTCTGGGCGTGCTGGCGGAGACGAACCATCCGCTGGCGATCACCACCAAATCGGACCGCGTCGTGCGCGACATCGACATTCTGGCCCCGATGGCGGCCCGAAGGCTGGCGACGGTGTGCGTGTCGATCACCTCGCTCGACGCCAAGGTCGCGCGCACGGTCGAGCCCCGCGCGCCGACGCCCGAGCGGCGGCTGGCGGCGGTGGCGAAGCTGGCGGCGGCGGGCATCCCCACCTATGTCTCGATCGCGCCGGTCATCCCCGCGATCACCGATCACGAGATCGAGCATCTGATCGCCCGCGCCGCCGAGGCGGGGGCGCGCCATGCCTTCTTCATCCCCGTCCGCCTGCCGCACGAGGTCGCGCCCCTGTTCCGCGCCTGGCTGGACACGCATTTCCCCGAGCGCGCGGGCAAGGTGATGGCGATCATCCAGTCGTTGCGCGGGGGACGCGACAATGATCCCGATTTCTTCACCCGGATGCGCGGGCAAGGCCCCTGGGCGGAGTTGCTGCGCGTCCGCTTCCACCGCGCCTGTCGGTTGCACGGCCTCAATCGCGACCGGCCGCCGCTCGACACCGGCCAGTTCCGTCCGCCGAGCGGCCCGCAGGGCGAGCTGTTCTGAGGATCATCCCGCTTTGCCCGCGCGTTGGGGCCGGGAAGGAGAGCGACGATGATCCACGACCCCGAACAGACCCCGCCCGAACAGGTGCCGAACGAGGACGAGGCCGACAGCTCCGGTGGCGGCTATGGCAATCATGGCGAAGCGGGCGAAGAAGAGCAGGATCGCCGCGAGGTCGGCGGCTGAGGTTGACTGCCTCACCACCCGAACAATATTCAGCGATACCTTTCCCTCCCTCGCCCCTCGCAGAGGGGAGAGGGTTGCGCAGACTTGGCCTTTGCGGAAGCAAAGGCTTAGTCGGAGCTGGGTGAGGGGTAGGCGCTCGCGAAGCGAGCGCGCGAGCCTTTGGGCTCGCTCAACCCCTCACCCAAGCTGCGCTAGCCAGCAGGCTGGCAAGCTTCGCTAACCCTCTCCCCTGTCCAGGGGAGAGGGAAGAGGACGCAATACTAAATGTCGATCCGCCCTAGCCTACCAACGCCAGCCGCGCTTCCGACGACTTCATCGCCACCGCGGTCACGCCCGGCAGGTCCTCGATATGGCTGGCCAGCTCGGCGTCGAGCAGGAAGTTGCGCCCCAGCATCAGCAGCGTATCGCCGTCCGGCCCCGAGATCCGCGCACGGACCTCGCCCCGGCCGTTGCGCAGCGGGTCGAGCATCGCATGCAGCGCCTTGAACGCCGCCTTGTCCGCCACCGTCACCTCGACCACGAACTTCGCGGTGCTGGCGAGCCCGTCGAACGGCTGGACCCGCTTGATGCTGACCCGCGGGGCCTCTTCGCCCGGACGGCGATCCAGCTCGACGGTGATGAGCGCGCAATCGCCCTCCTTGGCGGCCTTTTCCAGATCGCCCGCCACCGAATCGTCGAAACAGGTCGCCAGGAACTGCCCCGTCGCGTCGGATAGCTGCGCCATCATATAGCGCTTGCCCCGCGCCGAGGTCCGCCAGCGCGCATCCTCGACCAGCACCGCCATGGTCGCGCCGATCCGCGCGCCGTCGTCGGGAATGATCAGGTCGGTCAGCGAGGTATAGGTCCGCGCGCCGTGCATCTTGGCGATATGCGCATGGCGATCGACCGGATGCGCCGAGAAATAGAAGCCGAACGCCTCCTTCTCCTGCTCCATCCGCTGCGACAGGCTCCAGCGGGTGCCGGTCGGCAGCTTGATCGCGTCGCCCGCCACCTCGGTCTCGCCGAACAGCCCGCCCTGCCCGCTGGTCCGCCCCTCATGGGTGCGCGCGGCGATGGCGAGGACGGTTTCGGCGACCGCATGGACGCCCGCACGGTTGACCTCGATCCCGTCAAACGCCCCCGCGGACGCCAGCGTCTCCAGCTGGCGCTTGTTCATCAGGCGCGGATCGACCCGCTTGGCCAGCGCATCGAGCGAGGCGAAGGGGCCGCCCGCATTGCGCTCGACGACCAGCTTCTCCATCGCGCCCTCGCCCACCGACTTGAGCGCGCCCAGCGCATAGCGGACGCCCAGGCCGTCCTCATGCGGCTCGACATCGAACTCGGCCTGGCTGGCGTTGATGCAGGGCGGCAGCATCGTCACGCCCATCCGCCGCGCATCGTCGACGAAGATCGCCAGCTTGTCGGTCAGCGCCATGTCGTAGCACATCGACGCGGCATAGAATTCGTGCGGGTGATGCGCCTTCAGCCACGCGGTCTGATAGGCGAGCAGCGCATAGGCCGCCGCGTGGCTCTTGTTGAAGCCGTAGCCGGCGAACTTGTCGATCAAGTCGAACAGCTCGTTGGCCTTTTGCGACGGGATGCCGTTCACCTCCTGGCAGCCCTTGACGAAGATGGCGCGCTGCGCGTCCATCTCCGCCTTCACCTTCTTGCCCATCGCGCGGCGGAGAAGATCCGCGCCGCCCAGCGAATAGCCCGCCAGGATCTGGGCGGCCTGCATCACCTGTTCCTGATAGACGAAGATGCCATAGGTCTCGGACAAGATCTGTTCGAGCAGGGGATGCGGGTAGACGATCTCCTCGGTCCCCTGCTTGCGGCGACCGAAGCTGGGGATATTGTCCATCGGACCCGGTCGGTACAGCGACACGAGCGCGATGATGTCGCCGAAATTGGTCGGGCGCACGGCCGACAGGGTGCGCCGCATGCCTTCCGATTCCAGCTGGAACACGCCGACCGTGTCGCCCTTCTGGAGCAAAGCGTAAGTGGCCTCGTCATCCCAGGCCAAGGCCCCGAGATCGACCTCGACCCCACGCTTGGCGAGCAGCTGCACCGCCTTTTGCAGCACCGACAGCGTCTTGAGGCCGAGGAAGTCGAACTTGACCAGCCCCGCGCCCTCGACGAACTTCATGTCGAACTGCGTCACCGGCATGTCCGAGCGCGGATCGCGATAGAGCGGGACCAGCTGCGCCAGCGGCCGGTCGCCGATCACCACACCGGCGGCATGGGTCGAGCTGTGGCGCGGCAGGCCCTCCAGCTTGGTGGCGAGGTCGAGCAACCGGCGGACCTGGTTGTCGTTGGCATATTCCTTCGCCAACTCGGGCACGCCGTTCAGCGCGCGCTTCAGGTCCCACGGGTCGGTCGGGTGGTTGGGGACCAGCTTGGCGAGGCGGTCGACCTGGCCATAGCTCATCTGGAGCACGCGGCCGGTGTCCTTCAGCACCGCGCGCGCCTTCAGCTTACCGAAGGTGATGATCTGTGCGACCTGGTCGCGGCCATATTTCTCTTGGACGTAGCGGATGACCTCGCCACGCCGGGTTTCGCAGAAATCGATATCGAAGTCGGGCATCGACACGCGTTCCGGGTTCAGGAAGCGCTCGAACAGCAGGCCCAGCTTCAATGGATCGAGATCGGTGATGGTCAGCGCCCAGGCGACCACCGAGCCCGCGCCCGAACCACGGCCCGGCCCCACGGGAATATCGTGGTCCTTGGCCCATTTGATGAAGTCGGCGACGATCAGGAAGTAACCGGGGAAGCCCATCTGGATGATGATGTCGACCTCGAACTTCAACCGTTCGTGATAGGCCTCGCGCCAGCCGGGTTCGCCCTCGCCCTCCAGCTCGGCGATACGGTCGAGCCGCGCCTCCAGACCCGCCGTCGCGTCGCGGCGGAGCATCGCCGCCTCGCCCTCGCGGTCGCCCGCCAGGCTGGGCAGGATGGGCTTGCGCCACGGGGCCATGACCGCGCAGCGCTGCGCCACGACCAGCGTGTTGTCGATCGCTTCGGGCAGGTCGGCGAACAACTGCTTCATCACCTCGGCGGGCTTCAGCCAGGCCTCGGGGCTGCTCTTGGGGCGGTCGTCCATTTCGACATAGGTCGAATTGGCGATGCACAGCATGGCGTCATGCGCGTCGCGGAAGCCGCTATCGGCGAAACAGCAGGGATTGGTCGCGACCAGCGGCAGGTCGCGGTCATAGGCCAGGTCGATCAGATCCTGCTCGGCCGCGATCTCGACGGGATCGTCCCGCCGCGCCAGTTCGATATAGAGCCGGTCGCCAAAGATCGCCTGGAGCCGGTCGGCATAGGCCTTGGCGCGGTCCGGCTGGCCTTCGGCGAACAGCCGCGCGATGCCGCCCTCCCCGGCGGCGGTCAGCGCGATCAGGCCGGTGCTGAACTTCTCCAGCGTGTCGAAGCCGACATGCGCCGCCAGCTCGATCGGCCGGTCGAGATGCGCCGCCGATACCAGCGCGCACAGATTGTCATAGCCGGTCATGTCCTGCGCATAGAGCGCGATCCAGTCCACCACCGCGCCGACATTGTCGGGCATGTCCGGCCGCGCCAGGCCAAGCATCGTGCCGATCACCGGCTGGACCCCGGCCTTCTTGGCGGCGTCCGAAAAGGCCATCGCGGCATAGAGGCCGTTGCGGTCGGTCAGCCCGGCGGCAGGAAAGGCGTTCGCCTTGGCCTGCGCCGCAATCGCCTTGGGATCGATCGCGCCGTCGAGCATCGTGAAGGAGGAAAAGATGCGAAGCGGCACATATCCGGAATGCATCACGCACCCTTACGCCAAGCGACATGATTCGACCAGCACGGAACCCCGGCCAAAGGGAGTCGTTACGCCAACAGAATATTTTGATCTCGCTCAAGGACGTGATGATGACCGATACGGACCGTTCTTTTGCCGCCTCGCTTCGGCCCGGTGCCGGATGGGGCTGGATTCTGGCTTACGGCATCCTGTCGGCGTTGCTGGGTCTGGCGGCGTTCCTGTTCCCGGTGCCCGCCACCTTCGCCGCGACGCTGGTGATCGGCGCGTTCCTCATCGCCTCGGGGCTGGTGTCGATCGGTGCCGGTATCTTCGGCAAGGGGCATGAAGGGCGCGGCTATGCGATCGGCTTCGGGATCGTGTCGCTGGTCATCGGGCTGATCATGGCGTTCGAGCCCGCGACCGGGGCGATCTCGATCACGCTGCTGATCGCGGCGTGGCTGGGCTTGCGCGGCGTGCTGGAAATCGGGCTGGGCGCGCGGATGCGGCGGCGGCGCGGCTGGATGATCGCGCTGGGCGTGCTGAACATCATCCTGGCGCTGTTCGTGCTGGTGACGCTGCCATGGAGCGCGATGACGCTGCCGGGCTATATTCTGGGGCTCAGCTTCCTGTTCGGCGGGATCACCTCCATCGCCTCGGCACTGGATCACAAGAAGGGGGCGAGTGCGTTTTCGCTTTGAGGCCCTTGGCCTTCGACTTCGCTCAGGCTGAACGGTGGTTCGGGCCACCTCCCGTTCACGCCGGGCGAAGTTGAAGCGTAAGCTGGGAGCGTCGCCCGGAACATCGTCCATCCCTTGGCCTTCGACTTCGCTCAGGCCGAACGGCGGTAGGGTAAGGTCGTAAACTCCGTTCGCGCTGAGCGAAGTCGAAGCGCACGCCCGGACATCCGCCAAGCAGCGCTACTTGCTCACTGGCCTCCGACTGAACGTGGGTCGGGTTTAAACCCGACCACCTGTGAGACCTAGAGGAGCCCCTCAATATCGCGCGCCAGATCCTCCGGCTTGGTCGTCGGGGCATAGCGGCCGACCACCTTGCCCGACCGATCCACCAGGAACTTGGTGAAGTTCCACTTGATCGCCTTGGTCCCCAGCAACCCCGGCGCTTGCCCCTTCAGCCACCCGAACAACGGATCGGCGCCTTCGCCATTGACCTCGACCTTCGCCATCACCGGGAAGGTCACGTCATAGGTCAGCAAACAGAAATTCGCGATCTCCGCCGCGTCGCCCGGCTCCTGCGCGCCGAACTGGTTGCAGGGAAAGCCCAACACCGTCAGCCCCTGCGCCGCATAGCGACGATGCAGCATCTCCAGCCCTTCATATTGCGGGGTGAAGCCGCATTTCGACGCGGTGTTGACCACCAGCAGCACGCGCCCGGCATAGGCCGCCATGGCGACCGGCGTGCCGTCCGCCGCCCGGACGGTGAAATCGCCAATCCCGCTCATCGATGCTTGCCCAGCAGATAGTCCAGATTGGCGCGCACGCCGGGCCACTCGCGGTCGATGATCGAATAGACGACGCTGTCGCGGATGCGTCCGTCCGCCATGACCTGATGCCCGCGCAGCACGCCGTCCTTCTTGGCGCCCAGCCGCTCGATCGCCGCCTGGCTGCGCTTGTTGAGCGAATCGGTGCGGATCTGGATCGCCTGACACTCCATCACCTCAAAGGCATGGGCCAGCAGCATCCGCTTCGCCTCGGTATTGACGCCGGTCCGCTGGACGCGCGTGGCGTAGAAGGTGCCGCCGATCTCCAGCCGCCGATGCTGCGGCGCCATCCGCATATAGCGGGTCGTGCCGACCACCGCGCCGTCCGGCGTCTCGACCGTGAAGAGCAGCGCACGGCCGACATCGCGCTCCTTGAGCGCCGCCGCCAGCCAGCGCTCGGGCGTCTTCATCATCGAGACATTGGCGTAGAAGATGTTCCAGAGCTCGCCCTCCCGCGCGGCCTCGACCAGCGCGGGCAGATCGGCCTCGACGAAGGGGCGCAAGCGAACGTGGCGGCCGGTCAGCGTCGGCGTCTCGCTCCAGACGCTCATTGCAGGCGGCCTTCGTGGAGGCGCACCACCCGGTCCATCTTGAGCGCCAGCCGCTCGTTATGCGTCGCGACCAACGCCGCCGAGCCCTCGCCGCGCACCAGCCGCAGGAATTCGGCCAGCACGACCTCGGAGGTGTGTTCGTCCAGATTGCCGGTCGGCTCGTCGGCCAGCACCAGCGGCGGCTGGTTGGCGAGCGCGCGGGCGACCGCCACGCGCTGCTGCTCGCCGCCCGACAGCTGGCTCGGCCGATGGGTCAGCCGGTGGCCGAGGCCGAGTGCGGTCAGCAGCCCCCTGGCCCGCATATCGGCGGCGGCGGGCAGCTTGCCCTGCACCAGTTGCGGCAGGACGACATTCTCGATCGCGTTGAAATCGGGCAGCAGGTGGTGGAACTGATAGACGAAGCCCAGATAATCGCGCCGCGCGATGGTCCGGCCATGCGAGTCGAGCTTCGACACCTCCTCCCCCGCGATCCGGATCGAGCCGGAGAAACCGCCCTCCAGCAAGCCGACCGCCTGGAGCAGCGTCGACTTGCCCGAACCCGAGGGGCCCAGAAGCGCCACGATCTCACCCGGCGCGACGGCCAGGTCGACGCCGCGCAGCACCTCGATCGTCTGCCCGCCCTGGGTGAAGCTGCGCGAGAGCCCGCGCGTCTCCAGAACCGGCTCGGCGGTGCGGGGGGCGACGGCATCGCCCATTCGGATGATCGGATCATTCATAACGCAGCACCTGCACCGGGTCCGTGCTCGCCGCCTTCCAGGCGGGGTAGAGCGTGGCGAGGAAGGAGAAGACCAGCGCCATCGACGCGATCACGATGATCTCCACGGGGTCGGTCTTGGACGGCAGCTCGGTCAAATAGCGGATCGAGGGGTCCCACAGATTCTGCCCCGTCACGAACTGGACGAAGTTCACCACGCCTTGGCGATAGAATAGGAACACCGCGCCCAGCGCCAGCCCCGCGATCGTGCCCAGCGCACCGATCGTCGTGCCCACCGTCATGAAGATGCGCATCAACCCGCCGCGCGTCGCGCCCATCGTTCGCAGGATCGCGATGTCGCGCGTCTTGGCGCGGACGAGCATGATCAGCGAGGACAGGATGTTGAACACCGCGACCAGGATGATGATCGACAGCACGGTGAACATCGCCACCCGCTCGACCGCCAGCGCCTCGAACAGCTGCGCGTTCATCGTCCGCCAGTCGGCGATCACCGCGCGCCCGCCCAGCTTGTCGGCTAGCGGCGCGAGGATCTGCCCCACCCGGTCGGCGTCCACCGTCTGGATTTCGACCATGCCGACCGTGTCGCCCATCAGGAGCAGCGTCTGCGCATCCTCGATCGGCATGATGACATAGGCCTTGTCATAGTCGTACACCCCGATCTCGAAGATCGCGCCGACCGTATAGCTGACGATGCGCGGCACCGTGCCGAAGGGGGTGGTCTGCCCTTGCGGACTGATCAGCGAAATCTCCGAGCCGACCTGCGCGCCCAGCGCCTCCGCCAGTCGGCTGCCGATCGCGATCCGGCCGCTGCCCGGCGTGATGCTGTTCAGATTGCCCATGATGATCTTGGAGCGGATCGCCGAATTGCCCCGGATGTCCTGCACCCGCATGCCGCGCACCAGCACCGCCTCGACCCGGCCGTTATAGCTGGACATCAGCGGCTGCTCGATCATCGGCACCGCGCTGGTCACCCCCGGCGTCGCCCTGGCCTCGCGCACGATGTCGCGCCAGTCGGGCAGGCGCCCGCCCACCCCCTGCACCACCGCATGGCCGTTCAGCCCGACGATCTTGTCGAACAGCTCGGCGCGAAAGCCGTTCATCACGCTCATGACGATGACGAGCGCGGCGACGCCCAGCATGACTGCGACCAGGCTGATCGAGGCGACGAGGAAGATGAACGCCTCTCCCTTGCCCGGCAGCAGATAGCGCCGGGCGATCATCCGTTCATAGCGTGACAGGATCATTGATGTCCGATCGATCCGTGGAGAAACTGATAAGCCCAGCGGCTGTACGGGCGGCGTCCGGCGGTGGCAATGCCGCGCCCGGTTCCGGCGGCCAAACGGCCGACTCGCCGCATTGTTGCGCGACGGCCACACAAGCCCCGCAATCGTAGCATCGATGCCGCAAGAGGGATGACAAGCCCCGCCATCCTAACGTACCACAATCTCACTGAGACACAGGCAGCAACGGCCGTGGTTCGGGGATTGCTCCAACGCTCACCCAAAGAGGTTGATGCGGGAGCGGGAAAAGGGGGCTGACGAGCGATCGTCACGCAGGCGCCCGGATCGGAAACGGTCCGGGCGTTTGTCATTGGGGCCTCGTCGCGCATCGCTCCATCGAAAAGCCGCCGGAACCGGCTGAGAAACGGGGAGCTTCCAAACTCCGTTTCCAGATGCCGGCCCGGCGCCCGTTCACGGGACTGTCGCTATACCAGATCAAGATGAACCGAATGTGGACGAATCCTGTGATTCGTCCCCTTCGATCCTCCCCACCACCGATGGGGAGGAATGGGTCAGAACGACTTGGAAATGGTGAACCCGTATGTGCGCGGATCGCCCGGCTGGCCGACGATCAGCCCGGTCGAACCCGACTGGGTCGCCAACAGCTCGTAATAATTGTGATCGAACAGGTTGCGGACCCAGACGAACGCGTTCCAGCTGCCCGGCGCCTTGAACCCCGCCCGCACATTGGACAGGCTGTATCCGTTGATGTCGGTATAGGCCGAGCGCGACGGGTTGGACGAGAATTTGGATCGATAGCTGCCGTCATAGCCGAGATAGAATTGCCCCTCGGTCCCCGCCACGGTCGCGGGCAGGTCATATTCCGCGCCGTAGGAAAAGGCCCAGCGCGATACGCCCGGCAGCCACTGGCCCGAAATGTTGCAATAGGGCAGCGAATTGCCCGGCGTCCCCGCCGCCGCCGGCGTGCCGACGATCTGGCCGTTGACCACCGGCAGCGCGGTGCCGCCCGACAGCTCGGGCGGGCATGGCGCGTTGGTGAAGCGGGTATAGCGCGCATCGGTGAAGGCGCCGTTGGCATAGATGTTGAACCGTTCGGTCGGGCGGAAGGCCGAGTCGATCTCGATCCCCCGCGTCCGTACGCGTCCGGCATTCGCCAGATAGCCGCGCAGGACGTTGACCTGAAGATTGTTCACCGTCGCCTGATAATCGCCGATCTCGGTCCAGAAACCGGCGATGTTCACGGTCGCACGGCGGTCGGCGAACTGGGTCTTCAGCCCCAACTCGAAATGATTGACCTTTTCCGGCTTCACCGTCTGGGTGGCCAGGATCGGGTTGTTCTGCGCATCCAGCGGCAGGCCCGACAGATTGATGCCCCCCGACTTATAGCTGCGCGCATAGGTCGCGTAATAATGGACATTGGGGTTGAATTCATAGGCGATGGTCAGATCGCCCGACAGGTTCCAGTTGGTGAAGGACGGCGTGTAATTCTGCGGCGCAAGGACCCCGCGCTGGTCGCTGGTCAGGCTGGTCGATCCCGCGCCATTGGTGACGACCGAGACATAGGAGCCGTCCTTGCGGTCGTAATTGAGCCGCAGGCCCGGCGACACCGACAGGCGGTCGTCGACATGCCAGGTCAGTTTGCCGAACAGCGCGGCCGAAGTGTTGGTGAAGCCGATCGTGTTGCGCGCGGTCAGCCCGTTCAGCGTCGCGGGGTTGCGCCCGGCGGAGCCGGTCGGATTGAGCAGGAATGCACTCGCCGCCGGGCCCTGCACCTGCAAACCCTGCGTGTCGATCGACTGCCAGAAGTAAAAGGCGCCCAGCACATAATCGAGCGTGCGCTTGCCGTTGGAGGCGATGCGGATTTCCTGCGTCACCTGGCTCTGCTGCGACGGATTGGCCGAGACGGTGGTGATGGGCAGGCCGATGAAGTCGCGATCGTTGGATGGGTCCCAGTGCCAGAAGCGCCACGCCGACACGCTGGTCAGCGTCGCTTCGCCCACATCCCAGTTGGCGACCAGCGACAGGCCGCCCAGTTCCTGCTTGGCGCGCAGATCGGTATCGACATCGGTCAACCGGTCGAAGGCGTTGGTAGACGGCACGCTATAGCCCTGCGCAGCGGCCAGCGCCGGATATTGGCGATTGAGCGGCCGCTGGGTCGCGCCCACCCGCGCATAATATTGGACGCAGCAATTGGGGTTCTGCCGCGCATAATCGCCCGACAGGGTCAGGTCGAGTGTGGGCGTGGCATGCCACAGGAACTGGCTGCGCAGCGACAGATTGTCCTGGCTGTTCTGCCATTCCTGCTGACGGGTGTTCCAGACGGTGCCGCGCCGCGTGGTGATCGAGGTCGACAGCCGCACCGCCACCTTGTCGTCGACCAGCGGGCCGGACACCGACGCCTTGCCCTGGAAAAAGTCGTAATTGCCGCCGCTCAGTTCGACCCGCGCCTCGGGCGTGAAGCTGGGCGGGCGGGTGATGATGTTGATCGCGCCCGCCGTGGTGTTCTTGCCATAGAGCGTGCCCTGCGGCCCGCGCAGCACCTCGATCCGCTCGGTATCGGTGAAGTCGAACGTCGCCGAGGCGATGCGGCTGTAATAGACCTGATCGACATAGATGCCGACGCCCTGCTCGATCCCGTCATTGGTCAGCCCGAACGGCGCGCCCAGCCCGCGGATATTGGCGGCCGAGTTGCGCGGGTTGGTCGAATAGAATTGCAGCGTCGGCTGAATCTGGGTCAGCCGGTTGACATTATAGGTGCCCGTCTCCGCGAGCGCGGTGCCGCCGATCACCGACATGGCGATGGGGACCGACTGGATCGTCTCGGCGCGGCGGCGCGCGGTGACGACGACGTCGCCCCCGCCCTGTTGCGCGGTGCCCAGCCGCCCTTCTTCGCGCCCCGACCGGGCGGCAGGCTCGGGCGGCGTGGCGGTCTGTGGATCGGACGTGGCCGCCACCGTCTGGGCAGCAAGCATGAGTGCCAGGGTCAAGGACATGGAAGCTCCCCTTTTGATTTCACCTCCTATTCACACATCGATTTACTAGGCGTTCAAGCACGGACCGGCTTGGGCCGCTGGAAGATTTGCTTCTCGATCCGATGGGGCTCTTGAAGGACATAAAACGCGAACCATATCGGTTCGCGTGCGGTGCCGCTGACGGGCCGCACGGAGCGGCCTTGCCCGTCCGGGCGACGGGTGGGTCGATCCTCTTCAATTCGCTTCTGATGGAGGTTTTGACATGCGTATCGACCTGACCCCGTATCGCCGTTCGACCATCGGCTTCGACCGGCTGTTCGATCTGCTGGAGGCCAATTCGCGCGGCGCTTCGGCGGAAAATTATCCCCCGTTCAATCTCGAGCGTCTGGCCGAGGACCGTTACCGCATCACCCTGGCGGTGGCCGGTTTCTCCCGCGACGAGATCGAGATCACCGCGCAGCAGAACATGCTGCTCGTCACCGGCAAGAAGGATGACAAGGCGACCGCGCCCAACTTCCTGCATGTCGGCATCGCCAATCGCTCGTTCGAGCGGCGCTTCGAGTTGGCGGACTTCGTGTTCGTCGAGGATGCGCGCCTGAACGACGGCCTGCTCGTCATCGACCTCGTCCGCGAGGTGCCCGAGGCGATGAAGCCCAAGACGATCGCGATCAAGACGGGCCAGCCGCTGGCGGCGGTCGAACATCACGCCGAAGAGGCCGACGCGGCCAAGGCGGCGTAACAAGGCTCGACGTCTTTCCCTCCCTGAAGACGTCGCGGGGCGTCCGGACCGACGGGTCCGGGCGCCTTTCGGTTTTTCTCCGGCCTCCGTTCGGGCTGGGCGAGGCGAGGTCTGTGCGCCGTCATCCGCCGGGTGGACAGGTTTTCCCTTGGCCTTCGACTACGCTCAGGCTGAACGGAGGGTGGGCGGACGCAGGGGCTGTCGCTTTGGACGCCTTTCCCCAAACCCCACACCCGTTCAGGCTGAGCGAAGTCGAAGCCTACGCCCCGCCATCCGCCAAGTGGACAGCGCCTCCCTTGGCCTTCGACTACGCTCAGGCTGAACGGAGGGTGGGCAGGCGGCAGGAACTGTCGCTTCGAACACCGTCCCCCAAATCCCACACCCGTTCGGGCTGAGCGTAGTCGAAGCCCACGCCCTGCCCTCCGCCAAGTTGAGCTGGCCCCCATTTCGACCGGACGGATTCAAGCCTAAGAAGGAGGCTTGGGGCTATCCCCTAAGCATAGGCTTATGTCCGTGTCCGAAATCATCACCGACGGCGGTCGTCGCCGTCACTGGAGCACGCCTGAGAAGCTGAGGATCGTCGAGGAGACGCTCGATGGTCGCGAGAGCATATCGGTGGTGGCACGCCGCAACGGCGTGGCGCCGAACCTGCTGTACCGCTGGCGGCGGCTGATGCTGGAGGGCGGGAGCGTCGCGGTCGCCGGCGACGACGACGTGACCAGCAATCGCCAGGTCCGCGAGATGGAGACCCGCATCCGCGAACTGGAGCGCCAGCTCGGCCGCAAGACGCTGGAGGTCGAGATCCTGAAGGAGGCGCTGGAGCGCTCGCGCCCAAAAAAAGCGAGCTTGCTCATGCACTCGCCGTTGCCGGAGACTATCCGGTGAGCCTGGTCGCCAAGACGCTCGGGGTCGGGCGCTCGACGGTGTACGACCGCCTGACCGGCCGCACCCGGACGCGCGGGCCGTACGCCAAGGCCGACGACGCGGACCTGCTGCCCCGCATACGCCAGATCGCCGCGCAGCGGCCCACCTACGGCTACCGCCGCATCGCGGCGGTCCTCAATCGACAGCAACGCGCCGAAGGACTGGCGCCGGTCAACCACAAGCGCGTCTACCGCATCATGGCAGCGGACCGCCTGCTGCTGGCGCGGCGCTACACCGAGCGGGCCGACTATGGCCATGACGGCGTCGTGGTGGCGATCCGCTCGAACCTGCGCTGGTGCTCGGACGGCTTCGAGTTCACCTGCTGGAACGGCGAGGTCGTGCGCGGCGCCTTCATCATCGACGCCCATGACCGCGAGATCATCGCCTGGCGCGCGATCGCCAATGCGGGCATCAGCGGCTCGGACGTGCGCGACATCATGCTGGAAGCCGTGGAAACCCGCTTCGGCGGTATGCGCGCGCCCGTGCCGGTCGAGATGCTGTCCGATAACGGCTCGGCCTATACTGCCCGCGAAACACGCACCTTTGCCCGGCAGCTGGGCCTCAAACCCTGCTTCACGCCCGTTCGCAGCCCGCAGTCCAACGGCATCTCGGAGGCCTTCGTTCATACCCTCAAGCGCGATTACGTCCGCGTCTCGCCGCTGCCTGATGCTCCCACCGCGTTGACATCGCTTGCCGGATGGATCGAGGACTACAACGACAACCACCCCCATTCAGGGCTCAAAATGCGTTCACCGCGCGAACATCGCGCACTGGTTTCTGCAACCGCCTGAATCCGTCCGGTGAAACGGGGGCCAGATCACAAGTGGACAGCGCCTCCCTTGGCCTTCGACTACGCTCAGGCTGAACGGAGGGTGGGCGGGTGGCAAGGACTGTCGCTTCGAACGCCTTCCCCAAATCCCAGACCCGTTCAGGCTGAGCGTAGTCGAAGCCCACGCCCAGCCGTCCGCCAGGTGGACAGCTTCTCCCTCGGCGTTCAACCTCGCCCAACCCGAACGAAGCAAAATAACCCCCAAAGAAAAACCCCGCCTCCATCTGGAGGCGGGGTCATCAAAATCACACCAACCGGCTCTGCTTCACCGCCGCTTCGACGAAGCTGGCGAACAGGGGATGCGGGTCGAAGGGTTTCGATTTCAATTCCGGGTGGAACTGCACGCCGACGAACCAGGGATGATCGGGCCGCTCGACGATCTCGGGGAGCGTGCCGTCCGGCGACATGCCGCTGAACACCAGCCCGCCCTTTTCCAGCGCTTCCTTATAGGCGGTGTTGACCTCGTAACGGTGACGATGCCGCTCGGAAATATCCTCGCTGCCATAGATGGAGGCGACGACGCTGTTGCCTGCCAGCTTCGCCTGATAGGCGCCCAGCCGCATCGTGCCGCCCAGGTCGCCGCTGGCCTCGCGCTTCTCCAGGCCGTCACGGCCCATCCATTCGGTGATGAGGCCGACCACCGGCTCCGAGGTCGGGCCGAACTCGGTCGAGGAGGCGTCCGTGATCCCTGCCAGATCGCGCGCGCCCTCGACACAGGCCATCTGCATGCCGAAGCAGATGCCGAAATAAGGCACGCGGCGTTCGCGCGCGAACCGGACCGCCGCGATCTTGCCCGCCGCGCCGCGCTCGCCGAACGCGCCGGGGACCAGGATGGCGTGGCAGGGTTCGAGCTGCTGCGCGATCTCGCTCTCATCGCCCTCGAACAGCTCGGCGTCGATCCAGCGGATATGGACCTTCACCTTGTTGGCGATGCCGCCATGCACCAGCGCCTCGTTGAGCGACTTGTACGCATCCTGCAGGCCGACATATTTGCCGACCACGCCGATCGTGACCTCGCCCTCGGGATTGGTCAGGCGATCGACGATCTCGGTCCAGCGCGACAGGTCGGGCGCGCCCTCCGGCTCGATCCCGAATGCGCGCAGCACCTCCGAATCGAGGCCCTCGGCGTGATATTGCAGCGGCACCGCATAGATGCTGGCGGCGTCCAGCGCCGGAATGACCGCCGAGGGCGGCACGTTGCAGAACAGGCCGATCTTGGCACGGTCCGAGGCGGGCAGCGGATGCTCGCAGCGGCAGACCAGCACGTCGGGGGCCACGCCCAGCGCCGCGATCTCGCGCACCGAATGCTGGGTGGGCTTGGTCTTCAGCTCGCCCGCCGCCGCGATATAGGGCACCAGGGTCACGTGGATGCTGATCGATTTGCCACGGCCCAGCTCGTTCTTGAGCTGGCGGATCGCCTCGATGAAGGGCAGCGATTCGATATCGCCGACCGTGCCGCCGATCTCGCAGAGGACGAAGTCGAGATCCTCGCCATTCTCGTCGACCGTATCGGCCTTGGCGAACGCCTTGATCGCGTCGGTGACGTGCGGGATCACCTGGACGGTCGCGCCCAGATAGTCGCCGCGCCGCTCGCGCTCGATGATCGTCTTGTAGATGCGGCCCGAGGTGACGTTGTCCGACTGGCGCGAGGCCACGCCGGTGAAGCGTTCATAATGGCCGAGGTCGAGGTCGGTCTCCGCCCCGTCGTCGGTCACATACACCTCGCCATGCTGATACGGGCTCATCGTGCCCGGATCGACGTTGAGATAGGGATCGAACTTGCGGATGCGCACGCGGTAACCGCGTGCCTGCAGAAGAGCCGCAAGAGAGGCCGCCATGAGGCCCTTGCCGAGCGACGAAACCACGCCGCCGGTGATGAAGATATACCGCGCCATGGGAAGAATCGCCTAGCTTGGATGGGGTGGATACGACAACAGCAAAGATGCGCGCCGCCGGAAATTATCGGCGGCGCGTTGGCCTATGCTGCGATGGAAACGAAATTTAGCGGGCGAGCGGAACCGCCGAATTGTCCGCCGGAGCCTGCGCCGGTGCGGTCCCGGTCGGGACCGGAGCGGGCGCGGGCTGGGTGATCGGCGCCTGGGTCGCGGGCGTGCGGGCCAGCGAGGTGTCGATGGCGGGCGCGCCGCGCGTCGCGGCCAGGACCGCGAGCAGGATCGAGAAGCCGATAAAGGCGGTGGCCAGCACCGCCGTCGCACGGCTGAGGAAGTCGGCCGCGCCGCGTGCCGACATCAGCCCCGACGGGCTGCCCCCCATGCCCAGACCGCCGCCTTCCGACCGCTGCATGAGAATCACCGTGACGAGGGTCGCGGCGATGATGGCGTGGATGACGAGCAGGAATGCGAACATGAGGCGCGTGTGATCCCGATGGAGGGTGTGCGAAAGCGCGCACATAGGCGAGGCCGCGCCTGCGATCAACCTTGCCGCGCCGGACCGAGCCGCGACGAATCGCCGGTCGGGGGGCGACAAGATGTTCGCAAATGCGGAACATCAGTGGAAACCACCATTGGGAAAGGGCGTTATGAACACGTAACAACGCCCGGCAAAGCCCGGCACAGCCATTGGAATCGCCATCGTGTCCCACCCACACGAACCGCAGACGCTGCTGGCCTGGATGTCGGCGCTGGTCGATTATGTCCGTTCGGGTGAACCCGACCTGACCAACCGGCAGATGGCCCTGCTGCTCGTCGTTTACCTGCGTCCGGGCCCGCATACGGTGCGCGGTTTGGCGCGCGCCTTGAACGTCTCGAAACCCGTCGTCACCCGCGCCTTGAATAGACTGGGAACGCTGGGCTATCTGCGCCGCCAACGCGATGATAGCGACAAGCGTAACATCTTTGTCGCCAGGACACCTGAAGGGGCGGACTTTCTTGAAGAATTCGGACATTTCATCGGCGCTGGCGACGCCCCTGCCCTCCAGCGAGCCAGCGCGTAAGAGCTTTGCGCTGCAGGGGCGGCGGGTCAGCCTCGACCCTCGCACCCATGCGGTTCGCGCCGATCTGGCTGATGTCCGGCTGGCCGAATACGTATTCGCGCCCCATTATGCCGCGCCCCTGTCCTATAAGACGTGCAGCGCGCTGACCTTGCGCGAGGGACGCAAGACCGACAGCGAGGTGCTGGCCGAACTCGCCCCCGGCGAGGCGTTCGAGGTGCTGGAGGTCGCGGGCGGTCTGGCCTGGGGCATTGCGCCGCATATGGGCCTGGTCGGCTATTGCGATGCGGCGTTGCTGGAGCGGGTGCAATGACGAAGACGGTGTTCATCGACGGCGGCGCGGGCACGACCGGGCTGGAAATCGCCGATCGGCTGGCCGGGCGCCCCGACCTGGCGATCGTCACCCTGCCCGACGACCGCCGCAAGGATGCGGATGCGCGGCGCGAGGCGATCAACGATGCCGATTTTGTCATCCTGTGCCTGCCCGACGATGCCGCGCGCGAGGCGGTGTCGCTGATCGACAATGATCGCACGCGCGTCGTCGATGCCTCTACCGCGCACCGCACCGCGGAGGGCTGGGTCTATGGCATGGCCGAGCTGGAGCCCGAGCAGGGCGACCGGATCGCGGCGGCGCGTTTCGTCTCCAATCCCGGCTGCTATCCCACCGGCTTCCTGGCGCTGGTCCGACCGCTGGTCCGTGCGGGCCTGATCCCCGCCGACTGGCCGGTGTCGGTCAACGCCGCGTCGGGCTATTCGGGCGGCGGCAAGGCGATGATCGCCGAATATGAGACCGCCGAGCACCGGGCGTTCCGCCCCTATGGCCTGTCGCTGGCGCACAAGCATGCGCCCGAGATGCAACGTCATTCGGGCCTGGCCCATGCGCCGATCTTCGCTCCCGCCGTGGTCGACACCTATCGCGGCATGGTCGTCGAGGTGCCGTTGCCGCTCTACGCCCTGCCCGGCCGCCCTTCGCTACAGGCGGTGTCGGACACGCTGGCCGCTGCCTATGCCGACAGCCGCATCGTCCGCTTTTCCACGCAGGACGTGGCGGCGGTGAATATCGAGGAAAATGCCGGAACCGACCGGATGACCTTGCGTGTCTGCGGCAATCCGGCCACGGGTCTTGCTCGACTGATCGCCACGCTCGACAATCTGGGCAAGGGTGCCGGTGGGGCGGCAGTCCAGAATCTGAACATCATGGCCGGGCTCGATCCGACCGCTGGCCTCGTGCTCTAAGGAGACGTCATGACGCGCAATCCCGTTGGCAAGCTGCTGCTGTTCGGCGCGACCGGCGACCTGTCGCAGCGTATGCTGCTGCCGTCGCTCTATAATCTTCACGCCGATGGGCTGTTGCCCGAGGAGTTGACGATCACCGGGACGGCGCGGTCCGATTATGACGATGCGGGCTTCCGCGACTTCGCCGCGCACGCGCTCGACACGTTCCTGCCCGATGACCGCAAGGACGCCGAAAAAATTGCGGGCTTCTTAAATCGATTGCAGTACCAGTCGCTCGATGCCTCCTCGATGGAGGGCTTCCCCGCGCTCGCCGAGAAGGTCGGCGACGTGTCGAACGGCCTGGCCATCTATCTGTCGACCGCGCCCAGCCTGTTCGAATCGACGATCAAGGGCCTCGAATCGGTGGGCCTGGCGGGCGAGACGGTGCGGATCGGCCTGGAAAAGCCGCTGGGCTATGACCTCGCCTCGTCCAAGGAGATCAACGACGCGGTCGCCTATGGCTTCCCCGAGGAGCGGACCTTCCGCATCGACCATTATCTGGGCAAGGAAACCGTCCAGAACATCCTGGCGCTGCGCTTCGGCAATTTCTTCTTCGAGCCGATCTGGAACGCCAACGGCATCGACAATGTCCAGATCACCATCGCCGAGACGGTCGGGCTGGAGGATCGCGCGGGCTATTACGAAGGCGCCGGGGCGCTGCGCGATATGGTGCAGAACCATATCCTGCAACTACTCGCGCTGATCGCGATGGAGCCGCCCGCGCGCTATGACGGCACCGCGATCCGCGACGAGAAGGCCAAGGTCTTCCGCTCGCTGCGCCTGATGAAGCCCGAGGAAGTGCCCCACAACACCGTCACCGGCCAATATGTGGACGGCGCGGTGGGCGGCAAGATCGTCGGCTCCTATGCCGACGAACTGGGCAAGCCGTCGCGCACCGAGACCTTCGTCGCGATCAAGGCGCATGTCGACAATTGGCGCTGGCAGGGCGTGCCCTTCTACCTGCGCACCGGCAAGCGCATGGCCGCGCGCCGTTCGGAGATCGCGATCCAGTTCAAGCCGGTCCCCCATTCGATGTTCGCGGGACGCGGCGGCCTGCTCCAGCCCAACACGCTGGTCATCCGCCTCCAGCCCGAGGAATATATCCAGCTGCTGGTGATGGCCAAGGAGCCGGGGCTGGACCGCGACGGCATCCATCTGCGCGAAGTGCCGCTGAACCTGTCGCTCGACGCCGAGTTCGCCGGGACCCGCCGCCGCATCGCCTATGAGCGGCTGCTGCTCGACCTGATCGAAGGCGACCAGACGCTGTTCGTCCGCCGCGACGAGGTGGAGGCGCAGTGGACCTGGATCGACGCGATCCGCGCGGGCTGGGACGCCAACGACCTCAAGCCCAAATCCTATCCCAGCGGCAGCTGGGGCCCGTCCGCCGCGATCGCGCTGACCGAGCGCGACGGCGTGACCTGGCAGGACGACTGACCCACCCCCGCCCCACCGAGCGGGCGGACGACATCGGCGCGATCCCGGCCCGCCCCACCCGGCGGGCCGCACCTCGCGCCCGGACTATCAGGATAGAGACGACATGACCGACGAAATCGAATGGTGGGATTACGAGGACACCGCCGAGATGGCGGGCGCGCTGGCGGGCGATATCCAGTTCATCATCGAAAGCGCCATCGAGGCGCGCGGTGCGGCGGTGATCGCGCTGTCGGGCGGCAAGACGCCGATCCCGGTCTATGAGAAGCTGGCCCAGGCCAAGCTCGACTGGAAGCGCGTGACGATCGTCCCTGCCGACGAACGCATCGTGCCGCTGGGCGACCCGCTGTCCAACGTGACGATGATCGGCAAGATCTTCCTGCCCAAGGGTGCGCGGGTAATGCCGATCGTGCCGCAGGCGACCCAGGACTATAAGGCTGCGGGCCGCTCGGCCGATGCGCTGATGCAGGAACTCCACTGGCCGCTCGACCTCGTCCTGCTGGGCATGGGCGCCGACGGGCACACCGCCTCGATCTTCCCCGGTCCCGATTATGACGAGGCGCTCAATGGCCCGAAGGAGCGCCGCGCGCTGGGCCTGATGCCGGAGCCCCTGCCCCCCGAGGCGCCCGTTGCGCGCGTGACGCTCAGCCGGGCGGGCATCGTATCGGCCCGATCGATCATGATTGCCATTTCGGGACCGGCCAAGAAAAAGGTGCTGGAAGACGCGATCAAGGAAGGGGCATCGTCCCCCTATCCGATCGGCCGCGTGCTGGCCGACGTCGAACTGCCGATCGACATCCACTGGAGCGAGCAATGAGTCTGAACGCCGCCGTCTCGGCCGTCACCGACCGGGTCATCGAACGCTCGAAGCCCGGTCGGCAGGCCTATCTCGACCTGATCGCGCATGAGGCCGAAACGGCGGTGCGCCGCCCCAATCTGGGCTGCGCCAACCTGGCCCATGCCTATGCCGGGACCGAGGAGGACCGCGACGCCATGAAGGCGGATCGCGGCATGAACATCGGCATCGTGTCGGCCTATAACGACATGCTGTCCGCGCACGCCGTCTATTACCGCTATCCGGAGCTGATGAAGGTCTGGGCGCGCGAGGTCGGTGCGACCGCGCAGGTCGCGGGCGGCGTGCCCGCCATGTGCGACGGCGTGACGCAAGGCTATGCGGGCATGGAGCTGTCGCTGTTCAGCCGCGACACCATCGCGCTGTCGACGGCGGTCGCGCTGAGCCACGGCACCTTCGAGGGCGCCGCGCTACTGGGCATCTGCGACAAGATCGTGCCGGGCCTGCTGATGGGCGCGCTGCGCTTCGGCCATCTGCCGATGATCCTGGTTCCCGGCGGCCCGATGCCGACCGGCCTGCCCAACAAGCAGAAGGCCGCCGTCCGCGAAGCCTTTGCCGAGGGCAAGGCGGGGCGCGACGAGCTGCTCGACGCCGAGATCGCGGCCTATCATTCCAAGGGCACCTGCACTTTCTACGGCACCGCCAACACCAACCAGATGATGATGGAGGTGATGGGCCTGCACATGCCGGGCGCCGCCTTCGTCAATCCGGGCACCAAGCTGCGCCAGGAACTCAGCCGCGCCGCCGTCCACCAGCTGGCGAAGATCGGTCAGCGCGGCGAGGATTATCGCCCGCTGGGCCGGTGCGTCGATGAAAAGGCGATCGTCAACGCGGCGGTCGGCCTGCTGGCGACCGGCGGCTCGACAAACCATCTGATCCACCTGCCCGCCATCGCGCGCGCGGCGGGGATCATCATCGACTGGGAGGATATGGACCGCCTGTCGGCCGCCGTGCCGCTGATCGCGCGGGTCTATCCCAACGGTTCGGCCGATGTGAACGGGTTCGAGGCGGCGGGCGGCATGCCCTATGTCATCCGCGAACTGCTGTCGGAGGGGCTGCTCCACCGCGACATCCTGACGGTGGCGGGCAAGGACCTGTCCGATTACGGCCAGACGGCGGTGATCGCCGACGACAAGCTGGCCTGGACCCCGGTCGGCGACAGCGGCGACGAGACGATCCTGCGCCCGGCCGCCGCGCCCTTCTCGCCCGATGGCGGGATGCGCATCCTGTCCGGCAATATCGGCCGCGCCTGCATCAAGGTATCGGCGGTCGAGCGCGAACGCTGGATCATCGAGGCGCCCGCGCGCGTCTTCTCCGACCAGTCCGAAGTCCAGGCCGCTTTCAAGGCGGGCGAGCTGGAGCGCGACGTCGTCGTCGTCGTCCGTTTCCAGGGCCCCAAGGCCAATGGCATGCCTGAGTTGCACAAGCTGACCCCGCCGCTGGGCGTGCTCCAGAACCGGGGCTTCAAGGTCGCGCTGGTCACCGATGGCCGCATGTCGGGCGCCAGCGGCAAGGTGCCCTGCGCGATCCATCTCAGCCCCGAGGCGATCGGCGGCGGCGCGATCGGGCTGATCCGCGACGGCGACATCGTCCGGCTGGACGCGGTGGCGGGCACGCTCGACGCGCTGGTCGATCCGGCCGAATGGGCCGCGCGCGAACAGGCCGTGACCCCCGCCCCGGTTCAGGGCATGGGCCGCGAGCTGTTCGCATTGTTCCGCCAGGCCGCCGACGAGGCCGAGAAGGGCGCATCGCCCATTCTCGCCGGCGCCGGCCTGTAAAAGATAAGGGGGAGGATATCATGGAAATCGTCGCTGCCGATATCGGGGGCACCCACGCACGCTTCGCACTCGCCGAGGTCGAGAATGGCCGCGTCGTGAAGCTGGGCGAGCCCTGCACGCAGAAGACCGCCGAGCACGCCTCGCTTCAGACCGCGTGGCAGGCCTTCGCGGCGCATGTCGGACGTCCGCTTCCCAAGGCGGCGTCGCTGGCCATCGCTTCGCCGATCACCAGCGACGTGATCCGGATGACCAACAATCCCTGGGTCATCCGCCCTTCGCTGATCCCCGAGCGGCTGGGCGCGGACATCTATACCGTCATCAACGACTTCGGCGCGATCGGCCATGCCGTCGCACAGGTGCCGGAGGAGGATTTCCTCCATATCTGCGGCCCCGAGGAGCCGATGCCCGCGCACGGCGTCGTCACCGTCTGCGGTCCCGGCACCGGCCTGGGCGTCGCGCAGGTGCTGATGACGCCGCAGCGTTATCACGTGATCGAAACCGAGGGCGGGCATATGGACTATGCCCCCCTCGACGGGATCGAGGATGCGATCCTCAAGCGCCTGCGCCGCACCTATACCCGCGTGTCGTGTGAGCGCATCTGTTCGGGGCCGGGCATCATCGCGATCTATGAAACGCTGGCCTCGCTCGAAGGCCGCGCGGTTCCCAGCCGCGACGATCGCGAAATCTGGGCCGAGGCGCTCGAGGGCACCGACTCGATCGCACTGGCCGCGCTCGACCGGTTCTGCCTCGCTCTGGGTGCCGTTGCAGGCGACTTTGCGTTGGCGCAGGGGGCCAAGACCGTCGTGATCGCGGGCGGCCTGGGCTATCGGATCAAGGACAAGCTGCTGCGCTCGGGCTTCGACCAGCGCTTCATGGCCAAGGGGCGTTTCCAGTCGCTGATGGCGCGCATCCCCGTCAAACTCATCACCCATCCCCAGCCCGGCCTGTTCGGCGCGGCCGCGGCCTTCGCACAGGAGCATTCATGACCGACATCGCCACCATCATGCGCACCAGCGCGGTCATCCCCGTGCTGGTCATCGACGACGCCGCCACCGCCAAGCCCCTTGCCGAAGCGCTGGTCGCCGGTGGCCTGCGGGTGCTGGAAGTGACGCTGCGCACCCCCGCCGCGCTCGAGGCGATGGCCGAGATGAAGAAGGTCCCCGGCGCGATCGTCGGCGCGGGCACCGTCGTCAACGAGCAGCAGCTGCGCGACGTGGCGGATGCGGGCGGCGAGTTCATCGTCTCGCCAGGCCTGACCGACCGTCTCGGTTCGGCGGTCGTGGAAAGCGGCATCCCCTATCTTCCGGGCGTCGCCAATGCGGGCGACATCATGCGCGGGCTGGACCTGGGCCTGACGCACTTCAAGTTCTTCCCCGCCGAGACCAGCGGCGGGCTGAAGGCGCTGAAGGCGCTGGCCGCCCCCTTCTACCAGGCCCGCTTCTGCCCGACCGGCGGCATCACCGAGGCGAGCGCGCCCGACTGGCTCGCGTTCGACCGCGTGCTGTGCGTCGGCGGCAGCTGGGTGACCGGCGGTTCGATGGCGGACGTCGAGGCCAAGGCCCGCGCGGCGTCGGCTCTGCGGGGCTGATCGGATCGACATTCAGTATTGCCTCTTTTTTCCCTCTCCCCTGGACAGGGGAGAGGGTTAGCGAAGCTTGCCAGCCTGCTGGCTAGCGCAGCTTGGGTGAGGGGTCGAGCGAGCCCAAAGGCTCGCGCGCTCGCGGAGCGAGCGCCCACCCCTCACCCAGCTCCGACTAAGCCTTTGCTCTCGCAAAGGCCAAGTCTGCGCAACCCTCTCCCCTCTGTGAGGGGCGAGGGAAGGAAAGGCATCGATGAATGTCGATCGGCCCTAATGTAGAATCCTCCCCGGCTTGGGGAGGTAGCAGTCCGATGGACTGACGAGGGGGGCCGCACCAGGCGCGTCCTTGGGTGCGCCCCCTCCACCACCACCTTGCGGTGGCCCCCCTCCCCGTACCGGATAGGATCAGTGCTGGACCGCCTCCATCAGCCACTGACGAAACGCCTTCATCGCCAGCCCCTCTTTCCGTGACAGCAACCGGGTCAGCCAATAGCATCCGGCGTCGATCTCGATCGCGAAAGGCTGAACCAGCCGCTCCGTCGTCAATTCGTGGCCGAACATCACTTTGGGCGCGAGCGCGACGCCCAGCCCGGCCATCGCCGCCGCCACCATCAGGGCGGAGCTGTCGAACATCGGTCCGCGCAATGCCGGTGCCGGAGCACCCGCCGCCGCGAACCAGCTTTCCCATTCGCTGACCCGATAGGATCGCAACAGCCGCTCGCGCACCAGATCGCCGGGCTCGCGCAGCCGCGTGGCGACCAGCGGCGCGCAAAGCGGGGTCAGCGGCGCCGCCATCAGCCGCTCGGCATGGGTGCCGTGCCACGCGCCGTCTCCGAAACGGATGGCATAATCCAGCCCCTCCCCCGCCAGATCGACCCGATTGTTGTTGATCGACACGCGCAGGTCGATGTGCGGATGGGTGGCCGCGAAATCGTCCAGCCGTGCCAGCAGCCAGCCGGTGGCGAAGGTCCCGACCACGCCGATATTCAGCACATATTGGAACCGCCCATCGGCGAAGCGATCCAGCGTCGCACCGATTCGGTCGAACGTCTCCGCCAGCACCGGCACTAGCGCCTGCCCGTCATCGGTCAGCGCCAGCCCACGCGGCAGGCGGTGGAACAGCCGCGCCCCCAGCCTTTTCTCCAGCCCTGCGACCTGATGGCTGACCGCGCCCTGGCTGACGCACAGCTCGATCGCCGCGCGGGTGAAGTTCAGATGCCGTGCCGCCGCCTCGAAGGCGCGCAGGGCGTTGAGCGGCAATTGGGCGCGATCCATGCTTCATCATGAAATGCGCTCATGGCTCTGTCGAGGGAAGATGCTTTGTCACCGGCGCGTATCACCGGCATCAGGGGGCGAAGGAGATGGGACATGCCGATCCGAATAGCCGCCGCGCTGATCCTCGCCGCATCCGCAACCGCCGCACCCCAGCATGCCGACGATCCGCTGATCCGCCCGATCGTGACCGACCGCACCGCCGATTGGCTGGCACCACGCCCGCCGGTCCGCGTCTTCGGCAACAGCTATCTGGTCGGCTTTGGCGGCCTGAACGTCGCGCTGATCGATACCGGGCGGGGACTGATCCTGATCGACGGCGCACTGCCCCAGGCCGCGCCCGCGATCCTCGCCAATGTCGCCCGGCTCGGCTTTCGCCCGCGCGACATCAAATATATTCTCAGCACCGAGCCGCATTTCGACCATGCCGGCGGGATCGCCGCGCTGGCCCGCGACACCGGCGCGACCGTCATCGCCAGCCCGCGCGGGGCCCGGGGCCTGCGCACCGGACGGCTGGCGGCGGACGATCCGCAGCGCGGCTATGACAGCCGCTTCCCGGCGGTTTCCCAGGTGCGCACCATCCGCGGCGGCGAAACGCTGACGCTCGGCAACACGACCGTCACCGCACGCGCAACGCCGGGTCACACGATGGGCAGCCTGAGCTGGAGCTGGCGGAGTTGTGCGAACGGATCATGCCGCGCGATCGTCTTCGCGGCGAGCCTGAACCCCGTCTCGACCGACGATTATCGTTTCTCCGCCCCGGCCAACAGGCCGGTAGTCGCCGCCTTCGCCCGAGGGCAAGCGGCGATGCGTGCTCTGCCCTGCGACATCCTGATCACCGCGCATGCCGATCAGGACGGCGCCACCGACCGCTTCCGCACCACCCCGGGCGCCTGCCGCGCCTATGCCCTTTCGTCGCAGCGCGCGCTGGCCCGGCGCATCGCCGAGGAGCGGCGCGGCGTGCCGTAGAGTCCCATCAGGAGAAGGGCTGGCGTCGGTTCAACGCCGTCTATGGCCGCTTACATTTCCCCGCGCTGGCGGCGGATCGCGTACCATTTCTGCACATTGGCATTATGCTCGGCCAGCGTGTCGGCAAATACATGGCCGCCCGATCCGTCCGCCACGAAATACAGTGCCTTGCTGTCCGCCGGATCGAGCACCGCGTCGATCGAGGCGCGGCCCGGATTGGCGATCGGCCCGACCGGCAGGCCGGGGCTGGCATAGGTGTTGTAGCCGTTCTTCGCGTGCAGTTCGGACCGCAGGATGCGGCGGCCGAGCGGACGCCCCTTGGTGATCGGATAGATGACGGTCGGATCGGCCTGAAGCGGCATCCCGATGCGCAGGCGATTGCCATAGACCGCCGCCACCGTCCGGCGTTCGGAGGGCTTGCCCGTCTCCTTCTCGACGATCGAGGCCAGGATGATCGCCTCCTGCGGCGACTTGACCGCAATGCCAGGCTTTCGGTTGGCCCAGGCGCGGGCGAGATAGTCCTTCATCGCCTTCTGCATCCGCGCGACGACCGAGGCGCGCGTGTCGCCCTTCTGATAGGCATAGCTGTCGGGCAGGATCGATCCCTCCGCGGGCACCGGCACATCGCCGGTCAGCCCGTCGGCGCGCATCAGCGCGTCATGGACCAGGATCGAGGGATAGCCCTCCGGCACCGGCACCAGCCGCTGGCGAACCTTGCCCTCCTGCAGCAGCGCCAGCACGTCCGAGGCGCTGGCCTGTTCGGGAATGGCATATTCGCCAGCCTTGATCGCGCCGCCATGGCCGAACAGACGCGCATAGAGCCGGAAACGCCCCGCCGAGCGGATCGCACCCGCCTTCTGGAGTGCGGTGGCGGCACGCGCCAGGCTCGCACCCTCGGGAACGACCACCGCCAGCGGCTTGTCCGCCGGGCCGCTGCCCGCCCAGTCATGCGCGACCCAGCCGAAGACGGCGATGCCGATCAGCCCCAGCAGCAACCCGATACAGCCGACCTTGCGCATATCTCACCCGGTTTTCGACAAGGGCGCACAGGCCCGGACAGGAAACAACCCCGGCACCGATCCGGGTCCGCTTGCCTGCCCGCCCGATGGCGCGAGCCAAGGCGTTTTGCAAGCGGACCCGACAGTGGCCGGGGTTGGAATTCTAATACTGCACGCCGTTCGCACTGAGCGAAGTCGAAGTGCACGCCCTGAACGCACCCAGCATCCCGTGGCCTTCGACTTCGCTCAGGCTGAACGGAGGTCAGGAGCGGTGAAAGCTCAGATCGCCTTCATCACCAGCGAGGCGTTGGTGCCGCCGAAGCCGAACGAGTTGTTCAGCACCGCCTTCACTTCGCGCTTCTTGGCGACGTGCGGAACCAGGTCGACGCCCTCGGTCCCCTCGTCCGGATTGTCGAGGTTCAGCGTCGGCGGAACGATCTGGTCGCGCAGCGCCAGGATGCAGAAGATGCTCTCGACCGCACCGGCACCGCCCAGCAGATGGCCGATCGCCGACTTGGTGCTCGACATGGACGCTCCCGACAGGTCGTCGCCGAACACCCGCTTCGCGGCGGCGAGTTCGATCGTATCGGCCATGGTCGAGGTGCCATGCGCGTTGATATAGTCGATGTCCGACGGCTCCATGCCCGCCTTGCGCAGCGCCATGCGCATCGCATTCTCGGCGCCCTTGCCCTCGGGGTGCGGGGCGGTGACGTGATAGGCGTCGCCCGACAGGCCATAGCCGACCACCTCGGCATAGATCTTCGCGCCGCGCGCCTTGGCGTGCTCATATTCCTCGAGCACGACGACGCCCGCGCCCTCGCCCATCACGAAGCCGTCGCGGCCCTTGTCATAGGGACGGCTCGCTTCGGTTGGGCGGTCGTTCATGCTCATGTTGAGCGCGCGCGCCTGGGCGAAACCGGCCACGCCCAGCGGGTTGATCGTGCTTTCCGCACCGCCCGCCAGCATGATGTCGGCATCATCGTCACGGATCATCCGCGCCGCGTCGCCGATCGAATGCGCGCCGGTCGAGCAGGCGGTGACGACCGCATGGTTCGGGCCCATCAGGCCGTATTTGATGCTGACCTGACCCGAGATCAGGTTGATCAGGCGACCATGGACGAAGTGCGGGCTGACCCGGCCCGGGCCCCGCTCGTGCAGGTTGACCGATTCGATCTCGATGCCCGGCAGGCCGCCGATGCCCGAGCCGATCGACACGCCCGCACGCAGCTTCGTGGCCTCGTCCATCTCGGTCAGGCCGGCATCTTCCAGCGCCTGTCCGGCGGCGTCGATGCCATAGACGATGAACGGATCGACCTGGCGCTGGACCTTGTGGTCGACGCGCTTGTCCGGGTCGAAGCCATATTCATGATCCTTGGGCTTCACCTCGCACGCGATGGTGCATTTCTGCCCGGTGGTATCGAACCGCGTGATCGGACCGGCGCCGGACTTGCCAGCGATCAGATTGGCCCAGGCGGTTTCCACGTCCGCGCCCAGAGGCGTGACAAGACCCAGTCCGGTTACGACGACGCGCCGCATATTCCACTCCATTCCACAACGAAAACGGCTCCCCGCCCGCTAGTCGGGGTCGGGGAGCCGCTTGAAACCTGGCCTTGGCGGCCCGTTCGGCCCGCATCATCTGCGGGCCGAGGCCCCGGTATCAGGCCTTGTTCTCGTCGATGTACGTGATCGCGTCCTTGACGGTCGTGATCTTCTCGGCGGCATCGTCCGGGATTTCGACACCGAACTCTTCCTCGAACGCCATGACGAGCTCGACGATGTCGAGGCTGTCGGCACCGAGGTCGTCGATGAAGCTCGCGTCCTCGGTCACCTTGTCGGCTTCGACGCCGAGATGCTCGACGACGATCTTCTTCACGCGGTCGGCGGTCTCGCTCATGGTAATCCCTTCTCGTATCTAATCGGGGGTTGGTAATTCCTGAACGCACGTAGAACGCGCGTCCATGTCTGGCAAGCCCGTCCAGCGACGGACCAGCGCCAGGATAAGATCATTCGTGGCGATTATGCCGTTTTACAGCATCGCCATGCCGCCATTGACGTGCAGCGTCTGGCCGGTGACGTAGCCCGCTTCCCTGGACGCCAGATAGACGACGGCCGCGCCGATATCCTCACCCTTGCCCAGATCGCCCGCCGGAATCCGACCCAGCAGCGCGGCCTTCTGCGCCTCGGGCAGCACGTCGGTCATCGCCGAACGCATGAAGCCGGGCGCGACGCAGTTCACCGTGATGTTGCGGCTGGCCAGTTCCTGCGCGACCGCCTTCGACATGCCGACCAGGCCCGCCTTGGACGCGGCATAATTGGCCTGCCCCGGATTGCCCGTGGCCCCGACGACCGAGGTGATCGAGATGATGCGGCCGAAACGCGCCTTCATCATCGGCTTGGCCGAGGCGCGGATCAGGCGGAACGCGGCTTCGAGGTTGACGCGGATCACCTGATCCCACTCCTCGTCCTTCATCCGCATGGTCAGATTGTCGCGGGTGACGCCCGCATTGTTGACCAGGATGTCGAGCTTGCCGCCCAGCGCTTCCACGGCTTGCGGGATCAGCGCATCGACCGCGGCGGGGTCGGACAGGTTGCACGGCACCGCGACATGATCGCCGCCCAGCTCTGCACGAAACGCCTCCAGCTTGTCGATATTGGAGCCGGACAGCGCCAGCTTGGCCCCCTGCGCCGCCAGCGCCTTCGCCACCGCCGAGCCGAGGCCACCCGATGCGCCGGTCACGAGGGCGGTCATTCCTGTCAGATCGAACATGCTTATTCTCCGATTTTCTGGTTCACGCGAAGCCGCGAAGACGCGATGGGCGTATAGTCGTTGACGATGCGGCGGAGCCCTTCCTTCAGGGTGGCGCCGCCGAAGTTGATAAGCAGCCCCAAGGGCTGCCTGGTCAGGCGCAGATAGGTGAGGAGTTGTTTTGCATGAGCGGCATTCAGCCGCTCGACGGATTTAATTTCGACAAGAAGGCTGCCTTCGATCAGGAGATCGATGCGAAACGCCCCATCGAATTGCAGGCCATCAAAGCTGAAATCGACAGCCCGCTGCCGCTCTGCGCGATAGCCCATGTCGCTCAGCTTGGCAGCCAGGATCGTCTCATAGACGCTCTCCAGCAATCCAGGGCCCAGCTCACGATGAAGGCGCAAGGAAAGATCGATCACATCGAACGCTATCGTTTCAATGTCTTTCATCTTCGCGTCCTCGCGCCTTCGCGTGAACCAAATCAGAGCTTCGCCAGAAGCCCCTCGATATCGTCCATAGTCACGACGCTGACCGCGTCCGCATCCGGCGCGATGCGCTTGACCATGGGGCCAAGGACCTTGCCGCCGAACTCCACGAACTGCGCCACGCCCGCCGCTTCCATCGCCAGCACCGATTCGCGCCAGCGGACCATCCCCGTCACCTGTGCCACCAGCAGCGCACGGATCGCGCCCGGATCGGCGACCGGCGCCGCCTCGACATTGGCATAGACCGGGACCAGCGGCGCGCGGATCGTCGCTTCGGCGAGGGCGGCGTCCATCGCGTCGGCGGCGGGCTGCATCAGCGGGCAGTGGAACGGCGCCGACACCGGCAGCAGGACGGCGCGCTTGGCGCCCAGGTCCTTGGCCAGCGCCACCGCCTTCTCGATCGCGGCACGGTGGCCCGAGATCACCACCTGGCTCGGGTCATTGTCGTTGGCGACCGTGCAGACCAGCGGCTCGCCACCCTCGGCCAGCATCGCATCGACCGCCGCGCCCGCAATCACCTTCGCCTTTTCGAGGTCCGCGCCCAGCAGCGCGGCCATCGCGCCCTCACCCACCGGCACCGCCGCCTGCATCGCCCGGCCGCGCAGCTTCAGCAGGCGCGCCGTCGTCGCCAGGTCGATCGCATCGGCCGCGCACAATGCGGTATATTCGCCCAGCGAGTGGCCCGCGACGAAATCGGCCTTTTCCGACAGGCGGACGCCGCCTTCCTTCTCCAGCACGCGCAGGGTCGCGATGGCGTTCGCCATGATCGCGGGTTGCGCATTCTCGGTCAGGGTCAGCTCGTCGGCGGGGCCGTCGACCATCAGGCGATAGAGATGCTGGCCCAGCGCCTCGTCGACCTCCTGGAACACCTCGCGGGCGACCGGGCTCGCCTCGGCCAGCGCCTTGCCCATGCCGACGGCCTGGCTGCCCTGGCCCGGAAAGATGAATGCACGCATGTTCGTATCTGCCATGAAACGGTAATAGGATGGCCCGCGCGGTAGAAAGGTCGCCCGCCGCTGGCAAGTCTGCGGCCCCTTCGCCGCTTGCCTTTTGCCGCCAAATCGCTATGAGCCAGCGCACCATTGGGCGGGAAGCACCTGCTTCACCCGCCCTCATGCCATTTTGGCGTGACGGTATTGAAGTATGGAAGACAGCCGGAGGGGCGTCCCACATGGGGTGGGCGTCAGCGATCGGCCAACATAAGGTAAGCTGCATGGCTCTTTACGAGCACGTGTTCCTTGCGCGCCAGGATCTGGCACAGGCGCAGGTGGACGCGCTGGCGGAAGCCGCCACGAAGATCGTCGAGGACAATCAGGGCAAGGTCGTGAAGACCGAGACCTGGGGCCTGCGTTCGCTGGCGTACAAGATCGCCAAGAACCGCAAGGCGCACTACGTCATGCTCGAAATCGACGCCCCCGCGGGTGTCGTCGCCGAGCTGGAGCGCCAGACCCAGATCAACGAAGACGTGATCCGCTACATGACCGTCAAGGTTGACGGCCATGAAGAAGGTCCGTCGGTGATGATGC
The DNA here is from genome assembly GCF_030818415.1 of Sphingomonas sp. SORGH_AS_0950. Taxonomy (NCBI): domain Bacteria; kingdom Pseudomonadati; phylum Pseudomonadota; class Alphaproteobacteria; order Sphingomonadales; family Sphingomonadaceae; genus Sphingomonas; species Sphingomonas sp. SORGH_AS_0950. Next base: position 1,100,108 of record NZ_JAUTAE010000001.1, read on the forward strand.
GCAAGCAGGAGCGCGACCGCGAGCGTCGTGCCGATCGTGGCGAACGCCCCGACCGCGCTGACCGCCCCCGTCGTGATCGTGAAGAGGAAGCCGCATAATGGCCCGCCCGTTTTTCCGTCGCCGCAAGAGCTGCCCCTTCTCCGCGAAGGACGCGCCCCGGATCGACTATAAGGACGTCCGTCTGCTCCAGGGCTTCGTGTCCGAGCGCGGCAAGATCGTGCCTTCGCGCATCACCAGCGTGTCGGCCAAGAAGCAGCGCGAACTGGCCCAGGCCATCAAGCGCGCCCGTCACCTGGGCCTCCTGCCCTACGTCGTGAAGTAAGGAGTCCTAGAAGATGGACGTTATTCTGCTTGAGCGCGTCGAGAAGCTCGGCGCCATCGGCGACGTGGTCACGGTGAAGGACGGCTTTGCCCGTAACTTCCTGCTGCCGCGCAAGAAGGCGCTGCGCGCCAACGAAGCCAACAAGAAGGTGTTCGAGGCCAACCGCGCCCGCATCGAAGCCGAGAACGCGAACCGTCGCGCCGAGGCCGAGGTCGAGTCGAAGACCTTCGAGAACGCCACCGTCACCCTGATCCGTCAGGCGTCGAATGTCGGCCAGCTGTACGGCTCGGTCGCGGTGCGTGACCTGGTCGAGGCGCTGGTCGCCGACGGCCACAAGGTCAACAAGAGCCAGATCGTGCTCGACCGTCCGATCAAGGCGATCGGCCTGTACGACGTGCGCGTCGCGCTTCACCCGGAAGTGGCCGTGACCGTCAAGGTCAACGTCGCCCGCTCGCCGGAAGAAGCCGAGATGCAGGCGCAGGGCGTCGACGTCATGGCCTCGATGTTCGAGCGTGACGAAGCCGGCTTCACCGAGGATTACGATCCCAACGCCGAGCCGGGCGCCACCGCCGAGGTTCAGCCGGAGCAGGACGAAGCGCAGGGTTAATCCCGACGCTTCGGCCCTCGGTCGAATAGAAGAAGGGCCGTCCGGCATGTCCGGGCGGCCCTTTTTTGTGTCCTGTGGGCGGCCGAGCCACAATGAACCGGCCGTACGGGGGATCGGCTTAGGGACAGGTGACGCACGCGCTGACGACGGCAGCCAGCGGAATGAGCGCGCAAATGAGTGGCATGATATGTTTCATGATGATGCCCGATCCTGTCCAACGGACGATAAATAAACGGCCGAGTGCAAAAGTTTCGTTACGATGAACGCACGACCGAAAAATTTTTCGGTTCATCGCTCCATGGGATCTGCTCGCCGCCAAACAAGGGGCGGTAAGCTATCGCTTGATCCGAGCAATCAGGCGGCGGGCATGATCGTCCGCCAGACCCAGAAGTTCGGCGACCTCCTCGACACGAATGTCCGGTCGATCGCGGAGCAAATCCTCGATCGTCCAGATAAGCGAGTCTGCCATCGGTTCCAGGAAGCAACAGGGTGTCGCCAGCGAGCGCGCGATGCGGAGTACGTCTTCGCACGTTGCGAACCTCTCCGGCCATGCGTTCGCGGTCAGGATTCGGGCAGCCTGCGCCTCGTTGATCCGCGCGAGCAAATGCTCGTCAAAGATGCGCTCCTCCTGCGCCACCAGCCAATATTGGGTACAGGCCCGACACTGGCCGAGATAGCGCCACCATTGCGGATCGCCCGGCGACGTTAGCTCTTGAAACGTCGCCAGAAATCGCTCGTCGCGCCCCTGATGATCGCCCATCGGGATATGCGCAATGTCGGGCAACGAGGCGCACAGACAATCTGTCATCGTCACTTCCGCCCGAACAGCTTCTCGATATCTCCATGCTGCAACTTCACCCAGGTCGGGCGGCCGTGATTGCACTGGCCGGAATGCGGCGTGACCTCCATCTCGCGGAGGAGCGCGTTCATCTCGGCGACCGACAGGATACGGCCCGCGCGGACCGAGCCGTGGCAGGCCATGGTCGCCGCGACATGATCCAGCCGCTCGCGCAAGGACAGCGCCTGGTCGAACGCCGCGAGTTCGTCCGCCAGATCGGCGACCAGCCCCTTGGGATCGCTCTGCCCCAATAAAGCGGGCGTGGCGCGGACCAGCATCGCGGTCGGGCCGAACCGTTCGAGATCGAGCCCGAACTCCGCCAGCTCCTCGGCGCGCGCCTCCAGCCGGTCGCAGGCGGGTTCGTCCAGCTCGACCACTTCCGGAATCAGCATTGCCTGCGACGCGATCCGCCCGCCGGTCAGCGCGGCGCGCATCCGCTCCAGCACCAGCCGTTCGTGCGCGGCATGCTGGTCGACCAGGACGAGGCCATCCTCGGCTTCGGCGACGATATAGGTCTTGGCGACCTGTCCGCGCGCAACGCCCATCGGATATTGGCGCACCTCGGGCGGGGCCGCGAAGGCGGCTTCGGCGCGGGCGAGCGGTGGCGGCGCCGCAAAGCCGGGGCGCGGCGCGAAGAGCGACTGTCGCTCCATGACGCGCGTCTCGGGCGCGGACGCGGCCCAGCTGTCGAGCGGCGGCGTGCCGCCGGGCGGAGCGGCGACGCTCTCGCTCTGCCACATCGCCAGCGCCGAGTCGGGCGGGCGCTGGACGCTGCGATGCCCGGCCTCGTCGAGGGCGCGGCGCAGGCCCGACACGATCATCCCCCGGATCAGCGCCGGGTCGCGAAAGCGGACCTCGGTCTTGGCCGGGTGGACGTTCACATCGACCTCCGACGGCGGCATGTCGAGGAACAGCGCGACCACCGCGTGACGATCGCGTGGCAACATCTCGGCATAAGCGCCTCTGATCGCGCCCATCAGCAGGCGATCGCGGACCGGGCGGCCATTGACGAACAGATATTGGTGGTCGGCGATGCCCCGGTTGAAGGTCGGCAACCCCGCCACGCCGCCCAGCGACACCGTGTCGCGCACCCAGTCGATCGCGACCGAATTCTCCGCCAGCGCCCGGTCGGTCAGCCCCGCGACGCGCCCCGGCCGCTCCTCCCCGCCCGGCACGGTCAGCACCCGCCGCCCGTCATGCTCCAGGGTGAAGGCGATGTCGGGCCGCGCCATCGCCAGCCGGCGCACCATGTCGAGACAGGCGGCATATTCCGAACGGGGCGAACGCAGGAACTTGCGCCGCGCCGGGACACGCGCGAACAGGTCCTCGACCAGGATGCGGGTGCCGGGCGGCACGGCGGCGGGGCCGTCGCGCAGCACCTCGCCATTGTCGACCACCCGGCTCCAGCCGTCGCGCCCCGCCGGACGACTCTCGATCGTCACACGCGCGACGCTGGCGATGGACGGCAGGGCTTCGCCGCGAAATCCGAGGGTTAGGACCGATTCGATCGCCTCGTCGGGCAGCTTGGAGGTACAATGCCGCTCCAGCGCGAGGGCCATGTCCTCGGCCGACATGCCGCATCCGTCGTCCGCCACCTCGATCCGGCCGACCCCGCCCTGACCCAGCGCGACCGCGATCCGCGTCGCCCCGGCATCGATCGAATTTTCGACCAACTCCTTCAACGCACTGGCGGGCCTTTCCACCACTTCACCGGCCGCGATACGATTGACGAGATGGGGAGGCAGACGCCGTATTGACATGCGGCAAACCCTAGCCCAAGCGACGGCATCCCGCGACCCCGCAAATGACGGTGCAGGTGCCTGTGACGGCTCTTGGCGGCGGTTCGGGATATGAGTCACGCCCACCCGGTCCACAGACGGAACGAAAGCCTCGATGCCCCTCCCCCGCTTCCTGAAATTCATGTCGCAAGACATGGCGATCGACCTCGGCACCGCGAACACCGTGGTCTATGTCCGCGGACGCGGCATCGTGCTGAACGAGCCGTCCGTCGTCGCGGTCGAGACGATCAACGGCATCAAGAAGGTGAAGGCGGTCGGCGACGACGCCAAGCTGATGATGGGCAAGACGCCGGGCAATATCGAGGCGATCCGTCCGCTTCGCGACGGCGTGATCGCGGACATCGACGTCGCCGAACAGATGATCAAGCACTTCATCCTGAAGGTGCATGGCCCGCGCAAGTTCGCGCGCTGGCCCGAGATCGTGATCTGCGTGCCGTCGGGTTCGACCAAGGTGGAACGCCGCGCGATCCGCGACGCCGCCTCGAACGCGGGCGCCAGCCAGGTCTTCCTGATCGAGGAGCCGATGGCCGCCGCGATCGGCGCCGACATGCCCGTCACCGAGCCGATCGGATCGATGGTCGTCGATATCGGCGGCGGCACGACCGAAGTCGCGGTGCTGTCGCTTCGCGGCCTGGCCTACACCACCTCGGTCCGCGTCGGCGGCGACAAGATGGACGAGTCGATCGTCTCCTACGTGCGCCGCAACCATAATCTGCTGATCGGCGAAGCCACCGCCGAGCGGATCAAGCAGGAAGTCGGCATCGCGCGTCCCCCGGCGGACGGCATCGGCGTGACGATCCAGATCAAGGGCCGCGACCTCGTCAACGGGGTGCCCAAGGAAATCCAGATCAACCAGGGCCAGATTGCCGAGGCGCTGTCCGAGCCGGTCGCGACCATCGTCGAGGGCGTCCGCGTCGCGCTGGAAAACACCGCGCCCGAACTGGCCGCCGACATTGTCGACCAGGGCATCGTCCTGACCGGCGGCGGCGCGCTGCTCGAAGGGCTGGACGAGGTGCTGCGCGACGAGACCGGGCTGCCGGTGACGGTGGCTGAGGATCCGCTGACCTGCGTGGCGCTGGGCACCGGCCGCGCGCTGGAAGATCCGATGTACCGCGGCGTCCTGCTGAACGGCTAACCTCCAGCATAAGGGGACCGGCGCATGGCGCCCGCCCGCGACCGTCGCACCGGGTTTTCGCGACGGCGGCAATATGGAGCTTTCCTGGCCTATGTGCTCGCGGTGGCGGGTGCGGTGGTGGGCGTGGTGCTGCTTGTCGCATCCACGTTCAACCCACCCGCCTTCGCTGGCTTGCGCATGACGCTGGGCAGCGTCACCGCGCCCGTCTCCGGCGCCTTCGTCGCGGTCGGCGACGCGGTCGACGACATCCCCCAGGCGATCGGGCGTTATTTCTTCGTCCATTCGGAAAACGAACGGCTGCGCGCCGAACTCGCCCAGTCGCGCCAGTTGCTGCTGACCGCGCGCACCATCGCCTATGACAATCGCCGCCTGCGCACCTTGCTGGCGGTGCGCGACCGGACGCCCGACACCGTCGTCACCGCGCGGCTGGTCAGCTCGACCGGCAGCAGCGGTCGCCGCTTCGCGCTGCTCAATGCGGGGCGGTGGCAGGGCGTTGCGCCCGGCATGGCAGTGCGCGGTCCCGAGGGGCTGATCGGGCGCGTGACCGAGGCGGGGCCCGCCGCCGCGCGCGTCCTCCTCCTGACCGATCCCGAAAGCATCGTGCCGGTCCGCCGCACCCGCGACGGCCTGCCCGCCATCGCGGTCGGGCGCGGCGACGGGACGCTCGACATACGCTCGGTCAACACCAATGTCCGGCTGGCCAAGGGCGAGCTGTTCGTCACCTCGGGCACCGGCGGGCTCTATGCCCCCAATATTCCCGTCGCCCGCATCCGCGCCGATGGCGGCGATACGGCGGTGGCGCGGCCCTTCATCCATCCCGACACGCTGGATTTCGCGATCGTTCAGCGCGCCTTCATGCCGATGCCGGTATCGGCGCCGTCGCCCCGGCCGTGACCCTCGACATCAGCAACCCCTTCGACCCCGGACTGCCGCCCGCACGCGCCCGCGCGCTGCCCTGGCTGACCGTGATGGCCGGTTCGCTCCTCGCCATCGTGCCGGTGGTGGCGATCGTACCGTTGCAGCCGCCCATGGGCCTCGTCATGCTGCTCGCCTGGCGGCTTGTCGCGCGGTTCGCGCTGCGGCTCTGGGCCGCCGCGCCGCTGGGGCTGTTCGACGATCTGCTGTCGGGCCAGCCGCTGGGCTCGGCGATGCTGCTCTGGTCGCTGACCTCGCTGGCGATCGACCTGTTCGAGCATCGGCTGGTGTTCCGCGATTTCTGGCAGGACTGGCTGATCGCCAGCGGCGCCATCGCCTTCTGCCTGATCGCGGGGCGTTTCCTGGCGGTGCCGGTCGGCGCGCAGGTCGATGCGGCGCTGGTCATCCAGATCGCGATCACCATCCTGCTCTTTCCCATGGCGACCCGGCTGGTCGCATGGATCGATCGCAAGCGTGGCCGCAATGAGGTAGGGGCATAGGCATGGAACGCCAGGGGCGGATCATGACCGAGGCGGCACAGGCCTACAGCTTCTCGCGGCGCGCCTTCGTGCTGGGCGCCGCGCAGGGCGCGGTCGGCCTGCTGCTCGCCGGACGTATGGCCTGGCTGTCGATCGCGCAGAACGAGAAATATAACCTCCTCTCCGAGAGCAACCGCGTCAACACGACGATGATCCCGCCGCGTCGCGGCTGGCTGATCGACCGGCACGGCCTGCCCATCGCCAACAATCGCACCGATTTCCGCGTCGACATCATCCCCGACCGGCTGGAGGACAAGGACCGCGTGCTGGCGCTGCTCCGCCAGATCCTGCGGCTGGACGACGAGGCGATGAACCGCATCCGCCTGGACCTGGAACATGCCGCCGGGTTCCAGCCGGTGCAGGTCGCCGAGCGGCTCGACTGGGAGCGGTTCGCCGCCGTCAGCGTCCGCCTGCCCGAGCTGCCCGGCGTCCAGCCGACGCGCGGCTTTGCGCGCTTCTATCCGGCGGGCGCGGCGGTGGCGCACCTGACCGGCTATGTCGGCACGCCCACCGCCGAACAGTTCAAGGCGACCCACGACCAGCTGCTCGTCACCCCCGGCTTCAAGCTGGGCAAGGACGGGCTGGAAAAGATGCTGGAGCCGGTGCTGCGCGGCAAGCCCGGCGCCAAGCGGGTCGAGGTGACGGCGCGCGGCAAGGTGGTGGCCGAACTCGCCACCCGCCCCGACACGCCCGGCCGCAACATCCGCCTGACCATCGATGCGGGGCTCCAGGAATTTGCGGCCCGCCGCCTGGGCACCAATTCGGGCTCCGCGGTGGTGCTCGACTGCCGCACCGGCGAGACGCTGGCGATGGTGTCGATGCCCGCCTATGACCCCAACAGCTTTTCGGACGGGATCAGCCATCTGGAATGGGCGATGCTGTCGGAGAACGACCATGTGCCCTTGATGAACAAGGTGACGCAGGGGCTCTATCCACCGGGCTCGACGGTCAAGCCGATGAACGGCCTCGCGCTGCTGGAGGCCGGGGTCGGTGCCGACGACCGGGTGCTGTGCACCGGCGCGATGCGGGTCGGCACCGGCGTCTTCCACTGCCACAAGCGCGGCGGGCACGGCGCGCTGAACCTGAAGGGCGCGATCGAGCAGAGCTGCGACATCTATTTCTACGAGATGATCCGCCGCATGGGCTATGACCGGATCGCGCCCATCGCGCGGATGGTCGGGCTGGGCCAGAAATTCGACCTGCCGCTCAGCGCGCAGCGTTACGGCACCGTGCCAGACCCCGACTGGAAGCTACGGAAATACAAGAAGAAGTGGACGATCGCGGACGGCCTGAACGCGTCAATCGGACAGGGTTATGTGCTCGCCAACCCGCTTCAGCTGGCGGTGATGGCGGCGCGGATCGCCTCGGGCCGCGCCTTGCAGCCCAGCCTGCTGGCGCATCAGGTCCATCTCGACGCCCCCGCCCTGCCCGTCGCCTCCGAGCATCTCGCGGTCGTGCGCGACGCAATGTTCGGCGTGGTCAACCAAGGCGGCACCGGCGGCGCGGCGCGGATGCTGGTGCCGGGCGTCAGCCTGGCCGCCAAGACCGGCACCGCGCAGGTCCGCCGGATCACCATGGCGGAGCGGCGCATGGGCGTGCTGAAGAACGGCCAGCTGCCCTTCAAGCTGCGCGACCACGCGCTGCTCGTCTGCTTCGCCCCCGCCGACAATCCGCGTTACGCGGCCGCCGTCGTGCTGGAGCATAACGGCCATACCGTGCGCAATCTCGACGCGCCGCTGATCGGGCGCGACATCATGACCTATCTGTTCGACCGCGACCGCGCATTGGCGTCGCTGGCGCAGGACGAGCCCACCTGGGGCGGCGACATCGCCACGCGCATGGCGGCCGAGGAAGCCGCCTATCGCGCGGCACAGGCCCCCAAGCCCGCCTCCGCCGCGACCAAGACCGATGCCGGTGCCCCCACCGCCGCCCCGGCGGTCAAGGCCGCGACCAACGTCTCCGACGCGCAGGCCGAGGCGATGGCCGCCAGCAGCAGCGAGCAGCCCGCCGACGATGCCGGGACCCCCGACGAATGAGCGGCCCGCGCATCATCCCCGAACCGATCGCGCAACTGCCCTGGCGGGTGATCCTGCTGGTCATGGCGATCGGCTGTTTCGGGCTGGTCGTCCTCTATTCGGCCGCGGGCGGCTCGCTCACCCCCTGGGCCAAGCCGCAGGGGGTGCGCTTCTTCGTGCTGCTCGCGGGGTCGCTGGTGCTGTCGCGACTGCCGCTCGACCTGTGGCGGCGCATCGCCATGCCGGGCTATCTGATCCTCGTCGTCGCGCTCGTCCTGGTCGAACTGCTGGGTGCGGTGCGCGGGGGCAGTCAGCGATGGCTGGACGTGGGCTTCATCCGGCTCCAGCCGTCCGAGCTGATGAAGCTGTTCATCGTGCTGGGCGCCGCGCGCTTCTATGAGATGATGCCGCCCGCCGAGACCAGGCGCTTCTCGGGCATATGGCCGGTCGCGGCGATGATCGGCGTGCCCGCCGCGCTGGTGATGAAGCAGCCCGATCTGGGCACCGCGCTGATGATCTGCGCGGGCGGGGCGACCGTCATGTTCCTTGCCGGGGTGCCGCTGCGGCTGTTCATCGGCGGGGCGATCGGGCTGGCGGTGATGGCGCCGCTCGCGGTCAATTTCCTGCTGCACGACTATCAGCGCAACCGCGTGCTGATCTTCCTCGACCCCGAAAGCGATCCGCTGGGCACCGGCTATCACATCAGCCAGTCCAAGATCGCGATCGGCTCGGGCGGTATCTGGGGCAAGGGGTTCCTGAACGGCACCCAGAGCCATCTCGACTATCTGCCCGAGGGGCATACCGACTTCGTCTTCGCCACCATGGCGGAGGAATGGGGGCTGGTCGGCGGATGCTTCCTGATCCTGGCCTTCCTGCTCGTCATCCGCTGGGGCCTGAACGTCGCGCAGGCAGCGCCCAACCGCTTTGCCCGGCTGACCGCGGCGGGGCTGTCCACGACGATCTTCATCTATGTCATGGTCAATCTGATGATGGTCATGGGGCTGGCCCCGGTCGTCGGCATCCCGTTGCCGCTGGTCAGCTATGGCGGATCGTCGCAGATGACGGTGTTGCTGTGCCTGGGCATCTTGATGGCGATCGACCGCGAAAATCGCCGCGCCGCCCGCTGGTGACCGACAAAAAATCGGCCACCCACGCAAAAAGCATTTGCAAAGCCCGACCACGGTGCTAAAGGCGCGCCTCCCGATCACGAGGCGGGCCGCCGGACGGCCAGGTCGACGTGACGAACGGACGCATAGCTCAGTTGGTAGAGCAGCTGACTCTTAATCAGCGGGTCCTTGGTTCGAGCCCAAGTGCGTCCACCAGTTTCTCCAACGGCTCTGCAGCGATGCGGGGCCGTTGTGCTATGGGGCCGTCCGGCCCCCAACGGGATAGATGATTGATGGCAGGATATAAGGTTCCCGGTTTCGCCGATCGCGCATCGGCCTCGCGCGATGCCAAGGCGGCCGCGCTCGAAAAGCTGCGCAACAAGGCCGCGCCCGACCCGGCGGTGGTCGCCGCCCGCGCCGCCGCACGCGAAGCCAAGGAGGCCGCCGAGGCCGAGCGCCGCGCCGCGCACAAGGCCGCGATCGAGCAGGAAAAGGCCGCGCGCGAGGAAGCCCGCGCCAAGGCGAAGGCCGAGGCCGAAGCTGCTGCGGAGGCCGCCGCTGCCGCCGCGCGCCCGCCGGTGGTCCCGACCGCCGCCGAGCTGAAGGCCGCCCGCGACGCCCGCTACGCCGCTCGCAAGGCGCGCCAGGGCAAATGATCCCGCGCGAGCTGCTCGGCATTGCCGAAGTGCCGGGCGGCGAGCCCCTGCGGCTGTTCCGCCGGGGCAAGGACTTTATGATCGTGCTCGATCGCAACGAGCTGATGAGCACGCGGATGAGCGGCTCCGAGGTGGCGTTGGGCACGATGACCTGCGACCGGCTGGGCGGGCGCGCGGCGCCGCATCTGCTGATCGGCGGCTATGGCATGGGCTTCACCCTGCGCGCCGTCCTGGCCAAGCTGGGCCGCGATGCGCGGATCACGGTGGCCGAGCTGGTGCCCGGCATCATCGAATGGGCGCGCGGGCCGATGGCGGAACTAACCGCCGGATGCCTGGACGACCGCCGCGTGACCCTGGCGATGGGCGATGTCGGCAATGCGATCTATGCGGGGCGCGGGGCTTATGACGCGATCCTGCTCGACGTCGACAACGGACCCGACGGGCTGACCCGGCCGGACAATGACGGGCTCTATTCGCTCCGCGGACTGGAGGAAGCGCGCGTCGCGCTCCGCCCCGGCGGGGTCCTCGCCATCTGGTCCGCCGCGCCCGATCCGGTATTCACCCGGCGGCTGTCGCGCGCGGGCTTCACCGTCGACGAGGTGAAGGTGCGCGCTCGGGAAAATGGCAAGGGCGCGACCCACACCATCTGGTTCGCCACGCCGCGTTGAACGCGGTCGTCTCCCCGGCAAAGGCGGGGCCGACCGTCATCGGCGGGGCTTACGCCCCATCCTCTTCCCGCTTCGCCCCGTCCAGCTCGCGGCGAAGACGCTCCTGCTCCGCCGCATCCCGCTGTTTCTCGGCCTTAGTCCGGCCGAAGCGCGCGCGGTTTTCCATCGCCTGTTGTTCGGCCTGCCGCCGGTCGCGGGCCTTTCGCGCCTGACGGAAGTTGACGATCTCGCCCATCAGCGCCGCCGCCACCGCCGGAACAGCCCCTTGCGGCTGCTGAGCGCCTCGAACATCTCGTCGGGGCTTTCGGGATCGAGGACCTCATTGTCGGCCAGCCATTCCTCGACGCTCGACAGGTCGGGCACCTCATAGGCGCGCAGCGTCCGCCCCTCGGCTCCGCGCAGCGCCTCGACCGCCGCGATCAGCGCGCCGGTCCGTTGCACCGCCACCTGCACCTCGGCGGGGCTGGTGCCCAGATGCTCGGCGAGCAGGTCGTCGCGGATCGCCCCGATCCGCCGTCCCGCCGCGCTGTCGGGCTCGACCGCGATCGCCAGGTCGCATTCGGTGTCCAGCCGCATCGAGCGGTTGTTGAGATTGGACGAACCCAGCCGGAACACCCGGTCATCGGCGATCAGGATCTTGGCATGGCAATAGATCGGCTCGCCCCCCGCCGTGAAGGGATGATAGATGCGGAAACGCCCGTGCCGGTCGCGCCGCCGGAGCGCCTCGACCAGCCGCGCGCGCGCCGTGTCCATCGCGATCGGCTCCAGCCAGCCTTGCGCGGTCAGCGGATTGACGATGACGAATTCGGGGCCATTCTCTTCGTCCAGCCGCCGCGCGATCGCCTCGGCGACGCGGCGCGACGCGAAATACTGGCTCTCGATATAGACATAGCGCTCCGCCCGCGCGATCTGGGCCAGGAACAGCGCCTCATTCTCGTGCACCGGCACCTGGTCGTCCATCTCGGGCATGGTGCGCGCGATGGCGACGGGCTGGTCGAGGAAGTCGGGCTCCAGCCCCTCGGGCCAGCAGCTTTCGCCCGGTGAGGCGGGGGCCATGCGCTTGCCGCCCGCCGCATGCCAGCGTTCGCGAAACAGCTCGCCCAGCGCATGCGTCACCGGCCCCTCCACCGCGCTGATCGCATCGTGCCAGGGCTTGTAGGGCTGACCGCCGGGCCGCTTGCGACCGGGATCGTCGTCGCGATGCTCGCGCGTGTCCCAACGGTCGCTGGTCATGTCGATCCCGCCGCAAAAGGCGAGCTTGTCGTCGATGATGACGATCTTCTGGTGGTGAGAGGCCGCGATCGGGTGATGGCCGTCCAGCTTGGTATGGATGCGATTGTGCGCCATCCATTTCATCACCGTGAAGAATGTCCGCCCCCGGAACAGCGACTTGATCGCGCCGGTGTCCCAGCGGAGCAGGAAAATTTCCAGCTCCGGGTTCCGCTCGACCAGCGAATAGATGAAGTCGCCGACGGACTCGTTGGGGGCCTCGTCGTGATCGAGGACGATGCGCGCGTCGAAGTCCCATCCGATCAGCAGGATCTGCTTGCGGGCGCCGAGCATCGCGCGGCGGGCCATCCGGAAATATTTCTCCGCATCGATGATGACCGCCATGCGCTCGGCCTGCTCGATCCGCCAGCACTCCTGTCCGACCTTCAAACCCGATCTCCCCGTCTGCCTGCGTCCACGACCATCTCATGCCCATGCCCTGCCGGGCTGGCAAATGGCCAAACGGTTGCGATGGCGAAATGGTCCGTGGGAACGGCGATCAGGTCTTTGCGAATATCCGATAGCGGGTCGGGCGCAGGTTGAGCACATCGCCCGGCCCGGCGCCGGCGTCGACGGGCAGGTCGAAGGTCAACGGCTCGGCCAGTCCCGCCATCGTGGCGGTGATCCGACGCGACCGGCCGATCGGGCGGCTCGTCTCCACCGTGACGGCCAGCGCATCGGGGGCGCCGGGTTCGACCAGTTCGACATCATGCGGCCGGATATGAAGCTCGCCCGCCCCCTGCCCCTGGCCGGTGTCGGGCAGCACCGTCTGCCCCTGCCCCACCATCGCCGAACCGTTCGACCGGGTGACGGGCAGGCAGTTGGTCTCGCCGATGAAGGACGACACGAAGGCGGTGGCCGGTTCGGCCTGCACCTCATGCGGGGTGCCGACCTGTTCGATCACCCCGCCGCGCATCACGACGATCCGGTCGGCCAGTTCGAGCGCCTCTTCCTGATCGTGCGTCACGAAGATCGAGGTCAGCCCCGTCTCGTCATGGATCCGCCGCAGCCAGCCGCGCAAATCCTTGCGAACCTGGGCATCGAGCGCGCCGAACGGCTCGTCGAGCAATAGCAGGCGCGGCTCGATCGCCAGTGCGCGGGCCAGGGCCACGCGCTGCCGCTGCCCGCCCGACAGCTGCGCGGGGTAGCGGTCGCCGACATCGGGCAGCTGGATCAGGGCGAGCAGTTCGGCGACCTTGGCCGCGATCGCCGCCTTGGCCGGACGGTCGCGCCGTTTCCGCACGGTCAGGCCGAAGGCGATGTTCTGGGCGACCGTCATGTGACGGAACAGCGCGTAATTCTGGAACACGAAGCCGATCCGACGCTCGGCCGCGGGCGTGTCCGTCATGTCCTGTCCATCGAACAGCACATGGCCCTCATCGGCGAAGTCCAGCCCCGCAATGGTCCGCAGCAGCGTCGTCTTGCCCGATCCGGACGGGCCGAGCAGCGCCAGGAACTCGCCCGCCCGCGTCTCCAGCGACACGCGGTCGAGCGCGGTGAAGCCGCCGAAGCGACGGGAAATATTCTCGACGACGATGCTCAATGCGCGGCTCCCGCCCGGTGGATGCCGAAACGCCATTCCAGCACGGTCTTCACTCCCAAGGTCACGAGCGCGAGCGAGGCGAGCAGGGACGCCACCGCGAACGCGCCGACAAAGTCATATTCATTGTACAGTATCTCGACATGCAGCGGCATGGTGTTGGTCAGCCCCCGGATATGCCCCGACACGACCGACACCGCGCCGAACTCGCCCATCGCGCGGGCATTGCACAGGAGCACGCCGTAGAGCAGCCCCCAGCGGATATTGGGCAGCGTGACATGCCAGAAGGTCTGCCACCCGCTCGCCCCCAGCGACCGCGCCGCCTCCTCGTCGTCGCGGCCCTGTTCGGCCATCAGCGGGATCAGCTCGCGCGCGACGAAGGGAAAGGTGACGAACACGGTCGCCAGCACGATGCCGGGCACCGCGAAGATGATGCGGACGCCATGCTCGGTCAGCCACGGCCCCAGCCACCCTTGCGCCCCGAACAGCAGCACGAAGATCAGGCCCGACACCACCGGCGACACCGAAAAAGGCAGGTCGATCAGGGATATGAGCAGGCTTTTTCCACGAAAATCGAACTTGGCGATCGCCCAGGAGGCCGCCACGCCGAACACCGCGTTGACCGGCACCGCAATGGCGGCGACCAGCAGCGTCAGGCGGATCGCCGCGAGCGCGTCGGGGTCCGCGATGGCCGCGACGAAGACCTGCCATCCCTTGGCCAGACCACCCGCGAACACCATGACGAGCGGCAGGAACAGGAACAGCGCCAGAAAGGCGAAACCGGTGCCGATCAGCGCCCAGCGCGCCACCGGGCTTTCGATGGTGGTGGGGTTGGAACCGCTCATCGCGTCCCCCGCTTGGCGCGCCACGCCTGGAGCAGATTGACGAACAACAGCATCGCGAAGGACAGTACCAGCATCACGCACGCGATGGCCGTCGCGCCGTCATAGTCGAACTGCTCCAGCTGGGTGATGATCAGCAGCGGCGCGATCTCCGACTTGAAGGGCATGTTGCCCGCGATGAAGATGATCGAGCCATATTCGCCGACCCCGCGCGCAAAGGCGAGCGCGAAGCCCGTCAGCAGCGCGGGCGCGATGGCGGGCAGGATGATCCGGCGAAAGGTCTGCGCCCGCGTCGCGCCGAGCGTGGCGGCCGCCTCCTCGACATCGCGCCCCAGATCGGCCAGCACCGGCTGCACCGAGCGAACAATGAACGGCAAGCCAATGAAAACCAAGGCAATGGTGACGCCAAGCGGCGTATAGGCCACCTTGATCCCCAGCGGTGCGAGCAGCGACCCGATCCAGCCATTATCCGCATAGAGCGAAACCAGCGCGATGCCCGCCACCGCCGTCGGCAGCGCGAAGGGCAGGTCGACCGCGGCATCGATCAGCTTCTTGCCGGGAAATTCATAGCGGACGAGGATCCAGGCGATCAGCAGTCCAAACACCGCATTGACCGCCGCCGCCGCCAGCGCCGCGCCGAAGCTGAGCCGATAGGCGGCCAGTGCGCGCGGCGACAGACCGACCGCGGCAAAGCCGTCCCAGCCCATGCCCGCCGCGCGTATGACCAGCGCGGACAGCGGCAGCAGGACCACCAGCCCCAGCCAGAACAGGGTCATCCCCATGGTCAGGCCGAAGCCCGGCAAGGCGGATCGGCGCGTCGAAGCCCGCATCCGGATCAGCGCTTCCTGCCGCCGGCATAGATGGTGTCGAATACGCCGCCATCGGCGAAGAAGCGCTTCTGCGCCGCGCCCCAGCCGCCGAAGTCGCGGATCGTCACCATGTCCAGCTTGGGAAACACCGCCGCATATTTCGCCAGCACCGCCTGGTCGCGCGGGCGGTAGAAGTTGCGCGCGACGATCTCCTGCCCTTCGGGCGTGTAGAGGAATTTGAGATATTCGGTCGCGACCTTCTCGGTGCCATGCGCCTTGGCATTGACGTCGACCACCGCGACCGGCGGCTCGGCCAGGATCGAGATGGAGGGGACGACGATGTCGAACTTGCCCGCGCCCAGTTCCTTTTCGGACAGAAGCGCCTCATTCTCCCACGCGATCAGCACATCGCCCAGGCCGCGTTCGACAAAGGTCGTGGTCGCGCCGCGCGCGCCCGAATCCAGCACCGGCACATGGGCGTAGAGGTCCGCGACATAGCGCTGCGCCGCCGCCTCGGAACCGCCCGCCTTCTTGCCATAGGCCCAGGCGGCCAGGAAATTCCACCGCGCGCCGCCGCTGGTCTTGGGGCTGGGGGTGATGACCTGCACGCCCGGCTTCACCAGATCGGCCCAGTCGCGAATGCCCTTGGGATTGCCCTTGCGGACCAGGAACACGATGGTCGAGGTGTAGGGCGCGCTATTGTCCGGCAGGCGGGCCTGCCAATCGGCCGGAAGCAGCTTGGCCCGCTCGGCGATCGCATCGATGTCATAGGCCAGCGCCAGCGTCACCACGTCCGCCGACAGCCCGTCGATCACCGACCGCGACTGCTTGCCCGATCCGCCATGGCTCATCCGGAACGAGACGCTCTGGCCGGTCTTGGCCTGCCATTGTTTGGCGAAGGCGGCGTTGACGTCCTTGTACAGCTCGCGCGTCGGGTCATAGCTGACGTTCAGCAGCTCGACCGAGCCCTTCCCGCCGCCGCTGCCGCCCCCCGAACAGCCGGACAGGCCGCCAGCCAGACCGACCGTCCCGATCATCAACGCGGCAAGGCTTGCCGAAAATGGTGCTCGCATCTGGACCCGTCCCTTTCGTTTCGGTGCGTAACCTATCTCGATCCCCCCGATAGGAAATGCCGGAAAGCTTGGGACGCACAAAGCCCTGCTTTTGCTCCCTCGATCCCGACAGAAGCCCGGTCCGGCCTCCTTCGCCCTTGCATCGGGCGCGGACAGGGCCGATCTCCCGCCCGCATCATCCCCTTATTCCCTGGAAAGGACGCGCATGACCGCGACTGATTTCGACGTGAAGACCGGCCTGTATATCGCGGGCGAATGGCTGGGCGCGGACGGGCGCGAGACGCAGGCGGTGCTGAACCCCGCCACCGGCCAGCCGCTGGGCGACCTGCCGCTGGCGACGAAGGCGGACATGGACCGTGCGCTGGAAGCCGCCGCGCGCGGTTTCGAGACGTGGCGCAAGACCGCGCCGCAGGAGCGCGCCGCCGTCCTGCTGCGCACCGCCGCGCTGGTCCGCGAGCGTGCCGAGGATCTCGCCCGCCTCGCCACGCTGGAGGAAGGCAAGCCGATCGTCGAAGCACGCGGCGAGGTGGCCGCCACCGCCGCATTGCTGGAATTCCATGCGGGCGAGGCGGTGCGCATCTATGGCCGCGTCCTGCCCCGCCCCACCGGCACCCGCTCGTTCGTGCTGCACCAGCCGGTCGGACCGGTCGCGGCCTTCTGTGCATGGAACTTCCCGGTCATGAACCCGGTCCGCAAGATCTCGCCTGCCATCGCGGCGGGCTGCTCGGTCATCCTGAAGCCCAGCGAGGAGACCCCCGCCAGCGCGATCGCGATCATGCGCTGCTTCCAGGATGCGGGTCTGCCCGGCGACGTCGCGCAGCTGGTCTTCGGCGTGCCCGACGCGGTGTCGCGCCACCTGCTCGCCTCGCCCGTCACCCGCAAGCTCAGCTTCACCGGATCGGTGCCGGTCGGCAAGCATCTGCTGAAGCTGGCCGCCGACACGGTGATGAAGTCGACCATGGAGCTGGGCGGGCATGGCCCGGTGCTGGTCTTCGACGATTGCGACCTCGACAAGACGCTCGACACGCTCGTCACGCACAAGTTCCGCAATGCGGGCCAGGTCTGCGTCGCGCCCACCCGCTTCCATGTGCAGGAGGGCATTTACGAGCGTTTCGCCAAGGGCTTTGCCGAGCGCGCCGCCGCGCTGAAGATCGGTGACGGCCTGTCGAACGACACCCAGATGGGCCCGATGGCCAATCCCCGCCGTCCCGAGGCGATCGGCGCGATGATCGAGGATGCGGTGCGCTCGGGCGCGCGGATGCTGACCGGCGGCGAGGCGAAGGGCGGTGACGGCTTCTTCTTCGCGCCCACCGTGCTGGCCGACGTGTCGCTGGACGCCAAGGCGATGAACGAGGAGCCGTTCGGCCCGATCGCGCTGATCCGCCCCTTCGCCACCACCGAGGACGCCATTGCCGAGGCGAACCGCCTGCCCTTCGGCCTGGGCGCCTATTGCTTCACCGAGAATGGCCGCCGCCAGAACCAGCTGGGCGACGAGATCGAGGCGGGCATGGTCGCGATCAACACCGTGCGGCTCAGCTGGGGCGACGCGCCCTTCGGCGGGGTCAAGGAAAGCGGCTATGGCTCCGAGGACGGTCCCGAGGGCATCGCCAACCACATGATCACCAAGGCGGTTCATATCGCCTGACGCATCCGGCCCGGCGCGCTTCGGCGGGCCGGGCCGTTCCGCCGTCATTTCGCTGTCGCAAGAAAAATGTCAAAAACCCTCTTGGCAGGTCGAAAAAGCTCCGCTAACAGCGCGCCACCAGACGGGGACATCGCTTCCCCGCCATGCCGCAGACCGGCATCGGACGCATAGCTCAGTTGGTAGAGCAGCTGACTCTTAATCAGCGGGTCCTTGGTTCGAGCCCAAGTGCGTCCACCATTTTCAAGATTTCCAGCACACAACACAAAGATCAGGCGTGATTTGTCGTGAGCATCTCTTAAACATGCGCCACTCAGCTCACTCTCGGCATTACAAGTTGGCTATAATGTTATCTGCCATCTGGTCGATTTGACCCTTAATTTTGTCAATCAAACCAATTTGCGCAGCTGACCATTGCGACCTATCACTTGAAAGCCCTTTGACCTGAGAAAAACCTTTCAGCTTTGATGCCGGCACGCTCATCCAAAGGCTATTCTGGATTAGGACATTCATGTCCTCCACTTTTCCTACGTTAAATCCCGGGCCAAAAGCATCAACGACCGGCGTGTAATTTTTTATACTTCCTGTTAAATCTTTCGCAAGCTGTTGATTTGCGTTTTGAATATTGGCGTAATGCGCCTGATCAGCACGTAACATTCTTTGCGACCTAGTGTCGAAGCCGTTAAATATCCAACCAGCGTACCTCGGCTTTCCATAGCCATCGTAATCCTTGGATGCATAATTATTTTGCTTATATCTATCTATGCCGTTCTCCCAATCAGTTATGAATTGAGGCATCATCTGCCCAATCAAACTAATACAGTACTCACTAAACGTATCTGACGTACACGGTATTATTAGATAGTCCGAAGAATACAATGAAGAACGAACTAAACCTCCGAAGGAAGGAGGAAGATCTACCATAACATAGTCAAAATCCTCACCGATTTTAGAAAGATTTTGCTCTAGAACTCGTAGCGCAGTAAATTTTGCTATCCCATTGCCGGTTAGCAAATCCTGACCTACGCTTAGCGAGTCAGAATATACGTTTAACCAAAAATCGCCGGCAACCAGTTTAACATTGGGGTTAGTATGGGGCCCCGCATGAATAGATATTGGACCAGGCCCCGTGTTTTGCAAATATCCTTGCAAAAAAGATCTTATAGTCTGCCCAGACCCCCCGGCAGTACCAACCATACCTTTGAATTTTTCGGCACCAAGCATCGCTATGGAAAGATTACACTGAGGATCAAAGTCGATTAAAAGAACTCTTTTTCCTTTTTCTGCAAGAGCATCTGCCAGATTCCAGGTTAATGTGGTTTTTCCAACCCCACCCTTATTATTGAAGATACTGATAAACTTAGACACGCACCTCTCCCTTAAAAGCCAAGGCTGAAGGTAGAATCAGATGACGTCAACATAAATAAAAATAGATGTTTGACAGTCTATGACTGATTCTTCAGAGCTGTGTTCACCGCGCCCCCTGCCCCGAAGGCGGCACCGGCGGGGTCGACGATCTGGCGTCACTCACCGCTTCGTCATACCAGCCGGCCAGATCGGCCTTCATGCTCCGCAGCGCATCGGGGTTCAGGTAGGTCATGTGCCCCGCCGGATAATAGGTGAAGCGCAGATTCGCCTGCTGCGCGGGCTCCAGCATCATATGGCCCAGGTCGTTCTCGGTGCCGAAGAACGGCGTCGCCATGTCGTAATAGCCGTTCATCGACAGCACCTTCAGATACGGGTTCGCCCGCATCGCGGCGGCCAGGTCGATCGCGGTGTTCGGGTTGTTCTGCGACCCGTCGGGCGCCTTGTGCTTCCAGTTCCAGGTCCAGCCCGCCGCATCGCGCGCCGACAGGCGATAGGGCAGCTCGGTCTTGTAGCCGAGCGTGGATTGCAGATAATCTTGGAAGGACGCGATATAAGCGCCTGAAATCGCATCCGAAGATGCGTCCGTCTCCGGCCGTTCGCCCGCCGCATCGGTGTCGATGCCGAGGTAGCGCGAGTCGAACCGCCCCACCGTCCGTGCCGAACCGCGCAGCAATTCCTTCTGGAAGCGCGGCAGGTCGATGCGCAGGTTCGCGCGCTTGATGAAGTCGGGCGACAGGCCGATCAACCGGCTCATCTGCTCGGCGATCTGGTCGCGCTCCTGGGGGGAGATGCTCTGCCCCTTGGCCAGCGCCGACATGTACGGCCCCACCGCAAAGGCGCGCGCCTGCGCCACCACGGTCGCCACATCGGCGGGGCGGTCGGGCAGGCGGTTGTGATACCAGGCGGTCGCGGCGTAGCTGGGCAGGTAATTGAGGTAGACCTGATCCAGCCCCGGCTGGCGATAGCCGTAATTCATGATCGAGCTGAGCAGGATCACGCCGTTCAGCGCCATCCCCCGCTCCTGAAGCTCATAGGCCAGCGCCCCCGAGCGCAGCGTGCCATAGCTTTCGCCGAGCAGGAATTTGGGGCTCATCCAGCGGCCATATTTGGTGACGTAACGCTGGATCGCCTTGGCGAAGACGTCGACATCCTCGTCCACGCCGTAGAATTGCGCAGGCTTCATATCGCCCAGCGGCCGCGAATAGCCCGATCCGATCGCATCGAGGAAGACGAGGTCGGTCTTGTCGAGCAGCGAGTCCGGATTGGGCCCGACATCATAGGGCGCGGGCCGGACGAATTCCGGGCTGGTCGTGCGGATGCGGATCGGCGCGAACGATCCCATGCGCAGCCAGAAGGAGGGCGAGCCCGGTCCGCCATTATAGAGGAAGGTGATCGGCCGCTTGGTGCCAGGCTTCACACCCTCCAGCGTATAGGCGGTGTAGAACATCGAGGCGGTCGGCTTGCCCTCGATATCGCGGACGGTCAGCGTGCCCGCCGAGGCGACATAGGGATAGGCGCGGCCGCCCAGGGTCACGCTGTCGCGGTGGCGGACCTCGGCTTCCTCGAGCGGCGCGCGGGCCCAGGCGGCCTCGACCTCGGCCTTGGCCGCCGCTTCGTGCGAGGATTTCTTCTCTCCCTCTTCCTGCGCGGCGAGCGGCGCGGTCAGGGCGGTGGCGGCGAGGAAAAGGGCAAGGCTGTTGCGGATCACGAAGCGCTCACGAATGAATGACGGATAAGTCATCGTTTCGTGTTTCGTCGTTCAAGGCAAGCGGGTTACGCGGGTCCCGCCCCTCCCTTGCCAGACGGCTCCCTCCCCAGGCCGAGCCTGGGGAGGGTCCGGATCAGCGTGCCAGCCAGGCCTCGACCGCAGGCTTCAGACGGTCGGCGACCGCCTTGCGCACCGCGATGGACGATATGGCGCGCTTGGCACCGCCGCGCGACCCTTCGGGCAGGTTGGCGGCGGCCCAGGCCTCGATCTTGCCGGGCATGGCGGGATTGTTCGACCCGGCGCCCAGGCCGACGATGAAGGTCGCGCGGTTGCTCTCCTCCAGGAAGCTGTCGACCAGCGACTTGTTCGCCGCCGCCCAGTCGAACGCCATGTCGGGATGCGCCCCCGCGATCGAACGGAGCAACGCCGCGCGCTGCGGCGGGGTGAAGGTGTCGTTCTTCAGGACGCTCAGCGCCCGGCGCGCCGCGCTCTCGTCCTCGGCATAGCCCAGCAGCGAGACATAGCGGTTCTTGACCACCGGATTGCGCTCGGCCTTGGCAAGTTCGTACAGCCGGTCCCACTCGGCCGGGGTGGCGCGGGTGGCATAGGTCGCCAGGATCGGCTGGCGGATCGCCGCCGGGATCGCATTGGGATCTCTGGCGAGCGCCCCGACATAGCCGCGCGCGCGTGCCGCGACCATCGCGTCGCCACTGGTCCCCAGCCGCCCGATCAGCGTCTCGCGCAGGTTGGAGACGAGCGCGCCCTCATCGGGCTTGGCCTCGAACCCGATCCGCGCCAGCACCGGCGACAAGATCGCCGCGATCTTCGCGCGCAGCGGCTTTTCGAGCGGCGTGCCCTCATACAGCCCGTCGAGGCGCGACAGCTCGCCCGCCACCGTCTGCCATTCCAGCGGGCTGGCTTCGGGCGACACCTGCGCCATCAGGTCGAACCAGCGACCCAGGCTCTGATAGCCGCCCGCCGCCAGCGCATAATCGTCGCCCAGCGTGCCCAGGCGATCCTCCAGCGCCAGCCTGGCATAGTCGCGCACGATCGCGGCATGGCCCGCATCGTCGTACATCACGCGGGTATAGGAGCCCTTGCCCCGGTTCAGGACCAGTGTCCCGCACCCGCCGACGCTGACCGGCGTCGGCGTCGCGCCGGTGACGATGGCGCTGGTCTCACCGCCGCCGATCGTGGCGATGCGGATGGGCACATGCCAGGTCTGCGGCGCCTTGGAGGCTTCGTCCAGGCCGAACCGTCCCTGCGCCAGCATCGCCACCGTCTTGCCGCCCTCGCAGCGCGCGCCCGACAGCGTGACCAACGGCACGCCGCCCCGCAAGGTGAAGTCGTGCGCGATGGTCGCGACATTGGTGCCCGACGCCTTGGACAGTTCCTCCCACAGCTGTTCGGTCACCGTGTTCTGATATTTGTACTTGGCCATATAGGCGCGGATGCCCTTGCGGAACGTGTCCGCGCCCAGCGTCGATTCGAGCATCCCGATCACCGCCTGCCCCTTGAGATAGGTGATGCTGTCGAACGCCTCGCCGATCTGGTCGACCGTCTCGACCTTGCGGATGATCGGATGGGTGGCGCTGGTCGCGTCGATGCCCATTGCGGACTCACGCTCGCCCGCGATGCTGGCGGCGGCGGCCTTCCAGCTGGGGTTCAGGTCGTTGGACGCCTTGCCTTCCATCCACGAGGCAAAGCCCTCGTTCAGCCACAGATCGTCCCACCAGCGCGGGGTGACGAGGTCGCCGAACCACTGATGCGCCATTTCATGCGCGACGACGGTGTGGATGCGCTGGCGATTGCTCTCGGTCATGACCTTGGGGTCGAAGAGCAGCTCATTCTCGAAATAGAAGATCGCGCCCCAATTCTCCATCGCGCCGAAGAACTGGCTGGACCCCGGCCCTGCGATCATGTCCATCTTGGGCAGCGGATAGGGCGTGCCGAAATAATCGTTATAATAAGCGAGCAGCTTCGACGCCGAAGCGAGCGAATAATCGCCCTGGTCGACCACGCCCTTGCGGCTGACGACGCCGATCTGGACGCCATTCGCATCCACCGTCTTGCGGTCGAGATTGCCCGATCCGAAATAGAGCAGATAGCTCGACATCACCGGCGTCTCGTCGAACCGATAAAGCTGGCTGCCATCGGCCTGCGGCGTGATCGAGGAGGCGGGCATGTTGCTGATCGCGCGCTGCCCCTTGGGCGCGGTGGCGGTCAGGCGGAACTTGGCCTTGAAGGCGGGCTCGTCCCACATCGGCGCGAAGCGGCGCGCGTCGGGGGCCTCGAACTGGGTCGCCAGCATCCGGTCGGGCGTGCCGTCGGCATTGGTATAGTCGATCGCGAACAGCCCATTGGCCGAGCGGTTGATCGTGCCGGTCCAGGCGAAGCCGACCTTGTGCCGCCCCGTGCTCGCCGCCTGCGGCAGCGTCAGGGTAAGCGTCTGCGCATCCTTGTCGAGCGCGAAGGGCACCGGCTTGCCGTCGAAGGTGGCGCGGGTGATGGTCAGCTCGGCGGCGTTGAGGACGATGGTCGCGGTGGCCTGGCGGACATCGACATCGACCGTCTCCTCGCCCGAGAAGCGCATCGCCTTGGCATCGGGACGGATCGAGATGTCGTACAGCACGGGTGCCACCGTCTGCGGCAGCTGGCCCGCCGCCAGCGCCGGGGTGGAAACGGTCAGGGCAAGCAGCGCCGAGAGGGCAGACTTCATTACAATCAAGGCCTTTCCATAGGGATCGGCAAATCTCTACGCGCTCACCCGCGCAAAGCAAATGACGCTCATGTCACATAGTCTCATGAGCCGGGATACGGGAGGGCTGGACAGCCTTTACGCTTACGTTATCGTCAAGCAATGACCCAGCCTCGCTCCCCCCTGCCCGCCGCCCTGAGTCGCCTGACCTTGCCCGTGATCGGGTCGCCGCTGTTCATCATATCCCATCCCGATCTGGTGATCGCCCAGTGCAAGGCGGGGATCGTCGGCTCCTTCCCCGCATTGAACGCACGCCCCGCCAGCCAGCTCGACGAATGGCTGCACCAGATCACTGAGGCGCTGGCCGCGCATGACCGGGACCATCCCGATCGCCCCGCGGCCCCCTTTGCGGTGAACCAGATCGTCCACCGCTCGAACGACCGGCTGGAGGAGGATCTGGCGGTGTGCGCCAAGTGGAAGGTGCCGATCGTCATCACCTCGCTGGGCGCGCGCGAGGATGTGAATGCGGGCGTATCGGCCTGGGGCGGGATCACGCTGCACGATGTGATCGACGACCGCTTCGCGCGAAAGGCGATCGAAAAGGGCGCGACCGGCCTGATCGCGGTGGCGACCGGCGCGGGCGGCCATGCGGGGCGCCTGTCCCCCTTCGCGCTGGTCCAGGAAATCCGGCAATGGTTCGATGGCCCGCTGGCGCTGGCGGGGGCGATCGCCACGGGCGACGCGGTGCTGGCGGCGCAGGCGATGGGCGCGGACTTCGCCTATATCGGCTCGCCCTTCATCGCGACGGTCGAGGCGCGGGCGGCGCAGGCCTATAAGCAGGCGGTGGTCGACGGCCATGCGCGCGACATCGTCTATTCGAGCCTTTTTACCGGGGTGCACGGCAATTATCTACGCGCCTCGATCGTCGCGGCGGGGCTGGACCCCGACCATCTGCCGGACGGCGATGCGGCGCATATGGATTTCGGCGGCGGACAGGCCGCCAAGGCGTGGCGCGACATATGGGGCGCGGGCCAGGGGATCGGCGCGATTGATGCGATCGTCCCCGCCGCCGATCGGATCGCGCAGTTTCGCCGCGAATATGATGCCGCCCGAGAACGGCTGCTAGGCGGCTCCGCCTGACCGCCATCGACATTCATGCCCCCCTTCTTCTCCTCTCCCCTGGACAGGGGAGAGGGTTAGCGGAGCTTGCCAGCCTGCTGGCTAGCGCAGCTTGGGTGAGGGGTTGAGCGAGCCCAAAGGCTCGCGCGCTCGCCAAGCGAGCGCCCACCCCTCACCCAGCTCCGACTAAGTCTTTGCTCTCGCAAAGACCAAGTCTGCGCAACCCTCTCCCCTCTGCGAGGGGCGAGGGAAGAAAAGGCATGGCCGAATAGCGATCCGCCTAGAAGGCACAGTCCAGCCGGGCGTGCAGGGCGCCGACCGGGCTGGTCGCGGGGGGCTCCTCGTCCGCCATCTGGTCGAGCCGCTCCAGCCGCCGGTGGAGGTCGAGGCTGGCATGGATCAGCATCCGCGCGCGGGTCGGCAGGCTGGCTACGACCGCCTCCTCCGACTCGGGCGACGCGCCGAGCCGCCGGACGGGCTCGCGCGCCTGCGACCAGCTGATCTCCCCCGCCTCGACCGCGCGCTGGGTCAGGACCCAGGCGATGACGTGCATCAGCCGCGTCGTGACCTTGAGCGACTCGCAGGAAAAGGCGACGCGCGCGATCGGGTCGAGTGTGCCGCGTTCGTCGCGCCCCGCCTCGTCGAAATAGCCGCGTGCCGATTCGGCCAGCAGCATCGCCTCGGCATAAAGGCTGTCGATCAGCCGTGACTGAAACTGGGATTGGAACGCCGCACAAAGCATGGCGCCATCGCTCGCACGACCGCCAAGGACCGGACAAGCCCCGGAAATCCGGTCCCTTGTCCCGTTACGACGCGGTCAGGCGATGATGTCGGGGATCAGGCGATCCTCCAGTTCGGCCAGCTCGTCGCGCAGCCGCAGCTTGCGCTTCTTCAAGCGCGCGATCTGCAACTGGTCGGGGGTGGCGGATTGCAACAGGGCCGAAATCGCATCGTCGAGATCGCGATGCTCGACACGCAACATGTCGATGCGCGCGCGTGCCAGCGTGACGTCCATCCTGCCCCCTTTTCGACGCGACCGACGCAGGGTTGCGCGTCGATCCGCCCCACCTCTAGCAAGGCCGGGCGATGCGCGCGAGAGGCCTTCGCATCGTCGCACGGATCGGCTCGCTTGGTCGATTCTGACGAAATTGAGGGGGGACAGACGCGCATTTTGGTGTTTTACTTCCTGCCCCAAAGCAATGGATCAGGAGGTTGAAGCCCTATGCATACGGCGCATCAAACGGCCCTGGAGACCAAGCACGCGACGCTGGACCGGCGAATCAGTGCCGAGACGCAACGCCCCGTGCCGGACGCGATGATCCTGGCGGATCTCAAGAAACAGAAGCTGAGGCTGAAGGAAGAGATACAAGGCCTGTAACCCTGACCGGCCGCGCGGGTCATGCCGACCCGCCGCGGCCCTTTCGGCGCACCGACCGCGCCGTCACGATAGGCCATGGCGATCATCGTCGAGCCGGACGCCCGGAGGCGTCCCGCCACCGCCCGTCACCTAACGTTCAATAGGTAAAGGGTCGAGTCCGCCCGGCCATGTTGGGCTTGGCATATTCCGGCGTCGAGGTGCCGCCGCCGACCGGCTTGCGGACCAGCTTCGGATCGATCGGCCGGTCGAAGGCCACCCCGACCCGCCCCTGGGTACACCAGGCGACCCGCCCCGCGACCAGGCCGATACCGCGCAGGTCGAACTGGATCGGCGTGCCGATCTCCACCGCGACCGGCAGTTCGGCCATCAAGCCGCCCTCGGAGATGTTGCGCACCCGGACTTCGCGCGTCGCCGGATCGTCGCCCAGCGTCATCGCCGCCATCAGCAACAGGCTATCGCGACGTCCGTTGCGGTGGCCTTCGTCCAGTTCGTCTTCCGCCATGTCAGCCCTGCTGTCAGGCGTACGGCCATCGCGTCCATGTCGATGCCCGTGGCGCCCGTATGTCTCTCGCGCCGTCATGCGATAACCGCATGCCGATTGCCAAGCCGTTAATGCGACAAACCGGCCGGATGCGCCCGCCTCGACCGCGCCCGAACGGCCCCAGCCCCGCCAAGCGAAGCCGGAGCCGCGATCACGCCTCAGTCGTCGCGCGAGACCTTTTCATTGCGCTCATGCCGTTCCTGCGCCTCGACCGTCATGGTCGCGATGGGACGCGCCTCCAGGCGACCCAGGCTGATGGGCTCGCCGGTCACTTCGCAATAGCCATATTCACCCTCGTCGATCCGACGCAGCGCGGCGTCGATCTTGGAGATCAGCTTGCGCTGGCGATCGCGGGTGCGAAGCTCGATCGACCAGTCGGTTTCGCTCGATGCGCGATCGGTCAGATCGGGTTCCCGCAGCGAATCTACCTGGAGCTGCGACAGGGTTCCCTGCGCCTCACGCTGGATCGATTCCTTCCAATCGATCAGCTTGCGCCGGAAATAGGCCTGTTGCTTCAGGCTCATGAACGGCTCGTCCGCGCTGGGACGATAGTTTTCGTCGAGATCGTTGGCCACATCCGGGCCTGTGGAGTCCGTCACGTGATTAAACACCGTCGCCATACCACTCTCCCAAAGGGCCCGTCGGTGCGACACCCCGCACCGCGTCCCCGGGGCCGCCCCCTGATGGTCGAGAGCGCCTATAGTCGGTGCCACCGTCTGCCGCAAGCGACCGGCATTTCATCGAAGTTCGAATTTCTATAATAAAGTTGCAAACTTAACCCGAGATGCACGAAACCATCGATTGCAAAGGATTTTCCAGACCCGATCATCGAAAATACGGGCGCGATGCCACTGGGCGATCGGACGGCCGCGTGCGAGCCAACCGAGCGCCCAGGACCTGCTGCACGACATGCCCGCGAATCCCATAACTGAACGTGGCCGGGCATAAGAGGCTTGGAGCTTAAGCCTTTGTTGGTCACTATGATGACAGGATAAGGTGCAAAAGCCGTGCGGACGGTCGGGAGAACCGGATGCCGCCATATTGTGCCGTTTGAGGAATTGTGGATGTCAGTGCGAATGGCCTTGGCGAAGCTGACGGCATGTGCCGCCGGTGGCGCCGTGATCGGCGGCGGTGCCGTCCACATGGTCGAAAGTCCCAAGCGGCCGCCGCTGGTCAAGCAGACCAAGGTGAAGAAGCGGATCGTCCATCGCCGGCCCAAGGCGCCGCCGCGTCGCATCGTCACCCGCCGCACCGTCACCACCACCACGCCGCCGCCGACCATCGTGACCGTCACGACCCAGGCACCGCCGATCCCCATCCCCCTGCCCGATGCCGGTCCGGCGGTCACGTCCGGCGGCGGCTATGTCCCGGCGGTGATCGGCGGCTGGGGCGGCGGCGGCGGTTGGGGCGGCGGCTTTGGCGGCGGCTTCGGCTTTGGCGGGGGCTTTGGCGGCGGCGGATCGAGCGGCAACATCGTGATCTCGTCGACCAGCAGCGGCGGGTCGACCTCCACCTCCTCGGCCTCGGGCGGTTCGGGTGGCTCGGGCGGGTCCTCCTCGTCCACCTCCACCGGCGGGGTCAGCAGCACATCGTCGTCCGGGAACGTGTCCAGCACGTCCTCGTCGGGAAATGTCTCCAGCACCTCGTCGTCGGGCAACGTGTCCAGCACGTCGTCGAGCGGCAATGTCTCGTCGACCAGTTCCTCGTCGGGCAATGTCAGTTCGTCGACGTCGAGCGCATCGAGCGCGTCCTCGGCATCCTCTGCCTCGTCGGCATCGTCCGGGGGCTATGCGTCGAGCAGCAACGGCTGGTCCTCGAACGGTTCGTCGGCCAGCTCCGCTTCCTCGGCCTCGAGCGCATCGTCCGCGTCCAGCGCCTCGTCGGCCAGCAGCGCGTCATCGTCGGGCAACGGCAAGCCGCCCTATACGCCGGTGCCCGCGCCGCCGATGATCCTGCTCTTCGGCAGCGCGGCGGCGGCGCTGGTCATCCGGCGACGGCTGGCCGCCAAAGCGGGCTGAGCCGCGCCGCCGCCGGGGACGGTCGGTTACGCCTTTTGCAGCGCGGCCTCGATCTCCGGCACCCGATGGCCGGTCAGGTCCTTGGCCAGTTCGCCGACCAGCCGGTCGCTGACCTCCTTGTGATAATGTTTGCGCAGCTCGCCCAGCGTCTTGGGCGGCGCGACCACGATCAGCGATTCGAACTCATTGGCCAGCGCGCGGCGCTTCAGCATGTCGGCGGTCTCCGCCGCGAAGCGATCCTCCTCCTGCTGGTGATAGTCGGTTTCGCCCATCGACCCGCGCGAGGCGGCGAACTGTGCGCCCTGTCCCCCGCCACCGGCCTGGTTCGATCCGCCCTGCGCGATGGCGGGCGCGCCGGGGCCGCTCTGGGTCGAGGAGGCCGAGCCCGCGCGGTCGGTCTTCTGGTCGCGATCGGCGGGGTTGGGATGCTCCACGGCATGCTCGACCTTCAGATTGGGATATTCGGCATCCCCCTCGTTGCGGAAGAACAGGCTCTTGCGACCATCGACGACCAGTACGAAACTGTTATGCGGCACCTGCATCGCGTCTCTCCTTGATTGCGCAGCAAGGTTAACGCGGACGCATCGCCACGGGTTGCGTGACGGCGGAGCCGGGGCCATAGCCTCCGCCCCATGCACGACATTCGCCTGATCGGGGCCGACCCCGCCGCCTTTGACGCCGCACTCGCCAAGCGGGGCGCCGCCCCCCTGGCCGACTCGCTGATCGCGATCGACGAGCGCCGCCGCGCGATCATCGCCGAGGCGCAAGCCGCGCAGACCCGCCGCAACGACCTGTCCAAGCAGATCGGCCAGGCCAAGGCGGCGCGCGATGAGGCGCGCGCGCAAGCCCTGATGGACGAGGTAGCGGCGCTGAAGGCGAAGCTGCCCGAGCTGGAGGAGCAGGAGCGCGCCGTCGAGGCGGAGCTGAACACCGCGCTCGCCGCGATCCCCAACCTGCCCGCCGCCGACGTGCCGCAGGGCGCGGACGAGAATGACAATGCGCTGGTCCACCAGAAGGGCGAGCCCACCAGCTTCACCTTCGAGGCGCGCGAGCATGACGCGATCGCGCCCGCGCTGGGCATGGATTTCGAGACCGGCGTGGCGCTGTCGGGCGCACGCTTCACGCTGCTGCGCGGTCCCATGGCGCGGCTGTCGCGCGCGCTCGGCCAGTTCATGCTCGACCGGATGACCGAGCAGCACGGCTTCGAGCTGGTCCAGCCGCCGCTGCTGGTCCGCGACGAGGCGGCGTTCGGCACCGGCCAGCTGCCCAAATTCGCCGAGGACCTGTTCCGCACCACCGACGGCCGCTGGCTGATCCCCACCGCCGAGGTGTCGCTGACCAATATCGTGCGCGAGGCGATCCTGAGCGAAGCGGAGCTGCCGCTGCGCTTCACCGCGCTGACCCCGTGCTTCCGTTCGGAAGCGGGGGCGGCGGGGCGCGACACGCGCGGGCTGATCCGCCAGCACCAGTTCGACAAGGTCGAGATGGTGTCGATCACCACCCCCGACCAGTCGGATGCCGAGCATGAGCGGATGACGGCGGCGGCCGAGGGCGTGCTGGAGGCGCTGGGCCTGCCCTATCGCCGGATGCTGCTGTGCACCGGGGATATGGGCTTCTCGGCGGCGCGCACCTATGACCTGGAGGTCTGGCTGCCCGGACAGGCACGTTACCGCGAGATTTCGTCCTGCTCGACCTGCACCGATTTCCAGGCGCGGCGGATGATGGCGCGCTATCGCCCGACCGAGGGCAAGGGCACGCGCTTCGTCCACACGCTCAACGGCTCGGGGCTGGCGGTCGGCCGCACGCTGGTCGCGGTGATCGAGAATTACCAGCAGGCCGACGGCTCGGTCGTGGTGCCCGAAGCGCTGCGCCCCTATCTCGGCGGACAGGCGGTGCTGGAGCCGCGCTGATGCGCATCCTCCTGACCAACGACGACGGCTATCACGCGCCGGGGCTCGCCGCGCTGGAGCGGATCGCGGCGACCTTGTCCGACGATGTCTGGATCGTCGCGCCCGCCGAGGACCAGTCGGGGACCAGCCGCTCGCTGACCCTGACCCGGCCGATGCGGCTGCGCCAGTTCGGCGAGCGGCGTTTCGCGGTGACGGGGACGCCGACCGACTCGGTGCTGATGGCGCTGGGCGAGGTGATGGCGGATCATAAGCCCGACCTGATCCTGTCGGGGGTCAATCGCGGCGCCAATCTGGGCGAGGACGTGCTCTATTCCGGGACGGTCGCCGCCGCGATGGAGGGCGCGCTGGCGGGTATCCGCTCGATCGCGCTCAGCCAGCGCTATCCGCATCAGGGCACGGGCGATGCGGTGTCCTTCGCCACCGCCGAGGCCTGGGGCGAGCGGGTGCTCCGGCCACTGCTGACCCGTGATTTCGGGCCGCGCACGCTGGTCAACGTCAATTTCCCGCCGGTCGCGCCCGAGGCGGTGAAGGGCATCCGCGCCACCCGCCAGGGCCTGCGCGACTATGGCCGCGCCAGGCTGGAGCGGCGCAGCGATCCGCGCGGCTATGACTATTACTGGCTGGCGCTGGGCCGCCTGCCGCACCAGCCGGGGGACGATACCGATCTGGACGCGATCGCGGCCGATCATATCGCGGTCACGCCGCTTCATCTTGATCTGACGCATCAAACATCGCTTGCTATGCTCGACGCGGCATATCGCTGACACAGTGCCTGGGGGGAAACGGGGCGTGGATCGGAGTTTGAGACTATCGGGGGGCGTGGTCGGAATCGGCCTGTTATTGTCGGGCTGCATCCCGAACATGGAGCCGCCCGTCGGCCCCGCCCCACCCGTCGCCCAGCCAGCAGCCCAGCCCACCGCACCGCCCCCTTCCGTCGAGGCTCGCCCGCTGCCGCCGCGCCAGCCTGTTCCGGTCCGCCCGACCGCGACCGTGCCGCCCCATGCGACCGGCACGCGGCCGCCGATCCGGCGATCGGTGCCGGTCCGCCCGGCCCCTCGCCCACCTGTCGCATCAACGCCGGTCCGGCCCGTGCCGACCCCGGTGCAGGTGCAAGCGCACGCGCCGTCGCCGCCTGCCCCGCGTCCCAGCTGGGAACTCCATCCGGTCACGCCCGATGCACAGGTGATCGAGGGGTCGACCTATATCGTCAAGCCGGGCGACACGCTGCGCGTCGTGGGCGACCGGACCGGCGCGGGGACCGAGGCGATCGCGCGCGCCAACGGCCTGCCCCCGCCCTATGTGATCCGCACCGGCCAGAAGCTGATCATCCCCGCCGGGCGCTTCCACCTCGTCCGCCCCGGCGAAAGCGGCATCGCGATCGCGCGCGCTTACGGCGTGCCCTGGTCGCGGATCGTCGAGGCCAATGCCTTTGCCGAGCCCTATGTCCTGCGCGCCGGGCAGCGCATCCTGATCCCCGGCAATCCGGTCAGCGCGCCGCTCAGCAGCGCGGCCGAGCGTGCCGCCGCCTTCACCCTGGACGTCGACGACATCCTGACCGGCGGCGAGCCCGCGCTGGCAAGCAACCAGGCCCCTG
Source organism: Sphingomonas sp. SORGH_AS_0950 (assembly GCF_030818415.1). Lineage (NCBI taxonomy): Bacteria > Pseudomonadati > Pseudomonadota > Alphaproteobacteria > Sphingomonadales > Sphingomonadaceae > Sphingomonas > Sphingomonas sp. SORGH_AS_0950. Next base: position 1,132,217 of record NZ_JAUTAE010000001.1, read on the forward strand.
CCCGGCCCAGCCCGACGCCGCGCCGCGTCCTGCCGCCGACCGCCGTGGTCGCGGCGCCCGCCCGGCTCAGCTCGGGCTTCGCCTGGCCGGTCGAGGGCCGCGTCGTCAAACGCTTCGGCGCGGGGCCCAGCGGCGAGCGCAATGACGGGATCAAGATCGCGGTGCCCGCCGGCACGCCGATCAAGGCGACGGCGGACGGCGTGGTCGCCTATGTCGGTGACGGCATCGCCGCGCTGGGCGGGCTGGTCATCGTCAAGCATGGCGGCGGCTGGACCAGCGTCTACGGCCATGCCTCCAAGCTGCTCGTCCAGCGCGGGCAGAGCGTGAAGCGCGGGCAGACGCTGGCGCTGTCGGGGCAGAGCGGCTTTGCCGAACGGCCCGAGCTGCATTTCGAGCTGCGGCGCGGGCGCACCCCGGTCGACCCGCTGAGCCAATTGCCCGGACGCTGACCCCTGTTATCCGAATCCTGAACGCTGCCTAACGGCCGGTTCAGGATTCGGAACGCCACGACCTGTCATAGGTTGAAAACGACATGGGGCCATTGCCCCCGGGAGTTGGCGTATGAAGAAGATGTTCCAGATGCTGGCCATGATGGGCCTGTCGGTGGCGGGTGTCGCGACCACGACCGCGCTGCCGCTTTCCAGCGCGCAGGCCCAATCCTGGCGCGATGACGGGCCGCGCCGGGATCGCGACCGCGACCGGGCCGAGTGGCGCCGCGACGATCGGCGGGACTGGCGGGACGACCGGCGCGGCGAACGACGTGGCTGGCGCGACGATCGCGGCTGGCGGGGCGACGACTGGCGCGGCCGTCGCGAGGCGCGCGTCCAGCGTGAGATGGACCGGGCCCGCCGCACCCCCGGCTATGTCGATCCGCGCTCGCAGGGCGACTATACCGATTATAACGGTCGCGGTTATCGCCCCTGCCGCTATGTCCGCCAGAATGGCCGGACGCTCTGTCGCTAAGCCCTTCGTCGGAGGGTGACGAATGCGGATCGGCGGTGTAACGAGCCAGCCCTATGGCATACACGTCCGATCTGCTTCGCACCCTGGATGAACGGGGTTACGTCCACCAGATGACCGATGCCGCCGCGCTGGACAAGCTGGCGGCGTCGGGGGTGGTGCCCGGCTATATCGGTTTCGACCCCACCGCGCCGTCGCTGCATGTGGGCAGCCTGGTGCAGATCATGCTGCTGCGCCGGATGCAGCAAACCGGGCACAAGCCGATCGTACTGATGGGCGGCGGCACCGGCAAGATCGGCGACCCCAGCTTCAAGGACGAGGCGCGCAAGCTGCTCGGCGAGGACGGGATCAAGGACAATGTCGCCTCGATCAAGCGCATCTTCGAACGCTTCCTGACCTTTGGTGACGGCCCCACCGATGCGGTGATGGTCGACAATGCCGACTGGCTCGACAGGCTGGAATACATCCCCTTCCTGCGCGAAGTGGGCCAGCATTTCTCGGTCAACCGGATGCTGTCGTTCGATTCCGTGAAGCTGCGCCTCGACCGCGAACAGTCGCTCAGCTTCCTAGAATTCAATTACATGATCCTCCAGGCCTATGACTTCCGCGAACTGGCGCAGCGTCATGGCTGCCGCCTTCAGATGGGCGGGTCGGACCAGTGGGGCAATATCGTCAACGGCATTGAACTCGCCCGCCGCATGGACGGGACCGAGGTGTTCGGCGTGACCACCCCGCTGATCACCACGGCGGACGGCGGCAAGATGGGCAAGACCATGGCCGGTGCGGTCTGGCTGCACGAGGACCAGCTGCCGCATTTCGATTACTGGCAATTCTGGCGCAACACCGACGACCGTGACGTGGGCCGCTTCCTGCGGCTGTTCACCGACCTGCCGCTGGACGAGATCGCGCGCCTGGAAAAGCTGGAAGGCGCGGAGATCAACGAGGCCAAGAAGATCCTCGCCAACGAGGCCACCGCCATGTGCCGGGGCCGCGCGGCGGCGGATGAAGCGGCCGAGACGGCGCGGCGGACCTTCGAGGAAGGCGCGGCGGGTGCCGCTCTGCCCAGCTTTGCGGTCGCGGGCGGATCGATCACCATCGTTGATGCGCTGATCGGGCTGGGCTTCGCCAAGTCCAAGGGCGAGGCACGCCGTCTGATCGCGGGCGGCGGCGCGCGCGTCGATGGCGAGAAGGTGGCGGACGAGAATGCCGTCATCGCGGTCGGGGCAGAGCCGGTGAAGCTGTCGTCGGGCAAGAAGAACCATGGGTTGTTGACGGCGGGGTGATTCCCTTGGCCTTCGACTTCGGCGCAAAGCGCCGAAGTTTATCCTGAGCGGCTGGCTTGCCAGCCAGCCGAAGGGCTCAGGCTGAACGGGGGTTGGCTTGTAAACCCCTCAACAAATCCGTTCCCCGGCGAAGGCCGGGGCCCAGTTTCTACGTCGCCGAAGAAGCGGGATAACGATGCGTGGGAGGCACTCTCCCTTCACCCCCAACGCCCGGCAACTGGACTCCGGCCTCCGCCGGGGTACGGCCGGTTCGATAGGCCAGACCCCTTACCCCCGCCGCACCACCACCGCCCCCGCAATCACCAGCGCGACACCGATGACCTTCCCCAAGGTCACCGGCTCCACCCGCACCCCGAACAGCCCGAAATGGTCGACGATCAGCGCGGCGACCAGCTGGCTGGCGATCGCCGCCGTCAACGCCACCGAAATCCCCAGCCTCGGCGCGGCATAGGCCAGCACCGCCACGAACCCCGCGCCATAGAAGCCGCCCAGCCACGCCCAGCCCGGCGCGCCCTTCAGCGCCGCCGGACTGGTCCGGTCCATCGCCACCCAGGCGACCGCCAGCACCAATGTCCCGATCAGGAACGAGGTCAGCGCGGCCAGCACGACCGACCCCGACACCTTGGCGAGTTCGGCATTGGTCGGCGGCTGGATGGCAAGGCCGATACCGGCGATCAGGACGAGAATAAGCGGAAAGACAGCAGCCATCCGCGCTCAACGCCAGCCAAGCCGCTTCGTTCAGCCCGAGCGCAACAGCGCCACGCCCGCATCCCGCTCGAACAGATAGAGCGCGGTCCGCGCCGCCTGGCCCCGCGGCGCCTCCAGCCCACCGTCGCGGTCGATCAGCAGCCGCGCATCGTCCTGCGCGCATTGCATCAGGTCGGCCATATTCTCAGGGGTCGCGAGGCGAAAAGCCATCTCCCCCGATTGCCGCGTGCCGAGCAGTTCGCCCGCCCCGCGCAACCGCAGATCCTCCTCGGCGATGCGGAAGCCGTCATTGGTCTCGCGCATCAACGCCAGCCGCGCCCGCGACGTCTCCGACAGATGCGAACCGCGCAGCAGCAGACAGCGCGACAGTCCCCCGCCCCGCCCGACACGCCCGCGCAGCTGGTGCAGCTGGGCCAGGCCGAAGCGATCGGCATGTTCGATCACGATCAGCGTGGCGTTGGGCACGTCCACCCCCACCTCGATCACCGTCGTCGCGACCAGCACGCCCAGCCGCCCGCCCGCGAACGCCTCCATCACGGCGTCCTTCTCGGCGGGCTTCATCTTGCCATGGACGAGGCCGACCCGCTCGCCGAACCGCGCGCGCAGACTCTCGGCGCGCATCTCGGCGGCGGCGAGGTCGGACTTCTCGCTTTCCTCGACCAGCGGGCAGACCCAGTAAGCCTGACCGCCATCGGACAGATGCCGGCCGAGCGCGTTGACCACCTCGTCCAGCCGGTCCTCGGACACCACCCGCGTCTCGATCGGCTGGCGACCGGGGGGCATCTCGTCCAGGCGGCTGACATCCATCTCGCCATAATTGGCCAGCGTCAGCGTGCGCGGGATCGGCGTCGCGGTCATCGCCAGCAGGTGCGGCGGCGCCTTGCCCTTGGCGGACAGCATCATCCGCTGCGCCACGCCGAAGCGATGCTGCTCGTCCACCACCACCAGCGCGAGGTCGCGGTAGGTCACGGTTTCCTGGAAGATGGCATGGGTGCCGACAAGGATGTCGATCTCCCCCGCTGCCAGCGCCATCAGCGTGGCCTCGCGCGCCTTGCCCTTGTCGCGGCCCGTGAGCACCGCGATCTCGACCGGCAGCCCGGCGAGCGTCTTGCGGAGCGTCTCATAATGCTGGCGCGCGAGGATTTCGGTCGGGGCCAGCATGGCGGCCTGTGCTCCGGCCTCGACCGCGATCAGCATCGCCATCGCGGCGACCAAAGTCTTGCCCGCGCCCACATCGCCCTGGAGCAGCCGCAGCATAGGCGCGTCCTGCGCCAGATCGCCCTCAATCTCGCGCACCGTCCGGCTCTGCGCGCCGGTCAGCGTATAGGGCAGCCTGAGCATGTCCCTTAAGCGCCCGTCACCGTTCAGCGCCCGACCGCGCCGCTTGCGGGTGTCTGCGCGCACCAGCGTCATGGCGAGTTGGTTGGCGAAGACCTCGTCATAGCCCAGCCGCTCGCGCGCCTTCGCATCGGCGGGGTCCGCGTGGATGCGGGCGAGCGCCTCCTTCCAGTCGGGCCAGCCGCGCTGCGCCTTCAGCCCCGGCTCGATCCATTCGGGCAGTTCGGGCGAACGCTCCACCGCCTGCGCCGCCAGCGCGCCCAGTCGCCGCGAGGTGATCCCCTCCGACAGCGGATAGATGGCCTCGCGCTCGCGAAACCCCTCGGCGCTGTCGCCCAGGTCGGGATGGACGATCTGCAAATCCTGGCCGTACAGGTCGAGACGCCCCGACACGACCTTGGTCTCGCCGATGGGAAGCAGTTTCTTCACCCAGCCCGAATTGCCGCCGAAATAGACCAGCGCGACGCTGTTCCCCGCCGCGTCCTCGGCGCGCACCCGTGTCGGCCCACGCGGGGAGGAGGAAACGCGGTGCTCCTTCACGGTCAGCGGGATGGCGATCACCCGCCCCGCGTCCGACACCATCAGTTCGTCGCGGGGAAAGCGGTCGATATGCCCGGTCGGCAAATGAAAGGCGACATCGACCACGCGCGCGATGCGCAGGCGTTCGAGCGGCTTGGCGAGGCCAGGCCCGACGCCTTTCAGCGACGTGACCTCGGCGAACAGCGGATTGAGGATATCGGGACGCATGACTAGATGGGTCTGTATAGCCTACCCGCCGCATGTCGCCAGAGCGTGCGGACAATCTCGTCCGATCGGAGCCCCATGGACCACGAAACCCGTATCAAGCGCCTCCGCTTCCGCGCATGGCATCGCGGCACCAAGGAAGCCGATCTGATGATCGGCGGCTTCTTCGACGCGCATCATGAGACGCTGAGCCCGGAAGAGCTCGACTGGTTCGAGGCGCTGCTGGAGGAACAGGATGTCGACATCATGGCCTGGGCCATCGGCACGCAAGCCTGTCCGCCCCAGTGGGACGGCCCGGTGATGCAACGGATGCGCGCGCTGAATTTCGTACCCATCGCCCGGTAAAACCGTCGCCCCAGCACAGGCTGGGGCCTTTGGCGGCTGTTGTCCCCTTGCCGCACGAGATCCCGGCCTTCGCCGGGATGACGGATGAAGGGGAAATTTCCCGCGACACGCGTTTGGCCCTTTGCTTTCCCCAGCTTCGGAACCCCATGCCCGATATCAAGACGATCCTGACCGCCAAGAGCCCGCTGACCCTGTCGGGCGTTCCAGCGGGGTTCCTGCCGGTGGTGCTGGCCGACCTGTCGCGCGCCGCAACGACCCGCGCGGTCTTCATCTGCGCCGACGAAGCGCAGATGCGCGAGCTGGCCTCGACCGCGCCCTATTTCGCGCCCGAGCTGGAAATCTTGCAGATCCCAGCCTGGGACTGTCTGCCCTATGACCGCGCCTCGCCGACCCTTCGCGTCATGGCGGAGCGGATCGCGGGGCTGCACCGGCTCCAGGCCAAGCCGAAGACGCCGCAGCTGGTGCTGACCACCGCCAATGCCGCGACCCAGCGCGTATTGACGCCGTTCCGCATCCGCCAGCTGGTCGCGCGCCTGGCTCCCGGCGAGCGGATCGGCCTGGAAAGGCTGTCCGCGCTGCTCCAGGCGAACGGCTATGTCCGGACCGAGACGGTCCACGACCAGGGCGAGTTCGCGGTGCGCGGCGGGCTGGTCGACCTGTTCCCCAGCGGCGAGGAACAGGCGCTGCGGCTCGACTTCTTCGGCGACGAGATCGAGAGCGTCCGCACCTTCGACCCCGCCGACCAGCGGACCACGGGGCGGATCGAGGGCTTCACCCTGCTCCCCGCGTCGGAAGCCTTGCTGGACGAGGAGTCGATCAAGCGGTTCCGCACCCGCTATCGCGAAACCTTCGGCGCGACCGCGACCGGCGACCCGCTCTATCAGGCGGTGTCCGAGGGGCGGCGCATGGCGGGGATGGAGCATTGGCTGCCGCTGTTCGAGGAGAAGCTGGCGACGCTGTTCGACCATCTCGGCGACGGCGCGGTCGTCGTGCGCGACAATGGCGTCGCGGCGGCGGCGAGCGGCCGGTTCGACGCGATCGCAGACTATTACGAGAACCGCAAACGCGCCGAAGCCGCGCAGCCGGGCAGCTTCCGGCCCCTGCCCGCCAAGGCGCTCTATCTGGCGCCCAAGGAATGGGAGGCGGGGCTGGAGGCGGCGACCGCACACCTCGTCTCGCCCTTCCACGAGCCCGAAAGCGCGACCGTCCTCGATTTCGAGGTGGACGGCGCGCGCGACTTCGCGCCCGAACGCGCGGCCCATGCCAATATCTATGAGGCGGTGGTCGATCATGTCGAGGCGCTGCGCAAGGAAGGGCGCAAGCCCGTCCTCGCCAGCTACTCCATCGGCGCGCGCGAGCGGCTCGGCAGCCTGCTGAAGGACCATGGCCTGAAGGGCGCCAAGGCCGCCGAGACCTGGCAGGAAGCGCTGGGCATCGCCGATACGGCGAAGAGCTTCGGCGTGGCGCTGGTCGTCCTGCCGCTCGATCATGGCTTTACCGCGCCGGGCATCGCGGTTCTGACCGAGCAGGACATGCTGGGCGACCGGCTGGTCCGGCGGCAGAAAAGGCGCAAGTCGGCCGACGCTTTCCTGGCGGAGCTGGCGACGCTCTCGCCCGGCGATCTGGTGGTGCACTCGGATCACGGCATCGGCCGCTATGAGGGGCTGACCTCGATCCCCGTCGGCAAGAGCCCGCATGACTGTGTCGCGCTCTCCTATGCGGGCGGCGACAAGCTGTATGTGCCGGTCGAAAATCTCGAAGTCCTGACCCGCTACGGCTCTGGCGAGGACGGCGCGACGCTCGACCGGCTGGGCGGCGAGGCCTGGCAGCGGCGCAAGTCGAAGATGAAGGAGCGCATCCGCGAGATCGCGGGTGAACTGATCGCCACCGCCGCCGAACGCGCGCTGCGCCCCGGCGAAGTGGCCGAGCCCGACAGCGCGGGCTATCCGGCGTTCGTCGACCGTTTCCCCTATGAGGAAACCGACGATCAGGACCGGGCGATCGACGATGTGCTGGGCGACCTGACCGCGGGCAAGCCGATGGACCGGCTGATCGTCGGCGATGTCGGCTTCGGCAAGACCGAGGTCGCGCTGCGTGCCGCCTTTGTCGCGGCGATGGCAGGGATGCAGGTGGCGGTCGTCTGTCCGACCACGCTGCTCGCGCGCCAGCATTACAACAACTTCGTGGCGCGGTTCGAGGGCTTTCCCATCAAGATCGGCCGCCTCTCCCGCCTCGTCACCGCAACCGAGGCGAAGAAGGTCAAGGACGGCGCGGCCTCGGGCGATATCGACATCGTCGTCGGCACCCATGCGCTGCTGGCGAAGAATGTCGAGTTCAAGCGGCTGGGCCTCGTCATCGTGGACGAGGAACAGCGGTTCGGCGTGACGCACAAGGAACGGCTGAAGGCTCTGAAGGCCGATGTGCATATGCTGACGCTGACCGCCACGCCGATCCCGCGCACGCTGCAAATGGCGATGTCGGGCCTGCGCGAACTGTCGGTGATCCAGACGCCGCCGGTCGACCGCCTGGCGGTGCGGACCTATGTCATGCCCTGGGACCCGGTGGTGCTGCGCGAGGCCCTGTTGCGCGAACATTATCGCGGCGGGCAGAGCTTCCTCGTCACCCCCCGCGTCGCCGACCTGCCGGATATCGAGGAATATCTGCGCAAGGAGGTGCCCGAGGTCCGCTATGTCGTCGCGCACGGCCAGATGTCGCCGACCGAGGTCGAAGAGCGCATGTCGGCCTTTTACGACCGCAAGTTCGAAGTGCTGGTCTCGACCACCATCATCGAAAGCGGCATCGACATCCCGTCCGCCAACACGATGATCGTCAACCGCGCCGACCGCTTCGGCCTCGCCCAGCTCTACCAGCTGCGCGGGCGCGTCGGCCGCTCGAAGACGCGCGCCTATGCCTATATGGTGACGCCGCCCGAACGGATGATGACCGAGGCGGCCGAGAAGCGGCTGAAGGTTCTGTCCGACCTGGACTCGCTGGGCGCTGGCTTCCAGTTGGCCAGCCACGACCTCGACATTCGCGGTGCGGGCAATCTGCTCGGCGACGAACAGTCGGGGCATATCAAGGAGGTCGGCTACGAACTTTATCAGTCGATGCTCGAAGAGGCGATCCTCGAGGCCAAGGCAGGCGGCGCGTTCGAGAAGAAGCGCGACTTCTCGCCCCAGATCACCGTCGATGCGGCGATCCTGATCCCGGAGGACTATGTCCCCGATCTCGACCTGCGCATGGGGCTGTATCGCCGCCTCAACGACCTCGAAAAGCACAGGGAAGTCGAGGAATTCGCCGCCGAGATGATCGACCGCTTCGGCCCGCTGCCCGAGGCGACCGACAATCTCATCCAGGTCATCAAGATCAAGCTGAACGCCAAGACGGCCTGCATCGCCAAGATGGACGTCGGCCCGCGCGGAGTGCTGATCAGCTTCCACGACAACCGTCCGCCCAATGTCGACGGTCTGTTCGCCTATGTCGAGCGACTGGGCGACCTCGCCAAGCTGCGCCCCGACGGCAAGCTGGTCCTCAACCGCGCCTGGCCCGATGCCAAGGCGCGGCTGCACGGCGCGCTGCAACTGTCGAAGGGATTGGCGAAAGCCGCGGGGTAAATAGCGTCGCCCCAGCGTAGGCTGGGGCGACAGCATGTGCCTAGCTGCTGTGATCCGCGACGATCTTCCAGCCATCGGCGCGGTGCTCGAATACCAGGGTGGTCATCCCGCTCTCGTCCTTGGCGCCGCCCGTCAGCATCCAGCGCGCGAACAGGATGCGCCGCTCGCCGATCCGCCTGCATTCGAGAAAGGCGAAGCGCAGCTGTCCCCGGCTGTTGCCGCCGGCTGCGAAGCTCTTCCGGTAATTGTCGGCGATCGCGGCTTTTCCGCGGATCAGCCCCTTGCTGCCGACGAAAACCGCATCGGGGGCATAGATCGCCATGAAGCGGTCCAGATCGCCCGCATTCCATCCCGCCGCGCTTGCCAGCATCGTCGCGCGGATCGCCGCTTCCGCCGGATCGACGGCGGGAGCCGCCGCATGGGCGGCCATCGGGGCCAGCGGGACCGCCGCCATCATCATCACTTCGCGCATTCCATCTCCTCCTCGACCATCGCGAGCAGATCCGGCCCGTCGAGCGGCGCGGCGCGCAGGAAACCCTGATAGGTCTCGCAGCCCAGCCGGCCGAGCAACTGCGCCTGCTCATGCGTCTCGACCCCCTCGGCGATGATGCCCATGCCCAGTTGCGTCGCGATCCCGATGACTCCGCGCACCACGACCCGGTCGCGCTGCGATCCGTCGACCTCGGCCACCAGCGCGCGGTCGAGCTTCAGATAGTCGATCGGCAGGCTGGTCAGATAGGCTAGGCTGGAATAGCCGGTCCCGAAATCGTCGATCGCCACCCGGACGCCCGCCGCGCGCAGCGTGCCCAGCACGACCGCCGCTCGGTCGAGCTCGCTGATCAGCCCCGTCTCGGTGATCTCCACGGTCAGTCGGCCCAGCGGAAAGCCGCTTGCCGCCACCCGGTCGAGGAACAGTCGGGCAAAACCCGAGCGGCCGACATCGGCGGCGGTGATGTTGATCGACAGGCGCAGCTTGGCCAGCGTCGCGGGCCAGCATGCCGCGCGCTGCAACGCGATCTGCTGGATATGGTCGGACAGCGCCAGCCCCAGATCGGCGCGCTCGGCCGCCGCGAACAGGGGGTCGGCCCCCAGCGGCCCCAGCGTCGGATGCCGCCAGCGCGCCAGGGCCTCGACGCCGGTGATCCGTCCGGTGGCGATCGCGACCTGCGGCTGGAAGACGATGTCGATCTCCCCCCGCTCGATGGCATGGTGCAGATCGGCGCCCAGCACGTCGAGCGGCGCGGCATCGCCCGGATGGGCAAAGCGCAGCATCGCCCCATCGCTCGCCCGCGCCTTGCGCAAAGCCTCGCCCGCGCGGGTCAGCAGCATGCCGGGGTCCTCGCCGGGGCGATGCTCGGCCAGGCCCAGCCGCACGCCCAGCCGGATCGGCACCGCCCCCGCCTGGAACGGCAGCGCGAGCAGCGCCTCCAGCGTCTCGGCGATGGCGCGCCCCTCGCCCGGTGGCGCGATGCCTGCCATGACGAACTCGGCACCGCCCGACCGCGCGACGATCGCCCCATCGCCAAAGGCCTCGGCCGCCGCCGCCTGGATCCGCGCCTCCACTCCGCGCAGCAGCATGTTGCCCGCCGGACGGCCATGCGCGGCATTGACCAGGTCCAGCCGCGACAGCGATATGACGATCGCGACGCAAGGATGACCGCGACCGATGGTGTCGGCGATCCAGCGATGGATCTCCCCCACCTCGCCATCGGCATGGCTTCGCCGCCGCCGCACGTCGAGCGTGCGCCGCGCGTGCCGATCCGCCATCTTCAGCGCGGCGCGGATCATCGCATCGTCGGCCCCCGGCGTCAGGATATGGGTCGCACCAGCAGCCAGAAAGGCGTCCAGCGTCATGCCGTCGCCATCGGGAACCGCGACCAGCATCGCCGCCCCCGTCGCCGCGACCACCACGCCAAGCGCCTGCGCCGCGCGCAGTCCGGCATCCCCGTTCCACCGCGCATCGATCAGCGCGATGCGCGCCTCGCTCGTCAGGAAGGACCCGATCAACGTGTCGCCGCCGGGCGGATCGCCGTCGCGCGGCGCCATCGACCAGATCGCCCAGCCCGCGCGGATCACCGCCTCGTCCAGCGTGGGCATGGCTTTGCCGGATGCCGGGTCGCCGGGGTGGAACGAAAGCGCAAAGACCGCCGTTCCCCCCATGTGGGCGTTAAATCCGAATTCATCCTGCGTCATGAACGCATCCTATCCCCCGGCATCGGCATCACCAACGCCTATCCGTCTTGTCGACGTCCCGTCATGGGTCTAGCGATATGACCATGGGTTGCGCCTCCGCCTCACCCGGTGGGTCCTCGCGTGGGTCCCTTGTCGACCAGCATGGCCGGACCATCCGCTATCTGCGGATTTCGGTCACCGACCGGTGCGACCTGCGTTGCCGCTATTGCATGGCCGAGCAGATGACCTTTCTGCCGCGTGCCAAGCTGCTGACCCTGGACGAAATCGCGATCATCGCCGAGCGGTTCATCGCGCGCGGCGTGACCCGGATCCGTCTGTCGGGGGGCGAGCCGCTGGTGCGGCGCGACGTCGCCGATCTGGTCCGGCGGCTGGGCAGCCATGTCGGGCAGGGCCTGGACGAACTGACCATGACCACCAACGGCACCCGGCTGGCGGATCATGCCGGGGCGCTGGTCGATGCGGGCGTGCGGCGAATCAATGTCAGCCTGGACAGCCGCGATCCCGAACGCTTCCGCTACATCACCCGGCACGGCGACGTGGCGCAGGTGATCCATGGCATCCTGTCCGCACGCGACACCGGCCTGTCGATCAAGATCAACATGGTCGCGCTCAAGGGGCTGAACGACGACGAGATCGGGGCGATGCTCGCCTGGTGCGTGGCCGAGGGCCTCGACCTGTCCTTGATCGAGACGATGCCGCTCGGCGCGATCGACGAGGATCGGGTCGACCGCTTCCTGCCGCTGACCGAGATATTCGACCGGCTGTCGTCGCAATTCCCGCTCGTGCGCGCCGGGCATCGGACCGGCGGCCCCGCGCGATATTGGCAGGTCGAGGGCACCGGCACGCGGCTGGGCCTCATCTCCCCGCTCACCGCCAATTTTTGCGACGGTTGCAACCGGGTGAGGCTGACGACCGAGGGCAAGCTGTATATGTGTCTGGGCCATGAGGATCAGGTGGATTTGAAGGCGGCCCTGCGCGAGGGCGGGCTGCGCGCGCTGGACGAGGCGATCGATGCGGGTCTGGCGGCCAAGCCCGCGCGGCATGATTTCCGGATCGAGGCGGGATCGGCCCCGGCGGTGTCGCGTCATATGAGCGTGACCGGCGGATGACGCTTCCCGTCCGGCGGGCGCTGGTCGCCTCGCCCACCGCCCCGGCCCAGGCCGCGGTCGCCGATCTGCAGAACAGCGCCGACTGGGTCGATTTCGACGAAGCCGATTATGTCATCGCACTCGGCGGCGACGGCTTCATGCTCCAGACGCTGCACCGGATGCTCGAGCGGCGGCGTGGCCCGGTGCCAGTGTTCGGCATGAACCTGGGCACGGTCGGCTTCCTGATGAACGAGTGGCGCGGCTATGGGCTGGAGGACCGGCTGGCCCGCGCCAAGCCGTTCCGCGTCACCCCGCTCAAGATGACCGCGACCGGGATCGACGGCCGCGTCCACACGCTGCCCGCGATCAACGAAGTGTCGCTGCTGCGCGAGACGCGCCAGACCGCCAAGCTGGAGGTCATGGTCAATGGCCGCATCGTCCTGCCCGAACTGGCCTGCGACGGCATCCTGGCCGCCACTCCGGCCGGGTCGACCGCCTATAATTTCTCGGCGCAAGGGCCGATCCTGCCGCTCGGCTCCGCGCTGATCGCGCTGACCCCGATCAGCCCTTTCCGTCCCCGGCGCTGGCGCGGGGCAATCCTGCCCGACAAGGCGCGCATCTCGATCCGCGTGCTCGATCCCGGCAAGCGCCCCGTCTCGGCGGTGGCCGACCAGCGCGAGGTCCGCGACGTGGCGCAGGTCGATATCTGCATGGACCGCTCGCGCGAGTTGACGCTGATGTTCGATCCCGAACACGCATTGGACGACCGCATCACGATGGAGCAATTCGTCGCCTGACCGGCGACGGGGGGAGCAATTCATCCTCTGCCCCGCATTTTATCCACAGCTTTGACGGCAAGGCTTACGCGAAACCGTCAAAAAAGGGGTTGCGGCTTTTTTCGAGCCCTTTATAGGACCCCTCCACAGCGCCGGAACATTCCCTGATAGCTCAGCGGTAGAGCTCTCGACTGTTAATCGAGCGGCCGTAGGTTCGAATCCTACTCAGGGAGCCACCGGCGCTGTCATCCCCCAGACAGCGCCAGCATGACGGATCAGCCGTCGATCACATGCGGAACGAACCGCGCCGTGTTCGATGTGATCAGCCCGTCCTCGCGGATGCCCATCCCGACCGCCGCGCCGTCGACCACCCAGCTCCCCAGGACCGGAAAACATCCCGGCGCCGTCTCCGGCAGGCGATAGAGCGACTGGTACACATAGCCTTCCTCGCCATATTCGCCCTTCGTCTCGGCGATGATGTCGCCCGCGCGGCGGATCGAGACATTGGCGCCTTCGCGCGACAGGAGCGGCTTGGCCACCGCATCGCCGTCGGGGATCGTGAAGCTGGCGGCCAGCAAGTTGGGATGGCCCGGAAACAGGTCCCACAGGATCGGCAGGATCGCCTTGTTCGACCAGATCATCTTCCAGATCGGTTCGATCCATAGCGTGTCGCCGCGCGCCAGATTGTCGAGCAGATGCGGCGCGAAGTCCTCATGGACCAGCCATTCCCACGGATAGAGCTTGAACAGCGCCTCGATCCGCATGTCCCCTTCGTCGACGAAACAATGGTCGTCATGGTGCCAGCCGATCCGCTCCATCAGAATCGGCACGGTCGTAATCCCCGCCGCCTCGGCGGTATCGCGCAGATAGGCCGCCGTGATCGCGTCCTCGCCCGCCAGATCGGCGACATGCGCGACATGCAGCGTGGCGGGCAGATCGGGGGCGATCTCCGCCCAGCGCGCGACCAGCGCCTCGTGCAGACTGTTGAACTGGTCCAGCCGGGGGAAGCATTCCTCCTTCCACGCCCATTGCACCACCGCCGCCTCCAGCAGCGAGGTCGGCGTGTCGCAGTTGAACTCGAACAATTTGGGAGCGTCCTGCCCGTCGAAGCCCAGGTCGAACCGGCCGAAGTTCAGCCCCGGCGGCTCGGCGTCCCAGGCTTCGCGGATCGGATCGTGGAACACCGGCGGAATGCCGAAGCGCGAGAGCAACGCAGGCTCGCTGACCACCGCTTCGCCCGCCGCCAGGAACAGCCGATAGAGTTCGGTCGTCGCCGCCTCGATCCGGTCGATCTGCGCGCGGGTGAAGCGATAACAGGCGCTCTCGTCCCAGTAGGGGCGCTCCCTGGCCTCGTGCCAGATCAGGCCGAGCGCCTCGACCTTGGCCTGCCAGTCGGGGCGCGGCGTCAGGCTCTGGCGGATCATGCGTGGATGCTGCCGAAATGGCTGGCCGAGGATCCGAACCCGCCCCGGCTGATCGCCGCCGCGCGGGTCATCGCGCTGCCCGCCGGGGCCGTCACATAGCGGCCGCCGGGCGCGGCGCGGAAGCTGCCGCCCGTCGCGCGCTCGCCATAATAGGGAATGGAGCGGCCGCGGCCCAGAAAATACCAGAAGGCCCCGCCTCCGCCGCCCACGCGGTGCTGGCGGCATCGATCGTCGGGAAGGCGCGTACCCTGCGCATCGGTACAGATGGCGGTGTCGTTATCGGCGGTCCAATTGTCGTCCGCCTTGGACCGATTGCACCCGCTGGCCAGCAGAACCGCCGCGAGCGCCGTCGTATATCTCAGATCGAAAGCCATGAATTCCCTCCCAGCGGCCATCATGGGCCAGCAGGGCCGGTCTTGGCTAGCGCTACCGCAAGCGCATCGGCGCGAATGCGGTGGCGGCGACCGTCTTGGCCGCCGCCCTCCCATCGATCAGCGGCAACGGACCTTGCCGCGATCGATCGACCGCCCGAGCAGCGCGCCGCCGCCCGCGCCGAGCAGCGTGCCCAGCGTGCCGCCGCCGATGACATTGCCCAGCACGCCGCCGCCGACCGCGCCGATGACCAGCCCGGTGGTGCCGTCATTGCGCTTGCAATAGGTGCGGCCATCGCGACCCCGGAAGATCTGGTCGTCACGGGTCAGGCGACGTTCGCGGTAATTGCCGCGACGATAGTCGCGCGACGCATCCCAGTCGTCGCGGTCGCCATGCCAGCGATAATCGCGCTCCTGCGCGACGGCGGGCGTGGCGGCGATGGGGGCGGCAACGGTAACGACGGCCAGAGCGGCGAGCATGGCTTTCACGGCAGGTCTCCTTATCCTCGAGCCCGCACAACGCACATCAACGTCACCCGTTCAATTCGGCCCGTCCCGGGCAGAGGCTGGCATCGATCCGCACGCTGGGGCATTGAGGATGGATGCGCCAAGCCACCACGATATTGACCGTCGACACCCATGGCCAGGGCCTGACCGACATCACGCGGAGCGTCACCGCCTGGGTTCGCGAGCAGGCCATGGACGAAGGGTTGCTGACCCTGTTCTGCCGCCACACCTCGGCCTCGCTCATCATCCAGGAGAATGCCGCGCCCGAGGTCAGGACCGACATCCTCGCCTATTTCGCGCGCATCGCGCCCGAGGACCGGCATGCCTATGCCCATGACGACGAAGGACCCGACGACATGCCCGCGCACCTGCGCGCCATCCTGACCGGGGTGCATCTGTCGGTGCCGCTGATCGGCGGGCGGTTGGCGCTGGGGACGTGGCAGGGCATTTATCTGTTCGAACATCGCCGCGCGCGCCATCGTCGGCAAATCGCCATCCATATGGCCGGTCTGTGACGCACATTTCATCGCGGGAGCCAAACCGTTCATCGACCGTTCTGCCGGGATAGGGTAAACCGATTCCAGCTACAGGGCTGTTGCCGTCCGGCCCGGTCGTGCGGCAAGGAAAGGAAGAAGTGTCCATGCAATTCGGTCGGAAGATCGCGCTCGCGCTGGTCGGCGCCAGCACCCTGATGGTCGCGGGATGCGCGACCGAAACCACCTACCGCCCGGCGACGGGAACGGGCTTCTACCGCACCGGCTATTCCGATCAGCAGCTGGAGCCCGGCCGCTTCATCGTCAGCTTCGCGGGCAACACGGTGACGTCACGCGACACGGTCGAGCGTTATCTGCTGTTCCGCGCGGCGGAACTGACGCTGGCCAATGGCTATGACTATTTCGTGATGGCCGACCGCGATACGCAGCTGCGGTCGCGCACCTATTCGACCCCCGGCGCGTTCGGGCCGGGCTTTGGCGGCTGGGGCGGCGGCTGGTGGGGTCCGTCGTGGCGCTATTATGGCCGCGGCTTCGGTTGGCGCAGCTGGGACCCGTTCTGGGGCGATCCCTTCTTCGGCAACAACATGGATATCAACACCATCGACCGCTACGAAGCGACCGCCGAGGTCGTGATGCGCAAGGGTCCGATCCCGCGCGACAATCTGCGCGCCTTCGATGCGCGTGCGATCGTCAACACGATCGGGCCGACGGTGGTGATGCCCAAGTAAGACTGGCCGATCGCGACCGAATGGGGCGGCTGCCTGCCGGGCAGCCGCCCTTTTTTGTGCCTCGGGGACACCCGCCCGCCAGCCCGGCGAATGCGGGTTTCGATCGAAGCAGGCCCCGGCCTGCGCGGGGGCGGATCGACATTCAGTATTGCTTCTTCTTCCCCTCTCCCCTGGACAGGGGAGAGGGTTAGCGAAGCTGGCTAGCGCAGTTGAGCGAGCACAAAGGCTCGCGCGCTCGCTTCGCGAGCGCCCACCCCTCACCCAGCTCCGACTAGGCCTTTGCTCTCGCAAAGACCAAGTCTGCGCAACCCTCTCCCCTCTGCGAGGGGCGAGGGAAGGACAGGCGTCGCTGAATGTCGATCGGCCCTGAGGTGACGAGGCATGAAAAAGGCGGCGGACCGAAGCCCGCCGCCCCTCTTTTCATTCTACGAGAGGACGGATCAGACCGTCACAGCGCCATGGCAATGCTTGTACTTCAGCCCCGAACCGCAGGGGCAAGGCGCGTTGCGGTTCACGCGGCCTTCCCACTGGGCCGGGTCGGTGCCCAGGTCCATGCCCTCGGGCTGCGGGATCTGCATCGGCGGCATTTGCGGCTGGATCAGGCCACGCGCGGCGGCGTCCCAGTCGTTGCTATTGTCCTCGCCGGTGAACGGATCGAAGTGCGAGGTGATGAAGTCGGGCAGCTCGGGGAGTTCGGGCGGGGCCTGGATCTGGAACTGGGCATAGGCGATGGTGCGCGTCACATCCTCGCGGATATTGTCGAGCATCCGCTGGAACAGCGAAAACGCCTCGTGCTTATATTCGTTGATCGGCGTCTTCTGCGCATAGGCGCGCAGGTGGACGACCTGGCGCAGCGCGTCGAGCGTCGCCAGATGCTCCTTCCAGTGATGGTCGAGATTCTGGAGCAGGATCGACTTCTCGACGCTCGTCCAGGTCTCGGGCTCCAGCTCCTTCGCCTTGGCCTCGACCATCGCGTCCGCCTCGGCGGTCACGCGCTCCAGCACGATCTCGGGATCGATCGCTTCCTCGGCCAGCCAGGCGTCGATCGGCGGCTCCATGTTGAGCAGGTCCTTGAGCTGCTGCTTCATGCCCGCGACGTCCCACTGCTCGGGATAGCTGTTGGGCGGGCAGGCGGTGCCGACGATCGCGTTCACCGTCTCGGCGCGCATGTCGGCGACGACCTCACCCACCGTCTCGGCATCCATGATGTCGGCGCGCTGCTCATAGATGACCTTGCGCTGGTCGTTCATCACGTCGTCATATTCGACGACCTGCTTGCGGATGTCGTAGTTGCGCGCCTCGACCTTCTTCTGCGCGGTCTCGATCGCCTTGGACAGCCACTTGCTGCCGATCGCCTCGCCATCCTCGATATTGCTGCGCATCATCTTGGCGAACAGCGTGTCGGGGCCGAAGATGCGGAGCAGATCGTCGTCCAGGCTGAGGTAGAAGCGCGACAGGCCCGGATCGCCCTGGCGACCCGAACGGCCGCGCAGCTGGTTGTCGATGCGGCGGCTCTCATGCCGCTCGGTGCCGAGCACGAACAGGCCGCCCGCCTCCAGCACCTTCTGCTTCTCCTCGGCGATCTCGGCGCGGATGCGGGTCGCGGCGGCGTCATAGTCCGGCGTGCCCTCGACCAGATCGGGATGCTCGTCGAGCATCCGGAATTCGAGGTTGCCGCCCAGCTGGATGTCGGTGCCGCGACCCGCCATATTGGTCGCGATCGTCACCGCGCCCAGGCGACCGGCCTGCGCGACGATATGCGCCTCCATCTCGTGATAGCGGGCGTTCAGCACCTTGTGGGGCACGCCCTCCTGCACCAGAAACTCGCTGAGCAGTTCGGACTTCTCGATCGAGACGGTGCCGACCAGCACCGGCTGGCCCTTGGCGGCGTGGTCGCGGATCTTCTTGGCGATCGCCAGGAACTTGTCCTGGGTGTTCTTGTAGAACTCGTCCTCCTCGTCCACGCGCGCGATTGGCAGGTTCGTCGGGATGGTGACGACGTTGATCTTGTAGATGTCGTAGAATTCGCCCGCTTCGGTCGCGGCGGTGCCGGTCATGCCCGAAATCTTCGGGTACATGCGGAAATAATTCTGGAAGGTGATCGAGGCCATGGTCTGGTTCTCGGGCTCGATATTGACGCCCTCCTTCGCCTCGACCGCCTGGTGAAGCCCCTCCGACCAGCGACGCCCGTCCATCATGCGGCCGGTGAATTCGTCGATGATGACGACCTTGCCATCCTTCACGATGTAATCGGTGTCGCGCTTGAACATCATGTTCGCGCGCAGCGCCTGGTTCAGATGGTGGACGACCTGGGTATTCTCGAAGTCGTAGAGATTTTCGCCCTGGAGCAGCCCGGCCGCCTCCAGCAGGCGCTCGGCGCGCTCGGTGCCGTCCTCGGTCAGGATGATCGACTTCTGCTTCTCGTCCTTCTCGTAATCGTCGGCCGTCAGCTGCTTCACGATCGCATCGACGCCGATATACAGCTCCGACTTGTCATCGGTCGGGCCCGAGATGATCAGCGGGGTGCGCGCCTCGTCGATCAGGATCGAGTCGACCTCGTCGACGATCGCGTAGTTGAAGGGGCGCTGCACCATCGAGGAGCGCTCATACTTCATATTGTCGCGCAGATAGTCGAAGCCGAACTCGTTGTTCGTGCCATAGGTGATGTCGGCGTCATAGGCCGCGCGACGCTGGCCGTCATCGAGGTTCGGGATGATGGTCCCGGTGGTCAGGCCGAGGAAATTGTAGATCCGGCCCATCGTCGCGGCGTCGCGGCTCGCGAGGTAATCGTTGACGGTGACGACGTGCACACCCTTGCCGGGCAGCGCGTTCAGATAGGTGGCGAGCGTGGCGACCAGCGTCTTACCCTCGCCCGTGCGCATCTCGGCGATCTCGCCGCGATGTAGGACGATGCCGCCGATCATCTGCACGTCATAGTGACGCTGGCCCAGCACGCGCTTCGCCGCCTCGCGCACGGTCGCGAACGCCTCGGGCAGCAGGCTGTCGAGCGTCGCGCCCTGATCGAGCTGCTCGCGGAACTTCACCGTCTGCGCGGCGAGCTGCGCGTCGGTCATCGCCTCCATTTCGGGCTCGAACGCCGCGATCTTGGCGAGGGTCGGCTTGAGCGACTTGACGTAGCGGTCGTTGGACGAACCGAACAGGGACTTGGCGAGGCCGCCGAACATAAGCGATTTCCTGACTGAAATATCGTGAGATGGGCGCGCCGCCAACGGAAGGCCGGGCGCGCGCGACTGCAATGGCAAGGAAGGGGTCGGCCGGGGCCGACGCCGGGGCTATTCGCGCCGACGGCCCATGAAGATCGCGGCGACCGGCCGCGGCGCGGCCGCCCGGAACAGCGCAAGCGGCTGAGCACTGACGACCAGCGTGGCCAGCACCTGCACCGGCCGGGTCGCGGCGCGCGCGACGGCGGCCTGCTTGGCGGCCGCCACGATGCTGCATTCGGCCACGACGCCCCGCGCCTCCTGCCCACGCGCGCTCGCGCCCACGCCGGTCAGCGCGGACAAAAGGGCGGAAAGGAGCAGAAGCAGGTTCATGCGAGGCTTGTCTTAGGCAGATACGCGCGGCGCGTCCATCCGTTGCATGGTCCGGCAAGCCTCGACAGTCATCGCACGTCCGTCGGCAGGCGCGGCAGCTCCCAGCGGACATTGAAACCGCGATAGATGCCGCGCACCGCCTGCCCCTTGTCATCGCGGGCGGGTTGAAACCGGACATGGCCCACGACCATGGCGCAGGTCGCTTCGTCGAGCACCGCATGACCGCTGCTTTCCAGAACCTCGCATCGGGTCGGGTGCCCGTCCGGATCGACCAGGACCGCAAGGCTCGAACGCCCCTCCCACCCCTGACGCATCGCCTCATCCGGATAGGAATCGGGTCCGAAAGCGGCGGCCGGATTGCCCAGGATGCGCGGCGGGACGGCCGGAACTGGAAGATCGCGGGGCAAGCTCCCCAGACCGCCTTGCCGGCTGCGTTCATAAGCCCATTCGATCGAGAACGACGTCAGGATGAACAACACTATGGCAAGCACGCCGACCAGCGCCAGCACGCCATTTCGCAGCCCGCGCCCTGCACCCCACATATCGTCCGTCCCCCGATCCCGACGATCGCCATCAAAGCCGCCGCCCCGATCCGGGTCAAGCCGATGGAAGCGCTTGCCCCTGCCCCCCGCTCGGTTATGTAGCTGGCCCCCATGAGCACCGCCACCTCGCCCCTCGCCCAGCCCTTCCCCGCCCTGCCCGCGATCGACGGCGTGACGCTGCGCGTCGCCCGCGCGCGGTACAAGAATTGGGACCGTTGCGACCTGACCTTCGTGACGCTGCCCGAGGGGACCAGCGTGGCGGGCGTGCTGACCACCAGCAAATGCCCCAGCCCGGAAGTCGAATGGTGCCGCAAGGCGCTGGTGCTGGGCCAGGCCCGCGCGCTGGTCGTCAATGCGGGCAATTCCAACGCCTTTACCGGCCATCGGGGCCGTGCCGCCGTCGAGGCGATCGCCGCGCGCACCGCCGCCGCGATGGAGTGCCAGCCCTCGGACGTGTTCGTCGCCTCGACCGGCGTGATCGGCGTGCCGCTGCCCATCGACAAGGCCGAGGCGGGCCTGGACGCCGCCTTCACCGCCGCGCCCTGCGGGTGGGAGGACGCCGCCGCCACGATCATGACCACCGACACCTTCGCCAAGGGCGCGACGACCACCGCCATGGTCGATGGCCGCACGGTGACGCTGGCGGGGATCATCAAGGGATCGGGCATGATCGCGCCCGACATGGCGACGATGCTCGGCTTCATCTTCACCGACGCCGCGGTCGAACCCGAATTCCTGCAACGCGCGCTGAGCGCCGCCAATGGCCGCAGCTTTTCGTGCATCACGGTCGATGGCGACACCTCGACCAGCGACACGGTGCTGGCCTTCGCCACGGGCAAGGCGGGCAATGCCCCGCTCGCCGATGACGACAGCGACGGAGCGGACGCCTTCCGCGCGGCGCTGGCCGATCTGTGCCGCCAGCTCGCGCTGCTGGTCGTGCGCGACGGCGAGGGGGCGAGCAAGCTGATCGAGATCCGGGTCGAGGGCGCCGAGAGCGACCGTTCGGCGCACCGTATCGCGATGTCGATCGCCAACTCGCCGCTGGTCAAGACCGCCATCGCGGGCGAGGACGCCAATTGGGGCCGCGTCGTCATGGCGGTCGGCAAAGCGGGCGAACCGGCCGAGCGCGACAAGCTGTCGATCCGCTTCGGCGAGACTTTGGTCGCGCGCGAGGGCCTGGCGGTCGAAGGCTATGACGAGGCCCCGGTCGCCGCGCATCTGAAGGGACAGGAGATCGCGGTCGGCGTCGATCTGGGCCTGGGCGAAGGCGCGGCGACGGTCTGGACCTGCGATCTGACGCACGGCTATATCTCGATCAACGCCGATTATCGGAGCTGACGCCCATGCTGACCATCTGGGGCCGGATCAACTCGCACAACGTCAAGAAGGTGGTCTGGCTGGCCGAGGAAATGGCGCTGGCCTATGACCGGCGCGATATCGGCGGCCCGTTCGGGATGGATCAGGCCTACCGCGCGCTCAATCCCAACGCGCTGATCCCGACGATCGAGGATGACGGCTTCGTCCTGTGGGAGTCGAACAGCATCCTGCGCTATCTGGCGGCCAACCAGGGCGGCGAGGCTTTCTATCCGGTCGATCCGCAGGCGCGGGCCTCGGTGGAGCGGTGGATGGACTGGGGCTTCACCTGGGCGGATGCGATCCGGCCGATCTTCTTCCAGATGGTGCGCACCGCCCCCGAGGCGCGCGACATGGCGCTGATCGAACGGAGCGTGGCGCGGGCGGCGGGGCTGTCGGCGATCCTGGACGATGTGCTGGGGCGGCAGGAATGGCTGTCGGGGGCGACGTTCGGCATCGGGGATATTCCCGTCGCGGCCTATGCGAATACGTGGTTCCAGCTGCCGGTCGAGCGGCCGTCACGGCCCAATCTGGAGCGCTGGTATGCGGCGTTGCAGGACCGCGCGCCGTTCCGCGATGTGGTGATGATCCCGCTGAGTTGATCGGCGGCGGGCGGTGGTCTCGGTGAGACCCCATGCCCTCCCCCATCCCCTCCCGCTTGCGGGAGGGGCGTGCCTTTTCGAGCCGCGCCGGACAAAAAGGCCCCTCCCGCAGGCGGGAGGGGTTTGGGGAGGGCATGGGGCCTCGCAAAAACCGTCCCATGCCCGTTCAGTGGGCGCTATGGATTGCTTACAGCGCGCCTTCGAGCCAGGCCTTGATCCGGCCCTTGGGCTCGGCGCCGACCTTGGTCGCGGCGGCCGCGCCGCCCTTGAACAGGATCATCGTCGGAATACCGCGCACGCCGTAACGGCCGGGGGCGTCGGGATTGTCGTCGATGTTCAGCTTGGCGATCGTCACCTGCTCGCCCAGTTCCTCGGACAGTTCCTCCAGCGACGGGCCGATCATCTTGCACGGTCCGCACCATTCGGCCCAGAAATCGACCAGCACCGGCTTGTCGGAGTTCAGGACGTCCGCCTCGAAGCTGGCGTCGGTGATCTGCTTGGTTGCCATGTTCACTACACTCCTTGAATTGTCACCCATCTAGGGCGCGGGCCTCGGTGGCTCAACCACCGAGCGGCAAGCTTTGCTCCCGGTCGCGATAGCCGGGCTTGTGCGCGGCGAGCAGCGCGTCGGGCACCGGGACGAGCCTGGGCCCCGCCGTATAGAGCAGCGCCACCGACACCCGCTTGCCGGGAAAGATCACTTCCAGCGCGGCGGCATAGCCCGCCATCTGCGCCAGATGGAACACCGGCACATCGTCGATGCCCCCCGGCGCGCGACGCCCGGTCTTGTAGTCGATCAGCCGGACCTCGTCGCCGTCGATCAGCAGACGGTCGACGCGCCCCGACACGACCAGGCCATTGGCCAGCGTCGCGGCGATCGGCGCCTCCGCCAGCGATCCCGGCCCGAACAGCGGCGCATAGGCCGGATCGTCCAGGATCGCGAACACCGCCTGCGTCACATCGGCGCGCAGGCCCGCATCCTCGACCCCGGCGGCCTGCACGAGCCAGCGCTCCGCCGCGCCGCGCCGCGCATCCGGCGCGACCGGGGGCAGGCGTTCGAGCAGACAGTGGATCAACCGCCCCCGCTCCGCCGCCGCGCGCATCGCGGGGGTGGGCGGCGGGTCGGCCACCATATCCTCACCCAGCTGCGACGGCGCGAGCGGGCGCGGCGGGCGCGACTCCTGCGGCGCGGGCCGGTGGACCCAGTCGGGCAGCGCGACGTCTTCGCGCCGGGTCACGACGACCGCACCGGGGCGCGGCGCGACCGGCTCCTGCGGCCTGCGGCCCAGGAAGACGCGCGACCGACCGTCGCCCGGCTCGACCTCCGGCACGCCCAGCGCGGTCATGGCGCGGGCGCAGGTCGCGTACCAGCTGTGCATCGGCGGCACGCCCGCCGCCCGCTTGCCCAGCGCGCCCGCCACCACCAGCTGCTCCTCCGCCCGCGTCGCCGCGACGTAGAACAGCCGCCAATGCTCGGCCAGTTCGCGCGCGGCGATCTCGGCGGCCACCGCGTCGAGCGGCCCGCCGCGTTCCTCGGCGCGCGGCGGAAAGACGGGAATGGGCTGCGCCCCCGGCTCGGGCGTCCAGCGCAGGATCGAACGCGGGCTCGCGGTCGGGTCGGCGGTGGCGTCGGCCAGGATGACCAGCGGCGCCTGCAACCCCTTGGACCCATGCGCGGTCATCACCCGCACCGCGTCCAGCGGCGCGGAGGGGTCGCGCACGATCTCGACATCGCCCCGGTCGAACCAGTCGAGGAAGCGTTGCAGCGAGGGCGTCGTCGTACTCTCGAAGGTCAGCGCGGCGCCCAGCAGCTCCTCGATCGGGTCGCGCGCCTCGGTCCCCAACCGGCGGATCAGCTTGCGGCGGCCGTCGAGCGGCCCCGACAGCAGTTCCTCGAGGAATTGATAGGGTGTCGACACGTCGGCGCGCGCCAGCATCTGGCGAAGCGGCGCGAGGTCCTCGGCGGGCAGCGTCCGGGTCAGATGCGCCCATAGCGCACCGCGTGCCCGGTGCCCCGCCGCCATCAGCCGCTCCTGCGACCAGCCGATCAGCGGCGACACCAGCAGCGCGGCCAGCGACAGATCGTCCTCGGGCTGCAACACGAAGCGCACCGCCGCCAGCAGGTCCTGCACCGCCAGCGGCGCGTTCAGCCGCAGCCGGTCGACGCCCGCCACCGGCACCCCCTCGGCATAGAGGCGCGCGACGATCAGCGAGGCAAGGTCACCGCGCCGCTTGACCAGGATCATGATGTCCTGCGGCTCAAGACGGCGGCCCTTGCTCTCCAGCATCACGCCATCGTCCAGCCAGCCGCGCACGGCGCGCGCGATGTCGGTGGCGACCTTGCGCACCGCATCGTCGATCCAGCCTTCCTCGTCCTCGTCGCTGCCCCCCGCCGCGACCGGCGGCCACAGGGTGATGCGACCGGGGCCCTTCACCTCGCTGGCGTGGCGCTCCACCGCATGCCCCATGCCCATGCCGGGTTCGCCCAGCGCCTCGATCGCCGCATCGACGAACTCGAGGATCGGCGTGGTCGAGCGGAAGCTGTGGGTCAGCGACAGCTGGTTGAACGGCAGACCGCGTTCGTCCTCGGGCCAGTCGTCATCACCCGCCACCTCGTCCGCACGGCGCGAGAAATGCAGCTCGGCCGCCTGGAAGTTGATCGGGTCGGTCCCCTGGAAACCGAAGATCGCCTGTTTATGGTCGCCAACGGTGAACAGCGTCCGCGTCGAGGGCGCGTAAAGGCCACGCCCGACGAAGAACTCGTCGGCCAGCGCGCGGACGATCCGCCACTGATGCGCATTGGTGTCCTGCGCCTCGTCGATCAGCACATGCTCGGTCACCTGGTCGAGCTTGTAGCGGACCCATTCGCCGATGCCCGGCCGCTCGAGCAGATCGACGGTGGTGCGGATCAGGTCGTCGAAATCGACCGCCCCGATCGCCCGCTTGGACAATGTATAGGCCCGCGCATAGTCGCGCCCCACGGTCAGCGCATCGGCGAGCAGGTCGGCATGACGCGCGCGGGCGGCGAGGCCCAGCAGGTGACGGCACGCCTCGCCCAGTTCGCGTGCCATATCCTCATAATCGGGATCGGCATCGGTCAGCTTCTTGGAGGCCTTGCGCGGCTCGCCCTTGGCGGTGAAGACCGTGCCCATCAGCTCTTCGAGCCCGGCGACGCGACCCGCCCGGTCGCTGCCGATCCAGCACTCCATCGCCGCCGCCGCCTTGTCGCCGGTCGCGGTGCCCCAGGCGCGGTTCGCGCCCGCCAGCCGGATGACGGCATCCTCGTCGATATCCTCGACGCCGTCCGCGATAGCCTCGTCGATATCGCCCGAGGGCAGGTCGAGCGCACGGCGCAACCAGGGCTGGATGCCGGTGGGCAGCGCCTCCAGCGCACCGGGCGCGCGGGCGCAGGCGGCCAGGAACGCCTCCGCCCCGCCCTCGCCCAGCCGCAGCGACAGCGCGCCGACCGTCTCGACCGGGCCGACCCGGCCTTCGCGCTCGGCGGTCTCCAGCATCCGCGCCAGCGCCTCGCGCGCCAGCACCGCCTCTTCGCGCGCCTCCAGCGGGCGGAAACCGGGGGCGAGGCCCGCCTCGACCGGAAAGGCCGCCAGCAGCCCCTGGCAAAAGCCGTGGATCGTCTGGATACGCAGGCCGCCGCCCGGCGCGTCGAGCACGCGCGCGAACAACGTCCGCGCCCGCTCGCGCAGGTCGGGGGTCGCGGTCTCGCCCAGCGCCTTCAGATCGGCGAACAGCTCGGTCTCGGGCATCCGCACCCAGGCGGCGAGGCGGCTGTTGATCCGCTGCGCCATCTCGGCCGCGCCCGCCTTGGTGAAGGTCAGGCACAGGATCGCCTCGGGCGCGACGCCGCGCAGCAACAGGCGGAACACGCGCGCGGCCAACACCTGGGTCTTGCCGGTGCCGGCCGAGGCGGACAGCCAGACATGCGCGGCGGGGTCGCTGGCGGCGGCCTGATCGCCCTTTAGCGGGGGCAGGTTCGCCATGGGCCGCGCGCTCATGCGGCATGCTCCGGGCGGCGGGAGTCCCGTGCGCTTCGACTTCGCTCAGCGTGAACGGAGGTAGGACCCAAGCCCCCGCTCCGTTCAGCCTGAGCGAAGTCGAAGGCCACGCCATCACGCGCGAACACAGCCCAGAATTTACCGATCACGGCCATACCATTCATCCCGCCGCATCAGCTGGTCATACTCCGCATAAGGCGCATATTCGGGCACCAGCTTGGCGGTGAACGGCGCGTCCCCGGTCAGCCATTGCCCGGCCGCCTCGGCGAAATTCGACGCCGCGATGGCGACGAACTCGTCGGTGCGGATCCGCTCGCGCTTGCCGTCGGGGTCGACCGGGGTGGCGATATAGCCCAGCCCCTCGCGTCCGCGCCCCAGCGACCAATATTCGAAACCGCCCGCCTTGCCCGACACGCCCTCGAACCCGCCACGCTCGGCGATCAGGCCCAGCAGCCCGAGTTGCAGGCTGAACCCCTCGCGCACCGCTGTGGTGGAGGGCGGCTTGCCGGTCTTGTAGTCGATCACCACCAGCGCGCCGTCCGCCGACTTATCGATCCGGTCGAACCGCCCGGTTAGGGTGACGCCCGCCAGCTTGGCCTCGCCCTTGCCTTCCGCGCTCAGGACATGGCGGCCCTCGGCGGCCTTGGCGGCGACCTCGGCGGCGATCCAGTCGATCGCCTCGATCAGACGCGGCTGCCACAGCGCGCGCATCATCGGATGGGTCCGCTGGTCGCGCAGCATCGCCAGCGCACGCGGGCGAAGCGCCGAGACGTCGCAACGGTCCACCTTCCACCACATCTCCAGAATGTCGTGGACGGCGGTGCCGCGCCACGCCGCGCTGGGATCGGCATCGACCGGATCGAGCGGCGACAGGCGGAGCACCCGGCGCGCGTAGAAGGCGTAAGGATCGGCCTTCAGCCGGTCGACCTCGGTCACCGATATGGTCGTGGGGCGCAGCGCGGCGGGCGGCCTGGGCGCGGGGCGATCCGCCGGGGTATAGTCGTCGGGCCGGTCGAGCCGTTCCGCCCAGCGCGCGAGGGTCGGATGCGCCTCGAACCGGTCGCCCGCCATCGCCTGAAGCCGCAGCCAGAAGCGCGAGGCGAGCGTCGGCCCGCTGGCGTCGCGGCGCGCGCGGGTCAGGATCGCGCGCGGCGCGCCCATCGCCTGTGCCAGGTCATGCGCGGCGATGCCGATCCGCTGCTCCAGGCCCACCAGCCCCAGCAGCGAGCGGATGCGCGGCGCCAGCCACGGATCGGGTGCGGGCCGCCCCGGCCAGACGCCTTCATTCAGACCGCCCGCGATCATCAGGTCGGCGGTCTGGAGGCGCGCCTCGATCGGGCCATAGATGGCGAGGCGCGGATGCTGCCCCTCGCGGGGGATGGCGCGCACCGCGATCTCGTCGAACAGGCTGCGCAGCAGGCCCGGCAATTCGGCGGGATCGACGCGCGCGGGGCCATGATCGGCCTGTTCCTCATAGCCCGCCAGGAATTCCGCCGCCGCACGCCCCGCCGGTCCGGTCCACAGCGCGTCGCCGCACAGGCTCTGCCCGCATTCGCGCAGACAGGCGAGCAGGGTGCGCAGGCCCTGCGGCCCGTCGCCAAAGGTCCGCCCCACCGCCTCCAGCATCGGCGCGGCCAGGCTCCAGAAGGCGGCGGCGGTCGGCTTGTCGGCGACATGCGCGGCGATCCCGTCCAGCCCCGGCGCCGGACGCGGCCCCCGGAGCGCCCGGTCGAGCGCACGCACGCCGTCCAACCACGCCACCCGGTCCATCTCACCACGGATCAGCGGATGCTTGAGCAGCGCCAGCAGCGGCAGGGGCGCGAAATGCTGCGCCGCCGCCTCGGCCAGCTGGAGCAGGAACGTCCCCGGCAGCAGGATCGACAAAGGCCGCCCCGCCGTATCGTCGATCAGGATGTTCCACCGCCGACAATGCGCCGCCACCCGCCGCGCCAGCGCGCGATCGGGGGTGACGAGCGCCGCCGTGCGACCCGGCTCCTCGATCGCCTCGCGCAGCGCCAGTGCGATCGCCTGGGCTTCCTCGGCGGGGGTGGCGAGCTCGATGGTCGACACGCCCGACAGCCGCCGGTCCTCAGCGGGCATCTCGGTCCACTTGGCCGTAAAGTCCGCCGGGGCCATGGCATTGGCGATGGCGCGGCCGCGCACCGGCCCCGCGTCATAATCGCCGCCGCCGCGCCACACCGTCACCTCGCCCCGCCCGACGCTCATCCGGTCGAGCAGCAGCTTCAGTGCATATTGCGGATGCGTCTCGATCGATCGCCGGGTGCGGCCGGTATCGGGGTCGGACTTGTGGGGGCCGAGCGCGTCCCATTCCTCGTCGGGCATGGTCAGGTCCAGCCCGGCGAACACCACCGATCCCCCCGGCATCTCCGACACGCAGCGCAGCAGCCGTGCGACCGCAGGGGCGGTGTCGGTGACGCCCGCCGCGCAGACGAACCCGGCGGGCTGCGCCTCGGCCCAGCGCGCGGTGATCCGGTCGAGCAGCAGCGTCCGCCGCTTCGCCGCATCGATCCGCCCCATCTTCGCGAGCACCGCGGGCCAGCGGTCGAGCACCACCGAGAAGGTCGCCAGCGCCGATTGCCAATGCTCGGTCAGTTCGGGCCCCAGGTCGAGCGCCGCGAGTTTGGCCGGATCGACCTCCTCGACCAGCATCTGGTCCAGCGTGCGCGCCAGATCGCCCGCCAGCCGCACCGCCTCGGCCGCCGTGACCGGCTGACCGGCGCGCTGGCGTTCCTGCTCGACCAGCCGGGCCAGGATCATCCGGCGTGCGGAGGGCGCGATGGCGGGCGGCGGCGGCGCCTCGGCATCCGCCGGATCGATCGCGGAGCCCGCCGCCTCGCCCAGTTCGGGATCGCCCAGCGCCACCATGCGCGGCAGGATCAGGCCGCCGCCGCTGGCGCGCACGAACGCCTCGGTCACGGCGCGGACGCCGCGATTGGTCGGCAGCAGGATCATGCCCTGCGCCAGCACCAGCGGATCGCCGCCGGTGCGCCGCATCAGCCCCGCGACCAGCGCATCGGCGAACCCGCGATGCGCCGGGATCGTGTGCAGCCTCGGGCGGCGCGGCTCAGCCATCCGCGAGGATCAGTTCCGTCTGCGGAATGGCGCGCGGCGTGCCGACATCGAACCACAGCCCCTGATGCACCTGGCCATAGGCGCGCCCGGCCGCGATCGCGCGGTCCCAGAACAGGTTGGTCGAAAAGGCCCCTTCGGGCGCATCGGCGATGATCCGGGGATGCAGGATCTGGAGCCCGGTATAGGAGAAGGGCGCGACCCGGCCGGGCCTGCGCCGCCCGGTGATCCGGCCATCGGCGCCCAGATGGAAATCGCCCTGCCCCTGATGATTGTGCGCGCGCGCCAGCGGCACCATCAGCAGCAGCGCGTCCATCGCGGCCTCGTCCCAGCGCGATGCCAGCAGGCGGATCGCGTCGACCGGCCCGTCGACCCACAGATTGTCGCTGTTGACCACCAGCACCGGCGCATCCCCCAGCAGCGGCCGCGCCTTGACCAGCCCGCCGCCGGTTTCCAGCAACTGGTCGCGCTCGTCCGAGATGACGATCTCGATCTCCGGGAACCGGTCGCGCAGATGCGCCTCCAGCTGGTCCGCCAGGTAATGGACATTGACCACCGCCCGCTCGACGCCCGCTGCGACCAGCCGGTCGAAGACATGGTCGATCAGCGGCTTGCCCGCCACCGATACCAGCGGCTTGGGCCGGGTCGCGGTCAGCGGGCGCATCCGCTTGCCGATCCCCGCCGCCATCACCATCGCGGTGCGCGGCACGAGGCCCGCCGGGGTGGGCCGAATGGAAAGCTGTCGGGTCATTCGCCGTCGCCCCGCGATGCAAGGACATGGGGATCGCCGCGCAACTCGGGCGGCACATTGTCGTCGAACCAGGCCGCGACCGGCGCCAGCACCGGCTGCGACAGATCGCGTTCCAGATAGGCCCAGACTCGCGGGCAGAGCGCGGCGTAACGCGGCTTGCCGTCGCGCTTCCACAACCGGGTGAAGATGCCCAGGATCTTGGCGTTCCGCTGCGCGCCCAGGACATGATAGGCGTTCAGGAACGCATCCCCCTCGCCCGTCGCGCCCAGATAGCGTTCCAGCATCGCCTGCTCGATCGACGGTTCGACATCGCGCCGCGCGTCCTGAAGCAGCGAGACGAGGTCATAGGCGGCATGCCCTGCCAGCGCGTCCTGAAAGTCGAGCAGCCCCAGCGTCCGCATCGGCCCGACCAGCATCAGATTCTCGACATGATAATCGCGCAGCACGGTGACGGGATTGTCGGCGATGGCATGGGCGAACACCCGGTCCCAGGCAGCGCGATAGCCCTCGACATCGACATCCAGGCCGACGGTGGGCGTGTACCATTCGGGGAACAGCGCCGCCTCGCGGTGAAGGACGGCGGCATCATAGGGGGCCAGCCCCTCGGGCGCGTGGCCGCGCAGCGCGGCGAGCAGGTCGACCGCATCGCTATAGAGCTTCGCCGTCGCGTCGGGATCGGCCTCGATCGCCTCGCGCATCCGGTCGTCGCCGAAATCCTCGATCAGGACCAGCCCGCGCACCTCGTCCGCCCCCAGGATCGCGGGCGCGGCAAAGCCCCGGCCGACCAGCCAGCGCGCGATCGCGATGAAGGGGCGCGGGTCCTCATGCGGCGGCGGCGCGTCCATCAGGACGGCGCTGTGGCCAGCGCGCGTGACGCGGAAATAACGGCGGAACGAGGCGTCACCGGCGAGCGGCGCGATCACCGCCCCCTCCCATCCGACGCTTGCAAGAAAGGCGGCGGCGTCCGCCGGCGGGGTCATATCGGCCATCGCGCTTCCCAGCCCGAGGGGACCATGGCTGTCAAGACACGTCCGCCATCCGGATCCATCTCCAGCGCCAGCGCCAGCGCCTGCGGCCAGGCATCGGGGCCCGCGCGGTCGGGCCATTCGACGACCAGCGCCGAGTCCCACAATGCTTCGTCCAGCCCCAGCTCCTCCAGCTGTTCGGGCCCGTCGAGCCGGTAGAGATCGACATGCAGCACGGGGAAGGCCGTTTCGGGCGGGGCATAGGGCTGGACGATCGCGAAGCTCGGGCTCGGCGCCTCGCCGGGCAGGCCGAGCGCCGCCAGCAGCCCGCGCGCCAGGCTGGTCTTGCCCGCGCCCAGCGTGCCGGTCAGCGTCACCACGTCGCCGGGGCGGAGATGCGCGGCCAGGCGGCGGCCGAAATCCTCGGTGGCGGCGGCATCGGCCAGCCGGATCGTCATGGCTTTTCCTTTGTGGTCGGGGTCTTGTCGGCCACCCTTCGCGGCAGTTCCACCGTGACCAGCGTCCCCTGCCCCGGTTCGGACAACAGGCTGATCGTGCCGCCATGCGCCTCGACGAACTGCTTGGCGAGCGGCAGGCCCAGCCCCAGCGCGCGCTCGCCGGTGGCCTTGATCCCCGGCTCGGCGAAGCGGTCAAAGGCATGGGCGACCGATTGTTCGTCCATGCCCTGGCCGTCGTCGGACACCACGATCCGCGCGCGCGCCGAATCGCCATCGGCATGGAGCAGGATTCGGCCGCCCTCGGGCGTCTGTTCGACCGCATGGCGCAGCAGATGCTCGATCGTCTCCTGCAGGCGGCGGCGGTCGCCGGTGATCCGGCCGAGCGAGCGGTGAATCTCGACCGCGAAGTCCAGCTTGCGCCGCCCCGCGACCGGACGGATCGTGTCCGCCGCCGCGCGCGCGACGCGGCCCAACTGCACATCCTCGCGCGCAATGTCGGCATCCACCTGATCGCGGGTCAGGTCGAGCACATCGTCGACCAGCAGCCCCAGCCGCTCGGTCGATTCTAGAATCGCCTCGATATAGCTGATCGCGGTATCGGGCAGCGGCCCGGCAAAGCCGCCATGCAGCATCTCGGCAAAACCGCTGATCGAGGTCAGCGGGGTGCGCAGCTCATAGCTCATATTGGCGACGAAGGCGGTCTTGACCTTGTCCGCCGCCTCCAGCGCATCGGCCCGGTCGCGCGCGGCCTGTTCGGCGCGTCGGCTGTCGGTGATGTCGAGCAGCGTGAACAGCGCGTTGCCGTCGGGCAACGGCACACCCGCAAATTCGAAATGCCGCCCGTCGGCAAAGGCGACGCGCCCGCTGCGCTGCTGCCGCTCCAGCGTCGCGGACCGGACCAGCTCGACGATCAGCTCGGACCGGCTGGGCGTCGCCAGCCGCCCGGCGACCCGATCGACAAAGGCATCGACACGCGGATGGCTGGACAGGAATTCCTCCTCCAGCCCCCAGAGCGCGCGGAAGCGGTTGTTCCACAGCTGCAACCGGCCATCGGCCGCGAAGACGCCCAGCGCCTCGAACAGATTGTCGAAGGTCGCGGTCCGCACGCGCAACAGCGTGTCGCGCGCCGAGGCCAGCTGCACCTCCTCGGTCCGGTCCTCGAAGATCAGCAGCAGGCCGCCATCGGGCAACGGCTGGGCGACGACGCGCAAATGGGTGCCGCCGGGCAGATGCCATTGCTCCTCGATGCCGCCCCCCGCCTGGCGGAACCAGGCGGCGCGCTCGGCCTTCCAGCCGGGGAAGTCACGGACCTCGGGACTGCGACTGGCCTCGCGCATCCGCTCCAGGACGCGGTCGAATTCGGGATGGTCGGCCAGCCATTCGGCGCGCATCGCGAACATCCGGCGGAACGGCTGGTTGCAGAAGACGAGGCCCCGGTCGGGCCCGAAATGCGCGACCGCCGCCGACAGCCGGTCGAGCATCGCGCGCTGCGCCTCGGCGAAGCGCTTGGCGCCCGCGCGCGACTGTTCCAGATCCTCGATATCGACCGCGAAGCCCGCAATGCCCCCGGTCGGCAGCGGCACGTCGAAGATGTGCAGCGCGCGCCGCGCGCCGTCGATCGTCGCGGGCAGAACCTGTTCGTGCGGCCGCCCCTGGTCGCGGGCCGCCGCCGCCCCCGCCAGCGGGCCGCCGCGCCCCGATCCCTCGACCAGTTCCAGCCCGCGCCCGACCACATCGGCCGCATCGCGCCCCTCGACCGCCTCGACATAGGCGGTGTTGACCATCGCCAGCCGCAGGTCGTCGCCGCGATACCACATGGGCAGCGGCGCCGCCTCGATCAGCCCGGTCAGCGCCTGGAAGGCATTGCCCAGCCGCTTGGTCTCGGCATCCAGCCGCGCAATCTCGTCCTGCGCATCGGTCATGTCGAAGACCCAGACGACCACCGCGCCGCCCGCGCCCTGATCCTGCGGCGCGCGCGCGCCGTCGAACAGCAGCGTCCTGGGCGATCCCTGCGGCCGGATGATCCGACGGAAACGCTTGCCGGTCTTCTGCGCGGCGATCAGGTCGATGCCCAGCGCGGCGCTGTCGTCGGGGGTCAGGCCGCAGACCTCGTCCCCCAGCTCCTCGGGGAAGCGCGCGACGTCGGGCAGGCCCAGCCAGTCGGCCAGGCGCCGGGGCATGTCGATCCGCCCGTCGCTGCGCACCAGCATGGCCTGCGCCGGTCCGGCGCGCAGCAATGCATCCAGCCGGTCGCGCTCCAGCCGCACCGCCGAGGCTTCCTTGCGGGCGCGCAGCCCCAGGAACATCAGGACCATGCCCGTGACGATGACGGCGCACGCCGCCGCCCCCAACAGAGCCGCCTCGACGCTGCTGATCGCGATCATCCGACAAGGTCCGGGGCAAGGCTGCGCATCCCTACTCCTCTAACCCGATCCGCCAGCGATGCGCCAGAATGAAGAAGAGCGCCGCGTGTCCCGCACGAAAAAGGGGGCCGCCCGGCCGGGCAGCCCCCTTTCCCTTCCCATCGGCCGGAGCCGAGCGGGATCAGTAGCGGTAATGATCCGGCTTGAACGGACCCTCGACCGGCACGCCGATATAGGCGGCCTGCTTCTCGCTCAGCTTCGACAGCTGGACGCCCAGCTTTTCGAGGTGGAGCGCGGCGACCTTCTCGTCGAGGTGTTTCGGGAGAACGTACACTTCGTTCTTGTAGTTCTCGCCCTTGGTCCACAGCTCGATCTGGGCGAGCGTCTGGTTGGTGAACGAGGCCGACATCACGAAGCTGGGGTGGCCAGTCGCGCAGCCCAGGTTCACCAGGCGGCCCTTGGCCAGCACGATGATCTGCTTGCCGTCCGGGAACTCGACCAGGTCGGTGCCGGGCTTCACTTCGGTCCACTTGTAGTTCGACAGCGCCGCGATCTGGATCTCGGAGTCGAAGTGGCCGATGTTGCAGACGATCGACATGGGCTTCATCGCCTTCATGTGATCGGCGGTGATGACGTCGGCATTGCCGGTCGCGGTGACGAAAATGTCGGCGCGCTTCACGGCCTCATCCATGGTCACGACCTCGAAGCCCTCCATCGCCGCCTGCAGCGCGCAGATCGGATCGATCTCGGTCACGAGCACGCGCGCGCCGCCATTGCGGAGCGACTGGGCAGAGCCCTTGCCCACGTCGCCGAACCCGGCGACCGCAGCGACCTTGCCCGCCAGCATGACGTCGGTGGCGCGACGGATCGCGTCGACCAGCGATTCCTTGCAGCCGTACAGATTGTCGAACTTCGACTTGGTGACCGAGTCGTTGACGTTGATCGCCGGGAAGGGCAGCTCGCCCTTCTTGGCGATCTCGTACAGGCGGTGCACGCCGGTCGTGGTCTCTTCCGACACGCCCTTCAGGTTCTTGACGGTCTGGGTCAGATAGCCCGGCTTCTTGGCGATGAACGCCTTGACCGAACGCTGGAACTCGACCTCTTCCTCATTCTCCGGCTCGCCGAAGGTCTGGCCGGCTTCCAGCTTGGCGCCCCACAGTGCGAACATGGTCGCGTCGCCGCCATCGTCCAGGATGATGTTGGCGGTGGTGCCGTCACCATTCTTGTCCCAGTCGAAGATGTCGCCGACATAGTCCCAATATTCGGCCAGCGTCTCGCCCTTCACGGCGAAGACGGGGATACCCGCAGCGGCGATCGCGGCGGCGGCATGGTCCTGGGTCGAGAAGATGTTGCAGGTCGCCCAGCGCACATCGGCGCCCAGCGCGGTCAGCGTCTCGATCAGCACGGCGGTCTGGATCGTCATGTGCAGCGAGCCGGTGATGCGCGCGCCCTTGAGCGGCTGCGCCGCGCCGAATTCCTCGCGCAGGGCCATCAGGCCGGGCATCTCGGTCTCGGCGATCTTGATCTCGGCGCGGCCGAAATCGGCCAGGCCGATATCCTTGATGACGTAATCGTTCTTGGTGGCAGCAGTCGTGGACACGACGAAACTCCGTGCAAAATGGGGCCGACCAAGACGTGGGAAACGCCGATCGGCACGGCCGACGCCTTAGCGGCGATCGCCTTAGGGATCAAATATAAAGATATCTTTATATCGTTGAGCGGGTATCGGATGCGGGTCGATACCGGCGGGAACCGGGGCTCAGGCCGTGCCGCCGCCGGTCACCAGCTGGCGCGGATCGACCCCGGCCGCGCCGAACGCCGCCTGCCACCGCGCGCCCGCGCCGACGTCGTAGAGTATGCGCGGCTCGCCGCCGACATTGAACCAGCATCCCGGCTCGCGCAGCTCACCCTCCAACTGGCCCGCATCCCACCCGGCATAGCCGAGCGCGACGATCCAGCGTTCCGGCCCCCGCCCCTCGGCGATGGCGCGGAGCACGTCGACCGTGCTCGACAGGACCCAGCGGCCGCCGACATCGACGCTGTCCTGCCCCTGCCAGTCATGGCTGTGCAGCACGAAGCCGCGCCGGGGCTCGACCGGGCCGCCATAATGGACCGGCGCGTCGGGGGCGTCGCCGGGCGCGATGCCGAACTGATCGAGCAGCGCGTGGAAACCGATGCCGTCGATCGTCGCGCCGACGCCGATGCCCAGCGCGCCGCCTTCGTCATGCGCGCACATCGCGATGATCGCGTGATCGAAATGGGGATCGGTCATGCCGGGCATGGCCAGCAGGAATTGGCCGGAGAGATAGGTCAGTTGATGCACATCCCGACTATAGGGATCACCGCTTCGCCTCGCCATGCTTGAAATGCGGGGCGGCTTGGCGGCATGGACGGCCCCGACACCCGGCATGGTGCCGGGCCGCGATGCCCCAAGGATTGCAACGATGACGATCAAGGTCGGAGACCGCCTCCCCGCCGCCACGCTGGTCAAGGTGACGCCCGAGGGCCCCGAGCAGGTGAACGCCGCCGATTACTTCGCCGGTCGCCGCGTCGCGCTGTTCGCGGTGCCGGGCGCCTTCACCCCCACCTGCTCGGCGCAGCACCTGCCCGGCTTCATCGCCCAGGCCGATGCGCTGAAGGCCAAGGGCGTGGACGAGATCGCTTGCACCTCGGTCAACGACGCCTTCGTCATGAAGGCCTGGGGCCAGGTGCAGGGCGCGGGCGGCGTCACGATGCTGGCCGACGGCAATGGCGATTTCGCCAAGGCGGTCGACCTGACGCTGGACGGCACCAAGTTCGGCATGGGCCTGCGCAGCCAGCGTTACACCATGCTGGTCAATGACGGCGTGGTCGAACAGCTGTTCGTCGAGGCGCCCGGCGAATTCAAGGTCAGCTCGGCCGAGCACCTCCTCAGCCAGCTCTGATCCAGCGGACGGCGCGGGGATTTGGATCGCTGGCGGAACAGCCCCAAGTCCCCATGCGTTTTACACGCGAGGATCAACAGACAAGAGGAACCATGGCATGACCACCTATGTCCCCCCCGAGAAGCAGGCCGAGGCCAAGAGCCTGGCCGAAAAGGCGCAGGGCGCGGCCAAGGCCGCCGGTGACACGGTGAAGAGCCACCCCTATGCCGCCGCCGGAATCGCGGCGGGCGTCGCGGCGGCGGTGGCCGGGGCGGCGTTCGGCGCGGCCAAGCTGCGCACCGCCAGCGACGACGAGAATTCGACGCAGGGCGCCTGACCCCACGGGGCGGGTGCGGACGGCCATGGCATCGTCCGCACCCGCTTGCCAGCTTCCGCGACAGGGCCTAGCTCCTGTTGCATGACCAATGCCGTACAGATCGTCGAGGAACTCGACCGCCTCTACACCGCCTCCGTCACGCGGCTGAAGGACGCGCTGACCGCCTATCTTCGCGACGGCACCGTGCCCTCGCTCGACGACCGGGCGCATGGCTGTTTCGCCTATCCCGAAATCCGCCTGGTCTTTCGCGGCGACGTCGGACGCCCGACCCCGATGCGTTCCTTCGGTCGGCTGGTATCGCCGGGCGACTATCGGATCAGCGTCACCAAGCCCGCCTTGTTCAAGGATTATCTGGTCGAGCAGCTGACCCTGCTGATCGAGGATTACGACGTCACCGTCGAGGCGGTGGCGGGGCGGCAGGAAATCCCCTTCCCCTATGTGCTCGATCCCGGCCATGCGCTGAGCCTGGACACGGTGTCGGCGGCGGAGCTGGCGCGCTTCTTCCCCGCGACCGAGCTGGCGCATATCGGCGACGAGATCGCCGACGGGCTGTGGATGACCGCCGACGGCAACCGGCCGCTGGCGCTGTTCGACGGGCTTCGCACCGACTTCTCGCTCGCCCGGCTGCGCCATTATACCGGCACGCCGCCCGAGCATTGCCAGCGTTTCGTGCTGTTCACCAACTATCACCGCTATGTCGACGAGTTCGTCCGCTGGGGCGCCTCGCAACTGGGCGAGGGGTCGCGCTTCACCGCCCTGTCGGGCGCGGGCGGCGTGGTGATCGAGCGGCCCGAGGATGTCGACAAGATCGTCACCGACAGCGCGTGGCGGCGGCACCAGATGCCAGCCTATCACCTGGTCGCCAAGGACGGCACCGGCATCACCCTGGTCAATATCGGCGTCGGCCCGTCCAACGCCAAGACGATCTGCGACCATCTGGCGGTGATGCGGCCCGAGGCGTGGCTGATGATCGGCCATTGCGGCGGGCTTCGTCCCAGCCAGCGGATCGGCGACTATGTGCTGGCGCATGCTTATCTGCGCGACGACCATGTGCTGGACGATGTGCTGCCGCCCGAAATTCCGGTCCCCGCCATCGCCGAGGTGCAGGTCGCGCTGGCCAAGGCGGCCGAGATCGTGTCCGGCCAGTCGGGCGACGACCTCAAGCGTCGACTGCGCACCGGCACGATCGTCACCACCGACGATCGCAACTGGGAATTGCGCTATTCCAAGTCGGCGCTGCGCTTCTCGCTCAGCCGCGCGGTCGGCATCGACATGGAGTCCGCGACGATCGCGGCGCAGGGCTATCGGTTCCGCGTGCCCTATGGGACGCTGCTCTGCGTGTCGGACAAGCCGCTGCACGGCGAGCTGAAGCTGCCGGGTCAGGCCAACCGCTTCTATGAGCGCGCGATCAGCGAGCATATGCGGATCGGCATCGAGACGTGCGAACAGCTGCGCCGCGAGGGCAACAAGCTGCACAGCCGCAAGCTGCGCGCGTTCAACGAGCCGCCCTTCCGCTGACCGGCAACCGGCGGCGGGGCGAAGCGTTACGCAGACGGACCGAAACAGGGGGAATGTCGATGGTCGATACACCGGACACCAGGAAGCCACGCCCACCCCGCCGCCGCGCCGCGCCCAAGACAGCGGGCACCGCCGCCCCACGCAAACGCCCGGCACCCAAGCCCGTCGAGGACAAGCCGCGCGAAGAGGCCGAGCCCGTCGCGGTAGAGGATGAGGCCGCCGAGGCCCCCCAACCCGCCGCCAAGCCCAAGGCACCGCCCAAGCCGCGATCGACCAAGCGGACCATGCCGCGCAAGTCGCCGCCGCGCAAGCCTGCCCCCATCAAGCCCGCACCGGCACCGGCGCTGGGCAAGCATGGGCTGGACCGGGTCGGCGGCAAATGGGGGGTGGCGTCGATTTTGGGAAGTCTGGCGGCGGCCGCCGGGCTGACCGCGGCGCTGCTGTCGTTGCGGGGGAGTACGCCGAAGCGGGATACGGATAAGAGCGACAACGGCAAGGACGACCGAAAGAAGTGATCCCCAACCTCCGTTCAGCCTGAGCGAAGTCGAAGGCCACGGGGAAAGCCTGTCCCCTTGGCCTATGGTCAGGCGTGGGCTTCGACTTCGCTCAGCCTGAACGGGCGTTGGGTTAAGCGCCCCTCCACCACCGCTTCGCGGCGGTCCCCCTCCCCATCAAAGATGGGGAGGATTTGGGGTGCCGCTTCATTCCTCCCCAAGCACAGCTTGGGGAGGGGGACCGCTCGCGAAAGCGAGTGGTGGAGGGGCGGGCAACGCCATTCACCCCTCGCAACATCACCAACCCTGCGGCTTGCCCTTGTTCTGCTGATCCAGCCACGTCTTCAGCGGCGCGAAATATTCGACCAGCGCCTTGCCCGACATCTCGCGGCTGCCGGTGAACACCTGAAGCGCGTCCGGCCAGGGCTTGGACTGACCCATGGCCAGCATCGCGTTCAGCTTCTCGCCGACCTTCTTGTTGCCATAGAAGGAGCAGCGGTGGAGCGGTCCCTTCCACCCGGCCTGGTCGCACGCCGCCTTGTAGAACTGGAACTGGAGCACCCGCGCCAGGAAATAGCGCGCATAGGGCACGCCCGCCGGGATATGATACTTCGCACCCGGATCGAACTTCGTCTCGTCGCGCGCGACCGGCGGCACCACGCCCTGGTACTTCAGGCGCAGTGCGTCCCAGCCCGCCTGATATTGCCCGGCCGGGATCTGGCCCGAGAACACGCCCCAGCGCCACTTGTCGATCAGCAGGCCGAAGGGCAGGAACGCCACCTTGTCCATCGCCTGGCGCAGCAACAGGCCGATATCCTTGTCGGCACTCGGCACCTTGGCGGGGTCGAGCAGGCCGATCTTCACCAGATAATCGGGCGTGATCGACAGCGCGACGGTATCGCCGATCGCCTCGTGAAATCCGTCATTGGCGCCGTTCTTGTAGAGGAAGGGCTGGTCCTTATAGGCGCGCTGATAGTAATTATGGCCGAGTTCGTGATGGATGGTCACGAAGTCGTCGGCATTGACCTTCGTGCACATCTTGATCCGGATATCGTCCTTGTTGTCGACATCCCAGGCCGAGGCGTGGCAGATCACCTCGCGGTCGGCGGGCTTCACGATCTGCGAACGCTGCCAGAAGCTCTGCGGCAGGGGCGCGAAGCCCAGCGAGGAGTAGAAGCCCTCGCCCGCCTTCACCATCCGGATCGGGTCATAGCCCTTGGCCTTCAGCAGCTCGCCGGTATCGTACCCGACATCGCCCGCCCCCTTGGGCGCGACGAGGTCATAGATATTGCCCCATTCCTGCGCCCACATATTGCCGAGCAGGTCGGCGCGGATCGGGCCGGTCTTCGACTGGACGGCATCGCCATATTTCTCGTTCAGCTTCCACCGGACATAGGTGTGCAGCGCCTGGTACAGCGGCTCCAGCTCGCCCCAGATCCTGTCGGTCAGTTGCGCGAACTGTTCCGGCGGCATGTCATAGCCCGACCGCCACAGCGATCCGGCATCGACATAGCCCAGCTCCCTGGCGCCCTGGTTGGCGAGCGCGGTCATCTGCGCATAGTCCGCGCGCATCGGCGCACCGACATTGTCATGCCAGCTGACCCACATTTCCTTCAGCCTGGCGGGATCGCGCTCGCTGCCCATCGCGGCCTCGATATCCGATCCGTTGATCGGCTGGCCGTTCCGCAGCCCCTTGCCCTTGCCATAGGCCGAGGACATGCGCGTGGTCAGCATCGACAGCTGCGCCGCCGCGCCGGGCGTGGTGGGCGCGGGCAGCGTGATGCCGCCGCGCAGCAGGTCCAGCTTGCGCTTGGTGTCATAGGACAGGCCCGGCAGCGCCTGATAGCGCGCCGCGCCCAGGCCGTAGCGGACCGCGAGATCGGTCATTTCCGCGCCCGAGGCGGCGGCCAGCGCGTCGGTGTCGTCGGTGATATAGGTCGCGTTGACCCAGGCGATCTGCTGCGCCCCGACCGATTTGTCGGCCAGCGTCTTCTCGGCCTCCGCGACGAAGGCATCGGCGCCTGCGACGGTGGCGGGGGGCTGGGTCGCGGCCGGCTGCGGGGCGGTTTGGGCATGGGCGGCCCCCGCCAGCGCGAAGGCGAGCACGGTGCCGGAAACGGCGGAGCGAAGCATCATTTTCCCCCTGAATTCATCACATTGCTCTCGAAGCGGAGCCGATGACGCGCAGTTGCGCGGCTTTGCCCGCCGCCGTCAAGCGGTCAGGAACCGGGCGATGGCCTCCCCCAGTTCGGGCTTGGTCACCGAACTCATGTGATTGCCCGGAATCTCGACATAGCGGCCGCGCGGCAGCGCGTCGGCCAGATCGACCGCCGCGCCATTGTCGAAATCCTCCACGCCCGCGACGACCAGAGCGGGCAGGTCGAACCCCTCGATTGCCGATAGCGGCGTATCTGCGAAGGTGTTCAGGATATGCAGCAGCGCGACCGGATCGCCGCCGGTGGTCTTCAGGAACGCCTCCGCCATCCATTCGGGCGAACCGCGCTTATGCTCGCCCAGACGCGTCAGGATGTTGGTGAAATGATCGACCCGTCGCCCGGTATGGAGCAGCCCCTCCAGCCCCATGCCCGCAAAGATCGCCTTGCCCGGCTCCGCGCCGGTGGCCAGCATCCGGCTGACCGTCCGCGCGCCCAGCGAATAGCCGCCCAGGTCGTAATCGGTCAGCCCGAGATGCTCGACCAGCGCATGGCCGTCGCGGGTCAGCGCGTCCTTCGGATAGGCGGCGGGGTCATGCGGCTTGCCGCTTTCGCCGTGCGCGCGAAGATCGGGCATGATGACCCGGTAGCCCCTGGCCGCGATGGCGGCGGCGTGGCCATAGCGGATCCAGTTGGTGTTCGCGTCGGAGAAATAACCATGGATCAGGACGAGCGCCCGCCCCTCCCCCATTTCGCGCCACGCGATCGGCGTCCCGTCGAAGCTGTCGAAGAAGCGGGTTTCGGGGGCGGTTTCGGCCAAGGATCAAGTCTCCGGTAGGAAAGCGGGGCTACCGGATCGCCCTAATATAGATCGCGCGGGATGTGGACCCGTTTGCGGCCGGAATGCCGCGAACGGGCCCGTCTCCGACGGCGGAAAGACCGTGGCTCAGCCGACCGTGATGCCGACGATCCGCCACGCCCCCGCCTGATGCTCGAGCGTGACCGTCTCGATGACATCGCCCGCTCTGGAATAGCGCGCGCGGAATTTCACCACCTCATAGCCATCGGGCGGCGCGGGCAGATTTTCCTGCGAGAGGAACAACCGCGAAACCATCGTCCCCATCTGCGCGCGCATTTTTTCGGAAGCCGCCGCCCATACCGCCTCGCTATTGATCCTGCGAAAGGCCGAGCCGGTCGCGCGGTAGCTGTCCGCCCAGCGTCCCTGATCGACCAGCGCCAGGAAGCGCTGCGCGGCGTCGACCACCGCCGGGTCGTGGGCGGCGGAGGCGACCGGGGCATCTTGCGGCGACGTCGCGAGCATATAAGGCAGGCCGACAAGGGCGATCAGGCCGAAAGCAAGGGTCATGAGCAAGGCTCCTATGAGGATCGGGAAACGGCGTCCGCCGCGCCCCACGCCGCCGATCGGCGCCCTGGCCTGATCCTCCGTCGCGGCCTGGCGGTCCTCCCCGATCGTCATGTCCCCCGACTTTTCGGGGGGTGGCGGGACGACCATGCCCCCTTCCGCATCGAGGAGCATCCGCGCCG
The DNA here is from genome assembly GCF_030818415.1 of Sphingomonas sp. SORGH_AS_0950. Lineage (NCBI taxonomy): Bacteria > Pseudomonadati > Pseudomonadota > Alphaproteobacteria > Sphingomonadales > Sphingomonadaceae > Sphingomonas > Sphingomonas sp. SORGH_AS_0950. The sequence goes on from NZ_JAUTAE010000001.1 coordinate 1,175,434, forward strand.
CCTCCCGGCTGCTCGACACCGACAATTTGCGCCGCGCGTCGCGCAGCCGTTCGTTGATGGTGTGGACCGACAGGTCGAGCGTCTGCGCGACCGACTTGGCGTCATGCCCCCGGACGATCAGGCGCAGCGTCTGCTTCTCCTTGTCGGTCAGGGCCGCGAGGCCGTGGCGCTCCTTGATGGTCATCGGCGCGCCCTATGCCCGCGCGGCGCGTGTCGCCACCCCCAATAATTTGTACCCTTCGGGCGGACGATGGCGCGGGCCCGCCGCCCGCCATTTGGCTTGGCTAAGCAGTTGCGCTAAAAGGCGCCATGCCTGCCGCCAGAAGCGGGCCGATGGAGCGGATGCCGGACCCATAACCGGACGCTTGATGACCGCAACCACCGCTCCCGCCGCCGAGACCCTGCCGCCCAGCCCGATCGGGCGGCCGCACAGCCTGCTCGAAGACGCCTATGCCATCTTCATCGGCTGCACGCTGCTGATCGTGGGGCTGGTGTTCCTGAAAGCGGCGGGGCTGGTGACCGGCGGGATCGCGGGCGTCGCGCTGTTGCTGTCCTATCTGATCCCGCTGCCCGCGGGCGTGCTGTTCACGCTGGTCAATATCCCGTTCTTCCTGTTCGCGCACAAGGTGATGGGCGCGCGGTTCGCGGTGAAGACGGTGCTGGTCAATGTCGGGATCGGCATCGCCTCGGCGATCACGCGGGTGTCGGTGCATGTCGATGCGGTCCACCCGGCCTTTGCCGCGCTGGTCGGCGGTACGGTGATCGGCATGGGCATATTGTCGCTCGCCCGGCACCAGGCGGGGGTCGGCGGCACCGGGGTCATCACCATCTGGCTCTATCGCAAGCACGGATGGAATATGGGACTGACCCAGGTCGCGCTCGACGTCGTGATCCTCAGCCTGGCCATCCCGGTGGTGACGGGCACCCAACTGATCTGGTCTGCGATCAGCGCGGCGGCGATCAGCCTGATCCTCTTCGCCTGGCACCGGCCGGGGCTGTATATGGGGCGGTGAACCCCTTATCCTCCCCGATACGGGGAGGTGGCGGCGCGCAGCGCTGACGGAGGGGGACTTCCCGATAGGACTGCCCGTCGGAGAGCCCCCTCCACCATCGCTTCGCGATGCTCCCCCTCCCCGTTCCGGGGAGGATCGAGACTTACCCCTTCTTCAGGTGGCGACGGCCGAGCAGCTCGGCGATCTGCACCGCGTTCAGCGCCGCACCTTTCCGCAGATTGTCCGACACGCACCACAGCGACAGGCCGTTATCGACCGTCGAGTCCTCGCGCACGCGGCTGATGAAGGTAGCATAGTCGCCGACGCATTCGATCGGGGTGACGTATCCGCCGTCCTCGCGCTTGTCGATCAGCATGACGCCGGGCGCCTCGCGCAGGATGTCCTGCGCTTCCTGTGCCGAGATCTCGTCCTCGAATTCGATGTTCAGCGCCTCGGAATGGCCGACGAAGACGGGCACGCGGACGCAGGTCGCCGTCACCTTGACCTTGGGGTCGAGGATCTTCTTGGTCTCGGCGACCATCTTCCACTCTTCCTTGGTGGAGCCGTCCTCCAGGAAGCTGTCGATGTGCGGGATCACGTTGAAGGCGATCTGCTTGGTGAACTTCTTGGGCTCGGCGGGGTCGCCGACGAAGATGTTGCGGCTCTGCTCGAACAGCTCGTCCATGCCCGCCTTGCCCGCGCCCGACACCGACTGATAGGTCGCGACGACGACGCGCTTGATCGTCGCCTTGTCGTGCAGCGGCTTGAGCGCCACGACCATCTGCGCGGTCGAGCAGTTCGGGTTGGCGATGATGTTCTTGGCGGTATAGCCGTCGATCGCATCGGGGTTCACTTCCGGCACGATCAGCGGCACGTCCGGGTCCATGCGATAGAGCGACGAATTGTCGATCACGATGCAGCCCGCAGCGGCGAATTTGGGGGCATAGACCTTGGTCGCGTCCGACCCGATCGCGAACAGCGCCATGTCCCAGCCGGTGGGATCGAAATGCTCGATATTCTTGATGGTGAGCATCTTGCCGGTCTCACCATATTCGATCTGGTCGCCCTGGCTGCGCGACGAGGCGACGACCGCCAGCTCGTCGATCGGGAATTCCCGCTCCGCCAGAATGTTGATCATTTCCCGGCCGACATTGCCCGTCGCCCCGGCGACCACCACGCGATAACCCATTAAACCCTCCACTCGGAAGCCTGAGCCGGTAGCGTCATTGCGCGGATACGTCCACCGACTTTACGAATAGTGCGCGTTTGGGAAAGGCAAGCGGGGGTTTAGGCCGCCTCCCCCTCCCGCAAGCGGGAGGGGGCCGGGGGGAGGGCCCGGAGTCTCACCGAGACCGGCGCGTGCGGCACGCCCCTCCCCCAACCCCTCCCGCCTGCGGGAGGGGAGTTTAGTCATGCGTACTCGCCGCCCAGGTCGCGTGGGCGATGCCGTGGACGCTCTGGAAATGGTCGGTGATGCGGTCGAGTTCACCCGCCTCGACGATGGTGCTGGTCAGGATCGCGGTGACGGTCACCTGATCCTCTCCGCGCTCCTCGCTATCCAGTTCGCCGACCGGCAGGCCCGCGCCCTCCAGATGTTCGACTAGCAGGTCGCCGACTGGCCCGGCCTGTGCGGCGGTCGTGGTCAGGCTGACCGAATAGGTCGCCTCGACATGCCGCCCCTCGACGGGGATGCGGTTGATCGCATCGACCAGCGGGCGCAGCGCGGTGTTGGCGAGCAGGACGATGCCGGTCAGCAGCACCGCCTCGGCCACCATGTCGCTGCCCGCGATCGAGCCGACCGCCGCCGAGCACCACAGGGTCGCGGCCGTATTGAGCCCGCGGACGTTCATCCCCTCCTTCATGATGACGCCCGCGCCCAGGAAGCCGATCCCCGACACGACATAGGCGATGATGCGGATCGACTCGACATTGCCGCCCAGCCGCTGACCGAGATCGACGAACGCCGCCGCCCCGATCGCGACCAGCGCATTGGTGCGCAGGCCCGCGGTCCGCTGGCGATATTGCCGTTCGGCCCCGATCACCGTGCCCAGCACGAAGGCGGTCAGATAGCTGACCAGCGTGTCGAGGAAGGGCCAGAGGTGGAAGGTCTTCAGGAATGCCATGCCATGTTCGTACATCCTCCCCGTTACGGGGAGGTGGCAGCGCGCCAGCGCTGACGGAGAGGACGTGCCGCACAGGTCAACCCTTGCCGCCAGCCCCCTCCACCATGCTGCGCATGGTCCCCCTCCCCGTGCCGGGGAGGATCGGGATCACTTCGCCGGCTTATCCTTCACCGTCCGGTCCAGGAAGTTCAGGATCGTGTGCCACAGATGCTCGGAAATGCCCGGCCCGCCGACGCGGTGGGTCTGGCCCGGATAGAGCATCATCTCGAACGGCGTGTCGGTCTTCTGCATCTCGGCGGCGAAGGCGGTCGCGTTGTCGAGGAAGACATTGTCGTCGGCCATGCCGTGGATCAGCATCAGCGGATCGCGGATCTTCGCGGCATCCGTGATCGCCTGCGACGTCGCATAGCTTTGCGGGTCGGTGCGCGGGTCGCCCAGATAACGCTCGGTATAATGGGTGTCGTAAAGCTGCCAATCGGTCACCGGCGCGCCCGACACGGCGGCGGCATAGACGCCCGGCGTCTTCTCCAGCATCTTGATCGACATATAGCCGCCGTACGACCAGCCATAGGTCGCGATCCGCGCGGGATCGACAAAGGGCAGGCTCTTCAGATAGTTCGCCCCCGCCAGCTGATCGGCGACCTCGACCGTGCCCATCGCGTGATAGATGGCATCCTCGAACGCCTTGCCGCGATTATACGAGCCGCGATTGTCGATCTGGAAGAAGATCCAGCCCTGATCGACCAGATATTGCGGCAGTGCCCCTTGCCAGCCACGCGTGACCTGCTGACCGGTGCCGGGGCCGCCATAATGCTGGAAGAAGACGGGATATTTCTTGCCCGGCTCCAGCTTGGGAGTGATCATCTCCCAATAGAGCGTGGTGCCGTCATCGGCCTTGATCGTGCCGAACTGCGTCTCGCGGTGGCTGGCGAGATAGGGCGCATAGGGATGGCCCGCGACGATCGCATTCTCGTTGATCCAGCTCAGCCGCTTGCCCGTGGTGTCGGCCAGATAGACCTGGGTCGGCTGGCTGGGGCTGGAGCGCGAGACGATGAAGCGGCTGGCCGAGGAGTCCATCGTCGCGCTGTTGGTATAGCCGCGCTCGGTCAGGCGGGTGACGACGCCCGGATGCGCGATGTCGACGGCATAGAGATGCTGTTCGAGCACATCGTCCTTCAGGCCCGTGAAGTACAGCCGCCCCTTGGCCTCGTCGACGCCGACCAGATTGGTGACGACCCAGGGGCCCTTGGTCAGCTGCGTCCACTGGCCGTTCGCGAAGTGATAGAGATGGCCATAGCCGTCGCGCTCCGACCGCCAGATCAGGCTGCCGTCCTTCATCGGGCGATAGGCGTCGGACAGGTTCAGCCAGCTACGCTGGCCCGAACGCTCGGTGAAGAGGATGGTCGACTTGCCGGTCACCGGGTCGACGCGCAGCATGTCGAGCATCTTCTGGTCGCGGCTCTCACGCTGGACCAGCAGGGTCTTGCCGTCCGGCGTCCAGTCGACGCGCGCCAGATAGATGTCGGGATTGGTGCCCAGATCGACCTTCACCCGGGCCGATCCGTCCGCCTTCATGACATAGAGGTCGACCAGCGCATTGGGCGTGCCCGCCGCCGGATAGCGCTGTTCATAGACCTTGGTGCCCGCCGCACCGATGGCGGCGCGGACCGCGACCTTGACCGGCGCATCATCGAACCGCTCGACCGCGATGTAACGCTCGTCGGGGCTCCACCAATAGCCGGTGAAGCGGTGCATTTCCTCCTGCGCGACGAATTCCGCCTCGCCGAAATGGACGGTGCCGCCGCCCTCGGTGGTCAAGGCCCGCGCCTCTCCGCCCGCCAGCGGCATGGCCCACAAATTCTGGTCGCGCACGAAGCTGACATAGCCGCCCTTGGGGCTGACGATCGGGTTCAGCTCGCCGCCCGGCGTATTGGTCAGGCGGCGGACCTGCCCGTCCAGCCCGGCGAGATACAGGTCGCCGTCCAGCGGCACCAGGATCGACTTGCCGTCGGGCGCCCAGTCATAGGCGACGATGCCCTTTGACCCGCCGATGCGCGCACGCTCGCGCTGCATCTTCTCGGCCTCGGACAGTTCGGCGCCCGAGCCGACCTTCTTGGAGTCGACCAGCATGCGTTCCGCGCCGGTGCGGGTGTCGCGCGCCCAGAGGTCCAGCCGCTCGCGCTCGTCGGCGCGCGGGCGCAGCGAGGTCAGCAGCGTGCCGTCGGGCGACAGGCGCAGCCCGCGCGGCTGCGACCCCGACAGGTCGGGACTGCCGAACACGCGCGCCAGGGTCAGTTCGCCCTGCTTTTCCGGTTCAGCCGCCATGGCGGGCGCCCCCAATCCCATCGCGATCGACGCCCCGACCGACGCCAGCGCCAGACCCAGCACCCATTTGCGCATTCATACCACTCCAAGCCTCATTGCCACCGGGGGCGCCCCCGGCGCGTCGCCGGGCGTTATCGCGACGAGACCGCGTTCCGTAAAGCCGGATCGACACCATGCCGGATCGGCGGCGATCAGCCCGTCCCGCTCCCCACGATTTCCCGCGGATCGCAATGCTTTCCATTATTCGTAAACCGGCCGTTAACGAATTTGGATTAGGCCGAAGCTCCGGGGTCGGAAGGCGCATCCTATCCGCACGTGGCCCCCGGTCTTTTTCGGAATGGACATGGCAAGCTCGACGGCCTTTGACATACAGAATGACCGAAGCGGTGATATCGGGGCGATCATGGCGCGCCTGGGCAGCGCCGGGCACCCGCATGTCCAGGCGCTGTTGCTGCCGCAGGCGTTGCTCCACGACCTGACCGACGCGGTCCATGCGGTCTGCGCGGTGCATGGCAATCACCCCTGCATGATCGATTACGCGATGGCGCGCGGCATCCAGATCGACACCCTGCCATGGCTGATCCAGTCGTCCACCGCCTTTGCCCATGAACGCGCCTATCTGGCGCATCTGACATCGGCGGCGGGGCCGCTGCCCTCGACGCCGGGACAGGCACAGACCGATGCGGCGCTGACCCAGTTGCGCCACACGCTGGAAATGCTGGCCAACTCGGACCGGCGCGGTTGCGCGACCGGCGCGGTCTCCGCGCTGATCCTAGACTGGCGCGCAATCCGGCAGGTGCTCGACCAGGCGGCGCGGCGGTTCGGGCTGGCCTCACTGCCCGGCACGATGCCCGATCCGATCCTGGACGATCCCGAAGACGATACCGCCATCGGCCTGGCGCGTGCGCGCGGATTCGGCGCGACCCAGCTGTTCGTCCAGCATCGCGGCCTGTGGAACATCCTGGAGGCGCGGGCCAGCGCGCGGCGCGGATAGCCCCATGACGGCCGCAAAGCCTCGATCGGTCGCGGCGAACGCTCGGCTGATCGCCCTAAGGCCGCATTAACCATCTTGTACAGTTCACGATTAAGCGAGGCTCGTTACCGTGACAGAGATGAAAGGCGTGGTGTCCAAGGCAACTCTCTCACTCTGTGCGCTGACGGTCGCCATCCCCTCGGACGCGCGCTCGCTGCTGGATTATGTCGGCCAGTGCGTCCCCTTCGCGCGGCAAGCCTCGGGCATCTCGCTTTATGGCGATGCCTGGACATGGTGGTCGCAGGCGGCGGGGAAATATCCGCGCGGCCATGCCCCCCGGGTCGGTGCGGTCGTCGTCTTCGAAAAGACCAGCCGTCTGCCGCTCGGCCATGTCGCGGTGGTCAGCCGCGTGGTCGAGGACCGGGTGCTGATGCTGACCCATGCCAACTGGTCGATCCAGAATGGCGAACGCGGCCATGCCGAGCAGGACGTCACGCTGTTCGACGTGTCGCCCGCCAATGACTGGAGCGTGGTGAAGGTCTGGTTCCGCGACTCGGACGGCCTGGGCAGCACGACCTATCCCATCTACGGCTTCATCTATGGCAATGGCCGTACCGCACCCGAACTGACCGGCGCCAAGCCCGATTATGTCGGCGCGCTGATCGACGCCTATGTCGCACGCTGATTGTCGGTAACGGCGCGTCATGATAGGCTGACGCCCGTCATCTGGGAGGATGCCGATGCTGTCGCTGCTCGCCTTGCTCGCCCTGTCCGCCGCCGATGAGGCGTGGCCCGTCACCCCGACGCTGGGCCAGTTGCCCGAACGCTGCGCACCGAAGGAAAGGCGGGTCAGCCGCAAGACGCCGAGCGTCGGCCTGCACAAGCTGAACGAGATGCCCGATGCCGACCCGCAATATGCCGTGGTCCGCGAGATCGACGGCTGTCCGGTGCCGGTCAAGGCCGACAAACCCCTGAAGCCCCAACGCTAGGGCCGGTCGCCATTCATGATGCCTTCTTCTTCCCCTCTCCCCTGGACAGGGGAGAGGGTTAGCGAAGCTTGCCAGCCTGCTGGCTAGCGCAGCTTGGGTGAGGGGTTGAGCGAGCCCAGAGGCTCGCGCGCTCGCCAAGCGAGCGCCCACCCCTCACCCAGCTCCGACTAAGCCTTTGCTCTCGCAAAGACCAAGTCTGCGCAACCCTCTCCCCTCTGCGAGGGGCGAGGGAAGAAAAGGCAGCGTTGGATGTCGATCTGCCCCAGGGCCGGAGCGGGACTCGCCGGGACGACGGTCATACCCGATCGCCTGAACTATCCCCCGGCGGGGCGGTGGATCACGCCCCCGGTCATCGGCTGCGGCACGCCGGTCGTGCCGGGAAAGCTAATCGGCCGCTCGTTCAGCCGACGCACCGCCATATAGGCGAAGCCCTCCGCCTCCATCGCGTCGCCGTTCCAGCCGAGCGCATCGCTCGGCTCGGGCGTCAGCCCCGTCGCCGCCGCGATCATCGCCAGCATCGTGGCATTGTGCCGCCCGCCGCCCGCGACCAACAGACGCCGGGGCCGCGCGGGCAGATGGTCGAGCGCGCGCGCCACCGTCTGCGCGGTAAAGGCGGTCAGCGTCGCCGCACCGTCCGCCGCCGACAGCCCCCGCGCGGGCTGGATGGTGAAGTCGTTGCGGTCGAGCGACTTGGGCGGGGCGAGGTCGAACCACCCATTGTCCATCATCGTGTCGAGCACGGTCGGCTCCACCCGTCCGCTGCCCGCCAGCGCGCCATCGGCGTCGTAACGCTGCCCGGTCTCGGCCTCCATCCAGCTGTCGATCAGGCCATTGGCCGGGCCGGTATCGAACGCGACGAGCGCGCCGTCGTCGCCGATCCAGGTGACGTTCGCCACCCCGCCCAGATTGAGGATCGCCACCGGCTTCTCCAGCCCGGCCGCCAGTGCGGCGTGATAGACCGGGATCAGCGGCGCCCCCTGCCCGCCCGCCGCGACATCGGCCGAGCGGAAGTCGGAGACGGTGACGATCCCGGTCGCATCCGCCAGCGCCTGTCCGTCACCGATCTGCCAGGTCCAGCCGCGATCGGGGCGATGCGCGACCGTTTGGCCGTGAAAGCCGATGACATCGACCGCCTCCGCACCGATCCCGGCATCGCGCAACAGCTTCTGGACGACCATCGCATGGGTGCGCACGATCAACTCGCTCGCCGCGACGATCGGCGGGCTGGCGCGCGGTCGGTCGAAGGTCAGCGCCATGGCGGTGGCCTCCGCCAGTTCGGTGCGCGCGGCATCCGAATAGGGCTCGCTGCGAAAGGCGATCGCGCGCCGCTGCGCCTCGCCGTCCGTCTCGATCAGCGCGGCATCCACCCCGTCGAGCGAGGTTCCCGACATCAATCCGATCGCCAGCATCGCGCTTAACCCTTGTGAATTTGCATCCCTCATGCCGGTATCGCGCGGACGTGTCGACCACATGGCGCAAGCGCATCTGGAAAAGCGCGACGATTTGGACTATGTGCGCGCGTATCCCATGGCAACCAAACTCCCTACTCCGCCGCGTGTCGGCATGGTCTCGCTCGGCTGTCCCAAGAATCTGGTCGACAGCGAACGCATCCTGACCCAGCTCCGCGCAGACGGCTATCAGATGTCGCCCGACTATGCGGGCGCCGACGTCGTGCTCGTCAACACCTGCGGCTTTCTCGACTCCGCCAAGGAGGAAAGCCTGGAGGCGATCGGCGAGGCGATCAAGGAAAATGGCCGCGTCATCGTGACCGGCTGCATGGGCAAGGAGGCCGAGGCGATCCGCACCCGCTTCCCCGACGTGCTCGCGATCACCGGCGCGCATGAATATGAGCAAGTGGTGGAGGCGGTCCACGCCGCCGCGCCCGCCAACCTGTCGCCCTATATCGACCTGATCCCCGACGCCGGGCTGAAGCTGACCCCGCGCCATTACAGCTATCTGAAAATTTCCGAGGGCTGCAACCACCGGTGCAGCTTCTGCATCATCCCGTCGCTTCGCGGCGACCTGGTCAGCCGCCGCCCCGACGCCATCCTGCGCGAGGCGGAAAAGCTGGTCGCGGCGGGCACGCGCGAGCTGCTGGTCATCAGCCAGGACACCTCGGCCTACGGCATCGACATCCGGAAGGAACCCCGGATGTGGAAGGGGCAGGAGGTCGTGCCGCACATGACCGATCTCGCCCGCGAACTGGGCAAGATCGCGCCCTGGGTGCGGCTGCACTATGTCTATCCCTATCCGCATGTGGATCAGGTGATCCCGCTGATGGCGGAAGGGCTGGTGCTGCCCTATCTGGACATCCCGTTCCAGCACGCCGCGCCGTCGGTGCTCCGCCGCATGAAGCGGCCCGGCAACGACGCCAAGGTGTTGCAGCGCATCCACCAGTGGCGTGACATCTGCCCCGATATCGCGATCCGCTCGACCTTCGTCGTCGGCTTTCCCGGCGAGACGGAGGAGGATTTCGAATATCTGCTCGACTGGCTGGACGAGGCGCAGCTCGACCGGGTCGGCGCCTTCCGCTTCGAGCCCGTCGAGGGCGCCGCCGCCAACGCCCTGCCCGATCACGTTCCCGAGGAGGTGAAGGAGGAGCGTTACGCGCGGATCATGGAAAAGACCGCCGCCATCTCCGCCGCCAAGCTGGCCGCCAAGGTCGGCCGCACCCTGCCCGTCATCATCGACGCGGTGGATGACGAAGGCGGCGCGACCGGCCGGTCCCAGGCCGACGCGCCCGAGATCGACGGAGAGGTCTTCCTGCGCGATGCCGGGCATCTGTCGGTCGGCGATATCGTGGCGGTCGCGATCGAGGATGCCGACGAGCACGACCTGTACGGCGTCCCCGTCACAGGAAACGGATAAGCATCATCACGATCCCGGCCATCGACACCAGATAGGCCAGCGACCGCACATAGCGGACGCCGAACAGATAGAGCGGCACATAGGCGACCCGCGCGAGGAACCAGATCCACGCGCCGGTCGCCGCCATCCCGCCGCTCCGGCCGGTCAGGGCCAGCCCCAGCGCCAGCGCGATGAAGACGGGCCAGGTCTCGCGATAATTGGCCGAAGCACGCTCCGCCCGCCCGGCAAGCGGCCCCAGCGGCGCCGGAGTCCCGTCACGCGGCCCCGCATTCCAGCCGATGCCCCGGTCCAGCGTCGCCAGCTGGGATTGCAGCGCGAGATGGACGAACAACAGGATGATCGACCAGCCGAGGATGGTCAGTTCGGTGGTCATTCGTCCGTCTCCCGCAGTCCACCCCGGCGAAGGCCGGGGTCCGGTGGCCAGCGCTCCTAGGCGCGCGACGAGGTCTCCAACGCAGAACGTCGCAACTGGCCCCCGGCCTTCGCCGGGGTGGCCAGGAAAAAGCGCCGGGTGTCTCCCATCCCCCCGTTCAGCCTGAGCGTAGTCGAAGGCCAAGGGACTCGTTCTCCACACAGTGATCTTCAGGCTTGGCAGATGTCGTAGCATGGCCTTCGACTACGCTCAGGCTGAACGGAGGGGGGCACGACCGCCCTCCACGCTCCCACACCCGCCTCACTCCCGTTGCACCGCCCCCACAAACCTGCTTCCTTGGAGCGCATGAGATACCCGACCTTGCTGGCGGCCGTCGCGCTGCTCGCCCCCGCTCCGCTCGCTGCGCAAGCCCTGACCCCGGCAGAAACCCAGAAGATCGATGCGCTGGTGACCAGGACGCTAGCCGATACCGGCGTCCCCTCCGCCTCGATCGCGGTGGTGCGCGGCGGCAAAATCGTGCTCGTCAAGGCTTACGGCAAGCAGTTCGAGGGGCAGCGCGGCCCTGCCGATCCGGCGCTTCCCTATCAGATCGCCTCTGTGTCCAAGCAGTTCACCGCGACCGCGATCCAGTTGCTGGCGGACGAAGGCAAGCTGTCGCTGGACGACACCGTCGCCCAATATATTCCCGGCATCAGCGGCGGCGACACAATCACCATCCGCCAGTTGCTCAGCCATACCTCGGGCCTGCGCGATTACTGGCCGCAGGATTACAGCTTCAAGGCGATGGCGACCCCGACCACGCCGCAGGGGATCGTCGACCGCTGGGCCAAGGCGCCGCTCGACTTCGCGCCCGGCACCCAGTGGCAATATTCCAACACCGGCTATGTCGTCGCGGGCCTGATCGTCGAGAAGGTATCGGGCCAGCCGCTGCTCGACTTCCTCCAGGCGCGCGTCTTCCGCCCGCTGGGCATCCGCGCGGTGGATCAGGACAAGGCGGTCGGGCCGGGCTTCCCCCAGGGCTATCTCCGCCATGCGCTCGGTCCCGTCCGGGTCGAGACGCCCGCGGCCCCCGGCTGGCTCTATGCGGCGGGCGAGCTGTCCATGGCGCCGCGCGACCTGGCGAAATGGGACGTGGCGCGGATGAACCGCACGCTGCTGCCCGCGAAGGACTGGGCCGAGCAGGAGACGCCGGTCAAGCTGGCAGACGGATCGAACACCAATTACGGGCTGGGCGTCGCGGTCGGCACCGCCGATGGACGCCGCGTGGTCGAGCATAGCGGCGAGGCGGTCGGCTTCCTGACCGAGAATATCGTCTATCCGGACGACAAGGCCGCCGTGGTGGTCGCGGTCAATGCCTGGTTCGCCGATGCGCAGGGGCGGATCGCCAAGGGCATATCCGACATCGTCCTGCCCGCGCCCAAGGCCGATGCCGGGGATGCCGCCGCGCTCGACCGCATTCGCCGGGTCTATGCCCAGCTTCAGGCGGGGCGCCTCGACCGATCGCTGCTGACCGAGGATGCGGCCTATTATTTCACCCCCGCGACCATCGCCGACTATCGGGCGAGCCTGTCGCCGCTCGGCGCGCCGAAGACGATCGAACAGACGGGCAAGACCCGGCTGCGTGGCGGGTTCGTCAACCGTTCCTACCGCGTGACCTATCCGAACCGCACGCTGCGCATCAGCACCTATGCCGAGCCGGGTGCGACCGGAAAGATCGAACAATTTCTCGTGAGTCCCGCCGAATGACCGACTTTACCCCCCTGCTCCAACCCGATCGCGGCCAGAGCGCCCATGCGATCACGCTGCTGACCGCCGACGGCTTTGACGGCTGGCTGAGCCGCCAGCCCGCCGCGACCCGCGCGCTGGCGGCGGCGCAGCGCTTCACCGCCAAGCCCAACAGCCATATCCTCGTGCCGCAGGATGACGGCATCGCGGTGGTCGCGGGCGTCGCCGATCCCGCCGCGCCCTGGGCCCTGGCAAAGCTCGCCGAGACGCTGCCCGAGGGCAGCTATCGCCTGGACGGCGCGGAGGTCGGGGCCAATGCGCTGGGCTGGCTGCTCGGCCAATATCGTTTCACCCGCTATCGCAAGGCAGAGGATGCGGGTCCGCGCGTGCTGCTGACCCGCGACGTCGCGCACCGGGACGAGATGCTCCGCATCGCCGCCGCGACCGCCTTGGTCCGCGATCTGGTCAACACGGGTGCCGGCGATCTGGGGCCCGCCGAGCTGGAAGCGCAGGCCGAGGCGCTGGCCCAGGCCCATGGCGCCACCGTCACCGTCACGGCGGGCGAAACGCTCGCCCGCGACTATCCGATGATCCACGCGGTCGGGCAGGCCGCGACGCGCGACCGTGCGCCGCGCCTGATCGAGCTTGCCTGGGGAAATCCCGCCCATCCGCGTATCGCGATCGTCGGCAAGGGCGTGTGCTTCGACACCGGCGGGCTCGACATCAAGCCGTCGGCGGGCATGCGGCTGATGAAGAAGGACATGGGCGGCGCGGCGCATGCGCTGGCGCTGGCCGGCCTCGTCATGGCGGCCAAGCTGCCGGTCCGGCTGCACCTGCTGATCCCGGCGGTGGAGAATGCGGTGTCGGGCGCGTCCTTCCGCCCCGGCGACGTGCTGCGCACGCGCAAGGGCCTGACCGTCGAGAACACCAATACCGACGCCGAGGGCCGCCTGATCCTGGGCGACGCGCTGACTCGCGCGGGCGAGGAGAAGCCCCAGCTGATCCTCGACTTCGCCACGCTGACCGGCGCGGCGCGCGTGGCGCTGGGCCCCGACCTGCCGCCGCTGTTCACCGATGACGAGGCGCTGGCGGCGGACCTGCTCGCGGCGGGCGTGGCGGAGGACGATCCCGTGTGGCGGATGCCGCTCTGGGACGGCTATGACGATATGCTCAAGTCCGACATCGCCGACATGGTCAACGCCCCCGATGGCGGCTTTGCGGGGGCGATCACGGCGGCGCTCTTCCTGCGGCGCTTCGTGCCCCGGGATACGGCCTGGGCGCATCTCGACGTGTTCGCGTGGCGGCCTTCGGGCAAGCCGGGACGCCCCAAGGGGGGTGACGCCTATGCCCTGCGCGCGGCGTATCGGATGTTGAAGGGGCGCTATTCGGGGGTTTGATCGGCGGTGGGGCGTGCGCTTCGACTTCGCTCAGCGTGAACGGCTATAGGGATTGGACCAGATCCCCAACTTCCGTTCAGCCTGAGCGCAGTCGAAGGCCACGCCCAACCCCAACCCCAATCACAACCCCGCCGCCGCCTCGATGATCGGCACGAACTTCTCGGCGGTCAGGCTGGCCCCGCCGACCAGCGCGCCGTCGACATTCTCGACCGACAACAGGGCCGCGGCATTCTCGCCGATCACCGAGCCGCCATACAGGATGCGCACGTCATCCGCCGCATCGCCGATCAGCATGCGCAGCTTGGCGCGGGCGATCGAATGGATCGTCGCGATCTCCTCGACGGTCGGCGTCCGCCCGGTCCCGATCGCCCAGCGCGGTTCATAGGCCAGGGTGAACCAGCTGCCATCGGCATTGTCGGGCACCGACTTCTCGATCTGTGCCTGCACCACCCGCTCGGCGCGGCCCGCATTGCGCTCCGCCTCGGTCTCGCCGCAGCACAATATGACCTTCAGGCCGTTGCGATGCGCCGCCGCCGCCTTGGCCCAGGCGTCCTGGCTCGTCTCGCCCTGGTCGGCACGGCGCTCGGAATGGCCGACGATCGTGAAGCGCGCCCCCGCCTCGCGCACCATCCCGGCCGAGACGCAGCCGGTATGCGCGCCCGAATCGCGTTCGTGCACATCCTCCGCGCCGATCGCCAGATCGGGCACCCGCTCCGCCGCCGCGGCGATCAGCGTGAAGGGCACCGCCATCGCGACATCGACATTCGGAGCCGCCAGCGCCGCCGCCGCGATCGCGTCCAGCTCGGCCAGGGCGGCGCGCGAACCGTTCATCTTCCAGTTGCCAGCCACCATTTTGCGCCGTGCCATAACCGGGCTCCTCATCTGTCGACTGTTATACGTGTTCAACACCGATAGCGGATCATGCGATCCGCGCAAGCTTGATGCGGGCGCGACGGGCCCCTAAAGCACATCCGTTTTTATCCTTTGCCGATCGGTCGTCCATGCTCAGCTTCTTCCGCCGGATCATCAATTCCAAGGCCGGCGTCGTCGTGACCTTCATCGTGCTGGGCGTGATCGCGATCGCGTTCGCCGCGGGCGACGTGTCCAACATCTCGGGCATGGCGGGCGGGCTGACCGGCTCGTCGGTCGCCAAGGTCGGCGATGCGAAGATCACCGCCAACGACCTGCGCACCGCCGCGCAGAACGAGGTCGCCGCCTATCGCCAGGAACAGCCGACCTTCGACATGGCGCAGTTCATGGCGGCGGGCGGGTTCGAGGGCGTGCTCCAGC
The DNA here is from genome assembly GCF_030818415.1 of Sphingomonas sp. SORGH_AS_0950. Lineage (NCBI taxonomy): Bacteria > Pseudomonadati > Pseudomonadota > Alphaproteobacteria > Sphingomonadales > Sphingomonadaceae > Sphingomonas > Sphingomonas sp. SORGH_AS_0950. Next base: position 1,190,489 of record NZ_JAUTAE010000001.1, read on the forward strand.
GCGAGATCACCGGCCTGTCGCTCGAACAGTTCGGCAAGGACCAGGGCATGGTCGTCTCGCGCCGCCTGATCGACGGGCAGATCGCCTCGATCCCGGCCTTTCGCGGCCCCAATGGCCAGTTCGATCCGGCGCTTTACCAGCAGCTTCTGGCCCAGCGGAAGATGACCGACGCGCAGGTCCGCACCGACCTGGAGCGCACCCTGTTCGCGCAGCAGCTGACCGTGCCGACCATCGGTGCGACCCAGATGGCGATGCAGATGGCGCTGCCCTATGCCTCGCTGCTGCTCGAAAAGCGCGGCGGTGAGGTCGGCTTCATCCCGACCCGTCTGGTGCCCACCGGCCCAGCGCCCAGCGACGCCGACATCCAGGCCTTCTACACGCGCAACGTCCAGCGCTACACGCTGCCCGAGCGTCGCGTCGTCCGCTATGCGCTGGTCACCCCCGCCGCCGTCGCGGCCAAGGCGACCCCCAGCGAGGCGGAGATCGCCCGCTATTATCAGAGCAACCAGTCGCGCTACGCCGCCGCCGAAAAGCGCGACGTGACGCAGGTGATCGTCGCCGATCAGGCGGGCGCGAACGCGCTGGCCGCCAAGGCGAAGGGCGGCACCAGCCTGGCCGATGCGGCGCGCGCCGCCGGGCTCGAGGCTTCGGTGCAGAAGGGTCTGGACAAGGCGGCCTATGCCGCGCTCGCCTCCGCGCCGGTCGCCGATGCGGTGTTCGCCGCCGCCAAGGGGACGGTCGTGGGCCCGGTGCGCGGCACCCTCGGCTTCGTCGTCGCCCGTGTCGACGGCGTGACCCAGGTGCCGGGCAAGACGCTGGCGCAGGTCCGTCCCGAGATCGTCGCGGAGCTGACCAAGCAGAAGCAGGCGGCCGCGCTGGGCGAGATGCGCAACGCGATCGAGGATTCGCTGTCGGGCAACGCGACCTTCGAGGAAGTGGTCGCAGACCGCAAGCTGCAGGCGCAGACGACCCCCGCCGTCACCGCGCAGGGCACCGCGCCCGACGCGCCCGCTTTCCAGCCGACGCCCGAACAGCGCGCGATGATCACCGCCGCCTTCACCGCCGAGGAAGGCGACGCGCCGCAGCTGGTTCCGGTCGGCCAGGACGGCGGCTTCGCCATCGTCGGCGTCGGCCAGATCCAGCGCTCCGCACCCCGTCCGCTGGCGCAGGTCCGCGCGCAGGTGCTGGCCGATCTGAACGCCGATCGCGCCCGCGCCGCCGCGCGCAAGCTGGCCAATGCCGTGCTCGCCAAGGTGAACAAGGGCATGCCGATGGCGCAGGCGCTGAAGGAAACCGGGCTGGCCGTGCCGCCGGTCCGCCCGATCGCCGCGTCGCGCCGCGACCTCGCCGCCGCGCAGAACACCCCTGCCGCCGCTCCGCTCGCGCTGCTGTTCTCGATGCCGCAGAACAAGGCGCGCACGCTGGAGGCCCCGCAGAACGAAGGCTGGTACATCCTGCGCGTGACGAAGATCGAGGCGGGCGATGCGACCGGCAATGACGCCGCGATCCGCGCCGCGCGCGGGGACATTGGCCGCCTGGTCGGCCGCGAATATGTCTCGCAATTCGCCCGCGCCGTCCGCGACACGCTGGGCGTCAAGACCGATCCCAAGGCGATCGCCAAGGTCCGCTCGGAGCTGCTGAACAATGGCGGCAACTGAGCCCCACGCCGATGACGCCGCGCTCGCCCAGCTGAAGGCGGGGCGGCCCGCGCTGGTGTGGCGGCGGCAGATCGCCGACACCGAGACGCCGGTCGCCGCCGCGCTGAAGCTGATCGAGCCCGGACGCGGCGACTTCCTGCTCGAATCGGTCGAGGGCGGCGCGACGCGCGGGCGCTACAGCCTGATCGGGCTGGCCCCCGATCTCGTCTTCCGCGCCGACGGGCATGATGCCGCGATCAACCGCCGCTGGGCGACCGATCGCGACGCGTTCGAGCCGTGTGCCGCGCCGACCCTTGCAGCGCTGCGCACGCTGGTCGCCGAATGCCGCGCCGACGTGCCCGAGGGGCTGCCGCCCGCGCTCGCCTGTCTGGTCGGCTATTTCGGTTATGAGACGGTGGGGCTGGTCGAGGCGCTGCCCAAGCCCCCGGTCGATCCGCTCGGCCTGCCCGACATGATCTTCGTGCGGCCGACCGTCATCCTGGTGTTCGACCGGCTGGCCGACGCGCTCTATCTCGTCGCACCGGTCTGGCCCGAGAATGTCCGCGATCCCGAACGCGCGCTGGCCGAGGCGCAGGAGCGGCTCGACGCCACCGCCGCGCGGCTGGCCTCCACCCGCTTGCCGCCGCCGGTCCGTGCCGAGCTGCCCGAGCCCAGCTATGCCCCCGCCCTGCCCGCCGGCCGCTATGCGGAGATGGTGGCGCGCGCGAAGGACTATATCGTCGCGGGCGACATATTTCAGGTGGTGCTGGCGCAGCGTTTCTCGGCGCCCTTCGCGCTGCCGCCCTTCGAGCTGTATCGCAGCCTGCGGCGGATCAACCCCTCGCCCTTCCTCTATCATCTCGACCTGCCGGGCTTTTCGCTGATCGGGTCGAGCCCCGAGATCCTCGTCCGGGTGCGCGCGGGCGAGGTCACGATCCGGCCGATCGCGGGCACCCGCCCCCGCGGCAAGACGCGTGCCGAGGATGCCGCCAATCGCGACAGCCTGCTCGCCGATCCCAAGGAGCGCGCCGAGCATCTGATGCTGCTCGACCTGGGCCGCAACGATGTCGGCCGCGCCTCGGCGGCGGGCAGCGTCCGCGTGACAGACAGCTATACGGTCGAATTCTACAGTCATGTGATGCACATCGTGTCCAACGTCGTCGGACAGCTGGGCGACGACAAGGACGCGCTCGACGCGCTGTTCGCGGGCTTCCCGGCGGGCACGGTCAGCGGCGCGCCCAAGGTCCGCGCCTGCCAGATCATCGCCGAGCTGGAACCCGAGCAGCGCGGCGCCTATGCGGGCGGCGTCGGCTATTTCTCGCCCGACGGATCGATGGACTCGTGCATCGTGCTGCGGACAGCGGTGGTCAAGGACGGCACCATCCATGTCCAGGCGGGCGCGGGCATCGTCGCCGACAGCGACCCGGCCTATGAACAGCGCGAATGCGAGGCCAAGGCGGGAGCCATGCTCGCCGCCGCACGCGATGCGGTCGCGCGGGCGGGTGACGGGGGTTTCGGGCAGTAAGGCGGCTCAGGGCCGGGTCGCCCGTCCAGTATCGCTACAACGCGAGGAAACTGGGGCGGATCGACATTCAGGACAGCTTCTTCTTCCCTCGCCCCTCGCAGAGGGGAGAGGGTTGCGCAGACTTGGCTTTTGCGAGAGCAAAGGCTTAGTCGGAGCTGGGTGAGGGGTGGGCGCTCGCTTGGCGAGCGCGCGAGCCTTTGGGCTCGCTCAACCCCTCACCCAAGCTGCGCTAGCCAGCAGGCTGGCAAGCTTCGCTAACCCTCTCCCCTGGACAGGGGAGAGGGAAGAAGAAGTAATCCCGCACGTTGATCGACCCTAAGCGACCGCCCTCACTGCCCGTCAGCGGACGGCGGGATCGCCTCGGCGCGGCGGGCGCGGCGTTCCTCGGAATATTGGCGGTTCCAGGTCATGCTGCACCCGCTCTGCCCGCCCGTGCCGACCGGCGAGCAGGTGTCGGGGATGCCGCCCGCGACCCGGCCGACCTGATCGATCGTCGCGGCACGGTTGACCCAGCTCTGGTTCTGCGCGGGAATCGGCTTGTCGTCGCGCAACGCCTTGGGGATGCGGTAGGGCTCGTCGACGCGGCCGCAGACCACCACCTCTTCGGACGTGCTGGGCGGACATTTCTGGTCGCCGGTCAGCGTCACCTGGCGCACCCGCTTGGGCGGTTGGCCGGAGGCGGCCTGCGCATCCTGCCCCGCTTGCTGGGCAAGCGCCGCGCCGGGGGTCAATAGCAGGGCGGCGATCAGGGCGGCACGAACCATGGCGACGAAACTCCTTTGAGACGACAACGTCGAACGCCGCGCATGGCTCCACGCTGAACGGCCTCTCCCCACGGCCGAATTCCGGCAAATTTAGGGCCATGTGTCGCGCGGCCCGACAATTTCGCACCTCCGGCCGCCCGGCGCGGCGCGGCGGGCGTTGCACCATCCGTGCGATCGGCTATGGCGGGATCATGATCCTGGTCGTCGACAATTACGACAGCTTCACCTGGAACCTCGTCCATTATCTTCAGGAATTGGGCAGCGAGGTGGAGGTGGTCCGCAACGACGCGATCTCGGCGGGCCAAGCGCTCTCGTCGGGGGCGCAAGCCTTTCTCATCTCCCCGGGGCCCTGCACCCCGACCGAGGCGGGCGTCAGCCTGGACCTGGTCGCCGCCGCCGCCGATGCGGGCCGGCCGCTGCTGGGCGTGTGCCTGGGCCATCAGGCGATCGGCCAGCATTTCGGCGGACTGGTCCAGCGCGGCGGGCTGATGCACGGCAAGACCTCGCCCGTGCATCATGACGGCACCGGGCTGTTCCGGGGCCTGCCCTCGCCCTTCACCGCAACGCGCTATCACTCGCTGATCGTCAACGACGTGCCCGACAGCCTGGTGGTAAATGCGCGTGCCGAGGATGGCACGGTGATGGGCTTCCGCCACGCGACGCTGCCCATCCACGGCGTCCAGTTCCACCCGGAAAGCATCGCCACCGAATATGGCCATGCGATGCTCGCCAACTTCCTGCGCGAAGCGGGCGTGGCGCACGACCTGCCCGAGCGGCTGCGTCCGCCGGTCGAGACGCCCGCGTGACCACGATCGCGCTGCTGCCCGATCCCGTCAGCCCGCTGTCGCGCGAGACGGCCTATGCGGCCTTTGCCGATATTCTCGACGGTCGCGCCGGCGACGAGGCGACAGCGACCTTCCTGACCGACTTGGCCGAGCGCGGCGAGACCTCGATCGAGATCGCCGAGGCCGCGCGGGCCATGCGCGAGCGGCTGATCCCCATCACGGCGCCGCCGGGCACGATCGACGTCTGCGGGACGGGCGGCGATGGGCATCACACGCTCAACGTCTCGACCGCCGTGTCGCTGGTCGTGGCGGCGCTCGGCGTGCCGGTCGCCAAGCATGGCAACCGCGCCGCCTCGTCCAAGGCGGGCGCGGCGGACACGCTGGAGGTGCTGGGCCTCGACATGGAGCGCGCCGGACAGGTGGCGCAGGCCAGCCTGAGCGATATCGGCATCGCCTTCCTCTTCGCCGCCAACCACCACCCCGCCATGGCGCGGATCACCCCGATCCGGCGGCGGATCGGGCGGCGGACGATCTTCAACCTGATGGGCCCGCTCGCCAATCCCGCGCATGTCGGCCGCCAGCTGATCGGCATCGCGCGGCCCGACTATGCTTCGGTCTATGGCGAGGCGCTGGATCAGCTGGGCGCGACGGCGGCGCTGGTCGTGTCGGGTGAGGAAGGGCTGGACGAATTGTCGGGCGCCGGGCCCAGCATCGCGGTGTCGGTCGGCGATGTCGCCGCGCCTGCGACGATCACGCCCGAGGATGCGGGGCTGCCCCGCCATCCCATCACTGCCATTCGCGGCGGCGACGCCCGGCACAATGCCGAGGCGCTTCGCCGCCTTCTCGCCGGAGAGCCGGGCGCGTATCGCGACGCGGTTCTCCTCAACGCCGCCGCCGCCTTGCTGGTCGCGGGGCATAGCGCCGATCTGGCCCAGGGGGCCGTGGCCGCTGCCCGCGCGATCGACACCGGCGAGGCTTCGGCGCTTCTCGATCGATGGATTGCTTACCGATGACGATGCTCGACCGCATCCTGGAAACCAAGCGCGCCGATGTCGCCGCGCGCAAGGCGACGATGTCGCTGTCCGATCTCGATGCCAAGATCGACACGGTGTCCGCCCCGCGCGGCTTTCGCGCGGCGCTCGACGCCAAGACCGGCCATGCGCTGATCGCCGAGGTGAAGAAGGCCAGCCCCTCCAAGGGCCTGATCCGCGCCGATTTCGATCCCCCCGCCCATGCCCGCGCCTATGAGGCCGGGGGCGCGGCGTGCCTGTCGGTGCTGACCGATGAGCGCTGGTTCCAGGGGGCCGACCTGTTCCTGGAGCAAGCGCGCGCAGCGGTGTCGATCCCGGTGCTGCGCAAGGACTTCATGGTCGATCCCTGGCAGGTGCATGAGGCCCGCGCGCTGGGGGCCGACGCCATCCTGATCATCGTCGCCGCGCTGGACGACGGCCAGATGCAGGAGATCGAGGCCGCCGCGATCGAGTGCGGCATGGACGCGCTGGTCGAGGTGCACGACGCCGCCGAGATGGAGCGCGCCGCCCGGCTGAAGTCGCGGCTGATCGGGGTGAACAACCGCGACCTCAGGGACTTCTCGGTCGATTTTCAGCGGACCTACGAACTGGTCGGGCGCGCGCCGCAGGGTTGCACCTTCGTCGCCGAAAGCGGGCTGACGACACGCGCCGATCTCGACGCGATGGCCGAGCATGGCATTCACTGCTTCCTGATCGGCGAAGCGCTGATGCGCCAGCAGGATGTCGAGGCGGCGACCCGCGAACTGATCGGATGACCGGCCTCACCCATCTGGACGAGACCGGGTCGGCGCGGATGGTCGATGTCGGGGGCAAGTCGGTGACGGCCCGGCAGGCGGTGGCGCAGGGGCGGATCACCATGTCGGCCGAGGCCGCCGCCGCGATCGCGGCGGGCAGCGTCCAGAAGGGTGACGTGCTGGCCGTCGCGCGGGTCGCGGGGATCATGGCCGCCAAGAAGACAAGCGACCTGATCCCGCTCTGCCACCCGCTTCCGCTCAGCAAGGTCGAGATCGAACTGACCTTGGATGCCGAAGGCGTGACCGCGACCGCCACCGCCGCGACGGCGGGCCAGACCGGGGTGGAGATGGAGGCGCTGGCGGCCGTGTCGGTCACGCTGCTGACCGTCTATGACATGGCCAAGGCGCTCGATAAGCGCATGACGATCGGCGATATTCGCCTGTTGTCCAAGACCGGCGGCAAGTCGGGTGACTGGCACGCCTGACCGGCCCGCCTGCGGGAACGCCAGCGCCGACGACGCGTCTTGTCGCCAACAGGAGTGACCGCCATTCTTCTACCCGTTGCCGAAGCCCAACAGCGCTTGCTCGCCCTCGCCCCCGACCGGCCCGTGATCGAGCTCGCCCTGCGCGACGCCGCCGGGCGCTGGGCCGCGCGGGACGTGCTGGCGCAGCGGACCCAGCCGTCGCGCGACCTGTCGGCGATGGACGGCTATGCGATCCGCTTCGGCGATATGCCGGGGCCGTGGACGGTGATTGGCGAAAGCGCCGCCGGGCGCCCTTTTCCCGAGACGGTCGAGGCCGGACAGGCGACGCGCATCTTCACCGGCGCCGCGCTGCCACCGGGCACCGACACGGTGCTGGTCCAGGAAGAAGCGGGGCGCGAGGACCGGACGCTGACCCTGACCGGCGAAGGCCCGGCGCATCGCGGGCGCAATGTCCGGCGGCGCGGGCTGGATTTTTCGCAGGGCGACCGGCTGATCGCCGCCGGGCAGCGGCTGACGCCCGCGCGGATCGCGGCGGCGGCGACCGGCGGCCATGGCACCCTGCCCGTCCGCCCGCGCGTCCGGATCGCGATCGCCGCGACCGGCGACGAACTCGTGCCCCCTGGACAGGGGGATGCCGACGCACTGCCGGAGTCGAACGGCGTGATGTTGGCCGCTTTGCTCGCCGACCTGCCCGTCGAGATCATCGACCTGGGCATATTGCCCGACAATCTGGAACGGCTGCGCGATGCCTTTGCTGGGGTCGCGGCCGATCTGCTGGTCACGACCGGCGGCGCATCGGTGGGGGACCATGATCTGGTCCAGCCCGCGCTGAAGGCGGCGGGCGGCAGCATCGATTTCTGGCGGATCGCGCTCCGCCCCGGCAAGCCGATGATGGCGGGGCGGCTGAACGACATGGTCGTGCTGGGCCTGCCCGGCAATCCGGTGTCGGCCTTCGTCACCGCGATCCTCTTCGTCAAGCCGCTGGTCGCGCATATGGCGGGCGCGGGCGATCCCTTCCCCAGCGCGATCCCCGCCATTCTGGGTGAGGATCTGCCCGCCAACGGTCCGCGCATCGACTATCTGCGCGCCGCGATGATCGACGGGCGCATCCATGCGGCGGCCATCCAGGACAGCTCGATGCTGCTGACCCTGGCGCGTTCGACATGCCTGGTGATCCGCCCGCCGCACGCGCCCCCGGCCCGTGCGGGCGACTCGGCGGAAATCCTGATGCTCGCTTGACGCAAGCCTTTCCGTTCCATATAAGTTCCACGTCTGTTCTGGACGGAGGATCGCGATGCTCACCGCAAAGCAGCATGAGCTTGTCTGCTTCATCAACGACCGTTTGCGGGAAACCGGCGTCTCGCCCTCCTTCGAGGAGATGAAGGAGGCGCTGGACCTCAAGTCCAAATCGGGTGTCCACCGCCTGATCTCCGCGCTGGAGGAACGCAACTTCATCCGCCGCCTGCCCAATCGCGCCCGCGCTTTGGAGGTGCTGCGGATGCCCGATCGGCCGGAAAAGCCGGTGGCCGCCGCCGCCAGCGCGGCCGATGCGCGCCCGCCCGCCGCGAAGCCGGTCGCCGAGCCCGCCAATGACGTGGTCGAGATTCCCCTGCACGGCCGTATCGCCGCAGGTGTCCCGATCGAGGCGTTCGAGGGCAGCTCGACCCTGGCCGTCCCCGCTGCCCTGCTCGGCACGGGCGAGCATTATGCGCTGGAGGTGTCGGGCGATTCGATGGTCGAGGCGGGTATCCTCGACGGCGACTATGCGCTGATCCGCCGCACCGACATTGCCCGCGACGGCCAGATCGTCGTTGCGCTGATCGACGAGGCGGAGGCGACGCTGAAATATTTCCGTCGCGAAGGCTCGATGATCCGGCTCGACCCCGCCAACCGCGCCTATGATCCGCAGCGTTACGCGCCCGCCCAGGTGCGGGTGCAGGGCAAGCTGTCGGGCATTCTGCGCCGCTACGATTGATAAGGGGGCGAGCGGGTCAGCGTCCACGCGCCTCGCTCGCCACGATCCAGGGGTGCCGGTCCCCCGGCATCCGCGCGGTTTCGGCCACGGGCCCCGACAGCTGGATCGTCACGCCGCCGCTGCGGCGCAAGGCGAGGGCATCGAGTTTCAACCAGCGCGGGCGACACGCCTCGGGCAGCCGCCGGTCGGCGATCATGATGTCGACGCGGTCGCACAGCGCGATCAGGCTGGCCCAGGGCAGCGCATAGCCGCTCCGGGTCGCCGCCACCCGCCAGACGCGCCCGTCCCGCATGATCCGGGTCAGGCAGATATCGGCGCCGCACCGCGCCTCCGCCTGGTCGACCAGCGCAAGCGGTGCATCGTCGCTGCCGCCGATTTCGGATAGCGCATTGCGGACATAATCCCCCGCCCGCTCCCGCAGCAGCGCCATGCCGCCGCCGGTGCGGATCGCGGCATGGCGACCGTCGCCGGTCACGATCAGGTCGGGCAAGGGCGCGGCCAGCATGGCGATCACGCCGATCGCCACGCCCGGCACGCCCAGCCATCGCCACCGCGTCCGCCACAGCGCCACCCAGAGTCCGCCAAGGATCGTCACGGCGAAAGCCCCGTTCGGCGCGACCGGCAGCGCCATCACCGCCCCCGGCATCGCCGCCACCTGCCGCGCCAGCCAGAGCAGCGCCCCCAGCGCATGGCCGAGCAGCCACCAAAAGGGCGCGCCCAGCCCCACGGGATCGAGCAGCAGCGCCAGCATCTCCAGCGGCATCGCGACAAAGGTCGTCCAGGGAATGGCGACGATATTGGCAAAGGCACCGTACAGCCCCGCCTTGTGGAAATGATAGATGGCGATCGGCATCAGCGCCGCCTCGACCACCAGCCCGGTGACGAGCAACGCCCCCAGCTGCCGCGCCGCCGACCAGCGCCAGTCGGGGTGCGGGCCGAACCAGCGCCGCATGGCGGGATGTTCGTGCAGCGCGACGATGGCGGTAATCGCCGCGAAGGACAGCTGGAAACTCGCCCCCATCAGGGCCTCGGGCCGGAAGAGCAGCACGATGAACGCCCCCGCCGCGACCAGCCGCAGCGTCATCGCCTCGCGTCCCAGCGCCAGCGCCGCCAGCACCAGCATGGCGGCGACACAGGACCGGATCGTCGGCACCTCCGCCCCCGTCAGCGCGGTATAGCCGATCGCCGCGACCGCGCCCGCCAGCGCCCCGACCAGCGGCAACCGCACGCGCAGCGCCAGCCATGGCCAGAGCGCGAGCAGCCGGATCGTCAGGACCATGACGATCCCGACCACCGCCGTGATGTGCAGCCCGCTGACCGACAGGAGATGCGCGAGACCCGCCCGACGCATCGCCTCGGCATCCGCCTCGCCAATACCGCCGACATCGCCGGTTGCGAGCGCGGCTGCGATACCGCCCGCACTCCCTTCGATCCGCGCGAAAATATGGGAAGACAGCCGCTGGCGAAGCCCCTCTCCCCGGCTCGATGGCCGCAAGACCTCGACCGGCGCGAAGCCGCGCCCCGTCGCGCCGATCCCCTGAAACCAGGCGGCACGGGCAAAGTCATGGCCGCCGCGCGCAATCGGTCCGGCGGGCGGCATGAGTCGCGCGCGCAGGCGGATGATCGCCCCACGCCCCAGACCGCCCGGGACATCCTCGATGGGCAGCGACACCCGGACATGGGGCGGCAGCATGATCGCCCGCCCGCGCCCGACGCTGGCCTCTAACGGTCGCAGCATCAGCCGCATCAGCCCGCGCGCCGCCAGCCGGTCGACGCCCTCCACCGCGCCCGTCATGGTCGCGAGCACCGGGCGGGCCAGGACCGGCGCCGCCACCGACTCGGCCCGCGCCCAGGCCAGCGCCGCGCCGCCGCCGACCAGCAGCGCAGCCATGCCGATAGCGCGCGTCACGCGGCCGCCCCCGGACAGGGTGAACGCCGCCAGCCCGACCCCGCCCGCCACACAGATCAGCGCCGCCCAGCCGCGCGGATCGGGCAGGACGAACCACAAGGCGATGCCCAGCCCCCAGGCCACCGGCATCCACAGCGCCAGCTGCGTCCGCTCGCGTTCCGCCCAAAGTTCCAACGCCGTCCAGCGCGGCATTTGGCGAGGGCCGCGCTTGATGCTAGGGGCTGCGGCGGCTGAATAGGCCATCGAAATTCATGATTGGGAGTATGCGCGGTTGAGCGCAACAGATGATATCGCCACCGGGTCGGCCGCCGGCGAAGTGGTCACCCGCTTCGCGCCCTCGCCGACCGGCTTCCTCCATATCGGCGGCGCGCGCACCGCGCTGTTCAACTGGCTGTTCGCCAAGGCGAATGGCGGCAAGTTCCTGCTGCGCATCGAGGATACCGACCGCGCCCGCTCGACCCAGCCTGCGATCGACGCGATCCTGGACGGGATGCGCTGGCTGGGCCTGGACTGGGACGGCGAGGCGGTGTTCCAGTTCGCCCGCGCCGACCGCCATGCCGAGGTGGCGCGCGAGATGATGGCCAAGGGCCATGCCTATCGCTGCTACATGACGCAGGACGAGATCGCCGCCCAGCGCGAGGCCGCGCAGGCCGCCAAGCAGCCCCTGCGCATCCGCTCGCCCTGGCGCGACGCCGATCCCGCGACCGCGCCCGAGGGCCAGCCCTTCGTCGTCCGCCTGCGCGCCCCGCGCGAAGGGGCGGTCACGATCGAGGACCGGGTGCAGGGCAGCGTCACCGTGCAGAATGCCGAGCTGGACGATCTGGTCCTGCTCCGTTCGGACGGCACGCCGACCTATATGCTGGCGGTGGTGGTCGACGACCATGACATGGGCGTGACCCATGTGATCCGCGGCGACGATCACCTCAACAACGCCTTCCGCCAGCTTCCCATCTACAAGGCGATGGGCTGGGCCGAACCGATCTATGCGCATATCCCGCTGATCCACGGATCGGACGGCGCCAAGCTGTCCAAGCGTCACGGCGCGGTCGGGATCGAGGCGTATCGCGACGAGATGGGCATCCTTCCGGAAGCACTCGACAATTATCTGCTCCGCCTGGGCTGGGGTCATGGCGATGCCGAGATCATCACGCGGGACGAAGCGGTGAA